>CAVPLA010000027.1:0-232934 GCA_963705855.1 uncultured Acidobacteriota bacterium
ATCGAATTCACAAGAATATTGTGCTTGGCAAGTTCCACCGCCAGCCCTTTGACGAGACTGATCACGCCGCCCTTGCTCGCGCCATAGTGCGTGTGGAACGACTCGCCGCGCTGCCCCGCCGTTGAAGTAACGGGAATAATCTTGCCGGACTTCTGCTTGATCATCTGCGGCACGCTGAAATGAATAATCGAGTACACGCTTTTCAGATTCACCCGCATCATTTCATCCCATTGCTTCTCGCTCATGTTTTCGATGGGCAGGTCCTCGATATTCCAGATTCCCGCGTTGGCGATAACAATATCCAATCGTCCGAGCCTCGCGATACACTGATCCACCAGCTTCTTGTTGTCCGTGTGGCGTCCCGCGTCCGCCTTAAACGCTTCGACCCGCGTTCCGTGTTTTTTGGCTTCCTGCTCAACTTGCAGAGCGGCGTCCTTGGCTTTGTTGTAGCTAAAGATTACGTCCGCGCCGGCCTGCGCAAAGAGTTTGACGGCCGCCGCGCCAATTCCGCGCGAACCACCGGTAATGAGTGCCGCCTTGCCTGCGAGTGAAATCATCCAGTCCCCCAACGATTTGAAAAAACAAAAATCGAAATGCGAACGCCTACGTCTTTTGGACAACAGCGCCGTGCGCCGCGGCCACGAAATCACGGAACAGCCGTTCAGAGAAAGCATCGCCAAACATGCGTTCCGGATGCCACTGTACACCAACGACCCAATTCGCATCGCCCGCCCACTCCACGCCCTCAATAATTCCGTCTGGCGAGTGGGCCGTGACCCGCAGATTCTTTCCCGGCTTCCGGATGGCCTGATGGTGCGAACTGTTGATTTTTGCCCGTTCGCCCGACGCCAGCTCGGCCAGCCGGCTCTCCGGCTCGAACTTCGCCCCATGAATCGGATCTTCCTCGGGTTCCGGCGAAAGGTCTTTCTTGCGGTGTGGCGTCGTCGTGCCAAGTTCCGAACGCACGTCTTGAATCAGCGTACCACCCAGATAGACATTCAGGAGCTGGCACCCATAGCAGATGGCCAAAACGGGCTTCCTCTCGGCAAAGGCATGCGCAAGGATGGCTCGGTCAGCTTGCTCGCGCGGCAAGTCGGCAGGAGCGGACTTGCCGTGATTTACCGCTCCGTATTCGGCGGGCTCAACATCCGCCGGACTTCCGGGCAGTACGAACGCATCCATGCTCGGTATCAGGTGCCGCTGCTCTTCTCCATTGCTCAGGGGGATCAGTACTGGTTCGCCCCCCGCTTTCCTCACGGCATCCTCGTAATTGGCGATCTTCGGGCGATTGTTCTGCGTTTCCTCTTCAGACGTTCGCCAGGGGATCCCCACACGGGGCCGATTGGGAGTTTCAGAGCTCATGGAACCCCAAATCGTAGCATTCGCGGGAGAGGGCGGCAACCCGGCCCCTCCCAGCCGATGGCTAAGCCATCGATTCAAGCTCGCGGAGGGGTGCTCTTGGGGCTGGCCCCGCCAAGACAGAAGTCGGGGCGCTGGAAAAAGGCCGGAAGGCTGGAAAGCCGGCTCGCGAGATGCTCGAGAGACGGAGCCCGGAGCGTCACATGGCCAAGCTTGCGGCCCGGCCGCGGCTCCTTGCCATAAAGATGAAGATGAGCGGACGGAATAGCCAGCACCTGCGCGGATTCGGGGACTTCACCGATGAGGTTGATCATCGCGGAGGAGCCGATCACAGTCGTGGAACCCAGTGGGAAACCACAGATGGCCCGGAGATGGTTTTCAAACTGGCTTGTCACCGCTCCTTCGATTGTCCAATGCCCCGAATTATGGACCCGCGGAGCCATCTCATTCGCCAGCAGCTGCCCATCACATTCAAAGAATTCGATAGCCAGAACGCCGACGTAATTCAGCGACTCGAGCACCTTGCGCGCCGCTTCCTCGGCAGCTTTCTGAAGCTCCGCACCAACGCTCGGAACAGGAGCCAGGGAAAGCCGGAGAATGCCGTTGCGATGATGGTTTTCGACCAGCGGATAGAAGGCGGTCTCCCCTGTCTTGCCGCGGACGGCGATCACGGATAGCTCCCGTGTGAAGGGGACAAAGCGCTCGACAATGATCGGCAGCCTGGGTAATCCCTCCTTCGCGACCTTCACTTCTTCAGGAGTCCGCAAAATCCACTGACCCTTGCCGTCGTAACCCATCCGTCGAGTCTTCACCACCGCAGGCAGGCCCACTTTTTTCAGCGCCTGTTCGAGGTCGGAGGCCGCCGGGACGGAAGCGTACTTCGTCGTGGCAATGCCCAGCTTCTCGAACAACTGCTTTTCGCGAAGGCGGTCCTGCGCCGCCTCCAACGCGCCGGGTGGCGGAAAAACGGGGACGTGCTTCGCCAGGAAATGTGCCGCGTCCACGGGAACGTTTTCAAATTCGTAGGTGACCACTTCCAGCCCGTGGGCAAATTTCTCCAGCGCGGCGCGATCCGAAAAATCGCCGGTGACACGCGGCGCGATTCGCCCGACCGGCGCTTCCGGAGACGGATCGAGAAAACGGAATCGCAACCCAAGCGGGTAACCTGCAAGGGCCAGCATGTAACCAAGCTGTCCGCCGCCGAGGATGCCGATGCTCACGCGGGCTTCCTCTTTTTCTGCGGTTTTTGCGGCCTCTTTTTCCGAAGAAAAACCGCGCTCGATGGATCGGGATTGGCAAGAACGCGCGCTGTTTGCGAGGCGCGGAATTTGCGCAGCGCTTCGCGGATGTGCGGATACTTGCATCCGAGGATGGCCGCAGCTAGCAGCGCGGCGTTGATCGCTCCGGCCTTTCCTATCGCCAGCGTGCCAACGGGAATGCCTCCTGGCATCTGCGCAATCGAGAGCAGCGAATCGAGGCCTTTCAAAGCCTTCGATTCGACCGGAACGCCAAGCACAGGCAGCACGGTCTTCGAAGCCGTCATCCCGGGCAAATGAGCGGCGCCACCGGCACCCGCAATAATCACCTCGATGCCGCGCTTCTCGGCGCTTGCGGCATATTCAAAAAGCAGGTCCGGCGTGCGATGAGCGGAAACGACGCGCATTTCGTGAGGTACGCCGAGTTCCTTGAGCGTTGTGACGGCGTGTTCCATCGTCTCCCAATCCGAAGACGAACCCATGATAATCCCAACCAAAGGTCGCGAGTCTTGTCCGCTACGTTTTTTCACTTGAGAGGTTATTTCCATTTTCTCCATTGTGTGAATACAGCGATCAACGTCAAGAGACCTATGAATATAGCGAAAGGAGCGAAAACCGGTGCTGCCCAATAATTTCCGTAATGAGTCTCGCCTGTCAGCAAGGCAAACGTGCCCGTGGCGATGAGCACAATCCCCACGAAGCCAAAACCGTACCAATCAATGGGCCGGCGCAGCTCCAAGCGATCGAGGTAACGTTTCTTGAACCTCCCCACGGCTAAAGCCGGGGGATTCCTGACTGCATCATGCTTTGGCACAATGCACCTCGTGGCTCGTTCCAAGCCCGGCGAGTAGCGTGTTGCGAGCCGCATTGACATCGCGGTCGTGCAGACTTCCACAGTCTGAGCAACGCCACTGCCTTACCGCAAGCCCATCCCAACCTGTAGGACCACAACGGCTCCCACAGGCAGAACAGGTCATGGTGGAAAACTTAGCATCAGGTTCGACGTATTCCGTACCGCCTGCACGGCTCTTGTACGCAATCATTTGTCGAAGCTGATAGTGAGAAGAACTGGAAACGGACTTCCCAAACTTGTGGGCAACCCCTTTGTGGTGGTCGCCACTAAAGGCCATAAAGCTATTCTCCCGCACCAGGCGCAAGGAAAGCTTGTGGTTGCGGTCCTTGACGCGATGGGCGCGACGTTCTTGAAGCCCTGCCGCCAGTACCTTGTGGTGACCGCGCTGGCCCTGTGCCAGACGATGTTCGATGGCTTCGAGTTCCCGAGGGTGGTCTAAAACCTCACCATCCGACATCGTGAGCAGATTCTTAAAGCCGGGGTCGATTCCCAGCTGCCCATCTGCGACACGCTCGATAGCTTCCCGGTCGGTTGAGATAAACAGGCACAGATACCAGCCACTCGGACGCTTGACGATGCGACCGCACTTAATTTCCCCTTCCGGCAAATCTTGTTTGTGGAACCGCAGTTTTCCGAGGCCGGGAATACCGATGTGCTTATCCTTTGGCGGCTTGATAGGGTCTGGGAACGGAATACTATTGAGCTTATTTCTCATGCCCTTGAGCCGCGGTTTCTTAGCAATCTTCTTGAAGCAACGGGTCCAGGCGCTATGCGCCTGCGACAACATGCCTTGCAGTGTGTGGCTGGGAATTTCCATCTTCTCGCCGTGGTTGGCAAGTAGGTTCTGGAAGTCTTTTGCGCTGTAGTAGATTTTATCCTTAGCGTCCAACGCAATCTTCCGCACCGCCCAGTTCCACACACCTGTCAAGTTCCACAGCCACGCGGTGAGGACGGCTTCCTGCTTCCTATTCGGTCGAAGCTTGAGTTGCGCCTGAATCATACGTTCTTCTGATTCTCCACGTACTGCTGGATGACTGACAACGGAGCACCACCAACCGTTGAACAGAAGTAGCTGTTAGTCCACAGGCTGGGTATCCTCGATACCAAACTTGGAAACTCTTTTCGAAGATGATGAGATGAGATGCCTTTGGTGTGTTTGACGAAGCGATGGATTCCAAACTGTGGGTGCACTTCCACAAGTAGATGAACGTGGTCAGGCATAATCTCCATTGCGAAGATTTCCACGCGGTACTTCTTGGCGACCTCGCGGAAGATGGTGGCCCAGCGTCGCGCAATCCGACCTTCCAGAACCTTCCGCCTATATTTCGGACAGAAGACGATGTGGTACTTGCTGGAATAGATGATGCTGTTGTTCGACTTGTATCCGGCAATCATGTTTTGCTTATACTAGTTGAAGCAGCCTATGTAAATAACTTACTGCAACCTACCTACTATGGTGCTCGCTTGACCCCATTCCTAAAGGCAGGGGATTGCGCTCGCTCTTGTTCATTTCTGTGGCACAGCTTCCAACCCATTCTGCCAAGCCATTGCCTTAACACAGCCCAATTGGGAGTATCACCCGAGCCGGATATTCTACGGTGTTTTTCAGCGCGCGGCGACCTGCGCGCGATTTCTCCAGTAGTGGCGCAGTTGTCCAACGAGGTAAAGCGACCCGGCGACAACGACGGCATCGTTGGTGGCGGCTCGGTCGAGCGCGTACTCGAGTGCCGCTTCCGGCTCAGGGATGACCGTGAAATGCGCCGCGTGGTGAGACGTAATCTCCGCAAGCTGACCTACGGAGATGGCCCGCGTGGTGCGCGGCTGCGTGAAGATCACTTCCGCGGCATGCGGAAAGAGCGCGCCGGCGATTTCATCGACCGCTTTGTCACGCAACGCGCCGAACACAAGCCAGACTTTGCGGCCGGAAAGATTTTGCTCGAGGAAAGTAGCGAGCTCTCTCGCGGCTGATGGATTATGCGCACCGTCAAAATACACGTCCGGGCTAGACTGCAGCTTTTCGAGTCGGCCCGGCCAAACGGCTTCGGCGATTCCCTGCGCAATCGCATCATCAGAAATCCGGTACCCGCGCTTCTGAAGATACCGCGCAGCGGCCACGGCATTGAGGCTGTTTTGTATTTGGAATTTTCCAGGCAGTCGTGGCGCGACATCAATGGACCAGCCAGATTCAACTTCCGTAACACTAGCGTGACTGCAACCGTTTTCCATCCATTCCTTCTCAACACGGAACGCGATTGTGGTCTCAACGACCGGGCAATTAAGTTCGCGGGCACGCTCGCGAATGACTTCCTGAGCTTCCGGCCGTTGCTCCGCCAGAATGAGCGGAACGTTCTGCTTGAGAATCCCCGCTTTTTCGCCGGCGATTTCCGCGAGAGAGTGTCCCAGAAAGTTCTCGTGATCAAAATCCACGCGCGTGATGATCGAGACAACTGGAGTCAGAATATTCGTCGCATCCAGACGGCCTCCAAGCCCGACTTCGAAAACGCCGAACTCAACCCGTGCGCGCGCAAAATACTCAAAAGCCATCGCGGTCACGCATTCAAAGTACGTCGGGTGAGCGCGAAGCTTGCCCGCAGCAAGTAGCTCCTCATTCAAAGCCTGTATCCGCGTAAACGTTTCGGCGAACGCATCATCGCTGATCTCTTCGCCGTTTACGCGAATCCGCTCGTTGATTTTTTCGAGATGTGGCGACGTGTTGAGACCGGTCCGAAAGCCAGCGCGACGCAGCATCGATTCTAAAAATGCGGCGGTCGAGCCCTTGCCGTTCGTCCCTGCGATATGCGCGGAGGGATAAGCCCGGTCAGGCCGGCCGAGGCGTTCTGCTAGAATAGTTATATTTTCTAGATCGAATTTCGCCGCAGCGGCCTGGGTCGGCGCCGCCAATTCCCTGCCCAGAGAAAGCAAATAGCGGACGGCGGCCTCGTAATTCATTTCAGCTCAAAAGAAGATCGAAGGAGTTGGTAATAAATGCTTTCAGGTCTTTGCGGTGGACCACGGCATCGAGAAACCCGTGCTCCAAAAGAAATTCCGACCGCTGGAAACCTTCGGGAAGTTTTTGCCGTATCGTCTGCTCGATGACCCGAGGTCCCGCAAATCCAATCAGCGCGCCCGGCTCAGCGATATTGATGTCCCCCAACATGGCGAAGCTGGCCGTGACGCCGCCCGTCGTAGGATCGGTGAGCAAAGAAATGTAAGGCACCTTGGCGTCGTCGAGTTTGGCCAGAGCTGCGGAAACTTTCGCAAGCTGCATCAGGCTGATCGTTCCTTCCATCATGCGCGCGCCGCCGGAGCAAGAAACAACAACGAGCGGCTGGCGCGACTCGATGGCCAGCTCGATTCCCCGCGTCACCTTTTCCCCGACGACCGCGCCCATGGAGCCGCCGATAAAACCAAATTCCATGGCGCAGCACACGACCCCGCGCCCATTGAGCCGGCCTTCCGCGGTGATGACAGCATCATTCATGCCAAGTTTCTTGCGAGCTTCTTTCAGCCGTGCGGCGTAGGGCTTCGTATCCACAAACTTCAGCGGGTCGGTCGACGTCATGCCAGCATCGTGTTCGGTCCAGCGCGAGTCGAGCAGCATTTCCAGTCGCTGCTTCGCGCTCATCTTGAAATGAAATTGACACTTCGGACAAACATACAGGTTGGCTTCCAAATCCTTACGAAAAACGATCGTGCCGCAAGACTCGCACTTGGCCCACAAACCCTCCGTGCGCACGCGGCGCTCTTCCGGAGGCGTGGCTGCGTCGATCGATTTTTTGTCCCGCTTGAACCAGGCCATAGGTGTAGGTGAAAGTTGAAAGCCGTCCGTTCGTAGCCTTTAATAATTGCCGCCGGTAAAAGTAGAGCCGGTAAGTCCATCCGCGGGGGCACCTCCCCGCGTTGCAACTAGTAGTCGATACCTCGCTGGGCCAGTATACCCTTGGTGTAGGGGTGTTTCACCTCGCGCATCTCCGTGACAAGGTCCGCCAGCTCAACAAGCTGCGGATGCGCGTTGCGGCCCGTGCAGATCACGTGCACGCGCTCCGGACGATTTTTCAGCACCTCTACAACCTCGCCAGCGTCCAGCATTTTGTAGCTGATCGTATAGTTGATTTCGTCTAGCACGACAAGGTCGTACTTCCCTCCGTAAATCGCGTCACGCCCCGCTTCCCAGCAATCTCGCGCCAGTTTGATGTCTTGCGGATCGGTCTCGGCGCCACCGATTTTCACGAATCCCCGCCCCATCGGCCGAATCTCAAATTTATCGTCGCCCAGCATTTTGGCCGCGTCGAGCTCCCCGTAGTGCCACGAGCCCTTGATGAACTGCACCATTAAAACGCGCAACCCCTGCCCCACAGCGCGAAACGCGGTACCCAGCGCGCAAGTCGTCTTGCCCTTGCCCGGCCCGGTGTAGACAATCAGCAGTCCCTTTTCTTCCGGCATGAGTTCCTTCCCCTCAAGAGAGAACAAGCCACAGGGAAAGGTCTAGAGTTTGGAGGGTGCGAAAAGAAAGGTCAAGATGACACAGGGCAGCGGCGTCAAGCCGCGGCCCTGACGGATCAGCTCTTTAGGAATGTTTCAGAAGCCGCTTGCGCCAAATGCCTGCTTGACGTGGGGCTTGAACAGATAGACCACAATCCATATTTCCAGAGCCAGGACGATCAGTTGAAATGCCAGCCGAAACACCATCATGTGCGTGACCATGTTTACAAGCCCGAGAACGCCGAAAAGCACGCCGATCGCAGTGAAGACTATCGCCACGACTCGAGCCCAGTTCTGCAGCTTGATGAACCCAATTCCCAGCACCAGATCGATCAAGGCACACACGAGGAAGACCCCTCCTATGACGGCTCCTCCCGCCGCAAAAAGTGCGCTTCCGGGCCCTCCGTTGCGAGCCACGCCCGAAAGCACGGATCCGCCAACGATGAAGAGAAGTCCGCAAAGCCCAAGAACTGCGGTGCCTATAAAATACAGCACTGCGAGGATCGTTACCCCAGTAGGACGTTCCATGGATGCTCCTGTGTTGAGAGATTTTCGCGATGATAGGTCTGCGCAAACACATCCCCGGGGCACTTCCAGATCGCAGACCAACGAGTATAACTCAGGCTATTTCGGGCATTTCACATGGTCAAGGACGGAAATCGGATTGGTGACGCTTAAGTAAGCGCGAGGCGCTTGGCCAGTTCGGCGGCAATGGCCGTGATGCGTTCCTGCGTCGCGGAAGGTAGCGTCGTTTTTGATTTGCCGTGCGGGTCGCGGATGACGATCCACAGGCCGGGACGGTAAACCTCGTCCTCGCCGGGGCAGATCGCGCCCGTTAACTGCGTGAGTTCGAGGGCATGCGGGGCGGAATGCGTGAAATCGAGATTGGCGTGTTCGGGAGAGTTCGCCTGATACGGAGGATGGGCGAGGAGATCCATCAAGACGCCGCGGGCATCATCCACAAGATCGCGAAAGCCCTGGGAAACAAGAACGGCGTCAACATCGCGAGGCGTGGGCTGCTCTAGCTGGAGCAAATCATAATCAGGCAGCGGTGTTGCAAGAGAGATCTCAATGGCGGCGGAAGGCTGGTTTTGATCGGGAATAACGCGGATGGACATGGTGCGTATGGTTTTACACCAGAGCGGCTATTTCGGATAGGGGCTGCCGGAGAGGATGGCAAAAGCGCGGTAGAGCTGCTCGGCCAGCATGGCGCGCGCGAGTTCGTGAGAGTAGGTCATGGCGCTGAGCGAGATTTTTTGCGGAACGCTCTCGCGGAGGGTGACCGGGAAACCGTCGGCGTCGCCGCAAACGAAAATAAGCTCGCGGGTTCCACGGTCGCGAAGTTCGCCGAGCCATTTCGCGAAAGCGTTGGAATCGAGATTTTTTCCGAGGGCGTCGAGAAGGACTATTGTTGCAGCACGGTCCACGTCGAGTTTTTTGATGGCGGCGCTGGCGTCGCGAACCTCCGTGACCTCGATCGGTGAGTGGCGACCGATGCGTTTCATGTAATCGTCGATCACGGCGCGCAATTCCGCGCGGCGCGTCTTCCCAAGCATGAGCAGGCAGATTTTCACTTCAAACCATATTTCTTGCGTTTTTCGAGGAGCGTTTTGCGGCTGATGCCGAGGGCTTCGGCCGCGCGGCTGATTTTGTAGTGGGTGGCTTCGAGCGTGGCGGCGATCACTTCGCGCTCGACCTCTTCGAGGGAACGCAGGCCGGCGATGGAGCCCGCTGCTCCGGAGGCTGCGGCGCGAATATTGTCCGGAAAATCTGCGGGATCGAGCATGTCGCCATGGGAAAAAACGATTGCCCGTTCGAGCGCGTTGCGAAGCTCACGGACGTTTCCGGGCCACGCGTAGGTTGCGAGCATGCGGCGTGAAGGTTCGCTGAGGTGTGAACCGGGGCGGCCGTGGATCGAACGCAGCGTCGCTAACAAATGATCGGCGAGAGGCAAAATGTCAGCGCGACGTTCGCGCAGTGGTGGAACCGTCAGCGCCAGAACGTTCAAACGAAAATAAAGGTCCTCGCGGAAGTGGCCGCTGGCGACTGCGGCGGTGAGATCGACGTTGGTTAAAGCCAGGATGCGCACTTCAATGCGGAGCGTTTCCGTGCCGCCAAGCCGCTCGAAGGTGCGCTCCTGCAAAACGCGAAGCAGCTTTCCCTGCGCGCCGGACGTAAGTGCGGCGACTTCGTCCAGAACGATCGTGCCGGTTCCGCCCAACTCGAAGCGGCCCAGCTTACGTTCAACAGCGCCCGTGAACGCACCAAGTTCGTGGCCGAAAAGTTCGCTTTCCACCAAATTCGGCGGGAGGCTGGCACAATCGATTTTCAAAAAAGGCGCGTCGCGGCGGGGACCGAGTTCATGAACGAGGCGTGCGAGATGATCTTTGCCGGTACCACTTTCACCGCTGATGAGAAGCGTCGTTGCCGCAGTGGCAACTTTTTGCGCGAGTTCCAGAAGACGCTGCGAAGCGGGGTCTTCCGCGATCCACGGCAATCGCTCCGTGCTCATTTGGAATAGGCTTCGCCGGCGCTTTGGGAATCGTCGAAGGATTCAAACGGGTGGTTGCGCGCGGCCACGTCTGGCTCGTCTGGAATCACGAGTATTGGCGAAGAGCGCCAGAGGCGTTCCAGGTCGTAGTAACGGCGGGCTTGCTCGCTGAAAACGTGCAGGATGAAGCCGCCAAAATCGATCAGCGCCCATTCCGCGGAGCCGCGTCCTTCGCGGTGCTTCGGCGAACGATGAAGATGCTTTTCGAGCTGCTCTTCGACTTCACTGCAGATGGCCTGCACCTGCGGCGTGCTGAATCCGGTGCAGATCACGAAGTAATCGGTGAAAGCGCCGACGTCACTGAGATCGAGAACGGTGATTCCTGCTGCTTTTTTACTTTGAGCCGCTTCGACAGCCAGTCGGACGCCCTGTGGCAAAGTTTCAATTTTCAACGGTATAGGCCTTGTTTGAGAATGTATTCCTCGACGCGCACGGAGACAAGTCCATGAATGGACTGGCCGCGGTTGGCGCGCCGTCGGATGTCGGTCGCGGAAACATCGATAGCGACAGATTCGAGCAAATAAACACTGGTGTTCTGGAGCTGTGCGACCACTTGCGACGGCGTGGCTTCTTCATTTTTCTTGAGGTCGCGGCGGCCCATCAGATGCGGCGGGATGACCAGCCGCAGCGCTTCCGCGCGAATTCCCGGGCGGTTCGCGACGATGAAATCGCACAGACCAAGAAGCGTCTCGTATTCCTTCCAAACAGGAATGTCCAGAAAAGCATCGGCGCCGATGATGAAAAAGATGCGGTCGCCGTGGCCGTTGTAGGCGTGGCGGAAATAGCGCACGGTGTCCACGGAATAGTGAAGCTGCGTGCCGCTGAAATCCTCGCCGGCTTCGGCAAGCGAAGGAACGAAATGCGGATGTTCGGCGCAAGCAAGCGAGGCCATGGCAAAACGGTGAGGGAATGGAGCGAGGTGCTGTTTGAGCTTGTGCGGCGGCCGGCTTGCCGGGATGAAATGGATTTCGTCGAAATTGAAGCGGCGGTCTGCAGCGCGAGCTACGGCGAGGTGGCCATTGTGAATCGGGTCGAAGGAACCGCCGAACAGCGCGATACGACGCGGGTGCTGCTTTGCGGCGGTGCGATGCGCCTGCGCGGTGGTCAATGCGCCTCCCGAGAGGTGACTGTGGTCAATTTTCTCACGAATTTTTGATCGGCGCAGGCAGGGAATCGTGTCCCGACGCGTTCTCGTCAATTTCTCCTGAGGTGGCTGGCAAGTCCAAGGTCGTTTCGTGTGCTGGACGAGGAATTTTGTCGAGCGCATCCGCGATGGAACGGACCAGATCTTTCACGCCATCACCAGCAACCGCGGAGATCGAGTGGAATTCGAGTTTTCGCTCCTTGCAGAATTCCTGAAGCGCGTCGAGGCGTGTGCGGTCGGTTGTAGCATCCAGCTTGGTGGCAACGACGATCATCGGTTTTTCGACGAGCGAAGGGCTAAAGGCTTCCAGTTCTCCGTTGATGACTTGAAACGAGTGGACCGGATCATCGACGTTTGAATCGCTCGTGTCGATTAGATGCACGATGAGGCGTGTGCGTTCGACGTGGCGCAGGAAACGGATGCCAAGGCCGGCGCCTAAATGCGCGCCTTCGATGAGTCCGGGCAAATCGGCTACGACAAACGTGCGGCCAAGTTCGGTGCCAAGCCCGCCGGTGCCGCCGTCGGCATTGACGACGCCGAGATTGGGCTCGAGAGTGGTGAAAGGATAATTTGCGATTTTGGGCCGCGCGGCGGAGATCACTGAAATCAACGTGGATTTGCCGGCGTTCGGGAAACCAACGAGGCCGACATCGGCAAGCAGTTTCAGTTCGAGACGTAGGTGGCGCTCCTCTCCGGGGAAGCCGTCTTCATGCTCGCGAGGAGCTTGATGCCAGGGCTTGGCGAAATTTTGATTGCCGCGGCCCCCGCGTCCACCTTGCGCGATGAGGACGCGTTGTCCTGGCACGGCAAGATCGGCGATGGTTTCGCCGGTTTGTTCGTCGTAAGCGAGCGTGCCGACGGGAACGAGCAGGATCATGTCCGAGCCGGAGTGGCCGGTGCAATTCGAGCCTTCGCCGTGGCGGCCGCGATCGGCTTTGAACTCGCGATTGTAGCGGTAGCGAAGAAGCGTGTTGTCGTTGGGATTCGCTTCGAGATAGATGCTGCCGCCGTGGCCGCCATCGCCACCGGAAGGGCCACCGCGGGGAACGAATTTTTCGCGGCGAAACGCGACGCAGCCGTTGCCGCCGGTGCCGGCCTTTACCAGAATTTTTGCTTCGTCAACAAACACGAGAATCACTCTCCACAAAGGCTGGGCACTAGGCGGCTGCCGTTAAAAACGATAGCATAAGCGAACGATCGATAGTGCATATCCAATCGATACTGCATGAGCGGGGCTGCGCCCAAAAATCAATGTCTGCCGCGAACAAATGGCTGAGGCGACTGCTGCTTCTCTTTGTGATCGCTCTAGCGGGGATGGGTACGGCCTTTTATTTCCTCTACTTTCGGCGAATTCTTCTGCCGCCTGCCGCGCCGCATGCGCTTGTCGCGCCTTCCATTGCGTCTTTGCCCGGGCTCTCCGCTTGCTGGATCGAAACCGGAAAAACGTTTAGCAGTTTCTCCTTTGGATCGACGGCGGGAAGCATTCTTGTCCGGCATCCCGCGGGCGATTTGCTGATCGATACCGGCAATTCGAGCCACTTCAATGACGAGATTCGCGCCTATCCTTTCGGAACCTGGCTCAAACTCAGGTTCCTGGCTGGGCAGTTGAAGCCCGATGTTTCTCTTGCGGAACTGCTGCGCCGGGTGAAAGAAGACCCTGCGAAATTGCACTGGGTGATTCTTTCTCACGCGCATCTAGATCATTCTGGCGGGCTGATGGACTTGCCGCGCGTGCCGGTCCTTCTCTCCCAAGAAGAATCACAGTTCGCTGCCGACCCGGCTGTTCAAGCAGAAGGTTTCGTCATTGCCGCGCACGTCCAAAAATTTCCTGCGCCCAGCGCGCCTACTTTGCGCTTCGATCCTCAGCCCTACGAAACCTTCGACGAAAGCGCCGACCTTTACAAAGACGGATCGGTGGTCGTCGTGCCGCTGCGCGGACATACGCCGGGCAGCGTGGGCATCTTTGTCAATCTGTCACCGAGCCGCCGGCTGTTTTATGTGGGCGACGCCGTCGATGATGAGCCGGGCTTTGAAAAACGTGTTGGCAAATCGCTGGTTCTACGGGACAGCGACAACGACGAGTCGCTCGCCAATCAAATCGTCGCCAGGCTTAGTGACTTGCACGAAAAGTTGCCGAAGCTGGCGATCATTCCCGCGCACGGCCGAAATGCATACAAAAAGTTCTTCCCCGGCGGCCCGTTGAGCTGCGTTTTCGGACCGTGAGCATGTTGTGAAGAAAAATGCCGTCCGTTAGAAACCGGACGGCAAAAGAGATGGACCGGACGGAGAATTCACCAAGCGCGCGAGCGATTAGTTGACTGCGGACGCGGCGGGCTCGACGCTGATGAAGCGGCCGTGCCGGCCCCGGTCCGTGAACTTCACGACGCCTGTGATGAGAGCAAAAAGCGTGTCGTCCTTGCCCTGGCCCACGTTTTCGCCGGCCTGGTGCCGCGTGCCGCGCTGACGCACGAGAATCGTGCCTGCGTTGACGAGCTGCCCGCCGAAGCGCTTTACGCCCAACCTCTGTCCGTGAGAATCGCGGCCGTTTGTAGAGGAGCCGCCGCCTTTCTTATGTGCCATGACGAATTTCCTTTTTTCTTGAAGGCTTTTTTCTCAGAAGCTCCGAGAAGAAAAATCCTTGATTGAAAGAGATTACAGCTTGATTTCGCTGACTTCGACGGCCGTGAAATTCTGGCGATGGCCGCGAGAAATCTTGTACTGATTGCCCTTCTTGAACTTGAGCACGGTGATTTTCTTGGCGCGGCCCTGGGAGACGATCTTGCCGCTCACGCTGGCTTTGGAAGCGTCGCCGCCCAGGACGATTTTCTTTTCGTCGGTGTGGACAGCTAGAACTTTGCCAAACGTTACTTTTTCGCCTACTTCGCCCGTGACGCGCTCGATACGAATGGTGTCGCCCGGTGCGACACGATACTGCTTTCCCCCGGTCTGAATAACGGCGTACATCTGCCCTCCAAGCTGTAAAGACAAACCCCAATTATAGCGGTGAACCTGCTAGAGCGTCAACGAAGGAACGCGGGTTGGGCACGGAATTTTCGGCGGACGGCTGGGGACGCCGACCCGTACGGAATGACGATACACACAAAGAGCGAAGGATCGTTGCGCGGCGGCCAGTTCCTTGGGCGTACCGCGTGCGGTTTGATGGTGGTTAACAATAACCCCCCCTGGGTTTTGCATAGTGTTCTCTATACCTACGCAAGTGTTGATTCTAAGCAACTTACAAGGCCTTATTTGCACCAAAAGTGTGCAAAACTGGGTTGTCTTGCAAGTGGTGAAATCAGGGCACTTGGGCTGTGAGAGCAAGCCAGAAAGCAAAAACGCCAGCAAGATGCTGGCGCTATGGAAGCGATGCCAAATTTTAACTACCACGTACTGTATAGGAAAAGTAATTTTTGTCAAGAAAAAAGACGCGTGTTTCGCCGGGAGGCGGCTGCGGCGGGGAGTGGCCGTGATGCTAAGAAACCAAAGAGGTTAGCACCGAGGACCCGGAGGCCACAGAGAGGACGCGGAAATGGGCGGCGACGGAAACAGTCAAGCCGGACCGCAACTTTTGTGCTGTTTTGGAGTTTAACTATGTAGGTGCTTCAGAATAAATGAGACACCTGAGAGCACTTAGGTCCGAGGCGTTGGAGATAGTTGGTTCGGATCTAGCGAGGACAAGACCATGAGATATTTAAAATATTTGGCGCTGTTGGCTATTTGCGCTTTTGCGTTAGCCGCGCCGTCCCAGGCACAGGTTAGTGTTGGCGTTGGAGTTGGGCCCGTGTACGGCGGCTATGCTGCACCTGCTTGCGCGTATGGGTATTACGGGTATGCGCCGTATGCCTGCGCGCCTTACGGTTACTACGGCCCGAGCTGGTTCGTTGGTGGAGTATTCATCGGAGCCGGACCCTGGTTCCACGGCTATGGCGGATATTGGGGCCATGGCCGTTACTATGGCCGCGGTGGCTACTACGGACGCGGAGGTTATGCTGGTCGTGGACCGGTCGCTACTCCTTATCGGGGTGGCGGTGGAGTTGCTCGAGGCTCGGTAGGCGGTGGATTCCGTGGCGGATCGGCCGGCGGGTTCCATGGCGCTAGCGGGTTCCACGGCGGTGGTGGTGGTGGGCACCGGTAATTGATCTAGATTTTTCCAAATGAGTAATGGAACGGCTGGCAGCACACGCTGCCAGCCGTTTTTGTTGTGGGCTCGGTTGGACGGGCTGATCCGGTAGATCGTATTTGGCTCGCGGAATTTGAACCGTGCGGATTTGTTGGCACGTGCCTTGAGTCTGGGAATTGGTTGTCGTAATGTACGGCGCGTGAGTGCCCTCGAGAACGGCCGGAAATTGCGCGGAGCTATATTGCGTTTGCTTGAGAGGCGGAGTTAGGTGCCAACTCTCGAGCTGCTTCACTCACCCCACGCGCCTGATCTGAGTCCCGTCACAATCCACTATCGCGAGTTTGGACGGGGGAAGCCTCTGATTTTTCTCCACGGGGGCTGGGGATACGGGGTTTATCCCTTCGATAGGCAGATTGAGGCGTTTCAGAACGAGTTCCGGATATTGATCCCCGACCGCTCTGGATATGGGCACTCGGCCCGAGTCGAGAGCGAGATGCCGCTCAATTTTCACCGGCGTGCGGCGGAAGAAACAATTTCCTTTCTTGATGCGCTGGGGATCGAGCGGGCCGTGCTGTGGGGCCACAGCGACGGAGCGGTCATTAGCGCCATGACCGGGTTGGCGGCGCCGGAGCGCTGCGAGTGTTTGATTTTGGAAGCGTTCCATTTTCTTCGGAGAAAACCGGGGTCGCGGTTTTTCTTCGAGCGATTTGCTGCCCGCCCGGAAGATCTTGGCGAAGAGACGAAGAAACTTCTTGCGCAAGACCACGGAGAAGCGCAATGGCCAACAGTGTTGCGGCGGAATTGCACCGCCTGGTTCCGGAGTGCGGATCAGGTGATGCGGCCGGATGAGGATTTGTACGACGGCCAGCTGGGCAAGCTTGCGGTGCCGACGCTATTCCTGCATGGAAGCCTTGATCCACGAACAGAGCCAGGAGAAATGGAGCTTGTCCGAGCGGCAGTGCCGCGAGCGAGGATGAAGTTCGTCGATAACGGCAAACATAGCCCGCACAGCGAAGAAGCCGCCTTCGAAGAATGCAACGCCATTGCAAGTGGTTTCCTGCAAAGTCGCGCGTGAGTGTTCAGGCTTTTTGCGGACGAGAGTCAAAAATCGAAACGATAGCCAAGAATCATTTTCGCGATGAGATGATCGGTCGAGGCGGTGAAGCCGACGCCGAGACCGAAATTCACTTCCCATTTAGGCGATAAATTCAGGTCGACGGCGGGAAAAATCTGCTGTTGTTGTTGTCGAGTAGGCAGGAAATCCGTGGCCGGTCCAACGGATCCGTAGTACTCGATACCTCCGGTAATTTTCTTCGTAAAGTCGTAGCTGATTTTTGCATTGGGCGAAAAGACGAAACCTTGGCTCACCGATTGGCCATGAAAGGAACGATCGAAGGTGGGGTTGAAATCGAGATACCAGCGGCCGAGCTGCTTATCGATGATGGGACGTATCTCCCAGGTCCAGGTGTCGGTGGAGAATTGGCGGCGCTGGTAGCCGATTTCGTTGGAAAGGCTGAGGCCGACAGGCCATTTCCACTTCTTTGGGATGGCGACACGGGGACGAATATGGTCCCCGACCCATTGAACGCCCTGGCCGCTGCGCTCGGAAGTAAAGATGTAGAAGCCTACTTCGAGCCAATCTGTGAAACCGTGGGTGATCTCGATGGTTTCGTGCTCGGCGTGATTGGTCGGATAGACGCCGTCGACGATGGTCTTAGTGCCATCGATGGTGAAATTACTGTGGAGCTCGACCATGGTGTGGCCGGGATCAACCAAATCGTAGCTGTAGACCTGAATCTCGTAGTTGTCCTGCGCGCGAGCAGGTGCAACGATGGCGAGAGACAAGCCAGACGCTAAAAAAAGGCTCCGAACCAGAAGTTTCGTATCCACGATCCGCTCCGTGGGATAATTCGCAAAATGAGACTATCGCGTTTTGTTTGATGCTGCAAAGCGGATTGGGAGCATGCAAAATTTTCTCAGCTCGCGTTGTAGCACCCGATTGATTATGAGTTATTCATGTGCTAGAAACAGGACCAATTCATGATTCCCTAGCGCAGTTCTCGCAGCGAGATTGGACTGAGGAGGACGGCCTCGCCATCGAGGAGAGAACCCCCTCCGGGGTGGCTATTGCTTCTCTTAGTTGGTGTCCTTGTTGCCGACATTCTGTTTTCCGAAGGAGGATCCTTCATGCAGAGGATAAGGGGCGGGGGGTTTGTAGCGGCGTTGGCGTTCGCGTTTTTTTTGTCTCTGGCGACAACTTCGAAAGCTGGCGCACAGTCCACAACGGACGGAGCGATTGGCGGCACGGTAGTGGATTCGAGCGGCGCCGCGGTCGTGAATAGAGAGGTCTCCGTTCGAAACAACGGTACAAACGTGGAGCAGACGGCGACCACGGACGAGACTGGCTATTATCGTGTGACGAAATTGCAGCCCGGCTCCTACACGGTTTCCGTGGACGTTGCAGGCTTCGCTCCTTTCAAAGCGGAACAGGTTGTCGTCCAAGTGGGTAGCGTCACCGAGTTGGCCGTGCACTTGAACGTGGCATCGGCTGGAGCAACGGTCATCGTGAACGAGGAGATACCGCAGGTAAACACAACGTCGGCGGAATTCGCTCCGACAGTCAACCAGTTGGAAATCAGCAATCTACCCATCAATGGTGGGCGATGGTCAGATTTTGCTTTGCTGACCCCCAGCGTAGTGAACGACTCAAATGGATTCGGATTGCTGAGCTTTCGCGGGATCAGCACTCTGCTGAATAACAACACCGTCGACGGCGCGGACAACAATCAGGCGTTTTTCTCCGAAGAGCGAGGAAGGACGCGCGTGGGATACTCCAGCGCGAAGGCGGCGGTGCAGGAGTTCCAGGTCAATACCTCCAACTATTCCGCCGAGTACGGGCGCGCGGCGGGCGCGGTCGTAAACACGGTGACGAAGAGCGGCACAAACCAATTTCATGGCGAGGGCTATTTCTACGACCGGGACAACGACTGGGGCGCAACGAACCCTTTCACGAAGATAACGACGCAAACGTCACCTGGTGTCTTTTCTTCAAACGTGTTCAAGCCCGTCGACGTCCGTAAGATGGGGGGATACGGCGTCGGTGGCCCCATCCTTAAAGACAAGCTTTTCTTTCATTTTGCCTTTGACGACTACAACAGGAATTTTCCCGGGGCGGCGGTCCCCACCAGTCCGAGCGCGTTTTTCGCGAGTCCCGTGCCGGATCTGACGAACTACAGTACGGCGGACTCATGCGCCACGTTGAATGCAAATGCGTTCACAAGCGGCCCCAACGCTCTGCCCAATGGCGCAAACATACGGACGGCCACGCAAGGAGCGTGTACGCTCTTTAATAACCTTGGGCTAGCCAGCTACGCTGCTGCCGTCACGGATTACAACAATGGATTGAATGGCTTGCTTGGCGAGCTTGGCACCGTGCCCCGAGTTGGCAAGCAAACCATCTTTTTTCCTAAGATCGATTGGGTGATCAATCAGAAGAACCGCGCTTCGTTCGAAGTGAATCGCATGCGGTGGATTTCTCCAGCGGGCATCCAGACGCAAGCGACCAACACATTCGGCATCGCAAGTTTCGGAAACGACTACGTGCGGGACACCTGGGGCATCGCGAAACTGTATACTTTCTTCACATCCTCGCTCTCGAACGAAGCGAGATATCAGTACGGCCGCGATTTTGAATTTGAATACGCTCAGCCGCCTACGGCTTATGAATCGGCCAACTTCGTCCACCCTGCGGGTTATACCAATCCTCTCGGGCTGCCTCCCGACGTGTTTATTACCAACGGATTCGACATGGGAGTGCCTACGTTTCTGCAGCGGCCGAAGTATCCCGATGAACGACGACAGCAGATCGCGGACACCCTCTCCTGGGTGCACGGAAAACACAGCCTGAAATTTGGCGTGGATTTCGCGCATACGAACGATCTAACCGAAAATCTCCGCACGCAATATGGTTCGTTCCAATATGGCAGTATTGGCAACTATCTTTCCGATCTGCTCGATCCCAGCCGATGCGGCGCCGCGCACAATCTGGTTTGCTACAACAGCTACGCGCAGGCTTTCGGCCCGCTGGCCTTCACTTTCAGCACCGATGACATCGCATTCTTCGTTGAGGACAGCTGGAGGATCTTGCCGCGATTCACTCTGGATCTAGGGTTGCGGTATGAGTACGAGAAACTCCCCGGTCCTTTCAACAATCTGATCAATCCGAGTGTGCCGCAGACGGGCTATCTGCCGAGTGACACGAACAACTTTGGTCCGAGAATCGGCTTCGCATGGGATGTTTTTGGCAACGGCAAGACTTCTCTTCGCGCCGGCTATGGTGTCTACTATGGCCGCATCATCAATTCCACGATCTATTCGGCGCTCACGAGCACCGGCGCAGCCGACAGTCAACTATCGTTCACGATTTTCCCGACGATTACCGGAGGCGCCCCGAATCCCAGCGCGCCGCCATTCCCGCAGATCATCAATCCCGCCACCCCGCCGCCTCCAAGCAGCGGACTTAGCGTGGTTTATTTTGACCCACACTTCCAGGCGCCACAGATTCAGCAGACGGACCTGACCATTGAACGTGAAGTAGGCTGGAATACGGTGGTCTCCGCGAGCTATCTCGGCAGTTTTGGCCGAAGTTTGCCGGACTTCGTGGACACCAACATCCGCCAGGCCAACGGTGGAACGGTGACTTACACAGTGGGCACGGGTGGACCGATCACCGCGGCCACCTACACGACCGCTCTTTTCAAAGGTCCGCGGCCAAACCCGAATCTAGGCGCCGTGACAGACATCTTCAGCGGCATCAGCTCGAACTATAACGCGTTCACCACACAGGTGAGCCACCGGCTTAATCATCATGTGCAGTTCTCCGCGAACTACACGTGGTCTCACGCGCTGGATTTCGGCCAGAACGCAACGACCTTCAGCGACACTAACGACCTGCTAAACCCATTCAACATCAAAGGCGAGTACGGCAATTCGAACTTCAACGTTCCAAACCGCATGGTCTTCAATGCGATTGTGGAATCTCCGTGGCACACCAAAGGCTGGCTGAACTACCTTGTCAGCGGCTGGCAGCTCGCGCCCATCTATCAAATCCAAAACGGGCTTCCCTACTCTCTGGTTACATCGGGCAATGCCCCTGGCGGCTTGGGCGGCGGAGTCAACGGATCCAACGGCCGCAAAGGTATCGATATTATTGGCCGCAACACCTACCGCTTGCCGCGAACTCAGGTCCTTGACCTGCGCCTCTCGAAGAGCTTTACATTCGCAGAGAAATATACCTTCCAGGTGTTGGGAGAAGGCTTCAACCTTTTCAACCACCTGAACGTCACGGGCGTCAATACGACAGGGTATAGCATTGCAACGACGGGATCGGTGCCCACCACGGGCGGTACAACACCATGCACCACGGCCGCTCCGTGCCTGAGCTTCAACGCGCCTTTCGGTACGGTCACCAGCGCCAACAGCAACTTCGCTTATTCCAGCAGACAGATCCAAATTGGATTCCGCTTCCTGTTCTAAGCACGCCTGTACAACCATCAAAAAAGCGGCGGCTTCGGCTGCTGCTTTTTTGTTTACGGGATTTTCGCTTAGGCGTGGGGATGAGCTTTGTCGTAAATGTCCATCAACTGGCGGATGGAGGCGTGGGTGTATTTCTGCGTGGTGGAAAGAGATTGGTGGCCGAGGAGTTCTTGAATGGCGCGCAGGTCGGCGCCGTCGGCCAGAAGATGCGTCGCAAAGGCGTGGCGCAGAGAGTGTGGATGCAGGTCCCAATTCACGTTGACGAGGCGGACGTATTTTTTGACGACGCGGCCCACGGAGCGTTGCGTGAGGCGGCGGCCCGCGTAATTTAGGAAAACGGCTTCGGTATGAGGCGCGTCGCGATGGCGGCCGCGGCTGCTCAAAGCTTGCCGGAACAGTTGCTCCCGAAGGGGCCAATACTTGTCGAGGGCTTCTTGCGCTTTGGAGCCGTAGGGAACAATGCGCTCCTTGTCGCCTTTGCCGATGACGCGCAGCACGCGCTCTTTTTGGTCGATGTCGGCGAAGTTCAGACCGGTGAGTTCGCTCACGCGAAGGCCGGCGGCGTAGAGCAACTCCAGCAGTGCGCGGTCGCGGCGGAGTAGGAGGCTTTCGTCCTCAAGTCTGGCAAGCTTCGCAGGTAAAGCACTTGCGTTCGCACGCGCGCGCTTTTTGGGGACTTCGCTGCTGGTGCTTGAGGTTGGCCCCATTTCCGCGAGCTGATTCAAGAAACCGTTCATCTCTTCGGCCGAGAGGACGGAAGGAATGCGTTTGGGCAATTTGGGAGTGGGCACAAGCCTGGCGGGATTTTCCTGCAAACGGCCTTCGCGGACGCAGTATTTGAAGAAGGAGCGAAGCGCGGCAAGCTTGCGGGCGATCGAGCTTTTTTGGAGGCCGTGGTCGTGCAAGTGCCCGACGAATTCACGGATCATGTTGTGCGTGAGAGCGCTTAGAGCAGGCGGTTCCAAGCCCGGGGGCGATAGATAGGCAACGAATTGGCCGAGGTCCTTGCCATAGTTGGAAATCGTGTGAGGAGAGGAATTCTTCACTGCGCGAAGATACTCAAGGTATTTGGCGATGGCCGTTTTCATTTTGTGCCGCGGACTATGCCGAGCTTGCTCTATCGATTATAAGACAGCATCTGGCGGCAAGCCTGTTTAATCGACGCATCTGCCACTAAGAGTGTGATGCCGGAGACATTCCATTCCCGCAGTGAAGTAAGACGTCCACAAAATAAATTACAGCTTGGCACCAACGGGTGCGGCTTCTTCGGACTGAACTTGAGGTTGTGGCTGGGGTTGTGGTTCCGGAGCGAGTTTTTCCCAATCGCAGCCTTCCTTCAGGCAGGTGTGCACCGTACCAATCTTGGTCTTCTTTTCGACGATGAAGGGCGCGCCGCACTTGGGGCACGGTTCGGGCAACGGCATGTACGGCGTTGTGAAATCGCAATCTGGATAGCGCGAGCAGCCGTAGAAGATGCGCGGACGGCCGCGGCCGCCTCTTCCGGCGCTGCCTCGGCGAACGAATTCACCTTCATTGCACTTCGGACATTTGATGCCCATGGTGATGGGGCGCGTGTATTTGCATTTCGGATAGCCGGTGCAGCCGATGAATTCGCCGAAGCGGCCGTGCTTTTTGACGAGGCCGTTGCCGCAGAGCGTGCACTTTTCGTCGAGCAGCTCGTCGGGCTGCATGGATTTGCGCGTGCCTTCGACGAGGCGGCGAGTGGTCTGGCAATCCGGATATGCGGAGCACGCCAGGAATGGTCCGAACCGGCCCGCTTTGATGACCATTTCTTTGCCGCAGTTGTGGCAATACTCGACTTTTATTTCACCCGGAGCGGCGTCCGGCAAGGCCGGCGACAAATCCTGGATGAAATCGCAGTCCGGATAGCGGGAACAGCCCAAAAAGAAACCCAAGCGGCTGATCCGCTCGAGCAGTTCGCCCTGACCGCACTTTTCGCACTTTTTGCCGGTGGGGATGCCTGCTTTGTAGGAAAGCATTTCGTCGTCGGCGCGATCGAGATCGACGATGAACTTTTCCCAGAATTCTTTTACGGCTTCACGCCAGGGGAGTTTGCCTTCTTCAATTTCGTCAAGCTCTTCTTCGAGGCGCGCGGTGAACGTGACATCGAAAATGTCTTCGAAGCTTTTGACGAGCAACAGGCTCACACGCTCGCCAAGCATGGTGGGCGAAAAACGGCCCTGTTCTTTTGTTACGTATTCGCGCTCGACGATGACGGAAATGATCGAGGCGTATGTGGAAGGACGACCGATACCTTTTTCTTCAAGATCCTTGACGAGCGTCGCATCGTTGTAACGAGGTGGAGGTTGCGTAAAGTGCTGATCGGGACGGATCTTGTCCAGCTTGAGCGTCTGGCCTTCGGTGACGCGAGGAAGCGCATTGCCCTCGCCTTCGTCGCTCTTTTCGTCGTCGGCCACATCCACAACCTCGGACTGATACACGGCCAGATAGCCAGCGAATTTCTGAACCATTCCAGTTGCACGGAACGTATAATCCGCCGCTGAAACGTCGATCGTCGTTTGATCGAACACCGCCGGCATCATTTGGGAAGCCACGAACCGCTGCCAGATCAATTGATACAGCTTGAATTGATCCTCTTTCAGATACTTGCGGACGTCTTCGGGGGTGCGCATCACATCCGTCGGGCGGATGGCTTCGTGCGCCTCTTGGGCATCCTTCTTGGATTTATAGTAGTTGGGCCTCTCCGGCAGGTAGGCGGACCCAAATTTTTCAGGGATGAGTTCGCGCACCTGCGCCAGCGCATCCTGCGAAACGTGTACCGAATCCGTGCGCATGTAGGTGATCAGCGCAACGGAACCTTCATCGCCCAGTTCCACGCCTTCATAAAGGCCCTGGGCCACCCGCATCGTATTCTTTGCCGAGTAACGCAGCCGGTTATAGGAGGCCTGTTGCAGCTTTGAGGTCGTGAAGGGCGGAGGCGGATTTCTTTTCTTTTCTCTTTGCGTGACGCTGGCAACTTGCCATTTCGCTCTGCTCACCGCGGCGACAATCTTATCGGCCGCTTCCTGGTTTTTGACTTCGATGTCCTCGCCGTTGTGCTTGAAAAGCTTGGCTTCGAAGAGCGGCGGCTGGCCGGCATCAAGCATGGCGTGGATTGTCCAATATTCTTGCGGGACGAAAGCGCGGATTTCCTGCTCGCGTTCGACGATTAGGCGCAATGCAACGGTCTGTACACGGCCAGCGGAAAGGCCGCGGCGGACTTTATTCCAGAGAAGCGGAGAAACTTTGTAGCCCACGATACGGTCGAGAACGCGGCGGGCTTGCTGCGCATCGACGAGATTGGTGTCTACTTTTCGTGGATGCTCGAAGGCGGCGCGAATTGCTTTGGGCGTAATTTCGTTGAAGGTGACGCGAAAAATCTTCTTAGGATCAATGGCTGGAATTTCTTTCTTGGGTTCGTCCTTCGGCTCTTCTTCCACTACTTCAGGCTTGGCGTTCTTCTTCTTGAAACGCGAGACGGTGGGCTCCTGCTCGGGGTACTTGGAAGGCTTAGCCAATACCATGGCGAGGTGCGCGGAAATCGCTTCGCCTTCGCGGTCGGGGTCGCCCGCCAGATAGACAGCGTCGGCGGTGTCGGCGGCTTTGCGGAGATCGTTGATGATCTTGCCCTTGCCGGCGATGATCTGCAGCGTAGGCTCGAAGATTTTCTCGTCGTCGAGGGAAATCGGTGGGCGGACTGGCTTCTCTTTTGCTTTCTTCGCGCCCTTCTTGGCGCGCTTCTTTTTCTTTCCAGGGCCTTCTTCTTCGCCGGGCAGACGTATGCCGATGGTCTTCTTGGGCAGATCCATCACGTGGCCAATGGAGGCCTTGACGAGGAAATTCCGCCCAAGGTATTTATTAATAGTCTTCGCCTTTGCAGGCGACTCAACGATCACAAGCGAACGGCCCATCTTGTCTTTGTAACCCCGTAATGTTCAGCTGGGAGAGCTGGAGAGCGCGGCGTGTGTCCTTCTCGCTAACTTCATCTAGATGCGGCGATCCGCCTTTGAGATACTCTCAGCCTTAGATGCATGATCAGAGGCAAGCGATTCGCGCCATAACTGACTTTACTGAATTGCTTTCCTGGCGACTGCCGCACGATACCTTTCCTCTCCAGATCAAAAAGCGTAGCTAGAACTTCGGAAGAGTTCAAGCCGGATCGTTCGACGATGTCATCTATGTGCTTGGATTCCTCGGCGCTGACCAGCTCGTAGACCTTTTTTTCGGAGGGGTTCAGGGAGGCGACGACGAGAAGATTTCTTTGCTCGGCGTCCGGTTGTTCGGCTCTTACCAGCGCGGCGCGAACAGGCGTGGGCAGTTCTTCGATCACGTCCTCCGCGTTTGTCACCAGCTTCGCCCCTGCTTGATTAATAGGTTTGGCGCAAAACTGACCGGTTGCGTTACGTTTCCCGCACGCCGAAGACTTCTCTGCCGAACTCCATGGCTAGACGGGCTGTAATAAGCGAGCCGCTGTACTGCGCGCCTTCGATGACGATTACTAGCACCAAGCCGCGCGCGGCCAGTTCGCGGCCGAGGCGTTCCGCCATGTGCGTGCCGTAAAGAGTCGGGCCCCGGGTACCTACAATGCTGAGGCAAGGGGGATTTAGAACTTCCGAGTCACCGCGAACGAACATAGAGCAAGACCGGCGGTCATAGATTTGCAGCAGAGTTTGCAGATATTCGGGTTCCCTCCAGTTGAGCAGACGGCAGCGATCGATGTTGCTGGTAGCTTTCAATTCTTTTTCGGCGCGCTTGAAGGTTTCTTTCTTGAACACGGCTTACGCGACAGGCGCCCGCAAGCGGCATCCTTCGAGATTAGTGAGCGGCGCGCGAAAGACAGCGTCCGGCAAGCCAAATCGTTTCAAGAGGCGCGCGGACAGCCGGGAAGCCAAGCCTGGCGTGAGCGCCAGGGCGAGCCAGGGGAGGGATGAGTCAAGCTCCATCGCGTGCCAAGCCTATGCGTATGATAACTGTACTGTTAACTAATAATTGAAGAAAATAGGAAGGCTGGCAATCAGCCCGGTTGAGCGGCGTCTTCCGCAAGGATGATGTCGAGAGTCGCGACAAAAAGATCCGCGTCCGTTTGCGAGAAAACAAGCGGGGGACGCAACTTGATGACGTTGTGGTACGGCCCGTCTGTACCGGTAAGGATGCCGCGTTCGCGCAGACGATTGACGACGTAAGTAGCTTGGTTCGGTGCGGGTTCGCGACTCTCGCGATCAGTTACCAGATCAATTCCTAGAAATAACCCGGAGCCTCGGAGATCGCCAATAAGCGCATGCTTCTCTTGCAGTGATTTCAGCCGCGCGATCAGGTAACTCCCAACGCGCAACGCATTTTCCTGGAGATGCTCCTCGGCGAGCACGTCGAGAACGGCGAGTCCCGCCGCGCATGCCACCGGATTGCCGCCGAAGGTGCTGAAGAACTCCATCCCGTTGTTGAAACTAGCAGCGATTTCTGGGGTGGTGACAACCGCCGCGAGCGGGAAAGCATTTCCGATCGGCTTGCCGAGGACCACTATGTCGGGAACGACGGCTTGCGTTTCAAATCCCCAGAAGTGGGTGCCAAGACGACCGAAACCGACTTGCACTTCGTCGGCGATGCAGACGCCGCCCGCGGCCCGAACGTGCTCGTAGGTTTCTGCAAGATATCCTGGCGGAAAAACAATTTGGCCGGCGACACTGGGCAGTGATTCCGCGATGTATGCGGCAGCGCTGCGTCCTTGGGCGCGTATATTCTGCAGTATCTCGGCAACGTGTTGCGCGTATTTTGTTCCGGCCGCGGCGTCTTCCCGCCGGTATGGTCCGCGATAGTCGTCGGGAATCGGCGCGATGTGGACCCAGGGCTTGCGGCCGCGGCCTCCGGGGCCGTCAAATTTGTACGGGCTGATATCGATGAGCGTGTTCGTGTGGCCGTGGTACGCGTGTTCGAGGACGATCACGTCTTCCCGACCGGTGTGTGCGCGGACCAGGCGCAGAGCGAGTTCGTTGGCTTCGCTGCCTGAGTTGACGAGATAGCAGACGCGAAGCGGCTCCGGAAGAAGGCGCGTGAGGCGCTCGGCGTAGCTGTTCACATTGTCGTGGAGATAGCGCGTGTTCGTGTTGAGGAGAGCGATCTGCTCTTGCACGGCGCGCACTCCGCGCGGGTGGCTGTGTCCGACGAGCGGCACGTTATTGTAAACGTCGAGAAACGCGAGGCCAGTATCGTCGTAAAGGTATTGCATCCAGCCGCGCACTATTTTGAGCGGCCGTTCGTACGAAATGCTGAGATTTTTTCCGAGGACCGCACGCCGAGCACGAAGTGTTTCTGCGGAATCCGGTTCGGGCCGCGGGAAACACTCGACGGGAATACCGAGCAATAAATTTGGATCAGGAGAGAGGGAAGTCCACACGTTGCGCTGCGACGCAGGGGCTACACCGGGAAAATCGGAACGGTGCTCCAGCAAATCGACGATGATTTGGAAATGAAGGTGGGGCGGCCAGCCTCCGTTTTCGTGGACGTCACCGATGCGGGCGAATTGCTGTCCGCGCGCGATGCGTTGGCCCACTTGGAGAGCGTCAAAAGCTTCTCGCGTGAGATGGCCGTAGAGCGTGAAGACTTCCAGGCCGTCATCGATTGTATGACGCAGAATCACGAGCGGACCGTAATCGAGGGGCGCAGTATTGATCGCCGCGGCGTGAACGACGCCGCCAAGTGGCGCGTGGACCGATGTGCCAGGCGCAGCGAACAGATCTATCCCGAGATGAATGGTGCGGCGCTCATGGGTTGGGTTTTCGCTGGCTCCAAAAAGTGGCGAAGTGTAGAGCAGGCGCGCTTCGTTGTAGCGGCCGACGCCAACGAGGGCTTTGGCGCTCTTCATCTTGCGGAAGATCGCCTCGCTGAGGTTTTCCGTTTCTGACGCGCTCGAATCGGCACCAAGAAATGTACTGCTAACGCTCAAATCAAAAATGACGCACGGAGCCGTGCGCAAGTCCGTATCGAGAATTGAGGCCGCGCTGCTTGCGTTGGACGCAAGCCATCGCTGTACTTTTTCGCTTTGTGGCACGGGAGGTAAACCGCAGGCATCGCGAAAGGTGTAATGAGCGAATCTTGCATGAACCGCAGCAAGCCTCTCTAGCGCTTCCCAGGCCGGGGCCTCACTGATCGTCACGTAGGGATCGTCGGAGATCAGAGATTTGCGGTGCGCGGAATTTGTGACGCTGACCGCGAGCCGCATTGCAATGAGGGCGTAGAGAACGCCAGTCTCGGCTTTGGTGAGAGGAAAGGCCTTGTGATAGCCGGCGATGACCGCGCTCGCCGCGGAGAGCGGATCTTTCTCGCCCAGCATCGCGTACGCGGCCGCGATCGTGACCTCGAAGACGGTGAGACCGTAGTGCATGTCTCCAAAATCAATCACGCTGACTACTTTTCGCGGTTGAGGCCACGGCGGGCCAACCAAAACGTTGTAGTCGTTGGCGTCGCCGTAGATGACGCTGCGGCGTAGCGACGACAGGGCGGGGACGACTTCCGATTCGTATAGCTGAAGAAACTGTTCTACAAGCAAGCGCCGCTTGAACCCCTCAATGTGCTGGAGATAGTCTTGAATCCAGCTTGCTCGCGCGAGGTCCCATTTCAATTCGCGATGGGTGGCGGGGTGAGAGAAATCGGCGAGCGCGGCATCCATCTTGCCGAGGAATTGGCCGAGATTGCGCAACAGCTCCGGGCTGTGTGGATTTACTTTGGCGAGAACCGTTCCGGGAATAAACGTGAGCAGCCACAGGAGGCGCTTCGTTCCATCGGAGAGCGTCGCGACCGTGAACGCGTCGCCGCCTGGCATTGGGCAAACGCGTGGAAGAGAAAGTTGGGGCGCGCGCTTGGCCAAGTGTTGCAGCGCCTGGCACTGCATTTCCACGAACGATTGGTTCCTTGCGGGATGCATGATTTTTAGGACGAATTCACGACCGTCGACCGATGTGAGATGAAAATTATCGTCGTACTCGCCGGGAAGCGACTTGGCGGAGACAACCAGGCTGAATATTTCGCGTGCCAGCCGCGCGGCTTCCGATTCTGTGACCGGCTGGGCCGCGCGCACTTCGGGAATCATACGAGGAATCTTATCCGCAAGGGCCAGAGCGCGTCTATCCTTGCGGGGTGCGAGCTGATGCGAAACGCGCGTGATGCGCCGCGTTTTGCCTTCAACTTCGCTCGAAGTAAGCCGGCAAAGAGCCGGGTTTACATTTCTTCGCGTGAGGATTGGATCGAAACCGGGCCGTTAACGGTCGAGAGCCGGATCATCGCCGGGGATCCGCCAAATTCGATGCGGCGATTGTTGTCGTCCCAAGTTTTCCGAGCGTTATCGCAAATGCTTGCGTGGCAGCTCATCGGGGAATAGTTGCGCGATTCCACGCTGAAGCTGGACTTGTAGTCGGACGGAACGGAAAGCGTAAGAGGACCGTTCTGCGCGTCGGCAGTCAAGCCTGCTCCACTCCAGGTGGTCCCTTTGAGATTGATGGAGATCGGGCCGTTTTCGGTGCGGATGCGCACGTTGCCGCTGCTTCCGGTGATGGTGATGGGGCCATTGGCCGCCCGAACATCAGCATCGCCGGAAAAATCGCGCAGAGTGATCGGACCGTTCGTGGCGTGGGCGGTCAGTTTACCGTCGACGCTATAGAGAGAAAGCGGGCCGTTCGCTGTTTCCAAGTCGATGACCGCCGCTTTCGGCGCGCGAATCAGCAGATAGATCGTCCAATCGCCATCGTCGCTTGGCCCATTTGTCGAGACTTCTCCGCTCTTAACGGAAAGTGTCATTTGAGCCAGAATTCGCTGGGCGCCTCCGTCTTCATTTGAAGCAAACTTGCAGGACGTCACTGAATAGCTGTCCTTGTCCCAGCCTTGCACCTGAACGCCGCCGTTCTTGTGGGGGCGAACGCGAAGAGTGGGTGCGTCGGCCTTCGTCACCGTACGCTCTTCCGATTCCATTATGGCGTCGCGGTCGTCGAACCGGACGTGTAAGTCGGAGCAATCCGTTACGGGCTCACGATGTCCGCCGGACATGCTCATAGAGTGACGATGATCCCAATCGGTCCAATCTGGCAAGGCGGGAACTGCGGGGACAGGAGGAACGGCCGGCATTGCGGGCATCGGGGACATGGCTGGCATCGCTAGGGCCGGTGGCGCGGGCGGCTGGCTTGGTGCCGCAGCGTAGACCGGAACGCTCGGCCGCAAAGGAGGCACTGGCGGGGCGGGAAACGTAGAAAGGGGCACGAGCGGAGTTGGAGGAGTCGGCGCGTCCTGAGCGTCAGCTAAAGCAGCCACACCATAGAATCCGCACACGGCGGTCACCATCAGCAGAAGAACACAAATGCGCGATTTCATGGACAAACCCTCCTTGCTACATAGACGAACAAGAACTCCATCGGTTTGATGAATTCATGACCAAAGACTGGAAAGCGTGCCTTTGCGGGGCAGACGGCGGACTCCGTTCGACAACCCGCGCAGGAAGACAGTTCTCCTTGATTTGAAAGGAGTTGACGGCTTCTTGATTGCACTGGAAGGCCGTCCGGCGTAAATTACGAGCGAAAGAACAGCAATATGGAGGGCCCCATGCGCGAATCAAATTGCAACCAAGTAGAAGGGAGTAGGAAACCGAGCATCCCCACTAACCACAGGCATGGAGCCGGTGTGGCGAGGCGGTTGCCATTCTTCATCGTGGCGGCTCCTGTTTGCTGCGCACTTTTCGGCTGGGGTCAGACCCCGGCCCCCTTGCCCGACGGGACCGGCAAGGAAACGATCCAGAAGGCTTGCGGGTCTTGCCACGCGCTTACTACGGTGACGAACGCAGGGCACAACCGGCAGGAGTGGACGTCGGTTCTAAACATGATGGTGACCGCCGGCGCACCCGTGCCGAAAGATCAGATCGCGACGGTGACGGACTATCTGGCCAAAAACTTCCCTGAGAGACCGGCGCCCGAGGCGGTGGTCATTCCCGGAAGTGTCGAGGTCTCCATCAAGGAATGGCAAGTGCCTACGGCAGGATCGCGGCCTCACGATCCCGCTTTCGCTCCGGACGGCTCGGTCTGGTACACAGGGCAGATGGCCAATGTGCTCGGGCGGTTTGATCCCAAGACGCAGCAATTCAAGGAATATCCCTTGAAGACGCCCGGATCCGGTCCGCATGGGCTCGTGCCCGATAAAGACGGGAATATCTGGTTCACGGCAAACTTCAAGGCCTACATCGGCAAGCTCGATCCGAAGACGGGCAATGTGACTGAATATCCGATGTCGGACCCGCAAGCCAAAGATCCGCACACGCTTCTCTTTGCGCCGAACGGAAACATTTATTTTACCGTTCAGGGCGGGAACATGTTGGGAAGGCTAAACCCGAAGACGGGAGAAGTGAAGGTGGTCAATTCACCCACGGCGAGATCGAATCCTTACGGCATGGTGGTGAGTTCGAAAGGCGTTCCGTTCTTTGTCGAGTTTGGGAGCAACAAGGTGGCCAGCCTTGATCCGGACACGCTGGCTATTCACGAGTATGTGTTGCCGCATGTGGATTCGCATCCTCGGCGCGTGGCCATTACTCCAGACGATGTGATTTGGTATTCGGACTATTCGCGTGGCTACTTGGGTCGGCTCGATCCAACAACGGGCAAAGTCACAGAGTGGGCCTCTCCAGGCGGGCCGCGGTCCAGGCCTTATGGCATCACCGCTATCGGAGACGTTATCTGGTACAGCGAATCGAACACCAAGCCGAATACGGTCGTTCGCTTCGACCCGAGGACGGAGAAATTCCAGACGTGGATTATCCCTTCCGGCGGAGGCGTTGTGCGAAACATGGTGGCCACTCCTGATGGCAATTTGTGGCTGGCCTGCAGCGGCGTGAACGGGATCGCCTTCGTCGAGGTAAAAAATTCCGTGAAAACGTCTTCGGTCAAGTAAAACGAGAATTACAGAGTTAGTCCCTCACTGGACTCGTCGCCGAGAATCATGGCTGCCAGTCACAATCCAACCTGCCCATGCTCCCAATGGGAGGTCCGTCGGGCGGCTCGACGGGCGCGGTAAGATCGATCCGCTTGGGATCTTTCTCAAACAGTGCGATTTGTCGGGAAGCAAAGTAAGCGTGCGCTTTATCCATTCCCTCCGCGGGAGCGCCGAGCCAGTTATCTAACTCGTGGAGCTTTAGGGACGCGATGGCACGAACTGCGTCGCTAGCATGGTCATTGGCAGAAAGTGCCATCAAGTCGTACAGAACGACCTCGTCGACAGTATTGGCGATTTCTCCGTTGTAGCCCTTTGCGTGCGGAGCCAACCAAGTGGCCTTGAGAACGGCACCTAGCACTTCCTCGAAGCCGGGGTTTTCGGCGTTGCGCGCGTGGAACTCGACGAGGCGGGCGGCGCGCTCCGGATTAAACAGAAACTGAAGCGTGTGCTGGGCGGCGGATTCGGCGGGCGCGAGGGCATCGAATGCAGGGCTGGTGTGAATCTTGAAATCCTCTCGATCGCGAGGGTATTCCGGTGGACGAGGCGGGATGATTTTCAACAGCGCTTCGGGCAAGGCAAGCGTCTCCGGCTTTAGTGTGGCGAGCACGGCGGCGAGGGCCCGACGCTGCTCGGCGGGCGCGACGATTTGCGTGGGAACTTCGCCATCGCCGCGCAGCGCAAATGTGTAGTCCATTCCGCCGACGAGCTTGCTGGCGGCTTCGACCTGATAGCGATGGAACATATAGATTGGCACTAATACGTCTTCGAGTGTTGCAAGCGGCGCACCTTCACGAATATTGTTTTCGCCGAAGCGCTTCAGCGCCGCGGCGCGAACCTGCATGATGCGGTTAAGTTCGTCGACGGCGTTCGAGCCGCTGTCCCAAAGATGCGCAACGCTGCTGGAAGAACCTGCGGGGCGGGCGTCCTGGTCTGTGAGATAGCGAAGACCGCGGCCGAACGCATCGATCAGGATTTTGTCGAGCGCGGCGTGCTCGGCGGTGCCGGGCGCGAAGTCGCTGTAGCCCCAAGTAATCGATTCTTTGTCCCATGCGCCGATGCCCGTGGCGTATGCGTCCGAGATGTCGGGGGTGCCGTCGGAGGCCAGCTTCACGAGCGGTGGCGGATAGTCCATCACCGAGGTTCGGTTGACTGTGCTCGCCGAGTAGTTGTGCATCAGGCCGAGTGTGTGGCCAACTTCGTGAGCGGCAAGCTGGCGGAGACGCGCGAGCGCCATCTCCATCATTTTGGGCGAAAGCGGCTTTCCCTTTTCGTAGGGAGCGAGCAGGCCTTCGGCGATCAGATAGTCCTGACGCACACGAAGCGAGCCGAGCGTGACGTGGCCTTTGATGATTTCGCCGGTGCGTGGATCGATCACGGCCGCGCCATAGGACCACCCGCGTGTGGCGCGATGCACCCACTGGATGACGTTGTAGCGCAAATCCATGAGGTCCGCACCTTCGGGCATCAGCTCCACTTGGAAGGCGTTCTTGTACCCGGCGGCTTCAAACGCCTGGTTCCACCAGCGCGCGCCCTCGAGCAGAGCGGAGCGAATCGGCTCCGGCGCGCCGCGGTCGAGATAATAAATGATGGGCTTGACCGGTTCGCTCATAGCAGCGCTTGGGTCTTTTTTCTCGAGTCGGTGGCGCGCGGTGAAGCGCTTGACGATAGGTTCGCTCACTGGCGTCGCATAATCCATGTACGCGATGCCGAAAAAGCTGGAACGCGGATCGAAGATGCGCGGCTTGTAGCCTGGGGGCGGGAGCTGCACGAAGGAATGATGCTCGCGAACGGTGATGGATTCTGGCGAAGGTGTGACTTCGCGCACCCACGGACCGGGCTCATCACCGGCAAAGGTTAGCGTGGCTTCGACTTCCGTGTTTAGCGGAAAATTTTTCGTTTGATAGATCGCGCAGCGCGATGGGTCGAGCTTGTAAGAACCCTGCTTCGTGCGGCGAAGCGTCGCGGGGATTCCGTGAGCGTCCCGCAAGAAGAAATCGGTGGCGTCGACGAGCGCGCGGCAATTTTCCGCAGTGGCATCGACGGGCGGCTGGCAATTCTCCTCGGCAGCAACCGTGAATCCCCATAGCGCCGACTCCGCGAAAGAATCGTGGACGGCGCGGCGCTCGTCCGCGTCGCTGGTCACGGCGCGATAGCCGAGATTTTCTTCGATGAGCAGTACCTTTGGTCCGCTACGCTCGAATCGAACGATGCCCGTTTTGCCAAGCTGGCCGCGGTCGAGACCGATGTCATTCGAACCTATGCCCGCGGGAAGGCCGGTCTGGTAGAGGAATTCGGTGTTCCACTTGTCGATTTCGAGCCAGAGCTTGCCTTGTTTGGCGTCCCAATAGAAATTGAAATAGCCGGGAAACTTCTGCGCGCCCGCGACTTTTTCAGCGATGGTTGGCGTCTGGGGCGCATCAGGACCGGCCGCGACACCAGCAAAGGGCAAACACAGGAAACAGAGCAGAAAAAGACCGCAGGAACGTTTCAGCATTTTCAGCGCCTCCGAATGGAAGGAACGTTTTACAACAAAAGGCGCTTGGCGCGGAGGAAAATCCTGTCTGCTATACTTGGTTGAAATCGCGAGACTCTCAAACTTGCAAAAACTTCGCATATCGATTGTGCAGTACCTGAACACCGCGCCGCTGGTTTGGGGCTTTACGAACGGGCCGCTCGCCGGGAAGTATGATTTGTCGTTCACCGTACCCTCGCAGTGCGCGGAAGCGCTGCGCACGGGTGCGGCAGCCATCGCTATCATTCCTGCGATTGAGTATCAGCGCATTCCGGACCTGGTGGTTCTGCCGGATTTGGCCATCGCCTCGCAGAATCTCGTGCGCAGCCTATTGATCGTCGCGAAGAAGCCCATCGAGCAGGTCGGCAGCATCGCGCTGGACTGCAGTTCTCGCAGCACGCAGGCACTGACGCGAATCCTGGCTGCGGAGCACTGGAAGATTAATCCTGAGTTTTTTGAAACCGAGCCTAATTTGAGCGCCATGCTGGAAAGAGCGGACGCTGCTCTGCTGATCGGCGACCCGGCGCTGCGGATTTCTATTGCCATCGAGAAAAAGAGGGCGGTCGGCCCGCAAGGTCGTGCGGTATGCCAGGCGGCCACGCTTGGAATCTCCAGCGCGGAGATTTTTCATGCGTACGATGTAGTTGCTGAGTGGCGTAAATTTTCGCGCCTGCCGGCCGTGATGGCTGTATGGGCCGCGAGGCCCGAGGTTGTCACGACGGAATTGCTCGCGGATTTCGCGGCATCTCGCAACTTCGGGCTGACTCAGATCGCAGCTATCTGCCAGGAAGCTGCGCGCGAACTTGAATTGCCACAGCCTGCGCTTGAATCGTATCTGCGGCAGAACATCGACTTCTCTTTGGGTGAAGAAAACCGCCGCGGGCTCGAAAGATATTTTCACGAAGCCGCAAAATTGGGGCTGATCGTCCGCGAAAAGAAAATTGAGTGGGCAACCGCGGCGAAGGAAGCGGCTCAAGTTTCATCGAAGTAGGTGCACGATATATGGTGCCCCTACGATTAGAGTTTAGATGGCGCATCCGCTAGAATTAGAGCGCGGCGACGCAGAGGAACAACGTGGGACTGACCAAACAAGAAGCCCTCGAAATGCTGCAATCCGACGACCTAGTGGGCGTCGGCATGGCCGCGCATCAAATGCGGCTGAAGAAGAATGATCCGCGCGTGGTGACGTACCAGATCGACCGCAACATCAACTACACGAATTTCTGTACCGAGTATTGCTCGTTCTGCGCGTTTTACCGGCCGCTCGGCGCAAGAGACGGCTACATCCTTTCCTTCGAGACCATCTACGAAAAGATCGAAGAGATGCTCGAGCTGGGCGGCACTGGAATCTTGCTCCAAGGCGGGCTGCACCCGGACCTGCAGATTGGGTATTACGAAAATCTTCTGCGCTCGCTAAAATCCCGCTTTCCGCAAGTGCATCTGCACTGTTTTTCCGCCCCAGAAATTCTGTGCATCGCGGAAGTCAGCGAGCTGAGCGTCCGCGAGACAATTCAGCGCCTAATGGAGGCCGGACTGCAATCCATTCCCGGAGGCGGTGCGGAAATTCTCGACGACGAAATTCGCGCCAAAATTGCCCGCCTCAAATGCACCAGCGACGATTGGGAAGAGGTCCACCGCATCGCCCACTCACTCGGCCTGCGCACAACCGCCACGATGATGTTCGGCTGCGGCGAAGAGCTCCGCCACCGCGTGAATCACCTTGAACGCCTGCGCCGGATTCAGGAAGACACCGGCGGGTTCACGGCGTTCATTCCCTGGATGTTCGCGGCGGAAAACACAGCTCTCGGGAAAAAAGTGCAGGAAGCGACGGCGGTCGATTATCTGAAGACGCTGGCCGTCAGCCGCCTGTACCTCGACAACATCGACCACATCCAATCCAGCTGGCTGACCCCCGGCATCAAAGTCTGCCAAGTCGGCTTGCAATTCGGCGCCGACGACGTCGGCAGCATCCTTATTGAAGAAAACGTCGTATTTGCCGCCGGCGTGAAAAACCGCACCAACGAAAACGAGCTGCGCCGCATTATCTCCGATGCTGGATTCGTCCCCGCGCAGCGCGATACTCTCTATCGCTCCTACGCGCTGAAGTAACTCCAAAAAATTCAGACGCTATTTTTGTGGGGCCGGGCGCTTCAGGGGACGAAGTACGAGTTGCACCTCGGTTCCGTCGGGAAGATCGATATCTTCGAGCGGATAGAGAATCCCGCTGCGGAACCGCGCCTGAATCCAGCGCGGCCCAGGTTTGGCGTCAGTCGCCGCAGCTTTCGGAGGCGCTCCGGGGGCACTCGGCGCGCCAGAGGTTTCGTCGAGCGCTTCATTCGCAAGCGCATCTGCCTCGCGGTTTTGCTCGCGGTAGACGTGATCGATCCGGAACGATTGGAAGCCCATCGACATTTTCTTCGCGCGCTCGAAAAGCGGCTTCAAATCCTCGCTCTTCACTTTGTACTGCCCTTGCATCTGCTTGACCATCAGCTCGGAATCGCTCTCGACGCGTAGCGCGCGAATGCCGTGCGACTCCGCGTAGTCGAGCGCCGCAATCAATCCATAGTATTCGGCGACATTGTTAGTCATCCGGCCAATGTATTTTTTCAGCTTGGCGACAAGTTCGCCCTGCCCGTCGCGAATCACGACGCCATAGGAAGCCGGGCCGGGATTTCCACGCGCCGCGCCATCAATATTGGCTTGATGCGCCGGCATCGCGTTCTTCCGCTCCTCAGGCGAGTCTCCGAAGAGACCGTCAGCGGCAGCTCGAGTAGATTTTGGCAGGCGTGGCATCAGGAATGATTAGAAGCCGAAGAGGCGACGGGCCCCGAGCCGGAAGCAGGATCCGGCAGCGGAATCGGCTCCAAAGTGTACAAAATCAGGCCGCAGGATTCGCAGCGATAAATCTCTTCGTTGGGGTCGCGGCGAAGCTCCTGCAAAGTGTGCGGCAGCACGCGCATGCCGCAGCCGCGGCATTGCCCATCGCGGGCTTCAGCAAGACCTGCGCCATGATGCCGTTTAGCGATGCGCGCGTAGAGTTCGCGCAAATCCTCGGGAATCGGAGCCAAGGCGCGCTCTCGCTCGGCAAGTAACGATTCGAGCTGTTTCTTCTTCTCGCCTTGCTGGGCTTCGATCTCTTTTCTCTCTCTGGTGACCGCCGTTTCGTCTTCCTTGAGATTCGCTTCCGCGTGCTTAACACGGCGTTCGGCTTCTTCCCCTGTCATCATCACCTCGAGTTGCGCGTCTTCCGCCTTGGCGACTTCCGCTTCAGCGTTGGCAATCTCGTGCTGCAGGGCTTTGTAAGCCTCATTGGTCTTGACGGCTCCGCTCTGGTCGCGGTACTTCTTCGCGCGGTCTTTCCACTGCTGCACGTCCAGCTCAAATTTCTTGCGCTCTTTTTGGCTGTTGACGAGGCCTTCTTTTGCAGCGGCCACGGCTGCGCGAGCGCCGCTCAGTTTGGCGTCGGCATCGCGGACCCGCTTCGGAAACGTATCAATCTCGGCGCGTACCGAGGCAATCAGGTGGTCGACACGCTGCAGCTCAATCAGGTGAGGAATGGCGGAATGCATTGACCTGTAATACTAACACAGGGGACGCTATGCTTTGCTCCCGCGACTGGAGCGTTCCAGAGCTCCTTTGGGATATAAGGTAGTGGAATGTCCCGGTTTTGCGCGAAAAATTGGGGGATAGGCCGTTCTGAGGAGGAAGCGAAATGCCGCATGTTCAGATTACCTGGGTCGAAGGACGCACGTCAGAAATGAAGCGCAAGATCGCGGAGGGCATTACCTCTGTGCTGATCGAGGACGGACGGGCGAAACGCGAAAACATTCACGTGTCGTTTCACGACGTCCCGGCAACGAACTACGCCGAAGCAGGCGTCCTCGTGGCGGATCAAGAGCGCACGCCATGACGAGAGGGTAGATCACATCCTTGTTCCGCCTGATATCAAGCGATTAGGCGGACAGCACCCACCCGATGGAGTTAAGCAGCACCGTCCGCCTTCCTACACATGGCATTGGACACCACAGCCTAGCAGCTAGCTCGAGGCGCGATGGTCGCGGCGAATCAACGTGAAATCGAGGAAGTAGCCAACGCCAACGGCCAGCGGGATGATTCCGAACGCGGCAGCCGACCAGAAATCGCGATCCGCCTGTATTGCGGCAACCACTCCAAAGGTAACAATGTAGCCGAGGGCGCCGGCGATCAGCAGAAGCCCCGAACGGCGAGAGTGTGCTGCTTGCGAGAGCTCAGGCTCGAGTGGAATGCTGACGCCGCGCGCGATGGCGGCAAGCCGCTCTTCGCTGCGCAATTTGCGCACCCGGTAATACGTGTATAGCGCGCCGAGGGGGACGCCCATCCCCAGTGTGACTGCCACCAATCCGATCAAATCTCCGCCCATAATTTGCTCCTTCCAAAATGCGCCGGAAGCGCGACTTTTATGAATATCGAGGGAACCCTTGTCATTGGAAGGTACGAAGCATTCTTGGGAAAAGTTCCAGGGAGGAGTTGCGAGAAGCCCCGGCTTAATGCACAGGCACGAGAGAAGAATTCTTTGCCCGACGTTTAGTTTACTTCGCGGGTTTCCATGCTCTGATCAATCGCGAAGTTGGGATACCGAATGGGCGAACCCGCAGCGGCTGCAGCATGCCTCGCCGTGACGGTGAACTCGCCCCCCGAACATGCGATCGAATACGTGTACCCATCCCGGTCGGGATGTGACATGGCCAGCGCACCGGAAGAGATAAGTTCATCCAGCGGCGCGCAATGTCCGTTCTGTGCGATGTAGCTGTTTTCCGCATGAGCAATCAGCAAGAGATCCTCGCGGACGCCAATGAGGCTGATCGCTTGTGTGGGTGCGGTGCCTTCGTCAGTAGTGGGCATTTTCTTGAAATAGAAGTGGTAGATGCCAAACACGAGCGCAGCACCGAGAAGAATGGTGACGAGGGAACGCATATAGGAATTTTCGCGCTGCGCCATGCGAGTTGCAAGACTTGAGGGAAGACCGCGTGCGCGAGGAAACAACAGAACTCTTCTTCCACTGGAATGCTGCCCAGGGAATCGCTGTGCTCGCGTGGCGTGACAATTTCTCACCAATTTCAGCCGGTTTCGGCTGTCGGCGGCGATTTTCTGGATTACTTCGAACTTACCGACGGCTCCATCGGGCTGTATCTCGGCGATGTCTCGGGAAAAGGCCTTCCCGCGGCGTTTTTTGGAGCTCTGGCAGTCGCAACAGTCCGCGGGGTACACAAAACGGGAATCTCAGCCGATCAAGTGCTTTCCACAATGAACCGGCGGCTGATGATCCGCGGCCTCCCGGCGCGGCATGCCGCTCTGCAATACGCGGTGTTCAATCCCGCCACTCGCGAGATACAAATTTCGAGCGCTGGAATGCCGGGACCGCTGCAGCTCTCCGGCAAGGGCTGCCGCTTACTCAAGTTGTCCGAGCGCTTCAGCCGGGGACATGGCCCGCACGAAGACATGGCGGCAGCCCTGTTCTACTGCTCGGAGTGACGTCACGCTCAAGCGTTGCGGAACGAAAGCATACGAAAAGCTCGCAGGCAGGGTATCTCGAGCGGGTACACAAACAGCCATGTAGTGTCTGCGCAATCCTCTTCGGGTTTCCAATTGACAGTCTGAACGGCCTCCAGTAACAACGATAGATAACACGGATAACGCCGTACTTCTTAGGAGAGTTCGCCATGAAGACAAAGTCCCCCTTTGCGCTTGGCCTGGCCTTTTTGCTTTCGCTGATCCTCACCGTTCCGGCAGACATTTCTGCCGAGCCTCAGACGGGCGGACAGAAAGCCGGCGAGGTTGCGCGCATGATCCCGGCCGTGAGCATTGCCCGCGGCTCCAAGACTCTGAACGCTTCCGTGAAGTCGGTCGTCGAGTGGCAGGACCTGGTGAATACCAAGACCGACGGACGCGCACGCATCGCCCTGGAAGATGGATCGGTCTTGAACGTCGGCTCAGATTCCTCAATTAAGATCGTGAAACACGACGCGGGAGCGCAGCAAACAGATCTTGAGCTGGCCTACGGCAAGCTCCGCACGCAAGCGCAAAAGATTGCGAAACCCGACGGCAAGTTTGAAGTCCATACCGCGGCAGGTGTCGCGGGCGTGGTGGGAACAGATTTTTACGTGGCTTATGAAAACAATGTGATGAACGTGGTCGCCTACGACGGCTTTGTACGCGTCTGCAACCTGGCAGGCGTCTGTGTGATCTTGAAAGCCGGCCAGATGACTAACCTACGCAATGGTAGCAATGACGCGCCAGCGCCGCCAACGCAGGCGCCTCTCGACCTGCTAGTCGCAGCCAGCAAGGATACGGAAGTGGGCTCACAGCCGGGCAGCGGGATCGAAAACGCGGGGCACATTAGCAAAGGCTTGGGCTTTACGCTAGGACTCATAGCCGTTGTCCCGATCGTTGTCTTTGGCGTCATGGCAAGCCATAACACTAGTGTTCCTCCTCCCCAGAAGACGAATCCTGTCACCGGTGGCTGCAGCCCGACCAACCCCAATGCCTGCTGATTCGTTTGTCAGAACCACGAATTGCAGCTTTTTCATAGCCCTGGCTGCAAATCGCAGCCGGGGTTCGTTGTTTCTAAATGTATGCAACTCGGCGCGCCGACCAGCCGTCCAACTAGTGTAACCATAGACTAGAGACTAGGAACGTCCCTGACTCCGAATTTTGTGCCGTTACCCGCGGTAGCGTACACTGGATGTTTGGCAGTTCCGTCTAACTGTAAGTGAGGCAATCCTTGAAAATTTCCGTTCGTCATTATCTGAGTTCATTTTTGTGCGTCTTTGGCCTTACCGCTTTGCTGGCGGCGACCGTGGCGCAGGCTGCGCCACCCCCTGATACGCAAGTCAAGAAATCTCCGCTGCTTGCGGCGCTGCAGGCCGAGCTCGAGCGCTCGATGAAGACGTTCAAAGCGCAGGAGCCGCCAGCTTATTACCTCGGCTACACCATCACCGATACACAGCGCGCGGACGTCTCCGGCTCAAATGGCGCGCTTCTCAATAGCGCCGAAGCGCGCAATCGCTGGCTGGAAGTTTCCGTGCGCACGGGAAGCTACGAAACGGATGACACGCATAAAGTCGGCGAGCGGCAACAGACCAGCGCCGGTCCGGGTGTCTCTGTTCCGCTCGATGATGACGCGGGGGTTATACGCCGGTCTGTGTGGCTCGAAACCGAGAGCCAATACCGCGCCGCCGCGGAAGCGCTGATCAAGATCAAGACGGGTAAAGAAGTGAAGGTTGATTCTGTCGAAAATCGTGCGCCGGATTTTTCTCACGAGCAGCCGCACACCTTCATCGGTCCACAAGTGTCTCTCGCGCTGGACCGCAAGCCGTGGGAAGAAAAAGTGCGCGTCTACACCCGCGCGTTCCGCGAATCCGCCGCGATTATCAATTCGATTGTCACCTTTACGGCTCAAGCCCAGAACGTCTTCCAAGTCACTAGCGAAGGAACCCAGCTGCAATTCGGCCAGATCCGCTACCGCCTCGAGCTGTTCATTCAAGGCAAAGCGCCGGACGGAATGGACATCGACCGTTACTATAATTTCGACTGGGTCAATCCCGCGGATGCGCCTGACGACAAAGCCGTCTCCGCCGCGCAAACGACGATGCGCAAGGAACTCGAGGGTCTCGTCGCAGCGCCGATTAACGAACCGTCGGTTGGACCGGCGCTTCTGACCGGCCGCGCGGCTGCGGTCTTTTTCCACGAAGTCTTTGGCCACCGCGCTGAAGGCCACCGGCAAAAGGATGCCGCGGAAGGACAGACTTTTGCGAAAAAAGTCGGCGAACCAATTTTGCCGAGTTTCTTGAGCATTGTGGACGACACCACGATGAAGAAGCTCGGTTCGGAGGACCTGCTGGGCTATTACCAGTTCGACGACGAGGGCGTTCCTGCGCAACGCGTGACGCTTGTTGATCATGGAATCCTGAAGAGCTTCGAAATGTCGCGCTCGCCGCTCGCGGGTTTCCCCACTTCCAACGGGCACGGGCGCCGTCAGCTTGGCGCGACGCCGGTCTCCCGCCAGGGCAACCTGATTGTGGAAAGCAGCAAGACCGTTACAAACGCGGAACTGCGTGTAAAGCTAATTGAGCTTATCAAGGCGCAGGGGAAACCCTTCGGACTGCTGATTGATGACATCGCTGGCGGCTTTACATTCACCGGACGCGGACAGCCACAGGCTTTTCAAGTGCTCCCGCTCGTTGTCTACAAAGTGTTCCCCGATGGCCGCCCGGATGAATTAGTTCGTGGCGTCGATATTGTTGGAACGCCGCTGGCCGCACTGACCAAAATCGTGGCCACCGGCGACACGCCGGAAGTCTTCAATGGCTACTGCGGCGCGGAATCCGGCTCTGTTCCCGTTTCTGCCGCATCGCCCGCCATTCTGACTTCCGAGCTGGAAGTACAAAAGAAAGAAAGCTCCACGGATCGGCCGCCGATTTTGCCGCCACCCGCGCATGATCCAGCGAAGACGGGAGGCCAGCAGTGAGGCGCGCTCACGGATTTGCAGGACTCACAATTCTTGCCGCCGCGCTGATTTGCAGCTTCACGGCTCGCGCGCAAGCTCCCCAGGACAATGACCACACTCTGCAGGCCATGCGGGATGAAATGGCACGCTCGAAAACGCGCCTCGAGCTGAAAATCCCCGGCACCCCGCAGCCCCAGCGTCCCTACTACGTGGAATACCGTCTCTTGGATCTCGACGTACGCGAAGTCGTCGCAGAGTTTGGCTCGCTGGTTAACTCTAACCACACTCGCAACCGCTATATGGATGTGGAAGCGCGTATCGGCGATTACAAGCTGGACAGCTCCAATTTCGTCAGCGACGACGCGTTCCGCGGCTTTATTGGGCCCACCGGCTCGGTCGGCATCGATCGTGACTACGATTCCCTGCGCCAGGACTTGTGGATCGCCACCGACCAGGCGTTCAAGGAGGCTGTCGAAACCTATTCGCGCAAGCAGGCCTACTTGAGCAGCCTCGCCCGCCAATCCGATATCGACGATTTTGCGAAAGCCGCGCCGCTGCAGCTCATCGATCCGCTGGTCACGCCAGACTGGAGCAATCGCAACTGGGAGCAGGAAGCTCGCGAAACCTCCGCTACCCTTCGCGCGTTTCCGCAAATCTACGAATCGCGCGTGACCTATTACCTCGTTTATGCCACGGAATATTTGCTCACCAGCGAAGGCACGGAAATCCGCACAAACCGCTGCTTTGCTGCAATCGAGTCGGGCATGAACACGCTTGCCGACGATGGCATGCAGATCAACCACATGTACGCTGCGTACGCTCCGAAGCCTGCGGATTTGCCGAGCGTGGATGCGGTTAAAAAAGCGTTGAACGTGACGGGCAGTGAGCTGATGGCCCTGCGCGCCGCGCCTCCGGCACAGGATTACACCGGACCCGTGCTTTTTGAAGCGCGCGCCGCTGCTCCACTTCTGGCCCAGGTGTTGACGCCGGCGATCAATGGTGCTCGGCCGCCGGTTTCCTTTACGCCGGTGATGGAACAACTCCTTACCGGATTAGGCGGAAAGAGCGACTGGGTGGGCCGCATGGGCGCGCGTGTTTTGCCACCGGGCGTTTCCTTGGTGGACGACCCAAGTGCGAAGGAGTCTCACGGAACGGCCTTGCTGGGCGCTTACGCCGTGGATGACGAAGGCGTCCGCGCGGAAAAAGTCACGATTGTGGATAACGGCAACGCCAAAGAGCTTTTGATGTCCCGGCGCCCTGGTCCAGACTCCGACATATCCAACGGGCACGGCCGCTCAGCGTTCTTGAACGACGCCAAGCCCACGATGAGCAATCTGTTTCTCAAATCGTCGGAGACGCTATCGCCAGCCGATTTGAAGAAAAAATTTCTTGACGCCTGCCGTTCGGAAAAATTGCCGTATTGCCTGGTGGTCCGGGAGATGGACAATCCCTCCATCAGCCTGCTTCATCAGGATGATTTCTCGGAATTGCTGGCGAGCTTCGGCGGCGGCGCCGGGACCGGTGACCGGCTGCCACTCATCGTCTACAAAATCTATCCGGATGACGGACGCGAAGAGATGATTCGCGGAGCGCGCATCATCGGCCTGAACACGCGCATGCTGCGGAACCTCGGTGGCATCGGCAACGACGACTTTGTCTATAACTACATGCAGAGCCAGGTGTCGGGTTTTGCCGGCACGGCGCTCGGCGCGTTCGGTTCGGCGCAAAGCGGATTGCCCGCTTCGCTCGTAGCTCCGTCGCTCCTTTTCGATGACCTGGAAGTGCGCGGCGCGCGCGGAGAGCCTAAGCGGCTGCCCGTGCTGCCCGCGCCGCCGATGACAGCAGACTGACGGGGATTAAGACATTGCGCGGGCTAGCGCGCCGGCGAAGCTTCTGAACATGAACGATCTAACCCGCCGCGGCTTTATTTTTGGCACCGCAACTCTTGGCGCCTACGGTCTGCTCATCGGCGTGCAGCGCGCCTGCCGTTTTGCGCTTGCCGATAATAAACCCGCAAAGAACGACACCGGCCCCGTGCAAATCGTGAAGTTCAGAGACGACGGCACGCGTGTGGGCGCGGAGACGGTGCCCAAGGTTGTCAAATCCGACGCGGATTGGCGCCACGCTCTAAGTTCCGACGAATTTGACGTCACGCGCCGCGCAGACACCGAGCGGGCTTTCAGCGGCGCGTACTATAACAATCACGAGGCCGGCCTTTACCGCTGCATCTGCTGCGGTAATGCGCTCTTCAGTTCCGATACGAAATTCGACTCCGGCACAGGCTGGCCGAGCTTCTGGGCGCCCATCGCCAAAGAAAATGTCGTAACCAAAATAGACTTGAGTTTTGGAATGCGCCGCGACGAAGTGACCTGCATTTTATGCGACGCGCACCTGGGCCACGTCTTTGACGACGGGCCTAAACCCACCGGCCTGCGTTACTGCATGAATTCGCTGGCGCTTCGTTTCATCCCACGCGCAGAGTCCTGAAAATTCGCTATTAGAAGATTATTGCTTCACATCTGCCAGCAGGTCTTCGTAGTCGTTGATCGAGACGCGGTCGATTTTGCCGGGGATTGCGAAGTCAAACGGCTCGCTTGCATGCGTTATGGAGATCAATCCCATTTTAACCGTCTTATCTCCGATATGGGCATACAGGGGCACAGCATCCTTCCAGGAGTCCGGGACTCCGGCGCGGGTGATTTCTCCCTTGATGTGCGTCTTCCCGTCCGTCGTGGCTTCCGCCGTAGCATGAAATGCGTACTGTGCCTCGCCCGTCCCGTAGACGTACTGGTTGAAGAACCAGTCCATCTTGTGATTTCCGTCAAGATCCATACCATGTGTCATGTGCTTCTCTACGATGGCTTTAAAATCCTCGGTGGACGCAGGCTTATTGTCGAATGTTTTGCAGTAGTCCTGCATCATTTCCTTGAACGCATGGTCCGGATCCTGATCCCGTGGATTCGTCATTTGCATGCGCAGCATCTGCAGGACGAAGCCGCCTTTTGAATAGATCAGGTCTTGATACGATCCCGGTCCTGTCATCGATGAGCGAATTCGCTGGCCCATCCAAATCGGCCCGAGCGATTCCACCTCATGCCCATTCACGTCATGGATGTGCAAATTCTCCTTTTCTTTTCGCCAGCGGAGCAGATACTCCTTCATGTTTTGGCGATACTGCACGTACAAGTTGCCAGAAAATTCGGCGAATCCCTCGGAGAGCCACTGGTCGTGATAGCTTTTCCAACCTACGCGGTGCCCCCACCATTGGTGAGACGTCTCGTGGCCCCGGAAAAAGTCTGTCACTGCGGTTTGATCCCGGATGCCGATGGCGTTCAACTGCGTGGAGTCGAGAAAAGATGCAGACCAAAGATACAACAGCCCCGGCCAGCCTTGCCCACGTCCTTGCTCGAACGGCAAGGTGGTCACCGCCAGCTGTTTGTAGGGGTACGGCCCAAAATACGAGTCGAAGACTCGGATCATATTGCTTACTTCGGACCCCATCGTCTTGGCCATGGCAGCTGGCGACATGGAACCAACGGCAGCCATCAACTGGCCGGACTCGAAGGCCCTCTGCACTTGCGCCATTAAGTCGTCAGGCTCTCGGTTGGCGTAGACCTGGACGGAGACTTGATCAGCCTTCTCCTCGTAAACCTTATAGTCGCCATAGGCGAACCCCGCCACGGCCAAAGGCACGCTGCTTTTCCAATTCGTGATCTTCGTGCCGCCATCCACTGTCTCGCTCAACTTGTCTGAAGTAGCCACCAGCGTCAGGTTCTTAGGACTGTGAAAGGTCAATTCAAAGTCAGCGTGCGACGAAAAACTGTTGGGAATCTCGGGATACCAACCAGAGCTTTCACAAAAGTAAAATCCGCTGCCGACTTTGCGTATGGCTCGTTTTCCGCCGTATCGAAAATCGAGCGATAGCGGCGTGCCAACGGCAAGGGGCTGCGCGAGAATCACGGCCACATAATCGCCATAGGACTGAGAGCGGTCTTTAGTTTCTCGCGACTGGTAGAAAGCCAGTGCATTGTTGCTGGGATCCTTAACTGATTCCAGGCGCAGATTGGCATCGAGGTTGAAAATGAGCACGCTTTGTCCCGCGAGGCGCGGTTCGAGATTTAGGTGCGCGGTGGCGTTCAGATCCGCGCCGGACGTGACGGAGGCGTCAATTTTGTAGCTGCGAATGACAAAGTCTTCCTTGGCTTGCGGATCTTTCCATGCATCAGCGCTGGTGCGCCCACCGGTGGGGAAACTCATCCAGGTGTCGAATATTTTGAACGGCCCCACATCCACCCAGCGCCCAACCCCGATATCTTCGGGATCCATGGCATCATCGTGGACTTCCACCCAGCCTTTGTCGATTTTCAGATCCGCGAGAAAGTAAGCGGTGCGTGCGCGATCCGCCGACAAAATGCTTTGCAGCAAGCGCGGCATGGACGATTCGCCCAGATCCTCGCGCTCTTTTTGGCGTTTCGCATAAATATCATCGGCGGCTGTGCCGGAGCCTTGCCATTTCACTTGCTTGGCAACTTCCTCGAGCAGGCCATCAGTGAAACTGAACGTAGCGTCGGTGAAATCCACATTGAGCCTGTCCTGCTTTGTAAATAGGCGAAGCTGCTGAGCCTCTTGCGGATTCGGAGGCAACACTTGCAGTCGCCCTTTGCCGTGGAAGACGGCGCCGAAAACGACGCCGTTGACGGGCTGGGTAAACTGAATCACGCCGTCCGTCAAATTGATGCGGACATGGTCGCGTATGATGTCGACATTTTCCACATGAGCCAGTTTGGCTGGGTCCATCGCCGGAGCAGAAAGCGCGTTCCATACGGTCGCGGCGGGCGAAGCCGCCGGCGCCTGCGTGAAGCACCGCGGCACTAACGCGCACATTCCCACAAGAGAAAGGACAGCAATCCGGAGATAAACGGTCATAAGGAGGGCGCCCTCGACGCTGCGTGAAAGTACCCTGTCTTAGCTCAGACGGCAAGTGCCAGGAGCAATACGCGTGCGCGGAACGAAAGTGTCACGCAAGACCTGTTTTGCATGCGCACGCCCGGTGCGGGGCTGAAGCATGACGGCGCGCGCCTGCCGGTGATGGCATGGCCGAAAGCTGTTTACACCGAATCGTCGCGAGGTACGGAAAGCCCCGGCACTTGAGGTAGTCTAGTCAGACGGTGATGGCGGTTCGGCAAAACGAGGAAGCGCGTGAGAAGCGCAGGGCGGCATTGCTGAGCGTAGGCTCGGCAGTGCTGCTGGTTTCCTTGAAGGCTTTTCTCGTAATTCGCACGGGAAGCTTGGGCGTCCTCTCCGAGGCACTGCACTCCGGACTGGACCTGCTCGCGGCGGTTATCACGTTTCTTTCCGTGCGCGTCTCGGATGAACCGGCCGACGAACAGCATCCCTACGGCCACGGTAAGTTCGAAAATTTCTCCGCATTCGTTGAGACGGCGTTACTTCTCCTCACGGCGCTGTACATCATTTACGAAGCGTTTGACCGGCTCTTTTTCCACAGCGTGCACATCCAGCCGAGCGTCACCGCCATCCTCGTACTGCTCGTGGCACTAGCCATTGACGTGACCCGGGCGCGAGCGCTCAAGCACGTTGCGCAGAAATATTCAAGCGACGCGCTGGAAGCCGACGCGCTCCATTTCTCGACCGACGTGTGGAGCACCATGGTGGTGATTTCCGGCATCGCCCTCGTCTGGGCGGGCGAGAGTTGGAACTTGCCGTGGCTTGCTTACGCGGACGCGCTGGCAGGCCTTGCCGTGGCCGCCATTATTCTGTGGGTTGGCTCGCAGCTCGGCAAGCGAACGCTGGATGCTCTGCTCGATGTCGCTCCCAAAGGTTTGCAGCAGGAAATCGCCATGGCCGTGGGACGGATGGACGGAGTCTTGGACGTCGATCGCGTGCGCGTCCGTCGCGCCGGTAACCGGCATTTCGTTGACGCCACGGTTAGCGTGGCGCGGACCGCCAGCCTCGAACAAGTGCACGCGCTCAGCGACGCTATTGAAAAGCGCATCGGCGAGATTGTCCCTTCGGACGTCATGGTGCACGCCGAACCCCGCGCGCCGCAGGGTGAACATTTGTTTGAAGCGATTCGCGCGGTTGCCCAGCGCATGGGCCTGGCCATTCATGACGTCACGGCGCTGCAGCACGCCGGGCAACTTTTTATCGAGCTCCATCTTGAAGTGGACGAAAACCTGAGCTTGCGAGACGCGCATCGCCAGGCTACGGCGCTTGAAGAAGGAATTCGCAAGCTACGCGACGGCTCAACGGACGTGAACATTCATATTGAGCCGCTCGGCCGACATATCGCCACGCCCGACGCAGGCGCCGGCGAAATGAAACAACTGTCCCGATCGATTGAAGATTTTTTGAACGGCTTGCCCTCTGAATTCGACGAGCTGGTAAATTGCCACGACGTACGCGTCCGCCAGGTGGAACACCACATTATGGCTTCTTGCCATTGCACGATGCGAGGCGCGCTGCCAATTACCCAGGTCCATGACGTGACGGCCACGCTAGAGGATCGAGTTAAGGCACATTTCCCGCAAATTTATCGCGTCACGATTCATCCCGAGCCCGTCGAAGAAAAATAATTTGACAGACTCGCACGTTAATCCAGACCGGGCGGTTTGGCAGACCCGGCGAAAAGCTGTCCGGCTAGCGCGAAGACAGCCGGGAAGCAAACGAGCACGTAGCGCGGCTCTGGCGTTTCAATGGTGGTGAGAAACGCGGTGCGCAACAGAATGTAGCCAAGAAGCAGAGCGACGGCCAGCCGGAGCGCAGAGCTCTCCCGCGATATTCGCCAGGCGCCCCCCAGAGCAAATGCCACGTACAATGCATTCAAGAAAAAAAATCCGAGGGTGACGGATAGATCGATTGGATCTTCCCGCCACGCTTCTCTCACCGGAAAAACCTTCCCGGAAAACGGGAGGAGCTCGATGCGCGGCGTAAACCACATCGCGAACGCGCGCGCCACAGGCAACCACAGGTAAGTGCGAAGAGGGTGCCGCGCCGTTCGCTCCCGCGCCAGCTGCCCGAAAGCGGCATCTTCCTCGGGAGTGATCGTAACGTCGTTGTTGTAAAGCTCGAGGAGCGCCGCGACGCGTTCCTTTTCATCCGGCGTGTCGAAAGCTCGCGCGGGGATGTCTTCCAGATTGATCACTTCATCGTTTAACTTCCATGGGACGAGAAAGCAATCCTTTACGCGGAAAAGCCAAGTTTTCTCCCAGGCCATGAATCCACGTGGAACGAATTCCCCGGACATATTTAAATTCTTGGGAGCGAGAAACTGCACTTCGTCGAGCGTCACGGCGTTGCGCACAGCCCAAGGTGCCAGCGGCAAGATGCATCCAATCGCGGACAGCGCCACCAGTCGCGCCAGAGAAAGAAATCGCCGCTTTCGCAGCCAAACAAAAGCAAGCAGAATCCAGGCCGCAACAAGCAGAAGTGGCGTTTCTGGACGAAAGAGCGTCCCCATCCCAATCAAAAATCCGCTGGTGAGTGCAAAGACCGATTCAGCATGGGACACGGCCCACTTGCTTAGGAAAAACCCTGCTTTTCCGCCACATGCAGCCCAAATCAGGGTGCTCAGCGACACCAGGGCAGCCGCGGTGAAAAATCCCGCAAATACTTCGGTCATCGGAACCGCCGCGTAATTTGCAGTGAACGGGCAGAGCGCGGCTATCCACAGCGTCCCGATAGAGACGCGCTTCCAATTTTCGGGACTCGGCCTCAGCAAAGCGAGCAGAGCGGCGAGACCCGCGGTGAATACGCAGGCACCCAAGTCCACCGCCGATTGCACCAGCGTAACGTACAGCCGCGCTTCCGGGCCCGTGCGCCCCGTAATGGCATAAATAATGGCCAAAAACGCGGGGTAGCCTGGCATGCGCAGATCTACGGGCACCAGCGCCCCGTCTACGGTTATGGCGTAGACGTGATGTTGCAACCAATTCGTGGCCAGTTGTTCATAGAGCGCCGTATCGGTAGGGGCAAAGGGAAACTTGAACGCGAAGAACAGCCGCAGGCAGAGGCCTGCTGCCAGGGCGGCGACGATATGCGAGAAAATTCGCTTCATGAACGCAACGCATCTTACAATAGAGCAGACGGAATCGCGCAGACGGTCTAGGCTCGCCCACGGCCCAGTTCCCTGCCATGCCGCCAAGTTACACGCATTGATGTATGCATTGTCGTAAGGATTGTTCTAGACATTCATGAAAGAACGCGGACCTATCTTTTACGACGCTCGACGTGCGCGATGGCGGCGCACGCGCCGCGTCATGGAAATCACGGGAGCGCTGCTAACTCTCCTCCTGGCCTATTTTTTTGTCACGATCGTGATAAGCGTTGAGCTTCCCGCTGGGCTGCTACCTGAGATCAAGCCTGCGTTTCACGCCCTGAAAACAGCCGCCAAGAAAAAAACCGTCGCTGGGCGCGAAGGCCGCCACCGCCGCGTGGCCAACATCGGCAAAGTTCCGGAAACTTACGACGCGCTCCGTGCTGCGTTCTATGTCAGTTGGGACGCCAACAGCCTCGCTTCGCTCAAGAAGCACTACAAAGATCTTGACCTGCTCATCCCCGAACAATTGCACGCCGTAACGCCAGACGGTGTTATTACCATCGTGGACTACACGCATAACCAAACGCGTCCCGTGAAAGCGACGCCTGCGGAGGCCATCTCCCTTCTAAAAGGCGACGAGCTTCACGATTGGATGAGATCGCTCAATCCTCCTATCGAATTACCGATGATGGGCATGCTCGACAACTACGACGGCTATACCTGGCACATCGACGAAATGGCCGCCCTGCTTGCAAATCCCGCTGCTCGGCGCCTTCTCATTCAAAATGTCAGTCAATACGCCCTATTGGCTCACCAATCAGGCATCGTTGTGGACTTCGAGGAAGTTCCGGTTGCCAGCCAGGTTCACTTCAAACAGTTCGCCGCGGAACTCGCCGCCTCGCTCCACGCCGCCAACCTTAAACTGATGATCGCTCTGCCTGCGCGCGACGACGATTACGACTACGAATATTTCGGCAAACAGTGCGACGCCATCATCCTCATGAACTACGACCAGCACTGGCTGACGTCACCGCCCGGCCCCATCGCCGCTCAGGATTGGTTTGTCGAAAATCTCCGCCAGATTCTGGAAGTTGTCCCCGCGCAAAAAATTGTCGTCGGCATCGCCAACTATGCCTACGACTGGGGCGAAACAGGAAAGAAGGGAACCTGGTCCGGCGCGGAGTTCAGCGTTCAGGAAGCGTTGCTGCACGCTTACGAATCGGAAACCGACGTTGAGTTCGACGAGAGCTCCCTGAATCCACACTACTCCTATTCCGATGAGCAGAATCACACTCATCGGGTCTGGATGCTGGACGCCGTAACGGCTTACAACCAGCTTCGCGCTAGCGAACGCCTGGGACTGCGAGGCACCGCTCTCTGGCGGATGGGTTCTGCGGATTCGTCAATCTGGCCCATCTGGGACGCCACTCGCCCCGATGACGCCGCTCGTCAAAAAATTAAAGATATTCCGCCCGGACCCGATCTGACCTTGGAGGGCAACGGCGACATTTGGCATTTTGCCGACACGCCCAAAGCCGGCCGCCGCAGTTTCCTATACGACCCTGACACCGACCTCTTCACCGACGAAACCTACGAAGAATTGCCGCTCTCCTACGACATCGACCAAATCGGCGGCACGCAAGAAAAAAAAGTTGTCCTTTCTTTCGATGATGGCCCTGATCCGCGCTGGACTCCCGCGATTCTCGACGTCCTCAAAAAGAAAAAGGCGCCCGCCGTCTTCTTCGTCGTCGGCGAGGCCGCAAATCAAAACCCCGATATCCTTAAGCGTGCTTTCGCTGAAGGCCACGAAATCGGCAATCACACGTTCACTCACCCGCAGTTTGATCAAATCACCAAGACAGAACTCCGGTGGCAGCTGAATCTGACCCAACGCCTCATCGAAAGCACTCTTGGCGCGAAGACAATTCTTTTCCGCCCGCCTTACGGCATCGATCACCAGCCGGAATATGCTGAGGAAGTCGCCCTGCTCCCTGTTGCGCAGGATATGGGTTATCTGATTGTCGGACAGCGCATCGATCCCGATGATTGGAGCACTCCAGACGGAAAGAACCAGATGCCCGCGGCGGACATCGTTCGAAATGTTTTGCGCCAGTTGGACAAGGGCAACATCATTCTGCTGCATGACGGCGGCGGAGAGCGCGCCCAAACGGTGGCTGCCCTGCCGCAAATCATCGACGCACTGCGCGCTCGCGGTTATCAGTTCGTGTCCGTCGGAGACTTGATCGGCAAAACGCGAGCGGAAGTGATGCTACCGCTCTCGACGCAAGAAAGGTTCGAGGCGCGCGCGGATGGTTTCATTTTCACTATTTTTCAGTGGTTCCGGTTTGCCATCGCAACGATTTTCATCGTTGGCATCGTCCTGGTCAGCGCCCGCGCGCTCGTCATCGGCATTCTCGCGCTGATCGAGAAGCTGCGTCCCGACCATGCCGTGATGCCCATACCGGAGCCCGCCGTCACCGTGCTGATTCCCGCGCACAACGAAGAAACCGTCGTGGTGCAGACGGTAACTTCCGTGCTTGCCTCCGATGTAAAATCTCTACGCGTGATTGTCGTCAATGATGGCTCGACCGACAAAACAGGCCCGCTGCTCGACGCCTCTTTCGGAGATGACCTTCGCGTGCGCATCATCCATCAAGTCAATCGTGGCAAAGCGGCGGCCCTGCACCGCGCGTTAGGCGAGTCGGATACCGAAATCGTCGTCACCATCGACGCGGATACCGAAATCGAGCCGGACGCCATCAGCAAACTGCTGCGCCATTTTACCGACCCGACCGTCGGCGCCGTCGCCGGCAACGTCAAAGTCGGCAATCGCTCGCGCTGGCTCACGCGCTGGCAGGCGCTCGAATATATCACCAGTCAAAATATGGAGAAGCGCGCCTTCGATCTCCTGAATTGCATCACGGTAGTCCCAGGCGCGCTGGGCGCGTGGCGAAAGCAGGCGATCGAAGCCGCGGGTGGCATCACGGCGGACACCGTTGCGGAAGATGCGGACCTGACCATCGGGATTCGGCGTCTAGGCTGGCGTATCAGTTATGACGAGGAAGCGATCGCCTGGACGGAAGCTCCGGAAACCGCCGGCGCTCTGATTCGCCAGCGATTTCGTTGGACCTTTGGCACGCTGCAATCGTTCTGGAAGCACAGCGACACACTCTTCCGGCCAAAGCATGGCGCGCTCGGCTGGATTGCGCTGCCAAATATCTTCGTCTTTCAGTTAGTGCTTCCGCTGATCTCGCCAGTCATCGACCTGATGTTCTTCGGGTCGTTGTTACTGTGGGGGCTGGCGCAATTCCGCGTGACGAAATTGCCGCAGCTCTGGACGACGGCGGATGTCGAAAAATCCGTCATTTTCTTTCTCGGTTTCTTACTGATCGATGTGCTCACTTGCGCTCTCGCGTTTGCCCTGGAGAAAAAAGAGGATTGGACGCTGCTTGTCCCCGTCCTTCTACAGCGCTTCTACTATCGTCAGTTGATGTACGTCGTCCTCTTCCGCTCGGTGAAAGAAGCCGTCAGCGGACGCCCGGTAGGTTGGCGTGGCGTTGAAACCGAAGCTCCGCCGCCGCGCTCCGTTGCCCCTGCCCTCCGCGGATAGATCTGCTCACGGCTGTCGCCTGGCCGCGTCTGATTTCCTGGGGGTTCCTGCTTTGCTTTTAGTACTTACACGCCGTGCCTTTTTGAAATCTTCCGCTGTAGCTGGCGGCAGTCTGATGCTCGCCTTCTATCTGCCCGGCCGTGTTTCGCGCGCGCGAAACAACGTCTCCGCAGACAAACCGTTCGCGCCCAACGCCTGGCTCGAAATCGCGCCCACGGGAGAAATAAAAATCTGGTGCGGCAGGTCGGAGATTGGCCAGGGCGTGCGCACCAACTTGCCGATGATCGTCGCGGAAGAGCTCTGCTGCGATTGGAGCAGAGTGCAAGTGGTGCAGGCCGATCTCGATCCGAAATATGGCGAGCAACTTACCGGCGGAAGCCTCAGCACTCGAACCTCGTACGCCAATCTGCGCAAAGCCGGCGCTGCGGCCCGCGAAATGTTGCTGTCCGCCGCAGCATCTGAATGGAAAGAGAAAGGCACCGAGTGCCGCGCCGAAAACAGCTTCATCCTTCACACACCGACGCAGCGCAAACTCGCGTTCGAACAACTCCTCGCCGCCGCTTCCGTTCTTCCGCTTCCCGCCGATCCGCCGTTGAAGAGTCCTTCGAATTTCACGCTCATCGGCAAGCCCATGCGCCGCACCGATGCACCCGCGAAAGTCACCGGCACCGCAAAGTTCGGCTTGGACACGCGCGTTCCTGGAATGCTCTTCGCCTCTGTTGAGCGCAGTCCCGTTTACGGCGGCTCGCCGCGCAGCTTCAACGCCGACGAAGTGAAATCCGTGCCGCGCGTCCGCGCTGTTTTTGAGCTGAAGTCCGCGCATCTCACGCATCAGTTCGGTGAAACCTCCGGACCCGGCAGCCGCAATTACTCCTGCGCGGGCGTGGCCGTTGTCGCCGATTCCACCTGGGCCGCGATGCAAGCCCGCAAGCTTCTCAAGGTGGAGTGGAACGAGCCTCCTGCCGCTTCTGAAACCACTGCCAGCCTTCACGAAAAAATGCACGCTTTCGCTTCCGCGCCGGGCGCGGTCATTCGCAACGACGGCGATTTCGATAAGTCTTACACCACAGCGGACAAAACAATCGAAGCCGTCTACGAAGTTCCCTTCCTCGCCCACGCCACGATGGAGCCCGCCAATTGCACCGCGGACGTACGCGGCAATTTCTGCGAACTTTGGGCACCGACGCAAATTCCCGGAGCCGCCGCGGCCTCAGTCGCCAGCGCGCTCGGCATTCCGCGCGATAACGTCAAAGTCCACGTCACATTCATCGGCGGCGGATTTGGCCGGCGCCTAATTCAAGACTACGCCGTCGAAGCCGCGCTCATCTCCCGCGATGCCGGCGCGCCCGTGCAGGTCGTCTGGTCTCGCGAGGACGACATCCGTCACGATTTCTATCGGCCGGCCGCCTGCCACATCCTGCAGGCGGGCTTGGACGCGCATGGACACTTGATCTCCTGGCGCCATCGGGGCTCTTCGCCCTCCATCGAAACTTTTTACAACGGCACCGGAATCTCACCCAGCGCCGCCGCGCAAGTAGATTCGCTCGATTTTCCCGCGCTCTTCGTTCCTAATTTCCGCCTCGAATTCACTGTCGCGGAATCCGGCATGCCCCTCGGCTATTGGCGCTCCGTCGATTCTTCCGGCAATCAGTTCGCGCTCTCCAGTTTCTTCGATGAGGCCGCGCATGCCGCCGGCCGCGACCCGCTTGAATTCCTGCTCGCCGCGTTTGGCCCGGCGCGAAAAATCTCCCTCGGGAATAACGAGACGCTCGATGTCGGCCGTCGCCGCGCCGTCGTTGAATTAGCCGCGGAGAAATCCAGCTGGCACCAACCGCTCGCGGGTGGACGTGGACGCGGCCTCGCCGCCTCATTCGGTTGGGGCAGCTACGTCGCGCACGTAGCGGAAGTCACGTGCGACCGAAAGACTGGCGCCGTTCGAGTGGACCGCGTGGTTTGCGCGATAGATTGCGGCATCGCTATCAACCCTCTCGGCGTAAAAGCACAGATGGAAGGGGCCATAAATTTTGGGCTCGCGCAAACACTGAAGAGTGCTATCACCGTCGAGGCCGGGCGCATTCAGCAGAGCAACTTCCATGACTACGAGGTGCTCCGCATGAACGAAGCTCCTCCCGTCGTCGAGGTTCACATTGTGCCAAGCACGGAGCCGCCCGGCGGCTGTGGTGAGCCAGGAGTGCCTTCCGTTGCGCCTGCGGTTGGCAACGCCATCTTCGCAGTAACCGGCAAACGTCTCCGCCGCTTGCCCTTCCGCCCCGCTGATCTTGCGTAGTTGCCATCGCCATACGGCGGCGCGTCTCGCTTCAGTTCGGCCGCCCAACGCCGCGATCCACAACCCATCGCCCTCAAATCTCATTCTGTAGCCATAGACGTGTTGTAGACTTTCTCTCCATGTGTGCTCCAGAAGGCTTTGCCTCCTATCCAAGCCTGCGAGATCAGTTGGTCCTCATCACGGGAGGAGCAACGGGGATTGGCGCTTCTCTCGTGGAGCATTTCGCTTCGCAGGGCTCTCAAGTCGTATTCCTCGATATTGATCATAAAAGCGCCGAACAATTGGTAGCTGAGCTTTCATCGAGATGTGCTCGCGCTCCTGCGTTCTTGCCTTGCGATTTGACCGATATCCCTGAGCTGAGTGCAATCATCGGCGAGATTGAGGCGCGCCACGGGACTATCCGCGTGCTTGTGAACAACGCGGGAAACGATGCTCGCCATTCCATCGATGAAGTTACGCCGGAATCCTGGGATCGCTCGATGACAGTGAATCTCAGGCACCAATTTTTCGCAAGTCAGGCCGTTATTCCGGCTATGAAGAAAGCGGCGCGGGGATCAATCATCAACATGAGTTCCATCAGCTGGATCATTCCATCCACGGGATTGCCGGTATACGTCACGGCGAAGGCCGCGATCGTGGGGCTCACGCGCACGCTGGCTCATGAACTGGGAGCGCATAACATCCGTGTAAATTGCGTACTTCCTGGTGCAATTCAAACCAAACGTCAAAAGCAATTGTGGTTCACGGATGAGTATCGCGCGGAGATTCTGCGCAACCAAGCCCTAAAGAAAATGATTTTGCCGGAAGAAGTCGCCCGGCTCGTGCTCTTTCTGGCTTCCGATGATAGCAGTGCAATCACCAGTCAAAGTTACGTGATCGACGGCGGTTGGGTCTGAGGTCTTTGCATAACGGCAAAACTCTTGGGAGATCCACTTGGTGCGGGAGTCTTCGTAGGAAAGAACTGTGCCGGGAACTGCCCCACTGCGGGAAGTTTCGTAATGGATGAGGGTCCGCTTACCGCGTCTCAAACGCCGACAACTTCGCCTGAGCCGTCCACGTCGATCGATTCGGCGCGCGAGACCTTCGGCAGGCCGGGCATCAGCATGATGTTGCCGCAGATCACCACAATGAATCCCGCCCCAGCCGAGAGGGATGCATCCGTTACGCGCAAAGTCCATCCTGTGGGCGCGCCCAGGACTTGGGGATCGTCCGTGAAGGAATATTGCGTTTTTGCGATGCAAACGGGTAGTTTCGCGTAACCCCATTCCGAGAACTGCTGGAGCTTGGCCTTGGCTTGATTGCTGAAGCTGACCTCGCTCGCACCGTAAATTCTTCGCGCGACCTTTTCAATTTTCCCTGCAGTGGGCTCGTCGAGTTCGTACACCGGCCGCACTGCTGGAGCGGGATTCTTGGCAATCAGTTCAACCACTTTTTCCGCGAGTTCTTTTGCTCCAGGTCCCCCCTTTGTGAACGCCTCGGATAGTGCTGCGATTATTCCGTGCTGCGCGCAATAGTTCTGTAGGCGCTTCAGGTCCCGATCCGTGTCAATCGGGAACCGGTTGATCGCCGCAATCGTTGGCACTCGAAAACCTTTCAGGTTAGCGATGTGCCGGCCCAGATTTGGCAGGCCGCGCTCGAGGTCTCCTTCGCCCTGATTTCGGATGCTCTGCACGGTTGTCACGAGCACAGCCGCCGCAGGGTTGACGCCCGATTGCTGCATCACAATATCAAAATACTTTTCAGCTCCGAGGTCAGCCGCAAAGCCCGTTTCATTCACAACGTAGTCTGCAAGCCGCAATCCCATCTGTTGCGAGAAGATGCTGCTCGTTCCGTGCGCGATGTTGCCAAAAGGCCCAGCGTGGACAAGCGCAGGGGTGCCATCGGTCGTCTGAACGAGATTGGGAAGAATGGCGTCTGCCAGTAGCGCCATCATTCCGCCCGTCGCTTGGAGATCCCCCGCGCGCACAGGTTTTCCATCGCGTGTCGCGCCGATCACAATGGCGTCCAACCGCTGCCGCAGATCCTTCAAATCCTTGGCCAGCGCGACAATCGCCATGATCTCCGAAGCGGCGGTGATCACGAATCCGGTCTTGCGCCCTCCGCCCTCTTTCTTGTTGTCCAGTGAGACGGCGATCCGCCGCAACGCGCGATCGTTCATGTCCATCGTGCGCGGCCAAGTAATTCTTTCGGCGTCAAGATTCAGATCGTTGCCGTGGAAGAGATGAGCGTCGATGAGCGCCGCGAGCAGATTGTGCGCGGAAGAGATGGCGTGAAAATCGCCATGAAAATGGAGATTGATCTTGGCGCTCGGCTCGATCTGGGAGAGCCCGCCGCCGGTCGCGCCGCCTTTCATGCCGATTACCGGGCCGAGCGAAGGCTCGCGCGAGGTACTCTCTTGCCGAGCAAAGCGAGACCCTGGGTCAAACCGATGGCAGTAACGGTCTTGCCTTCTCCGGACACAGTCGGAGATGTCGCCGTGACGAGAATCAATTTCCCGCGTCGCGTATACGCAGGGTCAGCCAGGAGCTCCAGGCGAAGTTTCGCGCCGTACGGTCCAATCTGTTCGACATATTTTCCCAGGATTTCCAGTTTTCCAGCGACTGCCTGAATGGGAAGAAGCGTTTTTTTCATTTGGGATGGAGTCGGAATCAGGAGATTGGCGTCCAAATAAAAGAGTAGCATACCGGTCGCGGGCATGGGTCGGCTCGAGTTCGTGTAACATGGCAAGCCCGCGCTTGGTTCGTACAGGAGCGGAAGACGGAGCGGTTAGCCGTTATTTCGTAGATTTTCAATCAATACCGGGTTGTTGTACGATATCCACCTGCTTTAGGAGGACCCCATGGCTATCACTTTCATACTGAACGGAAAATCCCAGACGCTGACGGATGTCAGCCCGGATATGCCGCTGCTCTGGGTGCTGCGCGACGTCCTGAATATGACGGGGACAAAATTCGGCTGCGGAATGGCTCTTTGTGGCGCCTGCACCGTGCACATCAACGGCGAAGCCACGCGTTCTTGCATCACGCCGATCTCGAGCGTAAGCGGAAAGAAAATCACCACGATTGAAGGGCTGTCTGCCGACGGCACTCATCCCGTGCAGGTGGCCTGGATTGAGGAAGATGTTCCGCAGTGCGGCTACTGCCAGTCCGGACAAATCATGTCCGCGGTGGCCCTGCTCGCGAAAAAACCAAAGCCCACTGACGCCGACATCGATGACTTCATGAGCGGCAACATCTGCCGTTGCGGCACCTACCAGCGCATCCGCAAAGCCATCCATCGCGCGGCAGGCTCGCCAGCCGAAAAGGTATAACATCCGTCTAAAAGACTGTCCGTAAGTCTCGCCAAAATCTGTGGCAGGAGTAAAACCATGGCAACTCTCCTTTCCGTTGACCGCAGGACTTTCCTGAAAACGGGCACTGTGTGCGGCGCCGCTTTGCTTGTCGGTTTCCATCTTCCGGCGCGAGCGTCCGATCCCGCGCAGGAACAGGAGAAGCCACCCATCAATCCTCTGAACGCGTGGGTGCGCGTCACGCCAGACAATCACGTGACGCTGATTCTGGCCAAGTCCGAGATGGGCCAGGGCATCATGACGGCGCTGCCGATGATTCTCGCAGAAGAGCTGTGCCTCGATTGGAAGCAGGTGACCATCGAGCAGGCCCCCACGAATCCCAAAATTTATGATCACGGCACCGGCGGAAGCGGTAGCGTCGGCGGCTCCTGGCTGCCCCTGCGTCAGGCGGGCGCCGCTGCGAGGGAAATGCTCATCGCTACGGCGGCGAAGAAGTGGGAAGTCGGCACCGACACTTGCAAAGCGCGGAATGGCTACGTCGTGCATGGTCATCCGGAGCGGTCGTACACCTACGGCGAACTCGTCGCCGACGCGGCGCTTCTTCCCATTCCCAATTTCAATGAAGTGCCGCTGAAAAATTCGCGTGACTTCACGATCATCGGCCACCCTACGCATCGTGTCGACGCGGCTTCCAAAGCCGCCGGTAGTGCGATTTACGGCATCGATGCGCGGCCGGCCGGCTTGCTCTACGCGGTCATCGCGCGTTGCCCGGTCTTCTACGGAAAAGTCGCTTCGTTCGACGCCGCGAAAGCCAGGGCCATCCCGGGCGTTCGTGATGTCTTTCAAATCGAAACCAGCGGTCGCGGCGCCTCCACAAACGGCGGCGTCGCCGTAATCGCCAACAACTCTTGGGCCGCTATACAAGGCCGCAAAGCGCTTGAAGTGAAGTGGGATGAGGGCGCAGCGGCAAACGAATCCAGCGAAGAGCTTCGCAAGCAGTTCGTCGCCAACGCCGCAAAACCAGGAGGAATCATTCGAAACGAAGGCGATGCTGATTCCGCGCTCGCCGCCGCATCGAAAAAAGTGGAAGCCGTTTACGAATTGCCGTTTGCCGCGCACGTTTGCATGGAGCCGATGAACTGCACAGTGCACATTCAAGCGGACCGCGCGGAAGCGTGGGTGCCGACGCAGGCTCCTCAGTGGGCGCAGGGCGTGATCGCGGAAGCGGCAAAGCTTCCTCCCGAAAAAGTAATCGTGCATACCACGCAAATGGGCGGCGGTTTCGGTCGGCGCTACCAGGCCGACTTCGTGATGGAAGCCGCGCAAGTCGCGAAAACAAGTGGCAAGCCCGTGATGGTGCTGTGGACGCGCGAAGATGACATGCACCATGATTTTTACCGCCCGGCGTCGTATCACAAATGCCAGGGCGTGGTGGACGCGGCGGGAAGTCTTGCCGCGTGGAAACATTTCCAGACGTCCACTTCGATTGCGGCAAAGTGGAGCGAAAAAGGCGAACAAGACTCCGGAAAAGGCGAGTTCGGCACCGGCGCTACAGTCCCGTACGCCTCTCCGAATATCCGCATCGAGTACACTTTGGCGCATTCGAGCGCGCCGCGCGCGTGGTGGCGTTCGGTGGAGCATTCGAGCAGCGGGTTCGTTGTGGAGAGTTTTGTCGACGAACTTGCTGCGGCAGCGGGAGAAGATCCGCTGAACTTCCGGCTCAAGTTAATCGGCGAGTCGCGCAAAATTCCTCAGTTTGGCGAAGGGCCGGACACACCACCTCTGGATACGGCGAGACTGAAGGGCGTGCTGCAACTTGCGGCCGAGAAGGCCGGATGGGGCAAGCCCATGCCGGATGGCGAAGGCCGTGGCATCGCGGGGTTTTTCTCGTTCGATACCTATACTGCGACGGTTGCGGAGGTTGCTGTTAAGCCGCGCGACCTGAAGATTAAACGACTGGTTTGTGTAGTGGATTGCGGGCGGGTGGTCAATCCAAACGGCGTGCGGGCGCAAGTGGAGAGCGCGGCGATTTACGCGCTCACGGCCACGTTGAAGGATGCCATCACTGTCGAGCACGGAATGATCGTGCAATCTAACTTCAATGACTACCAGATGATACGGATGAAAGAGGCTCCGCCGATCGAAGTGCACTTGGTGGCGAGCGAAGAAAAACCGACGGGCATCGGCGAACCGACAGTTCCCGTGATCGCCCCTTCCCTTTGCAACGCCATTTATAACGCCACGCGGAAATGGAAGAAAGAAGTCCGCATCCGCCGCCTACCGATTCGCGCCGAAGATCTGGCTTGAGCATTTATTATCTGGTAACTAATAGTAAAGGGCTCTACCTGTATTTAACCACACGGTTAAATACAAAGCCACTCTGCGAACCGCTTTGCACTCCCGCGTGACAAAGGTTACAGGTCGTGAGAGATTCGGTTGCACTCGCCGATGATTGCTCTCTTCCATCCGCATACCGCGAGCGTCCTTGGAATCATCGCTTTAGGGATATGGCTGCATCTGTTTTTTGGGCGGGGCTGGTTTTGGAGGGTTGGGAAACTGGATGCGGACCGGGAGCCAGGCGAAGCGCTGGGGGAATGGCCACGCGTGGAGGCGGTGGTGCCCGCGCGGAACGAGGAAGAGACGATTGAGCGGACGGTCGTCGGGCTGGTCAAGCAAGACTATCCCGGCGCGTTTTCCGTCGTGATCGTGGACGATCATAGCGAGGATGCGACCGCTAGTGTGGCTCAGCAGGCTGCCGACGAGAGCGGCGCCGGTGAGCGGCTGAGGATAGTGAGCGCTTCGGCGCTGGCAGCGGGTTGGACCGGAAAACTATGGGCGCTGAAGGAAGGCGTCTCCAACGCGGGCGCTACGCATCTGGGAGCTTCGAGTGCCGGGGTGCAGGCCGCAACGTCAGAAGTCCCTACTTATTATTGGTTTACGGATGCGGACGTAGATCATGCGCCGGATGCTTTGCGGCGGTTGGTGGTGCGTGCGGAACGGGATAAGTTGGATCTTGCGTCACTGATGGTGCTGCTTCAGGCGAAGACATTGCCAGAGCGCGCGCTGATACCGGCGTTTTTGTACTTCTTCTTGATGCTTTATCCGCCGAAGTGGATTGCGGATGAGGAGTTAGGTACGGCTGGAGCGGCGGGCGGCTGTATCTTGTTAAGGCGGGAGGCACTTGCGCGGATTGGTGGGTTGGAAGCGATACGAGGAGAGGTGATTGATGATTGCGCGCTGGCAAAGGCCGTAAAGCTGAGCGGCGGTAAGGTGTGGATGGGGCTGACGCGAAAGAGCACGAGTTTGCGTACTTATGGGAGTTTCGGAGAGATTCGGGATCTGATAGCGAGGACGGCGTTTACGCAATTGCGTTACTCGGCTGTACTTCTGGCAGGTACGTTAGCGGGCATGCTTCTAACTTACGTTGCGCCACTCCTTCTCCTTTCTGCGCGTGATTCGACGGCTCGGTTGCTGGGGTTCTCTGCATGGCTCCTGATGTCTGTGTCCTTCCTGTCCACGGTCCGTTTTTACAGGCTTTCGATCGTTTGGGCGCCTTTGCTGCCGTTGACTGCGGTGTTCTACACATATGCGACTTGGCTATCCGCGGTGCGGTATTGGATGGGCAAGGGCGGGTTGTGGAAGGGGCGGACGCAGGCGCCTCGAGGAATCTAGCTCGCGCCGGCAAGCCCATCCCGTTCCGGCAGTGGATGGGGGATGGAATGACGCAGGAGCAGAAGACGCCCTAATCAGTACGACCGACCGATCTGGGGCACGGCATGCTGTGTCCCTAGAGGCGATTCGGGGTGGTTTGGGTCACGGCTGAGCTAGGAATCTGGCTAGGGGTTGCCAGTAGTTGCCGTTCCAGCCTTCAAGAAGGTGGTCGGCGTCGCCTTTGGGGAAGCCGGTGTGGTCGAAGATTAGCTTGGTCTCTGAACCTTGCTCGACAAGGACGAACTTGACGAGCGACCAGGCGCCCGCAGGCCAATAGGCCACTCGCCAGGCTTGGACGATGCGTTCGTTGGGCACGAGTTCAAGGTTCCACCCGACGATAAAGCCATTGAAGAATTTGAACGCGCCGCCTGGTTCGGCGACTATCTCCGCCGGAATATTGCCTTTCGCCATGCCGGATTGCACGGCGGCGCTGAGCTGCGTGACTTTCTGGAATTGTTTGGCGTCTGTGAGGGCTTCATAGACGCGTTTGCGGCTGGCATTGAAAACGGGCTCCTGGTGAATGGCATCCTCGGAATGTGAAATCTCCTGGGCGGCTTGCGCAAAAGCTTCGGTTGAAGCCAAGCCAAGGCTGCCGAGAACGAACGTGACGCCGGCGATCAATTGGCGGCGGGTCGGATTCGTTGCGAGCGAAGGCAGATTTTTTCTATTGCTCATTATTTTCCTCCGAATGCTGCGTGATGTTATGCGCTTTGAACCGTGAAGGCATGGAAGCACGGAGCCAAAATATGTTCAACATAATATTTTGGTGGATAGGAGAATGCTCTTTTGCGATACTTCGGCCAGCAAAAATGGGGGGGGAGCAATGCCTTATCCCGCGGGACACCGCAAAGAGGTGAAGAAGAAGATTGTGCAGAGCGCGCGGAGACTGTTCAACCGGCATGGCTTTGACAATGTGTCTCTGAAACAGATTATGGCCGGGGCCGGGCTGACGCACGGCGGGTTCTACAGCTATTTCGAGAGCAAGAGCGATTTGTATGTGGAAGTATTGGGGTGCTTCTTTACCGACCCGGAATGGAAGAATTGCTGGGAAGGAGTGGAAGTGGACTTGGCAGCAGGCGATGTGGGGCCGCAAGTGGTGAAGGCTTATTTGTCGCGGCAACATTTTGAGGACGTGGATAATTCGTGCCCGATGACGGCCTTGCCGACGGACGTGGCGCACGGCAGCGCGAGAACAAAGCAGGCGTTTGAGACTGTGTTTCGGGCAATGGTGAGCGTGCTGGAGCGCAGTACGACGGGAAACGGCGGTCCGCGGCAAGAACAGGCACAAGCCATAGCTGCCCTGTGCGTAGGAGGAATGGTTGTGGCGCGTGCCTTGGCCGACAGAGGCTATGCGGATGAATTGCGCGACGCTTGTATGACTGTGGCGCTGGATCTGGGAGGGTGGGGTAAAACGAGAGAATTGAAGAATGGAGACCACAAACGCGCGCAAAGGGTGCGCGCGGCGGCGTCCTAGCTTCGTGGCCAGTGCGTACGATCGAATCAATTCGACTCTACTGACTCAAAGTCTTTTACAAGGTATGCTGGCGTCATGATTCAACGAAACCGCAATTTGGTTTGCGCCGCACTCTGCGCCCCACTTTTCCTTGGCTTGTTCGATCCTGCTGCGATTGCCGCACCGCAAGCCACCACGTCGCCAGTCAGCATACGTGTGATTGATGCGTCAGGAGCCAGCATCCCTCACGCCGCCATTCGCGTTGTTCCGTCACCCGATCCGGCGCCGGCAAAAATGGAGACGGACGAGGCTGGCCAGCTTTCGCTCAATTTAAGTACGGGCAGCTATGCTTTGTTCGTCGAGGCTCCCGGGTTCAAAGCGGCAGCGACACATATCGACGTTCAGGGAACCAAAGAAGTTCAGATAGTGCCTGTTCGTCTCGAAATTGGAGAACCACTGGCGATCGGGCGAATGATCCCTTCTGTCAAACTCACACCCATGCCCATGGATGAGTTGCGGGTCTCGGCCTACACCAAGCAAGAAAACCTAAAGCTGAAAGTCGCCGACTTAAGATTCATGCCCCGCACCACGGTCACCGTCCACAATGAGCATTCCAGCACCGACGAGACATATGCGGGAGTCCGCCTCGCGGATGTGTTCGGCAAGCTTGGGGCACCGTTGGGACACGACCTGCGCGGCGTAGCATTGAGTGGATACATCGTTGCGACCGGGTCCGACGGCTACGTGGCGGTCATTGCTCTCGCCGAAGCCGATCCCACGTTTCATTCCGGCGAAGTGATCGTCGCCGACACCATAAATGGCCAGCCACTCGATGCTAAGTCCGGCCCATTCAAACTGGTCGTCACCGAAGACAAGCGCCCCGCGCGCTGGGTCCGCAATCTGGTCAGCATCGAATTGAAGTCCGCAAAATAGCTCGACGGCTTTTACAAATTACGAACTCCGCCGCCGCTCGTAGGGGTACGGCCCTTCGAAGCTCAGGCTAAACATGCCGAGCCCCTACGGATGGTTAGAAGTGTAGAAGGGCCGCGCATTGCGGGCGAGGGCGGGCGAGCGTATATTGACGTGCGACCTTTCGGCATAAGCTGACAATTTGCGGCTGGATTTAGCCACGATGCTATTTAGCGACATTAGGGGAGGGACCGTGGGAAAAGTGTTGGCGGGTGTAGTGTGTTTGCTTTTGCTGGCGGCGATGCCGATGACGGCGCAGGCTCCGGGAATTTCGGAGATGTACTCGTTGATCCGCGCGGAAGAGACGAATAATTCGAAGATTATGTGGATCATTCATGAGATCGCGGACGTGTATGGGCCGCGCGTAACGGGGACGCCGAATTTGAAGGCGGCGGACGACTGGGCTTTGAAGACGATGGGGTCGTGGGGATTGCTGAATACCCATCTGGAGCCGTGGACTTTTCAACCCCCGAGCGCCGCTACGCCCGTACCGGGATGGGAAAACACGGAGCTTTTGGCGGAGGCGGTTACCCCGTTCCACGGGCAAGTAATGGTGATGCCGCTGGCGTGGACGCCGAGCACGAACGGAGTCGTGACGGCGCAGGTCGTGATGCTCCAGCCGCCGGGATTGGCGCCGCCGACCGGCGCTGGATTTAACTTTTTTGGAAGCACGCCGCCGCCACCGGAGCCGAAATGGGCTGCGCCACCGATGCCGGCAGCCGCGAAGCCAGCGGAGGCGAAGCAGCCGACGCAGGCGGAGCTTGATACGTATTTGAATGCGATGAAGGACAAAGTTCACGGGGCCATCGTGATGGTGGGGAGGCATGTGGAGGTGCCAGAGGAGATGAACCCGGCGCCGATGCGGCGGCCTGAGGATGAATGGAAGTCGCGATTCGATACGAAGAATCCGCGGCCGTTCCGGTTTCCGGAGCAGCCGAAGTTGCCTGAAGGGCAGTTGAAGCGGCAGGAAGTTTCGCGGCAGGTGGACCAGTTTTTGGTGGATAACGGAGCGCTGGTGCGGATAAACGATGCGGGGCGATCGCACGGAGTCATTATCGCGCAACAAAATGGAACTTACGATTGGACGCGAGCGGTCCCGACACTGGTGATGCGCAATGAGGACTATGGGCGGATTTCGCGCTTTATTGGAGATGGGACGGCGGTGACCCTGCGCGTCAATATTCAGAACAAGGAGTATCCGGAGGGCACCACGGCGTTCAACGCGATTGGAGAAATTCCCGGCACGGATAAGAAGGACGAGATTGTGATGCTCGGTGGACATTACGACTCGTGGCATGACGCGACGGGCGCGACCGACAACGGGATTGGTTCTTCGATGATGCTGGAAGCCGTGCGGATTTTGGCGGCGCTGCATGTGAAGCCGCGCCGCACGATTCGCGTGGCGTTGTGGAGCGGGGAGGAAGAAGGGTTGCTGGGGTCGCTCGCGTACGTGCAGCAACACTTTGGGAGTTTTGAGAGCCAGAAGCCGGAGTACGCGAAATTGGATGCCTACTTCAACATCGATTCGGGGACGGGAAAGCCACGAGGCGCTGGCGTGTTTGGTCCTGCGGGCGCGGCGGATATGATTCGCGAGGCGATGATGCCGTTTGAGGATTGGGGATTCATGGGCGCGATGGCGTCGGACAGCCGGAGGACGGGCGGGACGGACAGCACTTCGTTCAACAATGCCGGATTACCGGGGATTGGTTTGGCGCAGGACCCGTTTGATTATGGCTCATTTACGCATCACACGAATCTGGACACTTATGAGCGGATTTACGAGGAGGACGTGAGAGAAGGCGCGGTGGAGATTGCTTCGGCGGTGTATGCGCTGGCGATGGCCGACGAGATGGTGCCCCGATTCAAAGACGCGGAAATGCCGAAGCCGGTGCCTGAGCCTGGGCCGGGTTCGCAAGCGACGCAGGTGCGGCACGTTCCGGCGAACTAATCGGAAAGTCTCATTTCGAAAATGAAATGCGCGCGATGCGGAAGAAACGCCGTGCGCATTTCATTTTTACGAGAACGAATTCGTTACTGTGTGGTGGCAAAGTTCGCGTGAAGTTGCGCTGTAGAATCGGCGCCAACCCAAACGTCGAAGGTCGCGGGTTCTTCGACCCAATTATTCTTTGCGGTGCTCCAATAAGTCAGTTCGTCATTTCCAAGCGAAAAGTGAACGGTCTTTTTTTCGTGCGCCGCAAGGGTGATGCGTTCGAACCCTTTTAGTTCGCGGACGGGGCGCGAGGTGCTGCCGTACTGTTGATGGATGTAAAGTTGCGCGACTTCGTCGGCTGAGGTGGCGCCGGTGTTTTCGAGATCGACGCTCACGTCGACGGATTCGCCGGGCTTGATCTCGGCACGGCTCAGTTTGAGATTTGAAAAAGTGAAATTGGAATAACTGAGGCCGTAGCCGAAGGGATAGAGCGGCGTGCTCTCCTCGTCCCAATAGCGCTTACCTTGATTTTCTGGAGCTTGCGTGGTGTTGTGCGCGTAATAGATGGGGATTTGACCGGCGTCGCGCGGCCACATGATGGGAAGTTTACCGCCGGGGACGGCGTCGCCGAAAAGGAGATTGGCGATGGCGTTGCCTCCTTGCGTGCCGGGATACCAGGCGTCGAGGATCGCGGGGACGTGCTCGGCGGCCCATTTGATATTGAGCGGGCGGCCGTTGAGAAGGACGAGAACGATGGGTTTGCCGGTTGCAGCTACGGCTTCGAGAAGTTTTTCTTCGTCGCCGGGGAGGTCAAGCGATTCGCGCGAGGCTGCCTCGCCACTCATATTTTGAGCTTCGCCGAGAACGAGGATGGCGAGGTCGCACGAATTGGCGAGGGCAACGGCTTTGGACATTTCGTCCTTGGATTGCTCGGGAGTCCAGACCGGTTGGGGCTTCAAATTAAAGATGGCATCGAAGAACGATGGAATCTTGCGGCGGATTTGGACGCCGGGCGCGTAGTTCAGGTCTGTTTGTGCGCCGAGTTTGTTGCGGAGGCCGGCGAGGACGGTGATTGTTTCCGCGAGATCTTGCTGGAAGACCCAAGAACCCAGAGTGTCAGCTTGCGAATCGGCAAGAGGACCAAGGACCGCGATTTTTTTGTAGGCGTTTTTTTTGAGCGGCAGAAGACTGCCTTCATTGCGGAGGAGGACGGCCGTGCGTTCGGCAGCGAGGCGGGCGGCCGTGCGGTGCTCTGGGGCGGCCAGGACCTCGCGGGCGCGGGCTTCATCGACATACGGATGTTCGAAAAGGCCGAGACGGATTTTCATCTCGAGGATGGGACGGGCGGCGTCTTCGACTTGCTGCGCAGTGATTTGGCCGCGCTCGACGGCGATGGCAAGGCTCTTCGAGTAGGCGGTGAAACCGAGAGCCATCTCCATGTTCACTCCGGCGTTGAACGCATAAAGCGCGGATTCGTAGACGTCTTTGGCGTAGCCGTGATTTTGCAAGCTTTTGACCGAGTTGGCGTCACTGACGACGAAGCCGGTGAATTTCCAATCTTCACGGAGGACGTCGTGGAGGAGCCAGCGATTGCCGGTGGCGGGGACGTCGTTCAAATCAAGATAGGCGCTCATGGCGGAGCCGATGCCTGCTTTTACTGCGGCATGAAAGGGCTTGAAATAAATATTTTGGAGAAGAGTTTCGGGAATGTAGGCTTCGTCGTAATCGCGGCCGCCGACAGCGGCGCCGTAGCCCGCGAAATGTTTCATGCAAGCGAGAATGTGATCGGGCGAGCCAATGTAGTCGCCTTGAAAACCGCGGACTTGCGCGGCAGCCATGGCGGAGCCGAGATAGGGATCTTCACCAGCACCTTCGACGATGCGGCCCCAGCGTGGATCGCGCGCGATGTCCAGCATGGGAGCAAAGGCCCAGTCGATGCCGACGGAGCGAGCTTCCTTTGCGGCGACGGATTGCGCTCTGGTGACCGCGGCGGGATCCCAGGAAGCAGCCATGGCGATGGGAACTGGGAAAATGGTGCGGAAGCCGTGGATGACGTCGAAACCGAAGATGAGAGGAATGTGAAGGCGGGTTTGATCAACGGCGAGATGTTGAAGACGATTGATTTCGGCGGGATCGGTGACGAAGAGCAGCGAGCCTAGCTGGCCTTTCGCGACGGCGTCGTCGGTGGCCTGCTCTTTGCGGAAATCGAAAAGCTGGCTGAGCTGACCGATTTTTTCGTCGAGGGTCATTTGTTTGAGGAGAGCGTTGGCGCGCTGACGGACGGTAGCGTCATCCGGGGGAGTGCCGGAGGAGGCCTGAGAGAGCGCATAGGGCGCGACGCAGAGTGCGAACGCGCAGAGAAAGATTTTGGGGGCGAGATTGCTGGCGAAGATGCGAGCGATAATCGTACTCAAGGCGGCCCTCCGGAATGGACGGGTAATGCTAGCGAAATTGCGAGTGGCGAGGGTAGCTGAAAATCGAAGGAGTAGCGCATGCACCGAATTTGTGGCCACCGGCAGGCAAATTTGGTATTCTGCGCGCAGGTGAGATACAGGGCTGTATCCAGCGGTTAGGGAATGGCACCGGAGGCCACCAATGAGCGTAGTTCCTCGTACGAGCGGTGAGAAGGTTACCGTGCCCGATTTGCTGCAGCGGAAGTCCTTGGCTGCGGGTTCCCTTTCCGATTCGCAGAAAATTACTTGTTTGACGGCGTACGACTATCCAACGGCGCGTCTCTTGGACGAGGCGGGCGTGGATGTGCTGCTTGTGGGAGATTCGGTCGGAATGGTGGTGCTGGGGTATGAGAGCACGCTGCCGGTTTCGGTCGAGGAGATGCTGCATCATACGCGGGCGGTGAGACGGGGGACGCGGCGGGCGCTTGTGGTGGCGGACATGCCGTATGGCAGCTATCACAGCGACATCGCGGAGTCGGTACGGAATGCTATGCGGTTTGTGAAAGACGCTGGCGCGGAAGCGGTGAAAGTGGAAGGCGGCGAGCGGCGGCTGGAATTGATTGTGCGGCTGACGGAAGCGGAAATTCCTGTAATGGGACACGTGGGTTTGACGCCGCAATCGGTGAATGCGCTGGGCGGATTTCGCGTACAGGGCAAGACCGTGGATGCGGCGGAGCAATTGCTGCGTGATGCGCGCGCGGTGGAAGCGGCGGGGGCGTTCGCGGTTGTGCTGGAGGCGGTGCCGCGAGAGCTTGCGGCGCAGATTACGCGTGAGCTGCGGATTCCGACGATTGGGATCGGTGCGGGACCGGATTGCGACGGGCAGATTCTCGTCATTCACGATTTGCTGGGGCTGACGTTCGGGAAAACGCCGAAATTTGCGCGGCAATATGCGAACGTCGGCGAGATGATTGCGAAGGCGGCGCGGGAGTATTCTGAAGATGTGCGCGGAGGGACGTTCCCTTCGGATGGCGAGTCGTATCACGCGGCGCAGACGGCGAAGGAAGAGAAAGAGGCGCCGGTCAATAGTGATGGCGATTGGTAGAAGTGAAAAGCAGATTCCTCGCTACGCTTGGAATGACAATTACGTAACAGTTTTGCAGGGGGAGGTTGAGATGACGCCGGAAGAGATGCGCTCTCTTTATGACTACAATGCTTGGGCGAATCATCGGGCGCTCGATGCCGCGGCGAATCTGACCAACGAGCAGTTCACCAAGCCGATGGGGTCGAGCTTTGGGTCGGTGCGGGACACGCTGGCGCATATTTGCGGGGCGGAATGGATTTGGCTGGAGCGGTTTCAGGGACGGTCGCCCGCGTCGTTGCCGGATGTTCTGGAGTGCGCGGATGTGGACAGCTTGCGCGCGAAGTGGGCGGAGCAGGAAGGGCGGCTGCATGCGTTTGTCGGGAAGTTGTCGCAGGAAGATTTGAATCGCGTGATGGAATACAAGACCTTGAAGTTTGGCGATTATAAGAATCCATTGTGGCAATCGATGCAGCATGTGGTGAATCATGGGACTTACCATCGAGGACAGATTACGACTCTGCTGCGGCAGCTTGGAGCCGAGCCGATTTTGACGGACTTGATGCACTATTATCGTGAACGCGCGACGGCGGCGAGCGCTTGATCCCTGAAGACTTTTTATCCACCGAACAAATAAGAGCCGGCAAGATGCCGGCGCTACCGTGGAAATAATCCGAACGATTGGCTGGATGAAAGAGTACGCGCGTGGGGCGCGCGGCGAGGGCCGTGTTATTGGCTTGGTGCCTACGATGGGGGCGCTCCATGAAGGGCACACGGCACTGGTAAAACGCGCGCGGCAACAGTGTTCGCGCGTGATTGCGTCGGTGTTCGTGAATCCGAAACAGTTCGGGCCTAAAGAGGACTACCAAAAATATCCGCGAGATCTGGAGAAGGATGCGGCAAAACTTGCCGCCGTCGGTGTCGATGTGCTGTTTGCACCCGAGACTGCGGATGTGTATCCCGATGGATTTCGGACTTACGTAAATGTCGAGGGCATCAGCGAACGGTTGGAAGGACGTTCACGGCCGGGACATTTTCGCGGCGTATCCACCGTGGTGCTGAAATTGTTTGAGATTGTGCAGCCGCATTTTGCTTACTTCGGAAGAAAAGATGCGCAGCAGGTGCGGATTATCAGCGAGATGTCGCGCGACCTGAATCTGGATGCGGAGATTGTCGTTTGCCCAATTGTGCGGGAAGCGGATGGGCTGGCGCTTTCTTCACGCAATGCGTATTTGAGCGCCGAGGAACGTAAGGCCGCAACCGTTTTGCACCGCGCTCTTGTGGCGGCACGAAACGAATTGTCGGCCGGCGTGCGCGATGCGCTGCAAGTGCAAGACGTGATGCGGCGGATCATTGAAGCAGAACCGCTTGCGAGAATGGACTACGCAGAGATTGTAAGCGCGGATACGTTTGAGCCGGTGGTGCGAGTAGCGCGGCCGAGTTATGCGGTGCTCGCGGTGTTCGTGGGGAAAACTCGTCTGATTGACAATCTTTTGATCGCGCCTGCGTCGCGGGGACCGGAAGAGTTTGTGTTTCATCTCTGACCGCAAATACCCAATAATAGTTATTTTTTTGAGACTACAGCGAGGACCTCGGCCGGGTGGCCCTTCGCTCTGACGTTGTCCCAAATGTGTTCGAGGTTGCCGTTGGCGCCGATGAGAAACGTGCTGCGAATAATGCCGAGAAACGAGCGGCCGAGGAATTTCTTCATGCGGCGCGAGCCGTAGGCTTCGATCGTTTTGAGATCGGAATCGCTGAGCAGATCGAAGTTGAGCTTTTGCTTGGCCTTGAAGCTGGCTTGCGCTTTGACGGAGTCGCCGCTCATGCCGAGGATGACCATGCCTAACTTGTCGAATTGTTTTTTTGCGTCGCGAAACTCGGACGCTTCGATCGTTCAGCCGGAAGTGTTGGCCTTCGGATAGAAGAAGAGCACGACGCGTTTGCCGAGGTAGTCGGAGAGAGAGACGTCGTTACCGGCGTCATTTTTTAAACGAAATGTGGGGGCTTTGTCGCCTACTTTAAGCATGTGTCCACCTTAGCGATTTGAGTTGCGGCTGCGAGAATTCTCGGGTCCAATGGAAAAAGCCGCAGGGCTCCGCCCTGCGCTGCATCGATGCGAGACATTTTGGCACGGAGTCAGGAGAGAAGCTTCCGCAAAATGTCGTTGACGGCCTGGGGGTTGGCTTGGCCGCGCGTGGCGCGCATCACCTGGCCGATAAAAAACTTAAAGACTCCTTCATTGCCAGATTTGAATTTGGCGACGTTGTCGGGATTTTTCGAGATGACGTCGCGGGCGGCTTGTTCGATGGCGGAGTCGTCGACGTGGACCCCAAGATTCTCTGCGGCGACAATATCTGCTGCGCTTTTCCCCGTCTCGAACATCGTCGTGAAGACCTTTTTCGCAACGGAGGCCGTAATTTTGCCCGACTCCACAAGCTCAATCAACTCGGCCAGAGCCTGAGGTGCTATGGGGCTCGCCTCGATCTCCTTGCCCGACTCGTTTAGGCGGCGCAAGAGTTCAGTCTTGATCCAGTTGGCGGCGACTTGCGGATTTACCGTCTTTGCGGCAATCGTCTGCTCAAAGAAATCTGCGCGGGCGCGCGTCGACGTGCTCAGCACAGCGTCCTGCGGCGTGATTCCATAAGTGGTGACGAAGCGGATGCGCTTGGCTTCGGGGAGTTCTGGCAGCGAGCGACGGACTTCCTCGCGCCACGCGTTGCTCACATGAACGGGGAGCAAATCTGGCTCGGGGAAATAGCGATAGTCGTGGGCTTTTTCTTTCGAGCGCATGGAAACGGTGCAGGATTCGTCCTGATTCCAGAGGCGCGTTTCCTGAAAAATGCGGCCACCGGATTCGAGGACGCCGATGTGGCGCTCGACTTCGTACTCGAGAGCTTTTTGCAGAAAGCGGAAGGAGTTGAGGTTTTTTACTTCGACTTTGGTGCCGAATTCTTTGGCGCCGCGCAGACGGACGCTGACATTGGCATCACAACGGAGCGAGCCTTCTTCCATGTTGCAGTCGCTGATGCCAGTGTACAGCATGATCTGGCGAAGCGTGGTGAGGTAGGCGTAGGCTTCTTCGGGGGCGCGCATGTCCGGCTCGGAGACGATTTCGCTGAGTGGAGTGCCGCAGCGGTTGTAGTCGATGTAGGCCTTGGTGGCGGATTGCGAAAAGCCCTCGTGCAAGTTTTTTGCGGCGTCTTCTTCCAGGTGAAGCCGCGTGATGCCTATGCGTTTCTTCGCGCCATCATGGTCGATCTCAAGCCAGCCATTCGTGGCGAGGGGCAGTTCGTATTGCGAGATTTGATAGCCTTTTGGCAGATCGGGATAGAAATAGTTCTTGCGGGCGAAGCGCGAATGTTCGTGGACGGTACAGTTCAACGCCAGCGAGGCACGCATGGCCAGTTCGACGGCCCCTTTGTTCAGTATCGGCAGAGTGCCGGGAAGGCCGAGACAGACCGGGCAGACGTTGGTGTTGGGCGCATCACCGAAGCGGTTTGCGCAGGAGCAGAAAATCTTGGTGTTGGTCAGAAGCTGGACATGCACTTCCAGGCCGATGACGGTCTCGTATTTCGCGAGGACTTCGGGGGCGAGGGCCGACTCTGTAGCTGATTTCGACATACTGGAGCGGGAATTATAGCATCAGGGCCGCGCGCGATTGTACGGGCTTGCCGCACAGATCCTGCCCGCATTTGCCCTCAACCCCAGGAGTGATTAATTGCTTGGCTTAGCGTAACGACGGGGAAAAGCTTGCCGATGAACTCCGTTGTCCCCGCCCCCCAGTCGGGTGGCCATTACAGTGGTTAACAATAAGCGCCAGCTTCCCCCTAGTTTTTCGTAAGCGTTGCTTCTAAGGGACTTAATGTCCGCGTAACTCATTTAGAATCAACATTTACGGAGCGCGCTTTAGTTAGGTAGGTGTTGATTCGTGTCGTTCCAGACAGGTGTGCAGGCGACCTTTCCTCTGGCATTAGTGGCGCGAGGTGTCGAACGCCGGCTCGCGGAAAGCGGGAAAGAGGCGCTCCGCAAGGGCAAAACCACCGAAGAGAAGCAGAGCGTAGGCCGCATCTCCGGCTAACGTGTTCCAAAAGAAGGGAATTCCGGCGACATAGCAGGCAAGCAAGCCTGCGCTATTGCGCGGATAAGAGAGACCGAAAACCCAGACGGCAGAATTGGTGACTAGGAAAAACTGCATCGCGCCGAGAAGCGTGGCTGCGCCGATGCGTCCAACAGTGCGGCGGTCGCGCAACCAGAAACCGATGGCGACGCTGAGGAGAAAGCTGGCGTAGACGACCGGCATCAGTTTGTGGAAGCCGATGAAAATGTCGCCGATGAAGAGAGCCAGGGGCGGGAAGAAAAACGCAATGCGGCGGTCACGAAATATCGCGCCGGAAAACAATGCCATTGCGCCGACTGGCGTGAAGTTCCATGGATGCGGAGCGATGCGCAGGGCGGCGGCCAGCGCAATTATGGCGAGTGCGAGCAGAGTACGATAGAGCAGGTTTTCTTTTTCAGACATTTGCGGGTTCATTTTTTTGCTTCCTCCATTTCGGGCAGCAAGTCGCAGAAAATAAAACCATCACGGTTGACGATTTCTCCGGTGCGGACGTGAATGGGAGATTGAAAGATAGGGCCATCGAAGACAAAGGTGTGGAACTCACCGTTTTCACCGCAGGGGTCGGCGTGCGGAGGTAGATCGCGGAAGAAAGATTCGTCGAGTTCGCGACCGGCGAAGCTGGAATCGAGGACTTTGCTGTCCACACAGACGGCGACGGCGCGGAATTGATTGGCGTGAAATGAGCGGACAAGCTCGCGGGTGTCACGCTTCCAGATGGGGAAGATGGCCGTCATGCCGATGCGCGCGAGCTTCTTTTCGCGATAGGCGCGAAGGTCCTCCAAGAAAATGTCGCCGAAGGCGACTTTTCTGATGCCTTTTTCGAGATGGAAGCGAAGCGTTTCTTCCATGCGCGCTTCGTAAATGGGGTTGACGCACTGCTGCGGGATGCGCACTTCATGAAGCGGCAGGCCGATGGATCGGGCCTGCCGTTCGAGAAGTTGGCGGCGCACGCCGTGCATGCTGATGCGCTCGTAGCCCTCGGTGACGGTGGTGAGGAGCGCGGCGACCCGAAACTCATCCTGTTGTAAAAGCGTATGCAGAGCCATGGCACCGTCTTTGCCGCCGCTCCAGCAGAAGAGGATGGGTTCGTGCGCGGGCATTAGTCCTTGCCTTTGAAGATGTAGCGCACCCCGGCCTGGACATTGCGGCCAAGAGCTGGGTAGCCCAAGGCATCCTGGTATTGCTTGTTGAAGAGATTCTGCGCGCGCGCGTAAAACGTAACGCCGTAGCCAACGTCGTAGTGCGTGGCGATGTTGAAGAGGGCATAGCCGGGATTGCTGACGAGGCCGAGCCCGAGAAAGTCCGAGTCGGTACGAACTCCGGTGAAATAGCCGCTAGCGGTCATTCCGAAACGGCGATAGGCGGCGTCCAAGGTGAGCGAACCGGAATTGACGGGACGCCGGGCGAGATGGTTTCCGGGCAGCTCCGTGGGATCGAAAGCGTTGGGAGCTTCGAGTACGCGGCTGTCGTCGTAAGTGTAGTTCCCCGCGACGTTCAGCCACCGAGTGATCCTCGCGTCGCCGGAGAGGTTGATGCCGCGAGCTCGGGCACGGTCCGTGTTGAAATAAAAACCAAAGCTCGGAGGAGCGTTGGGAATGGTGATGCCGCAAGTGTTTGTTGTGGCGGTGATTGGTTCGCAGAACGCAAAACTTACGATGTTGTAGAAACGGCTGGCGAAGTAGACGGCCGATATGCGGATCCGAGCGTTGAGCAGCTTTTGCTCGATGCCGGCCGTCCAAGTCTTGCTGGATTCGGGTTTGAGCGCGGGATTGCCAAAATCGCCGAGCGTGTCGCCAAAAATCTGGTCGAAGCGCGGCTCCTTGATGCCCTGGCCGTAGAAACCGCGGAACAACGTTTCGCCCCAAAAACCATTGCCGTAGCGCGCAACCAATGATCCACCGGCGCGTGGAACGACGCGCGTGCCGAAATAGGCATTGGCTTCGGCGCGCCCACCGAAATTGAGAGAAACGCGGCGCTGCGGCCGGTAGCGGAAATCCAAAAATCCGCCCTGATTGTTGCGGCGGGCGTGGCTGACATCAATCGAAGAAAGGAATGCATTCTCGACTTCATATTGGTAGCCTACCGTGACGCCGAAATTTGAGAGCAAATAGCTCGATTGGGCGCTGACGTTCGCGCGGTTGTAGTGAAAGAGGCTATCGCCGACAAAATCGCAGAATTCAGCGGTTGCGACGGCAGTGGGATTGGTCTGTGGACAGAACGCGTTGGGGTCGGTGGCGTAAAAGCTCTGCAGGGGATTGTCGTTGGACTGGCGGGTGTAGGATTCGCCGCCGCTGATTTCGTGGCGCCAGTGTTTGCCGGCGGAAAAATCCCAGCGGGCGCCGGCACTAAAAATCTCCTGACCGTAACGTTGGTAGAGACTCGGTGGCGTGAAGACTGTTTGTCCGGGAATGCCAGCATCGCTGGTGTTGTTGCGAATCGTGAGACGGAGCTGGTTGGTGTCGCTGAAGGTGTAGCCGAAATTGCCGGAAAGCGTGCGATTTATAAAATCGTCGTTAGGTCCCTGGCCATCCGTCTCGATGTAGGATGCGGCGGCGGAATAGTCGAACTTGCCGACCAACCCGCTGAGTTGAGCGCCGCCACGGCCCGAAGAGAAACTGCCGCCCTCGCCAAAGAAGCTAAACTCCGGCGTCCGCGTGGAACCGCGATGGGTGAAGAGCTGGATGACTCCGGAAACGGCATCGGTGCCGTAGATGGCGCTTTCGGCGCCGCGAACGATTTCAACCTTATCGATGTTGTCGAGCGTGAGATTGGAAAAATCCACGGCGCTGCCAGGGGGATTGATGGGCGTGCCATCGACCAGTACTTTGGTGAAGTTTGAATTGCCGCCGTTGAGAAAAACGGAAGCGGAGCCACCCTCGGGTCCGGTGCGGCCGATGGCGATGCCTGTTGAAAACTGGAGAGCGTCGGTGAGAGCGACGGATTGGCGCGCGTCGATCTCTTGCTTGGTGATGACCGAGACCGGAGCGGTGGTTTGATCCGCGAGTATGGGCTCCGCTTGCGCCGTGACAATGACGCTGGAGGAGAGGCGTTCGAGATCGAGGCTAAGGTCCAGCTTGCGCTGTTCGCCCGAGGCCAAATCAAGAACAAGATCGCGAGAAACAAACGGGGAGCGTTCGAACGACACGCGATAGCGGCCCGGTGGAATTGTGAGGCCGTAGGCGCCATCGGCTGACGTAGTTGTCTTCCAGAGTTGTGCGGTTGGGTTGCCTTCCCATTGCGCGGTGACGCTTACTCCTCCGACGGCCGCGCCGCTGGAATCCAGAAGAGTGCCAAACAGATGAGCATCCGAAGATTGGTTTCGTGCTTGTGCGGAGATACCGACTGCCAGAAAAAATAAGAAGAAGACTGCACTTCGAAGAACGTTTGCGGTCATGTTTTCCTCCGCTCCCTCTCGCGCGGGAGTTGAAGGTTGGCCTGGCGCTTGGAAAAGATCGCTCGGGCTGCAGACTTCGCCGGTCTCCTGGCTTGGCGGCAGTTCCGTCCCCAGTTGGCTTTATTTCCAAGGGGCCGGTGCGGGGCCTTCCCGTAGCGCTGCCCTTTATTTCTGGTGCGATCTCTGAGAGAGATTCGCGAACAGTGAGCGATGCGCTGCAGTGGCCTCAGCAGTACCTTATTCCGCCTTACAGTCGCGCGGCGGCGACGGCTTTTTCACGTTTGCCCCAGCGTTGCCGAGGTGAACGCACCGTCTTCCCGTACACGAAGTCCGCGATGATTGTGGGGGGCGCGTTGGCCCGCTGTGGATGATTCAAGTGCTGCAGCCTGAGCCGCAGCGTTGGGGTGAACAAGGGAACCGCTGCTTATTTTGCAGACGGCATATTCACACGCGGACGGCCAGACGAGCCGAGCTCCACGGTGAGAGGCGTCTGAAAAACCTGTTCGAGCAATTCGCGCTGGAAGACGGTCGCCGGCGGTCCAACGCGAAGACATTTGCCCTTTTGAAAAAGAGCGACCTGGTCAGCGTACTGGCCCGCAAGATTGAGTTCGTGCGTGACGACGATAACCGTGTAGCGGTTGGCTGACGCGAGCCGGCGCAGAGTTTCGAGTAGATCGACCTGCGCGCCGATATCGAGATGCAGCGTGGGCTCATCCAGAAGAAGCAGCAGAGGCTGCTGCGCGAGGGCGCGGGCCAGAATAACGCGTTGTTTCTCGCCGCCGGAGATTTGATCCATTAAGCGGTCGCTGAGATGTTCCGCTCCGACTTGGGCAAGTGCGTTGCGAGCGATGAGTATGTCCTCTTCCGTTTCGAATCGTAGCGTGCGGCCGTAGGGATGCCTTCCCTGGAGAACAAATTCCCAGGCGTGCGAGGGGAAAAGCAAAGGGCTTTCCTGCTGGACCATGGCGATGCGCTGGCCGCGGATCCGGTGCGGAAGCGTGTGCGTGACAAAGCCGTTCAGAAGCACGCGGCCGGAAAGAGGTTCGAGGGCACCCGCGATAAGTTTTAACAGCGTGGATTTGCCACAGGCATTTGGCCCCACAATCCCAACGATTTCGCCGGAACGCGCCTGAAAGCTTGTGGCCTCGAGCGTAAACAGAGGCGCTTGCGTTGGATTGGCGGAGTACGCGTAGCTGACCTGCTCGACGCTCAGGCGAATGTCGGAGTTGAAATCGCCGGCGTCTCCCGAAGGACGCGAAGCAGAAGCGGAGGAGCGGGCGTAGCTGCTCACGCCAACCTCCTGCGCATCAAGTAAAGAAAAAGTGGCGCACCTGCGATGGCAGTCATGGCGCCGACAGGAAGCTCCGCAGGGGAAACGACGGTGCGCGCGAGAGTGTCGGCGAGGACTACGGCGATGGCGCCGCCGAATGCGGCCGTTGGCAACAGGATACGATGATCGGAACCGAAGAGGAGACGCATGACATGGGGCACCAGCAGGCCGACATAACCGATAGCACCGCTGACGGAGACGGCCAGCCCTGTTAACAAAGATGCAGCAATGTAAACGACTAAGCGAACGCGACGCACGTCCACGCCAAGGTGCATCGCTTCTTTTTCGCCGCCAAGGAGCAAGTTCAGGTCGGAAGCCGTGGTGTAGATGGTTCCCGCGGCGAGGAAAAAACCGAAGCGGAGAATAAGGCTCACAACGCGCGGCGGCTGAGTCTGGAGTTCGCCCATCATCCAGAAGGCAATGCCGCGATAGTTGCCGCCGGTCAGGGTGGACATGAAGAACATGATGATGGCCTGTAGAAAGGAAGCGGAAATAATGCCGGCGAGGAGCAGCGTACCGCTGTCAATTTGACCTTCGCGAAGGCCAAGGAAATAGACTGCCGTGATCGTGAGGGCGGCGCCAAGAAAAGCACCGATGGGTGTCAAGAGCGCGGCGACAGCGGGGGCAAGGGCCAGATGAGGTTCGATAATCAGCGCGATGATGGCGCCGACCGCCGCGCCGCTGGAAACGCCGAGAACGTAAGGGTCGGCCAGAGGATTTCGCAGCAACGCCTGAAAACTGGCGCCAGCAACAGAAAGCGATGCACCAACAAAAATTCCAAGCAGAATGCGTGGCAACCGAATATCAAAAATGATGAGCTGGTATTCGCTGGAGAGCTGGCTGCTTTGGCGAAAAAGAACACGAAGCAAATCGTGGCCCAAGCCGTAAAGAGACACGGGGACAGCCCCGAGCTTGAGCGCGATCACGACCACGACGAAAAGGATGGCGGATAAAATCGCGCATTGCGTGAGCAAGCGGCTGAGCGTCAAAGGGCGCAAGCGCAGACCTCCAAGTGAGCAGGAACCCTGCCGGATAAAACCAATCCGAGAAGCGAAAGTTGTGGCTGAGCGGGAGGCGGAATTTTCTTTTCCTTTTCATCGTCGGGATGCGTGGAAAACGCTTCGGGATGCAATTGCCGCGCGAGATCCTCGATGGCGGAAACGATTCGCGGGGCAGTCCTGTTCACAGCATCGCTGATGACGGCAAAGCGGCGGTTGCGCACGGCGTCGAGACCTCGCCATCCGGGGCGCTCGGCGAGTACGTCGAAATCATTTTGTCCGCTATCGGAATGTGACGCTGCAAAAACGAGAAACTCTGGCTGCAGGCGGACAACTTCTTCGAGACTCATGTGCGGCCAGTCTTGGGCGGAGTCGACAACGGAGGTGGCCCCCGCCAGGCGCATCGCGTCGGCAATAAAAGTTCCCTTGCCCACAGAGATCAGGGGATCCGACCACACAATAAATAGAACGCGGCGCGGGGGCAGACCGCTCAAACGCTGCTGCAGATCGGTGACATGGCGTTCCAGATTGACGCGAAGGGTGGCGCCCGCGTCCGGCACGCCGAGCACTGCTGCAAGCCGCTCAGTAGAAGAGACGATTTCCTGCACAGTGTGAGGATCCGTGGCGTAAGCAGGGATACCTAGACCATCGAGAGCGTTCACCGTCTCGAGGCGATTCAAACTCTTGGTGACGAGTACGAGATCAGGCCGCAGGGCGACAATCTCCTCAAGACTTGGGTTGATCGCGCCGCCTACCTTGGTTTTTTTCTGAGCATCGGCAGGAAAATCGCAGTAATCCGTGTCTCCGACGAGGCGATCCTGCAAGCCAAGCGCGTAGATGGTTTCTGTAAGGCTGGGCGCGAGCGAGACGATGCGCTGAACGGGCTGCGGGACGCGGACGGTGCGGCCAACTTCATCGACGTAATCCTTATAGACCGGCGCTGCGGCCGGGCTCGCAGGCGGTGTTTGCGCCTGCAGTGAAGCGCACCCGGATGCGGCGAAGAGCAGGAGCGCGGCGCCAGCGCTTCTCGCCAGAATATTTTTTCGTGCATCTTTCCGTGTCAGCACAAATCCCCGCGGGCGAGAGCAAATCTCTTGCACAACAAAAAAGCCCCGCGAGACACCTAGGGGCTTCTTGGCATCGCTTCTTCTCGCGAAAAGCGCTGGCCTCTGCGGCGCGGGAGGGTAGTCTGGCTCACGGCTCATTCAGCCGATTACAGTGGCGGGACCGCGGCCGATTCTCACGGCCTTCCCCACTTCCCTTGCCTGCAAATTGGAAATTCAGTGTATGCCGAGGGTCTGGGAGTGTCAATGCACGGCATGAGCATCATGACTGCGTGCGTTCAGCGGTTCTTCCAGTTTGGTTTGCGCTTTTCGACCAGCGCACGAAGCCCCTCTTGAGAATCCTCGAGGCGGTACAACTCGTTGAGAAAAATGTTCATGGAGTTCTTCATACCATCGCGCAGCGAAAGCCCCATTCCGCTGAGAATTGCCTTCTTGGCCATGGTCAGCACGGGGCCAGAGTGCGCAGTGATGCGCTCGATCAACTCATTTACCGTTTGTTCGAGCTTGGCTTCGGGAACCAGGCGGTTTACCAGACCCATCTCCAGGGCGCGGTCCGCACTGAGGGCTTCTCCGGTCAGGACAATTTCCAGCGCTCTCTTCGGTCCAACGAGAAAGGGGAGGATGGTGGACGCAAGCGGGGGAAATACACCGATGGAAATCTCCGGCTGCGCGAAGCGCGCTTTCGGCGTGGCAATTACCAGGTCGCCAAAAGCGGCAAGTTCCGCGCCACCGCCGATGGCCGGGCCGTTGACCACACAAAGCACGGGCTTGCCCACTTCCAACATCCCGGTGAAAGCGGAATAAAACGCGTCGAGCATCTGAAAAACGCGCTCGGATGTATACTCTCCGATGTCGATGCCGCCGCAAAATACCTTACAGGCGGAATCGAGAACGACAAGCTTCACCTCCGGGCTCTGGCCTGCGAAGGTGAATCCATCCGAGAGCTCGCGCAGAAACGCTTCATTGAGGAGGTTGTGTTCGGGACGGTTGAGGGTCATGCGCGCGACGCTGCCATCGAAGCGCATCTTGATGTATTCGAAATGCTCAGGTGTGCGCCGCTCGGGCCGTGACACGTACTCTTGCTCTTCAACAGGCTCAATCATGTCCCGCCCTCCTTGGGAATTGCCGCTGGAATATGCGTAGCGGCGGCTGGTAAGGACCAAATGTGATGCTACCACGTCGTCGCTTCGCGCCTCGCTGTGGAGAAAGCGCGCGTGCGCAAACGGTTTGCCCCTCGCGACCGCCTTTTTGCGGGTGAATTCGCTGCTTCTTGGCATTCTCCGCACATCGCGCCGTTTCCCGCATACTACTCTTCCTTTTGCGGGTATGCTGGCTGCGACTTTCTTATCTTGCGCGGGGTGCACTGCGTGGTGGCTGGAAAAATATCTTCGGCTCGCGAAACGGAGACGGCTACGGCGCTACAATTTGCCGGCCGGCTCGATGCGGAAAGATTTCCGGCGTTTGCCGCATGGGACCATGCCCCGGCGGTACGTTTTGACCGCGACTGGCAGGGCAAGAACTCCGATCCGCAGCGAGAAACTCAGGTACAGCTGCTGTGGACTCCAGACGCTCTTTATTTGAGATTTCTGGCGTGTTCTCGCGGCATCACCGTTTTCACCGATGCCGAACCTGATGGGCGGCGCGACCGACTCTGGGAACGTGACGTCGCGGAAGTGTTTCTACAGCCCCCGGGGCCAGTTGCGGGCCGTTACAAAGAGTTTGAAGTGAGCCCAAACGGATTCTGGATTGACCTGGATATTGCGCCGGAAGAAAAGCGCGATCTGCAGAGCGGATTGCGGCGCCGCGTCAAGGTCGACGAGCAGAACAAGACTTGGGTAGCCGAGTTGGCGTTGCCCATGAAAAGTCTGACGGCTCAATTCGATCCGGCGAAAGTCTGGCGCGTTAATTTCTTTCGCGTCGAGGGAGCCTCAGAGCCGCGTTTCTACTCTGCTTGGCGGCCGACCGAAACGCCGGTGCCAAATTTCCATGTCCCCGAATCCTTTGGCAAGCTCGTATTCGAGACCTAATTAGACGCGCGCAGCCAGCGGACACGACACTGGCGCCCCGCCGCGTTTTTTCCTATGCTTCTCGGGTGAAGATCTCCGTTTCTTTACCTTGGCCATCGGTTCTCAACCACCGAATTCAGATTTTCTCATTCGTTGCCGCTGCTCTCGCCTTTTGTTCAGCAACCCTGTCCGGTCAAACCGAACTTTCGCCGAAGCCAAATGCGAACGCGCCGGTGGTGACTAAAGTCGAGCCTCCTTCGTGGTGGATCAATCTCACTCCGGAAGTCATGTTGTTGCTTTCCGGCCATTATCTCGAAGCCACGCATGTTGCCTGCAACCTGCCTAGCGTTTTGGTGGAGCGCACGCAGGCCTCTGCCGGCGGCGACTACTTATTCGTTTGGATAAAGATCGGGCTAGAAACAAAATCAGGTACCGCCGTTTGCCGCATCAAAACGCCGACAGGAACAACTCCGTTTGAGCTGCCACTGGCCGCGCGTGCTATGAAGCTGGGCAAATTTCAGGGGCTTTCGCAGGAGGATGTGCTTTATCTCATCATGCCGGACCGCTTCGCAAATGGCGATCCCACGAATGACGAGCCAGCCGAAGCTCGCGGCACGCATGACCGTTCGAATCCGCGCGCGTACCATGGCGGCGACCTACGCGGCATCCGCAAGCACCTTCCCTACTTGAAGGATCTCGGCGTCACGACACTTTGGCTCACGCCCATCCTAAAAAATGGCGCGGCTCAGGATTATCACGGATATGGGGCCGTTGATTTGTACGCGGTGGATCCGCATCTTGGAACGATTCAGGACTATCAGGAACTCGTCGCGGAAGCGCACGAGCAAGGCATGAAGATTTTTTTCGATTTTGTGCCGAACCATATTGGGCCCAAACATCCTTGGGTCGCCGAGCCGCCACTGCCCGATTGGTTCCACGGCACGCCGCAGCACCACATGGATACCACTGCCGGGATCAACGGCACGTTTTACGGAAAGAATGGCAAACCGGCGATCGCCAACGATCCCTTCGAGACGCTTGTCGATCCGCACGCGCCGCCGCGGCTTTCGCGGAATCTGACGGACGGCTGGTTCTTCAACATACTGCCCGACTTGAATACCGAAAACCCCATGGTTGCGCAATATCTTTTGCAAAACAGTATTTGGTGGGCGGAGAGTGCTGGACTGGACGGCTATCGCCTGGACACCTTCCCCTATGTTCCGCGAAAGTTTTGGTCAACTTGGCATACGGGGCTGCACCGGCTCTACCCGTACCTGACGACGATCGGCGAAGTTTTTCACGCGGATCCCAGCGTTACCTCATTTTTCGCCGGAGGCGAGAAACGATTCGATGGCATCGACTCTGGCCTGAACACCTTGTTCGATTTTCCGATGTTTTTCACGCTGCGGGACGTTCTGCTGCGCAACGTGCCGGCAGGGCGCATCGCGGATGTTTTGCGACACGATTCGCTGTACGTCCATCCGGATGCGCTAGTAACATTTTTCGCGAATCACGATGTGCCGCGCTTTGCGAGCGCGGAGGGAAGTTCCGCGGCAAAGCTCGAGCTGGCGTTTGGACTGACGCTGACATTGCGCGGGATCCCCGAGATGTACTACGGCGACGAAATCGGAATGCCGGGCGGCAGCGACCCCGACAACCGGCGCGATTTCCCGGGTGGCTGGCCCGGCGATCCGAAGAATGCCTTCACTGCAGAGGGACGCACAGCGGAGCAGCAAGAGCTTTTCACTTACGTTCAAACCCTTTTGCGGTTGCGGCGAGAACATCCCGCTCTGCAAATCGGAAAGCTGTGGCACCTCTTCGCTGACGAAACGGCGTATGTCTTTTTACGCGAGACAGAAGAGGAGCGTGTGCTCGTAGCCTTCAACAATTCGGCTGAACCACGCGAGCTGAGAATTCTTCTAAACAGTACGCCAGCAAACGCCGCCGCGGGCTTCACGCGGGTTTTGGGCCAGGCAAAAGCCGCGGCATTTAAAGGCCAAGCTCGGATCACGGCTCCGGCGCAATCCATTTCCATTTTTCTAGTTGATTGAACAATCAGAAACTTAGACTGACGTTCCAATTCATGAGGGAGTCCGGCACGGTGATCGTGAGGCAATGTGTTTGAGCGTCGTACCGCCAATCGTGAATCACTTGATCGCCAATGCGAGCTTCTTTCGGCTCGGCACTAGCCCCATAAATTTTTAGTTGCGTGCTGTTCCACCACGGCTGGTAGGCATTTTTCTCGATGCTGCTGGTAATAGTGAGCGATCCGGGAGCCAGGTGGCATGTGAAGTTTACGCGCAGAAAATTGCCTTTTTGATAGGCAAACGTGAGCCCATCATCCTGATAGAGCGTGCCGTGGCAATCGCTTCCTGGATAGACACGAAGTTCGAGCGGACCTTCCGGCTTCTCGTTGGTGCTTTGCACCACGGGCTGCATGGGAATGATCGCCCCGGCACGAACGTAGAGCGGCGTTTCGGCAAGTGCAGGATGCAGTGAGATTTGATCTTTGGAAGAATGCTTTTCGGCTGTCCAGAAATCATACCAATCGCCCGGCGGCAAATGGATGTCTTCTGCGTCGACCTTTTCCGTGACGACAGGCGCGACGAGGAAATCCTTACCAAAGAGGAACTCATGGTCCTCGCCATAGAAGCCCTGCGCATCGGGATACTCGATAAAGATTGGCTCCATCAACGGAACACCAGTGCGCGACGTTTCCTCCATGGCGGTGTAAAGGAAAGGAAGCAGTCTGTAGCGCAGCTCAATGTAGCGTTTGCGAATCGCTTCCTGTTCAGGGCCGCTCGCCCAGGGCTCGTGATCGGCGGTGCCCTTTGCGGCATGATCGCGATAAATCGGATAGAACACACCTAACTCATACCAGCGCGTCAGAAGATCGACTGGCGGAGAACCTGCAAAACCGCCGACGTCTGCTCCAACTAGCGAATAGCCGGAAAGTCCAAGATTCATAATCTGCGGAACGCTCATTCCTATGTGATTCCAGGTGGCGCTGTTGTCGCCGGTCCACGTGGCTGCATAACGTTCGGTGCCCGCATAGGCCGCGCGGGTGAGCACGAACGGCCGCTCGTCAGGGCGCAGTTTTAGAAGGCCTTGGTAGGTGGCGCGAGCGTTTTCCATGCCGTAGACATTGTGAATGGCGCGATGGTCGAGCGTTGTGCCGTCATCGAGACGGTGAACGTTGTCGAGCGGCATGGTTTTGGAAAGAGTCTGGAAAGTCGCTGGCTCGTTCATATCATTCCAGAAACCCGCCACTCCCATGTTGACGAAATCCTTGTAAAGACCGCCCCACCAGTCGCGCACGCGCGTCAGCGTGAAATCCGGAAATACGCTCTCGCCAGGCCAGACTACGCCGACATACACCGAGCCGTCCGGTCTTTTGACGAAGGCATCGTTCTTCATTCCGGAATCGTAAGGGGCATAGCCGTGGTCCGGATCTTTTTTGATATGCAGGTCGGTGATGAGAATGGTGCGCATGCCCTGCGCGCGAAAATCCGCGATCATCTTTTCGAAATGCGGAAAATATTCGCGGTTGATGGTGAAGGGCGCGTTTCCCTGCTGGTAGTCGATGTCAAAATAAATGACGTCGGCAGGAATCCTTTTCTCGCGCAGTGTCTGAACAACCTCGCGAGCGCGCGCTTCGGGATAATAACTGTAGCGGCTCTGCTGGTAACCGAGCGACCAGAGCGGCGGAAGCGGGGTGCGGCCCACAAGCGCGGTGAATTGTTGAACAATTTTCTTGGGTTCTGGGCCGGCGATAAAGTAGTAGTTCAGCTCGCCGCCCTCCGCTCCAAACGAGAGATAATCAGGCGACTCTTTGCCGAAATCGAAACTGCTGCGGTAAGTGTTGTCGAAGAAAACCCCGTAGGCCACGCCTTTGTGGAGGCCGATGAAAAACGGAATAGTCTTGTAGATCGGATCGTCCGACTCTTGCCATCCAAAAAAGTCCGTATTCCACATCGTGTACGCGTGATTGCGGCGGTTCATCGGACCGGGTTTGTCCCCAAGACCGAAATAATTCTCCTCGGAAGGCATTCGCTTCCAGACGTGGATATACGTGCCGTCCCAAGCCATGGGCAAAGACGATTCGTCGGCAAGAAGAACATTGCCCGCCGAGTCCGCGAATGTGATCAGTAGAGGCGCTTTCTTGGCGATGACAACGACGCGGCCCACCGTCATGCGAAGCTCGTTCTTTCCCTCTTGGACGCTGATCGCAGGAGGATCAGGAGATTCGGTCACTGCCCAAGAGGAATCCTTCGGAAAGGATCCTAGCGGCGCCAGGCGAACGCGGATCACGCCGTCGCGAAAAGCCGTGATCCGTAGTTTTGCCGAACCGGCAGTCAATTCGACGCCGTCTGGAAGTTTCTCCACGCGCTGCACGTTGCCTATGTGCTGCCAGCCGGTTGCCGCTGCGCTGGCGCAGCTGATCGCGCAGAGCAGCAGGCCAATTCCGGCACATTTTGCAAAACGTGGCATGCGGTCCCTCTCTCCGTAGGGGCTGGTGGAGAATCTTCGACTAGAATACGCCTGCGCGCCGGGCGGCACGCACTTCCTTTTTGGCTATGCTGCGAGCCATTCCTCAAAAAAGGACGAAGCTTTCGCGCCCTCGATGCGGCGGCGCACTGCATCCATCACGCGGCATTTTACCGCCCCATTGCTTCCATAAAAGGCCAGCCAATACGGCAGGTGAAGCTCAATCGACATCCGCTCGATTTCCACCTTCAGTCCTCGCAGCTTGAAAAAGCCCTGCTGAAAGAGAACTCGCAGAACTTTCGTCCTGAGGATATCTTCCGCGGCATCCGGCTGTAGACGTGCCATAAGCAGATTCCGAGTCTCAACGGTTACCAGTTCTTCGTCCGCCGGAATGCGTGGGAACTCGAATAGATCGAGGTCGCCTTGCACTGCGTCGAGAGCGAAAAAACGCGTCTTCCTCGCCTTGCCTATCTCATAGCGCACACGGAAAACCCAAAACGGCACGTAAGCTTCCGCGATTCGCTGCAAAGGGCCGCCCCGAATCCTCCAGTAAACACCGCTGAAGACGCCGGAGCGGAAGCCGCGGACGGCCTCCTCTTGCGTGACGTTAGGCTTCAATGTTCGAATCGCACTAACTCTCATCGATATCCCTTCCGCTACGGCTCTTATCGGAAATAAATCCACAAGCTGATCACGGTCGCAAGCAAAAGAAGACTTGCAACGACGTTGATGCGCCGCTCGGTTGGCGTCTCGTGCGCGGGCTTGCGTTGCGGAATGCCTACCGCGATAGTTTCCATCTTGTCGTCGACGGTCGCAAAGGTTAGTCCGGCAAGTTGCTTGCGGTCAGGCGCCTTGGTCATCAAGCTGACGGCGATGAGGACGAATGAGCACACTACGAACATGAAAATCGCGTAGTGCAGGAAGTTCATGTCGATGATCCAGCGAGCGACGGGAGATTCGAAATGGCCACCCGCCGCGCGGTCAGCAAGTTCGAGAATGAAACGTGTCGCGCCCAATACAAATCCGGTCATAAGCGAGGAGATCGCTCCCGAGCCGTTCAGGCGCGGCCACAAGATTCCAAGCACGAAGCACGCGGAGATTGGCGGGCTGATATAAGCCTGTACGCTCTGCAAATAAATGTAGAGCTGGCTGCTGATGTAGTGAATGAACGGAACCCAAAGCAAACCAAGCAGCACCATAAACCCGGTAGCCACCCGGCCGAAATTGACGAGTTGGCTCTCCGAGGCTTGCGGACGAATCTTTTTGTAGAAATCCAGCGTCACCAAGGTTGATGCGGAGTTGAACACGGAACTCATCGCGCCCATCACCGCCGCGAGCAACGCCGCCATGACCAGACCTACGAGGCCAGTGGGCAACAAATTCAAAATCAGCGTTGGGTAGGCAAAATCAGGCTTCTTCACCTGCTCAGGGAAAAGCGCGAACGCGATAATTCCCGGCAAGACCAGCATGAACACCGGCAGTATTTTCAGAAAGCCTGCGAAAATAGTACCTAACTTGGCATGCCCCTCATCGCGTGCCGAAAGCACGCGCTGTACGATCACCTGATCGGTGCACCAATACCAAATCCCAAGAATCGGCGCCCCAAAAAATATACCTGTCCACGGAAAGTCCTTATCGGTGGACGGCCTCATCATGTGGAAATAACTGGCAGGCACCATCGTCCGCAGCTGCTCGAAACCTCCAACCCGGTGAAGACCGATGATGGTCAGAGCGACGGCGCCGCAAATCAAAATCAAGGTCTGCACTGTATCGGTATAGATGACCGCCGCCAGTCCTCCGGCCACAGTGTAAATACCGGTGGCGATCACCAGCACGATCGCCGTCTTCCACAGCGACCAGCCCGCCACGCGCTCTAGAACAACGCTCGCCGCATAGAGTTGAACGGAAATCTTTGTGAAAATGTAAGCGATGATCGAAATCGCCGCCAGATATACGGCGCAATTGCGGTTGAACCGCCGCTCCAAAAATTCCGGCATGGTGAATACGTTCGATCGCAAATAAAACGGCACGAACACCCAGCCAAGAATCAGCAGGATCAAGCAAGCGAGCCATTCGAAATGGCCAACGGCTAATCCGGACGAAGCGCCCGTCCCCGACAAACCGATAAAGTGTTCCGTCGAAATATTCGAGACAAACAAAGAGGCGCCAATAAAGAACCATCCGATGTCGCGGCCAGCAAGGAAGTAATCTTCCGAGGTGCGTTCCCGCCTGGCAAAATACATGCCGATGCTAAACACAATCGCGAAGTAGATCCCGATGATCACGAGATCCAAGGTGGCTACGCTCTGGTGAGCAACCGTAACTTCCGATGCAAACAACATCCGTTCCTCCTTGGCATCCGCTGCATAAGCTGAGCGGAATCCATGCTTAGTTGAGCTTGCCTTCGCGAGAGCGCAGCGCGCACCAACCCCTTGTTGGACTGCGCGCGCTTAGTACAGCGGAATCCTGCCGTCCCTAGACTGAAATTCGGCGAGCGCAGTCTATAACAGGGCAAGACCAGGCTCAATGGCTGTTTCGCTCCTTGAGGCGGGCAGAAGGGGTGGTCCCAGCCACCCTCGATGGGAGCGGGGGGCAACTCCGATTTGCCGTGATCCGCGGATCAGGGTAAAAGAGAGTGTGGAGGAATCATGACCAAGCTACTTTTTTGCCTGCTGTTTTTTGCGACAGCACTTATGGCTGCGGACAAGTCCGTTTATGACTTCACCCTCAATTCGATCGAGGGCCAGCCAACGCCGCTCGGCGCCTACAAGGGGAAAGTCGTTCTGCTCGTAAACGTGGCGAGCCGTTGCGGATTCACTCCGCAATATACGGCTCTGGAAGCGGTCTATGAGAAATACAAAGACCACGGATTCGTCATCGTTGGCATTCCGGCGAACAATTTCGGCGCACAGGAACCGGGCACGAATCAAGAAATCAAGACATTCTGCCAGACCAAGTACAGCGTAACTTTCCCGATGATGTCCAAAGTCTCGGTGAAGGGCGACGACAAAACACCGCTCTACCAATTTCTTACGGACAAAGCCGCCAACCCACAAACCGGCGGCGAGATTCAGTGGAATTTCACAAAATTTCTAATTGGGCCGGATGGCCGCGTGCTTGCTCGCTTTGAGCCCGCAGTTACGCCGGATTCGCCGGAAGTCACTGCCGCGATTGAAAAAGCGCTCGCGCAATCGAAGAAGTAGCGGCGCGTTTAAATAAGAACGAGGCTCACTTCCGGGCATTAGCCCGGCAGACGCGCCAAAAAGTGGCTGGCGCTTGTCGCCACTGGCATATTGTATTGCAAAAGCACAACCATGAGTTATGGCCATCGTCGCGTTCCAAAAGGTCAGTAAGGACTATCTCACCGATGGCCAGCCGGTCCGCGCATTGCAGGACGTTTCGCTCGACGTAAACCGCGGAGAATTTGTTGCCCTTGTCGGGCGCAGCGGCTGCGGCAAATCCACTTTGCTCAATCTCGCAGGAGCAATGGATTTTCCCACGTCCGGTCGCGTGTTACTCGATGGCGTGGATGCATCTACTCTGAAAGACGCCGGCTTGACCCTGCTGCGACGCGAAAAAATCGGCTTTATTTTTCAATCGTTTCAGCTTCTGCATACGCTGACCGTTTTTGAAAACGTCGAGCTGCCGCTGCTTCTTGCCGGAAAGCCGAATGCCCGCGCTGCCGCCCGCGAAAAACTCGCGTGGGTTGAACTCGATGGGTTAGGCGATCGTTACCCGCACCAACTTTCCGGTGGTCAGATGCAGCGAGTCGGCATCGCGCGCGCGCTCGTCCAATCACCCGCGATTCTTCTGGCCGACGAGCCAACGGGGAATCTCGACACCGTGACGGGCAACGTCATCCTCGATCTCTTGAAACGCCTGACCCGCGAACTAAATACCGCGACTTTGTTGGCTACGCACAGCGCGGAAGCGGCTGCGCTCGCCAACGCCATCGTGCGCCTACGTGACGGAAAAATAGAAGAGCTTGCCCAGCACTGACATGAGACGCTTCGTCCTCTTTTACCGCTTGATGCTTCGCCCGCTACTGCAGGAACCGGTGCGGGCAATTCTAACGGTTCTTGCGGTAACCCTTGGGGTCGCCGTGGTTTTGGCGATCGATCTAGCCGGAGCGGCGGCAACCGGGTCTTTCCGCGCATCGATGGAAACTCTCGCGGGTGACAACGATTTGGAGGTCGTTGCATCAGGCGGTGTGCCCGAGGGAGTCGTAGGAACGATCGCAACGCTTCCTTACTCCATTCGAATTTCATCGCGCCTCGAAGATTCGGCCGTCATTTCGGATACAAAGCAAATCATTCCGCTCATCGGTCTCGACCTGGTCGCGGAGGGAGGGTCCGCGTTCAACGCCGCAATCTCCTCTTCGAGCTCAAGCGAATCTTTTGCGTCATCGGATGACGCGATGAGCTTCTTACAGAGCCCAGACAGCATCTGGGTCGGCGCAAGTCTGGGAAGAAAGCCTGGCGACCGGCTTCGCTTGCTAATCAATGATCAAATCCGCGAATTCACAGTCCGCGGCCTTTACCCCGATTCTAACGGCGGCGAGTCCGCCATCGTGATGGACCTCGCGGCAGCGCAACGCGCTTTGAACCGCTTCGGCCGCGTCGACCGCATTCTCTTAAAAGTTCCAGAAGCCCCGAGCCTTGAAGAGTGGCAGCAGCGTCTCCGCCGAGTACTGCCCATCGGAGTGGAAGTCCGCACGCAAGGCACAGGCACAAACGAGAATCGCCGCATGCTCGCGGCCTTCCGATGGAATCTGCGCCTGCTCAGTTACATTGCGCTGGTTGTGGGTGCATTCCTCATCTACAACACAATTTCGGTTTCTGTTGTGCGCCGCCGTCCGGAAACCGGAATCGTGCGCGCGCTGGGGGCCGGCCGCGCCGCAGTGCTCGCGGCATTTATCGGTGAGGCGGCCTTCTTCGGTTTGGCGGGCGCGGCGCTCGGTCTCCCGGTCGGACGCGTCATGGCCTCAGGCGCGGTAAAACTCATGGCCGCAACGGTGGAGTCGCTCTATGTAAGCAGCCGTCCGGGATCTATCGAACTGACCATTTGGTCGGTGGTGCTTGCCTTCATCATCGGCGTTGGAGTCGCCATCGTTTCCGCATACTCGCCTGCCCGCGAAGCGTCGCTTGTCTCTCCCGTGGAGGCTATGGCGCGCGGAAGGCGTGAGTACATGACGCGTGTGCACAAATCGCGCGATCTTTGGATTGCGTTGGTCCTGGGCGTCTTGGCAGCGACGGCGTCACGCGTTCCTGCGATCGAAGGCAAACCTATCTTCGGCTATCTCGCCGCGGTCTTGTTTGTCGTCGCGTCCGCGCTGGCGATTCCGGCTTTCACCGATGCGGTTATTTCCCGTACCTCCCGTTCGCTCGGAAAAATCCTGGGAGTCGAAGCTTTGCTCGCATCTCAATCTCTTTCAGGTTCGCTTCGCCGCACTTCAGTGCTGGTGGGCGCGCTCTCCACCGCCATCGCGATGATGACTTCCGTCGGCATCATGGTGGGCAGCTTCCGCGAAACGGTGCTGATTTGGATGAATGACCGTCTGCCTGCCGATCTCTATCTGCGGCCTGCCGGTGCTCCGGCTCCAGATCGCCACCCGACAGTGTCGCTGGAATTGGCCGACAGAATAAGCAAGCTCTCCGGTGTCGCGGGAGTAGACCGGCTGCGCGCCTATGAAATCAGCTACGACGGGATGCCCGCGACACTAGCCTCAGTGGATCTGAGCGCCCTCCGCTCCGATCACCGATCCAATTTTTTCTCCCGCCGGCCAACCGAGCAAGTCCTCTCCCAGATTCGCGACACCGATGCTGTCGTTGTCAGTGAACCTTTCACCTACAAACACCATGTGCGCGCGGGCGACACCATCACCCTCGCACTGGGGGATTCGCGTCCATCCTTTCGTATCGCAGACATTTATTACGACTACGGAAGCGAGCGCGGCACCATTCTGATGGATCGCCAAACCATGCTGCGTTATCTGCCCGACCCCACGCCTTCGAACCTGGCCATCTATGTCGTCCCCAACGCCTCCGTCGAAAACGTGCGCCAGGAAATCACGCAAGCCTCCGCTGACTATCGTGTGTTGGTCGCTTCAAACCGGGATTTGCGCACGGAAGCGATCCGCATTTTCGATCGCACCTTCGCCATTACCTACGCGCTCGAAGCCGTCGCCGTGATTGTCGCCGTGATGGGCGTCGCCGGTGCGCTTCTCGCTTTGGTCATCGACCGCCGCCGCGAACTCGGCCTGCTCCGTTTTCTCGGAGCAGCCGCCGGGCAATTGCGCAAGCAGATCCTTGTTGAAGCCGGCCTGCTCGGCATGCTCGCGAATTTCGCGGGAGTCGCTCTCGGATTTGCGCTCTCGCTCGTACTCATCTATGTCATCAACAAGCAGTCGTTCGGCTGGACGATTCGATTTCACTGGCCAGTCGCGATTCTGCTGGGAGCCATCAGCGTGGTTTACGTAGCCACAGTGCTGGCCGGCTTGTATCCCGCGCAAGTCGCCGTCAGGCTCAATCCGCTTGAGGCTGTCCATGAAGAGTAGGCCGACCGCCCTCGCAGTGGCGCTCTTTCTTCTCAGCCCTCTCTCCGCACAGTACCGCACCGCGGTGCCGGGCTATCGCTTCGAATTTCCTAGAGACTATTTCGATCATCCCGACTTCCAAACAGAGTGGTGGTACTACACGGGGAATCTGAAATCCGCAAACGGCCATCGCTACGGATTCGAACTGGCGTTTTTCCGCCAAGCGGTCAGCCGTGATCCTGCTCAAGCAGCAACTTGGGACCTCAAGGACATTTACCTGACGCATCTCGCGCTGAGCGATCTGGATGGCCAGAGGTCTTATCACACGGAAAGAACAAATCGTGCCGGCCCCGGAATCGCCGGCGTGAGCGCCGCCAGCGCCCGCATCTGGAATGGCAACTGGCAGATTCAGTGGGAGGGACCTGATCAAAAGCTACAAGCAATCGAAAAGCTTTATCAATTGCACCTGACTCTGCATCCGGAAAAGCCGCCGGTCATTCACGGTGAAAACGGCGTGAGCCAAAAATCGCAAGGAGCGGGCCACGCGTCGTACTACATTTCGTTAACACGCCTGGCCGCGAGCGGAAAACTCGAATTGAATGGCGAAACGATCGAAGTCTCCGGCCTTGCCTGGATGGACCACGAATTCTTCACTCACCAATTGGAATCCAGCCAAATCGGCTGGGACTGGCTAAGTTTGCAACTGGAAGACAACACGGAGTTGATGCTTTTTCGCCTTCGGCGGAAAGATGGCTCTCTCGATCCATTCTCTGCTGGCACTTACGTGGACGCGCAGGGCAAATCCACGCACTTGCGAGCGAACGATTTTATCTTGCAGCCGCTCGCAAAGAGCTGGACTAGTCCCCTCACTCACGCAACCTATCCCATCGCATGGAAAATCGTGGTACCAAAATTAGAGATCGATCTCGAAGCACACACATCACTGGCCGCGCAAGAGTTGGCGGAAGAAAAAAAGATCGCGCCATCTTATTGGGAGGGTTCCATCCATCTGGAAGGCCGCCGCGGAAAGTTGCCGCTCGGCGGAGTTGGTTATCTGGAAATGACCGGCTACGATCACCCGGTCAAACTCGCGCCCTAAGCAAAGCGAAAGATCAGAGAGAAATCACCCAAGTTCCGCAGGCTTAGAAATCCGGGCCGTGCTGGCCCGCACTATCAATTCCGGCTCGACCATAATTTCCTTGGGATGCGGCGTCTTCGCGGGCGCGGTAATCCGCCGCAGGAGAATTTCCGCGGCGATCACGCCCATCTCGCGCAAGGGCTGGCGAACGGTCGTTAACGCGGGATTCTGGAACGCCGCACTCTGAATGTCGTCGAACCCAACGACCGAGACATCCTCTGGCACTCGGCGGCCCGCTTCGCGCAGTGCGTGAATGGCGCCGATTGCGGAAATGTCGTTGAAAGTAAAGAGGGCCGTGAATGGTTCCCCGCAGGCAAGAAGCTTTTGCGTCACTTGATATCCCAGCAGCGGCGAAGACGATTCACCTTCCAGCTGCCCCGTCAGATGCTCCTTAACCTCGATGCCGATTTTTTTCGCGGCCTCACGCACAGCTTCCCATCGTACTTCCGTATCCGAACTGAACGCCTGCCCCTTAATAAATGCGATCTTCTGGTGTCCGAGGTCTGCAAGATGTTGCAGCGCGAGGCATGCTGCCCGTGAGTGATTGAGTACGATGTTCGTCACTCCTGGCACATCCCGGTGCCCGGAGACCGCCACACTGGGGACATCCACTGCTTCCGCAAGCGCCGTGTCCACTACGATCAAGCCCTCCACCGCCCGCTGCTGCAGCAGCAACGGATATTCTTCGATGAGTTCATTCCGATGGCGATGGCTGACCACAAAATAAAAATATCCTTCTTGCAGCAAGTGATCCTCAATGCCCGACATCACCAGCGCCGCGTATCCTTCGCTGATTTCCGGAACGACCACGCCGATAGTGAAGCTCCGCTGCTGTCGGAGTGACCTGGCCAGATGATTTGGCCGGTAATTTAGTTCCTTGGCGGCGGCGCGGATTAGCTCCTGGGTGCGGTGCGGTATCGATTTTGCAGCGGGAGACCTGTTGATCACGAAAGAAACTGCGGCTTGAGAAAGCCCAAGGTGCTCCGCGAGAGACTTCAGGCTTACCCCCGAGCTCGAAGACTTCCGCGCGTCGGAGGCGCCCTTTGATTTTGGACGCGGCATAGATGTTGGTCTGGGCTGGTAGTCTCCCATAAGGGACCAAGGGAGGACAAGGTCCAAGGCCGGATATCGGTCGACCTCCGGGAACGCACCCTTCCTTCTCTTGTGTATCCTACTAAATCGGTTTACTATGCTCTTTTCGTCGAGGAGGACCGCGCGCTCGATACTTGCCCTGGTTTGGTATTGCCGCAATTCCCAAAGAATAAGGATTTTGCTGGCGGCACGGCTGGGAATTCAGTATCGTTTGCCGGCCTTGGCAGTCTGTCCCGGCCACGCTTAAAGAACTTGCTTCTTAATTTCCGTGCCTTTGAGGACGCCCAGACCAACGTCCGACGGCACCATCGGAGTTTTTGATAACGTGCTCACCTCGCTGACGCGGTTCGCAATTGTGGCGTGTTTGGTGCTTTGCAGCCAGTCCGCCACTGCACAAGATTCGCCTTCCGCCGCGGCATCCAACTCCGCGACGCCCCAATCAAATCTCAACAATCCCGCTACGGAGCAAAAAGTAGATGCCCTCCTTCATAAAATGAACCTGGACGAAAAGGTCGGCCAATTGGTTCAATACTCCGCCGGACAGCCCACTGGTCCCGGGACCGGCCGCACCGAATACAACGACATGATTCAAAAGGGCGAGATCGGTGCGTTATTCAACATCACGACGGCGCGGGAAGCGAACGCATTTCAGCGCGTTGCGATGGAGAAATCCCGTCTGCAGATTCCTCTCATTTATGGATTAGACATCATACACGGGTATCGCACCGCATTCCCGATTCCTCTCGGGATGGCGGCCTCTTGGGATCCTGAACTCGTCCAGCGCGCCGCGCGCGTGGCCGCACGCGAAGCTTCCGCAAGCGGAATCCGCTGGATGTTTTCCCCGATGATCGATATCGCAAGGGACGCGCGATGGGGAAGAATGGCCGAAGGCTCGGGAGAGGATCCGTACCTGGTCTCCGCAATGGCGCGGGCCTACGTGCTCGGTTACCAGGGCGAACGGCTCAGTGCGCCGGACAGCGCCGTGGCGTGCCCCAAACATTATGTGGGCTATGGAGCAGTCGAAGGCGGCCGCGATTACAACTCGGTGGAGATTTCCGAGCATACCCTTCGAGAATTCTACTTGCCTCCTTTTCACGCGGCCGTCAACGCAGGCGCTGCGACGATCATGACCGCGTTCAATTCACTGAACGGAGTACCCACCTCAGCGAACCCCTTCACCATCAAGCAGATCTTGCGCAACGAGTGGGGATTCCAGGGGCTCGTTGACAGTGACTGGACTTCCATCGCCGAATTGATTTCCCACGGCATCGCGAATGATGCTGCCACCGCCGCGCGAAAAGCCTTTCTGGCCGGCGTGGAGATGGATATGGTCAGCAGTTTTTACCATGACAATTTGGCGAATCTTGTACGCTCCGGCCAAGTGCCTGAAACGGCTGTGGACGAAGCGGTTCGCCACGTTTTGCGCGTCAAGTTTGCTCTTAGCTTGTTCGAACATCCTTACGCAGATGAGCAGCAGGAAGCCGGAACGATGCTTCAGCCGGAGAGCGTGGACCTTGCACGCACGGCCGCGGAGCGCTCGTTCGTCCTGCTGAAAAATTCGCCGTTAGCCGGCGGATCGCCGTTACTTCCTCTTGCCAGCGACTTGAAGAATGTTGCGCTCATCGGGCCGCTCGCGGATGATGCCGCGGTCATGCTCGGCTCCTGGTCGGCGCAAGGCCGCCCCGAGGAGGTCGTCACGCTGCGCGCATCGCTGATGCAGAAACTGGGCGCGGATCATGTGCGCTATGGGAAGGGCAGCGACATCACTAAAGCATCGGACGAACAGTTGGCTGATGCCGTCAAGACTGCGCAGGACTCGGACATCGTGATTCTTGCGCTGGGAGAAAATGCTTCGGAGATGACAGGTGAAGCTGCCTCACGTGCGCACCTGGGCTTGCCAGGCCGCCAGCAGCAACTCTTGGAGGCAATTGCCGCCACTGGAAAACCTGTCGTCCTCGTATTGTTCAGCGGGCGTCCGCTTACTCTTCCCTGGGCGTTTGAACATGTCCCAGCTGTGCTTGCCGCGTGGTTCCCGGGAGTGCAAGCAGGCCCTGCTCTAGTGCGGACACTCTTCGGAGAATCAAATCCGAGCGGAAAACTTCCGGTGACTTGGCCGCGCAGTGTCGGTCAAGAACCGCTCTACTACAACGCCTTGAATACGGGACGTCCGGCGGGCAACGCCGACCTTACCAAGCCTCCGTCGGGCGCCGCGGACAAATTTATTTCGCGCTATATCGACGAACAGAACAGCCCCCAGCTTCCTTTTGGGTATGGATTGACCTATACGAACTTCAGCTACGGACCGACGCAGGCGAGTTCTGCTCAATTGAGCGCCAAAACTTTGAACGACGGCCTTCGCGACGCAAGGCATCTGTCTAGCTCCGATCTAACTGCCAGCGCCGACATCACCAATACCGGCACGCGAGCGAGCGAGGAAACGGTTCAGCTGTATGTTCGCCTGGAAGGCACGAGCACGTCGCAGCCGGTTCGCGCGCTCAAGGCTTTCGAACACGTCAAACTGGCGGCGGGAGAAACACAGCGTGTCAGCTTCCATTTGGGCCCTGATGCCTTTGCGCTTTGGGACGATCAGAATAAATATGTCGTCGAACCGGCGCGCGTAAGAATTTGGATCAGTCCGGATTCGGCGCATGGTTCCGAGGCCACGCTCGAAATTACAAAGTAGAAGCTAGAAGCCACTCAAGAAATGGAGAAATATTCCTTGTACGACCGTCGAGAAATAATGCGGCTTTGCGGTTTGGGCCTCCTTTCATCTTCCTTCGCCCCGCTATTAAGCAGCCGAGCCAATTCGCAAAAGACTTTCGTTAAGCCCAATGGAGCGCCCTATCAAGGGAGCGACGACAAACTGCTGGATGAAATCCAGCGCACGACCTTCGACTTTTTCTGGTACGAAGCAAGCGCGAAAACAGGCCAGGTGAAAGACCGCGCCCTCGCAAACGGGAACGACACTCGCGACTTCTCCAGCATTGCAGCCACCGGGTTCGGCCTGACCGGCCTCTGCATCGGCGATCGCCGAGGTTTTGGAAAGACTGCTGACATTCTCGCGCGCGTCCGCAACACGCTCCGCTTTCTCGCAAATGACCTCAACCACGAACACGGCTTCTACTACCACTTCATTCACATGGAAACCGGGCAGCGCTGGGAGAAGTGCGAACTGTCGTCCATTGATACGGCGCTGCTTCTTTGCGGCGTGCTCACGGCCCGGCAATATTTTGCCGATCAGGAAATCAAGGACCTCGCGACAAAAATATACGAACGCGTCGACTGGCCGTGGATGCTGAATGGCGGCACGACGCTCTCGATGGGCTGGCATCCCGAATCGGGCTTTCTCGATGCCCGCTGGCAGCATTATTGCGAATTGATGATGATTTATTTGCTGGCCATCGGCTCTCCGACGCACAGCATCTCCCGAGAAAGCTGGAAGGCTTGGACTCGTCCTGTCATCAAGTATCAAGGGCTAGAATATATCTCGGGCAACGATCCGATTTTCACGCACCAGTATTCGCAAGCGTGGTTTGATTTCCGTAAAAAACGAGACGCTTACACCAATTATTTCGAGAACTCGATCAAGGCGACGAAGGCGCACAAACTTTTCTGCCTTTCGCTCCACGAAAAATTTCCAGACTACAGCGAAGACCTGTGGGGCATCAGCGCGTCCGACTACGAGAAAGGCTACACGGCGTGGGGCGGCCCGCCGCCGCAAGGGCCCATCGACGGCAGCATCGTGCCGTGCGCCACAGGCGGTTCGCTTGCTTTTCTCTTCGACGATTGCATGCGCGTCCTGCGCAACATCCGCGGACCCTACAAAGAAAAGGCTTGGGCCCGATACGGCTTCGTGGATGCTTTCAATCCGCTGGACGGGTGGTACGACCAGGATGTGCTGGGGATAGACCTGGGCATCACGATGCTCATGGCGGAAAATCACCGCACCGGTTTCGTGTGGGACACCTTTATGAAGAATCCCGAAGCGCAATCCGCGATGCAAAAGGCCGGATTCCACCCAGCTTAGCCCAATTCCAACTAGCCGACCGAAATACGCACCTTCCTTCAAACGCAAACCGGAGTCACTCGTAGTCTTTCGCAAGCTCTGTTCGACGCTTCATCGAACGATATCTCATAATCTATTGCGGAAAGCCTACCCGGCGCAGCAAATCCTGAAAGCGTGGATCAGTCCGGACGTTATCCAATTCCGGATGTACTTTGATAAAAGCAATGTCATGGCTGCGAGCTAGGTAGGCTTTTTCCAGCCAATGAAACGCCAGATCTCTTTGGCCCAGTCGCGCGTAGAGTCTGGCGGAGGCATACGGGTGAAGACGCTGTGACTCCGCAGTCTCGGATTTGAGTTCTTCCTGCAGATAGCCCTTGAAACTTGAGGCCGCAAACGCCTGCCGAAGTGCCGCCAAGCGGTGGCTCGAGAGTCCGCCGATTGCGCCTGCTTTGCGATACTCATCCATCGCCTCTGAATACATCTTTTTTTGCTCGTAGCAAGCAGCCAACATATCGTGATTGATCGCCGTGTCTGGGTAGAGTGCGATGGTATTTTGCAACTGGCTGATGGCCTCGTCGAAGCGGCGACCAAGAAAGTAGACGAGGCCCTGCAAACTGTTAGTGGTTTGAGAAACCGGGTCCAGCACGTGTGCCTGCTTAGCTTCAGCCACGGCTTCCCCCTGCCGTCCCATCGCGGATAGATAGACAGCGTATTCAATATGTGCCGTTGCGTATTGAGGATCTAGCTCGACTGCGCGCTTGAACTCCCGCTCGGCATCGCTCCACTTCCAATCGTAGAGAAAATGGGCGTTCCCTAGTGCGGCATGGGCTTGCGCCAGACTATCGTCGATCGAAAGCGCCTTCTGTGCCGCGGCCTCAGATTTTGGACTGGCTTCGAGCGGGGGAAGCGCGCCCCAGATGCTGAGTTCTTGATAGCTATCTGACAACCCCGCGTAGGCGAGAGCGTAATCGGGATCGCGAGTGACGGACTCCTGGAAGTACTTGCGGCCCTCGGTGAAGCCATCGATAGACATTTTGTCCCAGTAATAGCGCCCCTTCAGGTAAGCCTCGTAGGCCTGTGGATCCACGGGCCGTGAACCGCCCAAGCGTGCCTGATCTTGAGGAGTTAGCTCAATCCTGATCTGTGCGGCGATATCGTGTGCCACGCGGTCTTGTAATGCGACGACGTCGCGCAGATCCCCTTCATAGCTGCGCGCCCACAAATGCTTTTCGTTGGGGACTTGAATTAACTGCGCGGTGATGCGAACTTTGTCGCCCGATCGGAGAACCGTACCTTCGATAATGGCTTCCACGTTCAGCTCTCTGGCAATCTGCCCCAAGGATTTGTGTGCTTCCTTGTATGGCATGGCGGAAGTCCGCGAAATGACACGGAGCGCACGGATTTGCGCCAAGTCGGTGATGAGTTCGTCGGTCATGCCGTCGGCGAAATATTCCTGTTCTGGATCGCGCGAGAGATTCACCAAGGGCAATACCGCCAGCGAACGAGGAAGCAGTTCTGAGGAGGCAGCGTGCGACAAACGCCAGCCCCGATAAATGTAGAGTCCCGCGAGTAGGACAAGAATGGCTGAGGCTGTCGCCAGTCCAGCCAGCCAAGTGGTTGCTCGGCGGGAGCGACGCGTCGCCTTGGCAACTCTTGCTGGAGGCTCCTGCCGGGGGGCCACACTCCCTTCGATTCTTTCCACTGGGGCGACGAACCGGTAGCCACGACGCGGCAAGGTTTCGATGAAGCGGGGTTTTTCCGCCGAGTCGCCCAGCACTTCACGAATCTTATTAATTGCCGTGCCCAGGCTGTGTTCGAAGTCGACAAAAGTGTCCGCGTCCCAAAGCTTCTTGCGCAGTTCTTCACGGGTTACAACTTCGCCCGGCTTCAGGAGTAAGGCGATCAGAATTTGCAGTGGCTGCTCTTGCAGCTTAAGCCTGACTCCCGATTTGCGAAGCTCGCCCGCTTGCAGGTCGATCTCGAAGAGCGCAAAACGAAGTGCTTTTGGGGCGGGAGCGGGATTCGCCATAGAGAACTTCCTGTTTTGTGCGTGAGGCTAGCACAGGCAATCGGGCCGGTCAATTTGTGGCAGCGCGACAGGGGATGTGTTGAAAGGAAGCCTCAAGTCTTTTGGCCGCAATGGGATAGCCGTTGAAAAATAATTGAAGCGTAGTGCATTGACCCTTGCGGGCCGGTGCTACAAAGTCGCCGGCAGCCCCGGCAAAACAGGGCTCGCCACAGAAAGTCGAAGCGCCTGGGGCCACCGCCAGAGCATCGGCGCACCAAGGAAAAATGGAGGCCATCATGAAATCCGGAAGGATCGCCCGAATTGCATTTCTCGTTTCCCTATCGGTTTTTGCGTTCGCATTTGCGGCCAACAGCGGAAGCCACCCATCTGGCGCCGCTGGGCCACGACCTGAAACCTCGAGGTCTCACTGCTCGCTCGTTGGCGGCACAATCACGACCAATTTCGGTGGCGTCGATCAAAACACTACCTTGGGAACGGCCACAGGAGACTTGAGAGGAGCGGTGACAGGCACGGTCTTGAGCGCACCTCAGCCTGGCACCGGGAACACCGTAGTGTTTCATATCCAACATCACTGGGTAACGGAGACCGGTGATACGCTTTTCTTCGATCCAGCGACTGCCACGACCGTTCCACTCTCTCAAACTTTATTCGCGATAGTCACCTATCCCATCCACCTTACCGGCGGAACAGGTAAATTCGCCGGAGCGACGGGTGACATGACCGCCATCGGCGAGGTGGACTTGGTCAACGGGACCGTATTTCGCTATGTCGGGCAAGTCTGCTACGCCGCACCAGATAAAGATTGATTCATTTGGCGTGAACCAGTGTGCATTGAATGTTGATTTATAGGTAGCGGGAGCGAGGCTGCGGCAAAGGACGATCCGGCGCTCCTATTCCCTCTCTTCGGGAAGTGGCGCGGGGCGCTCAAGCGTTTTGACCACGATCTCAGTCGATATCTGTGCGCGATCCCAGCGCGCTTAAATGGGGGATAAATCGCGAAGCCGCCAGCCTCCGGCTGTGTGACCGGAGGCTGACGGCTTCGTTGGGGTGTAGAACTACGCCCGCCCCACTCGAGGCGGGTTTGCTGCAAACTTAGAAGCTGAAGCGAGCCCCAAGGGTGATGACACGGGCGGCAAGAGCACCCGTAATCGTGCCGAAGTTTGAGTTGGCAATGTTGTTCGAGATTTGGTTCGGGTTTAGGTTCAAATTGTTGAATAGGTTGTAGGCGTCAACCCGGAGCTCAATCCTGGCGTTTTCGCCGAGTACCGGCGCTTTGGGCAGGCCAAAGGCCTTGGCCAACGTCACGTCCACGGCCTTATATCCGGGGAGGTTGAGCGAATTGCGGGCGATACCAGGGGACGGAGGAAGCGTGGTGCCGAAGAAAGCAGGGTAGGTTGTCGGCGAAAAATACGCCGCACCGCCCTTGGGAAAGTTCGAGTTCGCGACGGTCTCGAATGAGCTGTTGCTCGTGCTGTTGCCCGCGCCGCCCAGGTAGGCGGCAGGGAACAGCGACCCGTAACCGCATTGTGCGCAATAGGTGTTTCCGCCATTGACGTTCACCATAGGACTCCAGGGGAATCCAGAGTGGATATTGAAGATGCCGCTGAGCGACCAGCCACCGGCAACCTTTTCCAGCCAGCCGTTGCTGCCATGGAAGAAGACCGGCTGCCACACGCCAAAGACCTTGAACGAGTGCGCTACGTTGTAGTCGCAGCGCCCATAATCCAGGTTCTGGTCGTAAGGATAGGGCTGCTCCGAATACGGCGCGGAGCTTGTGTCCATGCACTTAGACCAGGTGAATTGCGTGTCGGCCTGGAATTGGCGCGAGAAATCATGCTTTAGTTCAGCGAGCATGGCGTTGTAATTCCCGCGGCCATTCACACCCCAGTAGTCCCCGCCGCCGATTTGCGGATTAAGGGGATCACCTAAAGTCGCCGGGACGGCGAGCGGGTTTTCGTGGAAGTAGGTGTCGCGCGATAAGCTTCCCTGATATCCCAACGATGCTACGAACTTGTAACCCAGATCGTATGCGGCGTCCACCGAGTAGTGATAGACGCGTGTGGTGGGCAAGGTGCCAGGGAAGATTTCAACGTTGACGGTACCCGTTGTTGGCAGTCCGTTCGGGCCAAAAAGCGAAACCGTGTTGGGGTTCGCTGGAAAGCCCGTCAGATCGTGCACGCCCGACGAAAGGGCATAGATGATGCCGCAGTTTGGCAGCGGCTGCACGCAACTCGCGGGGTTCGGGGTGGTTTGCTGCAGCGTGGGAGAAACTGCCAACCCAGGGTTATTGACGATATTTGCCGAAATCGCGAGCTGTTCCCCGTTAAAGCTCAGTCCGAAACCGCCGCGAACCACTAAGCGATTCTGGAACTCATAGCCGAACAGCGAAGTTGGACTCCAAGCAACACCGATCTGAGGTCCGAAGTTGTCCTTCTGCGGGTTCCAGGAATTGCCCTTCTGGACGACCAGGCCCGTCAGGTAGTCCGACCCAACGCCGGGAATAGCTCTGAACATGTTGTCTTCTTTTGAGTACAACGGACCAAAGTAGGACCAGCGAATCCCGAACGTAAGTGTCAAATTCGAGCGAAGTTTGAAACTATCCTGAACGAAGAGGCCCACGATGTTTTCGCGCTGGTCTTGGCGAATCGTCGTCGGAGACCCGGTCGTGGGATCAAAGTTCGAATTCTCTTGGCGTGGCGCATCGTTAAGGAAGTCCCAAATATTGAAGAAGTGGTAGCTGGGCACGCCGCAACCAGCACACTCTTGCTGATAAAACAGCCGGGTGCCTTCACCGCCAAACTTAATGGCATGGCGTCCCATAATCTTGGTGGCCACATCCTTAAAGGTGTAAGTCCACTGGTTCAGGATGCTGCCGACGTTCGGCCCAAAGGAATTCACAGTGATGCTGCCGATCGTATCAATGTTGTCTGTGGGAAATCCGATCGGAGACTGCGGGTTGGAGTCGATCTCGTTCCAGCGCCAGCCGGCGGCATTCACGCGAAATTCGTTGACGAGGTTTGGCGAGAAGGTGTGATCCCAGATTGCCGAGAGCGCCTCATTGGTCTGTGAATGGTGGAAGATGTCGTAGGCTCGGTTGCCGTTAAAGTTGTCTTTGCTGAGGGGAACCCAGTAGATCGCAAAGCCGAGGTGGTCCTTCTCAGTGACGTTCGCATCCAGGCGGCCATTGTACTGGGTAGCCGTGAATTTCGTCGGGTCGATCGTGTTGTAGTTCGCAATGTCGGCCACGTTGCCCAAGGGACTGCCAGGGGTTCCGCAACCTGTGCCTGCTCCTCCACACCCCGGGTTCGTGGCACTCGTCCAGCCTTGATCTTGTGTCCCCAAGCCCGTCGTCAGAGGTGTACCGATATTGATGCCTTGCCCTGCAATCGTTCGGCAGTTCACTCCTTCTGTAAGCCCGGCGGTTGCGCAGGTGGCGGCGGTATTGAGGGTTCCAACTACACCGTTACCGGGGAAGGATAGATACTTCGCTGCGATGCTTCCCGTAGGCGCCAAGGCGCCAAAAGCCGCGGTGTCGTACCAACCATTTCCTGTAACGTTGCTGAATGGTTCACGAACGGTCTCATAGTTGAAGAACGCAAAAATCTTATTTTTCCAGATCGGGCCACCGACGCTACCACCGACCTGGTCGAACTTATTGGCGTCCTTAGTTACGGCAAGGCCCGCGCCGTTAAATCGCTGATATGCGTTGAAGCTCGGTTCGTGGTTCGTAAAGAAGAGACTGCCATGATAATTGTTGGTGCCGCTCTTGGAAGTAATCTGAATCTGCGTGCCGGCGAAGCGCCCATCCTCAGCATCGTAGCTATTGGAGATGACTTTTACGCTCTCCACAGAATCTTCAGACGGTGTGACGACCGTAGCCCCACCCCAGACAGCGCTGGTGGTGCTGATGCCGTCAAGCGTAATGCCGTTGTTCTCGGTCTGCTGCCCGTTGCCGATAACCTGCGCCCCGTTTTCGGTTTTGAAAATGCCGTCTGCACCACCGGACTGCCCTCCGCCTGTCTGAGTGCCTGGAAGGTTGTAGTTGTCACTGCCACTCGCCTGCGAGCCATCCGCGAACGCTCCAGGAGCCAATTCGACGAGCTTGAGGACATCGCGTCCGAAGGAAGGCATGTGCTGGATCTGGTTGGAGGTGACCGTTCCGCTCAAGTTGGCTGTTTCTGTGTCGATGAGTGGAGTCGAATCGCCGTTCACCGTAACGCTTTCCGTGACCTGCCCAACTTCAAGCTGGAGATTCACGGCGTTCGCCTGGTCCGTGATGACTCCTACACTCTCGAGAACCTTCTTCTTGAACCCCGACTTCTCCGCGCTGAGCGAATACTTGCTGGGAGCAAGAGCGTTGAAGTTGTAAATTCCGCTGTCGTCGGTCGTGGCAGTCAGCGTCTGGTTCGTCTCCAGATTCTTTAAAGTGACGGTCGCCCCTGAAACTGCGGCTCCTTGCGAATCCGTCACGACTCCTTGAATCGAAGCCCGGTACTGTGCGTTTGCGGAGTAGACAACGAAAGTCAAGCAGACCAACATCCCCAGCGCGCGCAGGCAAATCTTAGACACGTTCATGGCAATTCCTCCCACAACCTTTTGCCGATAGGCGGTGCACCCCGAGCTAAATCGGTTAACTACTCGTTTTGCGCGAGTATAATCATCCCTTTTTTGAATGTCAACGATTCTTAATCTTGATGCTTGCGTGGAAACGTTTGTTTCCGTCCCCGTTTGATGCTTGCCGAGGACAAAAGGACGTTAAGGTCCGGCCTCGCTCGCTCGCACGTTGTGAGCAGCTTGAGCAACTCCTTCAGCCCTCGTTCACCAGCTCATTGTGGTATTTCCCGCATGTGGAATAAGATGTCGCATGCCAACCCGCAAAAAATCGCGCGCTCCCAAATCCGCGCAACTTATGCAATCCCATTTCGCAAACGTCAACGGCGTGCGCCTCCACTATCTAGCCGCCGGTAAAGGCAGCCTAGTGGACTGTAACAGCTGAACTGGGAGTAATGCGACGCGTAGGATCGAAGTAGCGCCTCTTTATTGTCTTTGGCACGTTGTTGTAGTGCCGGATGTACTTCATGAGCTTTCTCCGCAAGTCGGACACCGACGTGAACACGCCGCGCGCAATGACGTCGCGCTCTATCTTGGCAAACCAGAGTTCGATCTGGTTGAGCCAGGAGGAATAGGTTGGAGTGAAGTGCAGATGAACCTTCGGATGTCGATCCAGAAAGTCGTCGACTTGCCCGGTCTTATGGGCCGAGAGGTTGTCGGCAATCACGTGAATCTCTTTGCCACGCGGCTGGTTAACGACGATGTCCGCCAGGAACGCGACGAACTCCGCAGACGTGTGTCGCACGGCCGTCTTGCCGAGCACCTCGCCTGTCTTGGTGTCGAACGCCGCGTACAGAGACAGCGTGCCGTGCCGAAAGTACTCAAAGCCGTGCCGCTCGGCGCGTCCCGGCGAGAGTGGCAACACCGGATCCTTGCGGTCGAGCGCCTGGATCGCCGTTTTCTCATCCACACAGAACACCGCCGCATGCGCCGGAGGGTTCAGATACAGCCCAATGATGTCGGCGGCCTTCTGCTCAAAGTCTGGGTCGTTGGTCGCCATGTAGCGCTCGAGCCGCTGCGGATGGAGGCCGTGCTTGGCCCACACCCGCGACACCATCATATGACTGATCTTGAGCTGCGTTCCCAGCCTGCGCGTGCTCCACTGAGTCGCCCCGTCCGGCGGCCTACGCTTGAGCGTCCATTCCAGAATGCGCGCCTCCAGCGCCGCCGTCAGCGTGGTGGCCTCTTGCCCAGCGTGCCTGCTGAACAGCCCTGCCAGCCGCTCTTCCCGAAAGCGCTTGCTCCAGCGATCGATAAACGCATCATTGCAGTCCAGCTTGTCGCGAACCGCGGCCCAGGTATGGCCTGCCTCGAGCAGCAACATCAGCCGCGCCCGGCGCGCATCATCGGCACGCCCGCTGCGGCTCGCCGCTCGCTGGCTAAGTTCCATACGTTCCGCGTCCGTCAGTACGATGGTGTTCTCCATGAACACAATCATACTATCTTTTCAGCTGTTACAGTCCACTAGTAGTCCTCCTGCATGGTTACGCCGAAACCAGCCACATGTGGCGCCCCTTGATTCCCGAGCTTGCTGGCACGAACACTGTAATCGCGCCGGATTTGCGAGGAGCCGGCAAATCCTCACATCCCGCCGATGGTTACACCAAAACCGAACTGGCGCAGGACATTCATGCGCTCGTTCACGGGCTTGGTTTCGAGCACATTGGAATTGTCGGCCACGATATCGGACTGATGGTCGCTTACGCCTATGCGGCGCAATATCCTAACGAAGTCGATCTTATTGCGCTGATGGATGCCTTCCTACCCGGTGTGGGCAAATGGCGCGACGTTTGGCTCATGCGCGATCTTTGGCATTTCCATTTCTACGGCAAGACGCCGCTCGCTCTCGTCCACGGTCGCGAGCGGATCTATTTCGAGCATTTTTGGAACGATTTCGCCGCAGACCCTGCCCATTCCGTCCCGGAACGTGACCGCCGATTTTACGCTAAAGAGTATGCCCGCCCGGGCGGGATGCGCTCTGGCTTTGAGTACTTTCGGACGTTTGAGAAGGACGCGGAGGATTTCGCCAGCTTCGCGCAGACCCCCTTGGCCATGCCCATGCTTGTTCTAACCGGTGAAAAAGCCTCCGGCGATTTTCTCATTCAACAAGGCCGGCTCGTTGCGACGAAGGTCGAAGGCGTGGTCGTTCGCAATTCCGGCCACTGGCTCATGGAAGAAGCGCCGAATCAAGTCATCCCTAGGCTGGTCGAATTTCTGAATCGCTAAACCGCAAAGTTCCACTCTTTCTTGGCGTGCGCCTTCGGGCCTGCAATATTCCGGACGTATCGTCGCCAACCGGAAGTTGGCCCCGGCTTGAATCGCTACCGAAAAGTCGCGTAGTGTTTACCGATGGAGAGAAGTGGCGATTGGGATTGCTGATTCACTTCCTGAGTCACGGCGCAGCGGATGCGACACTTGATCCCCACCTTTGACGCTGGCCAGAAATCTCGTTCTCGGAAATAGCAACGATCGCAGAATTTGGCCTGGAGGCGGCGGTTTTCTCAACCGCTGCAGCGAATTCCAATCAGGGTTGCGATCGATTCTGCAGGACTTATCCCACGCGCATTCCCGCGCATTCCTATCGGTCTTGTACACTTCGGCGTAAGGTGTTATTGGCCACATCCTTCCCGCCTGAAAGAAGGCCCATGAATAACCTAAAGAATTACCCGTGGCAAAAGGCGCGCCTCAATACGGTGTCTGAGCGCTACAGCTTCAGAATAAGAGACTCTTTTTTGGGGGAACCAATTGGCTCTCCTTTCCGTATAAGCGATTATGGAAACGCTACTGGCAGACGTCCGCCATTCCTTTCGCGTTCTGATCAAGAGTCCTGGCTTCACCATCGTCGCGGTCCTGGCCCTTGCGCTCGGCATCGGCGCGAACACGGCAATCTTTTCCGTGATTGACCGGGTTCTGCTGGCACCGCTGCCATTCCCGGATTCGGAGAGGATCATGCGCGTCCAGCGTAAGTTCCCGAACGGCAACGGATCGTCGATTTCCATCCCTAAATTCATGGCATGGCGAAAGAGCCGCACATTTCAATCTATGGCAGCCTATGATTTCGGCAGTGTCAGCCTGAATCTGGGCACGAGCGACCGCCCCAATCCAGTCAGTGGAATGCACGTCACCGCGAACTTCTTCAGTGTCTTTGGTGTCACGCCCCTTGTCGGGCGGACATTTTCTCCAGAAGAGGACTTGCCAAACGCGGGCAAGTTCGCCGTACTCACGTTCAATATGTGGAAGAACCACCTGGGTGGGGACCACGACATTGTGGGTAAGACGATTACCCTCAGTGGAGAGCAGTATGTTGTGCTCGGGGTTTTGCCTGAAGACTACCAATCTGATCCACCCACCGATCTCTACCTTCCCGCGCAATTCGATCCGAACAGCACGAATCAGGGAAACATCTATTACGTGGCTGGGCGGCTTCGGCCCGGCGCGTCCATTGCATCAGCTCAGGCCGAGCTGGCGGTCATCGCCGATCAATTCCGTGCAGCCCACTCGGACATCATGGACAAGTCCGAAAGCGTGGATGTGGTTCCGCTGCGGGTGGCCATCGGCGGCGAGGTCCGTTTCGCACTTCTCATTCTGGCGGGCGCAGTCGCTTTCGTGCTGCTGATTGCTTGCGGGAACGTTGCCAGTCTGTTGCTGGCACGCGCGACCGGACGGCAGAGAGAGATTGCGATTCGCACGGCCGTAGGCGCCAGCCGCGGACGCATCATCCGGCAACTTCTGACAGAAAGCACGCTGCTGGCTCTGGCTGGTGGCGTGACAGGACTGATCTTGGGCGGCATCGGCGTTCGCATGCTCCTTGCGCTGAGTCCCGGGAACATTCCGCGTATCAACGCTCCCGAACATTCCCTGTGCGGGTTGATGCTCCTCGACTGGCGCATACTCGTGTTTCTGTTTGGCATATCGCTTGCCACCGGTTTGCTGTTCGGGCTCTTTCCCGCGCTGCGCGTCTCTCGGTTCGACGTGAGTGCGGTTCTGAAGGAATCCAGCGGCCGTTCCGGAACAGGATTCAAGCACAGCCGGGTTCGGGGACTGTTGGTGATCAGTGAGATTGCGCTCGCTGTGGTATTGCTCGCCGGCGCTGCGCTGATGATTCGCACGTTCGCCGGTTTGCGCTCAGTCAAACCGGGAATCGATCCTTCCAACGTGCTCACTCTGAGGACCGCGATTTCCGGGAGCCGTTACGGCAGCACAGCCCAAGTGGAGAGCATGGTGCGGCAGGCAACGGACCGCATCCAAGCCTTGCCAGGTGTTCGCGTTGCCGGCTGCGCTGTCTCTGTGCCTATGGACCAGGTGGGCATCGACATGCCATTCAGTATCGAGGGCCGTACACCGAAGATCAACGAAAAATGGGAGGGTGACGAGTACTGGCGGTTTGTTTCCGCCGGTTATTTCGAGGCGCTCCGTATTCCTCTTCTTCGCGGTCGCTACTTCAACCGCACCGATACGGGAAGCACGGCCCGTGTAGTGATCGTCAACGAAGCGTTCGCCCGGAAGTATTGGCCGGACCAGGACCCCGTCGGGCAACGTATGGTGATCGGCAAAGGACTGGGCGCCGACTTTGACGAGCCGGTACGTCAAGTTGTGGGCATCGTCGGCAGCGTGACGGAGAGCGGGCTGGCCAGTGGAATGGTGCCCGTGATGTATGTTCCTCAAGGTCAGATAACAGACGGATTAACCAGACTCGGCGCCAGCCTGCTACCGTTGAGCTGGGTGATTCGGACCAGCGGCGATCCGCTTTCCATGGCTTCGGCCATCCGACATGAATTCGAGAGTCTGGATCCCCAGTTGGCGCCCTCGCATGTTGTCAACATGGATCAAGTGATTGCCGAGGCCAACGCGCGTCAGAACTTCAACACACTGCTGCTTACCGTATTTGCTTCGATTGCATTGCTGCTTGCGGCAGTCGGAATCTACGGCCTGATGTCCTACGCCGTGGAGCAACGCATGCAGGAGATTGGAATCCGGATGGCGATGGGAGCGGACCAGGGAAGAATCATGAGACTGGTCCTGGGGCAGGGTATGCGTCTGGCCATGGTTGGAACTGCTCTCGGTTTAGCTGGAGCGTATGGCCTGACACGGCTGCTGGCGAAATTCCTGTTTGGCGTGAAACCGAGCGACCCGCTGGCATTTTCAATCGTCGCAGCGACTCTTATTGTGGTTACTTTATTGGCTGCCTTCGTTCCTACCAGAAGGGCAATGCGCGTGGACCCGATTGTGGCCCTTCGACAAGAATAGGCAGATTCCTCCGGCACTCGAAGGTTTTCTTGCGCTTGTACGATAACTCCCGGATGGTTACACGGAAGTAATTGTCGGACCCAGTCTCCTTGGCGCATTTAGCGGTGCGGTCGGTGAATCAGTCCCTCCAGAGTGGGACTCCGAAAGCTGTCTCAGATAGAGGTTACTACGTGATTTTAGGTTTCAAATCTAGTCGCGGCTGGCCCCGGTGAACCCTTTGCTGAAACAATCCGCAGCGTGACAGTTGGACATCAATTTCAGTTCGCTGAAAAACTAGCATTCCTACGAGTTAGAACCAGCTTCGCACTGCTCGAAATGTCTGGCGGATTGGAGGGTTTTGTTCAATATTTTCTGGCCAAAGGACTCTCAACAGGCTTTCGCCGGTTGGCGGCGTTGCTCATTGGGCTTCATTCAGTATTTGCGGAGACCCCGCAGAGTGTAACAAAGCCGATTTGTCTCCAATAAGGGTTCAGTGCACGGCCCGATGGCTGGCAAGTTTCCGAGATCGTCGTTCTGGATAGTTCCCGGATTGCTAAAACTTGGCACCTAGTTTCGGCCGGTTGCCGTACATCTTTTTCATCGAAAACCTGAAGCCGCTCCTGACTCCTTGACAGAGCCTGCTAACCATTCGACACTGACATAGTCTAACTATGCCAAGAGGTGATGCTTTGCATCGAGACGAAATTCCTCCCGGAACACTCTATCTGTTGGTACTGAGAACGTTGGCGCGGTCTGGCGAAATGCATGGGTATGAAATCGCCAATTCCATTCAGCGGATATCGCATGACGTCCTCCAAGTCGAAGAAGGCTCGCTTTACCCCGCGTTGCAGCGGATGCTGATCAAGGGTTGGGTAACCGCGAAGTGGTGCACGACAGCCGGAAACCGCCGTGCTCGCTACTATCAACTGACAGCGCTGGGACGAAAACAATTAGACGTGGAAATGTCGCAGTTTGAACGCGTCATCGGAGCGATCACGCGTGTAATAGAAGCGGTCTGAGAGGAGTTCTGGCATGTGTTGGATGGGCGAATTTGCAAGACGGTTCAGGATGCTGATTCATCGGCGTGAATTTGACGCGGATCTTAAAGAGGAGATGCGCCTGCACATCGAGTTGCGCCAACAGGAAGAGTTCCAGTCTGGAATGACGGCAGATGATGCTCAAGCCGCTGCCCGACGCCGATTCGGCAACCCAACGTACCTAAAGGAAGAAAGTCACATCGCATGGGGTTGGGAATGGTTGGAGAACGTGGCGCAGGATGTTCGCTTCGGCTTACGCATGCTTCGTAAGAATCCGGGTTTCACCGCTGTCGCCGTGCTCACTCTTGCGCTCGGTATCGGTGCGAACACCGCGATTTTCAGCGTCATCAATGCAATCCTGCTCCGGCCGATTCCCGCCTCCCACCCCGAACAACTTGTGCGTTTTTACAGCACCGGTGCGGGCATTCCGTCGCAAAGATCGTTTTCCTATCCGAATTACGAGGATTTGCAAAAACAGAATGAGGCCTTTTCTTATCTCGTTGCGCTCAGTCAAGCGCCCATCCTGCTCGGCTACAGTGGACAGTATGATCAACTCCTTGCTGAAGTTGTCTCGGAGAACTATTTTTCCGCGCTTGGTCTGCGCACCGTGTACGGACGATTCTTTTCCGCTGACGAGGAACGCTCGGGTGCCGGTCCCGTCGTAGTGCTAAGCGACGCCCTCTGGAAGCGCCGCTTCGCCGCCGACCCCGGTCTCATCGGACAGAGCCTCGATCTCAATGGCAGTTCCTTCACGGTCATTGGCATCGCGCCACCCGGCTATTCCGGCATCATGGCCGGCCTCGGAGTAGATGCCTGGATCCCGCTCCGGCAGGCGGCCTCCTGGCTCGCCCCCGACGCGTACACCAATCGCGGCGTCGCTCACGTGCAGATCGTCGGGCGGCTCCAGCCAAAGTTCAGCTTGTCTCAGGCGCAAGCAGCAACGGCAATACGCGCCCAGTTGCTTGCTGAAGAGTATCCCGACGCGAATCGGGGGCGTGGTGTGCTGCTTGCGCCCGCGCGGTATCTTGACATCGGCCTCCGAGGCGCCATCGCTTCATTTCTCACCGTCGTGCTCGCGCTCGTCGGCCTGGTTCTCCTGAGTGCTTGCGCCAATCTCACCAATCTCCTGCTCGTGCGCGTCGTGGGCCGTCACCGCGAAATGGCGGTCCGCCGGGCGCTCGGCGCGAGCGGCCCGCGCTTGGCACGCCAGGTGCTTACCGAAAGCACCTTGCTCGCCCTCGCTGGCGGAGCAGTGGGCATTTTCCTGGGAAGTTGGAGCGCTAATCTCATCAATCGATTCAATCCGCTTCCGGCCACCATTCCGCTGCGCTTTGATCTGAGCCTTGATTACCGCGTGTTTGCGTTTGGCTTTCTCGCGTCCCTTTTAACCGGAGTTCTGCTCGGCACAATCCCAGCCATGCGGGTATCGCACCGCAATGTGATTCTGGCCGTTAAAGAAGGGCCCGGAAATATCGACGGAGGGAATTCTCGCGCGCGAAACTTGTTCGTGGTCGTGCAGGTGGCCGTCTCGATTGTTTTGCTTGTCGGGGCGGGACTCTTCCTCCGCAGTCTCGGGACGGCGCGGGCGATCAATATTGGCTTCGATTCCGCCAATGCGTTAGCTCTTGATGTGGATCTGAACCTGAAGAGATTTTCGGACGAACGCGGCGTGCAATTCTATCGGGAAATGTTGCGTCGCGTCGAAAGCCTTCCGGGCATTCGCTCGGCCACGCTGGCTAATCTGACTCCGCTGGACACCGCAACGCCTTTCAGGGATGTGCTCATCCCGGGGCATGACCCGGTGCCGGGCAGGCCCGGCATTCGCACATCGTTCAATCATGTTGGTCCCGCTTATTTCAAAACCATGGCGATCCCTTTGCGAAGCGGCCGCGATTTCTCCGAACTCGATGACGCATTGAGGCCTGGTGTCGTGGTCATCAACGAAACTATGGCGCGGCGGTATTGGGGAAGCCAAAATCCAATCGGCAAACAAATTAAAATGGTGCGTACAGGGCAGGTGCCCATGCCCCTCGAAATTATCGGTATCGCCAATGACGTCAAGTACCGCTCTCTTGGCGAAGATCCGACGCCGCACATCTACGTCCCATTCTTTCAGGATTATTCTCCAGATATGACTCTGCTTCTCAGAACTGCCGGCGAGCCTGGTGCTGCGCTGGTCGCCGTACAGCAGGAATTGCAGAATCAGGACCGCGACGTTCAGGGATTTTTTGCCCGCACGCTGGCGCAACAGATCGGGTTTGCGCTCGTTCCGGCGCGCTTGGCGGCCAGCCTTTCCGCGATTTTTGGCAGCTTTGCGCTGGTGCTTGCCACTCTCGGTATTTACGGCGTCGTTTCCTACACTGCCCGCCAGCGCACGCGTGAAATCGGCCTACGCATGGCGCTTGGAGCGCAGCGGGACGACATACTTCGCTTGGTCATGGCGCAGGCCAAGAAATTGGCCCTCTTGGGCATCGCCGTGGGCTTGGCCGCCGCGCTCGGGCTCAGTCGATTTCTCACAGGCTTGCTCTACGGAATGAGCTCGTTCGATGCCTGGGCGTATTGTATCGTTGCGCTGCTCTTGCTCGGAGTTGCCCTGGTTGCCAGCTATTTCCCCGCTCGCCGCGCGACTCAAGTCGATCCGGTGGTGGCGCTGCGCTACGAATAAAGATTGTAGTGGTCGGCTTTCAGACGGGTCCGTGTCGTGAGGGATGATTATGAGGCAATGGCGCGCTTGGTTTGTGCGAATTAGAGGATTCTTCCGCAGGAACCGCGGGGAGCGCGAACTCGCCGCCAACGTCACTACCGCTCAATTTCAGACGACTCTGTAGTCAGCGGTTCTGGGCACGAAGCGGCCTGCCACCCTCGTCGTCACCGAGTTGACGACTATTCGGCTCCAAACCGATGGCTCCACTTCTTTCGTTCAACACTCCCTACTGGGAATCTCAGCCTGTGCGACCAAGAAGAACGATTGTGCGACTCCGGAATCCGAAAGGACTACTACATTTTCATGACAGCACACTTGTTGACGTTGGTCAGGAAGTGAAAAGAGCTCTTGGTTCAGCAACTTGCAGACCCTCGATTTTATTTCTCATGGCCAAGCATTCGGTCGAAAGCCGCATGCTCTACGTAATCTCTGTAATTTCTTGAGATCAAAGAGGTTTGGCTCCCCGGGGAGGATTCGAACCTCCAACATTTCGGTTAACAGCCTTGAGACCAACTTAATCAAACTTTGCCGGAGCCGAGACAAATCGAGAGGATTCAGCTAATTCTGATCAAACGGGGTTAACTAAGATTCACCTTCTCTTTTCAGCTTTAATCGTCATTTGCCGCCATTCATCACAATTCGCATGACACCTACATGACACCACTCCACCACCTGCGAAATCGCTGTGACGTGGACTTGTTCACACTGCTCGACCGCTCGTAGTCGGAATAGGCCGGTTGCATCGAAAATTGGTTCCCTTGAGGGGAGGTTCCATAGTCGTCTCGATTAGGACCTCGACTGATCTTCAGACTGTATTTTCTACCGAGTGTTCAGAATCATGGCAGGACGGGCAATCCCGTGGAGTCAAGGGCGAAATAACAATTCGACTCCTAGCCACAACTCCGCCCCGTCAGTAGTGGAGACAATACCCGATAAGTTGTGCCGGACAAGTCCTTTTTTGGGCATTTCCACACGCCGACTGGAACATTGCAGAATGACGGGGCTAGGTGTACATTCTCGGGCGGCCGGGGGCCCAAAAGAAATCTCTGGCTTCAGGTGGCGTCAAGGAGGATAACCATGGGATTCCTTGCTTGGATCGTGGTTGGGTTGATCGCAGGTTGGCTCGCGGGCCAGGTTATGAAAGGCGGCGGCTACGGGATGCTAGTAGACATTATTCTCGGCATCCTCGGCGGCATTCTGGGGGGCTGGATCTTCGGGCAGTTGGGAATCTGGCCTGGCGGTGGCATGATCGGTTCAATCATAGTGGCATTTGTTGGCGCAGTGATTTTGGTCGGGATTACTCGCCTACTGAAAAGAGCCTGAAGCAGACTTCTGACCCATCTTCCTTTTGAGCCGGCGCATGAATTTACGGTTAGGAAGTTGATTTGATTGCGGTTGCTGTCTTTTGTGCTGCGAACGCTTCTGTCTACATCCTTGCCGGCAGGGTCACGCCCAGGGCCGCGAGGATCTTGGTCTGGTGGGCACTCGGTTGCGGCAGTTTCGTCACGGTCGTTTTTTCATCGATCTTGTACTGCAACAGGCACAGACTGCCGAGCGAGGCCAGCGCATCGCGCAGCGTGATGGCGTGCGGATTACTGTCCGTCGTTCCGAACTGTTTTTGCAGCCGTCGTTCCATTTCACGACTCAGTTTTAATGCCAGCAGGCAGCAGAACACGTGGCCCCGCGTACGACTCTCCTTGCGCACGAACAACGGTCGTACTTCTAATAGTCCGGTCTTCATGGCGCGAAAATCACGCTCCACCTTCTGCAAGCTCACGTAGCTGTCGTGCACCTCTTGGGCACTCATGTTCTGTTTCAAAACGTCGGTGCTCACCACATAACAGCCGGCCAACTCCAAAGACTTTTCGATCGCCGCTGGGTGGCGCTCCAGCACCAACGTGCGGCCGTGCAACTTCAACTCCACCAAGCCCTCCAGCTTGTGCCGCGCGGCCCACCCTTGCAGTTTTCGCTGCCCCGCTTTCGGCTGGCAGCGCGGTTTATTCTTCACCAGCTCGTTGCGCGTGGCGATCTTTCTTTCCAACTTCTCTAGTTTGTCTTCCAAGCGGTGCTGCTCGCGCGCGGCTTCGGCCTCGTTCTTGCGCAGCACGTAGCGCACCCCGTGGCTCTCCACTTCGCAGATCTGTTCGTGGAACAACCCCAGTTGCAGAATCCCCGTGCCCAGCAACCCGCGGATCTGCGGATCGGTGAGCGCCGTGATATAGCGCAGCCCCGCCTGCGCGAGCGCTTGCTTCCCCTTGCTCTTCACCATACCCCGATCGCCGACGAAAACTAGTTCCTCCACCTGAAACCGCTCTTTGATGATCTTGATTTGATCGGCTACCGTCGTCGGATCGGAGGTGTTGCCTTTGAACACCCGCACCGCCAAGGGCTCCCCTTCCGGGTCGCTCAGCAGGCCGATGACGATTTGTAGCTTGCCGCGCTTGCCATCGCGGTCGTAGCCGAACTCCCCGAGTTCGTTCTTCTCGCCTTCCAGATAGCTGCTGGTGACGTCGTAGAGAAACAAGCGCGGCGGTTGTGCACCACGGCGGCTCTGGTAGCGGTGGTACAGGGCCCGCTCGATCTTTTCTTGACGGGCACACAGATCGTCGAGCGCGGCGTAGAGATCGTCTTCGTCGAACGAGGTAAGTCCCAGCACTTCGTGGACGGCGTGATCCTCGGCCCAGCGTACGGCCGATAAGCGAGAGCCTTGATGAGGCAGGCGCGCCAAGACGAGGAACAAGGCCAACTTGCCGAGAGTGGTGTGGCGGAGCGCAGCGGTGATGCCGAGGGCCTCAGCGATGTGCTTCAGGACAAAGAGTAGGCCGAAGATCGGGCCGAGGGTAGGTTCGGCAGAAAGGGCGGCATGATCGAACTCCCCACGCAGGGCGCGGCGGAGCGCCTCGATGCGCGCCGGCTGCCAATGGGAGAGATTGGCGAGGGTGCGGTTTTTGACTTTGCCATTCTCGCGGTAGGCATGGCGAAGGAGAATAGCGGGCGGGGAGTTGCGGTTGGGGACGGTGGCAATGTACATGCCGACCTAATACAACATGTCATAAGCTGTGTCAATATAAAACTTAACATATACATGTCTACTAATCCGACAAAAAAGGCGGCTCAACTCCAACGCCAATCGCGACTTACCTAAAATTTAGGGGAGGAAGATACGTCTGACAAATAAGAAATCGCGCTGTGATGTACAACGACCGCCCTTGCAGCGCGATTCGTTTCTATCTCCCTTTTGGTCTTTCGTCAGGAAAATCCAACGCACATCGGATCTATCACCACCTCATTGCCTGAGTCCAAACGCGCTAACCGGACTGAACTCGTTCCCAAAACTTGATTGGTCGGGTAGAGCAATGGCGCGTAGCGGGCTTCGAATGATGCCGACGTTTCCATTGCCCTCCCTAAAATTCCGTACGGCGGGTTTTCCCCAGTACGGCTTCAAGGCCGGTTGGTCAGACAAGGCCTTCCCGTGCGACGCAACCCTCGCGTCGAGCAGTTTGCCTGTGTCCTTCGTGCTCCCCGCTGCCCTCGTCGGATCCCCGTTCTGTGCCGGGGGACGTTGTGCGCTGGAACACCTCCGTTCGAGCGGCTTCTGCCGCTCTACCCCAGGGGCCCTCGCTCCGGTCCGGGTTCTTCTGTCCCGGTCCATCCACGCTTAATCGGCCCCATCCGCCCCACTCGCTGGCGCATCCCGACTTCACCGCTGTGCGGCTTATACCAGATGCCTTCGCTGTGCACACTACGCCTAGGCGACCTCCGAGTGGTTCCATGCTTTCGCTGCCCTTCCTTCCTGGCATGCCGTCCTCTACGACCCCGGGGAGATCGCAACCGGTTGGTTCCAGACTTGCGGTTCCGACATAGGCCTTCGCCATGTTATGAGCGGCTCGGCTCTCCCGACAATCCTGCAATCCGCTTCACGCAGGGCCGACTTTTCGGGGCTTCCTGGTTCGCTTTTGCTGCGGCCTGTCAAGTTGCTCGCCCCCTGTGCAGATCTGACCAGAGTTCTTCCGGCCACCGGGACTTTTACCTCCAGGCTTCCGACGAGTCGGTCACCCTTCTCGCCGCTGGATATAACTACGACAGTCACTGGACCGTTCTGTCGCAGGGACTCTCACCCTTTGGAATGACAACTAGCGTTGCTGCGCCATCCGAGTAGAGGAGAACGCAGTAGGCTTTAGGTGTTCCTTGGCTCTATCCGCCGTTTCCAGCTTCGTGCGCGTTTAGGTCCACCATGGCAGCACTCACACTCTCCCCCCTCACAGACCCCACCGTGCAGATTTCCACGCAGCGGGTTCCTCAGGTGCGACTCCCCGCACAGTTCCAGGAACGTGTGATCCAAGGAAGCAACAAAGGATGGCGACGGAGGAGTGCGGTATATTTCTCCCACGTTAGCCTGTTCCCACGAGTTCGACGATTGAGCCACTTTCGCCAGATGCGGCAGACCCCCCGATAGAACTTCCAGATGCTCCTGGAGTTCGTCGGTAGTCCGTAGTATTGGTAGTGGCCCCGGAGCTTGGCATTGAGGGTCTGCTGCTGTTCGTCCACAGGCTTGTGGCGGTTCTCCTGGCACCATTCGGCAATCGCCTTCAGGCCCCGTCGTAACCGCTTCTTCATCGTCCGCACCTTCACTGTGAATTTCCCCTTCCGGCTGCGGGCGCAGATGTGCGTGAAGCCGAGGAAATCGAACGTGGCCGGTTTCTTCCCCTGCCGCTTCGCATGTTCCTCCGCGTATCGCCCAAAGTCCAGCAGCCGCGTCTTCTCCGGGTGGAGCATCAAACCGTATTTTGCAAATCGTTTCGGTAAGACCTCCATCACTTTCTCAGCATCCTCCCGATACTGGAAGCACAGCACGGCATCATCGGCAAAGCGTATCTCGTGCGCTGCCCCCTTCAAGCGAGGCTTCACTTCGTGCTCGAACCATTCATCGAGCACATAGTGCAGGTAAATGTTGGCCAGGAGCGGACTGATCGTCTGCCCTTGTCCGGTACCCGTTTCGCTCACAAGTAATCGACCTTCGTCGATGACTCCGACTTGAATCCACTTCCGTATCAACTGGAGAACACTGCCATCGCTGATTCGCTTTTCGATCATCTCCATGAGTTGCCCTCTCACGATCGTGTCGAAGTAGGCGGTGATGTCTAACTCCAGGATCCAGCTGGTGGGTTTTGTACAGATGACTCGTCCCACCTCGTCCAGCGCCTGGTGCGGCCCTCGTACGGGTCGAAACCCGTACGAGCATTCAAGGAAATCCTGCTCATAGATGGCATTCAGCACTTCGCCCGTCGCCTTCTGGACGATCTTGTCCTCCAAGGTGGGTATGGAGATGGGTCTCTCCTTCCCGTTTTCCTTGGGGATGTAGATCCTGCGCAGCGGTTGAGCACGGTACTTGCCCTCTTTGAGCCGTTCATGAAGTTGTTGGATATTCCTCGCGGCGTCCTTTTCATACATCTGGTACGTGACGCCGTCCACTCCTGCGCTGGCTTTCTTTCGTAGTCCCCGGAAAGCCGCATACAACGCTTCGGCCGTGATCAGATGAGCGATCGAAAAAAATTGTCGCTTCGGATCCTCCTTGGCCAGTTCGGATATTCTGTCGATTTGTGTGGACATAGTTTGTCGAGGTCTGAGCCTCGTCTATGTTTCCTTTCGTCAGATACGTGCCTCTGTTTCCCCCTTCCCTCCAGTGGGTCCCGTGGCCGCTCCTTTCGGTAGCCCTGCGGTTCCCCACCTTCATCGGTACTACGAGGTCGTAAGACTGCTCCTCCATCCGTATGCAGTCGCCTCCGGTCGCCCTTGGCTACCGCGTTTCCGCTCTAGCGAGCAGAGATGGCGAGCTCTCCTGGGTTCCTGGGGAATCCCTTTGGAAGCATGCCCCGAGCTAGTGACTCCGGCGACCCCGGCGCAACCTCGCATTATCGGTCGTCCGGATGCTGCCTTCCGCCTTGTTAACAGCGTCGGCATCGCAATAAGCCAGTTTTCGGAGCTGAATCTTCGCGGCCTGCTTCCTTGCTGTGGTCGGGTAGGGCGATGGCGCGGACCAGGCTTCGAATGATGCTGACGTTTCCATCGCTCCCCCTGAAAGTAGGGTCGAGGACTGACGCCAAGCTCCTTAGATCCGATCTATCTGTTGCTCCCCGTTTCCTCTGGGAGTGCCTCACTAATCGAATCGTAAGCTGGTTTTCAGTCCCCGCCGCTTCAAACCGAGCATGCCCATTTCGAGCACTCGGCTTTCCTGCTTGCTTCCTGTCAAGGTTTATGGGACCTATCGGGCTGGAGCGACTTTCCGTTGTGGCTCGTAGTATCGTGTTCGATAGCCGTTAAATAGCCTGAGCACGTTTTGGAGCCACTCCTTACTCCATCGCTTCCAGCCGAACCCCTTGCACTTCCGCGCACGCATCAGATGTCGCCGAATTTTCTTTTCCACCCAGTCTTGGATCATCGCGAAGCACCGAGCTGAGTGTCCTACCCTGAAGTAGTTTACCCATCCCTGTAAGATCGGATTGATCCGTTCGATCACCCGCCCTACCGGTTGGCTCTCGTTTCGCCGGAAGATCTCCCGTAGCTTCTCCAGTAGCGCTGTTCGCTTTTTCAGCTTGGGCGTGTACTGGGGTCGCCATCGTCCCTTTAAACTCCGGACACGTCGAAACTGGAATCCCAGGAATCCGAAACTTTCCTTCTTCTTCCTGAGGTCCACCATTCGGCTTTTCTCCTCGTTTATCTCCACTCTGAGTTTCTCGAATTCTTCCCGCAGTCGTTTCTTCATCGCCGCTACGATCCAGCTATGCCGCGCATGGGAGTCCACCAACACCACCAGGTCATCCGCAAACCTTGCATATTGGATGGCCGTGTACTGTTGATAGCGTGTGGTTTCGATCGCCTTCTCCAGCATTTTATCTATCCCATTGAGATAGACGTTGCTGATCAGCGGCGAAATCACACCGCCTTGCGGAACCCCTTTCTTCCCCGTCGCTTTCAGGATCATCTTGAGCAGCCTCATCACCGCATCATCCTGCACTCGCTTAGCCACCTTCTCTAACAGCAGAGAATGCTGCACGTTATCAAAGTAGGCTCGCAAATCCAGATCGATGATTTTGGTCTTCTCTTCAACGATCGCCTGTGCTACCCGGTTAATCGCTTCATGTGCTGTTCGTTTCGGTCGGTATCCGTACGATCCTGCTTGGAAGTCCGCTTCAAAAATCGGTTCCAGGATGAGCTTGAGTGCTCCCTGGACCACGCGATCACGGATGGAAGGAATCGAGAGAATTCTGACTTTTCCCCCGTCTTTGGGTATTTCCTTCTTCCGTACCCGCATGGGTCGATACGTGTTGTGGATCAGTTCGTCTCTGATCTGTTGCAGAAAACTCTCCGCTCCACTCTCTTCGATGACTTCGAACGTGACCCCGTCGATTCCCGGTGCCCCGTCATTCTTCTTCGTCATCTCATAGGCTTCCTGAAGGGTTTCCATTTTGCAGACATGGACGTACAGTCCCCAGAAACGCTTGGTTGGTTCGGCCTTCGCCTTGTCGTATAGGCCCTTACTCAGGTCCTGCAAACTGCTGGGTGTCTTTGTCATATCACCCTTGCCTCCCATTTTGTTTGAGCCATTGCAAACAGCAGGGTTCCCTCTCTCCACGGGCATTACCCCGCTTCATCGATACTATGAACCCCTCCTACTCCCTCTCGTCTTCCGCCACCTTCCCGGTATTCCCAGTTATATGGCTTCCTTGCTCCGCCGATTTCTCGTCGGGACGAGGAGGGTCTCTCCAGTTGCTTAGCGTGTCCTTGTCATCGTGCTGTCGCTTTAACCCCGCCAGAGTGAATCGCCGCGTCAGTCAGTCTGCGACGATCCCTGTTGTCTTCGCTCTACGGAAGTGAGCTCGACCACTGGGGCTACCGCTTCTCGAGGCCAAATCTGCGTGCACTTTCGTTACGGCCCGATGACTTGCTCACCATCCTGAAAGATGGCTTTGTCGATAGGCTTCGGAAATTCGATTTCCCTCCTCCCCGCTATCCAAGCTACGAGGCTTCTGACTTTTGCCTCGGTGGGTCTGCCTCCCACTGAACACACCTGCTTTTTCCTGGTCGCACTTCCGTAAGGCGGGTTTTCCCCGTTACGGCTTAAAGGTCGGCATATCGGATGAGGCCTTCCCGCCGTCAACGAAAAGGTTCGCCACGTGCGGTTTGCATCCACCCTTCGTGCACCTCGCTGCCATCGCCCTATCCCCGTTCTGAGTCGGGGGACGCGGTGCGTTGATGCACCACCGTTCAAGCGGCCCTAGCCGCTTTGCCCCAGAGGCCCTCGCTCCGGTCCGGGTTATAGTGTCCCGGTCCATCTTCGCTTATTCGGCCCCATGCGCCCCACTCGCGGGCACAGCACGACTTCGCCGCAGCGCGGCTTATACGCGCTGCCTTCGCTGTGTCCCTGCGGGACCTAGGCGACCCGCGAGTGGTTCCGTGCTTTCGCTGCCCATTCTGTCTCGACATGTCGCCCTCTACGACTCCGGGAAGTTCGACGGCTGCACATACCCAGTTCCTTCGCCGCCAACGCTGGCCTTCGTCAAAGCGTAATGATGGACTCGGCACTTCCAACATCGCCACAATCCGCTTCGCGTGGCGGGTGCATTTCGGAGCTTTACTACGGTTCACTTGCGCTACGACCTGTCGAGTTGTTTGCCCCCCTGGCGGATCTGCCCGAGCATCTCTGCTCGCCCAACGGGGACTTTTACTTCCGGGCTTCCGGTGAATTGGTTACCCGTTTCATCGCCGGATATAGCTACCGTGGCAACTGGGCAAGTTCCACGGGTGGGACTTACACCCACTAGAATGGCAGCTAGCCTCGCTGCACTACGCTTCGCACCCACCAGTCGCCCAGTGAATGGCAACACTCGCTACCGGCCTGCATGCTCGCTTTGGCCGTACGGGACTTGCGCCCGTTGGACTCCATCAAGAGGTTTCACCGTCTCATCTTCGGTTCCTCCTCTTCCAAGCTTTTCCCAGCGCGATAACAATGTCGGCTCCTCGGGCGATTCGCGGCGGAGGCGGAAACTTCGGTGTTGCGACGGCGCTCGAATATCAGCTTCATCCGGTAACCGACGTTTTGGCTGGCACGCTACTGTATCTAATTGCAAAAGGACATCAGCAACTGTTTGAGCATAAGAAAGACTTAGGGTCGAAGGAGTTGTCTAAGTTGTTGTCAGATGATGTCTCGGGGATGATCCCTTTGATTCAAAATATGCAAAGAGCTTTTTAAGCCAGGAGACTCGATCATGCCTCTCAGCGCGAACGATTTCCGTCTCTTAGCTGACCTCTTCACCGAACTTGCCGATTCGATCGTCGAATTTGAAAAAAGTAATCACCAAACTTTGAACGACGCGGATTTTCAGGCGATTGACGGGCTGCGAGTGGCGGCCTTGCATTACTCTGATCACTTTCTTCTGGTAGCGATCCAACAAACATTAAAAGATATCAATGCACCATTGGCCCAAATCTCTGCTGCCACTAAACAGATGAATCAGGTCTTGAGGACTCTAAACAACATCAACAAGGCGTTTGCATTTGCGACCGCTGGCATTCAGCTAGGTGCAGCGTTCATAACTGGTCAAGTCCCGGCTATTATGACGGCTTCAGAAAAAGTCATACAGTTAGTCACTCCGAGTTCTGGTTCGGTCTCGGGGTCATCCCAACCGTCGCAGACTTCTTCACAATCGTGATAGAAGAGCGGATCTTGACTCCGATCTCGAACTCTCTGCCCGACTGTGTCCAGAGACATCTGTATGCGCCAAACCATCAGAACGTGAAACATCTTCCACGCCACCGATATGTCCCCTAGCACCCAGGAGTGTCATCTACCAACTGACACCGTGTGTGCCACCATCACGATTTTTCGAAATTCTAGTCTTGCAGGTGATGCGAACTAAGTTTTTTCGATGTAAGACGTTGCAGTGACGCAGGGCCGGTGCGGTACGATGACGCACGACTACAAGCGCAACGGCACCACCACCCTGTTTGCGGCACTGCAGGTGTTGGATGGCAAGGTGATTGGTGAATGTCACGGCCGGCATCGGCATCAGGAGTGGCGGAAGTTTCTGAGCCGCTTAGACGCTGAGTTTCCCCCGGCGCTGAAGTTGCATCTAGTGATGGACAACTACGGCACGCACAAAGAGCCGCACGTGCAAGCGTGGCTGAAGAAGCATCCCCGCTTTGTATGCCACTTTGTGCCGACCGGTACAAGCTGGCTGAATTTGGTGGAGCGCTGGTTTCGAGAATTGACTGAGAAAGCGATTCGGCGTGGCAGTTTCGTGAGTGTGCCGGATCTAAAGCTAGCGATCGAGGCATTTATGCAAGCTTGGAACCACAACCCCACGTTCATCTGGAGCGCCACCGTCGAGGACATCATCAAAAAGATCGATCGCGCGCGGGTCAAGATGCAGCAGATCAAACCCGGATCCACCCAGCGCAGGGGAAAAAAAGAATGGAGTTGATCTGTAATGTTATATACGGGACATACCACTAGAAAAAGTTGTGGCAAAACATATTCCGATCTTTTCTTGAGGAGCCTGTTCCCGGGCCCGTGGGGTCACGGAAACAGACTTGAATCAATGGGGAGCAAAATTTGGCAATCCGGCGATCTTTGTTTCGCTCGTGGAGTGGGCAGACCGGATCATTGTCGAGTGAAAATCGGCTGCGGTACTTCGGAGAGTTGATTCCCGGTTGGGTAGCTTATTGCATGCATGCTTTTGCGACAAATTCATTCATTTGATTTCAGTAACCGCTGCGTTAATCGGGCCTTAAGGGAGAACTGTTGAATCGACTCTTAGTGAGTCCGAGAATTGAGTTCTTGGGAGTAGAGGCCCTTCATGGTATCTAAAACATACAGCTCCTGAAAACTTGTGGGCACGGTAAGCCATGAACGTGAATACGACGATGAACAAATCGATTCTCCTTCTGATTTCCGATCCGGTCGTACTCTCGGTTATTAAGGAAACCCTAGAGTACGCGGGATATTACGTGGTGACGGCTGCTGGCTTGGGAGTGGCCGTCGACAGACTGAAAGAGTCCACACCGGATCTGTTAATAATCCGCTCTTATATTGAGGGCATTTCGGGCTACGACGCAGCGATTTTTCTGCGCACGAAGTGTCCGGGACTACGCGTTTTGATGGTGGGCGGCCTCATGGACGATGATCGGCTTCGAAATCGGATGGCACTTGAAGAATTTGAAGTTTTCCCGAAGCCATTTACTGCGGCTGCGCTACTCGAGAAAGTGAAAGACGTGCTTGATGAAGTTCGCTGACGACCATAATGAACGGCCTGCTGCGATTACCGGACTATTCTTCCACTTGATTGCGTCCGTGTAGCCGACCATTTGCCCCTAACCTCGCGCGCCCCCTCACACAACATCCTTTCTGGACCAAGGGAGGGCCCCTGTGATTCAAAGGTGCCGCTCTGCGAACCCAGAATGGCTCGGGCCCGTTTTGGCAAAAGCGGTGAAAACGTCCAGTAGCAGATCGCTGCTGGCGAGGTACAGCAAGCTTCCACTGGCTTTGTCATAGCTTGGAATTCGAAGCCATCGGCTAACTATAGCAAAAGCTAACGGTCCAGCGCCTGCTGGGAGGACTTTATAGTCACGGATGCAGCGATCATCTACTTTTGGAAATGACCAAGGTACTCAATCCCCAACCAATTTCAGGTGACGGCGGGACTTGTCCGGCAACCGCTGCGTTAATCAGACACTGAACGACGAGACCATCCGAGTTATAGTCAAGACGTGAATCCCTCTGCACCGAGCGCCTCAAGAATAAAGCCTCCACGCGGCTTGGCGGCCATGGGCATCTTCTTCCTATTTGGGGCGCTTATGGCGACTCTGGCTGGTGTGACTTTGGTGTGGAGGGGAACAGCTCTCGACGGCATGTGGGCGCTCAACCCCCGTGCTTACAATCAGCTCGCACCTTACGGAAAAAACCTCGGGATTCCATTTCTGCTGCTAGGAATTACACTGGCTATTTCTGGAGTCTGCTGGTTTAAGCGGCGCGTTTGGGGATGGCGACTGGCTGTAGTTATTATCGTCACGCAGGTCTTGGCAAATTTCGTCACCGCGTTGATGGGCGGTGTCACCAAGGGAACGGTCGGAGTCATTATTTCTGGCGCCCTGCTTTTCTATCTTCTGAGACCGCAAGTTAGAGCGGCGTTCGCATGAGACGCTTGGATCTCCGAATAATGCCCGACTCTGGATTCCACTCTTCGCCGCTGTTACTTGATCTGAGCAACAATGGTACTTGGTTCTCCCTCGCTCGTTCTACGCACATGAATATTTTCGGGCGCTAGTTCGTAAGTTTTTGATGGTTTAATCACAACAATCTCTACATCTCCAGCCGGGCAAGCAGGCGTATAGCCATAACCTCCTCTATCGACCAAAGTAGGTTCATGTGCGCTTGGTATGCATGGCGTCAAGCGAATATCACCGGTGAACGTGTCGGCTACCTTAACGGTGATTCGCGTAGTCGGCTTCTTGCCACAAGAGGCAAATGCCAAGGACGTGGTTAGCGCAATACCGAGAGCTAGTTTCATCAATGACCGCTCCTTTGGGAATGTTCTGTCAAAAAGACTACACCCGAAGGCTCGGTTCGAACGATAATTCGGTTCGCCGTTTTGTGCTCATATAAATTAGCCAGAACAAGACGAGAGGATACAGCAAATGAATTCCGTATTAAGACACCCGTTCCTTATTTTGGCGCTCTCCCTGCCAGTGCTGTGGCTCGCGGGGAGGGTCGGCGGTTATTTTGGTAAGAGCCGACGACCTATGGAAGAAGAAGACAGGCAACATTTCAGTGTTCTTCAAAACGCTTCGTTGACTCTGCTTGGCCTAATCATCGGATTTTCATTTTCGATGGCTATCAACCGCTACGACCTGCGCAAAACCTATGAGGAAGCAGAGGCCACTGCGATTGGCACGGAATACGCCCGGGCGGACTTGCTCCCGGTCGCAGATGCAACGAGAGTGCGTGCCCTGCTGAAGGCCTACCTTGATCAGCGCATTTTGTTCTATAAGACCCGCGATGAGAAGGAGCTTCAGCAGATCAATGCCACTACGGCTCAGTTGCAGGCGAATCTTTGGTCCGCAGTCAGGGGTCCGGCGGCGGCGCAGCCACCGGCTTTGGATTCGTTAATCCTTTCCGGAATGAACGACGTGCTGAATTCACAGGGGTATACCCAGTCTGCGTGGTGGAACAGGATCCCTGCTGGAGCATGGACTCTTATGGCAGCAATAGCCATCTGTTCCAGTTTGTTAGTTGGATACGGCGCACGTCGCACCGAGGGGAAGGCGATCCTGTTTTTCGTCTTACCGGTAATTGTATCCATCTCGTTCTTCTTGATAGCAGACATTGACAGCCCTAGAAGAGGCACGATTCGTGTAGATCCTCAGAATTTAATGAGCCTCGCGCAGACCATGCCAGCACCTTAATCGAAGCCGACAAGGTCTTAATTTGCAGTTTTGGCGCATAGTCCGAAGGCGAGAAATCGAGTCATTGTGTCATCCCTCGTAGAAATATCGTGATACGATATATGTGTCTAGAGTTTCCAGGGCGCTATGCGTTGTGGAAGTCGGACAGAAACTCACAGCAATTCGAATGCTGATGAGAAAGACATTCGCATGGCCACGGTTGGTCCCATTTCCGAGACTGGCAGTTTCCGTCCCAGGCCGAACACGCGGACAACCGCTCCGATCCCAACTGTAAACATCGCGCGAAGGCACGCGCACTTTCGCTCTAGGCAGACGAGTTCCGACGCGACACCTTGGTGGCTGTGGTGGAACATTCTCAGCTTTGACGCGCCCACGGTCGCAGTCGTTTGGTCTTTACTTTTTGCAAGAACGAGGGGGGTGAGACTGGGGCCAGTGGAAGAAATCATCCTCGCCCTCAGTGTCTGGATAATCTACATAAGTGACCGGATGTTTGATGGCTGGGAATCTGAGAATTGCTCGGAACTTCAGGAACGGCATCGTTTCTGTCTGCGGCACCGAGCGGCATTAGTCTGGATTGTGCTGCTCGCGACCTTGGCGTCGTTCTATCTAACGGCCACATTACTTCTTCCAACGGAAGCGGGCGCAGGAATGAAACTCGCTGCAATAGTTGGGGCCTACATGGCCTGCATCCATGTTGGTCATGGATGGTTGGCGCGGTTCGTTCCAAAAGAAGTAGCCGTGGGTATACTTTTTGCGGTCGGGGCCACCTTGCCAATTTGGTCGCGAGCCGCGGAGTCTTCGCGGGATATGTTGGTTTCCATTATTCTTTTCGGTCTAATCTGCTCACTCAATTGTCTGGCCATTGAGTGCTGGGAAGGCCGTATTCTTCAGCAGGCCAGTCGCAAGATGGGGCAACCATCCGCAAGATGTAACAAATCACGGATTAATTGGATCGCCGCGGGCTTAGCCGCTGCCGCTCTGACACTGTTTCTTCTTCGACACGCAAAAGGATTGCCCGGCTCTGAGTTGTGGGCGATTTCTCTGGCGGCGCTTCTGATTTTCCTAATAAACCGTCATACTCAACGTTTTTCAGTTCCCGCGCTGCGAGTTCTGGCTGACGCAGTTTTAGTCGCTGCTGGAGTTATCGCGCTAGTGATTCGCGTGTGGGGAATATGAAACCGAATGTAATTAGCCGAATGAATTGTGATCGGATCGCCCCGTACTATGAGTCGCTTGAGCATCTTTCGTTTGGGAAGAGTCTAGAACGACGGCGATTCGCCTTCTTGGAAGAGGCGCGAACATCACAACGGGCTATCGTGTGCGGCGGTGGAGACGGCCGCTTCCTCGCACGTCTACTTCGAACGAACTCAAAAATAAAAATAGACTTTGTTGAGATCAGTCCAAGAATGACCGAGCTTGCGGAGCGGCGCGTCGCCGGCATGGGCCGAGCGTATCGCGATCGGGTCAGGTTCCATGTCGCAGATGTGTGTGAATTTCAGGCACGGTCCGATGCCTACGACCTAATCGTGACGAACTTCTTTCTGGATTGCTTCTCCGACATGGAGCTTGCAAATGTCGTTACCCGCCTTGCCGGATGGGGGGCGCCGAGAGGACGTTGGCTTGTTTCCGACTTCTGCGAAGCTGACGGTGCAATCAGACATCTTTGGACATCCGCTATCATACGAGGGGTATATGGGCATTCCGGATCACCACAGGTCTGCGGGTTACAAGTCTGGCCAACTATATGACTGCGCTCGCACGTGTGGGGTACCGCAAGCGGCATGAAGAGACAGCTCTAGGCGGACTTCTTCAGTCCTCACTTTTGACGAGCGATCATTGATTCTTAAGCCTCAATTCCGAACAGCGCGAACAAGGCTTTCTCAACGACGGCGTCGAGTTTGCAACTAATAGGCGCAAGTTCTGCATTGTTTTCGCGGCCCGCGTAGCCCCAAGTCGTTCCATCCTGGGCAAGTCTCACTTGGATGAAGTAATAGAATTTTATTGGCTCCCTGCCCTTTATTTCTACCGCCCGCTTGTCAGGATCGAAATCAATAGTCAACCCTTTGTCTTCTGCTCCGATTTTGAACACATGTGAGTTTTCGTTGGCAAACGCACCGCCAAGCGAGCCCGCGCAACCCGGCTCTTGATTAACATCGTCAATTTGATTGTGAAATTCGCGTTCAATATCAATTTTCAAATAACCATAGCCCTTGTCGAGCAACTCGTTCTGATTCTCTCGCTTAGTTTTTGGCTGATGACTTCTTGATCGCCGAATGAAACGTGCTAACTTCTTAGACCGTTCAGACATCGAGACCTTTCAACGAATCATGGCACGAGTCCAGGACATGAGCCTTCAAAAAAGGAAGGCCGGTGAGCGAACAATGGGTGCCCAGGTACTCACCGACCTTATAGAGGAAGTCTGGGTAAGTATCCAATATATCGTAATACGATGCAATTAATTTCTGCAGCGCAATACCCTCAGAAATAATTTGTTCGCCGATGCGCCAAGCTTGGATAAACACGTTCAGGGAAAAACTGGCAGAACTTAACAGGGAAACTGCTTCACTACTGGAACACGCGGCCTATAACTCAAGGGACGACCGAGTTGAGCGACGAGGAGCGTATACGGCTTTCTCAAATCCAGCATGAGATCGAACTGTTCATAAATCCGACAGAGTCTGATCACAGAGAATTGATGGAGGCTCTCAGACAGGTACTTTGATTGCTGGAACGGGGCAACGATGAGCGAGGAGCGTATAACCCACGGGCCGCTTCTCTCAACGTACGAATTGAGTCCGCGTGCTTTGTCGCTCTGATCGCGGCGAACAGCGCCTTTATTTGCTCCTCCAAAAACATATTCAGGCGAGTCTCTTCGTAGCACTGTTTGTGATTTATGTCGCACCACATATCGCACGACCGCTCCATCTCTTCTGCCCATTTCACAATCGAAAGCAATGCATCCCGAACTTCGATAGGAATTCGGTCGGAAACTGCTTTGACGTATTCGCGGCTATCAACGGCTTGATCGTGGAAATACTGGACCCAGCTGATTTCAAGCGGTTCAAATTTGAGCATTGTTCTACCCCGGATTGAATTGGGTAGAGGAAGGGAGAGCATTCTACATTTGCGATTGGTCTGGGGCAACAGTTTCGATGCTGGCGTTCTTCGGTCATGGGAACCCCCGCTTTGGATTTGGTGCGGGTAGAAGCAGGGAAACAGATTCTAACGATTTTCTCGGGTCTCTTTCTCAAGCTGTTTCGCCAATTCCTCGAAATCAAACGGAAGACCTCCGAAGTTTTGGCCTCTCGGAATTCTCTTCATGGGGAATGTAGCGAGTACTTTGAACACCGCGTCGTCGGGTTCGCCGTCATGCATCCAAGCTGACAGCACATCCATCTCCCCCAGCAGGTACAGCAGCGATGCTCGTTGGTAGACGGCCTCGGAGTCTGCTCCCGGGCTGCAAGCGCTCTCGTAGGTGCCGCTCGCAACAGCTACCTGCTGACCTGGAAATCTCTTTTGGGTATCGCGCTGTATCATCCAAACACTTCGAACGTCGAGAAAACTAACAGAAGGAAGTAGGCCGCTTTCCGCCGCAGGGCCATCAGTGACATCCGAGTGCATTTGTAATCCTTTTCCAAAGTCGTGTGCTGCGTTTTGTAGGATACCAGAATCTCCGATTCGCGGTTCAAATGCGCGATCAGTTTGCACGTGGAACTTCGGAAGATGTTTCAGAAATGCTGGAGCGATGCTCATGTGCTTGAAGCGGCGGCAGGGGTGAGGCTCTGGTTTAGTCATGCTATTCACGAGGCGTTTGGGCCGGGTGAGAGGAAGCCGAAGAGGTAGAAGCCGAGACCTGATGAGGCCACGCGGTCATAAACAGGGAATTAATTGGGAGAAAAACATCAGAAGCCTTCCAAAGTTCGGGGGCAAGACCGTCTTCCTTCTGGGAGAAGGACCAAACCCAAACCTGCTTTCCTAGAGACTTAACACGATTCACCAAAGGACAATAGTCTGCATCGCCGCTGATTAAGAGCCGAGTTCTCGAGCCAGTCGCAGGACATTGTCACAACTGTTCATCCGCTCCACAGCTCGGATACGGAATTTCTGGGGATATCGCTCATGCCATTTTCTTTTCACTGTGCAACTCCTCTCCTTCGTCAACAGGTTGTCCGTCCTCATTATTCGTACCACGCGCTTGTGATTCACCATCATTCCGCGTCGGCGCAGTTCTGCCGTTACGCGTCGATATCCGCAGTAGCGCTCGTGTTCCAGAGCAATCTCCTGAATAGCAGATCGCACTGCCATGTCCTCTTCCTCAGGAGCCCGGCAGTCAAGGTAGCGGTAGAACCCCGCTCGGCTGACCTGGGCCAATTGGCACATCCGCTCGATACTCAAACTGCCTTGCAACGGCATCTCGAATCTCGTCGTAGACGCCTTCTCGCCAGAGATGTCGCCCTGCTGGCGTCGAGCCTCGACTTTCTGCTAGGCACGTCTGAAAAAATCCATCTCCACCGTTTTGTCCGCAAGTAATCGCTTTAGCTTATTGACCTCCCGACGAAGTCTGCTTTCGCGGGAATTCTGTGTCGACACTGTCCCTTCGACTTCAGCATCCGGTGGCTCCAGTCGGTATCGCCACGTGTACAGCAGACCTCGGCTTACGCCGAGTTCTCGTGATAGCCTCGTGATGTTCTCGCATGCATTCATCCGCGCCACAGCTCGACGACAAAATTTCTGGCTGTATCGCTCTTTCCATTTTCTTTCCACTTTGCAACTCCTTTCCTGCAAGCCTCTCCCAATTGACTTTATACGCTAATAGCGTATACTTAGAACTGTACGCTAGTGGCGTACCAGGAACAGGATGGAATTCCTCGAAGCCCCGGCCTTCACTCGCTACGTCTCCGGTTATCTGACGGACGATGAGTACAGGGAACTACAAAACCGGCTGGCGGCTGCACCAGAACATGGAGACGTTATCCCCGGAACAGGAGGATTTCGGAAGCTTCGTTGGACAGACCCAAGACGTGGGAAAGGACGAAGAGGCGGTCTGCGAGTGATCTACTATTACTTCCCAGGCGAGCAACAAATCTGGCTGATTACGCTCTACGACAAGGACGAAGCTTCAGACCTTACGCCGAAAGAAAGGCAAGCTTTGAAGAGTGCCAGTGAAATTGAGCTCCGGGCTCGGCAGGCCGCGAAGCTTGCGAAACAGAGGAAATAGCGGAGGTGAAGGCGATGAGCAAGAGAAAGATTTTCGACGAAATGATGGAAGGTGTTCGAGCGATGAAAAGCCATCGCGAGGGCAAAATCACGCTGCGCACTTACAACGTTGGAGCGGCACCGCTGCCCAAGGTGGATTCGAAGCTGATTCGAGATACGCGTAAGAGGCTGCACTGTTCACGAGCCGTTTTCGCTCGGAAGCTGCGCATTAACGAACGCACGCTTGAGAAATGGGAACAGGGTCGCGCAAAGCCCAATCCTCAGGCAGCAGCCCTCGTCTTGTTAGTTCGCAAATATCCCGACACCCTCGAACGATTGGAACGGGTTGCCGCAGGTTAGCAACGAGGCAAGTACACCTTGAACCAAAACCGTGGTGGGTGAACCCCTGGTTGAGACAAAATAATGGGTAAAGTGCTCTTAACCTGCGCGAGCAGGATCCCCCCATTTGAAAGTGGTCATGATCGCGGCTGCCAGGGGTAACCCGCTGATGCGGTCTCTGTCTGCTCGATGTGCCTGTCAATAAAACCGGCACTGCGTTTACCAAGCCCGTCGATCGGGCAGTGGGTGATGCTGTCGCTGCTCGGGAGAAGGTGGGCCCGCAAGGTATAAAGCTGCCTGACCCCAAAACGGGGGAATTGGTGGATTTTCTTTTCCTGTTCCGACTAATTGTGATTCGTAAAAGCTACCTAAACAGGGTTCTGATTGTCCCTGCCGAAAATGCTATCCGTCGCGAATGCCTTTAAAATCAGCGACCACCAGTGCAAGCCGCACTAACCCGGCGACAGGATGTAGGACAATGTTACATGCCCTGTGGCTGGAGAAAATAACAATTCGCCAGCCACAGGCTCGATTTTAAGCCGTGGTCTACACCGCAGAACCTGTCGCCAAGAGAAGCACTTCGCTTTCTCTAAGAATGAATTCGATAAAACCGCAATCTGTGCAGACCGAGAGTTTCTGAAATACCAAGATGGCAGGCTTGTCCAGATTTGTCAGCCCGGAAAAATGGATGTTAATCTCAGCATCGAACTCCGTCTGGTTGGCCGATCCGCACGTCTCGCAGTGCATACTATACCCCGAACTTTAGATTAGCTCGCCATTGTTATGGCGCGATTAAATGCGATTTCAGAGCGATATAGGAAAATTGCAAGACGAGACAGCTTTAGGCATCTGAAACCGCACCAACCACCTCAAAGCCGCCTCTGGCTTCACCGGGTCAGGGGAAGCGATTGTGGGGCGGTTTGGGTCGGATGGCAAACGCAATGAATTGATGCATTCGATTGAGATTTCTAGGAGTTACGGCGCGGCTGTGTCCCTGCGCGATAGAACGAGCCGACCCAGCCTTCGGCCGAACTTTTCTTGCATCTCCCAAGGCCGGGGCACAAACGAGGTGTCGGTCAACGCTAAGGCAACGTTGTGTTCCCGCAGCACGTCCGCGAATCTGGCGTCGAGCCAGTTCTTGTTTCGAATCCGAGTCTCAGAGCCGCTGCTCCGTATGAGCTAGGAGCGCCGTCGTCCAGCTCTTATACTTACTATTGGACAGCCTTATACCCCGTTTTTGTGCGCGGAGAAGCCTACCTGGCTGCACGTCAAGGCAGCGAAGCCGAAGCCGAGTTCCAGAAAATCCTCGACCATCGCGGAATTGTGTTGAACTCGCCCATCGGTGCACTCGCGCATCTCCAAATCGGAAGAGCCTACGCCATGCAAGGCGACACCGCCAAAGCCAAAGCGGCCTATCAGGATTCCTCACGCTGTGGAAAGACGCCGACCCTGACATACCTATCCTGATCGCAGCAAAATCTGAGTATGCAAAACTGAAGTAGGGGTCTGGCTTCGTTGACTTGCCCACAGGCACAACCTAATATGAGCGCGAAATGCCGGATTCCTCATCTCTAATCGGCCAGACTGTCTCCCATTACCGCATCCTAGAAAAGCTCGGTGGCGCGGGCATGGGCGTCGTTTATAAGGCCGAGGACTCGCGCCTTAATCGCTTTGTTGCCCTGAAATTCCTGCCGGACGATGTTGCGAGAGACCCGCATGCGCTTGCCCGTTTCAAGAGAGAGGCTCAGGCTGCGTCCGCTCTGAACCATCCGAACATCTGTACCATTCATGATATTGGTGAGGAAAATGGCCGCGCTTTTATCGCGATGGAGCATCTCGAAGGCCAAACGCTGAAGCATCTCATCCAACAACAACCCCTTCCCACTGACCAAGTCATCGATCTTTCCATACAGATTGCCGATGCGCTCGATGCCGCTCACGCTAAGAGCATTATTCATCGTGACCTAAAGCCAGCAAACATCTTTGTCTCGGACCGTGGGCAAGCGAAAATCCTCGACTTCGGTTTGGCGAAGGTGGCACGCAGGAATGTTATTGAGCCACCAGATATGACCGAGGCCACTGCGGAGGCCTCCGATGACCTTCTTACGAGCCCCGGCTCCGCTCTGGGCACGGTGGCGTATATGTCCCCCGAGCAGGTGCGCGGGGACAAATTTAGATGCAAGAAGCGATCTGTTCTCTTTTGGTGTGGTGCTGTATGAGATGGCTACGGGACATATGGCGTTCCCCGGCAAGACATCAGGGGTCATTACCGATGGCATCCTGAATCGTGCCCCGGTTTCTCCGATCCGGTTGAAACCCGACCTGCCTACTCGGCTCGAAGAAATCATAAACAAGGCTCTCGAAAAAGATCGAGAGGTTCGGTACCAGCACGCTTCCGAGATTCGCGCCGATCTCCAGCGCCTTAAGCGCGACACGGATTCAGGAAAATTATCTGCTTCGATGCTGCCTCCTGAGACAGAGTCAGCCGTACCTACGGCGGCGGTTTATCGGGGTAAAGGGCTGCTCCTAGCAAGTGTTATGACCGTGGTCCTCCTGGTGGTTGTGGGCTATGCCCTTCGTCTTCACAATCGCTCCAAGGGCTCCGATGCGCCATTTCAAAATTTTGTGATCACAAAACTAACAGATACGGGCAACTTGACGGATACAGCGATTTCGCCCGATGGCAAATATGTCCTAACCGTGGTCAAAGATAACGGGATGGAAAGTCTTCGACTTAGAAACGTAGCGACTAGTAGCGACACAGAGGTGGCTGTGCCGACTCGAAGTCACTATCACTCCGTGCAGTTTTCTCCGGACGGTGACTATGTCTATTTCGGTCGCGGCGAGGACATCATTCAAGGAGACCTCTTTCGTGGGCCTGTGTTGGGTGGAAATCCCCGTCTTGCTGTGAAAAACATCTGGAGCGGTATTTCTTTCTCCCCCAATGGGCAGCGCCTCTGTTTTATGAGGTGGGCGACTGAGCCGAGCGGTGGCAAGCCCCCTCCAATGAAGTTGGTAACTTCGAACCCAGAAGGTGGTGAAGAGAAAGATCTACTTTCGTTAGATCTTACTGGCTTCCTCCAATCTAGACCCGCGTGGTCACCCGACGGCAAAGTGATCGTGATTAGTCGAGAGGAAAAAGACCGGAGCAGCAAGCTTCTTGCGGTAGATACAGCGGGTGAAAAACCAAAAGTCATAATCTCATCGACAGAATTGAGTTTTGAAGCCCCCGTCTGGCTGTCCGACGGGAGTGGCTTGGCGGTTCTCTATTCACAAGGAAAAAGCACGTGGTGCACAGCGACAGATCGGATTCGTTTCCTACCCAGAAGGAAAGTTTCGAGCAATCACGAGGGATACTAACAGCTACTCGGGACTGAGTGTCTCACGCGATGGCAAGACGCTGACCACAGTTCAGAGCGAAGAGAGCTTCAGGCTTTATATAATGCCGTCACGAGAAAAGACCGAGGAACACGCAACCGCGATAACCTCCAGGGGAGTTGCATACGAGTTCGCTTGGGCGGACGACAAAAATCTCATTTTAGAACACTACGATTCTCACAGGTACTATCGCATGAGCGATCAAGGAGAAGGCAAGACGCTCCTGTTTGATGGATCGCAGTACTCAGCAGCTTTTGTGGCGTCTTGTCAAAGCGGAAAATACCTAGCAGGCTGCTGAAAAATCGTGCTGAACCAGCAATTTCTAGGTTGGTTCGAGTCATTCGGGAGTTTTTGAGCGTCTGAGGCGTGATTTTTCGTGTTACCAAGCGCCCGAAAGAAGCGTTTCAGCGCCGTTCAAAGACACTACGGCCCGGACTTACTACGTCGGAACTACGCTGCGCATCAGATTCCGCATGCGCACCAGGTTGTAGGCCGCGCAGGCGAAAGTGAAGATCCAATCGACCTTCAGCGTTCCGCGATGGCGCACTTTGCGCATCAACGCAATGGTCTTCAGCCAGCCAAAACATTCTTCGATGCGCTTCCTCTTCTTCTGGCTGACGGCATAGCCCCCGTGCCGCGTGGTGCGGCTATCAATGGCGCTGCCGCCTCTTCGCCCAAGGTTTTGTGCCACGTGCGGTGTTACCCAAATATTCCTGCACTCGCGCACGAAATCTGCCGTGTCGAAGCCCTTGTCGCCGCCCACCGTCGCGCGCCCGCTTCCCGGAAGTTCCTGCAGCATTTCCAGTGCGGCATAGCGCTCCGCCGTGCCCGTGGCTTCCCATACCCGACTGTCCACAATCAAGCCGTTGCGATTCTCCACCAGCAGATTCCCGCTGTAGCTCAACTTGGCCTCCTTGCCCGCACCCTTGCGCGCCATCTGCGCTTCGGGATCGCTTTTCGACTCGTGCGTTTCGTTCGAGCGCTTCTCGCCGCGATAATCCACCGTGGGATTTCCGGGATCATCCGGCGGTGAACCCTTCTTGTTCTTGGGCTGAAAACTCTTCGCGCTGGCCCAGGCTTCCAGCAAACTTCCGTCCACCGTGAAGTGCTCGTCCGAGGCCCATCCCTGCCCGCGGGCTTGCTCCACCACCAGCGCCAGAAACTCCTTGGCTACCTCCGCCTCCAGCAAACGGTCGCGGTTCTTGGTGAACACCGTGGCATCCCACACGGCATCGTCCAAATTCAGCCCCACGAACCAGCGGAACAAAATGTTGTAGTCGATCTCCTCTATCAGCATCCGCTCGCTGCGCACCGAGTACAGCATCTGCAACAGCAGAGCACGCAGTAACTGCTCCGGCGGAATCGACGGACGACCCACTTTGGAATACATCTTGTTGAACTCCGGCGAGAGTTCCTTGAGTACCTGGTCTACCATCGTGCGGATCGGCCGCAGCGGATGATCTTTGCGTACCCGCTGCTCCGGCGAAATGTAGCTAAAAACATGTCCTTGCTGCTGATCGGTTCCTCGCATGCTCAATGAGACGCACCGCGCGCCGCCTCGTTACAAAATATCCGACTTTTTCAGCAGCCTGCTAGGGTTCGCGGGGAGGGACCCAAAGTCGACAGGTGATGCAGTTTCTCTTTGGAGAGTGGACACAACAAGCAACGAAATTATTAAACTGACAGAAGGTACGTTTGACTCATCTCCCGCTTGTTCGGCGCACGGCAGATGGGTCTATTATATTAGCCCCGAAGGCAGAAAGCCTCAGATTCAAAAAGTCTCTATCGATGGTGGGACATCCAAGATTCTCAGCGATCTCAGCGGGATTATGGTTTTTCCTCAGATCGACGTTTCCCCTGACGGGAGGTTGCTTGCATTCTGGACTATGATGGGCACATTCGGTGTGATCAACACAGAAACCGGCAAGGTAGATAGGAAGTTTCCAATGGACCCCCGCATGGGAAGTTCTAGCGGGTTGGCTACTCTTCTGCAGTTCACAGCTGATGGTAAGGCTTTGACATTCACCATACATCTTAATGGCGTGGACAATCTCTGGGTTCAGCCACTCGACGGCACACCAGCCTATCCGATCACATCCTTCAAGTCCGACGAGATTACTGACTTCCACTGGTCCCCAAGCGGAGACAGGCTTGGCATCGTCCGTGGCCGCACGGAATCGAATGTCGTCCTGATTCGTTAGGCGAATCCTTAATTCATCGGACAACCTAACCTGCATTATTCGTGAAGAGTGATTCGGCGATGATTGTTTTGAGCGCGCGACAATCCGCGAGGAATGGCAGAGATAAGTTGAACTGCAAGACTGATTCTAAAGTTGTTAGTGGAGTTCAAGTTCAGGTTTTAAAGCGAAACGAGACACCTGTGCTGCGCAACAATTGCGCCAGTTCTGAAGCCTGACCGATCCGAGAGACAAAACATCCGCTCAACCTTTATATATCGTTGTCTGACAGGAGCGGTCGTAATTAAAGGATTCGAGCTCGTGCTGGATAACTTGGGTCAAATAGGAACCAAAGAGTTCTTACCCCAACCCGTTCGTCTCACCGCAAGCGAAAGGCAGAGGCCTTCCCGCCTGTACAGGCATTCGAAATCGGGGAGACGCAAGCAAAGCGCAGTGTCCGCTGAGTTCTTCCCGTCCTTCACGCGGCGATCTTTTCCCACCGGTATTCGTGATGGAGGCCGCCGAGAACCGCGCGAGCCGCAACCTTGCAGTCATAGGGAAAGGAATGTTTGTCGTGATCTTGCAGCGGTGGGAATACCGCGGCACATTCAGGAATCCCCGGTCCGAGGCTCAAATGAGGGCGCCCTTGGTTGTAATGAGGAACCCACTCTGACAGGATTCTGCGCAGATGTTTTTCGCCTAGCGGAATCATGAAATCCAAACACTCACGGCGTACACTTCCCACTAATCTTTCACAATAGGCGTTCGCCTTTGGTGCTCGCGCGGGTGTGTGCAGCACCCGCAGTCCAAAAGCCTTGAGCTGCTGGTCCACCTCTGCCGAGAAGATCGAGTCACGGTCATGGATCAGGAAACGGTAGGAATGATCGCTCGGAATCGCTTCGCGGAGCTGTTGCAAGGTCCAGGCTGCCGTTGGATGCGCGGTGACGTTGCAATGCACGATGCGCCGTGTCCCGACCTCCATCAGGAGAAACACATAGAGAGTTCGGAACCGAGCGGTTACCACGACCAGGAAATCGCAGGCGACGATGGACTGGGCGTGATAAAATTCTAAGTGCTGCTTCTGGTGTCGCTTACAGAGGAACGCACCATTTATCTCGCTCTTGAATTGGACCGAAGTTGGACTGAAATGACTGGGGTGAACCCCTACGGTGGCACAATTTCTTTGGGCACAGTTCCCGCTTTCGCGATAGCGAGATTGTGGACGCTTCGTTTGAGTCAAAAGTGAGCCGCTGCGCATGATCATCGCCCAGCTCGCCGCCTTCAGAGCGCTAACCACGTTTTCTCGATCCAAGGAACGGACTCCCTTATCAAAATCAGCCAGTTGAAGTCGTCTTCGCGGTTTGAACTCGACCCACTGCTCTTATTAGAGCGAAACGGTAGGCTCTGACCTGATCTTCGCCAATCTCCGCTACGGCTGAATGTCGTCCATGTAAATTGTTACACGACCTCCTCGTATGGTCATTCATTTCGAAGGCTGTCCGTCGCCAAAACTCCGCGACGGCTGAATCTCATACATGTGACATGTTGCACGATCTCTTTGTATGTTGTTGATTTCAAATGCGCTCTCAATTTTGGCGAGGCACAGCCCTTATTGCACCAGCCATACCGTCCCCCGGCAGAAGCGCCACGGCGTCTTCCAACGCATTATCTGCACTACGCTTGGTGTGAGATCTTATCTTTGTAGAGATTGCGAGCACATCCACTTTGCCCGTTCCCGTACGACTTCCGGCATTTAAGCGAGGCTGGTGTCGGGCCCTGTCTATTCTCCCATGCTTAACTGTTCTCCCCCGCCTAAGCCAATACGCGATATTGCAGCGAGAGAGAGCGCCCGATGATTTCCGATTCTGAACGACGCTCTCGATGCCTCTGCAATTGAAACTACCTTCTGCGTCCACCCCTTAAACACCTGCACCACGACTTGTCTATCTACCCCCTGCGCGCGTTGCAGCCGACAGTTCCAAGCTTTATTGTGCGATGGGCAATTGCGCGTTGGCCACTACCTGCCACCGGCCATTCTGCTTCTGAAATACGTGCAGGCTGCGGTGCGACTCGGTGACCTCTTTGCCATTCTGCATGCCTTTAGTTGTTCCGCGGTGTGTCATCACGACAACGTCAGAGCTGGGCATGTCGAACTTATATTCGTCTGCGGTGTACGTACTATTCGTTACATCAGCGCTGAGAGCTTTATTGGAAGCAATCAGCTGCTGTTTGTCTTGTGCTTCGCCCTTGGCACCGATGCCCAGCATGCTGTCCCCTATAATTTTGTCCAGCTTGGCGGTATCGCCTCCGGCCTCGCCCCATTCCTTGTCGAGTGCAATTAAAGCTTTTTGCACGTCGGCGGGTACGTCTTTGGCTTGGGTGCTGACAACCACACCCGTCAGGGCACAGGCAATAATAAACACTAGGATGCGTTTCATGATTTAGCTCCTTTGAGCTGGGCCTTCCACTTTGTCCCAGCGATGACGGAGTATGTTCTACATCGCCCTTAGAAATACAATTATTTTTTGGCGGGAACAAAGGTCTGGTTCGCACTGAAATCAGGCGCTAGAGCTATCCAGCTGAGCTACGGGCGCTCTCACTGCAATTTAGCACGGTCCCGGCCAAGTCGGCGCGCTCATCGGCGCGACGGCGTGCTCGTCGCAGTCGAGCGGAAGCTGCATCGTTGACGTTTACGAATGCCGGATCGAAGCCACGGAGTAGCCCCCCACAACCGTGCTGGCGTGCCTGAAAACCTCCAAAGCGTAAGGCGGGCCACCCAATGTTCGGCGGCCCTGGTGAAAACCCTCGTATTTGTTGGAAAAAATGGGGATTCGAACTCCCGACCTTCTGGTTCGTAGTCAATGCAGTCAAAATGCCAAATGCCCTATTTGGCGTCGCTTACAGACTGGAAACGCCATTCTGCCCTCAGTTAGCTGCACCCAATGTTGCATCCAAAACTGAGCTATATGGAGCTTGTACCGTACACTTCATAAGTTTAATCCGAAAAGCCGAGTTCGGCTTATGCGAAAGGATTTTGAACCACCGACCTCCTAGTCCCGAACTATGAACACCGACCGGCGAAATAATAATTCGCCAGGGACAAGTTCGTGTCATACCCATCACGGACAACGTGGTAATGTCGCTTTCTTCTTGATGGGTGACTCCGGTGTTTCTCTCCACCTAGTTTTTCCTCATTCGAGTCGACCTCGTCCGTAAGCCAGCTCGGCATTTCCTTGTTAGCCTTGACAGCCCTCTCGCCACTGCGATAATTCAAATCCTAGCCCGAATTTCTCATTCTAAATTGAAAAAGGCTGCTGCTTCATGGCATAACTCTTTTGTCTAGAAAGAAATCCTGCCAAGGAGGAGCAACAGCCTTATGACCACAGAGTGTAACCAGTTTGTCTTTGGATTTCATCCGCAAAAGCGACGCGAGATCCGAGCGCAGTTCGACGGCGGAACGATCACCAGTGACGGCGGTGGTCTGCTGCTGCGAGAGGTCGAAAAGCGTATCAGGATCCTCCGCCAGTTTGCTGTCTGCTTCACTGATTATCGGGATCCCGATCTGATCGAACATACGGTGGAGGAGTTGGTGGCCCAGCGAGTCTATGGTCTGGCACTGGGATACGAAGATCTGAACGATCACGAGGAGTTGCGGAACGATCCTTTGCTGGCGGTGCTGGTTGAGAAGGAGGATCCCGATAAGGAAGCATTAGCCGGAAAGAGCACCTTAAACCGGCTGGAACTGACCAAAGAGACGGTCAGTCAGAAGGAGCGCTACAAAAAGATCGCGCTGGATCACGGAGCTGTGGACCGCTTGCTGGTGGAGATCTTCCTCGAGGCCCACCAGGAGGCGCCGAAAGAAATCATTTTGGATTTGGACGCCACCGACGATCCGCTGCACGGGCAGCAGGAAGGGCGTTTCTTCCATGGCTACTACGGATTATGTGATTCTCAACATAATCCGTACTATGTGTGCTGCCGGACTATGTTGAGCAGGCAGTCCGAGAGCTTGCGGGGCGCGGGCTGCGCGCCCCAGCCCTTGACATAGTTCAGAGCGAGTCCAAGAACGCCAGAACGCTGTCGTCAGCCTTGAACCGGCGGAACGCAGTCAAAGGCGGCGCGAGTTTTCCAAGGGCTCGTTCTTTCATTGCCAAGTTAGAATGCAGGTAGACATTTGTTGTTTCGATGCTTTCATGGCCGAGCCAGAGGGCGATCACCGCGAGGTCCACACCCGATTCGAGTAAGGCCATAGCCGTTCCATGACGAAGCTGGTGGGGCGAGACCTTTTTCTTCTTGAGGCTGGGGCACTCCGCAGCCGCGCGATCCGCCGCTTTTCGCAAGAGGAGATGAATTGCGAACCGGCTCAACGGTTCGCCTTGCCGCGTGGGAAAAGCGCGCGTTGTACTAACCTGGGCGAGCTCTGCGAACCACGCCTTCAGCACATGAGTCGTCCTAGACCACAGCGGAACCTGTCGCTCTTTTCGCCCTTTTCCGTGAAGCTGCACATTCCCTTTGGAGTTCATTAGGCTGACCTGATCCTGCTCGAGCACAACTATCTCGGAGACCCGCGCACCCGTGTTGTACATCGTCAGGAGCAAGGCGTAGTTGCGCCGCCCCAGCCATTGCTTTTGATCCAACACGGCGAGGATCGCTTCCATCTCCTCGCGCGTCAGATACCCGCGGATTTTTGTGTCTGTGCGCTTCATCGGAATTCCCAGCACTCGCGTCGCGGTACCTGCACTTGCGGGATCGTGAAGGGCTACGAACCGGAAGAAAGACCGGATTGCGGTCAGGCGCAAATTGCGTGAAACGACGGAGTTCTTTCTTTCCTTCTCTAGGGCTTCAAGGAAGCGCAGGATGCAATGCACATCAAGTTGGGCGATAGTCAGCGCCGCCGGTCCGACTCCCGTATCGCGGTGGATCGACCGCAGGAGCAGGCGGAAGGTGTCGCGATAACTGGCCACCGTTTGCGGGCTGAGACGCTTCTGCGCCACCAGGTACTCGGTGAAGAAACTTTGCAGGAGAGGACCAACCGCAGTTGCTGTCGTCATGGGTTGGATGACCTTTCCTGACGCTGATGCTCGAAGCGAACGGAAGCTGTCTCCAGCAGTGCCGGAGTGGCCGTCAAGTACCAATATGTGTCCACTGGAGAAAGGTGACCCAGGTACACGCTCAGATGAGGGAGCAGTTCCGCGACGTTCTTTCCGTCGCGGTGCCACAGCGTCAACCGTTTCACGGCAAAAGTGTGACGGAGCGAGTGGAACGTGGATTTCGGTTTTCCCGCACCGGTTTTGATGCCGGCATGGCGAAGCAGCCGCACGAACGTAGCGCGGGTGACATCGTAGCGAAGAGGCTTTCCATTCCGGCGCGTAAAGAACGTCTCGACGGGCAGATTCCCCAGCACGTTGTCCCTGCGCTCGGCATAGACGCGCAGGTGAGCAACGACCGAAGGATGCAGCACCACGATGCGGGACTTGCCGAACTTCGTGTCCAAGATGGAAAGGCGCGGTGGGTCCGCATCCAAGTGTGTTTCATTCGCCTTCAGCCGAATGGCCTCTCCGATTCGAAGGCCCGTGCTGGCGAGCAAGCCAAGCAGGGTCGACAAGGTCAGGCCGTGGAAAGGCTCGCAAAGGCGTAGCCGGCGGGGTGCTTCTACCAGCTTGACGAGTTCTTTTTCAGAGAACAGATAAGACGTTCGTCGCGGGCGTCTCCGAAAGATGTTTTCCGGTACTTGCGTTCCGGGCTCCGTGCCCCGTAAATACTTCAGAAATCCGCGCAGAGCAAAAATGCAATGAAGCTCGCGAGAAGGGTGTTGCGGATCCGCTTCCAGCGAGATCCATTCCAGAGCGAATGCCGAAGGAATCGGCCAAGGGCGGCCTCTGGTTGACCAGAATCGGACAAAGTTCCGAAGTATCTTCTTCCGATAGTTCAACTGCGCGTGGTGGCGCATCACGTCGTCTGGATGCGCTCGCACAGCGGGGCGGGTCAACGCAAGGTACTGATCTACGAGCCATACCAATGTTTCCGGCTTCATCGGGAACCTCCGGGCCAGGGCAAGCACACCTGAGCGAGTGCTTCCATATCGAGCTTGGCGTAAATCAGAGTGGTAGCGAGAGAGCGATGGCCAAGAACGTCGGCGATCTCTTTGAAGCTCGCGCCGCGGTTCACCATTTCCGTAGCCGCGCTATGCCGAAGCGAATGAACGCGCGCATGACGCAGCCCGGCGCGTCTGAAGAGATCCGCCATGGTATTTCGGACATGGTGGTGACGGCGCTGTTCGGTGAACGGGAGGCGTCTGGGAACAAAGATCCAAGGTGAGTCCTTCTGGGGCCTGGTCCGCAGGTGTGCGATCAACCCATCGCCGACATCTTGAGACAATGGAAGCATTCGCTCTCGCCGCGTTTTCGAGGAGCAGACGCGTATTTCGCCACACTCCCAATCGATGTCTTTCAAGGCGAGCCGCGCGACTTCTTCGATGCGAAGGCCCAAGCGCGTAAACACCAGCAGCATCGCTCGGTCGCGGGCATGACGATGCGTCTTGCCCGCGCAAGCGTTCCACAACACTTGCTTCTCTTCTTGGGAAAGGAATCGCGGCAGACTGGCCCGTTTGCGGTTGACTCGTTTCGGCAACGCTTCTTCCCAGCCGTCCGGGATGTGCCCTTGGGATGAGAGATAGCGGACGAATCTTCGCAGCGCCATCAGCCAGACTCTCTGCGTCCAGTGATTGGGCAAACGCCGGAATTCTGTCTTCAAGAACTCGGCCAAATCACTGAAGTGCAGTTCGCGCCAGCGGATATGGCCTGAGGAGAAGCGAGTAGCGAGCAAATTGCGAATCACACGGAGGTGCAGCTTGCGACTATTGAACGCCAGACCGCAAAAATCGGCCAAATGACGCTCGTAATCGACGGCGAAGGTCGCAGTTGTACTCGAGCAACACTGGGTCTGAGGCATCGTTTCTTTCCTTGCCGGCTGGTTGCCGGGCAAGGATGGTAAAGTAGGTCGATGCCAGTCTGGACGAACTCGCAGAGTTCGTCGCCGCCGAAGCCAACCACGTCAAGGACAGCTTCCGCATCACGCATGCCTGCCCAGACTATGTCAACTAGCCGGAATGCCCTCGGTCAATTCCCCGAGGGCTCCATACGCAGAAATCATTCTCCGCCCTCACCACGCTCAACATAGTCCGGCAGCACACATAGTACGGACACTACTGCTACCTACCGTTGTACATTTTCTGCGGAGAGTTTCTGCTGTGCGCGCGGTTGCGATCCTCGAACATCGATGCCTCAGCAGGAAGTGTAGAGGAGCTGCAGCGCATCGTAGAGCAGATTCGTTCCGCGTGGCCATTGGTGCGCATGGTGGTGCGCGGGGACTCCGGATTTTGCCGCGAGGAGCTGATGGCTTGGTGTGAAGCGAACCGCGTAGAGTACTTGCTGGGACTGGCGAAAAACGAACGTCTGAAAGTGGAGATCGCGCAGGGGATGGGGGAGGCAAAAGCGCAGTACCAACAGACCGGACGCGCAGCGCGGCTGTTCAAAGAGTTCGTTTATCAAACACGGGAGAGCTGGAGCCGTGCGCGACGGGTGGTGGCCAAGGCCGAGCATCTGGAAAAAGGAGAGAACCCGAGATTCGTCGTGACTTCTCTGAGCGGAGAGGCATGGCCAGCACAGGCTCTGTATGAAGAGCACTACTGTGCCCGTGGTGACATGGAGAATCGCATCAAGGAACAGTTGATGCTGTTCAGTGATCGCACCAGCACGCACTACCTGCGCAGCAATCAACTGCGCTTGTACTTTTCTTCGATGGCCTACGTGTTGTTGCAGATGCTGCGGCGACTGGGACTGGCGGGAACGGAGTTGGCCAAGGCTCAATGCACCACCATCCGACTGAAGTTATTGAAGATCGGTGCGCTGATTCGCATCACGGTGCGCAAAGTATGGGTTTCGCTAGCCGGGGGCTATCCCCATGTCGAGTTGTTCCGGCAAGTCTATGAAAAGCTGTGCATGGTGCCGCTAAAGTATTGAAAAAGAAGGATCCCGAACAACTTTTTCCTCGCTTCTGTCAACCGCTGGTTAGCTGCGCGCCGAAACAGCCGCGGAGAGAGAAAAACCCTCACGCCCAGCGAAAAACGGATCAGCCAAACAACAGCACCCTGCAAAACTTTCTCGCAACTGCCAATTCGAACAAACTTCGTTCCACTTCTGCCAAGCTGTGAGAGATGTGGGCTAGGGTCTTGTGCACCGTGACAGCGTTGCGCACAGGCATCGCGGGTCGCCAGCTGACCCCGTCGCCGCAGAGCACCCTCCTGAAACGCGGTCAAATTGTCCGGTCATTTTTTCGAAGCTGTCCAAACTAACGACATTTTGAGCTGCTCCGTTCTGAATAAGGACCCTCGTCACAATTGGCCGTTCGGCCTGCGGGCTGTCAACGTAAACGAAGTGAGAATCTCGCGACGAGTTGATGTCATCTCCAGTCACGGATTGTGCCAGCATCGTCCCCGTACACAATGGCCGCGAGGTCGACTAGCGAAAGAGTTGAGAACAGTACCGAATAATCTGCCAAGGTTGGTCCAAGGTCACCCACTGAGCTTAGGTATGTCAGAACTCTAAAAAAAGCTCCTCCAAGAAAACCGAGCCTTACGAGCCTGTGGCCGCTTGAATAGATCCTAGTAATTATCAGCTTAATCATAGGGAGTTATAACGTCTTGTCAAATTCATCCTGTGGATAATCGCTGGCATTCGAGTGTCGTATGATCCCTTGCGCGGAGCCAGGGGGCAGATCAGTATCTGCATATCGCCCAGCGCTGGGTGATGCGGTGATGCAGTACAACTTCTACGTGCATGATCGGAACTGGGGCCGCATGTTCGTCCGCTTGTGCGCCTACTTCCCCTTCTCGGCGCGCGTCTGCCTGAATCAACATCACTCGTTGGCCCTCCGGCTCCAGGAACAGAACATCGACTTCCAGCAGTGCTCCAATGCCTTCATAAAATGGAGTAATCCCCGCCGGCTCCAGGAACTCGCGGACTCCGTGAGCTCCCATGACCTCCTGACCTGCGGCCAGAACTGGCTGACCCGTTTCACTCCCTTCTTCACCGAAAGCGAGCGGAAACAGGCCGCTTGCCAACACCGCTTGTTCTTCGCGCAAGTGGAGTACTGCGACAAGTTGATTTTTCGTCGACGAGCCGCGCTCGATCCATTGGGCGAGTGACGTCTGGATGCCAACCGCACCATCGGCCGGCCCAACAAAATCAGCGTGATCTTTGGCGTAGAATCACTCCAAGATATCGCGGAAAGCTACAGACCGTCATCGAGGATCTCGATTTACCCCCCACCAGCAAGTCCTTTTCATCGATCCACGCATTGATATGGTCGGGGAGGTATCTCTTCATCTCGCGCACGAGAGGTTTTTGGCGACTGCTGTGGCTTAGGAAGATTCGCATGATGAGCGAGGCTGTGAAGTGGATTATAAATCTGATTTGAAGTGATATAGAAGAGTTTGTCGAGAGTTTTGCCCGGGAGTGGGGATTCCGTTGAAGCCGATCAGCATTCCGTTCTGATCACGATTACTGTTCCGGGATCGACCGAATCGCCCGGTTTTACGAGGGATTACTCGTGGAAATTGAATACCAGCAGCGCTGTGGTTTCGCTGCTTCCCGGAGCGTACTTCCAATTCTTCAGCGCTTCCTGCACCGCATCTACTAGCACGGGATGCCCGCCGATCACCTTCACCTCCTTGATCTTCCCGTCCGCTGCGATCGTCACTTGCACTTTCACGACCCCCGCCAGATGCAATCGGCTCGCAACTTCCGGATACGTCGGAGTGTGATTGGCGATCACTTTACGCGTTTCTTGTGCTGGCAAACTTTCTCCCGCCAAGCTCATCGTTATTACCAACACTGTAACTGCCGCGATTCTCTTTAGCGTTACCTTCTTTCTGGTCATGGGCTCACTCTGAGGGTTTTCTTATTTCTGAGTCCGCAGGCGTGCAGCTCAGTTCTCTCTCTTCCTGTACCTCCGCAGCGTACCATCATTTTTCTTTGTGACACACCTCACTGCTGGCCAGGTGTTTCCCTCCACAAAACTGGCCCTTCGTACAGGCACTTCTCTCCTTAGTGCGTTATATGGTGAGTTAATCTCGCCATCTGCGTCTTTCCGTAGGGCCGGGGCTTGCCCCGCTTGCCCTCCTGCTTGCCTTGTAGTGGCGGGTCTTTCGCGGTGTTTGCGTCCCGGTTTTAACCGGGAAGACCCGTGCCCTGTCCCTGCTGAAAATGCTCCGGATCGGTCTCCTCGATCCTCTTCCGCGCCACAATGCAACGCCGTGCGTGAGGCCAACCGTGGACATGGTGCTCAAACTCCGCGATCTCCCAGCGGGTATTCATCGGCTCATAGCGTAAGCCTCAGCACACGCTTCAAGGAGGGGATCATGCGCGCAACCACTGCGTACTGGGCTGGCCGCGCTTCCAGCATCTCCAACACCGGCCCGTAGCCGAAGCCGGCATCGGCTCGCACGCGGAGTTCTCGTATGTCGGCAGGGGTGGAGTGAAAACAACAAGCCAAGAGTTCCTCGCTGCCAGCCCAGGTTCCCGCATCGCCGCGGCGCAGTTCCACGTCCCAGAGAAATGAGGAGTTCGCTTCCAAGCAGAGCAGCGGGTCATAGGATCGCTTGCCGCGATACCGCGGGTTGTAGCCAACCGCCGCCCCTTCTTGGTGGCCGAACACAGTAATAATGGTGCTATCCAGATCCAGAATTAATCGCGAGCGGTGATCCGGCCGGTGAATGAAATGTTGCAACATGTAGTCATTGACAGTGGAGTTGTTCTCGAAAATCGGGTGCAGCCTGCAACAAAAATCGCCGCAAGCTTTGTGGACTCGGGTAACTCGGAAGGCCGGTCAAATACTGAAAGGTGCCATTCGAACGTAACAGCGATGCCGTCTCCAAACGATCCAAACCCAGGATGATCGGGTAGACCAAGGACAGAATCATTTGGGAAAGCTGGTAGTCTTGGTTGCGCCGCGGATAGCGCAAATGCCGAGTTAGGAAGCGGCGCAATTGCAGCATTCGAATGAATTCACCGAAAAACAGGACTCCGCCATAGTGAGTCAAACCCCCATGGCCAAAGGCGATTTCTATATTTCTAGGTGAATACCGCATGCTGACTAAATCCTAACAGAGCGTTAGGATTTAGTCAGACAGCCGAACGTTAAGAAAAACCGCGTAAAATAGGGCGAAAAATCACATTCGCCCTACGTTTTCACGACGGATTCAGGTACAAGGGCAATCCGCAGTCTTATACCCTTGTCCCTCGCGCCGCGAATGACATCAAGAAACGTCTGTTTGAGATGCTCGAAAACGACTCCCGGCGGATGCGCTCAGCATACAGTTTATTGGGACAAATCGAGGAGTGGCGCCTGGAGTATGGCAGACCGACGTCAGAGCCGCGCCATCCCGCGTACGAGTCGGGTAAGCCTTGGCCTCCTTCAATACCCACTTTCCCGTCGGGTTCCTGACATTAGGTTTCAAACACCGACAGATTGCGCTCGCCACGCTCACATCTAGTGCTGACTGACTGCGCCACAGCGCTGGCACAGGAACGACCTATCCCACGCCCAAAAGTCCAACGGAACCTCAAGATTCCCAGGCCCTGGAAAATGGTTCCCGCCGTTGTTCCCCTCTGGATGTTTCTATTATGAGAAGAGTCCTCCCCGGAGTTTCCCCATAGGCCTGGTGTCGCCAAATGATTGCGGAATGTGTGAGCAGTTGCGAAACAGGTCAGCACAAACTGAAGAAAACTCGAAATTCTGGATTTTCTTATTGAGGTTTTCCGTTCTGGAGGCCTCTTAGTGTATAGAGCGGAGTTTTCGCTCGAACATCGCTGAATCACAAAGCCCGACTCCACTCCAACTCAATCTCGAAGACAAACCTCTAGATTCCAATTGAGGTTTCTCCGAATAGAGGGCCTCTGTATCTATAGAGGCCGATTCTGGTCGTTTATTTGAGGAGTTGAGATCATGCTGGAAAACCTTCACTGCAAGTGCCACATCTGCAAGGTCGAGCGCCATCTCTTCAAATCGCTCACCCAGCCACCGGCGAGCGTGCGGTTCTCAGCTATAGCGTTGAGCTCGCCAGCGCTTGCGAGGTTCTCCAACGTGTCGGAACTGCTTACGGACCTTCACAAAGGGCGCAACAGCGATTCGGGAGCTTCGCTGGCAGGCGAACTAGTCCCAGTTACGCCTACAATCCACCGAACCCATCGGGAGCTGTGCGCTTGGTTTCGAGAGCTCGAGTCCGAAGACATTGGACAACAGATTCTCACGTTGTTCTTGGAGCTTGTGACCTCAGCCTCTCCAACTCTAATGAACAGTCATCTTCCCATCGCCCTCACACGAACCTTGCGCAAAAATGCATTTCGGTGGGCCGAAAAGGAACAACGAGTCGCGATTCAGAGAGAAGCCGACAAGTCCGTAGAGACGGCGGAGCCTTTTGGATACGACGCATTCGAAACTGTCGCCGTTCTGAACGATTTCCTCGACCATTGCCAGCGGATCGGAATTCTGTCGGTTTTCGAGCGAGATCTACTAATCAGATTGAAAGTAGAAGGGTTTTTCGCAAAGGAGATCATTCATACGCACACGGTGCTCTCAGAGAAGGCAGTCCACTGGCGCGTCGAGAGAATCCTGCAACGCCTTCAAAAGGCAGCGAACGACCTCGGCATCAAGAATGGTTCTTTTTCGTTTGCTGTTTCTTCGCAAAACCCACGGAAGACAAAAAATAGTTCCCGGAAGGCGGGGAATTTTTGTTTGGGGAATCAGAACAAGTTTTCGCCCATTAGTAATAGTAGAGGGCAACTCTCGCTGGAAACCTCGCCCAGGTAGAGCACACCGAACTTCACGCGTTGTCAAGCGCTGGACACAAAGAGAGCTAGCCGAACGCGTAGGAGTCTCGCGATCGCCTATGCCATTTCAGAAGTGCTAGGCGTGAGCGTGCTTGACCTATTTCCCTTAGATGCTTTTCGGAAGCTCACGCCACTTGGACCTTCAACCCCTGAGGATACCGTTCACGTGGAAAAGGGTGTGTTGAACACTGACGCTCGCCAAGGGTTCGCGGCGGACGCAGTCGCCCCCGCAAGTCCCGGAGACAGATTGAGAGGAGATGCAGACTGAAATGATTGCCAATGCCCTGTTTTTCACCGTCGTTATCTTGCTTGGCTATGGATTTTGGCTGCTCGACCAGCTGAAGTTCATGGCTCGTTACAAAACCGTCCTGTTCCACGCCTACGGAACAACGATTCTGATCTTTCTCGCGGTCCTATCTGTGAACTTGTTCGGCGTTGCGCTGACCATGGGCCGCCGCTTCTTCCTCAAGAATACCGGACGCAAACTCTCGCATCTCGACAAGCAATTCAACGCGAGCCATGCGGACTTGCCAATTCCCGTAAACGAGGAGGATTTCAACTAATGTCGCGCGACGCCTTTTCCTACGATCCGCAAGACGCGCTGGACATGCACAAAACGCCCACGCGTGCCTCCTCACGTCAGTCCAGATCGACACCTCCCGACACGCGAGACAGTGGGATTCCTGCGCCGGAAGCCCCTGGCCGTGGCGACAGCAACGAGGCTCGGCAGCAGCATTCCACCCGCGACGAACGCAGCGACTCTCGACGCGAGTATTACGTCCGTGACCGGGCGTATCTCCTCCGCGATTCCGAGATGCATTCTCTCGAGGAAATCGGCAAATTTCGCGTGATTGCCGCGACGGACCTCACGAACTTTGCCTACTCCGGAGATCGCGAGCGGATGGAGAAGGACATCCGCGCTCTTGCGCGGCAGTCCCTGCTGAGCGACAAGACCATTGAAATCTCGCAGAAGAAGACCCTGCGAGTAGTAACGCTCACCAAGGCTGGACACCGTCTTCTCAAGAAGAACAGCCAACTCCCCAATGATCAGCCCATCTACCACGGCTTGGTGAAGCCGCGCGAGGTCAAACACGACGCCTATCTGTATCGCCTCTACCAGAAGGAGGCTGCTCGCATCGAGCGCGGTGGCGGCAGGCCGGTCCGCGTGCTCCTCGACTACGAACTCAAGCGGAATCTGAATCGCGACCTGGCCCTGCTGGGGCAGGAAAAAGACGACCCGGAACGTAAGAGCCAAGTCGCCGAAAAGCACCAGCTCCAGCTTGTGAATGGAAAGATTCCCATTCCCGATCTGCGCGTCGAGTATGAGACTCCGGAGCTCGAACTCGGTCATGTGGACCTGGAACTGGCGACCCACGACTACAGGCCGCGGGGTATGGCGGAAAAAGCCTCCGCAGGCTTCTCGATCTATGGGCGTTCGGAAGACGCAGAGCGCTTGCGACGCGTGCTCGACGAACACGAAATCACCGCAAGGATCCTCACACTATGAACATCTCTCCAGCCCATCTCAATGCTCTCCAATCCCTTGGCTACACCGAAGCGGAAGCCCGCTTTCTCTACATCGTAGCGACGCATTCCGGGTACTTCGTGGCACGTCAATTCCTCGCCTTCACCTCTTCCCATTGGGGCAAGCGCACGACCACTTTCTGGAACAAACTTCACACCAAAAAACATGCCCGGACCGAATTTTTTCCAATGAGCGGAACGGTCTATCACCTGTTCTCCCGACGGCTCTACCGCCAGATCGACCGCGAGAACATCCGCAACCGCCGGGAACATGAAATCGAATACATTCAACGGCGCATCGGAATCCTCGATTTTGTCCTCCTCAACCAGGGGTATCAGTACCTTGAAACCGAGTCTGAAAAGGCGAGCTTTTTCTGCGATCAACTGAAGGTCCCGAATCAGTTCCTTCCCTCGAAGATCTACCACGGACAGAAAACTTCCCAGCCCACCCTTCGCTACTTCGTCGATAAGTTTCCGATGTTTCTCGGAAATGACGCTTCTTCGCCTGTGGTGACGTTTACCTACCTCCAAGGACCAGAGGTAAACCTCACGGGATTTGTGCGCCATCTCGAAGCCTACCTGCCCCTATTCCGACAGCTCTCCGAGTTCCGATTCCTCTATCTGGCGAGAGTCGATTTCCACTTCCAAAAGGCCAAGGAACTATTCGATTCCCTGGTGGCCATTCCACTCGGTTCCGACGTATCGGCGGACTTGCTTCGGTACTTCCAAATCCGCAAAGCCTGGGACCTCAGCCGTTACACGTCTCTGACGGAGGCCGACCTGATTTTCCGCAATCAGGCCAAAACCCGATTCGCCGGGCAACGCTTCGAACATCTCTATCGCGGATGGAAGGTCGGACGCGTGACCGAAGCCGACATCCGCCAGGAGTTTGGCGGTAACAACCGCCATGCCAGCGTACATTTCGCTGCCGAAGTGCTTAGCCGCTTTACGGATCCCATACAGGAACCTGAGGGAAAAGGATGAGGAAGGTAAGGACTACACACTTCGATTTCTTCTTCTCCCGTTTATGCACCCTCTCGCGCGAGCAATTACTTGAGCGAGGAGGAGATAGCGAAAGCAGTGAAAGCGAAAGTCACCGTGAAAAAAACACAAAATCGGGCGGGAGCGACCCCACTTTTTCGGCTTTCAGCCGCCCAAAAAGTTCGTGGGGTCGCACCCGCCCTCCGGCACAGATGACTGTGCCGGCTGTTTTTTCCACGGTGCGGAAAAGAGTTTCGGAGCAAGTCAACTTACTTAGGAGGACCAACATGCCACTGATCAAAAAGCAGCCGGCAATTCTGACTCGGGAGTTCCGCATCGAGGCGCCCGTCAGCGAACTCGTCGACGATTACGCCCGGTTCATTGAGAGCAGCACGGATCACGTCGTGAATGCCGTTCTAAGGAAGGAACTCTGGCGGGATCAGGAATACCGCAAGTGGCGCGAAGCGCGCCGCACGGCACAGCCCGGCCCCGACAAGGCCCAACCCACCGAAGCCCGAGGGAGGGCTTGATGCAGAAAGCACTCGAATCGCGCGGCTTCATCTCGGCCATCCTCGCCATGGCCATCGGAATGTTCCTTTTCTATACGCACCCTTTCCCCAAGGAGCAGATCTTCCTGCGTGTCATTGCCATGCGCGCTCCGCAGGCTTTCTTGAGCTTCAAATACCTCTACTACACGCTCCTGTTCACCACCCCGTACCTGGCCTGCTCGCTCCCCTTCGCAGAGCAGATTCTGGCCTACAAAGCGGCCGACAGAGATAAGCGCATCGGCGGTCTGGTTCTTGAGGTTAAGGGGGACTTCTGCCGGAAGGTAAAAGACATCCTTGGACGTCACCAGCGGGCTGAGGATTACATCGAAATCAGCCTCGATTCCGAATACTGCTACAACCCTCTCCACAATGACCTGGACGCGTACGCTCTGGCATACAACATCGCCTCGCTCCTGAACAACCTTTTCGGACGTGGCAAGGAGCCTTTCTGGCAGCAGGCCTACACCAACCTGGTCAAGTTCATCATCCTCCTTCATAAGGCCGCCTATGACTTCGTCACCTTCTTCGATGTCTACCAGTGCGCCATCTCGCCGCCGCTCCTGGAAGAACGGATCGCGGAGGCCGAGGACATCATTCTCGCCGCGAGCAGAATGGCCTTCCTGCAGTGGCCATTCGCGATCTTCTAAAGGCAGCGCTACGGCACCGCCCGGACCGTATCGTTCTCGGGGAGATCCGCGGAGGCGAAGCCTTCGATCTCCTGCAACTCCTGAACACCGGGCACTCCGGCACGCTGTCCACCATCCATGCGAACTCCGCGCAACAGGGCCTCGCACGGTTCACCAGTTGTGTTTTGCAAAGCGGCGTGGACCTTCCCTATCGGGCCATCAAGACCAACATCGCCGATTCGCTCAACGTCGTCGTCCACGTCGATCGCCGGCCTGGACGCAGATACATTTCAGAAGTTCTTCTGATCAACCGATACGACCCGGACGCGGACCTTTTCGACTACGGCACGGTCTTCTTGGCCAAGCAGGATCTCACATGAGCACCGACACTGCATTCACGCCGCGATCTCTCACCGCCTCGGAGTATGTGCGGGAGCTTTTTGGACCCATGGATAACGCCGCGATTCTCGTCCGGAACCGCTTCACAGACCACACCGTTCAAACAATCGCCAAGGCTGCGGCCATCGCGAGTCCTGGCTTTCAAACTTGGCTAGCGAATCAGAGCGCTGCTGGTTCCGACGTATTCGTGGGAATGAATCCAATCAAGGACGGCGCCTACACCCGGACCAAGGGAAATATAAAGGATATCCGCCACGTCTATCTTGACCTCGACAGGAAGGGTGACGAGGCTTTCGAAGCGATTCGAAATTCAGTCGAAGTCCCGGCGCCAAACTTTGTCCTCGATACCTCTCCGGGCAAGCACCAGGTTGTGTGGAAAGTGAATGGGTTCAGCCAGGATGAGGCAGAGTCTTTGCTGCACAACCTCGCGAATCAATTCGGCGGCGATCTGGCGGCAACCGATTCAACGAGAGTGCTTCGCTTACCAGGCTTCCCCAACCGGAAGCTTCCCGAGGAGTTTATTGTCCAAGCGCGCCATGAAAGCAATGCGGTGTACATGCCCCGCGATTTCACGATTCAGGAAGACACACCCGAAGCGCCGCGAGACTTAGGCCACACCCAAGAAGGGAAGCGGACCGTGCCTCGAGAACACAAGAGCCAATCCGAGCACGATTGGGCTTTCGCCAAACGCGCTCTCGCCCGTGGCGACGATCCCGAAGTCGTTATCCAGCGCATCGCCGACTACCGCGCGGAAGATAAAACCGATCCGCTTTATTACGCACGCCGCACCGTCACGAAAGCCCATGCACAGTTAACGAGCGAACGTGAGAGTTCGGCCGCGTCCAGCGCACCAGGATCACTCGCCAAGGAGGAAGGACTCCACCGTTAAGAGCGCTCAGAATGAGGAAATCTCTCAACTTCAGAGAATTATTTCGGTGTCCCACGGAGGATCGATGCCCCCAACAACTCGCCTCATAAAAGCCAGCCCGGAGCAGAGCACCGAGGGCCATGAGAGTGCCTACATATCCCGCCTTTCAGAACAGATCTCTTCACCCACCCTTGTTGCTTGCTTCTTTCTACCTTCCGAGCAGGTCGAAACCCTCATCTCCATGTTGCAAGGCATTGCGGCCAATCCCGCAAGAGCCGTCACCCCGTTGAGTTCTTCGCTGGATCCAATGCTATCGACATCAGATGCCGCCTGGCTCACTCACTTCGAGGCCGCGAGATACCTTGGTGTTTCAACCAGCACTTTGTATCGGTACACGGAGCAGGGGAGAATCGAGTGCCGAAAGACGGGAAATCGTCTCGAATATCGCCGTTCGGCTCTCGATCGGTTCAAAGAAAATCAAATCCGTCCTGCTCGCCGCTCACGGCCTCGGGGTATAATCGCCCCGACGCTCGGCTCCGGCAACTGAGAGGAGCGTCAGTGGGACTCTACAAGAAAAAGAAGTCGCCGTATTGGTGGATGTCATACATGGTGAATGATGAGCAAGTGTGGGAATCCACCAAAACAACCTCAAGGTCAGCGGCCGTGCAAATCTGGAAGACACGCGAGGCCGAAATCGCTTTGGGGAAGTTCAAAGTGGGTTGGCCCGGCAAGCGGATCGAGTTCGAGGAAATCTGCAACGAGTTCGAACAAGCTCACTTTGCAGGGATTTCCGAAGGCACGATCAAGGGCTATCGAGCCTATCTCAAAAGCCTGAAGGCATTCTTCGAGGGAAATGTGCTGACAAAAATCACCACAAAAATGGTCGAAGAGTATCGCGACCATCGTCGGCAGCAGCCCTCAATTCGCTATAAGGGCCGTACCCTCAAAGGTGCGACCGTCAATCGCGAACTCGAATGCCTTACCTGCGTGCTCGACCTCGCCGTTCACCGTCAGTACATCTCCGAAAACCCCGCTCGCGCAGTCAAACATTTCAATGAACTCCGCGAACGGCCAGACAAAGAAATGCTCACGCTGGACCAAGAGAACCGCATTTTGAAAGCGGCCGCTCCCCACCTCCGCGTTGGCATTATTTTGCTCGTCCAAACTGGGGGAAGAACCTACAGCGAAGGATTCCGGTTGCGTTGGGACCAAGTGGATTGGGAGCGTCGTCTCATTCGCTTTGGCAGCGACGTAAAAACACCCGGTTCCTCCGAGCCTCTTCCGCTTACCGATCTGGCGTACCAGGTTTTGCTCAAGTGGAAAGAGGGGTCAGGTTCTGATTCGCCTTACATCTTCCCGAGTCCGCGCCAGCCTGGACAGCCAATCCGCAGCGTAAAAACCGCGTGGCGGGCCACACTGAGGCGAGCAGGCGTGCCGCATTTTCCGATCTACAACTTACGGCACGCTTTTTGTACGCGGCTAAGCTGGGTTGCGCCTGACGCTGTGATTCAAAGGGCCATGCGCCACACCAGCCCCGAGACGAAGCGCCGGTATCAACTCGGCATGGTCGAGCAAGTCCGTGAAGCAATGGAAAAAGCAAATCAGCAAGTGTATGGCGACCGCGTCACGATACAGTGAGCCTTTTACATGACACTTACATGACACTGCGATTTCCAGAGATGAATCGTGAGAATGGCGTTTTGTAACTGACTGAAAGAGAAGGAGAATTTGGCTCCCCGGGCTAGATTCGAACTAGCAACCCTTCGGTTAACAGCCACTAATTCTCTTTAATCACGATTTGCCGGAGCGGGGGTTTTCCGAGGAGTATCAGCAAGTTGCGATGAAACGCGATGAGTCAACTTCTCACCTCTATTCACCTTTTCTTCGCAATTGACCGCGTTTTGTCGCGAATAGCGTGACATTTCCGTGACAGCCGTTCAACGAAAGTGCTGAAGTGATCCTACAGCGGCCGATGCCCCCGAGTTGACCGGTCATTGTCGACAAGGCACTCGTGCCAGGCAATCGGCATCGGCTAAACCGGTATGCTGATTTCCCACATCCGGACTTCTGGCCCGGAACAGTTTCTGAGTGCGCCGCAACTCAGAATGAAGCGGCAATCGCAATCGCCATTTCACTTCATCGGTAAACACTAGCCGACTTCACAGGACTAATCTCGCCGTGGAAGCCGGATAGCTTCCGGTTACGTCGACCACTCGTCCAGAACCTCATCTTTCGCCTCCCACAACCCCGTTTCTCGACATATATTTATTCGGCGGCGTTCTGAACTGGGCTCAAGTTCAAACGGCTATTGCAGCTTCGCGTACTCGGACTTGGCAGCGATGAGGTGGGAATGTCAGGTCGGCGTTTTTCCAGCGGTTCTTGTCCTCGATTCAGCAGGCCGCTGCGAAAGTCAGTTGAACATCGGCTTTGCATCGCTTTAGGGATTAGCGTAGCCTGAGAGCCTTGCAGTGCCACGCACGCAGTTTGAAGGATATGCATGCCACGCTTGACCGCGAATCGCCGGCAATCAGGTTCGATAGCTATCGTGGACTTGCGAGGAAGTATCGATCTCGGGGAAGGTAGTTTGACGGTTCGCCAGACCATTCGTGACCTAGTCGAGAGTGGCCTGACCAAAATCATCCTCAATTTCGCCGAAGTGAGTTCCATGGACAGTGCAGGAGTTGGCGAACTGGCCGGCGCCTACATGCCGGTGAAGGTCAAGGGTGGCGAGCTAAGGTTTTTGAATCCTACGAAAAAGATTCAGGGCATATTGGAGATCACTCAGTTAGATCGAGTCTTCCAGGTGCATACCGACGAACAAGCGGCTATCCGGAGTTTTTCCGAACCTAATCCTCAGCGACTCTGAAAGTCGATCACCAAGAGGGTTATGTCATCCTCCTGTCCCTGTCCCTTCGGTTGTTCTGACCAGGCCGACAACTCATCCAGCAACGAATCGGCAAACAGGTTTCCCTTGAGATGATGGTTGGATTCTAGAAATCCTTTGAAGAGGTCTGCTCCAAATTCCTGGTCGGCCGGGCTCTTTGTCTCCAATATTCCGTCAGTATAAAGGACGGCCTTGTCGCCCGGTTTCAGCGGCACTTCGACGAAAGAGTAGGTTGCCTCGCTGAGCATGCCGAGCAATAGGCCGTTCTCCGACACCTCTGCGGCGCTATCCGTTGATTTGCGCCACAGTAGGAGCGGAGGGTGTCCTGCGCTGGCGCAACTTATGGAGTTCTTCTCCATGTCTACAAAAACGTAGGCAGCCGTAACAAAATGATGTTTGAACTTTCCGCACAACGATTGATTCAATCCGGCCAAGACCCGCGCGGGATCAAAAGCGTGCGGGGATTGTGCGGCCAGTGCAACCTGCAGCATCGAGGCGATAAGTGCCGCAGGCAGGCCGTGCCCAGAAACGTCTGCAACCAGAATCCCCAGGTGTTTCTCGTCCACCCGGATGAAGTCGTAAAAATCACCCGCCACCGAGCTCATCGGAATAAAGCGCGCAGCAATTTCCAGGCCACCGATCTTGGGAATTTCCTGCGGCAGAATGGACAATTGAATCTCCCGCGCCATCTCAAGCTCATTATTTATGTACATGAGTTGCTGGACCAGTTGTTCGCGGGCTTCGCGAAGCACGAGATGTGTGTGGACGCGCGCTTTCACCACTGCGGGCGAGAACGGTTTGTGAATGTAGTCCACAGCTCCAACCTCGAATCCTTTCGTCTCGTCATCGGCTTCCGTTTTCCCGGTAAGGAAAATCACTGGTATGTCCCTGAACTCCGGTGTGGCTTTCAGGATCTGGCAGACTTCGTAGCCGTCCATTTCCGGCATCTCGACGTCCAGCAGGATCAGGTCGGGCTGGGGTTTGGTTTTCACCAGGTCCAAAGCCTTCGCGCCACTCGTGGCGACCCGGATCTTGAAGTCGTCTTTCAGAATCGAACGCACCACCTGAAGGTTGGCAGGAGCATCGTCCACCACCAGTACAAGCTTTTTGTCTGCGGCGTCAGTCATTTTAGTGTTCCCAATCGGCACGGTATTTCTTTGTGAGGTCATCCACTTTCCTCCGCGCACTTTCAAAATCGAACTCGCTGATGGAGGCACCGAGAGAATCCAGTTGTGATTTTTCTACGGCGCCAGCCAGAATATTTTCAACGGCGAGGAATGCTTCTATAGCATCGCCGTCGCTCGACTCAATGAGAACCCCGAGGCGCGCGATTGCCACTGATGCGGCTCGCGCATCGAACACTGCGCTCCTTTTCTCCTCCGCCGGCTGGCCGCGCCTGACATCGCTCATCGCCTGCTGTATGCCGTGAACCTGGCGGCTTATGACTAGAGTGAATTCCTCGAGCAGGGTCGGCACAGTCGCATTGTCCTCGCAAATTGCTCTTTCCAGCTTCTCCGCGGCTGCGAAAACCTGTCCGAGCCCAATATTTCCCGCGACACCCTTGACCGTGTGGGCGATTCGTTCGGCCAGTTTGCGGTCCCCAATCTCGATGGCGGCTAAGATTTGCGAATGTACATTAGCGTGGCTGTCCGCGAACTGCGCGAGTAAGTCGCGGTAGAGTCGTCTGTTCCCGGCAACGCGTTTGAGGCCACTTGCCATGTCAATGCCGTCAATCTCGGGGAGGATCACGTTGTCGGCCGGTCTTGCGGGACTGCCTTCTCCGGTCGCTTGCACTTGCCGTGGCTTCGCCCAACGCATCAGCGTCGCAAACAACGCATCTGGATCGATGGGCTTGCTCACGTGGTCGTTCATTCCGGCTTCGAGGCAGCGTTGTCGCTCCTCCACCAACGCGTGTGCGGTCATCGCTATGATCGGCAATTCTTGAAACCGGGGCTGGGTCCGAAGAAGCCCAGTTGCTGTGAAGCCATCCATCTCAGGCATTTGCAGGTCCATGAACACGACGTCGAACGGCGGGGGTCCTTCGCCTTCCGAAAGGATTCTCACGGCTTCGCCACCGTGATTGGCGATCCGCACACTGGCTCCCGCTTTCTCAAGAAGTTCGCTTGCCACCTGCTGATTTACTTCATTATCTTCGACGAGAAGAATCCGGATACCGGAAGCGTCGGGAGAAGCTGCAGTGGCACTTGGGACCCGCGAGAGGCTGGCCTCGTCGCCAGCAACTCCAAACAACTCCACGAGGGTGTCATAAAGCGTCGAAGGAGTGACCGGCTTAAGCAGATAACCCTCAATCCCCATTTCTTCGGCTTTCGTGCGGATGTCTTCCCGCTCGAAGGACGTGACCATCACGAGCTTGGGGATGTGCTTGAGACGGTCGCCGCGCGTGATGATACGGCTCGCCTCCAGGCCATCCATGCCTGGCATGTGCCAGTCCATCAGTACAACCTGAAAAGGGTCCTGCGAGTCGGCGGTTGCGAGCGCTCGGATTGCGTCTTCGCCGGAGGAAGCTGACTCGGCCCTGAGAGCAAGTCCCTTCAGCGAGTCGATGAAGATTTCCCGGGCCTGCTGATTGTCATCGACCACAAGGACCCGGATGCCCGCGATATCCGGGATCAAGTGCCTGCGCTGCGTTTCTTCCGAACCGATGCCGAACCATGCAGTGAAATGAAATACGCTGCCCGCGCCGTAGCTGCTCTCGACCCAGATGTTGCCATCCATCATCTCGACCAGTCTCTTGGAAATCGAGAGCCCGAGACCCGTGCCGCCGTACTTTCGAGTGGTGGACGCGTCAGCCTGGCTAAATGCCTGGAACAAGCGGGCCGACTGTTCAGGCGTCATACCGATACCGCTGTCACGCACCAAAAACTTTAGATTCACTCTGTCTAAAACTTTTTCCGCCAGCGACACCGTCACCACGATCTCGCCATGTTCGGTGAATTTCACCGCGTTGTTGACGAGGTTGATCAAGATTTGACCGAGCCGCAGCGGATCGCCAACGAGATTCGAAGGCAGATCCCGTTGCACCGCGATGAGGAACTCCAGATTCTTTTCGTGAGCTTTCTGGCTAACCACGCTGGAGACATTCTCGAGGACATCTTCGAGGCGGAAATCCGCCTTCTCCATATCCAACTTGCCAGCTTCGATCTTGGAGAAATCCAGAATGTCATTAATGACGCCCAGGAGGGACTGGGCGGCAGCCTTTGTTTTCGTCAGGTAGTCACGCTGCTTTGGTGTCAACTCCGTCTTCAGTGCCAAATACGTCATCCCGAGGATGGCGTTCATTGGCGTGCGGATCTCGTGGCTCATGTTGGCAAGGAAGTCGGACTTGGCCTTGGTGGCGGCTTCCGCCACTTCCTTCGCGGTCACGATTTCCGCCTCTAGCCGCTTGCGTTCCGTAATATCTTCCTGCAAGGCAGCCACATACTGTGGTCGGCCCGCAGTATCCCGGAGCAGAGAAAATCTCACACTGGTAACGACGATGCGGCCGTCTCTGCGAACTAAGCGTTGTTCCCATTGGTTCTTTTCACGCTTCCCCTGAACGAGTTCGGCATATCGTTCCGCGCTGGAGTCACGTTCATCTGGATGAGTAATCTCGTCCCATTTTTCCAGATGGCTTAGTGCTTTTTCCGTGTAACCCAACATCTCTTGCAACGCCCGGTTGGGGAAAATTTCCTGTGTATCAATCTTGAAGAAACTGATCCCGATCTGGGCATTCTCGAAGATCGAGCGGAAGAGCTGCTCGCTTTCCTGCAGCTTTTCCTCGCCCCGCCTGCGTGCAGTGATATCAACAACCGTGACGACGGCTCCAGTGATCTTTGGGCCTTCAAGAATTGGAAACGAGGAGTATTCAACCGGGACAGGAGTGCCGTCTCGCCGCCACATTACCTCCGTGTCTAAGCTGCAACCCTCTCCCTTCCTCAGCGCGCGGTAGACGGGGCATTGATCCGCGGGATAAACGGAGCCGTCCGGTTTGTGGTGATGCACCAGCTCATGCATGTTGCGGCCCAACGCCTCGTCGGGGCGGTAGCCGACCAATTCACAGGTAGCCCGGTTGATGAATGTGCAGTTTCCTTGCAAATCGATCCCGTAAAGACCTTGGCCGGTGGATTCCAGCAACATCTGCATTTGTTCCGCGACGCGGTTTCGTTCCTCTTGCGCCCGCTTGCGCTCCGTAACGTCTTCCGTTAAGGAGGCAACGTACTGCGGCTTTCCGGCCGCATCCCTGATCAAAGAGAACCGCCCGTTCGCAACGACGATGTGGCCGTCGCGGCGAACGAAGCGTTGTTCCCATTCGTCCTTTTCACGCTCCCCTTGAACGAGTTCAGCATAGCGCCCCGCCCCGGAAGCACGTTCATCTGGGTGAATGATCTCGTCCCATTTCTCCAAGCGGCTCAGTTCTTGCTCGGTATAACCCAACATCTCTTGGAATGTGCGGTTAGTGAAAACAGCCCGGCCGTCAACGCTGAAGAAGCTGATCCCGATTTGCGCATTCTCGAAAATCGTGCGGAAGAGCTGATCGTTTGCCTGCTTATTCTCCTCGACAACGGCTGCTAGAACCATAAAAGGTGCTGCCGCAAAGAATAAGAATAGCTGCAGAGACAACACGTTATTGAGCGGCCCCGATTCGATGAATGGAACTCGGCCGTGGGTTGTGCCCCAAATCGCCAGAACTCCGATTGCAATCGCCGAAGTGCTCACCCCCGTTGATCCGAAACGCAAAGCAGACCAAAGCATGAATGGCACGAGAGAATAAAGCAGTGCTTCAGAGCTGTATCTCCCAGGAGCGGCAAACGTGAGATATCCGAAAACCGCCAACCCAGCGATCAGTGCGGCGGCTTCGAGGTAATAAGCGCGTGATTTCTGGCCCCGTGCCGGTCCTTTGCTAAACCAACCTAAAATAGCCGGCATCAGGGTGAGGTATACTATCGCCTCCGAAAAAAAAGAAATCCTCCAAGTCGCCCAATAGTTTCTGTTGGTGGCCAGCGCGACGGCGAATGCTCCAATGAAAGGCGCCAGGACCACCGCGAACAACGAAAACTTGGCCAGGGCTCTTACACTGTTTAGCCGAGGCACACCCCCAAAGGCATACCTAAGACACAACGCCGCGGTGAGGACCTCGACCGTATCAGACAGAATGAGCAAAGCACTCCAACGAATCGTCAAGCCTGTCTGCATGTTATACAGAAGAGATGCTGCAAACGCTGCCGCAATGAGTATTGGCCACATCCTCCGCGGCACCAGCAACAATATGGACACCAGAAGTACGTTACCGAGCCACAGCGGCCAGTCCGCCTGCGGACCTATGCTCAGCATCCCTCCGAGTTTTGCTGCGGAGTAGGACAGGATGGCCACGAGGCACACGAGGATTACCGTGTGCCACGGAGAATTCAGATTCGCGACGCTCCAAGAGGAAGGATTAGCCCGGTTGCCATCACTCAACTCCGATGTCGAGGGATTGGTTAGCAAGTTGGTGGCCCTGTATAGACTGATCGCCATCTAGGCATTCCCAAAAATCGAGCGGAAAAGCTGCTCGCGCGTCTGCAGGTTTTCCTCGGCCCGCGTGCGGGCGGTGATGTCCGTGAAAATTCCCGCCATCGTATAGTCCACTCCTGCTTAATTCTACTGTGGCAAATTAATCGAAATGTAGCCATGAGGTCCATCTTGATAGGGAGCAGTCTCTTCAAACTCCATGGGCCGAGCAACCCGTATCACCTCCAAGTCATTGGCGCGGAACCGATCGGCCCTTCAAGTCGGCAATTAATGCGCACGTAGCGCCAGCCCGCGTCCTTGACCTGGATGACGAGCGTGGAATTATCGAGGATGTTTTGCAGGTCTCGGCGGCTCATTTCTCCCATTTCCCGGGAAGTTGGCCCGGGGCACGGTGTCTTTCTGGAATAGGACAGAGCACCCCGAACAATCCTAAGCTGATCGCGGCCCTGCCGGAACTGTCAGTAATGACAGGTTTGAACTTTCAAGAGTCAAGGCGAATCTAGGGCGATCCCCAAAATTGAGACATGGATCACGGAGGTTTTTCCACCTTCCGCTGCGAAGGCTAGCATTCTTCGTGCCAAGAAGATTGTGTTTCACACAACTGGAATTTGGCGCCGCGGTGTCAGGACTTGTCACGGGCGATTAGATTCCAGAACGCGGCGAGACGTCCGATGAGCCCATATAACACGCAAACTGCTGATGGCATAGGGCACTATTCGCCAGAACCAAGAGGTAATTGAGACGTCCTGTTTCTAAACGCCGCTGTGATTAGTCTAAGATCGCCGCCCATTGGCAAGACGCTCCGCGCCTGCTGCGGGTGTCTGCGTTAAGAAGAGAGGTCATAAACTGTCACAATTTACAGAGGATCGCGCTCTGTAAGAACTGACAGTTACGTCCCAAACCGCTAGGCACTAGGTTTGCCTTGTCTCCGCCAAGGCGTGCGCAATCGATACCTGAAACGAGATTCCGGACTCGTCTTCTCAACTTCTTTCGTCTACGGTGCGAGTTTGGCAGGGACAAACGAACATGAAAAAAACCGCTAGCTTCGTTCTGTTTTTCGCTTTGAGCACCTGGTCCGCTGGATGCCGCGGGGGTAAACAGGGGGCAACGACGGAAACCAAACAGCCTGTCGATACGGCGGCGGATGAAGATCCCGGTTGGCCTCGGGAAATCACCAATCAGGGCAACACTCTTGTTCTGTATCAGCCGCAGGTCGACGATTGGAAGAACTTTCGGGAACTCAGCTGGCGGATGGCCCTTTCTCTCACTCCCGCGGGCGGCCAAGAGGCCGTCGGCGTTGCCACTCTGCATTCGAATACGGAGATCGACAACGACAACAAGATAGTGTGGCTGACAAACCTGAAGATCGTGAACACCAGCTTTCCGTCGTTAGATCAGCAGAGCACTGCCAAGATGAGCCAACTAATTGAGACGTTTCTCCCGCCGAGCATCAATGTTTCGATGTATCGCTTAATTGCTTCCGTTCCCGAAAACAAGCCCCCTTCCGACGTGCCGCTGAAGAATGACCCGCCGCAGATTTTCGTCAGCTATCGGCCTGCGATTCTTCTCGAAGTAGATGGGCCGCCCATCCGCACTCCGATCGAGAACACTCAAATGGAATATGTGTTGAACACGCACTGGCGGCTGTTCTTCGACAAATCGCAGTCTGCCTATTTTCTCCTGGTAGGGCAGCAGTGGTTGCGTTCTAACGACCTCCGCGGCCCTTGGTCAGCAGCCGCAATGCTGCCGAAAGAAATGGCGACACTTCCTGCACAACCGCAGTGGGAAGATTTGAAGGATGTCATTCCCGCGGCTGCCGCGGACCCCAACGCAATCATTCCCACCGTTTTCTACAGCGAGAGACCTGCCGAGGTGATTCTCTTCGATGGGCAGCCGTCGTTTGTTCAAATTGCAGGAACACAGCTAAAGTATGCCGAAAACGCCTCGAGCTATGTTTTTCTCTACGGCCCGACGAAACATTTCTACTATCTGACGGCCGGACGATGGTTCGCAGCCAGCAGTCTTAACGGGCCGTGGACCTTTGCGACACGCACTCTTCCTACGGACTTCGCAAACATTCCCGGGGACAGCCCGGTGGGCGACGTACTCGCATCCGTTCCAGGAACCGGGGAAGCCAAAGACGCGGTTCTGTTGGCGCAGGTTCCCACCACCATGGTTGTGGACCCCACTGCCGCCGCGGCGCAAGCAAAGGTGACCTATAGTGGAGACCCGCAATTCAAACCCATTGAAGGAACCTCTCTCTCCTACGCAGCAAATACGCCGGACAAGGTAATCAAGGTTGGCGACTTGTATTACCTGTGCTTGCAGGGCGTGTGGTTCCTGTCGAAGACCCCTCAAGGGCCTTGGCAGACCGCGCCTTCTGTACCCCAGGTAATTTACACGATTCCCCCGAGTTCACCCGTCTATAACGTAACGTACGTGACCCAAACAACTACTCCCAGCGGAAACGTCCAGTCTAGCTATACCGCGGGCTATTTGGGAGCCTTCGTGCTGGGCGCTGCGGTGGGAGCCATCGTCGCCAACGGTACGGGATACTACTACCCGCCATACGTTTACTATCCGCCGCGGTACGGCTATGGTTACGCACCGGTTTACTACCCACGCCCTCCGACTTATGGACCGCCGATCTATGCTACCCCTTACTACAACACCAGAACGGGTGCCTACGGAGTGTCACAAACAGCCTATGGCCCATACGGATCAGCAACGCGCACAGCGTCGTATAACCCGTACACTGGAACTTCCACGCGAACGGTCAGCGGTTCTACGTACTACGGCAGTCGAAGCGCGGGGCAAGCGTATAACCCCTACACTGGGACATATGCAGCTACCCGGCAAGGATCGAGCCCCACCGCGCAGTGGGGCCAATCTTATGTTTCGAATGGAAGTAAATCCGCGTACACGCAACACTACTCAACCGCGCAAGGAACCGTAGCATCCGCGCAGGGATCGCAAGGCGGAAAGGCGGTCGGGGCTTCCACTCCCTACGGCAATGCTGCTGTGGGCAAGACCTCAAACGGAGATATGTATGCCGGTAAGGACGGGAACGTTTACAAAAACACGGGCAACGGCTGGCAAAAATACGATAACGGAAATTGGACTACTGCAACTTCTCCCTACAGTGCTTCCGCTCAGCCGCGGGGACAGAATTCCCAGCAAAAGAGTCCCACGACAGCTCAAACCAGCACCCCACAGCGCGCCCAGAATCATCAGCAGCGCCCGCCAAACAGTCAAGTAACTCCTCCCACGGCTCAAACCCAGCCCCGGGCACAGAATTCCCAGCAAAAGAGTGCCACGACCACTCAAACCGGCACTCCACAGCGTGCCCAGAACTATCAGCAGCGTCCGCCAAGCAGTCAGGTAACTTCTCCCACAGCTCAAACCCAGCCGAGGGCGCAGGATTACCGGCCAGCAAACGGCGCGACTACACAGAGTACTGGAGCGCAGCAACGCGCGCAGAGTAACCAGCAACAGCGTCCACAAAGTTACCAGCAGCAACGTCCACAAACCCCCAATCAGCAGGCAGGAAGCAATCCACTGCCAAGCCTACAGCAGGAAGCTCAAAATAGACAAAGAGGCACAAGAGAGAGCCAGAGATTCCAGCAAGATCAATCCAACCGCCCTGGACGCCGCAACTAGCGCCCGCGCAGCTGTTTCCGACGACCTGCTATTGTTATCAAAAGTGACAGTAAGCATGGGTATGGGAGACTGTGTGCTTTCCGGCACGAAACGTACGAGATCACCGGCGGACGCATCGTCACGATGATCCATATGACGCCTTTCGACGTGAGAATGTATAAGCTCGGCGATAAATATTTCGCTGCGCGCAGCAATGAGTTCGGCTACGCGAATTACGAGGTCGAGGAAGTGAAGTGATCAGATGCCGGACCCTAATGAAAAGGGCAAAGCACAAACGCCAGTGATCCGGTGGCTGCGGGAGCCACTCATACAGTTCCTGCTGATCGGAGTAGTATTGTTTCTCATTTCAGGAGCCATACGGACTCCCAGGAGTTCTACCCGGGAAAGCATTTCAAACATAAAAGGAATTTTGCTCGAAAACTGAAGAAATGGAAAACCGAATACAACGAGGATCGGCCCCACCTGGTGCTTCAGGGGATGACTCCTGCCGAACGGCTCCCCGAGTTGAATCGCCCCTCCCGCACTGCAGAGGATGTTTCTTGACTAACTAATACAGATTAAAGGAAAAATGGTCTTCAACCGTACCGTAAGGACTATGGGATGAACAAGGGCATTCCGTCAGAACGCCGACCATGTCGACGTAGATTTCCACCTCAAAGGGAAACGAGTCATCGGGACTTAAAGTAATGTCCACGCTTGCAGCGGAAGGCTCGCGACCAAGGGTCTCACTCATGCTATGTCGCGTTACCGCGCATTTGGACGACAGCTATCCGGTGTGGCTGCAGCTCAGACCGAGAAGGTTGAGGGACTGATCAACGGTCGCAGCGGATCCACCATAACGTTTAAGGCTTTGGTATTTTTGACAGTTTCAGGATGGCCGGCGCTCGCCTAGCATCCAGTCGGGAAACGGTTTGTTGTTCATCCGGCGACCGCAGTGATTACCAGCCGGAGCGTTTCAACGCAACTAAATTCGGGCCTTACGTTGGTTTCATTCGCATGGCACTTCCTCCTTCCCCTTAGCCCCAGTTTCGCGCTCCCGGACTTGGAGGCAGATCACAGGCCTTCTCCCAAGTTGGCGACAAATTTGATGGCTGTGATGCTCGGCAGAAACACGTACGCAGCGGCTTTGGTCGTAACGAAGCTTGAGAGACCCCTCACCTCGATCGGCGGGCCACCATTGGCCTGCGGTATCACGAAAACGCTTTCCGCTGGGTTCTGGGTGCCAATCAGTGGATCTTTCGACTTCGGGTTCAGCCTAACGGCCCCAGCGAATTCGCTGTCATTTACCCACTGTCGGAGCACAAACTCATATTGGTTTTCGATGTTCGCGTTAATGAAATAAAAGAGAATCCCGCGCTCGATGCCATCGTAAGGTTTGCTTGGATCATAGGTCGGCCCGTAAGGCAGACCGCGACGAATCAGCCGGTGAGAATTATTGCTGCCGCCGGGTTGCCCCTGGCCGGCGACTGGCTGACCTCGTGGATTGAGGCGACGTATGTGTGCGCCGACAGGACAGCGGATCCCCTTCGGATCTCCCGAACCATCCGCATTTACATACTCGAAATTGTTCAACTGCTCGGGCGAAATCCCGCCCGCAGGGCTATCTGTGTCCGGTGAAAAGGCCAGAGGAACGCCGTTGCGCCATCGCCCGCACATCTTTGCGGCGAGAAGTTCAGGATCTATTTTGTCTTTGTTCGACTGCAGAAAATTTTCAAAGCCAACGACGTCGGTCTCAACCTTTTTGAAAACCGCAAAACTACCGTTTAGGCCAAGTTTTCGCGGCTCCGGTACCTCGTAGTTCTCAGCGTCTTCCCGCAGGACGAAGAGCCATGGCTCGCAGGGCCGCTGGTGATCAGGGGGATATCCTTCCGGGGCGCCGCGAATGGTGGTCATACTGATGCCGTCGGTATACCCGAAGTGAAGTTTGGCAGTAGGCACGGGTTGGCCATTTTGCATCTCCATTAACGCCATCCCGTCTTGGCGCCAGATTTCTCGAAAGGCATTTCCTTCGGCAAACCAGGCACACAACCTATCGCTGTAGCTCTTCATTGCTTCCGGGCTGATCGCGTGCAGCGTCACCAGGACGTGATCGTGCCCTTTTCCAAAACTCAGGCTCCTCTGTACTATCAAAATTGCCAGTCCTAGCGGAGTCGTAGCCCAACTTTGCTGCCCACTGGTAGTTTTGCCAGTATCAAATATCGTGAGTCGGGGCCATAAGGAAGTATCTCTGTGACGGATTTCAGGACCTAATTCCCCTAGCAGATCTGAAATCGCTAACTAGGGGCTGTAGAGACTCTCTCGTGTCCCACTCCTACAAAAACTCGGGCTGGTCATCGACACGGACTTGATTCCAGCGATGAAGGAAGCGCTCGCTGGACGGGCATGCCAATGGTGGTCATCTTGTATGTTTGAAACTCCGCCGATCTCGTGGGTACACACCCATGCCATCGATACATTGGAATTCCCATGCGCTAGAGAAATAAGCATGGAAAGGTTGAACAAGGCAATGGTAAGAATTTCTCGCTCCCCAATCAAACAAGTAGACTGGATATTCGATGAATCTTGGTACTCCCTCAGAAAGGGACTGGCTCAAAACCGGAGGACTTTCTTGTGGAGAGTTCGACTCGGAAAAGGAGAGTTCTGATGAATTGGAACAGTAAACGCATGATGATCATTGGCGTAGTAGCTCTTGTAGCTGCTGTCCCGACACTTCCCCAGAATCCTGAGCTTCAGGAAAAGCTTGCCGCTGTAAAACAGTCCATGGCGGAGAACAAGCAGAAGCTCCGGCAGTATCAGTGGATCGAAACAACGCAGCTCACTCTGAAGGGTGACGCCAAGCCTCCGACTAAGAATAGTTGCCTGTACGGCCCCGATGGACAAGTTCAGAAAACTCTGATCGGTCCTCCTCCGGAGCAGCCGAGCGGTGGCAGGATGAAGCAAAAAATCATCGCGAAGAAAAAAGAGGAAATGAAAGATTACATGCAAGACGTGAAGACTGTCCTTAGCATGTACGTGCCGCCCGACCCTCAGAAAATGCAGGCAGCCTACCAGGCAGGCAAGCTCTCCTTGAACCCTGTACCCGGCGCGGTGAACTTGGTCTTCACTGATTATGCCCAGCCCGGGGATAAGATGATCCTCACGTTTGACACTGCTGCAAAAAAAATCACCGCTCTGAACATCAATACCTATATGGGTCAGGAGAAAGATGCCGTGACATTGCAGGTGCAGATGGGCAGCCTTCCCGACGGCACCAACTATGTCCAGCAGACAGTGCTTAACGCAACCGCAAAACAGCTAGTGGTCACAACGACAAATTCGAATTACCAAAAGCTTGGTGGGTAATTTAACGATAAGAAGCACGAGGCCAAAGCCTCTAAAGACGAGAGATCACGAGAATGTCTAAATTTGATGTCACGAAGCTCAGTGTTGGGATCAGAGAACACTTTAGATACTGGCTGCTTGTCTCCGGCGTTCTCGCAATCACTCTGGCCGCGGTGCTAGCGGTAGTCGTGCGTTCGGAGGTACGAGCCGTCAACGCAAAACGCCAGGCGGCGACCAGCAATCCCCACGTCCGAGCCGTACTGTCTTCGGCGCTGCCTGCCAGAGTCGACCGGAACCTCGAGCGGGAAGCCTATTTTGGTGAGACGCATATTCACACGAGTTGGTCGTTTGACGCCTACGTTTTCGGCAACACCAAAGCGGGCCCGGAAGACGCCTACAAGTTTGCTACGGGGCAGGCCATCGACCATCCAGCCGGCTACAAAGTGAAGATCGCGCGTCCGCTCGATTTTATGGCGGTAACCGATCATGCCGAGTATGCCGGTACAGTCCCGCTGGCAAACGATCCCAATTCGCCGATCAGTAAACTGGCCATCGCAGAAAAGTTGAAGGTGCGAAGCAAAGAGGACATCCAGCGCGTATACATGTTTCTAGGTACTTCGCTCCTCAAGAACGAGCCAATCCACGAGCTGATGAGCCCCGAGGTGGCAGGTAGTATCTGGAAGCAAGTTGTCACCATTGCGGACAAATACTACCAACCGGGGAAGTTTACGACCTTTGCGGCCTATGAGTGGACCTCGACGCCCAACAATCGCAACATGCACCGCAACATCATTTTCAAAGATTCCAAGAAAGTGCCGGAGGTTCCCTTTACGTCCCTGGACTCGGATCATCCGGAAGATCTTTGGAACTGGATGGATACCCAGCGCAAAGCCGGCATCGAGTTGCTGGCAATCTCGCACAACGCCAACCTGAGCGATGGCATTATGTTTCCCCTTGAGGTGGACAGCAAGGGGCGGCCGATTGACGCTGCCTGGGCACAAGATCGCGTGAACAATGAGCCGTTAACCGAAATCCATCAGCTCAAGGGCACATCGGAGACGCATCCTCTGCTTTCCCCCACCGACGAGTTTGCCGGCTATGAATTGCTGGAGGCTCTTCTGGGCGATGTGGCCCGGACTCCCAAAGTCCACGGCAGCTACATCCGCGAGGCTTGGCAGAACGGCCTGGGCCTGCAACAAACCCTTGGAACCAACCCATACAAGATGGGAGTGGTGGGCGCGAGCGACTCGCACGACACGGCTGCTGGATACAGCCAATCCGGTTACTTCGGTGGCCACGGCCTCCTGGATGCCACGCCCGAGGCCCGTCTGAGCGGGAAAAAAGAAATTGGCGCGAATTTGGGCCAGCTCAGCACTGCCGGCCTAGGTGGTGTATGGGCGGAAGAGAACACGCGGGAATCAATCTTCGCGGCCATGCAGCGCAAAGAAACCTTCGGTACCAGCGGTGTCCGGATCAAGGTTCGCTTTTTCGGCGGCTGGGACTTCCGTCCTGAGGTATTGAACGAAAAAGATTGGGTGAAGACCGGTTATGCCAAGGGCGTCCCAATGGGCGGGGACCTTCCCAAAAAAGGGGGAGAGGAGCCAACGTTCATCGTGTGGGCAGTGAAGGACCCCGATGATGCCAACCTCGATCGCATTCAAATAGTCAAAGGCTGGGGCAAGAGTGGTCAGATCTTCGAAAAGATCTATGACGTGGCTTGGTCGGGGAAGCGCAAGCCGGACCCGGTGACCGGCAAAGTCCCGCCGGTGGGCAGCACGGTGGACGTCAAGAACGCCACGTATACGAATACCATCGGCGACGTTGAACTGAAGACCGTCTGGAAGGACCCCGATTTCGATCCTAACCTCAATGCGTTCTACTATGCCCGCGTTTTGCAGATTCCCACACCACGGTGGACTACATACGACGCAAAGAAGTTAGGCGTGCCGCCACCGAACTTTGCACCGGCGACGGTCGAGGAGCGCGCCTGGACCTCGCCCATCTGGTACTCACCCACGGAAGAGGAAGCGCGCAAGAGTGAGAAGGGAATGACGGTGGCCGAACTCCAGAAAAAAGGTGCGACAGCTCTGGATGACGCGCAGTTGAAAGAGTTGGTGATTGGTAAGACATTTCGCGTGCGCAACCGCGTTACGGGTGATCGTTTCGAGTTGCTCTACGGAAAAGACGGTCGCCGCCTGATTACCAGCTTCAATGGAAAGCAGCCCGACGCGGGAGAGATAGGGGATGTGCTGCACACTGGAGAACTCGGCTCGCCAGCCCAGTACGAGATCACCGGCGGACGCATCGTCACGATGATCCATATGACGCCTTTCGACGTGAGAGTTTATAAGCTCGGTGATAAGTATCTCGCTGCTCGCAGCAATGAGTTCGGCTACGCGAATTACGAGGTCGAGGAAGTGAAGTGATCAGATGCCGGACCCTAATGAACAGGGCAACACTCTGTAGTTCTCGTCGAACTCTTTCCGCAAATCGTCGTTAAAATTTGGCGGATGCACACTCCCTTACGGTGTTGGCACCACTTTGTAAAGCACCCCGTTCGCACCATAGGACGGACTGAACCAGGTGTTGCCGCATAGGTAGTATGTCTCGCCATGGACGTTGGGTGAGATGCAGCCGGCAGGTAGCGCCCCATAAACTGCGCCCATCTGATACGTGACGTTGGCGGCGCCTGCAGGAGGGACACTCGCATGAGCAGCAGCGACACTAGCATTCGCAGCCGCAGTGTTGGCATTGGCAGCGGCGGCATTAGCATTCGCAGCCGCAGCGTTGGCGTTGGCAGTGCTCGCATTAGCAGTGCCGGCTGAGTAGCCTGCGTTGTAGGAGCTCGTGCTGTCGGAGCTGGCCTTGGAAGAGGCTGCGGCGGCGCCCACGGCCATGCCGACTATAGCGCCCGCGGCTGCGGCCCCCGCTGTGGACCCGGTGGTGCAGTTGTAGCAGGTTGTTCCGTAGTAGGCCGCAGTCGTGGGCGGATGATACGCATAATAGGTAGTGGGTGGATGATACGCAGAGGCGGAGGCTGTCGTTCCGTACGGGGTGGTGTGTACCGCGCCTGCCCCATAAGCTCCCGACGTAGTTCCTCCGTAGGCATTGGTATGGCTCGTACCCCCACCGTAGGCGTGCGACGTACTCGTGCCATAGGTGCTGGTATGGCTTGTACCTTGACCGGCCGTGTGCGACGAGCTGCTACCGGAGGCGCTCGTGTGGCTCGTTGACCCGTAACTATGCGAGGTACTCCCGCCATAGGCGTTCTTGTGCGCTTGGGCCCGGGCCGTCCCGCACAGGACCAAGCTGATTACCAGACTTGCCAAGCTAACGATCACCTTTTTCATCGCGTGATTTCCTCCTTCATTACTGTTGCACTTTGGGTGGCTTCTTTTTAGACGGAGGCGCGCCCGGAGCCGTATTGCCCGGCTTAGGTTCCGCCTGGAGGTGAGCGAACGGAATGCGTTTCGCATTGGCGGTGTCCGAGGGCGTGAAGGCATCCGGGGGGACGGCAATGTCGAGTTGCCAGTTGGAGAACTCCACTTGGCCGCGCATACGCTCCGGATCATCGAGAAAAATTGCGCGGACCATCCGGGGAAGTTTGTCCTCGGTTCCAATCCACAGCTGGATGAACACGCCGTTGTCGATGTATGCCACCATGTCCGTCGTCACTCCCGCGACCACGTGGGATTGGCCGACGTAATAGGCAAGTGTCAGCCCCCCGGACATATCCTTATAGGGGTCGGCAACGATCAGGTCGGTGAAGTTGAAGAAGATCCCGGCGGAGCGGTAGGCGGCTTCCAACATGGCGTCAATCGTAGGCGGCGCATCGGCAAGGGCGAGCAGGTTCTCCGCCGGCGCGTAGGCCATCATGGTTTTGCCGTCGTAGTAGAACTCCGAGGCTGGACCGTCACCAGAAATGATCACACGCAATTTATCAGGCCTCTGTAGAGTGGCGTCTGTCTTTGTCGCATAGGCAAGGGGAGGGCCCTGGCGGCTCGGGGACTCGGCGAGTTGCACCGCTGTGAACGACAGGGTATGCGCAGCAGCCAAGCGTTCGCTCACAGCTTTGAGTACTTCGATTGCCTTGGGCTCGAGGTCCGGTTTGGGCGGGGTGGCCGGGGGCTTCTTAGCCTGGGTGGCCTTCTTCTCTGCGGGCGGCGTTGTAGTTTGGGCATTTGCGACTCCAGCCGCCATCGACAGAGCCAGCAAGAAAGTCAGCAATGCTTCTCCAAACATCTTTCTCATGGTTCCTCGAACGATTGAATTGAACTAGTGGTCTTGATGCTTCTAGGGAATCATCCCGCAGGGGAGCGTCTCCGCGAGCCGATCACCCTGGCCTCACCTGAACCCTCGGTGACAGAGATATTCTGAAGTCAGCGTTTCCCCGGTCGCAACTGTCAAAAGTAACAGGAGGTGACCGAGAAGGTTGAGGGACTGAGCAACGGTCGCAGCGGATCCACCATAACGTTGAAGGCTTTGGTATTTTTGACAGTTTCAGGAAGGCCGGCGCTCGCCTAGCATCCAGTCGGGAAACGGTTTGTTGTTCATCCGGCGACCGCAGTGATTACCAGCCGGAGCGTTTCAACGCAACTAAATTCGAGCTTCATTGGTTCTGCAATTTGGCCCCAATATTTCAAGATGGAAAAGGAACGGAGAAGGACATGACACGAAAATATGGAAAGATTGCTGGGTATCTCGCGCTGGTGTGCTGTCTCGCCGTCGGGTCAGTGTACGGCAGGGGTGACGGCGCGAAGGTAAAGATCAAAGGACTAATCACCACACGAACAGGAGAGACTCTGGCCGTGAAAACCCAAGATGGAGGTAGCGTCACCGTCGTTCTTACGGATGACACCAAAGTGCAACAACCAAAAGGTCTCGGCCTCCGCAAGAAGCAGATGTCAGCCGCTGTGCTCATCCCGGGCCTCAAGATTTCAGTTGACGGCGTCGGCGATGCGCAGAGCGTGACAGCCGCGACGATTACCTTCAACCAGGACGACCTGCAACTGGCAGAAACGATTCAAGCTGGGTTGACGCCGACCCAACAGCAGGTCCAGGCGAGCCAGCAGAAGATTAAAGCGAACCAGAAAGACATCCAGGCCAATCAACAGGGTATTCAGGCCAACCAACAGGGCGTTCAAAAGAACGCGCAACAAATTGGCGCCAATCAAGAGCAGATTGCAGCCAACGTGAAGGAGATCGAGGACACCAGCAAGCGATTCAACGATCTTACCGAATATGAGGTCAAGGGCGACGCTACCGTCAACTTCGCAGTCGCAAGCTCGGTAATTTCATCTACCGATAAGGACGCACTCACGAAGCTGGCGCACGATGCGGTGAACCTCACGGGCTACATCATCGAGGTGAAGGGCTATGCGGACTCGTCAGGCAATGCCGCGATGAACCAGACGCTGAGCATGGATCGGGCCCAGGCGGTCATCGCGTACCTGATGCAGGACTGCAACGTGCCCGTACGGCACATCGTAGCGCCTGGAGCGATGGGCACGAGCGATCCGACAGCCACAAACGAGACAGCACAGGGACGTGCCGAGAACCGGCGTGTCGAAGTCAAGGTCTTGGTGAACCGCGGCCTAGCTGGAAAGTAAACCTTTCCGTCTTAGATCTGAGCTCACTTCAAGTATTCGCAGTAGATGTCCCCGAATAACTGGTTTCCGATGTCGAACCCGAAAGCTATGTAGCATCCTTTTGAGTGAGTGACAGTTCATCGTTAGGGCAGACGGATGTTTCGTCTCTTCCCTTCTGCTGAGAAAGTGCGGTTCGACTGGGGAAGAGCTGGACAAGACAGCTAGGGCAAGCTGTAAACCGACGCGTCTCATTTAGCATCCTGCAAAATATGAGAATCGCTGGCACATAGGAGTAGCACAAGCGTGCGATGTTCGTCGGAATCTTCTACCCTTTCCTGGAATCTCCAGCGGGGGTGCGCAACCAAAGCGCCCTGCTTTGATGCCGCATCTAACGCGAACAGCTCTGCGGCCAACGCCAACAATCCAGGAAAGATAAGAAATCGACCCGGACGACCACCTTCTGGTCTCCAAAGTTCCCATGCCCTTTCAAGGAAATTAAGGCATTTAGGCCTTCCCTGCCGGGAACGGGGCCTCTTTTCGTCACGACTCAAAGTTTTGTCGTGAGGGGAGTGCCGCTAAATCCACAATGCTTTGCAACCCCCTCTGGTGTAAAATTAAAGGTGTTCGGTGAGGACTCTCATGCGCGCCACAACAGTCCCTCCTAAGGTTCGGGATGCTTCTTTGCGTGCCAAACGTGAAAAAAGTGTGCGCGAGGTGCTTGCGACACTGCGCTTGGAGGATTTGGCTCCTAGCAAAGACGTAGTAGCGCTTGCGAACGAATACATCGAAGGCAGGCTCGAGGCGAAGCAACTGACAGCTGCAGTTAAGCGCCTCTACGGCCGGGATTGAGCCAGGAATCGAACATTCAGGGTGATCCCTATCTATACGAGGATACGTCTGTCCTCCTCAACCTTGCCGACATTCGAGATTCGAACCATCTGAGCCAATTTGAAAGTGACCATTTCTTCGCAAGACTCCTCGAGCTTCACGAAAACCCAATCCGTGGATGTTTTGACTCGGATCATTTGAGGCTTATCCATCATTTTCTGTTTCAGGATGTGTACGCCTGGGCTGGGGAATTCCGCACGGTTCCCATCGCCAAAGGCAACTCCTTCTTCGCTCGACCAGAACATATCGCTGCGGAACTGCAGAGGCTATTTGTTCACGTCGCTAGCGAACAGTTTCTGCGAGGGAACGACTCTAGGGCGTTCTGCCAACGCGCCGCTCACTACCTTGGGGAGATAAACGCTTTACATCCTTTTCGCGAGGGAAATGGACGAGCGCAGCGTGAGTTCATCCGGGAACTAGCTGTGGAAGCTGGCTACGATATCGCGTGGGATCTCGTAACACAGGACGAAATGTTGACTGCCTCAGTAGCAAGTTTTCACGAAGGTAGTAGTGACGCGCTCGCAAGAATCCTGAACAAGATCATCCATCCCGCTCGTTGAATGCCGGCTGACTACAGTTTGGCCTCCCGATTTAGAGATCGCAAGGAATGCTAGTTCGGAACGCGAAGGCAGGGTGCCTCGACAGCGGTGCGAACCTTCTCTCGCAATTGGCTCGAAGGGTATCAAATCCTTCGGGAAATGGCGTTTGTGCTCACAAAATATCCCTTTCAAGAGTGGTACCACAGCGGTACCAGAATCTGTTCACAGTGGTACCACTCAAAATGTATGAAAGGTAAGCAGTTAAGACCGGGAAACACCACAAGGTGGTACCACTCCCTTTATGTTCCAATACGCGTGTCTTTCGCCGATGATCCGCCCATGTCACTCCCAATGTCGCCAAAAAGTGTTGCACCGTGATGACAACTGTTGACTCTGGGTGAAGAAGCGTGATTTCCCGTGAACAAATGTTGACTATCGTTGACTTTTGTTCGTTCCCGTGAATTTTTCGAACTTTTGACACTTTACACCTGGTTCTCATGGTGCTATATGTACAGCAGTAGAGAGCTCCATGGCCACGCAGGAACAGTACCGCCGTTGTTTAGAGCAACTCGCCTCCGATCCCCCAAAGACTAGGGTCGCGCTTATTCGCTCTCTTCTTCCAGGAATAGAAAGGGCGCTAACCTCGGGACAGAATCTCAAAGATATTTGGGAAGCGCTCCAAAGCGAGGGTTTGCAGGTGCGCTACCACACGTTCTACATGGTTGTGTGGCGCGCGAAAAGAGAGCCAACCGCGCCCAGCAGTTCGGAAAAACACCACAGATCTACTGATCCGGAGGGGCTGCAAGGAGCAAAAATGGATACGGTTGCAGGACGAGACCCGCTGGCAAACCTAAAGCGACTAGAGGAAAACAGGCCTGGGTTTCATTGGCGGGGCACACAGAGCCTGAAAACGCTGGTGCATGGAACGGATCTCTCATCGGAGAAGAACAATCGATAGGGGAGCTTGAACAACTCCTGTACGAACCGCAGCGTACCTCAAGTTGCGGGAACCCAGTCTAAAGACCGCAGGAATCGTGGCCAAACGGCGAAGCGTTCATTTTGTAGTCTACAATGTCCGGCTCTTAAGTGCCCTCGACAAACTCCTGCGGGATAGACCGCGGTATTTAGGAGAGCTGTCGACTTCGATCAACGATGCGCTTCTAGCGGTCGACCTGGATACCGTTGAGCTTGTCAAATTGCAATCCAGGCAGAAACAAACCGGGAGAGAGACACAAGTCGTTATTTTGCGGCGTCTTCGCAAGCGCATTCATCAAGTCGCACGGAAGCGAAAATGCTCGATGAATGAACTCGTGAACAGCGCTCTTCTGGCCCATTACTCAAAGGCGGGAAGCCTCAAACCTAAGAAATCAACAAAGCGACATGGCGTATCTAGGCATTCCTACGACAAAATGTCGGATCTCGAACGTCGTGAACTCCACCAGATGCTCTCGGAGCTGTTAGCCACGCAATCCGTCTCCGCCGTCGCGGAAGAGCCAGATGGAACGCATTACGAATACGATCGCAACCTCAAAGCAACGGTAAGAGTCACGCCAGACGGAGAGAGACACCCCATTAAGAGGCTTGACACAAACTTTGAAACACGCTTTGAACACGCGCCACAATAGACCTGGCGCTCGATTGAAGGAATGATACCCTGAGCCAGCAAAAGCCAGCACTGTTTATCATCGCGGGGCCATTAGGTGCCGGTAAGACAACTTTTTATGAAGCTTACTTGAAGGAAGCCTTCCCTACGCTGGTTCCGGCCGTAAGGGACCAACAGCAACCGTTTCTCAATGATCGGCGGTCGTTTGCCGTCGAGGACATTCGCGTGGACACGCATCTACTGGACGAAGCCAAGACTGCAGGCTACGCGACGAAGGTGCTTTTTATTTCCACGGAAGACGCGAATTTGAATGTCGGGCGGATCTTGGTGCGCATGAGCAGAGGTGGAAAACCTGAAACTGCCCAAAGTGTAATTGACTCCTATAGTGAATCAACCAGGAATCTGGCCGAAGGCTATAAGCATGCGGATGAACTAATCCTGTACGACAACACCGCACACAACCGGGGCTACCGCGTAGTGGCCCACTTCACCCGGGGCAAGTTAAGCAAAGCCGCACAGTCGATCCCGGACTGGGCTGCAAGAGTTTTTGGCAAGGAATTGGAGGCCGCAAAGCAACACGCGAAGCCGGGTCGCGGCCGATAGCCCCATTTCACAAAACGCGCGAGTTGCACCGCATAATTACGCCCGAAGACTCTCCCTTTCCAACAGAGAGGGGAAATGAGAGCGATCCTCGATTCCTAACGCCTCATCCACCCACCGGTCTGGTCGTTATGTCGATGACCTTCCTGCACGACTTCCTTATGTCCTAGCCGACTTTTTCCCTCTACCTAGCTTGGAGAGCGGACGGCTTCATTCAGAAAATCTTGATTTAAATAGAAATTCTTCTTTCACGGTGCTATATGTATAGTAGCATTAGGTTGTGGCGGTCAGGTATGGATATTTCAGCGGCCGCCCCCAGCATGGACTAAGAATCGCTGGTCACTTGCCGGATGCTCTTGTGAACGCCAAACCGCATCGCGCGTGAGTAAGTCAGGAGTAGGGAATCAATGGGACCTACAACCTATCCTCACGGAAAAGCGGAAGACAGCCGGGAAGTTGGTAGAGGTTCTCTGCCGTCTGCCTACATTCTTGTAGTTCCCAACAACGAAGGCCCTCTGTTTGAAATGCTCCAACAATTCCTTTCCGCCGCGGGCGATCATACGGCGGTTGTCCCTCTCGACTGCAGGAAGGTTGCACAGGAGGGCGTCGATTCCTGGCTAGAACACGCAGCAGCAGCCGAATACCTGGGAGTGGGCCGTAGCACTCTCTATCGTTATGCAGAAGAGCAGCAAATTGAATCTAGAAAGTTCTGTGGAAGACTTGAATACCGCCTGTCGAGCCTCGACGAATTCAAGGCTCGTCATGTGCGTCCCGCGCGCCGCTCCCGACACGAGAGCGGTATAATCCAGTCGGCGCCCCGTTCCGGCAAGTGAGAGGAGCGCCGATGGGACTCTATCAGAGACAAGCTTCACGCTTCTGGTGGATGACGTACACAATGAACGAACAGCGGTACTTTGAATCGACCAAGACGACCAGCAAAGAGCTCGCCAAGAAGATTTGGAAGCGAAGAGAAGGCGAGATCGCGATGGGATTGTTCAAGGTCGGTTGGCCGGGTGAACGGATGAAGTTCGGACAGCTGTGCGAAGAGTTCGAACGTTCACACTTTGCCGGGCTTTCGGAAAATACCGTCAGGGGCCACCGTTCGTCCTTAACTAATCTGAAGTTGTTTTTTGGTGACCGCAAGCTGGACAACATCACGGTAGCAATGGTGGAAGCATATCGCGATGAACGCCGGCAACAGCCATCAAAACGCAAACCCAGCCAAACCGTGAAAGGAGCGACGGTCAATCGCGAACTCGAATGTCTGAAGTGCATGCTGGACTTTGCCACGAAGCGGCGATACATCGCAGAAAATCCTGCTTCCCCGGTGAAACACTTCAACGAACTCCGCGAAAGACCGACACGAAGAATGCTCACCCTCGAAGAGGAACGGCGAATTCTTGATGCCGCGCCAGTCTATCTTCGGGTCGCGATCATTCTTCTCGCCCAGACCGGAGGAAGAACCTACAGCGAGGGTTTTTCACTACGTTGGTCTCAGGTGGATTTTGAGAGCAGGTTGATCCGCCTGAACAACAACGTGAAGACTCCCGCTTCCGCCGAGCCGATTCCTTTGTCCGAATATGCTTGCGACGTTTTGCAGGCATGGAGGAAGGAAGCAGCTTTAACGAGTGAATATGTCTTCCCGAGCCCGGTCCTTCCGAACCGGCCGATCTCAACGGTAAAAACCGCTTGGAAAACAACTTTGAAACGAGCTGGCGTGACAGCGTTTCCGATTTACACTTTACGTCATGTCTTTTGCACTCGTCTCAGTGAAGTTGCGCCGGATGCCGTCGTGCAGCGCGCCATGCGCCACACAAGCCCCGAAACCAAGCGTCACTATCAATTGGGAATGGCCGATCAGGTTCGTAACGCGGTGGATAAAGCGAACAAACGGCTTTACGGAAAGCGAGCAGCGTTACATTTTCGTGACAGTCGGACCCTAAAAAAGGAGGAGGCAAAAATTGCCATCTGTAACTAATTGAGGAAAAAGGAGAAGTTGGCTCCCCGGGCTAGATTCGAACTAGCAACCCTTCGGTTAACAGCCGAATGCTCTACCATTGAGCTACCGGGGAACATCCCCATTTTGTGCTAGTTAAGCAGCGTTTTCAAGCGAGGGCTTGGGGACATTGGGGACATGACTGAATCCAAGTCCAACGCTTTCGACGTATTTTCTACGGACATCAACACGGCCCATGAGCTTAATGTACGACTGCTCCGTTACACCCTTCAGTTTCCGAGCTGGAATGGAAACGACTTCAGGAAAAGAAACGATAATCGTTCTTCGTCGCCTGATCGCCTATTCGGAAAAGATTTTTCAACTCTCCAAAGACATTGTCACACTGGTTTCCGACCGAAGAAAGAAACCGCGCATTTCCACCGCAGCGGTGGTGAAATCGTCGCTGGTGTTGTTCTGGGCCAGGATGGGCAGCATCAACGCTTGGGAACAGGTCGGCCGAGCCCGCTTTTGGCAGTGTTGGCTCGAAGAGCCGACTTTCAGTGCCGACACCCTGGGACGCGTCCACGCTCTGCTCAATGCCCATGGGCTGCGACAAGGGATTCACGGCGTTTACGAGCGTCTGAAACGGAACAAAGCCTTGCCGGATATTTACGGCTTGGGAGTGGTCGTGCTCGACGGTCACGAAAGCCACGCCAGCTACCTGCGTCATTGTTCCGGCTGTTTGCAGCGAACCATTCACGGTGCGCAGGGTGATCGCATCCAGTTTTATCATCGGCAGGTCACGTTGCTGTTGCTGCCCGGTGCGCTGCCAGGACGGGAGGCCGTGCGCTTGCTCCTGGATCATGAGCCGCAGCGGCCCGGCGAAGATGAAGTGGAAACGGCCCTGCGCCTGTTGGCGCGCGTGATCCCCGCCTATCCGCGGGCCTTCGACCTGGTGCTCGCCGACGCGCTTTACGCCGAGGCGCCGTTTTTCAACTTTTTGCTCGCTCGCGGCAAACACGCTCTGGTGGTGCTCAAGGATGAACGGCGCAATCTTTATCAGGACGTGGCTGGATTATTCGACCATGTGGCGCCTCAGCCGGGTAGCTATCGATCCCACCCGTGCCACTGGTGGGATTTTCCAGACTTACTCTCCTGGCCCCAGGTGCAGGCCCCAGTGCGCGTCGTTCGTTCCCTGGAGACCTACACGGTTCGCCGACAACTCCACAAGCAACACGAGTCACAAACCAGTGATTGGATCTGGGCGACCACCCTACCGCCGGCGCAAGTTCCCGTCGATCGCATCGTCCATTTAGGGCACCAACGATGGGATATCGAGAATTATGCCTTCAACGAGTTGGCCAACGAATGGCACTCCGATCACGTCTTCAAGCATAACCCCGGCGCCATCGAATGCTTTTTGCTCGTGGCCTTCCTGGCTTACAACATTTTTCATGTCTTCCTGGCGCGCAATGTGAAGCCCTCCGTACGCCAGGGTAAGACGCAAATCTTCTGGGCCAGGCTCATCGCTGCTGAACTCTACAGTGAGGTAGCCCCCGCCGGCATGTCGCCCTGAGGTTTTCCGCACCATCGCATCCGAACCTCGGCTCGCCCCCGGAATCCGCATCGCGGTCTTCCTGCCGGTGGACTCCTCGAAATGGCCCCGCGAACCTGTTATTCACCCTCGAAAAGCTATGCGAATTACCCTGCCCATCCGTCTCTTGGCCAGAAACGCTTCAACGCTGCTCTAAACCTACTTAATTCCCACCTCAGCCAACACCCGTTGCGGAATCGTTGGTCCACCCCGCAACCCGCTTTCCCATTCTCTATTCCCGGCGTATTATCCAGGCATGACCAAACCCAGCGTGAATGAAACCTTGTTCCTTTTTCTGTTCCGCTGTGAGAAATGCCATAAACCAATCACGGCATGGTCGCGCACGCCCAAACCGGGCACATTAGAGGAAGCCGAGAAACATGTTCTGCATCTTCACTGTGTGAAGGAATGTGGATGGTCAAGCGCAAAGATGGGGAGTGAAGCAATAGCAAGCTGGGCTGTTCCTTGGCGTTCCGAAACTGAATTGTGAAATGGCTGCCAATGTGCAGAAAATCGGTGAGCCCGGCAGGCCTATCCGGTGTCTGCACGGTACACCACGGTAACAGCGCACAATGTTATTCGAGCTGTCTGCGTTGACTTCGACTCGTACCAATTTCTCCCAATCCCGTCTCCGGATAGTTTCCGAGTTGTCCCCATCCGGAAATTATCGCGTAGTGGCTCGAATCAAAATGCCGAGTACGGCCGCTTCTCCGAGTAGTGCGTTATACGGCCAGATGAGGGAAGCAAATTCAACCCGAAGTCGGCTTTTGATTGTTAATCCGAACTTGACTGCGCCGTCGTCCTTACAAAGACTGGTGATTCGGACAATCTCTACGCACGAGACATCATCAAACAGCCTCTTCGCGCCCATCTGGTCACGATTTCTGCCTACCAGGGAGCAGCCGGACGCACTTATTCAGGCGAGGGGCTCGTCGGGCTTAGGCAGGCGATCCTTCGAGCCGGAGCACACAGCGTTATCGCGCCGCTGTGGGAAGTAAATGACAATTCCACACCGCAGTTGATGGTCGAGCTTTGTGCGGGAATCAGCAAGGGGACATCTCCAGATGTCGCCTTGCGCGATGCAAAGCTCGCCCTTCTTCATTCCGACACAGTTTACAAGAAGCCGTTCTACTGGGCCCCTTTTCAGATCTTTCGCGGATCGTCAGCGTCGCCTGCCGCAGGAACAGCCCGTCCTTGAGACGAGAGGACGCCACCGCCGGAAGCGCGAGAGAAAACGCGGCTCAAGCGATCCGGTTTCGTTTGAGGTGAGCACAAAAATTGTGCACGGCGGGAATGCCGTCTTGACAACTCTGGGAAACGGTGCAATATGACCTTTAGGGACCCAAACCTGCCGACTGCTTTCCCACAGGAAACCGAAAAGGAACGTCCCACAGGAGGCCAAACATGAAAGCCAAGATTCTGACATTTTCATCCCTCGGCGATACAACGCTTCTCGAATACGATCCGGCAACCGTCGACATGGAAGAAGTGAACAAAGTGATTGCCGAGTATGAAGCCAAGACCGGCGCACAGCCGTTTGACATGGCAACCGGTGAACGCCTCGAGAAAGTCACGCGCGAGCACAACGAAGTCTTAATGGTTCATCCCATCGCAGGCGGCTAACTGCGCGCGAGCCGCTACCGACACCACCCCCGCTGGCAGTGTAAGACTTCGTTGGCATTGGGCTAAATCGGACGCTGGCGGTCGTCAATTTCAAACCCGGCGGTACCTGTATGTCGCCAGCAAATCTATCTATGATCGCGTTCCTCGCTCTGATCGCGTGGAGGTTTGTGTTCGCTGGCCTGCACCGCAGGCCTTTGGTTAGGGCAATTGCCCCACAGCAACAGCGACACAACAATGTTATAGAGGAGCGCCTCCACATCTCAGACCCGGGAGGTTTGGCAGTAATTGGGGGCAACCGCTTCGAGAACAGTGCGGATGGTCTAGACCCCTTCGCGATAGATATGTCGGCCGGCTGCGAGACGTGACCGATCCCAGATGTGCATACGAGGAAACTTGCTTTTATCCCGTGCACATAGGCATGCCGAAAGCGGAGGAAATTGCTACGGCGCTCCTGCAACTCACGAACAATCCACCGCTGTTTGACAAGTGGGCCGTTCAGAATGGGCTGGCGTTTAAGGCGGACGGCCAGGTGTTCACCCATGCGCAGTGATCGGCTCGCGATGAGAAAGCCAACCAAATGCACGCCCGCCCAGCGCGCCACGAAGTACCTGAAGCGCGTTGCTGCGCTCACTGGAGCTAAGCAAGTTTGTGGCGAAAGTTACGGCCTGACAGTTGGCCGTATGCACTTCCTGGTGGACTCTAAATTCGTACGTGTTATCTCTCCCCGCTCCGAATCGACGTGCTTTTCTGTTGCGGCGGACCCAGACATGCCGAGCGCGGAAGTGGTGGCGTCTGCATTACTACAACTGAAGAACAACGCAAGACTGTTTGAGAAGTGGAGAGAACTGCAGGGATACACGTTCAAGGCGAATGGGAGGATGTTTAGGGGGACATACTGGTCGGTTCGCGATGAGACTTGAAGTTTTACAGCGCCGACTATATTTGTCAGCTGTGCTGCTGCCCCTAAGGAGGTCTGATGTGGGGTGACAAGAAACCGGATACGCCGCAAGCTGCGGACCAGGAACCGAAAAATTTGCAAACGAATCAGCCGCCAAAGCCCGCTCCGGAGTCTTGGGAGGGAACAACCAAGATGAACAAAGACGTGATGCGTCCAGCGGGAGCGACAGCGGACCGCGCGACGGCGCGGCTGGGGTTGAGTCTGCATCTTAAAGGCGAAATCTTCGGCAACGAGGATCTGCACATTGATGGAACAGTCGAAGGAGCGGTCCAACTCGGTGTGAGGGGAAGCTGACGGTGGGAGCGACAGCGAACGTGACAGCCGACATCATTGCCCGCGAGGTGGTGTGTGGAAAGGTGAAGGGAAACGTGCATGCGAAGGGCAAGATCGAGATCAAGAGAGACGGTTCGGTGATTGGGGATTTGACGACAGCGCAGATCATCATCGAAGACGGCGCGTACTTCAAAGGCTCGATCGAGATTGACAGGGCCGCGGACAAGGAGACCGACAACAACGTTTCCCCGAGGACGACGTTTAGACCGACTGCGTCGTCGTCGGCGGGCGCGGGGCCGAAGACTACCTAATCACGAAGGAATGCTTACGGCGGCGCGGACCGCGATGCACGACGGCAAGTAACTGAAGGTACGTCCTGCTTCGCTGCGCTTTGTCGGACCACGACAGCGCGCCTCCGGATAGTTGAGCGATCGAGGAGGTTAGCATGCCCGAATATGTCAAAGTAGCGCAAGCGAGCGAGCTTGAACCTAACCACGGCAAGTTGGTTGAGGTGCAAGGAAAGAAGATCGCCCCTGTTCAACTTGGACGGTAAGTTGCACGCCATCGACAACACCTGTACGCATCGCGGCGGCCCTACGATCCCCGTGCACGTACCTCTCAATATGCACTGGTCGTTAACCGCATGAGTCCCTCGGCCTATCGTCTTGGGGCAGGCTCGGCCAACTCTGGCAGTGGCTTGACGAGGGGAGAAACCTTTGTCGCTGGCAATTGAAGAAAAGTATGACCAGGTCCGCCGGCTCATCAACATGGGTAAGGAACGCGGCTACCTGCTATACGATGAGGTGAACGACATGCTCCCGGCCGAGGTGCACTCGTTAGAGGAGATCGACGACCTGCTCTCCACCTTCGAGTGCTACGGCATCGATGTCTACGAAGATGTGTCCAGCGCCAAGGCCGCACGCGCTGCCGCGGAATCCGCGGAGATCAGCGATACCAAACCCAAAGAAGAAGTCACTGCCGAGGAAGTCGAACTCGACCTGACGCCGGGCACGATGGAGAAGACGAACGACCCGGTGCGCATATATCTGCGCGAGATGGGCACGGTGCCGCTGCTGACGCGCGAGGGCGAGGTGGCCATCGCCAAGCGCATCGAGCGCGGGCAAATGCTGGTGCTGAAGACGATCTCGCGCTCCCCGATCATGCTCAAGGAGATCCTGGCGATTGGCGAGGAGCTTCGCGAGTGTACTCGGTCGATCAAGGAAATTGTTCAGTTCGACGAGGAGGAGCTGACGGACGCGAAGATCGAGAACAAGACCAGGCAGACTCTCCGCATCATTGATAAGATCGAGAAGCTCCACCAGACGGCGCTCAAGCAGGCCGAGAAGCTCAAACACACGCCAAGGTCGAAGAAGCGCGTCTATCTGCGGGCGCAGCGCTCGCTGGGGCGCACGCGCATCGAGATGTCGCAGCTGGCGCGGTCGATCGAGTTCAACCTGATCGAGAAGAAGCGCCTGATCGACAATATCCGCCACACCGTCGAGCGGCTGCCGTCGCTGGAGCGCGAGGCCAGCCGGCTCGAGCGGCGCGCTGCCAAGGGCGAGACCGCCAGCGACGCGCGCAAGGAGCTACGCTCGCGCCGCTCAGAGCTGAAGGAGATCGGAGTCTCGGGCAAGGTCGGCTTCACCGAGTTCAAGCGCACCCTCACGCTGATCCTGCGCGGCGAGGCCGAAGCCGAGCAGGCGAAGAAGGAGCTGACCGAGGCCAACCTGCGCCTGGTGGTGTCCATCGCCAAGAAGTACACCAACCGCGGTTTGCAGTTCCTCGACTTGATCCAGGAGGGCAACATCGGCCTGATGAAGGGCGGCGACAAGTTCGAATGGCGTCGCGGGTACAAGTTCTCCACCTATGGCACCTGGTGGATTCGCCAGGCCATTACGCGCGCCATCGCCGACCAAGCGCGCACGATCCGCGTCCCGGTACACATGATCGAGGCGATCAACAAGCTGATCCGCACGACCCGGCGACTGGTGCAGGAGCTCGGCCGCGAGCCCACCTCGGAAGAGATCGCCATGCGCATGTATATCCCCGTCGACAGGGTGCGCAAGATCTTGAAAATCAGGCAGCTACCCATCTCACTCGAAACGCCGATCGGGGAGGAGGAAGATTCACACCTGGGCGACTTCATCGAGGACAAGGCGGTGTTCTCGCCCTCGGACGCGGTCATCAATTTGAACCTGAAGGAGCAGACTGCGTCACTATTGAAGACCCTCACGCCGCGCGAGGAAAAGATCATCAAGATGCGCTTCGGGCTGGAGGACGGCAGCGAGCACACGCTCGAGGAAGTGGGCCAGACTTTCGCCCTCACCCGTGAACGTATCCGCCAGATCGAAGCCAAGGCGTTGCGCAAGCTGCGCAACCGCGCGCGCAAGCTCCGCGTCTTCCTCGAACTCGCTTCGCAAAATTAGCCCCAGACCGCCGCTCCGCTCGAATCTTGAAAGGCGAAACTCCAACCTAAAGGAACCCGAACTCGGGGTGAACTGGGCGCGCCTCTCCATGCCAGAAATGGATTCTTGGTGCCGCTACCGCCCCGGCTCATCTGAGCCGTAGTCTTTTGTATTGCTGAGAAAACGCTGACTCGCTTTGGCGATCATCGTCACCTCCGCTCTCAACAGAGGGGTGCCAATTGACGCCAGCAGAACGGGCGTCTAGGATCTTCGTGAACAGGAGTTCGCGATGGGGAGGGAGCTATGCCCCAGTACAATTTTCTCTGTCGAGCCTGCAAGAAAGAGTTCTCAAGAATCCTGACACTCTCGGAGCATGAGAAGGGCGGGATCGTCTGTCCGCACTGCAAAAGCAAGGACGTGGAGCAGCGGTGGGCAGCCTTCTATGCAGTAACCTCGAAGAAGAGCTAGTAAGGTTGAGTCTCTGGGATCACATCAGCGCTCGAGAAACTCCAGGCAAAGAAAAAAGTAAGCCGGGCGGCGTATTCTGCCAGGGCGTTTCTCCCTGGGATGAGCCGTGCATGATTGTCGCTACCAAGTATTGCGAACGGTGTAATCGCTGGTTCTGCCAGACACACTTCGGCGATCCGGACTGGCATTCCTGCACAGAGGAAGAGCAATGACGCGTGCAAAGCAAAGACAGCGGAGGACGCGCTAGCACGCCTTAGTGCTGTTTTCCCCAGGGAAAACAATCAAACCTACGAGGCGCCCGTCGCCTTTGCGTGCTCTTGTTTCAAGCGGGTTCGGAAAGAGCGCTTCTCTGGCGTGATCGCAATTTGGTCTTCGCGCGCCAGCCAACCGATGGCCCAGTCGAAGGTGGGTTCCTTCCCTTTTACCGATTTCTTCAGCTCGCTGAGGGACTGTTCGCCCCTCGTGTTGAGCGCATCCCAAATCGCGCCGGCAGTCTTGCCGATTTCTTTTTGCATGGCCACTTCCTTCTCTTTCGTAAGAGAATTCTCATCGTAAGAATTCACCGCTCCACAACTGCCGGGAGCCGATTCCGAAGAAAAAATGGGAGCGGGTGGAGCCCGCTCCCATGAGAAAGATTGGAAAGTTCTGCGAGTTCTAAGGCTTCGCTGCGGCGGCTTTGGTTTTGGCGAGCTCAGGGACGACGCCGAGCTGCTGCATAAGGCCCAAAGCATCCCAGTTGACCCAGCCTTCCGCCATCTTGCCGTTCGCCAGGCGGGCGATGGTCACCCCGGAGATGGTGATCTGCTTCCCGGTTGGTGCAATCCCGCTGAGATCGCCTTTATGGGTACCCCGACAGGACCAACGGGTCATTACTATTTCGCCTTCGGCAATGATGTCCTCGATCATCAATCGAACGTCGGGGAAAGCCGTACGGTAGAGGGTCGCTCTCTTCTTTTCACTCTCCGGGCCCCGCCCAAAATCGAGTGTCGAAGCGTCATGATGTTCGTAGTTGGGAGCAAAGAGCTCGTCTGCCACCGACAGATTGCCTTTGTTCCAAAGTTCTTCAACCAGACGACGGACAATAGCTTTGTTATGTTCTGACATGGGGTGTTCTCCTTTTTGAGAAATGCGAAAACTGTCCTCGCATGAAGCGAGTCGGGCTCGAGTGTTGTGGCCTGGAACCGCTGCGGTCTTGGGCGTGCAGTCCTGTACGTCGGACAGGAGGTTAGCCCTCGCGCGAGTGGTGAAAAAGGAGCCGAGGACGTACTGCCCTCTTAGCGCTCGATGCGGAGCTTAACTGTTAAAGAAACTGCGCTCGGACTACGAAGCGGGAGTCTCGCCTCAAACAGCGAAACCTCGGCATGAGCTTGTTCCCCTGAGAATGCCCGTGTCAAGGAGAATCGAAGTATTCTTCTGTGAAAAAGGAGCGGCGGCGATACGGAAATCTGCGAGATCAAAAACAAAAACGCCGCGGCGGACGGCTTAGGAGGTCGATCCGAAGCGCGGAGTTTAGGGTTTGTAGAGCTGGTTGATCTTTGCAGCCAGGATGAAATCGCTCTCCGTCAGGCCGTTGGCCTTGTGCGTCCAGGTCGTGATCTCGACTTTTCCCCAGGCAAGCGAGATGTCTGGGTGGTGCCCCTGCTCCTTCGCAAGCTCGCCTACGCGGTTTACCAATTTCAGCGCTTCGCGAAAGTTGGGAAACGTGAAGGTCTTCGTGATGTGGTGTTCCTCAATAACATTCCATCCGTCCACTTGGTTTTGCAGAGAGGCGAGTTCCTCACCTTTGAGTGGTGGTACACCGCTACGGCACGAGACGCAGGCTTTGGCTGCTAGGTCTGACATCACAGCCACCATTCTAGCACTGGGAAGTGCCAAGGTCGGCGATACGGACGCGCGTTGCGGACACGGGGTTTGTGTAGGTGTAGAATGCGGGGCCATAGGCAAGGTTCCTCCCATAGAGGACTGGTCATGGACCCAGCCGACCTGCGGCGATACCACAGATTGTTGTTGAAGAAACAGCGTGAGTTGTCGTCTGCCTTGGGTGGGGCGGAGTCGCGGGTGCCGGCAGCAGGAGTCTTAGAGGGCGATCTCATGGACCAAGCCAATGCCGACGAGGAAGCGGAGCTGCAGATTCACTTGCATCAAACTGAGGGGCGTCTTGCAAGAGCAATCGAAGAAGCACTCGTTCGGATCCAGGAGCGCACCTACGGAGTGTGCGAAGCGTGCGGACATCCCATTTCAAGAGTCCGATTGAACGCCGTCCCCTGGGCACGCCACTGCCGTGAGTGCAAGGAACGCGAGCGCTCAGCCGCCTAATGGTGGCGAGCGGACCTATAATCAAGGCTTCAGTATCCTGGGCGTTCGGCTGAAACACGGACACGGATGATGGGCACGCTCAGCAGTCACACTCATGAATGCCCACGCTGCGGGATGCGCTGGGAATGTGGGGAGGCAAATTATCAGGACGAGTGCCCGTATCCCATCAAGACACATTGCACGAAGTGCTGGGCTCAAGGGCCGGCGAGAGCTGCGCCTCTACGGGAAGTCAATGAATGAGCATAAACTAGAGGACGGTAGCCTATCAGCGTGAGAAACAACTTACTTCTGGAGCGTGATCCATACCTTTCGAAGGCTGATACGGTCAACGCACGGAGGTGACCCATGGCATACATCATCGCTGAACCCTGTATCGGAACCAAAGATACTGCTTGTGTGGACGTGTGCCCGGTGGATTGTATCCATCCGGCAAAGGGCCGAACCTATGACGATGGCCGACCGACGTTCGATGAAGTGCCTCAGTTGTATATCGATCCTACTGAGTGCATTGATTGCGGCGCCTGTGTGCCGGTCTGCCCGGTGACCGCCATTTTCGTGATGGATGATCTGCCGGAGAAGTGGCACGCGTATAGCGAGATCAACAAAAATTACGTTGATGGCGGTAAGTTTCAGCCTGTCAAGTATCAGAAGGTGAGTAGCTGACGGCCGCCTTGGCACAACACCTGGCACGTATGAGTACGCTGCGCGAAATCATTTATGAAAACGTTTGCGAGGGCGAACTGTACGAAAAGCTCGACCGCAACTGGGTGCGGTGTTTTGCTTGTGGGCACTGTTGCAAGATCCCAGACGGGCAACCCGGCGTTTGTAAGGTTCGCTACAACCGGGGCGGAACCCTGTTTGTGCCCTGGGGCTATGTCGGCGGCGTTCAATGCGACCCCGTCGAGAAAAAACCCTTCTTCCATGCTCATCCAGGGGCACTGGCTTACAGCTTCGGAATGCTCGGCTGTGATCTTCACTGCGGCTACTGCCAGAATTGGGTGACCTCGCAAGCCCTACGCGATCCCGCCGCCGCTGTCGGCCCGATGCGCGTCACGTCGGGAGAACTTGTTCTTGACGCCCTTCGCCAGAGAGGCAGGGTCATCGTCAGCACGTATAACGAGCCGCTGATCACCAGTGAATGGGCTATGGCTGTCTTTAAGGAAGCGCGCGCGACCGGATTGGTGACTGGCTTCGTTTCCAACGGAAACGGCACCCCGCAGGTCCTCGAATATCTGCGGCCGTGGGTGGATCTTTACAAGGTGGACCTGAAGAGTTTCGATGACCGCCACTATCGGCAACTCGGCGGGCGCTTACAGCCCATCCTGGATACCATTCGACGATTGCACGAGATGGGCTTCTGGCTGGAGATCGTTACGCTGGTGATTCCCGGGTTCAACGACTCCGACGACGAACTGACTCGATTGGCCGGGTTCTTGGCGGGCGTGTCGCCGGATATTCCTTGGCATGTGACTGCGTTTCACAAAGACTACAAAATGACCGACCCAGAGAACACCAGCCCGGAGACTTTGATACGTGCGGCTGAGATTGGAAAGAAAGCGGGACTCCGCTACGTTTATGCAGGGAACCTGCCGGGCCAAGTGGGCGATCTGGAGAATACGCGCTGCCCGAATTGCAAAACTCTGTTGATCGAACGCTTTGGCTATCTGATTCTCGGCTACCACCTGACGCCGAACGGGTGTTGCCCATCATGCAGCAGCAGCATCCCCGGGAAATGGGCGTCGGCGTTTCAGGGCCAGATCACCGCGCGCCCCTTTGTGCCGCGCACGCGCACACGATCAGATTTGCTTGTGCTGAACTCGTGACAAGCCACGCCATTTCTTGGCTCGCCGAGTCGCGAAGTGGCTCAGGCTCCAGTCGGCGCTGCGATTGAGGTTCTTCGTGGGGGAGCTGTTCAACGGACGGCCTCACTCTCAAGAGTTGGAAGGCTTCGTCGCTAAATCATCTGCAAAGCTCTGCGGGAAAACGATCTGCACCAAGCCGCCAGTTTCCTTATTGTTGACAACGAACCAACCAAGAACCATCAGCCTCCGTCCCGAGGTCGCCGGCTCTCGCAGTCGGTCCGGCCTGATCATCGCCTGGCAGCCACGGGGTCTGCGGAGGCTACTTTGTTTTGGGTGTTTCATTGCACTTATGCTGACACGTTTTCTCAATGCGGTCATTTCTTGAGGCGATCCCAAAATTGTCTTCCAGTGGAATCAATGTTAGACCAAACGCAGTAGAATGTCAGGAAATGAAGCAGACTAAAATTCCTGCCTTCCTTGCGCATCTTAAAATCTACGACGGCTTTCCTGTTCCGTTTATTCAGTTGTGGGCGGCTAGTAAACCAGATTTTCGAGCGGTAAATACTGAGCATTGCGCGCGATGCCTCAGAGACAAACTCTGTGCCATCTGCGGGCATCGGCTTGGCGAATACTGCTACTTTATCGGCGGACCACTCTCGAAAAAGAACCGATTGTTTGTCGATCCTGCGATGCATAAGCAGTGTGCGGAATTTGCTTCTAAAGTCTGTCCGTTTGTTTCCGGCCAGAGGCAGGAATACTCGGCACGACCAGTTGACAAGAATGTAGCGCGTATTGAAGAGATGGCGTCGGCGGTCAGACCTGAAGTCATGTACATCTTGAAAACGCGCACTGGAAAGTTCAATCCCGCAAGGGCGAACGGCAGGCCAATGATTCATGCCGGGCCGTGGTCTCGCGTTAGAGAGATTTCGTAATATCCGTGCATGGTTCAATGTCAACAGGAGCGGCAGGGTAACGCTCGCAGTTGCCGCCAACCTGGGAAAGTTTGCCAGCAGCAAGCTGATCCGAACTAAATGAATGTTGGCATCCGGGGCACTTCAAATGCAGGATCGCTTTCTCGGGATAGTTCAATATCGTCACGGGCCAAAGCAACCGGAATTGTAGATTACACGCGGGACAGTAGACCATCGTGAAGTAGGACGCTCCGTTTTTTATGAAGAGTTTGGCTCTGTAGGTTGTTGCAAGGGGCCCAGTCATGTGATTCTCCAAATGAAGAGTCCTGGAAACAGGGAGCTAGATTCTACACTGGCTCGACCCGGTACCAATCAATCAAGAACTTCTTGACTAAAATGACGTGTTTGCGCTATAGATACTCAGGTGGTGTCTCTATGCGGGCATCCACGACTTCCCGGAAGATCAAATCCAATATAAAACCCAAGCAGAAGCTCGCTTTCGATGCCCAAACTTTTCTCGATTCGGCTGGCGTGTCGAGAAAAGTCAAAGAGTATAAGAGAGCGGAGGCCGTGTACGCTCAAGGCGATGCCGCTGAGAGCGTAATGTACCTACAAAGTGGCAGTGTGAAGCTGACCGTCCTCAATGAAGTCGGCAAAGAGGCGGTTGTTGCGATTCTAGCCTCGGGTGACTTCTTTGGTGAGGGCTGTCTGGCAGGTCAGCCCGTTCGCATTGGAACGGCTACCGCGATTACACCTACCACTGTGCTTGTCATTGAGAAGAGTGAAATGTTCAAGGTGCTTCACGAGGAGCATGGCCTCTCCGACCGTTTCATCCGGTTCATGCTGGCACGGAACATTCGGATCGAGGAGGACTTGGTCGATCAGCTTTTCAATTCGAGCGAGAAGCGGCTCGCCCGCACTCTTCTATTGCTCGCCCGTTACGGCAAAGAAGACCAGCCTCACGGAGTTCTCCCCAAGATGTCGCAAGAAACGCTGGCGGAGATGATCGGCACGACGCGCTCCCGAGTCAACTTTTTCATGAATAAATTCAGGAAACTGGGCTTCATTCAATACAACAATGGCGGATTTCAGATCAACACTTCTCTCTTGAGCGTCGTACTGCACGAGTAAAGCCAAGTTCGGGTACAGGTATTCCCGCCCGCGTGACGGAATTGAGCCTGCGAGGATGTCTGTTAGAAGTGTTCGGCTCGTTCGCCCAAGAACAGCAACTGTTCTTAAAGATGTTCCACTCGGATGAATATTTCGAAGCTCCGACACGCGTAATCTACGTGACACCGTCCGGCGTGGGCGTGCTGTTCAATGAGGTAAATCCGCATTTTCGAGATGTGTTGCAAAAATGGATTCTCGCGGCGTTGGTTAGCCAAGGTGAATCAAAGCACGCGTAGTCGATGCCAAAAATCCAACCGTGCCGCTGCAACCACAGCAAGACCATCCATTACGCCGGGCCCGGTGAGAAAAAGTTAGTGGGCAGGTGCTGGTTTCCTAATTGCAATTGCAAAGGGCACAAGCCGAAAAGCTAGCGTCCAACTTCTTGGCGGTCTGCCAGTATGATAACAATCGTCCGCCTGACGTTTGCCTCGCCTACGTTGCTGGCGTGGCCGGCACGCTCGCGCTTAATTGGTCCGACACCGGTCAGCGCATTTGTGTACCCGATAACGCGACACTCAAAACTACTCTCGACTTGGTTCTCCAATACATCAAAGATAATCCGGAAAAGCGAAATCAAAAAACAATCAAAAAATATGTGTGTGAGGCGCCGAAACAGAAAGCCATGTCAGCCCCGGCGTCGGACTCGAAGATGCACCAATGAGCATACAAATCCTCATCAAACCTTCAGGCAATCGACCTATGCTCTGGGACAAGAATCAACGCGGGCTCGCCGACGATCCTGCCAGAGCCCCCGGTCACATCAGCAACAAATAATTGAAGAAACCGCTTTACTGTTTGTCGTAAACAACGACGTTATTTACATCCTGCCCCTGCGCGTCCTTACCCCTGAATGTCGAAGTCCGCGTTGTTCCGTCTTTAGAGATCACCGATGTCACGGTCATCACAACTTGGTCGCCTTTCTTGATAGTGGACCGGATCGTGCTGGCGTCGGGCCGTTCTAACGCTACTGTGTCAGCGTTCGGCATGCCGGTAATCGGGTAGTCCTTGCCGTCGTATTTTGCGGTGTACTCGACGTGAGTCGGATTCCCAGCGGCGTCGATTCCATCTGAACTGAGCTTGATGTTATCCGCGTCAGAGTCGATCTTTACAGTGGTACTCTTCGGTGCTGGTCCGGGGCTATACTTCGATTTAGCGGGGTTCATCTTCCAGGTCCCAGAGCTTTGATCAGCTGCCGCGGCGGCAACGTTCAAAGCGAGTGCCACAAGCAACAGTGTCGTTGTGAAAATAGCAAACCTTTTGGTTCGCATGATTTGACCTCCATGTGGAAAGTTTTGGGGTGAGCCGGCTGGTGCAGAGGTTATGCGCGGAAGTTCGCCGAAAGTCCAGAGGATTCTTGCTGATTTCAACAGGGGCTCGCGTGCACGCGCGTAGAATGGCGGCACGAGGCGACCGTGCGCTGCTGGACGGGCCCCCTGGCACCGGCGCTCGTCCAGGTAAGAACAGCCGCCTACGCTCAGGGTCTTTCGTCGCCTCAAGCCTCAAGAGGTTCGTTCAAGGTCTGCAGTAGTTCAGCCAGTTGGTTCTCAGCCATGCAGAGTGATCACCATCCTCAGGCACTAAGTTAACTGGAATTTTCCAAGGTTCGATCCAATGCTTCCGGGCTTGCGCGCCAATCATCGGTCTAGTCCACCCACAGTCGCAGACAGGATTGAACCACTGTGCGTCAGCGACCTCCAAATTCTGCTCCGTGCTTGCGCATGCACAAGCAACAGGACTCCCGCATTCCGGGCAAGCGAATAGAAGGACATGGAAAAAAGTATCGGTTCCGGTTTGCATGCAACGCTCCTGAGAGGAGCGGGGGTCCCCATTCTCGTCGAGACAGAATCCGATAAGACGTGTCCGAAAGCTGTTCAATTTGGGACACTGTCGATACTGCGCGCGCCGTTCTATTTTGGCGGCCCGAGGTTGGGCACTTGAATGATAGGCCGCCCTTGCGAATCGTAGGTCGATGGATACAGATTGTGACGCTCGGCTGCCGCTGTATAGTCCCCCCGTCGAATCAGTTCATTCTTGCAAGAGCGGCCCTCAGCTAAAGTTACCTCCCCGCTCTGCCTTGTAGGCTACGTGCGATGGGACCATGCGTTGCCACTCATAAAGTGGATAACTGTCAGGCCTGATGTTTCAGAAACGAATGGCGCCGTCGCAAACAAGAGTATGGAAACACAGGGAAGAAGAAGGATCTCACCGTTTCGTGTGACGAAACGAAGCACGAAACTACGTCGCCTGAGCAAGACCACTCGATTACGAGTGCACGTCTCGCCGCTACAATTTTGTCCGCACGGAAGCTGATCGACTGCATCGAGTCTGATAAGCCGAATTTTGCGAAGGATTATTTCGTCAAGAAAGCGATCAATGAGGCTGTGTTCGTGCTGGAGAGGATTGATAAGAAGTGGCCGACAGCCGAGCCGACTTCTACCATGACCTAACGTTCATTTGGCGAAAGAGTTGGAGCGTGGTCGAACATTACGGAGATTCCGTAATCTCTCTCTCGTTGTGCAATGTGTTGCGGTGTAAACCTGCAAATGATAGTCTCAGTCTGAGCCACAGACCATGACGTTTTCATTAGAAGCCAGGCAAATCCACAATCACATCCTAGACAACAGTGGTACCAGCGACTACTGGATACGTGCCGCTGGTGCTGCAATCAAAAGAGGAAAGATGGCGGGTTGGTTTGCAAAGCCGCAGCTCAGGCCGGATTTTCCGGCTCTTACCAACAAGCTCAAAAAGCAACTTGGTGGACAATTTCCAAATGCCACTGGGAGCGACTGGCGGGAAGTTGCAGATTGGCTGTTTGGAGTAGCGCCCCGCTAGAGGTTCACGCCCCAAATAGTGCACCCCGCTCGATAAAACCGTGCGAAGTTCCGGCATGGCTAAATTCCAAGCGCGTCCCTGCCCTCACTCCAAGCGAATGCGTATCACAAAAGCATTCCTGAAGCATCTAAAGCTCCTAACTCACCTGACTGACAACTGCTGCCACATGATCTTCCCAGACTGTGGCTACCGAAAACTCCATTCAGCGGTTTTCAACCCGATGTAACATTGTCACATTCTCATCGCGAGCTTAGCACGACCAGATTGCGCATCGCAGAATCGGCGCACGGTCGGAAACCCTGGGGAATCATGGGCGAAATAACAATTCGCAACAGCTCAAGCCTCGACGTGTTAGCTTGTTCGAGGACCCGGAGCACGAGAGAAATTCCGGATCATGTGCCGAATCCATGCGGGAGAGCAGCGATGTCTTCATTGCCGGCGGGGAAACACGCGGGTTCAGGCGCGGGGAGCAACCAACCTGCGGTCGCAGAGCCTACCTTTGCCGAGCGAGCGCGTACCTTGGTGTACCTGGGCCGAATCGGCAGTCTCTCGACACTTTCACGCAAACAGCAGGGTTTCCCCTTCGGATCTGTGATGCCCTATGGGCTGGACGACCACGGGCATCCCGTCTTCCTCATCAGCACGATGGCCATGCATACTCAAAATGTGCAAGCAGATCCGCGCTCCAGCCTGTTGGTGACCCAGCCTGACGCCAGCGGCGATCCCTTGGGGGCGTCCAGGGTCACGCTACTGGGAAATGTTCTGCCGGTAGCTGAGCCAGAGGTGGCTGAAGCACGGAAACTCTACTTGGCGCGTTATGCCAACAGCAAATATTGGGTAGACTTTGAAGACTTTTCCTTTTACCGCATGGACGTGGTGGACGTTTACTACGTGGGTGGCTTCGGGGTGATGGGCTGGGTCTCCGCCTCGGAATATTACCGTGGACAACCCGACCCGCTGGCTGACACTGCAACCGAAATCATCCAGCACATGAATGCCGGTCACGGGGATGCGCTCGTCCTGCTTGCCAGGGTATTTGCTGGAATTGAGTCTCAGGAAGTGGCGATGACTTCGGTCGACCGGCTCGGCTTTCACCTGCGCTTGAAAACCCAAGATGGTACACGTGGTGCACGCATCGCGTTCTCGGAGGAAGTGAGCAGTCCGGCGGAAGCCAGAAACGTTCTGGTAGACATGGTGGCGCGAGCGCGGCAAAGGTGAGCAACCCTGCGAAGCTCCTATTGGCAGGTCCCATTGCCCGCGCTACTGTTCCATCTCCAGTCGATTGGCGGCACTGGCTGAAGCTGTCCGTCGCCAAAGCTCTGGGAGTAGTGAGCTTCACCCCTTTAACAATGTCACAGGCCTGTACACAAGCTGTTGATTTCAAAGTCGGTCATCATTTTGGCGAGGGACAGCAGGCGGCAAACTGGCGCAGCATCCCGACCCGTTTCTCGACCTCCCGCAAGGTCTCGAAGAATTCTTAAGATTGGGAATAATGGCTAGTCCCATGCGAACTTGCCGGCGTTCTCCCGCATCTACGCAATAGGTCTCGGACATGCGCTATTTCTGTTTATGTTGCGACTATGACGGCACCATCGCCCTCGACGGGCGAGTGGCAGCAAGCACGATAGAAGCCCTGAAGCGAGTCAGCGCTTCCGGGCGAAAGCTGGTGCTTGCGACGGGTCGCGAGCTGAATGATTTGCTACAGGTTTTTCCTGATGTGCCCATCTTCGATCGTGTAGTTGCAGAAAATGGCGCACTTTTGTACCGCCCGGCTAGTCGCGATCACAAAGTGCTCGCAGACCCGCCACCGCGCGAGTTCGTCGAGGAACTGGCGCGCCGGGGCGTCGAACCACTTTCCTTGGGAAGCTGCATTGTCTCCACGTGGCACCCGAACGAAGCTACCGTTCTGGACGCAATCCGCACGCTTGGGCTGGAGCTGCAGGTTACTTTCAACAAGGGCGCGGTGATGATTCTACCCTCCGGCGTGAACAAAGGAACGGGCCTGCAGGTTGCGTTGGAAGAATTGGGGCTATCGCCGCATAACGTCGTCGGCGTGGGAGACGCGGAAAACGACCACGCTTTTCTGGGAATTAGCGAATGCAGCGTTGCTGTGGGCAATGCGCTCAGGGCTTTGAAAGATCGCGTCGATTTCGTGACCGGCGGTTCACATGGAGCGGGTGTCGAGGAGCTCATCGATAAGTTGCTGTCGGAGGATCTGCAAAGCGTCGCGCAATGCTTGAGCCGTCACGAAATTCTGCTGGGCCGCACGGAAAAGGACGAGGAGTTTCGCCTGGAACCCTACGGTTCTCGGCTCCTCATAGCCGGGCCCTCGGGCGGCGGCAAATCGACAACCATGTCGGCCATCGTCGAGCGACTCATCGAAAAGGAATATCAAATCTGTGTGGTCGATCCCGAGGGTGACTATGATGATTTAGAGCAGTTCGTGACGCTTGGTGGTCCCGAGCGCATACCAGGAGTTTCCGAGGTTCTGGAAGTGCTGAACACCAGTAAACACTCTCTGAGCGTCAATCTGCTCGGTGTTCCTCTCGCGGACCGGCCGTCCTTTTTCCGGGGCTTGCTCTCAAGGCTTCAGGAGCTGCGTTCGCAAACGGGCCGCCCGCACTGGATCATCATTGATGAAGCGCATCATTTGCTTCCCTCCGCTCTTGATTCCGCCAGCTTAACGATCCCGAAAGAACTCGCGAGTTTCGCTCTCATCACCGTTCACCCGGATCACGTCTCTCAGGCGATCCTGAGTTCAGTAAACGGCGTGATCGCAATCGGACCTGACCCGCGGAGCGTCATCGCTCAATTCAACTCTGGCTCGGGCAAAAATCTGAGCATTGCGCGACTACCGGAGCCACCTACGCGGCCCGGCCAAGTCTTGGCTTGGTTATTTCCCGATTCCCCTGGGCCCGTGACAGTGACGATCGAACCGCCTAAAACGGAGCTTCGCCGACATCGACGCAAGTATGCTGCCGGAGAACTTGGAGAAGACAAGAGTTTCTATTTTCGTGGCCCTGGCGGAAAGCTGAATCTGAGAGCGCACAATATGAATATGTTCGCTCAGCTGGCTGAGGGGATCGACAACGAAACGTGGACCCACCATCTCCGCAACTCTGACTACTCCCGATGGCTACGCGAATCCGTAAAAGACCAGGCAATTGCAGATGAAGTTGGCATCATTGAACAAGACCGGGAGCTTGACCCCTCAGAAAGCCGCGGCCGCGTCGTCGAGGCGATCCGAAAACGCTACACAACTCCTGCGTGACCTGTCGCTATGATGTAGCCGCGTTCGCACATCCACCGCTCCGCGGCGCAGACGAACGGCTAATCCTGGGCTCACGAGTCGGGTCTGAAAGGTTCAGCTTACAGAATTAACCAATCTCGGCGGATGTCTCCCAGAAGCAGGAATCGCTCCGCGAGGCGCTGCAGGGAACCTTGGATTAGCTTGAGGCGAAGTGGCCAAGCTGATGGCCGCGAGGTCGCGATACTTCGTCGTCCCGCCGCCCGGCGGAGGCGCGGACCTCCCGATGACCTGCGACACCCGGGAATCGGCTGGCGATGACGTACGCCTGACCCGCATTGAACTCGACGCACTGATCGACGAGGCCGTGCGCAAGGATCGCGCGCGCCGTTGAATCCCTGCCGGTCGCATTCTGAGATAGGCGGTATCAGGCGGATTTAAGAACTTCGATGTCACCGCGTTTGCGCAGAACTTCGACGGCGACGCCTGATCCGTCCCTGCGGATAAGAAAATCAGCGGAGGCATCTCCGAGCCGCAAATTGTCGATACGAACTTCGTCCAGATGCAAAGGCAGACAGGGATTTGCGAAGTGAATTTGTCCTTCTCGAGCCCGCACCTCGAGTCCGAGACAGGCCCTTAAGAGCAAGAAAACTGATCCCGCAGACCACGCCTGCGGCGCACAGGCGACCGGATAGAGAGTCGGGCCGCTTGCTTCGGGTCTTTTGTGAAAGCCGCAGAAGAGCTCAGGCAGGCGTTGTGATTCAACATGGCGACTGGCCTCGTACAAGCCATGCAGGATTTTGCATGCTTGCTCCTGTATACCATAGAGTGAGAAACCCAGCCCGATCAGGGCATTGTCGTGAGGCCAGACGGAACCATTGTGGTAAGACATCGGATTGTAGCGACATTCAGACGCGCCGACCGTCCGAACACCCCATCCTGAAAAGCACTGTTCACTCATCAGCGACGCAGTTACCGCCTCGGCCCGCTCTTGGCTCGCAATCTTACAAAAAAGAGCGTGCCCCGCGTTGGAAGTACGCACGCGGCACTGCTGCTTTTGCCCATCCAGAGCAAGCGCATAGGTGCCCAGATCATCGCACCAAAATGCTTCTTCGAACTTCGCTCGCAGCGCTTCTGCTTCTAAATCCAACTTCTCGGCGAGATCCGGTTCCTCCAACGCGCGTGCGATCAACGCGGCGGACCGCTTGGCCGCGTACGCATAGCCTTGGACTTCACACAAAGCAATCGGTGGCTCGGCCATACGCCCGTCGGCATGGAAGATGGAGTCTTGGGAATCCTTCCAACCTTGTTGCACCAGACCCTTTGACGAGCGCTGCTCATACTCGACGAAACCGTCTCCGTCGGAGTCCCCGTACTCGTCCATCCAATGCAAGGCGCGCTTGATGTTCGGCCAGATTTGTTTCAGAAACGTTAGGCTTCCTGTTCGCGCAAAGTAGCCGCCGGCAAGCATGACGAAAAGAGGGGTGGAGTCGACGCTGCCGTAATACCGGGCGAAGGGAACTTCTTTCATCACCGCCATTTCGCCGCGCCGCATTTCATGCAGGATTTTCCCGGGCTCGGCATCCTGTTCGGGTATTTCTTCCGTGGCCTGCGTTTCCGCGAGGTAGTTCAAGACGCCTTCCGCGATGCGAGGCGCCATCCACAAACATTCGAGAGCGGTAATGATTCCGTCGCGGCCAAAAACGGTGTCGAACCACGGAACCCCGGCGTACGGATACGGACCTTCCGGATTGCCTTCAATCAGCATCCGCAGATCCGCGGCAGAGCGCGTCAGCCATGCATTAAAGCTTTCGCTGGTCGTCGTGATTCGGCACTCATCGATGCTGGTACGGTCAAAATCGCGTTGCAGTCTCCGAAAAGCTGTGTGGAAGGGTTCAAACTGTTTGCCGCTAGGATTCCGTTCGCAGGAAACTGTGCTGTATATAGATTCCTCTTCTTTCGGCTCCAATGTTATCTGGAAGCTAGCCTCGCGCGTCGTAAGGGATGCAGGCCGCGGCGAAAACTCCAGGCGAGTGCGGCGGACCACGCCATCCAAACCCTTGTATGCCAGGATCGCGGCGTCTCCCTCGACCTGATCGGGCAGACGTTCGCCCTTTCGCGCTCGCTTTGTCCCGCGCACTTCAAAGATATCGGCGAAGTCCGCATCGAATTGAAGGAGGAGTGAAACGCGAACAGGCTGGAGGCCGTAATTGAGCAGGCGAATATGCTGGTAACAGCTTGCCTCTCTGAGAAATTGTAAGCGGAAAATGTGGACGGTTCCTCGCGGCAGGGTGTCGTCGCTATTCACCGGGCTGTCAAGGTTGGTAAGGTCGACCGACAAAAAGGCGTTGTCTTCACGGATCGTCGAGCTCAGAAGTAACGCCTGCTGCTGATTGACGCGCATCGTGAAGCGGGAAAGATGCCGGCTCTCGGCGTGGAAAAGTCCGAATTGCGAGGGCCCCAAGGCTTCGATGTCTCCATATCTGTTGAAAACCGCAAAAGTGTCGCCATACTTGAGCACACGGGTGCGGTCGTCAGCCAGTGCGGAAGAAGCTCGAACATAATATTCATCTTCGACCCGGACAATGTCCGTCAAAGCGAAACCGTCCCGTCCTAGAGAGTGAGCAACGAGTCGATCTCCCGCGTCTCCGTGGAAAGAGACTTGGTGCTCAACATCGCCTGGTATAGCTTAACGTAATCCTGGGCCATCCTCGATGCGGTAAATCGCGTCTCAAATTCCTGGCGGCACGCGGCCCGACTCAGAGTGGATGCTTCTGCGACTGCGCTCACCGCTTCCCGCATGTTGTTCACGATCAAGCCGCTCACGCCGTGAGTGATCACCTCCGGCACGGAGCCGCAATTGAACGCAATTGTCGGCGTCCCACACGCCATCGCCTCGATCATAGTCAGACCAAACGGTTCCGGCCAGTCGATCGGGAAAAGATGCGCGTAGGCATTCCCAAGAAACTCGGCCTTTTGGTGTTCTTTGATCTCTCCGATGTACTCAACATTCGGATTCGCCAGTAGCGGCTTGATCTTGCATTCATAATACTCGCGATCCACGCGGTCCACCTTGGCGGCGATCTTCAGCGGCATGCCCACTTCCAGTGCGATTTGGATGGCGCGATCGACCCGCTTCTCGGGGCAAATTCGCCCCAGAAACGCAAGATACTTTCCACTACCATCGCCGGGCGAAAGACGCTCGGGTAAACCGTGATAGACATTGCCAACCCAGTTTGCCCAGCACAGCGGTTTGCGTTGGCCGTGACAGATGGAGACCACGGGCATTTCTCGATACTTTCGATACAGAGGAACCAAGTCCGGAAGATCCAGGCGTCCGTGAAGGGTGGTGACATGCGGGAAGCCGGTAATCCTCGAAAGCGGAAAGTGCAGATAGTCCACGTGGAAATGGATGATGTCGAATTCTTTGGCGCGCTCCATTACGTCTTCGAGCATTACGTAATGATGAGCGAGTTGGTCGATGCAGCCTTTGTCCAAGCGCAGAGAACTTGGGCAAGCGGGTATGAGGCGCGCAGCCGTCTCAGAGTCGCCGCTGGCGAACAGCGTAACTTCGTGTCCCATCTCGACTAGTTCTTCGGTCAAATACGACACCACCCTCTCGGTGCCTCCGTATAGCTTAGGAGGAACACTTTCATAGAGTGGCGCTACTTGGGCAATCTTCATTCCGTTCTCACCGTGTCGTCGAAACACTAATTATGGCGTATCGTCGCACTGCATACAACGATTGGCCGCGCCGAGCAATCCGGACCAAGTCGCGGCAGCAGTGAGCTTCCGAATCTGGAGAGGTGCTAGAGATTCGCAATCGTCTCTCCTTCAAGGACCATGCTGCGGTCAATCATGAACACTCCGTCAGTCTCGACCGCCTTCATCGTGTGCGGAAGCTAGACTCAGTTAAGTGTTCGGTTACTTCATCTCGCAAGACCCAGGAGCGAAAGGGTCACGTCCTGATGGGGGTATATCCTCGCGACGGGATTGGTGTGGAGGGACGAGGTTCTCTGGACCGAACGCCATTGGCAGCCCCAAGGGAGGAGTCGCCAAAATGACGTTATAAACGTATCGAGCTTTGCTTAACCGCGGTCACTTGGCTAACCGGGGATGTGGTCCGACTGTCACCGTGGCGATTGTGCTTGGATCACGGCCGGACTCGGAAACTATTCCGAAACCGAGTGTTCGCGCTGTGAATGGTCTGAGGCAGATCGACGCGGGCTCGACAGTTCCAATTGCATCCGGCTCGGCTGCCGTAATGAAAACGTAATACTAATTGTGACAAATCGCAGCAAAAAGCCTGCTTAAAGGTGATGAAGAAGGAGCAAGTAGTTGATCAGAAGTTATCACAACTTGCTGATTTTCCCCTGCTTTGCGCTCACTCCGGCAAGTTTTAATAAAATTACTCAAGCGACTTCTAAGCAGAGGGTCGCGCGCTGCGGGAGCACCCAGGGCTTCACGACACCCACTTCTGCGGTATCGCCCAATGATTTTTTCGCATCGATGATGAAGGGCTAACGAACCCGGTTGTCACCCGTGCCGCTGGAAACTAACGCAAAAAAACCGGATCATTGGCCTTATCTGGCCCTTTTTGCCCCCGCGTGATTTTGCTAACTATCCACCCACCAGGAAGATGGATGGTAGGGGCGGTGGGGATCGAACCCATGACCGCTCGCGGTGCTGTCTACCCCCTATAGTTCAAAGCCTCCGCCTTTCCCCGCAGAGGTCGTTTTTTATGGTCCATTCATGGTCCAATAACTGTTCCTTAGGGTGCCCAGACGCGGTCTTGGTAGCCATCCGTGCCGCGTAGTTTCAATAAGTTACCAATCAATTTTGCACTGTCACGGCAGAGGCCGCGGGTTCTCCTAGTCGGAGCTGAACCGGAGACGGGTCTCCGTTTGGTTCCGCTCGGCTGACTACGTGAAGTATGCCGTGGCGCGGAAGACGGACGGAAGTAGTGTTTGGGGACATCCTGGGGACAAGAAATAGGCGTTTGGGGATGGTCCGGAAGCTGTTAACTGACGCCAGAGAAACGAGTTATTGGATTTTGAGTTCTCTGTTAACAGCCGAATGCTCTACCGTTGAGCTACCGGGGAGTTGCGCAACGCCACTGTTTTCATTCTATTACAGCAAACAGATTCATGCCATGACCATTCGGAACGACTCCGAAACGCTTTAGCGCTTAGCTAAAAACCATCATCTTCATCTTGTGATAGTTACGCGGCCCGTTCAGGCGGAGACTTCGGGACTTTGGGGACATCATTTTCGGCGCGGATAAATCAGGAGGGCAGACCGCGCAGAAACCCGAACCCCTGCCTCTCACGCAGGAGGTCGCGGGTTCGAGTCCCGTCGCTCCCGACAATATATTATGACCAACTGAATTGCTTTTGCGGCAACAACGCTGTTCCGTTAAGACGACCAGCGATTTCTGGATAACGTCCGGTTTGCCGACAAGCCGGAAGTCACTCCAGAAGACTGGGATTCGCGGCACTGTCGGGTCGGAGGAGGCGCGCTTGCGCGCTAGCCTCCGTCCGCCGCCCAAACTGCACGTGCGGTTTTCCCGCATGCAGCTTTCACGAAGACACATGACCGGAGATGTAAGGAAAAGCAAACACCAAGTGGACCTCTCTTACATCCGTTAGGTTGAGGCCGGCTTCCAGTATCCTCGGACGATGATGTACGGGTTTTTCGCTAAGCAAACTGATCCACCTTCATCATCCTTACTCTTCTGGCTGCCCGCCTCTTCCTTCCTGCCTTCGCCTGCCACCTTCCCCGACCCACTCTGGTCGCCGATCGCTCGGTCACAGCATCGCTCGCCACTTCGCTTACGCTTATAGGTCTGCTTACTCCGGTGCCACCCGGAGACTCTGCCAGTTCTCCTGAGGTCACGCGCTGTTCTTCCGTACCGTGCCGTCCGCAAACACCTTGGTGCGGTGGGTGAATGAGAACGCCTTCGTCTCAGAAGTGCAGACTCGACCTTGCCCCACCTTTGGCCGACCAGTTCATCCTGGGGATGGTCCCCATCGATTACGGCCCGGTACTTCTCCTCATGCCCTTCGGATTCCATCTCGCGATGGACACCCTGCCCTCCGAAGTACAACAAGCGGTGGCTTTAGGTCGGTCTTGGCCGTATCCAGCTTTCGCCTTCGTGCCCGTTTAGACCTCTCCATACCTTCCACTTTCTCCGGCCAGCGAGGCTACGAACCCCGCTTCTTGGATATGGCGCCCCTCATCTGAGCGCCAGAGGGACTTCAACCCTCCTGAACAACGCGCTGCTCAGCGCGCACTTCCGGTTTGCCGACTGCCTGGACATAAGAGTCTGGCCAAAGCGATGCAACTTAAGACAGCCTGATTTTGAGCTGTATATTTACGAGGGCGGCTTCAAATTGGAATACTCGGCTTTCGCTTGCTTCAGGATAGGGAGGTTCGGATCAGCGTCTTTCCAGAGGGTAAGAAAATCCTGGTATGCGTTTTTCGCTTTTGACGTTTCATTAGACATCGCGTAAGCACGGGCGAGCTGCAATTTTGCGAGGCTTGCCATGACAAACGTTGTGCTCGTGTAATGATCCAATACTTTTTGCAGTTCGACTGCCGCTGCGGACCACTGATGGGATAGCACAAACGCTTCGGCGCGAAGATAGGGCGGCTGCAGAACGCCGAGGTATCCCACTCCAATCCCCAGCTCGTAAGTAGTCGCCAACTGCAAGGACTGGACGGCGGCTTTGCCATCGTCACGCCGCAGCTGGATTGCCGCTCGAATCGAAGGCAACCAATAGGATTGCAACAGGGTATTCAGGGGGTAGTCCTGATCGAGCTGATTGGCAATGGTTCGCGCCCGCCCCTCCTGTCCGGCGCGTGCCAAAGTCAGGGCCGCGACTGTCTGCGAATCCTGATTTGGCGCTAGAGCGAGGGTAGCCTCGATTTCCTTGACCGCTTCTTGATAGTTCCCGACTTCTGCTTCGCGTACTGCAGCTTGTCCCTGCCAAAAAGCCGCGGTCTCTTTCGAACCGCTTCGAACTGCGGAATCTACCGCTCGCCGGGACAAATCGCGGGCTTTTGCAATATGCCCCAACGAGGCTTCGAAGTCCGCTTGAGCGGCCAGAAAGACATCTTCGACGCCCGGCTTACCCATTCCCCAGGACGCCTCACGCTCCTGGCCGACCGTGTCTCCGCGCAACAAGGCAATTTGCTGGAGCAGTTGGTGCAGCGTTGCATCATCCAGATTGTGCGCAAATGCCGCTTGTATGCTGGCGGTCGCCTCGTCAAGGCGATTCAAGTAGATATTCGTGAGAGCAATATTTTCATAGATCAAAACGCCATTTTGTTCCACGCGTAAGGCGTCGCGATGTTGCGCCAGGCCTTTCTCATAGTCCCCCAGGTACAGGTAAATGTTTCCGGAGTTAGTTCGAGGGGTCGGATCGGACGAATACTCCTCTCTCCACTGTTTATAAACGGATAGCGCTTTATTTAGCTCGCCGGTTACTTCGCGATAGTAATGGCCCAAAATGTAGAACCTCTCGCGCTCGCTCGCGCGTTCACGCAGTTCGTACGCTTTGGAGATGCTGCCGGCGGCCAGGGCGGGGCGCTCGATGTTTTTGTAAACCGTTCCCAAGGACACGTAGGCGCTCGCAAAACTGGGGTCCAATTCCAACGCTCGTTTGAGATACGGAATCGCTTCGGCTTCTCCTTTCGTGTTCCAGGTTTTCAATCCCTGACTGTACGCCCTCAGAGCTTCGAGTGAAGAAGTGGTCGCTTCCGTCAGCGGCACGTCGAATTTCTGGACGGTAGTCAGAGACTCGCCGAGTTCACCGCGAAGTCTCGTCGCTGCAGCGCCGAGTGCAGCGAGGACTTGCTCCTTGCTTGCTGCCGTTACCTGCTCTTGTGCCAGCGTGTCTCCGCTATGGCAGTTCACCGCTTTCAATCCCAGCACATACTCCGTACCGAGACTTCCAATCGCACCGGCGACAAACGCCTTGCTTCCGGCACGTTGGCAGACTTCGTCGGCCACGGCAGGAGTGAGAGAAGCACTGCGATCGCGGGTCATTAACTTCAGGGTCTTGGCGACTTTGCTTTCGGGAAGGATATTGAGGAATGGAGACTGGCGCAGCGAAACCGCGAGCGCCTGCTTGAGCGTATCGTCGAAAATGGGGTCGCCAGTGGAGTTGGCAAAATCCCCGAGTACGATTGTGTCTCCTGCCGTGAGCCTAACGGCGCGTAAGTGAATCAGGTGAACAGCTCCCGCAATCACCCCAGCTGAAATAAATGCGATAAGAAGGGCCGCGACCGCGACTATCCATCCGCGCTTGCGAGGCGTAGTCTGGGTCGGAGGTTCGCTCGGCGGAGTTGGTTCGTCAACTGCTGAGCTTGCTCGCGACCCTGTGTCGGCAATCCCCTCGTTGTGCAGGCCCTCGCCCGGGGTGATTTGCACGATCGGAGCGATGAAGCGGTAGCCCCTCCCGCTCGCGGTCTGCAAGAAACGAGGGTGTTCGGGATCGTCTTTCAGGGCCTGCCTGATCTTTCGGATAGCAGAATTGATGCTGCCGTCCGTATCCAGAAAGACGTCTTTCCCCCATATCTTCTCGATGATCTGGTCCCGCGTTACCAATTCCCCGCGGTGCTCGACCAATAGGACGAGCAGATCCATGGGTATGCGTTCCAGCTTGAGCGCGCGGCCCGCCCTGCGCAGCTCATAGGCGCGCAAGTCGAGCTCGAAATCCTCCCCAAGGCGGACTCGATGGGCAGATGGGACAGGTCCTGAAACCACAGCAACCAACCTTGAACAGAGTGGTCTCATTCTATTCGACTTTTCGTAGTTCGACGCAATCATATTTGTTTTCTATCGATTACGGCGTCACAAAAACTTTAGAAAACCGTCAGCCACTCGCCATTGCCAGAAATTTAGACCTCAAGCAACCTCTCCGCATGCTCGGATCTTTGAACAGCGAGTTCGAAGAAATGAGGCTAGCGTGAAAACAGTTTTGGCCGAACAACCGAAGAGCGAAATTCTCGGGTTGACCAAGAAGCTGGAGCAGTTTCTGCTCACCCGCCCGGAGACGCCAATACTTGCCGTCGATCTGGACGTGATCGAAGCCAAGTATCGTGAATTGCGACATCACTTTCCCACCGCGTCCATCTATTACGCGGTGAAAGCGAATCCCGCGCTTGAAGTCGTAGCGCTCCTGGAAACTCTGGGTGCCAGATTCGATGTCGCGAGCCGGCCCGAACTGGAAATGTGTCTTGCTCTTGGTGTCCACCCAACGCGCCTGTCCTACGGAAATACAATCAAGAAGTCATCTGACATAGCCTACGCGTTTGCCTGTGGCGTTCGCCGATTCGCGTTCGATAGCGAGGCCGAACTACGCAAGCTGGCAGTTCACGCCCCTTCCTCCGAGGTCATGTGCCGTTTGCAAACGACGGGCGAGAACGCCGGCTGGCACCTCTCTAGAAAATTTGGTTGTGATCGGGAAATGGCTGCTGAGCTCCTCCTCCTGGCTCGCGATCTTGGATTGCGCCCTGTCGCCCTTTCGTTTCACGTCGGATCGCAGCAGACGGATCCCACTCAGTGGAGAAAACCACTGCACGAAGTGGCGGGACTCTTCCGAAGACTGGGGCAGGAGGGCCTCTCACCCGGCACAGTAAACATCGGAGGCGGCTTCCCGGTTCCCTATGAGAGAAGTGTTCCCCCCGTCAGTCACTTCGCGGAGGCCATCGGACAATCGTTGGACGAGGCATTTGGCGGCGCGCACCCGGAGTTAATGCTCGAGCCTGGCCGGTCTCTCGTCGCAGAGGCCGGTGTAATTCAAACCGAGGTTGTACTGGTCTCACAGAAATCGCGCAACGATCAGACACGGTGGGTTTATCTCGACGTCGGGAAATTTGGGGGCCTGGCAGAAACGCTCAACGAAAGCATTAAATACCAGCTGCGGACTTCGCGCACCGGCACGCAGGGCCCTGTTTTGCTCGCCGGGCCAACTTGTGACAGCGCCGACATCCTCTACGAGAAGTCTGGTTATCACCTGCCACGCGACCTGCAATGTGGCGACCGCCTTGAGATTCTGAATACCGGTGCCTACTCCAGCAGCTATGCATCGGTGAGCTTCAACGGGTTTCCACCGTTAAGGACTCTTTGTCTATGAGTGCGAAGGCCACCAACCTCAGGGCTTCGCGCCACGGAGAAACGCAGATGTTCGTAACGCTAACTTCCTTGGCGGCCCTCTCCTTCAGCATCGGTGGGTATTTCATGAAGGCCTCCTCTGGATTGACGGAATTTCGACCCACCATGCTTGTCTTCACTTTTTTCATCGCGGGTGCCAGCCTGCAGACCATTGCCATGCGCGGTCAACAGATGGTCATCACTTACATCGTAGTTCTGGGGCTCGAGGCCATCTCCGCATATTCCCTGGGTGTGTTCTTTTTGAAAGAAAGTAGTTCACTCGAGCGGCTGGCCGGAGTCGCTTTGGTTCTGGCCGGCATCGTGGTGCTGCGAATTGGCAAAACATAGGCCAGGACCGTAACGACCGTCAGTCAGTCGGAGTAGGGATCATGATTGCTCACAACCCCCTCCACGGATCCGGACAGGCGGATTTCCCGCATCCGGCTCTTGCCTTAGGTGATGACGCCCATGCGGCGCAGGGGATAGGGATGACAGACGGTAGGCAGAGGCAGCCAGTGAGTGATGAGACGCCGCATGCGGTCCCAGAGGACGTGTCCGTTCTGGCTACGCCGCGACAGCGAGCGATGCCAGAGTCGTCCCACTTGGAAGCGAAAAAGAGCCAGCGCCGGGTTGTTCATGGGCACTCCGTAATACCGGAGGTGCCCACGCAGCACCGCTTGCAACCACTTGCCCTGTTCGGGGATGGGTTCGTGCATGCGCCGCTGAAGTTCGGCTTTCACCGCATTCAGCTTCGCCTGCAGCCTTTTGCGGATCGTTTGCCGCAGCACCGTGTACATTCCGTTGCTCCTCTTCTTCACGCAGATATGCGTAAAGCCGAGAAAGTTGAATGTCGCGGGCTTCCCTTCTCCACGCCTTTGCCGGTTGTTGATCGCAAACGGACCAAATTCCAGCAGCCGCGTTTTCTCGGGATGCAATTCCAGGTTGAACTTCCTCATTCTTTCGGTGAGTTCCGCCCGGAACTGTTCGGCATCCGCTTTGCTCTGGAATCCAACCACGATATCGTCCGCGAATCGCACGACGATGACATCACCGTGCGCCCGCTTTTGACGCCATGCTTGGATCCACAGGTCGAACACGTAATGAAGATAGACGTTCGCCAAAAGCGGCGAAGCACTTCCGCCCTGAGGCGTTCCTTCCTCCACCCGTATTCGTTTCCCATCCTCCAGCACGCCGGCGTTCAGCCATTTCTGGATCAGCCGCACGACGCGCCGATCGGCCACCCGATGCTCGACGAACTTGACCAGCCATTCGTGGGAAAGCCCATCGAAAAAACTTTTGATGTCAAGATCGAGCACCCAGTTCACTTTTCTGGTCAGCAGTCCCGTGTAGAGCGCATCCAGCGCTTGATGCTGGCTTCGCCGTGGTCGGAACCCGTACGAAAAGCCGAGAAAATCCGTTTCATAAATGGCGTTCAACACCTCGACCGCCGCACGCTGGACGATCTTATCTTCCAGCGCCGGTACTCCGAGCGGCCTTTGCCGCCCATCGGTCTTGGCGATATACACCCTACGCACGGGTTTCGCTCGGTACGCCCCTCGCTTCAACCTTCCGGAAAGGTCCTGGAGATTCCTCTCCAGTTCTTCCCCGTAGTGCCGCCACGTCTCTCCGTCCACGCCCGGCGCGGCTTCCTTCTTCAAACGGAAGTAAGCCATGCGCAGCGTTTCCAGGTTGTAGATGTGGTGCAGGAGCGCTGTGAACCGCAACTGCTTATCCTTCTTTGCTGCTTGACGTACCCGCTCCAGCTCACTGGGCGCGTCTTTCCGGCTCGGTGTCCGGGACGCGTTTTGCTGTGGCAGGTTCCCTTTGGCCAACCCCTTTCCCTCCATCCCCTCCGCCGCCGGTTGCCCGGCGTTGTTCGAGGACTTCCCAGGTACAGTAGGGCTGTCCGACTTCCCAGGTCCGTTCGTCATCGGCGTGCGTCCTTAGACTTCCCGACGCGTCCCAGAGCAACTGCGGCCCAGGGCGGACTTGGGATCTCCCGGTTCCCATGCGCGGTGTTTCCGTACGTGCACGGGGTCTCTGACCGCGCGGGATTCTCGTGTACCTCGCGATATCGGCACACCAGATGTGGCCTTCCGCGCCTCCTTACGGCGTCGGCATCCCGGAGTGAGTTTCTTTCGCGGCTGAATACCCGGCCCGCACGGTCCCCTGTCAACGCTTCGACGCCGCCCTTGCGAGCGGCTCCGCATGACTCGGGGCCGACGTGGGTCGCTACTCCACTTTCGTGTGACTTTTCCATTCACTACAACCTCGCCGGTTTAACCGGCGCACAAGGAGCGTTGACTATGAAACCCGCAACTTCTGAAAGAAAGCCAGCTGCGTACCAATCCGTGGCCGTCGAAGGTGCGGCACAGAGGGTTTCGTTCCGGCCGCCCGTTTATATGGGAACACCTTGCTCACCGCGCGCCAGTGTTGCCTATTCATTTCTGCTTGCTCTCGATTGGTTGAGGAATACGTTGCGCCCTATTATCGGTAGGTGCTCGCGGCAAAAGCGAACAGAGCCTCAGGGTTTTGACGGCCCCATCCGGAACGGCAAATACCGTCACAGTCGGCGCGAAGCCGTGCTTCTCTCCTCATTCCTATTGCTAGGCGTAGGAGGGTTGGCGGTCGCCCATAACGAGGACCAGTTTGTCCCGCACTACCAGGAATTCTCGGACCCGGAGGGGCGCTTTGCCAATTTCAATGTTGGCGGTCCTACCGATACCGCGACGAACGCTTTCTTCCAGGACTTGGGCACGAACGGTCGCAGTTGTGTTACCTGCCATCAGGCAAGCGATGCGTGGTCGGTTACCCCACCCCACATTCGAGACCGCTTCAATGCGACCCATGGTACAGATCCGATCTTCAGGACCAACGACGGCTCTGGTTGCCCGTCGCAAGATGTCTCGACGGAAAAAACGCGACGCTCGGCGTATAGTCTCCTACTTACCAAGGGGCTTATCCGCATCGAGCTGCAAGTCCCAGCGAACGCCGAATTCACTGTTCTTGACAATGACAATCCGTATGGCTGCAACAGCATCAGCGCGATCTCCGTCTATCGGCGCCCGCTGCCGACGACGAATATTCCCTATCTGAGCACGGTGATGTGGGACGGACGAGAAACGCTCAAAGATGCGAGCGGCAATTTTCAACCGATCAACTCTGATCTGGCAAAGCAGGCCACAGATGCCACGACCATCCACGCGCAGGGGCAGCCTCCAACTCCCGGACAGATTCAGGAGATCATCGATTTCGAAACAAACATTTTCACAGCACAAACTCATGACAACGGAGCGGGCGACCTGGATGACGACGGCGCCAAGGGCGGTCCGGCACATCTCTCGAAGCAGGAGTTTTTCATCGGCATCAACGATCCGCTTGGAATGAATCCCACCGGCGCTGCCTTTTCGCCGACAATTTTCAGTCTCTACGACAAGTGGGCTCACATCGAAGATCGCCGTTACAACGAACACACTAGCGCTCGCCGAGCGGTTGCGCGCGGTCAGAAGATCTTCAACACTTTGCCGATTCCGATTACTGGAGTCGCCGGTCTCAATGACATTTTGAAAGTAGACACGATCAACGGTTTCTGCGGCACGTGCCACGATTCGCCGAATGTCGGCGACCACTCTGTGCCCGCTCCGCTGAATATTGGTTTGGTTGACGCGTCGCGCCGCACTCCGGATCTTCCGCTGATCACCGTGATGTGCAACGCGACGGGAGTGATCACCCAGGTGTCAGACATAGGCAGAGCAATGGTTACCGGCAAGTGCGCCGACATTGGCAAATTCAAAGGGCCCATCCTGCGTGGTCTCGCTGGTCGTGCGCCTTATTTCCACAACGGTTCAGCCGCGACGCTAGAAGACGTCGTGGATTTTTACAAGACGCGGTTCAAGTTGAACTTGTCGCAGCAAGACAAAGACGATCTTGTCGCCTTCCTCAAGACCCTCTAGTCATCCGAGGTTACTTCCACTCTGCGGATTGCGAGGAGCCAGAAACAGTTGATAACGATCAGCCGGCAGTGATTTTGGCACCTGCGGCTAATTACGTAAATCCTGCTTGACGGGCAACTCTGACGTAACACGATTAGGTAAGGTTAGCAGACAATCCGGGAGTTGATGGGTTCGGTCAACGCTGCCGCGTTACCCGGGATCTAGAGGACGACTGTCCGTTTCCAAAATCGTCACGCGTTCACTTCCCATAGGCTCGAGTCGAATCGGGTTCGTCACTTAGCATCGCGAGAGCATGCCTGTGCGGGAAAGAAAGCCTTTCGGCTCGGCCAGAATTCACATCTCTTTGCCGGAACACTCTCCATTGCGAGCATTGACTTGGCCTCAAAGCGAGGCCTAATATGCGCGTCCAGAGGCTTTCCCCGCCCCCATGATTGGGCAGACACTCGGCCACTACCTGATTGTCGAAAAGATTGGCGCTGGTGGAATGGGTGAAGTCTACCGCGCCCATGATCAGCGGCTCGACCGCGATGTGGCCCTCAAGATCCTACAGGCCGGAACGTTATCCGATGAGGCCGCGCGCAGACAATTCCGCAAGGAAGCCCTGGCACTCGCCAAGCTGAACCATCCAAACATCGAAACGGTTCACGAATTCAGCACCCAGGACGACGTGGACTTCCTGGTAATGGAGCTCATTGCCGGGAGTGTCCTGAGCGACAAGCTCAAGCAGGGACCTCTACCGGAAAAGGAAATCGTGCGTCTAGGGACGCAATTGGCAGAGGGGCTGGCGGCAGCGCACGAACACCGGGTGATCCACCGTGACCTCAAGCCCGGCAACTTGATGATTACCCCGGATGGTCGTTTGAAAATTCTGGATTTTGGTCTCGCTCGCCTCCTGCAACTTCCACAAGAGGTGGATCTCACGGTGAGCGTCACGACCAAAACAGGTACGGTATCCGGCACAGTGCCCTACATGTCCCCGGAACAGTTGCGGGGACTCCCCGTGGATGAGCGAAGCGATATTTATGCTGCGGGAGCATTGCTGTACGAAATGGCCACCGGCCATCGGCCCTTTCCGCAATCGCAAAGCGCCGAGCTGGTGGGGGCGATCCTGCACCAGACCCCTGATCCCCCAAGCTCGCGCAACCAGCGGCTCACGCCAATCCTGGAGAGCGTCATCATGAAGGCGCTCGAGAAAGACCCGGCCGAGCGTTACCAATCGGCGCGAGAGTTGAAGGTCGTCCTGGAAGGAGTGGCTGCCGGCCAGTCCGCAAAGGTCCTCCCGCGAAGTCGCGTTCTTTTCGTAACCGTCGGCGTCTCGGTAATGACCGTACTGCTCGTGGGCTTAGGGTTGGGCCTCAACCTCGGCGGGTTAGGCGATCGATTTCTGCATCGCGGGGCGGCGCGCCCCGCAGTGGTTAGCTCCGCGCCCGTAAAAGCCCGGCGCTCGGTGGCCGTCCTTGGCTTCAAGAACGTCTCAGAGCGCCAGGATGAGGCTTGGCTTTCCACGGCACTTGCGGAGATGCTGACCACCGAGCTAGCTGCGGGAGAGCAACTGCGCGCGATTCCCGGAGAAAATGTCGCTCGGATGAAAATCAATTTGTCGTTGCCGGAGACAGACAGCTTTGGCCAGGATACGCTGGAGAGAATTCGCAAGAATCTGAATGCCGATGAGATTGTTCTTGGCTCGTATGTCCCTCTTGGCGGAGGCCAGATTCGCGTTGATTTGCGTCTCCAGGATACCCGGGCGGGCGAGATCCTCGCCGTTGCTTCCGTCAAGGGCAACGAAGACCAAGTGGATGATCTTGTCGGCCGAGCCGGGACAATTCTTCGAGACAAGCTCGGCGTGGGCGAAGTTTCGCCGGCACAAGCACTCGCGGTAAGAGCCACCTTACCGCGGAATGGCGACGCCGCTCGCTTTTACTCGGAAGGTTTGCAAAAGCTTCGTCAGTACGACTATCTGCGCGCCCGCGACGTGCTCCAAAAGGCTGTCGAAGTCGAACCCCAGTATGCCCTGGCGCATTCAGCTCTGGCCGTCGCCTGGAAGGGACTCGGTTACGACGCCAATGCGAAAGAAGAAGCCAAGAAGGCCTTCGACCTCTCTGCCAATTTTTCCCGCGAAGATCGTCTTTGGATTGAGGGACAGTACCGGGAGTTAACCAACGATGGCGCCAAGGCCGTCGAAACCTACAGAACGCTTTTTGATTTTTTCCCCGACAATCTGGATTACGGCCTGCGGCTCGCTGCGGCGCAAACTTCCGCCAGCAAAGGAAAAGACGCGCTGGCTACGCTGGCTTCACTGAGGAAGTTTCCGGCGCCTGCGTCAGAAGATGCGCGGATTGATCTCTACGATGCGGTTGCGGCCGCATCCCTCGGCGACTACAAGAGACAACAAGCTTCAGCAGCCAAGGCTGTAGCCACTGCCGATTCGCAAGGTGCTCGTCTCCTCGCTGCTCAAGCGCGCATCTCAGAATGCTCCGCCCTTCGCTATGTTGGAAATCCACAGGAAGCAATCTCGGTCTGCAAGGATGCTCAGAAGATTTTCGAGTCCGCCGGGGATCGCGGCAACGCCGCCCACGCCCTCAACAGTATTGCCGTTGTGTTGATGGAGCAGGGAGACGCTGCGGGCGCCCGCAGGGCGTACGAGGAGTCCCTCGCCACTACGAAGGAAATTGGCGATAAAAAATCCCACGCAATGGCGCTCAACAATCTTGCCGGAGTCCTACGCGATCAACTGGATCTCCCGGGTTCTCGAAGGCTGCTCGCGGAGGCCATGGCTGACTTTCGCGAGATCGGCGAGAAAGGCGGCGTCGTTCGCTGCCTTGAAAACACCGGCATCATTTTGGTGGACGAAGGAAAGCTCGACGAAGCGCGCAAAAAGCAAGAGGAAGCCCTGGCCATTGCCCAGGAGATGGGCAACAAGAGCCTCACGGCTTACGCGTTGTATCTCTTGGGAGAAGTTTATGCGGACCAGGGCAATCTGGCCGCGGCTCTCAAGAGTGACGAACAATCGCTGGAAATTCGCAAGGGGCTTGGCGAGCCGCGCATGATTGGCGAGACGCAACTCGCACTCGCTGATTTGGCCACTAAAGAAAAGCAATTCCCCGGCGCGGAATCCACGGCGCGCGAATCAGCCCAGCAGCTTGAGAAGCTCAACGACGTAGATGATGCAGCTTTCGCTTATTACCTCCTCGCCCGCGCCCTCGCCGCCCAAGGCAAAACAACCGATGCGCATGCGGCCATTGACAAAGCCTCCGCGCTCACGCAAAAAGGCGGCGACACAAACATTCGCCTTCGCGTGGCCGTCGAAGCTGGGATCATTGGCGCAAGTTCTGGCAGTCCTGCTGATGTCTCCGAAGCCAAGAAATCAATCCAGTCCGTCTTGACTGACGCCACGAAACAAAACCTCACCGGTATTCAGTTGGAAGCCCGCCTTGGCATGGGCGAGGTCGAAATGAAGTCTGGCGATCGCTCCACAGGCCGCGCGCATCTCGCTGCCCTTCAGAAGGATGCCACCGCCAAAGGTTTCTTGCTGATCGCACGCGAAGCCGCTGCAGCCGGCAAGTAACGCGAACCAGACCCACGTAATTTTCAAACAGTTCATTTGATCGATTTTAATTCCGGTGGCTGATGCATTTAGATCCCGAATTCTACCAGCCTTTCGGCACAGTCGACAGCCGCCTGTCTCAACAGGAGTCTCTTGTGCTTCGATAGGTGGTGATGGGCCGTGATATGTCGCGAAGTGTTACCAGAGATTTGGCAGGGTCCAATCCGCGATTGTGGTCGGATGACGGGCAAACAGGAAGTAACCACTCGAACGACAATACGGGAAAGGCAAGTTCCCAACCCACAATCCAACCCACAGAATGGCACGTCTTGTGCGGAACGCTGCATTTGGCAGTCCCCACGTATCTTGTAAGTTGGTGTAAAACCTATTCACGCAGTGCTGTCACAGCAGAGATCGCGGGGTTTCCTAATCGGACTGAACCGAAGACCGGGGCTCCTGGTTCCGCCGGGCTTACTGCGTGAAGTATGCCGTGGCGTGGAAGACGGATAGAAGCAATGTTGGGGACATCATGGGGACAAGAAAAGGGTGTTTGGGGATGGTCCGGAAGCTGTTAACTGACGCCAGAGAAACGAGTTATTGGATTTTGAGTTCTCTGTTAACAGCCAAATGCTCTACCATTGAGCTACCGGGGAACCGCGCAACGCATTTATTTTCATTCTAATACAGAGTGCGAAATCAAGCTACTTCGAGTGTGGGTCCAACATGGGGCCAACATCGTGATTTTTTCGAATTGCTCGATGAAATGCTCACGTGTGCTGGCTGATTCTCAAAGACTCGTTCTATGAGTTTCTTGTGGATTCCAAAGAGCATTCGGCACCGCACCGAATACTCTTTTTTCTATGAAATTGTGGAACTGCCGACTAACTGCATCTCAGACAGATGACGCGGATACCATAGTATTCGGAATCTCGGGCAAATAGCTAACAGACCTCACGGTCCAGAAACGATGGGAGCACGAGCACCGTTCAGCAGCTTCACACTTCCTCAAACTGGCCAGCGAACAGAGACGGCAGTTGTCTGAACAACGGCGGTCCGCGTCGAGGAGTGTTCTGCTTCGCCCGGCCCCGAACCATGACCTACTGCAGAAGCGCAGAGCTTGGGTCTGCCACAAGGGCCGTCAGATCCATTCGCTTGCTCTGGCGAACGCGCAGCCGATCCCGCATGACCCTCGATTGGGCTGGAATGAACGTCATAGTTCCTTCGGCGACATTCCGTAGTTCATCATAGTTCCAATGCGCGCACATGATTCCACTCGGGGAATGAGAAGTCGATCCCAGGAGCAAATGCCCAATTTCGTGGGCCATCACATCGGCTAGAAGGGCATGTCCGAGCATTCGGCGTTGGGCAAGTTCTTGAACGCGGTCATAGAAGACATACGCCAAGTAGCCAACTCCGTTCTCATCCGGATAAGCCGTGCCGAGCACATCGAGGCGATCACGAACTTTCGCATTCGTAGCATGAAGGCTGATCTTAAGAGTCAGATGTGTCGTATCGGAGAAATAACAGGTCTTTGGTTCGACTTTCTCAAGTTTCGGAGAACAGTTTAGCCAGACCGTCTCCAATCCCGCACGCCGGAAAATATCTCGGGCTTGGTCTTCCGCGGCAGTCAACAGCGGTGCGGGGACATCGGCATATAGCGCCAACTTCTGTGGAACCAGGATCAGACCTGGGCTGGCCTGCCGATGAATGAATTCATGGAAATATCGTGGCATCGTCCTGACATCATGCGATACCAAGATGCATCCTTTCTCGGCAGCGATTCTAAGGACTGTGAGATCATCTTTCCCAGCCGCTCCCGCTTCGAAAGCCTGCAGGAAACTTATACTGGGTTCGCGGCGTCGTACTCCCAGCACGATCGCTCGTCGCAGATTTTCGTCCGCCAGGAATTTGATTTTCAAGCGTGTGAGGTAAGCTCACGGCGTGCACATTCCAACCGTTCTCGCAAAGCAGCGGGAATGGGCGGTTGACTCTTGCGAGCTTCCTCCCAGAGTCCTTCAGTTTCCTTTAGATATGCGTCGACTTCAGCGCGATACGCGAGATAGAACGTAATGGCTCCGTACACCTGTTCTAACGATAGAGTTGGAAACTCGTCCACGAGGGTTTCCGGGGACGCTCCGTCGAGGAACGGAATGACGATCGATTCAAGCGACACCTGCGAGCCAGCTATCGCATACCCGCCATTTGTCTTTTCAACGTATTCCCGCGCCATATAGCACCTCTGCTCAATGGCTCATGATACCACCGGGATGCTGGCGCATCTATGGTGGTTTCGGCCGAATGTGGTTTCGGCCGAAGATCCAATACGCTTTGATTCGAAGTTGGCGCGCAGAGTTCCCATCTGAATCGAGCAGGACAGTATGTCGCTGGCCCTTCGACAAATCTCGCCTCCATGTTTAACTCCAACCGGCAGAGCCCTTTGGATTCGTAACATGGCTGCGCTTGGCCGACGAGCCTTTTCCAGTGGCAAGTCGGTGTCAGCTTATTGGTGCGCTCTTGGTGCACTATGCCGCTCTGAAGTTTCTCCCGGACTCTTTTGCCTGCGAGGCGGATCGCCTGCGTCGCTCCGAGCGGGAGGCGCGAGCGGTTGCGCGCTGAAGCATCCCAACATTCTTTCCGCGCACGACATCGGCGCGAATAACGGGACCCGCTACCTCGTTACCGAACTGTTGCAGGGGACGACGCTGCGTGAAAAACTCCGTGCTGGGCCTTCCCCAGCACGCCGCGCCACCGAGTATGCCGCCCGGTGGACGCTGCGCCGTTGACCATCTGCACCGCTGCTCACTGTCAGTCTACAGACCAACCGTGGTATGTCCGAGCGGTCCACAGTTCGGTGGGAATAAATTTGCGCGCTGCGGGTCGTTTTTTCGCACCTGGACGGAGTTGGACGAAGCTGAGCCGGGCAGGTCTTGGCCGCGTAGGCGTTCAGGAACTGTCCGAGCGCACGGAGTGCACAAAACCGCTACTCCCCCGGCTGAACACAACATGCTGAAGAAACGCGCCAGCGCTGGTAAAGTTCCAACACAGCAGCGGGCCGCTCATTAGGCCGGCCCTGGAATGCGGTTCGAGGGGGCAATCGGCATGGCTCGGAGTATGGTTCCTTCCTCGTTTGAGTGCGACTGTGGTCACCAGTCGCATTTTTGTGAGGCCACTGTGCGTGACATGGAAGCGGACAGCCGTCGCCGTCACAAACGAATGCTCCTATTGGATTCCGAGGCCGAGGAGCACGCTATCGAGTTCGAGGGAGGAGTGGCAACTGCGGTTATTTGTCCGAAGCAAGGTCGCCGCAAAATCATGGGCTGGTCCTAACGCGCTGCCGCAGCCCTTTAGCAGCGCAGCTGAGCAGGAGCGTTCCCGCAAATCAGAGTTCGTCGCCTGCCCTTTGAGCTCTAGTCTGTATGGCAGAACACTGATGCAGATAACCCAGCTATGTTATTGATTCCAAGGATGCCTTTGAATCTCCTGACGGTAATTTCCTGGTTGTCCTTCGAGCAGGTGATCTGGCTGTCTATCGGCTAGCAAACGGCAAGATTGGTGATCTCGTGTCTCGGCTACCATTCCACGAAAATGAGTACGCGGTCATGGCGCAATGGTCGTTGGGCGACAACGTTGCGCACTGGGACCAGCAAATCTCAAGATTACTCAATTCGCCGACAAAGTAGCTCATCGCCGCTCACCTATTTTTACTTGCCTGGTTAGTCGTAACCGGCCATGTTGAGCGACGCCCAACTGGCAGCTTTCGTATCTGGACTGCTCGAAAATATCAGACTTGCTGACCCGCGCTTTCGTGCGGCCCCGAAAACCCCTTTGCGGCATGGTCTACGGTGGGAAACATCTCGATCAGCATGTCTACCTTTGTCAATTTCAGGCTATGTTCAATCATCGGGTGTGCAGCGGCTATCCGGAGCCCGCCGGCTGCACTCTTCAGCTTCGTGAAGCACCTTACGATCGCTCCAATCGCTGCACTGTCGGCGTGCGTCACGCCCGCCATGTCAAAAATCACCCGCGTCTGTTGCGCGGCAATCATTCCATCCACTTCTCGCTCCAGCCGGGCACATTCCGGTCCACAGTGTATGCTGCCTTTCATCTCGAGCACGGTCACACTTGGCTGTAAAACTCGTTTTGCGAAGTCTGTCATCGCGGCGCACCACTCTCCTCGCCCTCATACGGAAACTGCCGGATCAGCCGCACGCAATCCCCAAGCGCGGAAAAAATCGAAGTCCCCCAGCCGCACGGCACAAACGAAGCCGTCTTCTGGTTCACTGCCTTGTCTGCCTCCGCATAAAACCGCAATCGCTGCCCGGGAGGCGGCGTGGCAAACTCCTTCACGGTGATCGCAAACGTTACGCTGCCGCCTGCCGTCTGCTTCACAATGGAAAAGTGATGCAGCTGCGTCAACTGCTCCGCGGAATTTGCCTGTATGTGTACCCAATCGCTCATCGACCCATGCCTCTTTGTCTCTGTTGCGCTCCGCCGCGGATACTAGGTCACCGCAAGGCCCAAGTCAACGTGGGCGTATTGCATAGTTTTTCGCTTCGCACTTAATTTCGATCAGTAATAATAAACGCGCTAGTGTAGACTGAAGTCCTTCAACTCCTGCATCGTCGCCTACTCAGAAGTTGGCCATAAACGGCATTCAAACGGCGTTCGAGGAGATTGGAACACCAGCAGTACTCCGTAACACCACATTTCCTACCACGGGACTTCTGGACCGTTTTTCGCATCTTAAATGTTCGAAAAGCGAAGTTATCAGGCACTCTTGACCTGCTGCAAGCACGTTTCCTCACTAGCGCAAACTTGCGCAGCAAAGCAGGATCGGTCCGCTTGAAACAGAGATTGTCGAATAGTCTAAGAGTGCACTCCGCTCTCCGTGCTACTATCGCGTCCAATTTCCAGGAGGTAATTCTATGCCGCATCCTGCTTCCACAGATTCTGGACAAATCGGCACACGACATTTTGCAGGATTGTTCCTGCTTTCTTTGGGCACGCTTCTGCTCGAGCTCACATTGACTCGCGTGCTCTCTGTGTCGCTGTGGTATCACTTCGGCTTTCTGGTCATATCGACGGCGCTGCTGGGCTTCGGCGCTTCAGGAGTGACTCTCGCGCTCTGGAGCGGGTTGCGAGAAAGGAAGAATCTGGACCTTGGGCTCGGGGTTTGCGCACTCGCCTTCGCAGTTTGTGTGGTATTCAGCTTCTGGTTGATGCAGCGGATCCCCTTCGACCCTTTCTCGGTGGCCGTGGATCACCGCCAATTCTATTTCATGCCGATTTACTTCCTCTTGATGGCGCTCCCTTTTTTTTGTTCGGGTCTGGCAATCTCACTGCTGCTCACGCGAGGTTCCACAGAGATTAGATTAACCGCTTGTATGGGTACGATCTGCTTGGTGCCGGCTCCGGCTGTGCGTTGGTGGCACTTGTGATTCCACGATTTGGCGGAACAGGAAGTGTGCTGCTGGCTGCGTTTGTTGGTGGGTTGTCAGCTGTATGTTTTGCTGGGCCTGCTAGGCGTGCGCTCGCTACGACAGCCGCCTAAATCTGGGTACTCACGATCTTCGCGCCGCTGGCATCCTTCCCACTGGCGGTAACGGTGCGAGTCTTGCCGTCCGCGGACACCACGATGCGGGCAGACTCGAAGTGTGGTGAACACTGCGGGTAGGCGGGACAGTCTTAGCGCCAAACAACGATTTTGACTTTGCCTTTTTCTGGGGTGGCCCACCTTTTCGGTTTTGGTTCTTGAAAAGGTGAGTCCTCCTCTTCCATGCCTTTAGCTTCCCATCGTGCCGCTACTGCTTGTCGTAAATCTGGGTACTCGTGATTTTCGCGCCGCTGGCATCCGTCCCGCTGACGGTAACAGTGCGAGTTTTACCGTCGGCAGACAGAACGATGCGGGCACTGAGGGTCTCTTTGCCGTCCTTCTTGCTGATGGCCAAAAGCGTGTGGTCATTGATCACTTTATATGAACGCATGTCGGTCGAGGAATCACCGGTAAGCGCGTACTCCTTGCCGTCGAATTTCCCCGTCCAGTCGCTATGGAAGGTCTGGCCCTTGGCGTCCGTTCCGTCGATGCCCACTTTTACGTTGTCGCCGTCCATCGTATACACGACCGTGGAGTTCTTCGGCACGCCTGCAGTTATCTTCGACTTGGCTTCATCTAACTTCCACGTACCCATAAACGCGTCGATCCCCGCCGCGTAGGCTATCCCGGCGGCGAGAAGCAAAAGCGCACCAATGCGCACAAAGTTTTTCCTGTTCATTTCATCTCCGATCTTAAAATGGACGTTCCGGCTGGGTGGATTGTCCCAGATTGTACACCTGAACCACTTCCGCAGGTGCAACTGAATTCTCTCGCGCCATCGCTCCTCACAGCTACCTCAGTGCTCCGCATCCGCGCAGTTTGCATCCTGCCAGGTGCACCGCCTGACCGTGAATTGTCGTGAGATTTCGCTCAATTCGCTGCTAGCTAGCCAGGGCGATTCTGTGCTGTATGGAACTGCGCTCCATAAGAACTCTGCGAGAGAATCCTTGCGCGTGCTTCTTGTCTCCCTGAAACCTCTCGGCGTGCTCTCGTAGCTAACGCCAGGGAGGATTCGCCAGTATCAGATGCACTCTTTTGCATCCCTGAAAAGCGCGACGCCTATTTGAGTCCGTCGCGCTTTTCCATCCGTTCCTCAACGGGGACGGTCGCGCCCTTTGCGGCTCGCGCGTCCGGAGATTCCCTCCCAGGGTTCGAGGGAACCGCATGATAGCCAGACACCACACGGCGCGAAGAAGTCCTCCGGTGGCCTCGTCGCTCCGGTTCGGGAGGCCAATAGGCGCGCTCTGTACGTGGAGAAACATAGATACCCAACTTCACCGACAGCTCCGCCGCCACGCGCGCTTGGCCCCAAGTCGGATTCTCTTGTGCCATTTGCACGATGAGTTTGCGGATGCTTTCAGGAAGTCGTGGCCGGCCAGCTTGCGACTTCCATTTCCAAAACAACATGAAACCCTTGCGATGCCAACTAATCAGCGTCTCGGGTTTGACGATGACCAAGGCCTCTTTCCAATTGCATAGGCGGACCAGAGTATGAGAGAGAAACGGGCGGAGTCGTTCAATCGCCTCGGTTGGACCTGCCTCTCCTACTTCTTTGGTACTTCTTTTATCTATGTTCGTATTACGAGCAATTGTCCCAATTGCAGAAACTCTATGTGGCGATACGTGCCACAGCAAGGTCGTTAAGAAAAAAAACGGTTCTTTGCAACCTGCCACGGGAAGTAAAATGGAATTACGATCTGACGGGAGAGGCCAGCCACCGTGAAACGAATCGATCTGCAGGACACGGTCTTCGAGACGTTTCTGAAGATCGTCGGGAGACTGAACCTTTCGGTCGGTATCCGCCCCTTAGGAGGGAGTGATGTCGACTGGTACTGAGAAGGTGACAGACCTAGGGCCCAAACCGCGCGTTCTGCGGATATTCATCAGCTACGCGAAAGAAGACCAGAAAATTGCAATCGCAGTTTACAACGCAATCCAAACAGCGCTGGGAGCGTTTGCTGACGTCTTCATCGACGATGCGTTGAGATTCGGGCTAAAGTTTCAGGATGAAATCAAGAAGAGACTAGACCAAACGGACGTCTTGGTGGTGATCTACTCGGCTGAGTTGAAGCCCAGCCATAGTTTCACCGGCATGGAGCTTGGCTATTTCATGCGCGTAATAGAGCGTGAAACAAGTTTTTCTAATTTCAAACGGAGGATCATCCCCATCTATGTCGACGGTCCACCGGATACGCTTTCGGATATGGAAGGAATCAACATCGGAATTTCTCGATCAACCTTGGCCATGACGTTTGAGGAGTATGAAGCTAGCCTAACCGTCGATGCCGACAATCGAATGGTCAAATTCCTGCAGGAATTTCAGGAAGTAGTAGATAAGATTCGGGAGAAGAATGGGTTCCCGAAGGTTCCACAGAGTCCGGACCAACAGGATGTGTTAGGGCTGATCCGAAAAATGCAGTTAGCCATTTTTAGTCACTTGAGGACGAACCCGGAATCAACGCTTAAGCCCCAGAAACAGATCATTATCAGTACAAACGATGTCGCACTCGAATCCTCGGGAGATGATCTGCCTTCAGATGCCGTTCTGACGCCGGTAGGAAGTGGGAATCCGATGTCGGTCTTCGGTCTTCCAAGCACTGAGACGACATGGGGCGATTTTCAACGGCTCATCAAGAATGCGAAGTTTCGAGATTCGTGGATCGACGCAATTACGAGTGTAGTCACTTCCTCTCTCCAGAGCCAACTGGAGGTTGACAACAGCCAGGTAATCGTGTCGCAGGATGAGAAACACGCATTCCGTGTCATCTTGACCTCCGGAACGAAATACTTCAACGGCGTCAGAGAGTTCAATCTTTACTTTGTAGAGTATCTAAGACGGGGAGACTTCGGTGATCAATCGACGACGCTGCTTCTCAAAGGACTTGAGCTCTCCTGCCGCTTCCGGTTCTTGTTCCTGGAGCGAAATAGCGAATTTTCAAGTATGAGCATCAGAATCGCTAACCCGGCCGCCATCCGAGATGTTGCCCGGAAGGTAGAGCGAGAAATGAATTTACTTGTGAGGGATGCGCTTGAAGTTGGGTTGGACAAGGCTAACGTGTGGGCCGATTTTGTTGACTGGCCATGCCTTGCGCGGATGAACCAGGCGTGGCAGCCAATAGAGTTGAAGATACGAGATAACTTAACGGAGATCAGAAGATGCCGTCAAGACTCAGAAACTCTGCCGGCGCTTCGCGAATCGTTAGCCGCCTCTATTCAAGAACTTGAGACCACTTTTAAACCTCTGAATACCGAGCTGATTGACGAATTAACCGACAAGCTGAAACATTACATTCACGAGTAATTCAGTTGCGGCAACTTGACGGCGGCTGCGCTACCAAGCG
>CAVPLA010000028.1:0-148574 GCA_963705855.1 uncultured Acidobacteriota bacterium
ACGGACATTATCCTGAACTTGAAGCAAGTGCCGATCAAGCTCAACACCGATCTGCCCAAGACGATTTTCTTCAACGTCGAACATCCGGGGCCGGTGACGTCGGCGCAAATCGAGGAAGACGCGGACTTCGCGGTGCTCGATAAGAGCGTGTACATCGCAACGGTCAGCGAAGGCGGCAAGCTGCAAATCGAGATGCGCGTCAAGAACGGCCGCGGCTATGTGGCTGCGGACCGCAACTACGACGAAGACCTGCCGATCGGCTACATTCCGGTCGACTCGGTTCACTCGCCGGTGCGCAAGGTCAACTACGCGGTGGAAGCGGCACGTCTCGGCCAGATGACCGATTACGAAAAGCTGATGATCGAAGTCTGGACCAATGGTGCAATCACTCCGCAGGACTCGATCGGTTTGGCTGCAAAGCTGGTGAAGGATCACATGAGCATCTTCATCAACTTCGAGGAACCGACGGAAATGGCGGAGTTGCCGCAGGAAATCGCCAACGATCCGCGTCTCGAACATCTGGACCGGTCAGTCGAAGAGCTGGAACTTTCCGTGCGTTCCTACAACTGCTTGAAGAACGCGAACATTCAGACGATCCGCGAACTCGTGCAAAAGAGCGAGAACGAAATGCTGAAGACCAAGAACTTCGGCCGCAAATCGCTCAACGAAATCAAGGATATACTGACCAAGATGGGCCTCAGCCTGGGAATGAAGTTCGACGAGCACGGCCGGATTATCTGGCCGCCGCTGCCGAGCCAGACCGCACCGCCGCCTAGCGAAGATACGGTCGGACTGTAAGAGAGTTCAAGGTTCAAAGTTGAAGGGTTCAAAAAGATTCTTCAACTTTTAAACCTGCACAAAAACTTTTCACGGCCTGCTTGAAAGAGCAGGCCGTCTTCAGATAGCAGAAGCTAAAGGATAGACGATGCGGCATCGTAATTCAGGATCAAAACTTGGACGCAACCCGTCGCACCGTCGCGCGACACTGCGTAACCTCGTCACCAACTTGTTCGAGCACGGGCGGATTACGACCACGCTGACGCGCGCAAAAGCGACGCGGCCCATGGCGGAGAAGATGATCACGCTGGGCAAACGCGACACACTGCAATCGCGACGTCAGGCGGCGGCGTACATCATGACGCCTGCCGTCACGGCGAAGCTCTTCGGCGAGATTGCGCCGAAATTCGCGGACCGCGCCGGTGGTTATACGCGGATCATTCATGCGGGCATCCGTGTCGGCGATGGAGCCAAAGTGGCTATCCTCGAGATCGTTGGCTACGAACTGAAGAAAAAAGAAACGAAAGAAAAAACCAAGAAGGAAGAACCGGCAGCCGCCAGCTAATACCCTGCAGTTTCGGAGTGATTCCTGTCTCAATTTCGCCCGTCGCGGATATCCGCAGCGGGCGATTTGCTTTTCGAGGTGGCCCAGCTGTACGGCACCCCCTCCCCTCTTTTTCTGCAAGTATTCATTCTAAAGAGTTTTAAGTCGCATGGGTCGGCGAAGTCCTCGTAAACGCCGTGATCGGACGGATCTTCCCCCTTGATGCGCGTGGAGTTTCTGCTCTAAGTACTGCTTGATGCTGACTTTGAAAGAATTTCTCACCTCTCTTATGTGTCCATGTAATAGATTATTCTCTTGACTGGTATTGGTTTTTGTATATATTGGTGTCCATGTTTATCGACTTGGTCCCCAACCGCAATTCGCCCCCCGCTGTCCTCCTCCGCGAGTCCTTCCGGGAAGGCTCCAAAGTGAAAAAACGCACCATCGCCAACCTCTCCTCTTGGCCCGCCTCGCGGATTGAAGTCTTCCGTCGGCTCCTCCGCGGCGAACTGGATGTCCTTCCGCTCGAGGAACTATTCCAAGGACCCGTCTTCGGTTTGCTTTTCGTCTTGAAGCAGATTGCCGATCAACTCGGACTGACCGCCGCCATCGGCCACAGCCGTCTCGGCAAACTGGCTTTGTTTCTGGTCCTCGCGCGCCTGCCTCAGCGCGGCTCTCGTCTATCGGCGCTACGTTGGGCGCAAGATCATGCGGTCAGCGAAGTCTTGGGCCTGGCTTCGTTCGACGAAGACGATCTCTACGCCGCGCTCGATGATCTGTGTGCCCGGCAAGAAAAGATCGAGCGGGCCCTCTATCACCAGTATCAACGCCGCTCCGGGAAACAACCGCCGCGCTTGTTCCTCTACGACGTCACCAGTAGCTATCTGGAGGGCGAGCGCAACGAGCTGGGCGCGTTCGGCTATAACCGCGATGGCAAAAAGGGCAAGCTACAGATTGTCATCGGCTTGCTGACCGACGCCGTCGGCGAACCGCTGGCCGTGCGAGTATTCGAGGGCAACCGTTGCGATCCGACGACCGTGGCCGAGCAGATCAAGATTGTCAAAGAGCAGTTTCAAGTCGAAGAGCTGGTTTTTGTCGGCGATCGTGGGATGGTCAAGAGCAAGGGGAAGCAAGCGCTGGAGCAGGCGAAACTGCGCTACATCACCGCGCTGACCGATCCCCAGATCCGCGGGTTGCTGAAGAGAAAGATTTTGCAGTTGGAGTTATTCAGCGAACAGCTTTGCGAAGTCGAGGACCACGGCGTGCGCTATGTGCTGCGCAAGAACGAAACAGAAGCGGCGCGGGAGCGCCATCGCTTGGAAGATAAACTGGCCAAGCTGGAAGAAAAGATTGCGGCACGCAACGAGGAAACGAAGAAAAAACAACGTTGCCAACCGGAAGCTGGAAAACGAAAACTGGAAGCGTGGGCCGTCCAACACAAGTTGCAGGGTTTGCTTGCGGTGAAGCTCGAGGGCCGCATGCTGATGCTCGAGCGCCAGGAAGCGGCCATCGCCACGTCTCTGGAATTGGCGGGCTGCTACGTGGTGACCACCGATGTGTTGCCAGAGAGCATGAGCACGCAAGAGGTGCACGACAGCTATGTGAGCTTGCAGAAGGTGGAGCGTGATTTTCGCGCGATGAAGACCGGGCTCTTGGAAGTACGGCCGTTGTTCGTGCGCAAGGAGAGCCGTACGAGGAGATGTGCCAGCTAACTCACCAAAAGCCCGGTTTTGGCAAATTGGGATCCTTACTCACCCGCCGAAATATGCAAACCCACCGATCCGCCGCTCAGGTACAGCCCGATAGCGGCCCTATTTTTGGAATCCCGAGCGGACCAGACCGTCCTCTGCGCGCCTGAAAATTCGTCGGCCTCGATGCTCTGCTGCGTCAACCAACTGGAAGGTATCAGCAACCGCAGCAACCCTACCAGATCAAGAAACTCACCTTCCGCGGCCGCCTCCGAATCTTGCGGCCAGTAGCAAACGTACTGCGTTGCTGGCCTGCCAGGTACCCGCGACGAAGTCGCTTTAGCACCCTTTGTGGATACCGGAGCGAAATTGGCGCCCGAGACGGGTTCATTTCTTGAGGAGGATCTTGTGCCCACAGAAGGCTCCGCATGAATCAAGCAGCTTGCCGCCCCGGAGAGTTTGACGGTGTCCCCGAATGAGGTACTTCTGGAAGGCACGGAACTCCCGCTCCTAACCCCTAGTTGCCGGAACGAACTCGTACGGTTTTCCAATACTCTCTTGAGCCCCTGGCACAAATCGTCGCAGTCACCGTACCTCCTCGATGACCGCTCTCCGGAGTTCCCCACCGCAGGCTCAGCGCGCAAGTTATCTGTAGTTGCCGGCGCAGGAGTTGCCGCCGCGGGCTGCGGTGTCGCTGCCGGAGCCGAATCTGCGCGCGGCTGCGGTGCTTCAGACTTCGCCGATGCCGACAGCTCCAAAGCTCTCGACGGCGGCGCCGGATTCCGCGCCAGATTCACCGACGAGTTCAACCAGAACGAAATCCTCGCCGTGCCATCGCTCTGTCCAACAGTTTGCAGATGCAATGGACACTGCCCGAGGTAAGGTCCATCTGCGATGTAAGGTCCTTCCAAGTGATACGCGCCGTAGTTGGTTGTTTCCAGCCGAGCTGCCTCACAACCCTGCGGCCCCGCGTCAACATAATGATCCGCGCCAGGAGACTCGCTCTTGAATTGCCACAAATACTGGAGCTCATGAAGGTCGGCCATTGTCTTGGCGTACCACTCTTCCGCTTCCTGGGCTGGAACCTCCGCGGAGCACATGTACACTGCCACCTCGCTGCTCAACCAGAAATCTGTGTGGCAGGGCACATGGATTGCGCCTACCGAAAGGTCCGGGTTCGGCGGTGTGAGCTTGGGATCTCTAGGTTTGAGCGGCGTGCTGCCGCGAAACTCGCGAAAATCGGTTTCCGCCGCGTAAAGAATATATTGGAGACTCCAGCAGGCCCGGTCCTGCTGGTTCTTACACTGCCCGAATGTCGGAATAGCGAAAAAACTCGCACAAAAAAGAGAAAGAAGCCAAGAAATTTTTCCGTTCATGACGTGCCTGCCCTTCGATATGAAACACACTTGTGCTGTAAGCAAGGACAGAGCGGGGAGTGCCCCAGCGGCAGCAAGCGCGTACTTCACCGATTCCAGCTACGTACGAACTATCCTGCAGTTGGCAAACATACAGATGGGATTGACGCCCCGAGGGTTGCCCATCCCTTACAATAGGAATCGGTCTCCCGCGCGCCCGCGTTCCCCATCCTCGTTCGACTTATCCAACGCACTCTGCCCCAACCCAGCGAGGTGAAAATTGTTGCGCGGTTCTGAGACGCCGGATCGAAATTCATCGATACTCGCAGGTTCGCTGGTGGACACAAAGTGAACAGAATAGGGTGTGATGAAGCGTGGAATTCGCAAACGCATCCGAATTGCAAGGAATACGATCTATTCGAGATCGGGCGGTGTCACCTTGGCAATCCAGGAGTCGTAGTCGGAAGTGAAGCCCGCTTTTTGCTGAAGAGCATGTACTTGGCGCTCCACCTCCGCCATCTGGTCGTCTGAAAGCCGTGGGATCACTTCAATCTGTTTCCCAATCGCGTCCATGGCACTCGCGACTTGCTGTTCAGCACTGCCGGCAGCGCCAGCGTTTCCATCGTCGCCCTTCATGCAATCCACCACGCGCTTGGTCACTTTCTGGCTGTGCACCAGCGACACACGGATGTTCCCCTGTCCCGTGACGACGTTTCCGACCCCGAATACGCGATCCATGGCGGTGTACCGCGGCAAATCGTGGCCAGAGAATGTGTAGTATTCCCCATTCATGTTGATCCCAGAAAGTTTCTCCGGCACCGAGCCGATCGAAGAAACGACCAGCGGCGCGCGGAGTTCGCGCTCCGAGCCGGGGACCGGTTCAGCCTTGCGCCCCTCGATTTTCGTTTCAACCACCTTCAGCCCTGTGAGCCGTCCATTTTCCACGATGATCCCGGTCGTCAGCCTGCGATCCTGGAAGCGAAACAGGAATTTGTCGCGCGCCAGGCGCAGCATTTTCTGCCGAACTTGCTCGGTTTTGGCGATCTGTTCGGGCGTCGCATTGTCGGGTGGTTGCGCCAGCGGCATGTCCTGTTCGCGGCGGCGATAAATTAAGAGGCAGCCCTTTACGCCCAACTCTTCCGGCTTGATGCCGTGCGCTTTGCATACCTCGGGAATACTTTTTTCCAACTCATGCATGCTGGTCTGAATGCCGCGAGCCCTTAAAGCACGTTCGTAGTTTTCGAGCTGTAGCACCTTGACCACGTCAAGAGACGCCAGCCCGCCGCCCACCACCACGGCTTCGTCGGGCGTTTCATAGCGCTGTCCGAGATAGTCCTTTTCGTTCTTGTGGTTATACCAGTAGATAAAAGGATTTTGGTAAACGAGGCCTTTGCCGACGTACTGCTCTGCTTCCGGCACGCCCAATTCCCGGTCGCGCCACGCGCCATTGGCGAGAATCACCGCCGAAAAGCCCCACTCGAAAAGTTGGGGGAGATTAAAATCCCGGCCTAGCTTGATAGAGGGGATGAAATACACATTCGGCTTCTTCATGCGCGCGTCGATTCGCGCGTATTCCTGTTTGCGCTGCTCAACGTGCCAACGCGGCAGACCGTCTTCGATCTTGCCGTACGGCCTCGTGTTCTGCTCGAACACGGCGACTCGAATTCCGTGATCCGCCAGAATCTCCGTCGCCACCGAACCTGAAATCGCACCGCCAATTACCGCCACGAAATGACGCCCAGGATTCGTCATCTATCTGCCACCCCCCCGCGCATTCGAGCGGGATTGTACAACGCAAATCGTGCAAAGTCTCCTCAACCACCGAGCGTTTCTATGACTGTTTCGAAAACTCGAGCCTGGTAGACGGATGGAGGATTATGGTCTGTCCGACTGCCAGTCGACCGATGCGAGTGACCGCGCCGTAGATTCCCGCGTTGTTCTTGTTCGCACGAACCACCGCCTTCAGCACTTCTGGCGCCGAACTTGCTGAGTCGGGATCAAGGTTCACCATCGAGCAGCGAACGTCGTGCATCGTGACGGCGATGGCGGGGGCGTCGTCCCCCTCGCCGAAGGACAGCACACCGCCCAACCACTCGTCCTCCTGGAAGGGAACCGATCGCAGCAAACGAACTACAACATTTGGGCGAAATCGTCGCACGTCCAGGCTCCGCCCTGCGAGTCGTCCGATCTCGCGCACCGTAGCGGAGGCGATCACGGAGATGCTCGCATCATCGAAGATGCCATGCTTCAACTGCATCATCTGCACGGGAGCCCCGTACCGACGTCCGACCTCCGCGGCCAAGTCCTCGCCGAATACAGGCATCTCTTCGCCATCCGGCGTGCGAACATGCGTAGGAAGGTCTTCTTGAGCACCGTCTTCACGGCGGTGCGGAGCAAACAGGAGCAGCTCGGGAAGCTTGCTTGCTGTTAGCCACGGGAACCCGCTGCGGTCATCCATCCGCCGGAATGCCAGGCGCCTGTCACCATCGAGGCCGTGCCAGCCCAGCTTGGCGACCTCGAGTCGTTCGCCGCGCATGGACTTCACGGGATACCGGAAGATCGCCTCCACATGTCCGATTTTTATAGGCATGCTCGATCCGAATCCTCGCAACGTTAGAGTTGACCGAACGCGACGACATCGCCGCCGCCCCCCAGAGGCCAAAGGAGCTGCGGGCCGGAGGCTGCCTTGTAGAACTCGATCGCAGCATTTCCGTCAACTGACGGCCAACATGGGAGCGATTTGAATCATCACTTCACTCCAAGCATCAAGGATATTAGCAGGCTGCTGGAGAGTCTTTGGAAGATAAGTCCCGATTAATCGGGGCTTGAGTGCAAGCGGTGACGAAGAAGGTGCGCCCGATCAGCCATTCCTGAAGGATTGCTCTCGGACAGTTGCCTGGTTGTATAAGCTAAGTTGTGTGTATATAGGTTCCACCATACACTCGCATCTTGGACGCCTCCAAGCCACTACGAACATACATCTTTCTCAGCCTTATCCTGCTCTTCCTTCCAGCTTTGCTTGCACCAGCATCTGTGGCCACGGCCGCCGGCCACTTTGAGGTGTATTGCGATGGCGTCGGAATCTTCCTGGCCGAAATTCATGACGCTCCTGCCCGTGGAAAACTCGTTTTGTTTTCCCGAATGAGTTTTCCACCCGGCATGATAGGAGGCCGCCATTTCGGACAGGGAAAGTGGTCCGACGTTTATGTCTTTCGTGATGGGTGCGTCCCCGACGGCAAGTCCGACAGCATTGCCGTTGGCAGAGTATGGATAGACGCGTCGGATATGCCGGACCCGGGAGACACGCCGGCAAAACGCATCTCCGGCAAGTACGAAATCGATTTGAACGGCAAACACCTCGAAGGCCCCTTCGTCGCAAAACGGCACGTCAGCAAACACCCGCTGCGGTTGTGCATGTGACAAATCCAGGTAAACACGGAAACTGGACAAGTGAGGTTGCGCGATCGTGGAACCATTAGTTTGCGGATGGGAGTGAAGCTGCTTGGCAACTCAACTGGCATAGTTTTTGAAACGGTCGATCGTCTTTTGAGTATATTGGCCGACCTCGATGACGTGGCCGTCGGGATCACGCATGTAGCAACGCCATTCCCAGCCGTGATTGTCCAGCGGCTCGGTAAGGAAGAACGCTCCTTTGTCGCACCATTGTTTGTAGCAGGCCCAGATATCGGCGACGCGCAAATTAAGGAAGCTATTCACTCTGTTGAGATCCGAAGGGGTTTCGAGGAGGACCTCTGGCTTGTCGGGAGTCGGGCCACCACCGGAATTGAGAATGATCCAGCTGTTAGCCAGCTTGATGTAGCAAGGATTCTCCGGCTTGATCACTTTCCCGCCGAGAATTCGGACGTAGAAGTCCTTTGATTTTTCCTGATCCCTCGCGGTGAAGAAGTGCGTAACGAAGAAGCCTTCGAGTGCAATCGGTGCATCAGGCAGATTCATGCGGTGCCTCCCGTTGTCGATAATAGGATGCGGCAGGAATCGCCTTGGGTTTAAAGCCAGCCATTCGTTTACAGGCGACCCTCCCAGCAGCCAATCCCGCTTGAACCATGATTAACGCCGTTACCGATAAAGTGAGATCGGGTCAGACCACATTGAACCCGCACGACTAAATGGGCACTTAGACTTCGGGTGTGGCAAAGTTTGTTTCGTGCACACCGATGTCGCGGGGCAGGGCGACTGCAAGATGGCTCATGTGCGACCCCTGGGGAGGGACTTTTTCGCAAGAAAACTGGTAAGCTGAAAGTTGTATGGTCTCACTCGGCTTGCGATCTGTGACGGCGACCACGCTTTCCTTGTGGCTGGGTATTCTGGCGTGCGTTTTAGGCTGCGCGAAGCCATCTGCTGCGTCTCCTTCGGCGCCGGAAACACAAGTCTCCGGACTGAGCGCAGCGCTGTGCCCTGATCGTGGTGGTGACGCTGAGGAACCGTGCTGCCGTCAAGGCCACAACCCGGCCGACGGCTCAGAAAAGAACAAGCACCGCTCGATTTCGTGCTGTCCAACTGAAACCGCGGTGATTCAAAAACAAAACGTAGTGCCACCGGCATCGGCTCATCTTTACGTTGCGGTCTTGATGCTGCCGAACTTCCACCCGTCCGGTTTTGTCTCTGCGAAAGCAAGCGCAAGCCCTTCGACTCTTTGGCACTCGGGTCGAGATATTCTTCTTCAAGTGCATGTTCTCCGCATTTAGAAATTAGCCGGCCAACCACAAGGTTTTTCGTGCGGACGGCTTTGTCCGCTCACCCACAACTCTTTCCACTTCTAAAGGAGAAGACTATGAAGACGTTGAAAGTAATATTGATGGTAGCTGTTATCGCGCTTGGAGCCGCAGGAACACCGAAGGCGGCGCAGGCGAACTGTTGCTCTTCCGCTGACTGCTGCGCCTCTTGTTCCGGCTGTAAGTAAGAGCAAATAAGTGACAGCAGGGGCGTGGTCGAGTCGCCTACGCCCCCGTTTTTTCTCTGCTTCGATCAGTATCGTCTGCAGGTGCTTGTTGCGTTGCTTCGATATCGGTGTGCGCTTGGTGATGTTAGCCGAACTCCTTTCGCCGCCGCACAGGCCGCAGTAGCTGATGGCCTACGCGGATCATTCATGCGGCATCCGCGTGGGCGACGGAGCGAAGGTCGCCATCCTCGAGATCGTCGGCTACGAGCTGAAGAAAAAAGAAAGGAAAGAAAAAACCAAGAAGGAAGAGACCGTCGAAGAGGAGAGCTGACGCCGTCTCACCGCTCTAAACTCTTTCGATATTCAAACTTTCGTTTCCGCCCGTCACGGCTTGGCCGCGGCGGGCGTTTTGTTTTAGGTTGGGCCGTGGCGCGGAGATAACTGCGGACCAGCGCGCGGCCAAACGAAACCGACTCATAGAGCCGAATCCAGTGGGAAGTCCAGTGCTTGCCATCGGGAAACTCGAGTTCAAGTTTGATGGCGCGGACAGACGTCGACGAGGCGCGTGGCTTCCGCAACGTCCACTGGCGCCCCAGGCTTTGAAGAATTCGTTGCCGCCGCCGAACGTGCCCGCGCCGAAACTCAGAACGGGAACCTGGAGACCGGAATGGCCGAGTTGTCTGAATTCCATGGCGAGTTGGATGCTTTGCAGGTTGGAGTGGATACAGGCGCGAGGCGTGAGTTGGAGCTGGAGAGAGCAGAGGATTAAGAGTGTCGGCTCATCGCTTTGGGCGCCCCTGATGCAAACACAGCGGCTGGCGCCTTGCTCCGGCTTGTGGGGCTCAATTACCCGCGCTGGGAGCCTGAGACTGTCCTCAACGGCGTTGTCCCAAACGGATATTGTTTATGTGCGCACAGCTGTACCGCGTGTGAATTGATTTGCTGAGAAACCGCAACGTATTCTGATCCTGCGATACGCAGGGCTTCGGGGAATCGCCGCCGACGCGGCGACTCCACACTCACATCGTCCTGAAACCAGTTCGGGCCACCCGCACGATCGATTCTTGTGCAGCAGGGCAAGGCGAACGGGATTCAAATTCTGTCGGAGCCTTTAGCGGCGAGGAACTCAAGGAGAAATAAACGGTTATGAAAGCCGCCCTAAAGCCTTTCTTTCTGATGTACTTGATGGCACTTTCGATTTTACTGACGGCCTGCGCCGGGCTACCGAAGGGTTCGGGTACGGGCACCGGTACTGGTACGGGCGGGCCCTTTACGATTAGCGTAACGGTCAGCGGGCTTGCGGGCACCGGTCTCGTTCTCGAGAATAATGCCACGGATAAGCTCACGATCACTGCGAATGGCACCTTTGCGTTCGCGACCGTCATCGCGAGCGGCGGGTCGTACGCGGTAACGGTTCAAACGCAACCCAGTAATCCGATCCAGACTTGCGCGATGACGGCTGGCACTGGCAGCAACGTCACCGCCAACGTTACACTCACGGTCGCGTGTACCACGAATCCAGTCACCGCCACGATCGGCGGCACCGTTTCCGGGCTCGTCGTCCCCGGCTCAAGTGTAATCTTGCAGAACAACGGCGGCGACAGCCTGACGATCACCGCTAATGGACCTTTCACCTTCAAGACTCCCGTCACTGGCGCGGATGTCTACGCCGTCACGGTGCTTACACAGCCGACGAGTCCCAACCAGATCTGCGCAGTGACGGGTGGAAGCGGAACGGCCAGCGCAAACGTCACCACCGTAGCGGTGAACTGCGTACTGAGTTACACCATCGGAGGCACCGTCACTGGTGTTGTCGGTACCGGCTTGATCCTTCAAAACAGTAGCGATACCGAACAGCTCAAGATTAGCCCCGCCAATGGCAATCAAGCATTCACGTTCACACAGCTTGTTCCCACGGGTACCGCCTACACGGTAACAATCTTCGCGCAGCCCACCGCGCCGACACAGACTTGCGTTGTCACAGCTGGGACAGGCAGCGGCACTGCTACTGCCAATGTCACCAGCGTTGCGATTGTCTGCCCTGCGGTAACGTATAGCGTCGGTGGAACAATCGTTGGCCTCGCCGGGATACCTCCCAACAACGGCGTGCTTACGGACGGCAGTTTCATCTTGCAGAACAACTTGGGCAATACCCTGAATATCACGGAAAACGGACCCTTCGCGTTTGCCACGCCCGAGGCGCTCAACGACCAATACGAGATCACGTTGAAGCATGCGGCTAGCACCCAGACCCAAGGCTGCACGTTCTGGAACTACAAGGGCGTGGTGACCGCGAGCGTCAACACCGTTGTAGTCGACTGTGCGCATAATGACTGGACATGGATCGACGGCACAAAAACGGCCGGAACGATTACTTTGCCGCAGTACGGCTCGTTCCCATCAACCGCGCCTACAACGATTCCAAACCCTTTCACCAACACCCCTGGAGCGCGATATGGTGCAGCTGGGTGGACGGACAAAGGTGGTAACCTCTGGCTCTTCGGTGGAGACGGCTGGGAATTGGCGGGGGGTACCCCGGAAGACACGCTGGATGCGCCCATGAACGATCTTTGGGTGTGCGTCAACTCTGGCGATTACTGTCAATGGCAGTTGCAGGGCGCTTATGACCTGACGCCGATCCCTGCCAACCCACCCTTACCAGCCACCACAGTTGGCGCGCAGATCATAGCCAACGCGCAGCACGAGGGGCAGGGCGGTGTGTATGGCACTCCTGGCCTCCCGCCGGCAAGATTGGGAGCGGCCACCTGGACCGACAACACCGGAAATCTTTGGCTCTTCGGTGGTTCCGATGGCGGGCACTTTCTAAACGATCTTTGGGAGTTCAATGCAAGCGCTTTGACCCCCAACTTCACGGCTAGCGCTGGCGTGTGGAGTTGGCAAAGTAGTTCTGTCAGTACCGCCGTCGACCAGAACGGCATCTACCCACCTAACGCCAATCCCTACCCGGGGGCTCGAACGAACGCTGTCTCCTGGACGGATGGTTCAGGGAATTTCTGGCTCTTCGGCGGATTTGGAAAAGATAGCGCCGGAACCTTTGGATTCCTCAACGACCTATGGGAATACACGGGTGGCAAGTGGAACTTCATTTCGGGCTCCAGCCTGGCCAACCAGAGTGGCGTCTATGGCACGCCTGGAGTAGCAGCAGGCACGAACCAGCCTGGAGGACGCCAAGAGGCAGTAGGCTGGGCGGATGCCGCTGGAAATCTGTGGCTTTTCGGGGGAGAAGGCGAGGATGGAAACAATCCAGCGACGGCAAACGGAATTCTGGATGATCTTTGGGTATACAACATCACCGCGAAGCAGTGGACTTTCGTAGTGGGTCACACCACAGCAAATCAGACGGGCGCTTACGAAGCTCAAACCGTGGTGGGACCGGTGAGTACCACAGGTGCAGCGAGCACGTGTGGCCTGACTGTTGGCCTCACGGCGGGCAGCAACGTCATTTGTTCCCCTGTCTCCACGGCCAACGCACTTCCCGGGTCGCGTTGGGGCGCCAGTGGCTGGATCGACGCGGGCGGAAACCTCTGGCTCTATGGTGGCTGGGGTCTGGATTCAACCGGAACGAACGGCAACGGCGCACTCAACGACCTATGGGTTTACACTCCAAACGCGACCGCTGGCCAGCCCGGCACGTGGGCCTGGATCAAAGGCTCGAACACAGGTAGCGCCAACGGTGTTTACGGCGATGAGTTGTTCCCGTATAAGACATACGAGATCTGGACTCCGGGTGGCCGCAGCAATGCGACGCACTGGGTCGATGGCAACGGCCAACTCTGGCTCTTCGGCGGTGCTGGCTACGATTCAACGAGTTCAACCGGGAACGGCTATCTCAACGACATGTGGAGATATCTGCCTTACAAGAATTGATTACGCTCCAGTCTCGGAGTGATTGTGCTTCCATCTCGCCCGTTGTGGATATCCGCAGCGGGCGATTTGCTTTTGGAGACGACTCTGACATTCTCCGAGCGAGACGCTCTTCTACTTGCGAATCTACTCAGATGGGTCTGCGGAAGCACATTCTACGCATGAAGTGGACTTTAGAACTTTGGCGCTCAGGCTAAGATACCTGCTCCCGAAATGGCAATGTCAGGAACAGAATCGTAAGACAATTATTCTTGTTAACTTCCAGCCATTTCCTGCACGTGCCGATTAACGATTTATCAGGCTGCAGAGCATGTGGGCATTATTTGCAATTCGGGGCTAGAATCCGAGCATGAAGCAGACTCCTGGCTTACGCCCTACACCCTTATGCCAAAAGCAATCAGACTACTCCCGATAAGCGAGGCAGCAGCGGCCATGGGCTGCTCATACAGAACAGTTATGAGGGGAATTAAGGCAGGGAGAATTGCTGCAACCCGCAGATCTCGCCGGGCTTTCGTGTCAGAACGCGAGGTTGCGAAATACGCGAAGCCAGCCTACCGTACTTCCCGTCACCAACCAGACATCAAGTCTCAGGTCAAAACCGCCCGATGGTACCAATCCCAGGGCGGAAGCGATCAGAAGGTGAAACGCCCACCGATTGTCGGAGCAGCGTTGTTGTTGGAAATATAGGGGACGCCGGGTCCATGAGGAATGGCGATGGCCAGACCGCCGCTCACCCAGGAATACGCAATTCCGGCATAAGCGTCGAAACGCTTGGTGAAGTGATGATCCACATAGAATGACCCCTCGTTGAGGGTGCCCGCGCAGGAAGCGCGGAAACCGGCTGCGACCGAGCAGGTCGGCGGTTGACGGAAGTCGTTCTGCCGCTGTTGATACCAGGCGAAAGTGAAGTCGGTTTTGCTGCGATAGGTGTACTTCGCGCCCGTCCACCAGATCTGCACCAACTTTTCAGAATCAAGATTGTTGTCTTCGACGCCGCTCATGATGTAGCCGCCCTGGTCCGTGGCGCCAACGCCCAACGGGTTTGACGGGTTGTTCTGCCAGATGTATTCGTAGCCGGCAAAAAACTTGAACGGGTCCCACGTATACTTGAGAGCGACCATAACGGCGTTGTTGTCGGTCACGATGCCATATACGGTGTCGTTCGGATCGATCAGATTGACCCCAGTGATTTGGTTTGTATTGATGCTGTTGATGGTCGACTGATATGGCGCCGCCAGACTCTGAGGCCCCAGCAAGGGATTCAATACGCTGATCGCCTGGTTGAAATGTTGGTAGACGATGTCGGCGGACAACTTGCGGTATTCTCCGCCGAGGTCAAATCCATAGGCGTTGTTATGCGCCGATTCCGGCGTACAGGTGGCGGCAGTCCAGCCTGCGGTGGCCGAGAAGCAGCCGGCAGAACCATTGGCGAATTTATACATCGCGCCGAAATGGACCGGGCCATAGGCGATGCGATACTTCAGAGCGTCGTCCCAACGGGAGTCCTCGGTGTCGCCGCCGCCGGCCATCGTGCCGTTATATCCAATATAGGAAAAGGCGTAGGAGCCGCCGGCCGGATCGTAAAGGAGCATCGCATCGGTGCCGAGAGAGCGCTGACGACCGAAGGTCAGCGTGCCGAAGAGCTTGGACGATATACCGCCATGGTATTCGTCATTGAAGGGTTGGCCGGCGCGCGCTCCGTCGATGGCTTCCGAATAGCTGGCTCTGGGAAGGCCGTTGTTGACGGTCTGGGTGGCCGACGCGTTGGCGAGCAGGCCGGAATTCGGATTGATACCAGTGGAAACGTTGAACACAACGGACCAGCCAGGTAGAAACTCTTCCTTGCCCCTGACGCCCAGACTCGTCTGCTGCAAGTTGTTCGGTGCGACGAGGAATCGATGTTGAAAGCCGTTTCGGTTCACCAGAGATTCGCCTTCATAGTTATAGCCGTTTACAGGTAAGCCGTGGCTGACGTAGCCGATGCCGATGTCATACACACCGTACACCGTGATGCCGTGCCAGGTCAGCGAGCAATCGGTGGTGGCGAACTCGTGGCCGCTTGTGCAGGCGTCGGGAGTGCTCCGCTGCATCGTAATGTCGACGATGGTGTCCTGGCCAACCGCCAAGCGGATTCCCGTGCGCGTTTCATCGGCGAACCCTTGTTTTGTCGCTCGAATCGCGAAGCGCCCCGCAGGCAGGCCGGACTCCTGAAAGTGGCTTCCGCCGTCGGTTGTGGATGTGCGCGTTGCACCTGTGTCGACGTTCTTGATTGTTACCGCGACACCAGGAAGGACTGCGCCGGCTTGGTCCGTCACCACGCCGGAAAGGCTCGCTCCCGTTTGGGCCCACGCCGGGAACACGCCCATCACAAGCCACAAAAGCAGCAGGAAGGGTTGGGCCAGCGGCAGTGAGGCAGCCGTTGGAACGTAGCCGGCGCGCGTCGAAGTTTTCCATCGCCTCCAGTACCGGAAGAGGATCTGCGAGCGGTCAGAGCGTTTCACGATGGATCATCTTTCTTAAAAAGCGAACGAAAAAATCGCAAAGGAGTCACGCCCGGATCAATTAGAAATGGAGCTAACGTCGGGCGACACTTTAGCTCGTATTGATACATTAAAGCAATGCGTTTTTATGTGATTTGATCGCGGCATCCTGCGGCATGCTTGACTTGCCGCACGCCTCGTACAGGCCAGGAGCACACTCTTACTGAACCTCGTTTAATCGCCAATCTCGGTTTCGTAGAGTAAGATTTGATTGGAGTCCTAATTTGCGATCAACAAAGTTCACGCCCCCACTCGTTGGCGTCAAGCATCGGCACTTCAGCCTTGCAGTCTCCAGCACCAAAGCATCTTCAGCGGAGTCTGGCTCAGGGTGTTCGCGGAGGCATTCGGAAGAGGAATCGGTGAGGGAGGGGGGACGGGAGAGGGGGGCCGGCGTTGGCCAGTGCTTCTCTCCATTGGTTAAATTTGTACTCGAACGGAAACTCCTGCTTCACGAGCGGGATGGAGGAGAGCATGACCTGGCTGGGGTAGGTGAGGTTGGCGGCTTTGCGAAGGGAGATACGGTTCTGAGCGACGGCCATGAAAAGTTTGCCGAGGACGTGGTTGATGTCGGTGGCGGTGAGGAAATTGCCGTTGAGGGAGGCGGAAATTTCGTCGCCCAGGCGCTGGGACTCGAGTGTTGAAGCTGTTGCCGGGCATGGAAGGCACAGAAGGAAGAGTGGGCTGGGCTACGTAACATGCGGCAGCAGCGGCCGTTGGAAAATTGAAACAGGCAGCGCGTGGCGACACCAGTGCTGGAATTCTTATTCGTCATGGAAGCCTCTTGGAAATAGATTTGAGTTAGAGCCAAAGGGGAAACGGATCGGCTCAGCTCAGGGAGCCGAGGGAAAGATCAGACCTGACTATCGTGCGTTAGGGTTCGAGCAGACAAAAAAATAGCCGCCCGGAAAGGCGGCGGCAAAGGTCGAGTGGGTCCTGATCCTCCGAAAAAAAGAGTACCATTAAGGGTATTATACCTCTGTCAATAAGCATTTAACTCGCTAGCGCGGCCGACGTGGAGTTGGCCGAACGAGCGAGTCTAGAGGGCGCGGAGGACGACTAGGGTCATGTCGTCGCTTTGTGGGGCGCCTGCGGCAAAGGCGTCGGCTGACTGCATGATGCGCGCTATGGTGTCGCGAGCGGGGAGACCGCTGCAGGCGGCGACTGTTTCGATCAATCGCTCTTCGCCCCATTCTTCGAGGTTGGGACTCATGGCTTCGCTGAAGCCGTCGGTGTAAATCACAAGCATATCACCTGGGGCCAAGTAGACTTCGGCCTGCTCGTAAGCACATTCCGGCAATAAACCCACTACAGTTCCGCCCGCTTGATCGAGACGCTCCACGGCGGCGTTCTTTGTGGCGTTGCGGAGAAGTATTGGTGGGCAGTGTCCTGCATTCACGTAGCTGAGGCGGCGAGCAGCGGGGTCATATTGGGCGTAGAAGAGCGTGGCGTAGCGGTCTTCGGTAGAGGCGTCGTAGAGCATGGCGTTGACGCGGGTAATGAGGCTGGCGATGTCGTTGCCGGCGCGCATGGCGTCGGCGCGGAGGGAGGCCTGGAGGCTGGCCATAGTTAGCGCGGCAGCGATGCCTTTGCCGGAGACGTCGCCGAGTGCGACGCCGAGTTTGCCGTCAGGGAGGGCGAGAAAATCGTAGTAGTCGCCGCCGACACCAAGGGCCGTGCGGCAACGGCCGAAATAGTCGAGGCCAGAGATTTCAGGCAGGCGTTGGGGGAAGAGGCGCTCCTGGACTTCGCGAGCAATTTCGATTTCGCGGTTTAGTTTTTCGCGGCGGCCGATTTCGACGGCGATGGCGGAGGTTAGCTCGGCGTTGGAGAGCGCGAGGGCGGTTTGCGAGGCCACGGATTTCAGGAGACGAATATCTGTGCCGGAGTAGGGAGCTTCGGAACGTTTTTCGCCGAGGCTGATAATGCCGAGGAGATTTTGTTTCGTCAGGAGGGGCAGAAGCAATTGCGGCTGGAGAGAGGCAAGGTTGCTGCGCTCGTCTTTTGACATCGCCAGAGTGTTCACCCAGGAGTTCTCGTCGTCGAAGTAAACGCGGTCCGGGCCGGCCTCTTGCTTAAGGCGGCGCACCGTGGCGCCGGAGTCGGGCAAATCGGCGACGAGACCGGCAGGGAAGCCAAGAGCAAACGCGGGGCGGTAAAAGCCTCCGTCTTCCAGAAGAACGGCAATGCGCGGAATGTGGAGCGATTCAGCGATTTTTGTGGCTACTCTTTCAAGGAGCGGGCGCTTCTCGACAATGGAGCGCACCTCGTCGCTGAGTGCTTCGAGGATTTGCTCGGCATTGTAGGCGTCGCGGAAGAAGCGGCGGTCGGTCCACTTGCGGACGAATTCGGCGCCTCGGCGTAACCAAATAACAAGGACCACGCCCCAGGCGATTACCATGATTTTCTGAGGCTTGCTGCGCGTCGGATCGAGGCTCAGGTTGACGGCTGTCCACAGAACGACAAAGCCCAAGACCACTTGAAGAACGCGGATTCCTGTAGTGGCCAGTCCATATTGCAAGCCCTGGCGAATGACCACGCGCACATCCATCGCGCGGTGTACCACGATGACGTACGCCAGTGTGATGGGAAAGAGAAGCATCAGGGTCAGCGCGGACAGCACAAACCATTCCGGAAAGATCTGCTCGAGCTCGCCGCCCTTGATGTTCTGCGTAACGAAGAGAATGCATGCAGGGGCCATGCTGATGCTGGAGCCGGTATAAAGCAAACGCAGGCGTCGCTTCGCATCGGGCGTGACGGCCTGGCGCATCTTGACGGAAATGCAGGCAAAGAAAGCGCCGATAGCCGCGAAACTGAGCAGGAAGTCAACCATATTCAGGCGGTCCAGAGCCGCGGATATGGAGGCTACGGATGCGAAGTTCTCGAATTGGCCAAGCCGCACGATAACGTTCATTACGCAGGAAACAATCAAGAGCGTGATGGCAATGCGCTTGGACCAGCTCCACCAGGCGGGGTCTTTCTCAGGGAAAGGCTCAGGAAAGAAGACGCCGAAAAGCAGCATGAAAATCGGCCAGGCGGTGTCAACGGCTACGCGATACCCTTCCGCGACATCGCGAACGACGGGCCCCCAACTCTCGACTCCCGCGCTGTAAAACACAGAGAAAAACAGCAAGATGAAGTACAGGCACCACGCGGAAGGATCTCGTGGACGCACAGCCGTGACCCAGAATCCAAGCAGGATGCAAAAGGTGGGCACGACGAGTTTCATGGCCAAAAGGGATGTGGCAGGCAAACTGATAGGTGGAGCAGTGGCCTGCTCGAGTGGAATGGCGGCCGAGCGCGGAGCTGTTTCACCGGGACGCAGGAACTGAATGGTGAGGGAATCACCTGGCTTCGCGGTGCGGATCGCTTCACCGAACGCAGCCAGTCCGATCACTGGACGTCCGTTCATCGCGAGCAGGATGTCGTTGTTTTGCACGCCGGCTTGCCGGGCGGACTTGGTCACGAACTGAAGGACAGGGCGGCCTTTGTCGTATTCCGGCGTGAACGGATAGGCAGCGACCTTGAGATGGAAATAATTCGGGAAAGCATACATGGCCGAACGAATCTGATACGCCGAAGCAAGCGCGAAGAGAAGGGCGAGGCAGATGTATTGGAGAATGGTAGGATTCTTTGCGCGCATGTCCGGCGGCTCAACCAAGCACAGTTAGTGGTAAGCAAGGTAGCATTGCTGAAGCGCGGCGGCAAAATTTTTGGCGGAAGCAGAGGCGATTGGTCAGAGGGACACTGATGAGGTGGAATCGGAAACTTGGTCTTGAAGCGTAGGAGATTTCGGGCGGCGGAGGCGGAACCAGAGCCAGAGGGCGACGAAGGCGAAGAACGCGCCGATGGAGTCGAGAAGGGAATCGTAGGGCGAGGCGGTGCGGCTGACGACGAAGGCTTGATGGATTTCGTCCATGATGGAATAGCCTGCGGCGACGGAGAGTGCGGCGATGCCCCAGGTCCAGCGCCAGCCTTTGCGATCGCCGCGGACGCCGCGGTAGATCAAGATGCAAAAAATAAAATACTCGGTGAAGTGGGCGCTCTTGCGGATGATGTGGTGAATGAAATTGAATTGGTCTTCGCTGAGATGGGGGAAAAGCCATTTCACGAAGAATGAGAGAACCGTCGCGGTGTGCTCGGAGGAGAAGGAGTCGGTAGAGAGCGTGAAAATGACGCAGGCCCAGACGACGGCGGGCCACCAGGCGCGGAGCCAGGCAGGGATCAAGAGTTTGTGCAGCCGGGGCTGAAGTTCCGGTAGTTGCGGCGCGGGACGAGGATTGCGCCAGGGTTGCGGGTCAGACAAATCTAGGTCTCCGGTTACGTTTTTTAGTTTAGCTTATCCCGAGACGGGTTGGTCGCGGTGAGAAGAATAGTCAACTGGCGGAAGAGCGGGAGCAGGGCTCCCGCACTCCAAGTTCATTCCATACGATAATTCGGGGCTTCGCGCGTGATGATGACGTCGTGGACGTGGCTTTCGCGCAGGCCTGCAGCAGTGATGCGTACGAAACGGGCTTTTTCGGTGAGTTCTCTCAGCGTGGGAGCGCCGACGTAACCCATGCCGCTTTTGAGGCCGCCGACGAGCTGGTCGGTCAGCGCGCCAAGAGAGCCTTTATACGGTACGCGGCCTTCGACGCCTTCGGGAACAGACTTGCCGCGCTCTTCCATGTCCTGAACGGTGGCGTAACGATCGGAGCCGGCGTCCATGGCGCCCATCGAGCCCATGCCGCGGTAGGACTTGAACGTGCGGCCCTGATAGAGAATCGTTTCGCCTGGAGCTTCTTCCGTGCCGGCGAAGAGGCTGCCGATCATGACGCAGGAAGCGCCTGCGGCGATGGCTTTGGTGATGTCACCGGAATACTTGATGCCGCCGTCGGCGATGATGGGGATGCCGGTGCCTTGCGCGGCGCGCGCGGATTCCATGATGGCGGTGATCTGGGGCACTCCTGCGCCGGTGACGACGCGGGTTGTGCAGATGGAACCGGGGCCGATGCCGACTTTCAAACCATCGATGCCGAGCGCAATGAGATCTTTGGCGGCTTCGTAGGTGGCCACGTTGCCTGCGATGATTTGTACCTCGGGAAGACGCTGGCGGACGGCTTTGATGGCGTCCATAACGCGGGTGGTATGGCCGTGGGCGGTGTCGATGGCGAGGACATCGGCTTTGGCTTTGGACATTTCGACGGCGCGCTCGAGGTAGTCGCCGGTGGCTCCGATTGCCGCGCCGACGCGGAGGCGGCCTTGATCGTCCTTGGCGGCGCGCGGATATTCGCGTTTTTTCTGGATGTCTTTGACGGTGATGAGGCCTTTGAGATTGAAGTCCTGGTCGACGACCAGGAGCTTTTCGATGCGATGCTTTTGCAAGATGCGCTCGGCTTCTTCGAGCGTGGTGCCTACGGCCACGGTGACGAGATTTTCCTTGGTCATCACGGAGCCTACGAGTTGGGAGTGATTCTTTTCGAAGCGGAGGTCTCGGTTGGTAAGGATTCCGGTAAGGCGGGAGCCCCGTGTAACAGGAAGGCCGGAGATGTGGTACTTGTTCATGATTTCGAGCGCCTGACGGAGGGTGATGTCCGGGGAGATGGTGACGGGGTCAACGATCATGCCGCTTTCGGAGCGTTTTACGCGGTCGACCTCTTCGCCCTGGCGGTCGATGGGCATGTTGCGGTGTACGAGGCCGATGCCGCCCTGGCGGGCGATGGCGATGGCCAGGCGAGATTCGGTTACGGTGTCCATGGCGGCGGAGGCCAGGGGAATGTCTAGCGCTAGTTTGCGGGTGAAGCAGGTGCGCGTGTCGACTTCCGTCGGCAGCACGGAGGATTTTCCGGGCAGGAGAAGCACGTCGTCGAAAGTAAGACCCTCAGGAATTGGACCGTCAATCATTACAACCTCGGTTCTGAAGATTAGCGCCCTAAAACAGCGCAGCCCAGCGCGCGGCCGCTGGGCGGGAAGATGAATGCATCAGATTGCAAAAATCAATCACTGTGAAACTTCTATTCTAGGGGGCAATGGGATTGGGGTCAAGTTGGCGGCCTTCTGCCTTCTGACGGATGGGTAGTTTCCGATCATGCGACTAAGTAGGAGTTGGCCAAGCTGCCAAGAATAGGTTCATTGGTGGTTCACTATTCTGCGAGGCTGATATTCGGGCAACGTTTTCTGATCCGAATACGTCAGACTGTCCATTGCCAGATCGATAGGGTGCCTTTGCGTGACGAGAATACTCCGCATGCATTTAATTCTGTCTGTGGCTGCGATTCTCGTGGGGACGCAGTCGAAATCGATTGGAATATTCTATCCTCAAATTCCTCATCAAACTAACGTTCCGCAAAGCGAAGCTCAGGCTAGGATAGCCGTCAATTCGGACCTAGTAGTCCTGCCCGTAACTGTCAAAGATCGCAAAGGTCATCTGCTGTTTCGACCTGAAGTTCTATCCAGGTGAGGGGTTTACCAGCGATCCCGACAAGCTGATAGCTGAAATAAAGCTAGCGCAAGATCACAGTGGGCCTTCGACGGCCCCTCCTGTACCCTGGGTTGGTTCGCCATCAGACCACCCTCCCGGTGTTGGCGAGCCTCGCGATAAGGCGCCGACCAATCTTGGACACGCTCCAACCAAATCTCTCGACGATGCTATCTCTGCCGCTGCGGACCTGTTGCACGACCGCAACATCGGTCGTCGTAAACTTATTCTATTGATCTCCGACGGCGAGAATGGCAAGCAATTCAACCGCTTTACCTATGGAGATACTCTCGCGGCGCTTCTCCACGGAAACGTTTCTCTCTATAGCTTGGCGGTCGGCGGTAATTCGTTTCATCGAAAATTCACCACCCTGCTTAACTATGCGAATGATTCTGGCGGTGATATCTACTATGCGGCAAGAAGGGACGCTCTGGAAAAGCTATACTCACGGATAACGGAACAGGCTAGCAGGCTGCTGAAAAAGGCAGAAATTTTGTAACGAGGCGGCGCGCGGTGCGTCTCATTGAGCATGCGAGGAACCGATCAGCAGCAAGGACATGTTTTTAGCTACATTTCGCCGGAGCAGCGGGTACGCAAAGATCATCCGCTGCGGCCGATCCGCACGATGGTAGACCAGGTACTCAAGGAACTCTCGCCGGAGTTCAACAAGATGTATTCCAAAGTGGGTCGTCCGTCGATTCCGCCGGAGCAGTTACTGCGTGCTCTGCTGTTGCAGATGCTGTACTCGGTGCGCAGCGAGCGGATGCTGATAGAGGAGATCGACTACAACATTTTGTTCCGCTGGTTCGTGGGGCTGAATTTGGACGATGCCGTGTGGGATGCCACGGTGTTCACCAAGAACCGCGACCGTTTGCTGGAGGCGGAGGTAGCCAAGGAGTTTCTGGCGCTGGTGGTGGAGCAAGCCCGCGGGCAGGGATGGGCCTCGGACGAGCACTTCACGGTGGACGGAAGTTTGCTGGAAGCTTGGGCCAGCGCGAAGAGTTTTCAGCCCAAGAACAAGAAGGGTTCACCGCCGGATGATCCCGGAAATCCCACGGTGGATTATCGCGGCGAGAAGCGCTCGAACGAAACGCACGAGTCGAAAAGCGATCCAGAAGCGCAGATGGCGCGCAAGGGTGCGGGCAAGGAGGCCAAGTTGAGCTACAGCGGGAATCTGCTGGTGGAGAATCGCAACGGCTTGATTGTGGACAGTCGGGTATGGGAAGCCACGGGCACGGCGGAGCGCTATGCCGCGCTGGAAATGCTGCAGGAAATTCCGGGAAGCGGGCGCGCGACGGTGGGCGGCGACAAGGGCTTCGACACGGCAGATTTCGTGCGCGAGTGCAGGAATATTTGGGTAACACCGCACGTGGCACAAAACCTTGGGCGAAGAGGCGGCAGCGCCATTGATAGCCGCACCACGCGGCACGGGGGCTATGCCGTCAGCCAGAAGAAGAGGAAGCGCATCGAAGAATGTTTTGGCTGGCTGAAGACCATTGCGTTGATGCGCAAAGTGCGCCATCGCGGAACGCTGAAGGTCGATTGGATCTTCACTTTCGCCTGCGCGGCCTACAACCTGGTGCGCATGCGGAATCTGATGCGCAGCGTAGTTCCGACGTAGTAAGTCCGGGCCGTAGTGTCTTTGAACGGCGCTGAAACGCTTCTTTCGGGCGCTTGGTAACACGAAAAATCACGCCTCAGACGATGACTCGAACCAACCTAGAAATTGCTGGTTCAACACGATTTTTCAGCAGCCTGCTAGGCACGAATACACGCTAGCCTACAGGCCCCGTGGAAACAACCGTAACTCCAACTACCACGTTGTGAGAGTACTCACGACGCGCGAAGGACTTCTGGCCAAGAGTCGCCCCGGCTACTACACAACTCAAGTGGCGAATGCCCCTCAAAGTTGAGTCCACGTGGTCAATGAAAGCGATAACACAGCCTATCCCCGATTAACTGGAATGTGCCCGCCGCCGTAATCAGAACCTGACCTGCAACCGTTTCCCGGGTAGCGAGGGCTGCCTACGAGTGCTTTGAGCCTATTTGGACTGCAAGACCTTGTAGCTGGCGAGGATGCAGCCGCCATCGATTTGGCGGCACTCGGTGAGGGCGAGTTTTACGCGGTGGCCGGGATCGCGAAACGTGGGGATGCCGGAGCCCAGCAGGATTGGGTGAATGTTCAAGCCAATTTCGTCAACCAGATCTGCAGCCAGGAGGGATTGGGCTAGTTCGCCGCCGCCCATCAGGCAGATTTCTTTGCCGGGGCGTCGCTTCAGTGCCCGGACGAATTCGACGGCGTCAGTGGTCACAAGTTCGACGCTGGGATCGTCGAGAGTCTTGAGCGTGCGCGAGAAAACATAGGACTGCATAGCTAGCGTCTTGCGCTTGGGGTTTTTCGCTTTGGCGGGCTTCTTTGCGGACGGAGGTTTCATAGCGACCGAGACGTCGTAGGTTTTGCGCCCCCACAGGATGGTGTCGACGTTCTTCCAATAATCGGTCATCACTTGTTGGACGTCCTTGCTGAAGTGCAGCCAGTCGATCGAGCCCTCGGCGCCGGCAAGAAAGCCATCCAGGCTGACGGCTCCGCCATAGGTTATGGTGCGCATCGTTTCGCTCCTTGTGCGCCGGTTAAACCGGCGAGGTTGTAGTGAATGGAAAAGTCACACGAAAGTGGAGTAGCGACCCACGTCGGCCCCGAGTCATGCGGAGCCGCTCGCAAGGGCGGCGTCGAAGCGTTAACAGGGGACCGTGCGGGCCGGGTATTCAGCCGCGAAAGAAACTCACTCCGGGATGCCGACGCCGTAAGGAGGCGCGGAAGGCCACATCTGGTGTGCCGATATCGCGAGGTACACGAGAATCCCGCGCGGTCAGAGACCCCGTGCACGTACGGAAACACCTCGCATGGGAACCGGGAGATCCCAAGTCCGCCCAGGGCCGCAGTTGCTCTGGGACGCGTCGGGAAGTCTAAGGACGCACGCCGATGACGAACGGACTTGGGAAGTCGGACAGCCCTACCGTACCTGGGAAGTCCCCGAACAACGCCGGACAACCGGCGGCGGAGGGGATGGAGGGAAAGGGGTTGGCCAAAGGGAACCTGCCACAGCAAAACGCGTCCCGGACACCGAGCCGGAAAGACGCGCCCAGTGCGCTGGAGCGGGTAGGAGTAGCCGACAATGCCGTAAGACTTATGGGGTGAAAGTCCCCTTCCGTCAATTGCTCGTTTCGGACGGATAGCATATCCGGTGCATGTGGAGGTAACGACACATGTTCTGCCCGGATGTAAACGCCATGGCTGCCCAATGGGAATACCGTTGCGGTAGGGATGACCTGGATGGCAAGCGAGCTTGGAGGTTTGAACATTAAGGAATGACTGCAGCCTCGAAAACAGCGCCCACCAAGAAGTCATCGGGTGGAAATTCGTGGGAAGCCGACCCATTACCCGTGGGGGAAGGCCGACGATATGGAGGAAGTAACGAGCAAGAGCACTCCGTATCCCACCGTGGCAGAGGTCCAGACATCCAAGCAAGGTCTCGCGGAGATAACGTCGGGAAGGCCCCACTCTCAGCAAGAACTGGCAATAACCTGCAAAGATCCGCCGAACGAGGCCAAGGCTGAAGTAGGCGGAAGGGAGTCGGGCTGGCGCGTGAGCTCGTAGGAGCAATGAAGAAAGGGTAACGCCTTTCGAGGCGATGCATGACATCGCTCCGGCGGAGGTAACGCTCCTGCCGGGCAAAGGAGCTCTGGGCACTTGGCGGTCCATCGGGCGGAAGGCAGCTGGCCACTGAGCCAGGGAATGCCACTGTTCGTTAGGAGGACGAGTGCGATGGTAAACCGGTGATAGTAGAGACGCATGTGTGCCAGCACTTAAGTCTCGCTGATATCGGGAAGACCTACGCAGGAAAGCCAAGGTCTGAACCGGACCCGGGAAAACCGGCTGTCCGGGATCGTAGGGGGGCTTCGGGAACCGTAGCCAGGGGAGCCGGATTGAGGTCCGTGGCGAAAGCCAGGGGAGAAACCACCGGACCCTAAAGTATGCGCGCCCGAAATCTATCCCGACCGTCAAGCAGCAAAGAAGGATAAGCAGTTGCGGTTCACAGCGCTCCTGCACCACATCTACAACCTGGAAACGCTGCGCATGGCTTACTTCCGTTTGAAGAAGGAAGCCGCGCCGGGCGTGGACGGAGAGACGTGGCGGCACTACGGGGAAGAACTGGAGAGGAATCTCCAGGACCTTTCCGGAAGGTTGAAGCGAGGGGCGTACCGAGCGAAACCCGTGCGTAGGGTGTATATCGCCAAGACCGATGGGCGGCAAAGGCCGCTCGGAGTACCGGCGCTGGAAGATAAGATCGTCCAGCGTGCGGCGGTCGAGGTGTTGAACGCCATTTATGAAACGGATTTTCTCGGCTTTTCGTACGGGTTCCGACCACGGCGAAGCCAGCATCAAGCGCTGGATGCGCTCTACACGGGACTGCTGACCAGAAAAGTGAACTGGGTGCTCGATCTTGACATCAAAAGTTTTTTCGATGGGCTTTCCCACGAATGGCTGGTCAAGTTCGTCGAGCATCGGGTGGCCGATCGGCGCGTCGTGCGGCTGATCCAGAAATGGCTGAACGCCGGCGTGCTGGAGGATGGGAAACGAATACGGGTGGAGGAAGGAACGCCTCAGGGCGGAAGTGCTTCGCCGCTTTTGGCGAACGTCTATCTTCATTACGTGTTCGACCTGTGGATCCAAGCATGGCGTCAAAAGCGGGCGCACGGTGATGTCATCGTCGTGCGATTCGCGGACGATATCGTGGTTGGATTCCAGAGCAAAGCGGATGCCGAACAGTTCCGGGCGGAACTCACCGAAAGAATGAGGAAGTTCAACCTGGAATTGCATCCCGAGAAAACGCGGCTGCTGGAATTTGGTCCGTTTGCGATCAACAACCGGCAAAGGCGTGGAGAAGGGAAGCCCGCGACATTCAACTTTCTCGGCTTTACGCATATCTGCGTGAAGAAGAGGAGCAACGGAATGTACACGGTGCTGCGGCAAACGATCCGCAAAAGGCTGCAGGCGAAGCTGAATGCGGTGAAAGCCGAACTTCAGCGGCGCATGCACGAACCCATCCCCGAACAGGGCAAGTGGTTGCAAGCGGTGCTGCGTGGGCACCTCCGGTATTACGGAGTGCCCATGAACAACCCGGCGCTGGCTCTTTTTCGCTTCCAAGTGGGACGACTCTGGCATCGCTCGCTGTCGCGGCGTAGCCAGAACGGACACGTCCTCTGGGACCGCATGCGGCGTCTCATCACTCGCTGGCTGCCTCTGCCTACTGTCTGTCATCCCTATCCTCTGCGCCGCATGGGCGTCATCACCTAAGGCAAGAGCCGGATGCGGGAAATCCGCCTGTCCGGATCCGTGGAGGGGGTTGTGAGCAATCATGATCCCTACTCCGACTCTATTTTGCGTCGCTGGAACGCATAAACTAAATGGCTGTTTAGAAATGATACTATACGAGCGTTGAGAAACGGTCAAGACCCATGAGCCCGCGCCCCAGGAAGGTCAGCGACAGCCAGCTCTTTGCCGCCACGCATGCGGTGATGAGCAGAGTCGGCCCGCGCGAGCTGACGCTTGCGGCCATCGCCAAAGAAGCAGGCGTGACCGCGGCGGTGCTTGTCCAGCGATTCGGATCGAAGCGCGCGCTGCTGCTCGCATTGGCTGAAAAATATTCCGACGGATCGGGTGAGTTCATCGCGGCGCTGGCAAAGCGGCACGCCTCTCCGCTGGCGGCGCTGCGCGCATACGCAGACTGCATGGCCGGGATGGCGGCGTCGCCGGCGGCTCTCGCGCGCAACCTAGCCTATCTCCAGATCGATATGACCGATCCGGACTTTCGGCGGCACTTAGTGAGACAGGCACGAGCGACGCGTGCCGGTTTGCGGCGGCTGGTCGAAGCAGGGTTAAAAGCGGGCGAACTCATGCCGAGTGTGAAGACTGCGCAGTTAGCGCGAACGATTGAAACAGTGCTCAGCGGCTCGCTGATTATCTGGGGATTCTATCGAGAGGGGACAGCTGCGAAGTGGATGCGCGTGGACTTGGAGGCCGTGCTCGCGCCTTGGCTAACAAAACGGCGCGGAAAAGCGGGAGAGCGTTGACGATTTGCTCAGGGCTAGTTAGTGTTTTCCTTGAGCTGAGTAATTATTTTCCTCTCCTAGTCCTCTGGCTTGTGCCCGTCTATTTTGAGGTCGCAATTTTCTTTTTGTCAGCAGGGAGGCTGAAATAGAGAATCCCCCGTCGAGGAGCCCCATACAGCCCGCTGGAGATCGGGACAGGAACCACAAACAAACCCCCAGATTTGAATCCGCTCCGGCGCGTTCTCGTCCGGTTCGAGCACAACCTTGTCCACAATTCCGTAAATCCCGATATTTCCGTTCTTCGCAGGGGAGATTTGGACCAGTAGGAAGATAACTGCCGCGGACATGATCACGACTCTGAGCGTTCTCATTGCCTTTGCCAACCTTTCTTCACCACATGGCACACAAGGATGGCGCGTTTACCGAGTCTGGTCCAGTACGTTTTGAGTGGATTGCACGTCGTTCAGATCGTTCAAGTACTCAAGAAAATGCGTCTTTTTCTCCGGACTTTTTTCTTCCGCAATCATGGACTCGAGAATGGGAACGAGAAACCGGTTATAGCGCGCGAGAGTGGCACGGTCGTGCGTGACCAGGGCTTGCTCGACGGCCCTTTGTGTTGTGGGTGTGACGAGTTCGAGGCGTCCGACGAAGACGCGGACGGTTTGCGCCGGAGCGGGGCTGATCGAGAGGGGCAGAACGCTATCCACGAATTGGCGCGGGACGATGTAGAGCAGGCGGCTGCCGTCTTCAAACCAGGATTCGCGCCAAGTTTCAAACATGGCTTGGGCTTCGTCTTGATAAAGGCCCTGCGCGATGAGCATGTCTTCCACCGCCAGTTTCAGCGAATCCATATTCGCATTGAGTTCGGGAGGATCGAGAGTTGGTTGAGTCGCCGAGGAGTCTGCGACGCGGAATCCCAACTTGTCGCCGCGGCGTTCGAACAGGAGTATCGCAGGAATTTCTTGCGTGCTGAGATTTTGCGTGAGGATCTTGCCATCGCTAGCGAGCTTCACGGACATGGGCACCGAAAAACTGGCAACGCCGCGATAGAAGAGAAATTTCTCGGTCTGGTCGCCGGCTTGGGTTTTGATTCTCAGCGGAGTCGAGGAGGTTTGCCGTGCGGCATAATAGTGGTTCGCGCGGTCTCCGCCCGGGAGAGTGGGGGAGCTGCTAGGTTCCAGCGTGACGGAATCCCAGGAGATGCTGCTGTCGGGCTGCTTCTGGCGGTGATTCCAGTCATTGTAATAGGCGACCATCCGCGCTTGAGTCTGAAGACCGACGGGCTCGACGCGGTTCGCGTGCGGATACCACTCGGTGATTAGGCCCTGCGCGAAGGAGACGTGCACGGAGAGGATGGTTGTGCGGTTGGTGTAGAAATAGAGGACGGGCGTTTCCATGCGGACGGTGCCGCGAACGCCGCCCTTGAAATTGGGGGTTTGGAAATGCTCGACGAACGCCGGGAGATCTGTCGAGCCAGTCAGCGGCAGCCAGTAGGCGGCGCGGCCGTCCTTGCCGGCGATCGAAGTAAAGGTGCCCCATTCGTGGGCGGTGAGGGCTGGATCGGAAGACGGTGTTTGCGCGTGGAAGAGAAGTGGCCGAGCGGCTAAGGACAGTACGAGAACGGCGCAGGCAAAAAGGCGAGATTTCATGGTGTTAGCTCCTTGTTTTCCCATCGGCTAGATTGACGCGAAAAAACGGGCGAGTGTTAACAGCGCTCGGACGGCAGGAAACGCTGCGGCAAGGACTGCCGTAAGGGTTGCGGTGTCGGCGGCTTGCCTGGTGTGTGGCGCTGCTCTACAGTGAATTCATGCCTTGGGAAATGGAGAAATTTGAGCCGCATCGGTTTCTGAGGAATGGGCACGCCATGACAATTGCGGCGGCGTTTGTGCGCAGGCGATTTGACCTGCCGCAGGCGGAAGAGCGATTGTTTCAAGTGGATGCCGAGTCGCGGATTCTTGGGAAGTGCCATTGGCAGCGGGGGGAACGGCACGATGCTCCGGTGATGGTGATACTGCATGGACTGGAAGGGTCGAGCGAATCGAATTACGTTTGCGGGATTGCGGAGAAGGCGTTCCGGCTGGGATTTCACGCGGTGCGATTGAATCAGCGGAATTGCGGCGGCACGGAAGCGCTTACGCCGACGTTGTACAACTCCGGGATGAGCGCGGATTACAAAGCGGTACTCGAGGAGTTGGCCAACGTTGATGGATTCGATCAGGTTTTCTTCGCCGGTTACTCGATGGGCGGAAATCTGGTGACGAAGATGGCGGGCGAGTTTGCAGATGCCGCGCCGAAAGCGCTGCGCGGTGTGTGCGTGGTATGCCCGGCGATGGATCTGGGGGCGTGCGCCGATGCGCTGGAGCGGCGCGACAATTTTTTCTACCAGCGGCATTTTGTGAAAGGGTTGATGGCGCGGTACGCGCGAAAGGCCAAGCTGTTCCCTCAGCGTTATCCGCTGAATGGAATCGGACCAGTGCGATCGGTGCGAGAGTTTGACGACAAGATTACGGCGCCGCAATTTAGCTACCGGGACGCGCAGGATTATTACGATGCGGTGGGGGCGAAGAAGGTCGTGGCGCAGGTACGTGTACCGATGTTGATGATCACCGCGCAGGACGATCCCTTTGTGCCGTACGAATTATTTGTGCGCGCAAATCCAGGGCAGAACCCGGCGATACAGTTTGTCACGCCGGAGCACGGGGGACATTGTGGCTTTATATCGAACCGAAGCGGCGCCGAGCGATTCTGGGCGGAGCACAGGATCGTCGAGTTTTGCGAAGCGATTCGCCGCGCGTGAAATCAACCCATCGGTTTTTCGAGCGAGACCTGGAAGTTTGGCGTCAAGAGTTGTGCGGGGCCGTCGGGCATGATGACCATGTCGTCTTCGCAACGAATGCCAAACTCGCCGACAACATAGATGCCCGGTTCATTTGAAAAAGTCATGCTGGGTTCGAGGTTGGTTTTGCTGCCGCGAACGAGATAAGGATGCTCGTGGCCATCGAGGCCGATGCCGTGACCGAGGCGATGCGTGAAGAATTTGTAGTCGGGCCCGTAGCCGCCGCCGGTGATAACGGCACGCGCGGCGTCATCGACCGTGCCGGATAACCTGCCTGCGCGGGCCGCGTCCAATGCGGCATCCTGGGCTTTGCGCGTAAGTTCATAGGCTTTCGCGATTTTCTCGGAAGGCTTGCCGAGGATGCCCATACGTGTGACGTCCGAAGCATAACCATCGGCGGCGCAACCGCCATCAATCAATATGACATCGCCTTCCTTGAGCTTTTGTGGTTGCTTGGTGCCGTGCGGAAGAGCGGCTGAGGCTCCCAGCAACACGAGCGCGCCGCCGCGCAGGCCCATCTTTGAAAAACCTGCTTCGACAAGATGGGCGATATCGTCTTGCGACATTCCTTCGCGAATAGCGGCAAAAACATGTTTATAGACATCGAACGTTGCCTCGCAGGCGAGACGCATCAATTCAAGTTCGTGAGGAGATTTGCGTGCTCGACAAGCGATGGTGACAGGATCAGCGGACACGTACTCAAGTCCCGGAGCTGCTGCGCGCAAGTGATCGGAATACGTGAAGTAAACGGTTTCTTCGACGCCTAGCCGCCCGGTTCGAACGCCTTGGTCGGCCAAGGCGGCCGCGGCAAGCTTTGTCGGACTCTCATCCTCCTGCCACACGCGGATTTCGATGGGGAAGCGCAATTGTTCGCGCAAGCGGCCCTCTTCGAAGCCGGGGCAGACGAGAACAGGTTTACCTACGCGAGGCAGAACGAGTCCGACGAGGCGCTCACTCAATCCCCAGCGAATGCCAGTGAAGTAGTAGAGCGAAGTTCCGGGAGCGAAGAAAAGAGCGTCAAAACCCGGTTTCAATTCAGACATCAACTGCTGCGCGCGGGCCATGCGGGCACGAAATTCATCCGGCGTGATGGGTTTCAGGCGGTCGCCAAAAGGCTTCAAACTCGAAAAGTCCGCCTTAGGAGCGTCTTGCGAGATTTCAGCGGACGCCTTCGCAGCCGGCAAAAGCGCTAGGGAAGAAGCCGCAGCTGCGCTTTGCAAAAAGCACCGGCGCGTGGTACCAAAATCAGTGGGCATCTATGTTTTCTCCAGTGTGGAGAAGACGTTTAACTGGCGGAGGCATAGCTTGTCAAGCGGGATGAAGAAAAACCAAGTGAAGGAAAGCAGCAGGGGAGAAGTTCGGAGAGAATTCGGGGAGCACTACTCCATGCGAACGGCCTGAATCGTTTTTCCCTGAACTTTGAGTTCGATGCCGAGCGGCGGCCGCAGATCCGAGCCTTGCGCGATAGCCCCACGCACCCAGACGTTGCCGGGCAGATTCGTCATTTTCGTGGGATCGTAAAGCGTGCGGTTGCAGGGGTTGCCTACCATGGGATGCTTCGCGGCATTGAAGTCATAGTCGCTCTTCAGTTTGGCGAGGTCAGTGATGTACTCGAGCTGGCAATTTCCGAAAGGAGCATTCAATGAGAACGCCCAGTAACCGTTCGCTCGGGAGGCGGAACTCGCAGGCAAACGAATAAGAAGACCTGGAACGTTTTCGCCCGTTAAGCCATTGCGGATAAAGAACTGCTTGGAGGACCAAGCCTGGGCCATCTCCGCGACGGTTGCAATGCCAGGGTCCTGCTGTGTAGCGTGCGGGAGCGCTGCATTCGGATCGGGAGCGGGAGCCGGTACCTCTATTTGAGGAGGAGGTTCAGCCGGAGGGGCTTCCGCATGCCTGGGGCGGAGAATCCATCGCCCACCGAAAAAAACCACCAGCAATACCGCGAGAAGTACACCGACCATCCGAACCGTAGGATTGTTCAAGGGGCTGCGGTTCGAGCTTGACCCGACAATACCGGGTATCTGCGGCATTTCTGCCTTGTAGCGGTCAGGTGGGGACTGGTCCGACATAAGAGTTTGTATTGCTCTTAATTTTTGCCGAAGGTGCGCTCAACGCGAGCGTGCCTGCGGCAGCGGTAGAACGAAAGATGCATTGCCTGGTTATTGTAGAGCCGTACACAATACCAGGCAACACAGGGTAGTCCGGAAATGGTGTGGGACGCAACCGTATCACATGTGCGAAGCGGCCAAGTTCGTGCCCTTCTTGCCAACACTGTGTTATTGAGAAGGTTACAATAAGTGCCGTGAGACTTGTCTGTAGCGCGCGAGGCCTCTAGTGTAGTAGGAAGCATGGGGGAGAACCGGCTTCCTCGCCGAATAGAATGAGTCCCGAATCACGCGGGGGCGCGCGGGCTTTCGTCCGCAGCCTGAACATTTTACTTAAGTTCGCACGGCTCTATGAATTTGGCCATGTGCGAACGGCGGCGCAGTTTGAAACTGCGTGGAAAGAGCTCCGAAGTGCGCTCGATGAGAGCAGCGGCAGCGGGCTTTTGCTTGGAGCTTCGGGGAACCAGATCTTGTTGGACGGCGTGCCACTCGGTGCGTCCGCCGGTGAAAAAAGCTTCGCGCAGCTGCTGACTGGCTCCGGTATTGCCAGCATTCACTTCTCTCCGAATTTGACGCAACCACAATTTGCCCGATTCGTACGTGGTTTTCCAAGTGGCAACGCCAAGCCTTCCTCTCTCGCGGAACAATTGAAATCCGCGCTCGCCGGTGAAACAAGCATCAAGGTCAATGAGATTCGCTATGTCGCGGAAGATTCTTCGGTGGCGGGAATCAAGATGGCCGCGCAACTTACCGCGAAGGCTCTCGGCGCTCAAGGCGACAAGTTCAAAGATTTCTTTGAAGATCCCAACAAGCTCCTGCAGATGATTCTTGCCGCGGAAAGTTCGCGCAGCAGCGGCGGCGGTGGTGGCGGTGGGGGAGGGACGGGTCCAGGCTTTGGTCCCGGCGGTGGCGGCCCTGGCGGTGTGCCCGGAGGAGGCGGCACAGGCGCGGGCGGCTTTGGCTCGGGCGGCGGAGGAGGATCGGGAACGGCCAGCCAGGCTGGCAGTCTTTGGGAGGGTGGCGGCGGTGGTTCAGGAAGCTCTGGAGGAGGCGGTTTAGGCACAGGTAACGCTACGGGCGGGCCAGGCAGTGGTCCGGGCGGAGGCCCGGGCTCCGGTGGGGGCGCGGGTTCAGGCGGCTCTGGAGTTGGAGGGGGATCTGGAGGCTCCGGCGGAGGCGGCGGAGTGGGGATTGGTGGCGGCGGGACCGGGATCGGTGGCGGTGGGACAGGGATCAGTGGCGGAGGTGCCGGCGGCGCTGGATCTGGCGGCGGCTCTGGAGGCGGTGGAGGTGGCATTGGAGGCGAAGGCGGCGGGGCAGGTGTAGGCGGCGGAGCTGGAGGTGGTGGCGGAGACGCGGCACCTGGAAAGTGGCTCACGGCATCGGCTCTGCTCAGGGGCAGTACGCTGGGCGTTGGAGGCTCGGTGCCTGGAGGACCGGGCGGCGGGCCAGGCAGCGGCGGCGCTGGGTTTAGCGTGGCCGAAGAAGATGTCCGAGCGATGCTGGGGCTTTTCGCTCAGCTCGGGAAGTCCCGCAAAGACCCTGAAGCGAAAATGGACGTTCCGACGTTTCAGTCGCGCTTGAGCGCGATGCCGGTGCGGGCGCAATTCACGTTGCAGCAGGCCCTTGCAGGGCTGGCGGCGCAGGCGCCCTCGGAAAAAGCCGACAAGCCGATGTTGCTGAAGCTCGCGGAACACGTGGCGATTCGTTTTGCGCTGGACAGTTACGAGCGTGGTGAGCTGCGCGTGAATGCCGTCAAGCAACTCCTGGATCGCATGAATTCGGAGATCGAAGCACTGCGCAAAATTCTCGGTTCGCAGGAAGAAATGATGGCCCAGGCGGGGCTATCGGTGCAGACCTATACGGAGCTGCTCGATCAAGAGTTTTGGGAGCAGGTTCCCGAAGAAAACAAAAAGGAAGTGCTGACGTCGGATGAGGCGTGGTGCGTGCCGCCGCGAAACGTAAGAGCTTTCCTGGAAGATATGCTGCGGCGCGGCGAATTGAAAACGGTGAACGAGATCTTGATGAAGTACGCGGCGTGTATCGCGTTGGAAGCGCCAGAAGCGCGGCGCACCACGGCGATTGGGCTTTCCGATTTGGCCGAGCTGTATGGCAGCGGCGACGGTAGCGCATTGATGGAGTCGATCCGGCGTCTGGGGAATCAGCTGGCCGTCGAGCGGGAGCCCGAGCTGCAAACGTTAATCAGTGCGGCCTTCGTGCGCATGAGCCAGGAAGCGGCGTCAAAGCGCTGCTACCCGGCGATGCAGCAAGCGCTCTCTTCTCTCGATAGCATCGAACAGCAGCGCCCCGGATCAACACAAAGCCTGCGTCCGCGCATCGGCGCCGAAGAACGCTTGCCGGAATTCATCGAAGAAGCGCTGCGCGGCGGTCACATTGCCGACGGCATGACGGAAATTCTAGGGCTGATGCCCAAGGCAACGCTGCACTACGTCACGAATCGTTTCGGCCACTGCGGGTTCCGCGAAGATTGCGAAGTGCTGAGCCAAATTGTGCGAGGGCTTGGCGAAGATTCCACGCAACGGCTGCTGGAAATATTGCAAACGGCGCCTGCCAATGAAGCAGCGGAGACGATCGGCTTGCTGAGCCATTTCGCTCCCGACGTCGTCGATAAAATTCTGCCGGTGCGGCTGAGCCAATGGCCACGTTCCTCGCATGACCGCGCCGTGCGCCAGCTTTCCTCTGCTCCGCCCGAACAGCGCGCCAAACTGATGGTCTCGCTGTACGATTCGCTCGACGCCCTGATCCGCCCGCTGGCTATCGACGAAATGGGCATGAGCGGCCAGCACGAATGCATTCCGAAGCTGGTGGAATTAGCGCAGAACGATCACACTCCTCCCTTCCACCGGCTAAAGGCTCTTGAAGCCCTGGGCCGCCTGCGGGCCTCGGCTGCCAGCCCCACGCTGCAGCATATTTTGGAAGCGCGGCAGGTGTGGCGTTGGGTCTACCCAACGGAATTGCGAATCGCGGCCGTCCAGGCGTTGACGCGCATCGATCCCACCATGGCGCTGGAAAAACTCAACTCCAGCGGACTCGAGCGCAAGGATTTGACGCTGGAGCCCACGGATCCCGAGCCCAACTCTACTGCGATGCGTCAACGCCGCTACGCCCGGCTGAAACTATCGAGAAATCTGATCGCCGTGTCCACCAACTTGCGCGAAAATTTCCGACTGTCGATCCCGGAACTCAACCTGGGAGGCGGAATCGGCGCGGGCCAACGACACCTGGCGCCGGGTTCTCTTCTGTCGCTTAAGCTGTCGCACGGCGTGCGAAACATCAAAGCCCAAGCCATCGTGCGGGGCGCGCGCCCGCAGGCGATGGCGTTCGAATTTGTGGACATGGATCTCGAAGACCGCTCAAGGCTCAGAAAGGTCTTGATGGAGCTCGGCGGACTTCCGCAGGTATCGGCGGTGACCAATCGCAGCAAGCGCCGCGGCCGAGTTGCGCTCAACAAGTAGTTAGAAAAAGAATTTGACGGCGTGCGATGGCGCGCAACCCCCTCCTTCCCACCTGTACTCGCTCGGGCTAAACCCGTCCGGGTGAGCAGGTCACGCACCCGCCCTCGTGGCGGCTTGACATCAGCGACACATAGGACCTCTGTACCATTGCCGCTAACGAGCCATAACCCTACGGTACTAGACAGGAAGTCCTATTAAGGGACGGGCATAGCGGCGAATGATAGCGGATACCAAGTCGACTTCAGGACGGGCCTTCGTAAGAAGTTTGAACATACTCCTGAAGTTTGCCCGTTTGTACGGCTTCGAGCACAGCCGTACCATCGAACAGCTGGACATTGCCTGGCGTGAGCTGCACGCGGCCATTCCTACCGGGACGGATGCGGGCCTAATGTTGGGCGCGACTGGTTCGCAGCTGCTGCTGGACGGCGTTCCCCTGGAAGGCGCTCCCGCTGAAAAGCAGTTCGCTCAGTTGCTTTCCGCTGCCGGGCTGGCCAGCATTCAGTTTTTCCCCTCCGTCACACAGGAAGAGATTGGCAGGTTTGCGCGCGCGTTTCCGACGGGCAAAGCAAAGCCCACCGAACTCGCCATACAACTAAAAGCCGCGCTCACCGGCGCCCAAGGCATACGCTTGAATGAGATCTGCTTTGTCGCTACGGACTCGCGCCTGAAGGATGCCAGCGTGGCCGCGCAACTCGCGGCGGCGTCACTCGGCGAAGACCAGAATGAGTTTAAGAAATGGCTTAATGACCCGCAGAAATTGCTCGAGTTGATTGCCGCGGCACAAGGCGCGCGGGGCGGCGGATCGGTTGGCTCAGGCACGGGACCAGGCGGTTCCGGCTCCGGTGGTGGCGAGGCTGGTGTTGGGACCGGCGGCGGAGGATTTGGTGGAAACTCGGATGGCCTGGGTGGATCGGGCGTTGGTGGATCGGGTGTTGGTGGATCTGGCATCGGTGGATCAGGTGTTGGAGGATCCGGTGTCGGAGGGTCAGGTATCGGCGGCGGTCTACCAGCAGGAGCCTATGCGACCGGAGCGGGGAGTGCTGGTGTTGTTGGCCTAGTTCCCGCTGGGTCAGGGGCTCTACTTGGTGCAGGGCCGGGAGGCGGAGGTGGCGGCACCGGCAGCGGACCGTGGCATGGAACCGGCAAGAGCGCGGGACCGAGCGAAGACGAAATCTACGGGATTCTGGGCGCACTGACAAGCTTCGGAAATGTCGGGGCAGGCCAGGGTGGCGCCGCTGCAGCTGGGGAGTTCCAGCAGCAGATGAATCAATTGCCGGGCACCGCGCAGGACACCCTGAAGCGCGCGATCGCCGGACTTGCGGCGCAAGCGCCGGAGGGCCAGCCGGATGAGTCGGTCCTCGTGAAACTGGCCGAACATTTGGCCATTCGCTTTGCGCTCGAGCGTTTTGAAAGCGGCGAGGTCAAAGTCAACGCCGTGCGGCAGATGCTGGACCGCATGAATGCGGAGATCGAAAATCTCCGGAAGATTCTTGGCGCGCACGAAGACAAGATGACCGATGCGGGAATCATGGTCGAGTCCCACCGCGAAATTCTTGACCGCCAGTTTTGGGCAGCCGTTCCGGAAAGTGGCAAGCAAGCCGTTCTACTTTCAGGAGACGCGTGGTGTATCCCGCCAAAGAACGTGCAGTCCTACGTAGCCCATTTGATTGAGACCGGGGACGTCGCGCAAGCCATCAGCATTCTGCAGAATTACGCATCGTGCGCGGACAGTGAAGAGCTTGATGCGCGCAAGAAAACCGCGATGGGCTTGTCCGAAATGGCCGAGCTTTACGCGAAGGCCGATCCGAAGTTGCTCGGCGAGGCGCTGCGCCATTTGGGTGTGCGATTGAGCGTCGAGCAAGACACGGACCTGCAGACGTTGGTAAGTGCCGCCTTCGTGCGGCTAAGTCAGGAAGCTGCCACCAGCCGGTGCTTCCCGGTGATGGAGCAGGCTCTCGACTTGATTTCCGGCGTCGAAGCGCAGCGGCCCGGCATCGGCCGCAGCTTGCGCCCGAAGATGGGCATCGAAGAACGCGTTCCAGAATTTGTCGACGAAGCGTTGCGGGCGCGGCAAGCAGCCGCCGGAATGACAAACGTTTTGAAAATGCTTCCGCAAACGGCGATGGAACAGCTCTCCATGCGGTTTAATCGCTGCAGTCTTCGGGAAGACGCCGAACACATATCCAATCTGGCCGCCGATCTTGGGGAAGAGGGATTGCAATACCTGCGCAGCACAGTAAGAGGCGGACCCATCACCGAAGCCGTCGAGATGGCTGGGCTTTTGAGCAAGCTGGATCCGGAAGCGGTGGAAGTGTTCTTGCCGTCGCGCATGAAAGATTTTCCCAGGACCGCGCAGGACCGCATCGTGCGGCAGATATCCGCGAGCGGCGCTCCGGGACGTTGCCGAATACTTCTGGAGATGCTAGATCATGTCGATCCACTGATTATGCCTTTGGTGATCGATGAGATTGGCGTGACCTCCGACCGCCAAGCTCTGGGCCGTTTACTTACGATCGTGGACGGCGATTTGCCAACGGGGGCCGGGCCTTTTCTGCAAGTGAAAGCCATCGAGGCGCTCGGCCGCATTCACGCGCCGGAATCGACGATCACGCTCAAGCGCGTGGTCGAGGCGAAGAAAATGTTTGGGTGGGTCCATCCCCAAGAGCTTCGCATCGCCGCGCTGCAAGCGCTCATGGGGCTGGAGCCGGATTGGGCTCGCGATTTTGTGGCCAAGAGTGGAATCGACCGGGAAGACTTGGCCCTTGGGCCGCTCAACGTCATTCCCAACTCAAAATTTGTCCGTCAACGCCGCCATACGCGCGTCCGGCTGCACAAACCCGTGACCGCCGTGAGCACAAACCTCAAGGAAAATTGCCGCCTCGAGATAAAGACGGCAAGCCTCTCAGGCGGTTTTGCGAGCATAAGCCGGCATCTGGCGCCTGGGACGCATGTGCAACTCAAGCTCCAGCTCGGGCTTCGCAATGTACTCGCCACGGCCCTGATGCGGGATTACCGGGCGCAGGACATGGCCTTTGAGATCGTGGATATGAGTCTTGAGGAGCGCAGCAAATACCGCCGCTTGCTTGCCGATAACAATTCGCAGTCGTCCACCGGGACGAATACTAAGAGCCAGGCCACACCCATCTCCGCCGAGACCTCGGTACCGTCTGCCTAGAGGGTCCTCCAGCGTGTCAGCGTGTCGCCGTTCTTGGCGCTGGCGCATCCAAACAGATAGAATAGAATGTTTGTACTGGTCGCGGCAGAGCCGCCGGTGCGATTACTCTCGCAGAACACCGCCAGGAGACGGCGAAACCCTTCATGGATGTTGCCAAGGCAGTTGACACAGTTGTCGCTCGATTTATCGGCACAAAGCACGAGCGAGACATTAAAAAATTGCAACCGCTCGTCGTGGCCATCAATGCGCGCGAAGCTGAAACGCGCGCGCTCAGCGACGATCAGCTAAAAGCTCGTTTCGCTGAACTTAAGGCTGAGATCCACGAGCAGCTTAAAGACGCCGATCCCAGCGAGCCTACTTACAAAGAACTCTTAAAGAAGGTGCTCGACCCCGCGATCGTGCCGGCCTTCGCCCTGGTTCGCGAGGCTGGCCGGCGTTTTCTGAACATGCGGCACTTCGACGTCCAGCTGATCGGCGGAATGGTTCTGCACGACGGCAAAATCGCGGAAATGAAAACGGGTGAAGGCAAAACGCTCGTTGCCACTCTGCCCGCGGTTCTAAACGCGCTGGCGGGGCGCGGCGTTCACGTAGTCACTGTGAACGATTACCTGGCGCGGCGGGACGCCGAATGGATGAGCCCGCTCTATCGCGGCCTGGGGCTCTCCGTTGGCGTGATCGTTCACGATCTAGATGATGAGCAGCGCAAGGCAGCCTACGGCGCCGACATCACCTACGGCACGAACAACGAATTTGGCTTCGACTACCTGCGCGACAACATGAAGTACGACCTGGCGCAATGCGTTCAGCGCGGGCATCAGTTCGCCATCGTCGACGAAGTGGACTCCATCCTCATCGACGAAGCCCGCACGCCGCTAATCATTTCCGGCCCCTCGGAAGAGTCCACGGACAAGTACGCCAAGATCGACAAGATTATTCCCAAGCTCATCCAGGACATTGATTACACGCTGGATGAAAAGCACCGCACCGCGACGCTCACCGAAGAGGGCTTCAGCAAGTGCGAACGGCTACTCAACCTCAGCAACATGTCCGATCCCGTCAACATCGAAATCATGCACCACGTGTATCAGGCGTTGCGCGCCCACGCCCTGTACAAAATTGATGTCGACTACGTGAACAAAGACGGCGAAATCGTCATCGTCGACGAATTTACCGGTCGCCAAATGCCCGGCCGGCGCTGGTCGGATGGTTTGCATCAGGCCGTCGAAGCCAAGGAAGGCGTCAAGATCGAGCGCGAAAATCAGACCCTCGCGACGATCACCTTTCAGAATTATTTCCGCATGTACAAAAAACTTTCCGGCATGACTGGCACGGCGGAAACGGAAGCCGCCGAGTTCGGCAAAATCTATAACCTCGATGTCGTCGTGATTCCGACGAATCGCACACTGATCCGTGAAGAACATCGCGATGTCGTTTACCGCACCGAAAAAGAAAAGTTCCAAGCGGTCGTCAATGGAATTCTCCAGGAAGACAATTCGTTCGCGAACGGCATCCGCCACTATCACGAACGCGGCCAGCCGGTGCTCGTGGGAACGATCTCTATCGAAAAATCCGAAGCCATCTCGGAAATCTTGAAGAAGGCCGGCGTTCCGCATCAAGTGCTTAACGCCAAGCAGCACGAGCGCGAATCGGGTATCGTCGCTCAAGCCGGGCGCAAAGGCGCTGTAACCGTGGCCACCAACATGGCCGGCCGCGGCACGGACATTCTTCTCGGCGGCAATCCCGAGCAGATGACACGCGATTATTTTCTGAAAAATAAATTGGCCATGCCTTATGCTGCCGCGCCCGCCGTAATTCCCGCCGAGGCTGGCAAGGACGCGCTGCCCGCAGTGCCGATGGTTCTTTTTCAGCACGAAGGCAAAATCTTTCAGTCGCCCGCGGATCAGTGGAAGCCGGTCTATGAACAGTTCGCTCAGCAGTGCAAAGCCGAGCACGACGAAGTCGTAGCGCTCGGTGGTCTGCACATCCTTGGCACCGAACGCCACGAAGCTCGCCGCATCGATAATCAGTTGCGCGGGCGCGCCGGCCGCCAGGGTGACCCCGGCTCTTCACGCTTTTTTCTTTCGCTCGAAGACGATCTCATGCGCATCTTTGGCGGCGAACGCATGCAGGCGTTGATGTTCCGTCTCGGCATGACCGAAGGTGTGCCCATCGAATCCGGCCTGATTTCGCGGCGCATTGAAAACGCGCAAAAATCCGTCGAAGCGCAAAACTTCGACGCCCGCAAACACCTCCTCGAATACGACGACGTGATGAACAAGCAGCGCGAGACGATCTACGCCATTCGCCGCTCCGCGCTTGAGGGAAAAGACCAGCGCGATTACGTTCTCGGCGTCGCCGAAGATGTCGCGCGCGAACTCGTCGACACCTTTTGCCCGCGCGAGCAGCATCCCGATCAATGGAACGTCACGCAGTTCCTCGCGGAAGTGAACGCCCAGTTTGGCGTGGATGCCAAAGCTGCCGGTGCCGATCCCGCCACGCTCAGCCACGACGAACTCGCTGAAGCCACGGTCAAAGCCGTCACCACACGTTACGAAGAAAAGGAAAAACAGTTCAGTGCGGATTTAATGCGCTGGCTCGAACGCCGCATCATTCTCGATGTCGTCGACTCACAATGGAAAGACCATCTTCTTTCGCTCGACCATTTGAAAGAGGGCATCGGCCTGCGCGGCTACGGCCAAAAAGACCCACTCGTCGAGTTCAAAAAAGAAGCCTTCGTCCTTTTCGAAGACATGATGGCCCGCATCGACAACGAAACCATCCGCTACCTGTTCCACATTCAGGTCCAGCAAAACGAGCAGCCTCCGCAAGGTGGACCAGGGCAAGCGCCGCCACAGCCGATGCGTCCTCGCGCAGACGCTGCCGTAGCCAGCGCCGCCGCCCGCGCCAGCGAACCTCCTCCCCAGCGCCTGCCCGATTTCGCCCGCGCAATGGAGCGCAAACAAGAGCGCCAACAAAAAGAGTTGCAGTATCAAACAGGGCCAGCGCAAGCCGAAGCGCCAAAGCCTGTCCGCGCAGGCGCGAAAGTAGGCCGCAACGACCCCTGCCCCTGCGGCTCCGGCAAAAAATACAAAAAATGCCACGGCGCAAATGCGTGATTAGCGCAATTTTCAAATACCGTCATTTCGAGCGAAGCGAGATCTCTTCGCCTCCGAGCGCTTTTTGCGAGGAGAAATCTCTCATCGATTTCAACTTCGAGAAAGCGTAATCCGATGCCTCCTGGCCCTGCACCCATGCCGCAACCCGAACGCCACCCCATCCCCGGCGTAAAAAATCTAGTCGCGGTCGCCAGCGGCAAAGGCGGCGTCGGCAAAACCACGGTCGCCGTCAATCTCGCCCTCGCCCTAGTAAAACTCGGCCACAAAGTCGGCCTCATGGACGCCGACGTCTACGGCCCCAACGTCCCCATCATGCTAGGTACGCTGCAAGAGCCGCAAGCCACCGCCGAAAAGCGCATCATCCCGGTCCAAGTCGCCGGCATGAAAATGATCTCCATGGGCCTGCTGAACCCCGGCGACAAGCCGATGGTCTGGCGCGGCCCCATGCTGCACAGCGTCATCACGCAATTCCTGCGCAGCGTCGAGTGGGGCGAACTCGATTACCTCATCATCGATCTCCCTCCCGGCACTGGCGACGTCCAGCTCACGCTCATCCAAACGGTCGCCGTTACCGGCGCCGTCGTCGTCACCACCCCGTCCACCGTCGCCCTAGCCGACGTCCGCAAAGCCATCGAAATGTTTCGCCAGGTCAATGTCGAAGTCCTCGGCGTAGTCGAAAACATGAGCACCTTCCGCTGCCCCCACTGCGACAAGCCCATCGACATTTTCGGCCACGGCGAAGGCACAAAAACCGCCATTGCCTACGGCGTTCCCGTCCTCGGCGAAATCGAAATCGACCCGCGCATCCGTATCGGCGGCGACACCGGCAAACCCGTAGCCGGCCTAGGCGAATCCGCCCCCGGCACGCAAAGCCTCTACGCCCTGGCCCGCGCCGTCACCGCCCGCCTAGCCGAAGTCGGCGCCACCTCCTCCGGCCCCACCGTCTCCATCGATTGAGCGAGTGCAGTGCAGATTTTGTGGCACAGCCAATCCTGGCTGTGCTCTTGGCAAAGGAATGTCTGGCAATGCTACCTGGATTGTCTGTGCGTCGAAGGAGGCTCCTGCCCCGCCGCTCGGGCGCGCCAATACTCGCTCTTCAATCCGTTATCGCCAGCCGCATTGTAGAGGATTTCGCAGTCGCAAAATCCTCCTTGAGACGTCAAGACTTCGAAAATGTCGGCCAAATCTTCTTCATTAAAACCATGGAACCTTAGGATGGCTTCTGAGATGCCATAATCCCCGCGGCAACCCTCGCGAGACTTTGACGCGTCGGCGGGACAAAGATGCTCATCAAGTTCTTCGAAGAATTTGCAAATTCGCCAGACTGTTCAAAACGTACGGTGCAACGGAGGCGACATAATCATCGTCGTCTCTTGTTGGGCCGTCTGAGGCGCCCACTTTGTTTTTCCCCATGGGAGGGAACTTAGACTCTGTTTGGATTCCGCACAAGCGGGGTGCGACTGGAGTGTCCCGAAAGAATTTTTTGGCTAACTCAAACTAATATGGATGGATCAGCATGAACAAATCACCGAAGGAATTTTTCTTGGCTCTACCCAACCAGCAAAAGATGATCTTTCTTGCTCGCTTTTTAAACGACCTCACTATTCATGGTCGAGGCTTCGGGCTCGACCTCACCTGCGAAATACAAATCGCCGCATTCAAGGGCCTCAACGAACTCAACATCAAATCAGCCAGCACATCGCGCATGGAAGCAATACTTATTCTAGTGAGTCTCTATGGGAGATTTTGCAGGGAACGGCTGCAAATCATAGGCTCGCGCCTCATTTGACGCAGTCGCTTGTCGGTCTTACAGCGCGTCTCAGTCGGCAGACCTGCGAACAGTGCTAGCCGCCCGGCCTCTATCAGCCGGCTTCTGCTATTATCAATGGGGCTTAGTTCCGTCGCTTCATTTGGCCAAACGAGAGGACCTCCAAAAAATGATGTTTCATGTTTCGCTGGAACCCTCGGAAGACGGTTGGATCGTTGCGCAGTGTCCCGCACTACCGGGCTGTGTCTCGCAAGGCCGCGATGAAAAAGAAGCGCGGGAAAACATCAAAGAAGCCATCACCGCTTGGCTGTGGGCCGAGGACCAGAAAGCGGATGACAACACTATGTGAACTTAAGTCCTTTAGATGCAACGCTTCCAAGCCGTTTCATAAAGGTTACATCTAAGGGACTTACAGGAAAGCTAAGTCTTTTACATGCAACATTTACAAGAAACGAGGGGGAGGCCAAAGTACAATGTCTAACCAAAATTCCGGCTCAAGCCCCGCGTGCGGCTCGCTAGAGTTGTGCCGCCAGCCCGACATTCGACCCTATCGCGGCAAGCGCCCGCAAATCGCCGCCTCCGCCTATATTGACCTCGCTGCTGTCATCATCGGCGACGTAGTCATCGGCGAAGACTCCAGCGTCTGGCCCTGCACCGTCATTCGCGGCGACGTGCACCACATCCGCATCGGCGCGCGCACCAACATTCAGGACGGCTGCGTCCTCCACGTCATGCGCGACGAGCACGCGCTCGTCCTCGGCGACGACGTAACCATCGGCCACTCCGTCACGCTCCACGGCTGCACCATCGAGTCGCGCTGCCTAGTCGGCATGGGCGCCATCATCCTCAACGGCGTCCACATCGGCGCCGGCAGCATCGTAGCCGCCGGCACGCTCCTGCTCGAAGGAGCCAAAATCCCACCCGGCAGCCTAGTCGTCGGCCACCCCGGCAAAGTCAAACGCGCGCTAACCGGCATCGACCAAGCCAGCATCGACGCCTACGCCCAGCGCTACGTCGAATACAAAAATATCTATCGCGAGGAACCCACCGAGTGAGCGAAGGCGCCGCAAAAAAAGAAGAGAAGCCGCGCAAGTTTCAAGCGATCCGCGGAACGCGCGATTTGCTTCCGCCTGAAACCGCGCTGTGGAATCGCGTCGAGCAAACCGCCCACGAAGTCTTCGCTACCTTCGGATTTGGCGAAATCCGCCTTCCCATCTTCGAGCCCACGGAATTGTTCGCTCGAGCCGTAGGCGGCGACACGGACATAGTTTCCAAGGAAATGTACACGTTTCAGGATCGGCCCATGGATCTGCCCCACGAGCAAGAGACAGTCTGGGCACAAGATTTCGCCACCCAGTTGATAGCCAAATTTGAGAGAGGAGAAATCCCGCAAACTGAATCGAACAAGGCGGCGATCGAGCGCGTGAGATCGACAGCTGCAGAATTGGCCGCTGCGCGGGACCAACTCGGACGTGCCGGTGGAAGCCTTCAAAAGCATAACGATTTGATCTTCTTGCTCGCCTACCAGACTACGCAAGTGATTCTCGGCGACATGATTAGTCTGCGGCCTGAGGCCACCGCATCAGTGTGCCGCGCATACATGGAACACAACATGCAGCAGCTTCCGCAGCCGGTGAAGCTGTATTACACGGGGCCAATGTTCCGGCGCGAGCGGCCGCAGAAAGGGCGCTATCGCCAGTTCTATCAAATTGGCGCGGAAATCCTCGGCGGTCCCGACGCGCCCGCTATCGATGCCGAACTCATCGAAATGTTGATGACATTCTTCGACAAATGCGGCCTTCAAGGCACGGAACTCAGCATCAATTCGATCGGCCACGCCGCCGACAACTGTCGTCGCGGCTACGTCGCAAAGTTAAAAGCAGAGCTGGAAAAAGTGAGAGACAAACTCGGCGCGGATTCGCAGCGCCGCATCGAAACAAATCCGCTGCGCGTGCTCGATTCAAAACTCGAGCATGAGCAAGCCATCATCGCCACACTTCCGCGCATCGCGGATCATCTTTGCGATGAATGCAAACCGCATTACGCCGCCGTTAAACACGAGCTGGAGTTGCGCGGCGTGATCTACCGCGAAAATTGGCGCCTCGTGCGCGGCCTCGACTACTACATGCGCACCACCTTTGAAATCACCGCGCAGGGCCTCGGTTCACAGAACGCCGTCTGCGGCGGCGGCCGTTACGATGGCCTCGTCGAGCTCCTCGGCGGTCCGCCCACAAAAGGCATCGGCTTCGCCATTGGCGAAGACCGCCTCATCCTGTCGCTGCAAGAGAATGGAAAAGGTGCCGCGCCGCAAGGCCGCGACATTTTCATCGCCTGGATGGGCGAACGCGCTTATGCCACTGCCATCCGTGCAGCCAAAGATCTGCGCAACGCCGGCTTCAGCGTCGAGCTGCCGCCAAGCGAACTGAAATTCGGCAAAGCCCTCGAGCGCGCCAGCAAGCTCGGCTCGCGCTTCGCCGTCATCCTCGGCGATAATGAAGTCCAGAGCGGCGAGTGGACTTTGAAAAATCTCGCAAACGCTGAGCAACAGAAACTCACCGAACAAGCTCTGCTAGAATATCTGCGCGGCCTTTAGTGGCACAGGCTTCAGCCTGTGCTAACCACATGATCTTGGTATTCTGGAGCCTGCGGGCACAGAATGAATTTGTGTTGCTGAATCATAGTGAAAAAAGACAGAGCACAGACTGAAGTCTGTGCCGCTGGAGAAGGCAAAACCTTGTTGGATTTTCTAGGCAATCTGCAACGCACACACTATTGCGGCGCACTGCGCGCCTCGGACGAAGGCCGCGACGCCATCGTTATGGGCTGGGTCTCCGGCCGCCGCGATCTCGGAAACTTGCTCTTCCTCGACATTCGCGACCGTACCGGCATCGTCCAGGTGGTTTTCAACAAAGAATCGCAGTCCGCCGCGCACGCCAAGGCCGAGCAGGCCCGCAGCGAATTTGTGGTTGCCGTCGAAGGCAAAGTCATCAAGCGGCAAAAAGCGAATCCCGAACTTGCCACCGGCGAAGTCGAACTGATCGCCACGAGGCTGCACATTTTAAACAACGCCAAAACGCCGCCGTTTCCCATCGAAGACGAAATCAACGCCGCCGAAGAAACGCGCCTGCGCTACCGCTACCTCGACTTGCGCCGCCCCAAGCCGCACCGCAACCTCGCGCTGCGCCACAAAATCGTCCTCGAAATTCGCAAGACCATGGACGAAATGGGCTTCCTCGAAATCGAAACGCCCATGCTCACGCGCTCGACGCCCGAAGGCGCGCGTGATTATCTTGTCCCCAGCCGCGTGCATCACGGCCAGTTCTACGCGCTGCCGCAGTCGCCGCAAATCTTCAAGCAGATCCTGATGATTGGCGGGCTCGACCGCTACTTCCAGATCGTGAAGTGTTTTCGCGACGAAGACTTGCGCGCCGATCGCCAGCCCGAATTCACGCAGCTCGACGTCGAGATGTCCTTCCCGCGCCAGGAAGATATTTTTCATGTCATCGAGACGGTGATGGTGCGCGCGTGCGCCGTCGCGGGGATCAAGACGCAAGGCCCGTTTCCGCATATGCTCTACAAGGACGCCATCCGCAAGTACGGCAGCGACAAGCCCGACCTGCGCTTTGGAATGGCGCTGCACGAAGTCACGGACTGCTTTCCGGAAGAAGCGAAAACTAAGTTGGGGATCGAAGGCAGCGTGTTTGCTCTCGCTGCTCCGGGCGCGGCAGGCTATTCGCGCAAGCAGCTCGACGAGCTGACCGAAAAAGCGAAATCCAACGGCGCGCGCGGCGCGTATTTTGTGAAGCTCGCAGCCGAAGGCACGACCTCGACAGTAGAAAAATTGATCGGCGCGGAAAGTGTGCAGAAACTCGCCGACGCGTGCGGCGCAAAAACTGGCGACCTCGTCGTCGCCGTGAGCGCGAAGCAGCAAATTGCAGGTACGGAAGCCGCCGCGCTCGTCGCCGGACAAGTGCGCTTGCAACTCGGGGAAGCGCTAGGCCTGATCGACCGCGCACAATGGAAATTTCTCTGGATCACCGGCTTCCCGCTCTTTGAATGGAGCGAGAACGACAAAACCTGGGTCAGCGCGCAGCATCCCTTCACCGGCATCGTCGACGAAGATTTGGAAAAGCTCGAGTCCGCGCCGTGGGAAGTGCGCTCGAAGGGCTACGATCTCGTCCTCAACGGTAACGAGCTCGGCTCCGGCAGCATTCGTATCCACCGCCAGGACATTCAGGAGCGCCTCTTCCGCGCGCTCGGCCTAAGCGAAGAACAACTCCGCCGCCGCTTCGGCTTTTTCCTCGACGCCCTGACTTACGGCACACCACCTCATGGCGGCATCGCGCTCGGCATCGATCGCATCGCCATGCTCCTCGCGGGCGAAAAATCCCTGCGCGAGGTTATCGCCTTTGCAAAGACCACCGCCGCGGTAGATTTAATGGCCGAATCGCCGTCGTCCGTGGACGAGGATCAGCTCGATCAGCTCGGCATCGCGATCAAGGAGTAGAGTGAGCGCGTCAAGTTCCCAACCCGTGGAAAGCTTGACGCCTGTCGCCCAGCAGCGAGCACTCCCCTGGGCCACGAGGCGTGGCATGCTGGTTGCTGCTGGACTCTCGATGTATGTCGCCAGTTTCTTTCTTTGGGCCGTCGAAGACTCCGGGTGGATCGCAACTCCGGTAAGGGGGGATTCTTGCGCGGAGCTGACACTGGTTTCTCCTTTTAGTGAAGACGGGCGATCCCAACTGCATGAGAAGCCCATCGAGTATTTCTCAATTCTGGGAAGCGGCTTGATTAACCCACTGTTTCTCGTTACGTTCTTTCTTCGGCTTTTCAGGGTGAGACCGTGGGCCATCATTGTTCTGAGAAATCTTACAATTTTGATGATTCCGCTCTGCTGGGTCGTTTTTCGTTACGAGCATTTTTATCCTCGTGAGGGCCACATCCTCTGGATAGTTGGTATGCTGCTAACGCTTTTTGCGATGTCGGTGCCAAAGCTCCGGCCCCCCAAAGAGCAATGGGCATGAGCCGCATACGCATATTGCCGGAGGCTGTGGCGAATAAAATCGCCGCGGGCGAAGTTGTCGAACGCCCCGCTTCGGTAGTGAAGGAGCTGTTGGAAAACGCGCTGGACGCGGGCGCGAAGACCATTCGCGTTGAAACCGAAGTTGGCGGCAAGCGGATGATCCGCGTCGTCGATGACGGCCACGGCATGATTCACGATGACGCACTGCTGGCCTTCGAGCGTCACGCCACGAGCAAGCTGAAATCTGCCGACGATTTGCTCTCTATTTCGACGCTAGGCTTTCGCGGAGAAGCGCTGCCCACGATTGCCGCGGTTTCGCGGCTGCTGCTCGAAACGCGCGACGAATCGGAAGCGGAAGGTACGCGCCTCGAATTTGCCGGCGGAAAACTTGTCAGCGTGAAGGCCGCTGGCCTGCCGGCAGGAACGACCATCAGCGTCGCCGATCTCTTCTACTGCGTTCCCGCGCGCCGAAAATTTCTGAAATCGGACACCACTGAACTCGGCCATATCGCTTCGCTCGTAACGCACTACGCGCTAGCCAATCCGGACAAACATTTCGTACTTACCACGCCGACGCAGGAAATCATCAACAGTCCACCCGCCGAGAAACTCGCCGACCGCATCTACCAACTCTTCGGCCGACAGTCGATGGAGGAGTTGGTCGAAATACTGCCAACGTCGGCGCCATTTCGCGCGGCCATCACTGAGCCCGAACTGGAAGCCGGCGAAGAGAGTGCCACACTGACCGTTCGGGGATTCACGTCGCGCCCCGACGTCCAACGCCCCAACCGCAACGGCATCTACATTTTTGTGAATCGCCGCCTCGTGCGCGACCGCCTGATTCTCCACGCGATTCACGAGGCCTATCGCAACATCCTCCCGCCCACAGTTTTTCCCGCCACGCTGCTGTTCCTCGATATGCCCTACGACGAAGTCGACGTTAACGTGCACCCCGCAAAAATCGAAGTGCGTTTCCGCCGCTCGCAATTCGTTCACGATTTCGCGCGCGACTCCATCCGCCAAGCTCTTATGAGCGTTCGACCTGTCCCGAGCTTCGCCGCCGCGGCTGCAAGCGCCTCGTCACAGGGACTGTCCGCGTCCCATGCAAACGCGCTCGACAGTGGCTCGGCCGCTGCCACAGCCACCGGCGTTCCGCGCGCCATCATTCCTACAATGGAAGAGATCGGTGTGGGATCGGGTGTCGGCCCCGACGGCGGTTTCGATTTAACTTCCCATGCGCTTCGGCCTGTCGAGCAGCGCTTTGCTTTTCCTGCGAATACGGAATCTTCGATCGAACTAGGAACACCTTTCGCCGCTGCAGCTGCTGCTCCGGCGCTCGCCGCATCGAATTGGGCTGGAAATCTCGCCGCGCCGAACGCTAGCGCGCCAGCAACACTTCCTCGTCCCGACCAAATTGCGGACCTGAAACCTCTCGGGCAAGTCAGTTCGAGCTTTATTGTTGCGGTGAACGGTGAAGGCTTGTGGCTTGTGGATCAGCATGTCGCGCACGAGCGTGTGCTCTTCGAGCAACACCTCGATGCTCGGCGCGCGGGAAAAGTGGAAGCGCAGCGCATGCTTATGCCGTTGGTGATCGAGCTTTCACCGCGGCAGATTGTGATCTACGAAAAAATTGCAGAAGAACTTGCCGCGAATGGCTTTGAAGTCGAGCCGATGGGGCCGCGCAGCGTTGCGATTCAGGCCGTGCCTGCGGGAATCGCACCGGGAGACGCGGAAAAGCTTTTGACGGAAATTCTTGATGGCATCGAGCGGGAAAACGCGGCCATTTCCATTGATACGCTGCAAGCGAAAATCGCGGCTTCAACCGCCTGCCACGCGGCGATCAAGGTGAACATGCCGCTCGATCAAACGAAAATGGAATGGCTGCTGGGCGCGCTAGCAAAGACGGATTGTCCGATGAGCTGTCCGCACGGCCGACCTGTCGTGCTGCGCTATTCCGTGAAAGAGATCGAGAAGGCATTCCATCGGATTTGACGCCTGAAGGAAAAGATTTTACACAGAGAGCGCAAGGTTCGCAGAGGGCACAGAGAAGAGCGAGATTTGTAGGCGTCGTGCAACAGTTGAACGACATTCCAGGAGAGGAACCGGATGACCGAAGGGCAAAAGACGGCAGTGATTTTTGGGCTGGCGAACAAACGCAGCATCGCTTGGGCGATTGCGCAGAAGCTTTCGCAGGCGGGCTGGCGATTGGGCATCACGTACATGAACGAACGGCTCGCCTTGGAGGCGAAGGATCTGATCGCAGAGCTGCCCGGCGCGGATGGATTCATGTGCGACCTTACGCAGGATGATCAAGTTGCGCGAGTGTTCGATGAAATCAAGGCGAGGTATGGACTTATCAACGGGTTGGTGCACAGCGTGGGCTTCGCTCCGCCCGATGAGTTGAAGAAACCATTCGTGGAGACTTCTCGCGAAGGATTTCGGATTGCGCATGACATCAGTGTGTACTCGCTGATCGCCGTGGCGCGCGGCGCGGCGCCGCTCATGGCGTCTGGCGGAGGAATTGTCACGCTGACGTATTACGGTTCGGAAAAAGTCGTGCCGAATTACAACGTCATGGGTGTGGCAAAAGCGGCGTTGGAAGCGACGGTGCGGTATTTGGCGTACGATTTGGGGCCGAAGGCCATTCGTGTCAATGCCATTTCCGCGGGGCCCATCAAGACGCTCGCCGCGCGGGGCATCGCGAATTTTGGAGATATGCTTAGGACTCAGAACGAGCGGGCACCGCTGAAACGGAACGTTGATCCGGGCGAGGTGGGCTCGACCGCGGCGTTTTTGCTTTCCGACTCGGGGTCGGGGATTACTGGCGAAATCATTTACGTCGATTGCGGTTACCACATTATGGGTTTTTGAGTGGCACAGGCAATCGTGCCTTTGCAGTGTTTCTGAACCATTCGTGAGAATGCGCATAGCCAGGATTCATCGCGCAAAAGACGTGCGATGCTAGAGAATGGGCTGTGCCACCAAAATGCCTAAATTGACCATCGCCATTGACGGACCAGCAGGCTCAGGGAAAAGCAGCCTGGCAAAGCGCGTCGCGCAAATTCTCGAATATTTGTATCTCGACAGTGGCGCGATGTATCGTGCGCTGGCGCTGAAGGCGCTGAGAGACAAGATCGCGCTGGCAGATTTTCCTGCGCTGGAAGAGCTTGCGCGCGGCACGCACATCGAACTCAAGCCGCCGACGTCGGAGCAGGAAGCCGCGGGCTCGAAGAACTGCGTCTTTCTCGATGGCGAGGAAGTGACGCAAGCGATCCGGACCGCCGAAGTGGCGCAATCTGCATCGCGGCTTGCCACGATCGCCGGAGTGCGCGAAATTCTAGTCGCTGAGCAGCAGCGCGCCGGCGCTGGCGGAGGCGTGGTGATGGAAGGGCGCGACATCGGCACTGTAGTTTTCCCGCGCGCCGAGCTGAAGATTTTTCTGGAGGCTTCGCCGGAAGTGCGCGCGGAGCGCCGCTGGAAAGAGCATCAGGAAAAGGGCGAAGCCATGGCGCGCGCGCAAGTCTTGGAAGAAGTTCGCGAGCGCGACCGCCGCGACCGCGAGCGAAAAGTTTCGCCGCTGGTGCGTGCGTCCGACGCAGTTTTGGTCGACAACACAGCGATGGACGTTGAGGAAACCGCGCGGCTCGTCGTCATGTTGGCGCGCGAGCGTGAAAGGGATTTGTCGAAAGCAGCAGGCAGGGAAGCGTGAATCGAGAGGCGTTGATGCCTGCCGCGCAGTGGCAATTTGGCGGTTGCGCAAGCCATGGGGTGCCTTCCGTACATCTAAGTACTTGAAAATTAACAAGTAACGCGAAAAATGGGCCAAAAATGAAGATTTTTGAAATTTAGGGCTTGACAGAATTTCAGTCTACGGTTACTTTCGGATTACCTCAGCCGTACCCTGCTGCAACTTAGTGCAGGTCCTCACTGAGCGTGAAAAGCAAATATGAGACACGAAGACAAAAGCCAAGTCGAAACCGCACCAAGGCGATCGGGTCTCATGGACTGCTCGTTCACGCGACTCTAGTCAATTCCTTTTATTGGCCGCCTAAATCGTTTCGATCCAACACCATTCGTCGCCAATGTGTTTTTTGTTTGGCGATGAAACTGTAGCGGGGAACTAAGAAATTCTGGCTACAGGGTCAGCGTGAGCCCCTTTGGTTCAGAGATTTTTTGCAAACGATACATTCCCGGGATGGTGAAGTTCACGGTTACTTCTTGACCAGAAAGGCCGATTGGCCTTCGGGTTCGAAGCCCGAAAGACTGTGAACGCTGATTCCTCCCGGAATTTTTAGCGGAAGTAATTTGGCGGACAGAAGTGATCTCCGCACACACGCGCTATGCGTGTGCGCGGAAGAGAAGTAAAGAGGTAGCGAAGTAAGGACGACAAGAAAATGGCGCACAGCCAAGATTCATCGCGCAAAGAACGCGCGATGAAAAGGAGTTCACTGTGCCACCGAGATCAGCACAGCGAAGAACTGCTGTGCGAACGAGATGCCGGGATGGTGGAGAGCAGGGATACTTCTCGACAAGAAGCGGGGATGAGACCTCGCAGCCCTGAGCGATGATTCCTCCCGGCTAGGTTTGCCGGCGCGAATCGCTGATCGGTGAGCGATTCGCGCCGTGGCAGAGGGCACCGACTGAAGTCTGTGCCACTGCGGAAAAAGCAGCAGGGCTGCGAAGACTTCGCCTTGCGCTACAGAGTTTGCTCGCAGCGGAAATGTTGTGGCGAGATAACGAGGTTGGACGTGGTGTAGGACAGGGTTACTTCGCCTGGTAAGCCGGAGGTTGTGGGTTCAATTCCCACCTGGCTGATGCGAGCCAGTAGCTCAATGGATAGAGCACCTAATGTCCCTGGCCGGATGTTCCCGTCCAGCAATTGTTCGAGAGGCGGACCCAGGTCCGCAGAAAAGAGGCAGTGAAATGGAAACGAACCATCAAAGAACGAGTTTAAGGCAGTCTTAGAAAGGAAAAAACTGTGGACAGTGATTTGAATCGTTATTTTTCCCGGATGGGCGCACGAGTGAAGGTTTTGGAAGTTGAGCCTATGTCGCGCCGCTGGAACCTGAACCGCTCTCGCGAGGAAACTCCGCGCATTGTTCTCGACATCCGTCGAGACAAGCTAGGTGAATACTTCGAGATTCGGACAGGACCAGGGGCCAAACAGGAGATCGTTGTTCTGAACGTCCAGCCTCGGGAAAAGCATCTGCTTCTGCTTAGCCGGCAGTTCGGCGAGCAGGGGCAGTTTCTGGCCAAGCAGAAGTTTTTGTGCGGTCACGATGAGCGGCATTGGTTTGTAGCAGCCATTCCAGAAAACGAACCGGTGAGCACCGTCGCGGGCGCAAAGTTCGCGCTGAAGCCTGAGCAAGTGCGAGCGCGGGAAAGCCTGCTGGGAGTTTCGCGTAAAGCGAGCTTCCAGCGCAGAAACTCAGCCTTCATCCGCCAAGGGGAATGGTTTTTCGTTCCTGCGGCGGTGAAAGCTGATCCGTTACTCGTTCTCAAGAACGAGCGGCTCTCTCGCGGAAACGGCAGCAAACCGCATTGGGCCGAGGAATGCTATCGGTCTGGCGGGGATACCGTCTACGTCTCGGCGCGATATCCGACAGGATTGACCGCCGAGGAGTACAAGCGGCTACCGGCGAGCGAGCGGAGTTCGGGCTTCAGGATCATGAAGCGCGATGCAGCGGTTTATGTGCGCGGGAAGATGTCGCATCCCGATCACGAGACCGTGACGCTCAATGGCTGGCACCGCTTGCTGATGAACACTGAGAATCGCTCGATTGCCATGCGCTCTCTGGCGTTTCTCGACTAACGACCGGAGCTTTGTGCCCCGGAGAAGGATTCCGGGGCACAAAGCCTTAGGAGAAAGGAGGGAGGTCGAGATGGTGAAGATGAATGTGTGGAAGCGGATGTTCCCGGTGCGGACGCACGAAGGAGCGATGGCGCAGCGCGTGGATGTGAAGCGCGAGCTGCGGCGCACCGTGCTGACGTGCCTGCTTTGGGAAGATGCGTTCTACGAGAAGGGCAACGACATCGCGAAGCGAATCGCGGAGCTTGTGGCGAAGAGCAACCCAGAAGATGTGGCGGCTCTGGCGCGCGATGCACGCGACAAGATGCAGCTTTGCCATGCGCCGCTCTTTGTGACCCGCGAACTTGCGCGGCGCAAAGGTGCGGGGCCGCTCGTGTCGGAAACGATCGAGCACGTGATCCAGCGGGCGGACGAACTCGGCGAGTTCGTCGCGCTTTACTGGAAGGAGATGAAGCAGCCGCTGTCGGCGGGAGTGAAGCGCGGGCTGGCACAGGCGTTCACGAAGTTCGACGCTTGCCAGCTTGCGAAGTACAACCGCGATTCGATCGTGACGCTGCGCGACGTGCTGTTTCTCTGCCACGCGAAGCCGAAGGATGCCGAGCAGGAAGCTGTTTGGAAGAAGCTCGTTGAGAACACGCTCGAGCCTCCCGACACTTGGGAGGTTGCCTTGTCCGCAGGGAAGGACAAGCGCGAGAACTTCGAACGGCTCCTGCGCGAGGGGAAGCTGGGCGGCTTGGCCGTCCTGCGCAACCTGCGCCTGATGCTTGCATCGGGTGTGGATCCGAAGCTTGTGCGCGAGCGGCTTGAAAAGGGCGTTGCGCGGGCGCTGCCGTTTCGGTTCGTGACGGCGGCGCGGCACGCTCCGAAGCTCGAGGACGCAATCGAGAGCGCCATGCTCAAGGGCATCGCTGGACTCGAAAAGCTGCCGGGATCGACTGGACTCGTCGTTGACGTTTCCGGGTCGATGGACGCACAGCTTTCGAGTAAGAGCGAGACCATGCGCATGGACGCGGCAGCGGGGCTTGCCATTCTGCTTCGCGAGAAGGCCGAGGAGTTTTCGATCGCGACCTTCTCCGATGCATGCGTGGAGCTTCCTCCGCGGCGTGGATTCGCGCTGCGGGACGCGATCGTGGGGTCGCAGGCGCACTCGGGGACGTTCCTCAAGCGCGCGCTGCTCCAGCTTCACGAGAAGCCGGAGTGGCTTGAGCTTGATCGCGTGATCGTAATTACCGACGAGCAGACGCACGACGGAATCCTGACCGCGTGGACGCCGCGCGCGTACGTGGTGAACGTGGCCCCGTACAAGCACGGCGTGAGCTACGGCAACGGATGGACGCACGTCGACGGATGGTCGGAGCGCATCGTGGACTACATTGCGGCGGCAGAGGCCACCGCCTGATGAAGCGCACGACAACTAAAACAAAAACCTCAGGCCTGAAGGCCTGAGCTACGGAAAAACGGCGCAGCTGGGAAACTGGCTGCGCCGTTTTTTTGAATGGAACGGGTTGATGGAAAGATCGATGCTCGTTTGTTTACGCCGGTGCGGACATCGACCCGAGAAATTCTGCGTTGGACTTCGTTTTCGTGAGGCGGCTGAGCAAAAGTTCCATCGCTTCGACGGTTGAGAGTGGGCTCAAGACCTTGCGCAGGACCCAGACGCGGCTTAGTTCGTCCGGTGGGAGGAGCAATTCATCCTTGCGCGTGCCGGAGCGTTGAATGTCGATGGCCGGGAAGACGCGCTTATCGGCGAGACGGCGGTCGAGATAGATTTCCATGTTGCCGGTGCCCTTGAACTCTTCGAAGATGACGTCATCCATGCGGCTGCCGGTGTCGATCAGCGCGGTGGCGATGATGGTGAGCGAGCCGCCTTCTTCAACGTTGCGCGCGGCGGCGAAGAAGCGGCGCGGACGCTGCAATGCGTTGGCGTCAATACCGCCGGAGAGGACTTTTCCGGACGGCGGTGTGACGGCGTTGTAAGCGCGAGCGAGACGCGTGACGGAATCGAGCAGCACGACGACGTCGCGCTTGTGCTCGACGAGGCGCTTGGCCTTTTCGAGAACCATTTCCGCGACCTGAATATGGCGCTGCGGCGGTTCATCGAAGGTCGAGCTGATGACTTCGCCCTTCACGGTGCGTTGCATGTCCGTGACTTCTTCCGGGCGTTCGTCGATCAGCAGAACGATGAGCGCGACTTCCGGATGATTGTTGGTAATGGAATTGGCCATGGATTGCAGGATCATGGTTTTGCCTGTGCGCGGCGGGGCGTTCACCAGACCGCGCTGGCCTTTGCCGACGGGGCAAAGAAGATCGAGCACGCGGCCAGTCATGTTTTCTTTGGTGGTTTCCATCTTGAGGCGGCCCTGAGGATAGAGCGGCGTCAGGTTGTCGAAGAAAATTTTATTGCGGGCGACTTCTGGATCTTCAAAATTGACGGCTTCGACTTTGATCAATGCAAAATAGCGCTCGCCATCTTTCGGCGGGCGCACCTGGCCGGAGACGGTGTCTCCCGTGCGGAGATCGAATTTGCGGATTTGCGACGGCGAAACGTAAATGTCATCCGGGCCGGGGAGATAGTTGTATTCCGGCGCGCGGAGAAAACCGAATCCGTCGGGGAGACATTCGAGGACGCCTTCGGAAAAGATCAAACCATTTTTCTCCGTTTGGGCGCGAAGAATTTGGAAGATCAACTCCTGTTTGCGCATGCCGCTGGCACCAGGAATATTCAATTCCTTGGCGATCTTGGCGAGGTCGGTGATGTTCTTTTCTTTTAACTCGGCGAGGCTAATACTCATCTGATTGCTTCCTTCAACGCTTGTTTCTTTCATATGTCCTTAACTTTGATTGTGTAAATTGACCTTCTTTTTTGCGTGGCCGCGGTGCGGTCAACAAAATCCCGGATTTTTAGTGAGGTGGCGCACCGCACTGGCGGACAAACGAAAACATGCCAGGATGGGCAAACCAGACTTTCTGTAACCGGCGGCAGCGCGGAGCCACGACATGCAGGGAAAGGCTCGCAGGGCGGGCCCAAAACCACGCTGCTTAGTTGGTCAAACTCTTGTCTTTCTCGGCGCTGGCGACGAATGGTTCCGCAACGGGCGCAACCTCGGGATGTTCGAGCGGCACGATCAGCCGTTCAAGCGCAACCTGCAGCACTTCATCCATGGTTTCTACAAAATGAACTGTGAGACAGGAGAGGATCTCCTGCGGGATATCCGCTAGGTCCTTCTCATTGTCCTTCGGAAGCAGTACCGTATGCAAGCCCATTCGATGGGCGGCCAGGAGCTTTTCTTTGACGCCGCCGATGGGAAGAACCTTGCCGCGCAGGGTGATTTCGCCGGTCATGGTGATATCGCGGCGCACGGGGATTTTGGTCAGCGCGCTGACGATTGATGTGCAGATCGTGATTCCGGCGGAAGGACCGTCCTTGGGGATGGCGCCTTCGGGTACGTGCACGTGGATGTCGACATTGCGATAGAAGTCCCGGGCTAGGCCGAGCTGCGCCGAGCGTGAACGCACATAGCTCATGGCTGCTTGCGCGGATTCCTGCATTACGTCGCCGAGTTTACCAGTGAGCGTGAGACGGCCTTTGCCTTCCATCAAGGTTGCTTCGGTGGCCAGCACGCAGCCGCCGACTTCCGTCCAGGCGAGGCCGGTGGTCAAACCAATCTCGTTGTGCTTTTCGAGCCAGTATTCTCGGTATTTCAGGACGCCGAGGAAGTCGTTTGTGTTGGCAGGGGTGATTTCGACGCCGACGGAAGCGCCTTCCGTCACGACCTTACGCGCCATTTTGCGCGCGATGTTCTGGATTTCGCGCTCGAGGCTGCGCACTCCGGCTTCATGCGTATAGTGACGAATGACGTGCAGCAGACCTTCGTCGGTAAACTTTAAATTTTGTTCGTTAAGACCGGTGGCTTCGCGCGCGCGCTTCACCAGGAAGCGCTTGGCGATCTCCAGCTTTTCCTGCTCGGTGTACCCCGGAAGCCGCAGAATTTCCATGCGGTCCTGCAAAGGCTGAGGAATGGTGTGCAGCACGTTGGCGGTGCAGACGAACATCACTTTCGAAAGATCGTATTCGACGTCGAGATAGTGGTCCGTGAAGCTGTGATTCAATTCGGGGTCGAGCACTTCCATGAGCGCCGCAGACGGGTCGCCGCGGAAGTCGGTGGACATTTTGTCGACTTCGTCGAGGACGAAAATCGGGTTCACCGTGCCGGCCTTCTTCATCATCTGGATAATCTGGCCGGGCAGCGCGCCGATGTAAGTGCGGCGATGGCCACGAATTTCGGCTTCATCGCGGACGCCGCCGAGGGATACGCGGACAAACTTGCGGCCGGTGGCGTGGCCGATGGACATGGCCAAGGAAGTTTTGCCGACACCCGGAGGGCCAACAAAGCAAAGGATCGAGCCTTTGGGGTTCTTCACCAGCTGGCGGACAGCGAGAAATTCCAGGATGCGCTCTTTGATTTTTTCGAGGCCGTAGTGCTCTTCGTTGAGAATTTTTTCCGCGGCCAGGATATCGCGAATTTCCTTGGACTTCTTTTTCCAAGGCACCGCAAGCAGCCAATCGAGGTAATTGCGACTGACAGTGGACTCCGCCGACATGGGCGGCATCAATTCCAGACGCTTCAGCTCTTGAATGGCTTTTTCGTGGACTTCCTTGCTCATTCCGGCGGCGTCGATTTTCTTTTTGAGCTCGTCGATCTCGCTTTTTTCGCCGCGGCCGAGTTCCTTTTGGATGGCCTTGAGCTTTTCGTTGAGGTAGTACTCTTTTTGCGCGCGCTCCATCTGGCGCTTCACGCGGGTGTTGATGTTGCGGTCGACATTCAGCTTTTCGAGCTCGATTTCGAGGATATCGCCGATACGGTTGAGGCGCTCGATAGGATCGACTGTCTCGAGCAGGTCCTGTTTTTCGTCTACGGGAAGCTGCAAGTTCGCCGCAATCGTGTCCGCGAGTCGCGCCGGGTCATCGCCGCGCGCCGCGGCGATCATCGTGTCGTAGTTCAGGCTTTGCGAGAGCTTGATGAACTGTTCGTAAAGGCCGGTGATCTTTTGCACGGTCTGGTCGACTTGGGGAGATGGCTCAACGCGCGCGTTCAGCAAGCGGACGGTTGCGCGGAAGAAGCCCTCTTCCGAGGTGATGGAGAGAGCCCGCGCTCTCTCGACGCCCTCGACCAAGACTTTGATGTTGCCATCGGGCAGCTTGACGCTTTGCACGATGTTCGCGAGCGTGCCAACGGCGTAAATTTCTTCGGGCTTCGGGTCATCGACCGAAGCGTCGTGCTGGGTAGACAGGAAAATCTTTTTGTCGCCGGCCAGTGCCTCTTCGAGCGCACGCACGCTGGCTTCGCGACCGACGATGAACGGCGTCATCTGTTGCGGAAAGATGACCATGTCGCGCACCGGCATCATAGGTACGCGCTTCAAATCCTGTTTTTCGCGGTTGAACATTAGGGCCCCTGAAAATCGTTCGAAATCCCAAACGGCCTATCCGGCCTTTTCGAGCAAACTCCAGTTAATTTCCCGGCTGCGGACCATTTCCGCGGTGACGACAAAGTCGCGCACCTTGCGCTGCATCGGGAGGTGGTACATCAGTTCAAGCATGAGGTCTTCGAGAATCATACGCAAGCCGCGCGCGCCGACTTTGCGCTGCATGGCGAGCTCGGCGACGGTATCAAGCGCGTCATCCGTGAAGCGCAGGCGGACGTTTTCGAATTCGAACAGGCGCTGGTATTGCTTAAGCAGCGCGTTTTTCGGTTCCGTCAGGATGCGCACGAGAACGTTTTTGTCCAAGTCGTTCATGACGCCGGCGACGGGCAAGCGACCGACAAATTCTGGGATCAGACCGTAGCGAATCAGATCGCCGGGCTGCACTTGCTCGAGCAATTCGGTGTTGCGGCGGCTCGGCGTCGAGGGCGCGGCGTCGGTGTGAAAACCAAGCGAATGGCGGCCAGCGCGCTTCTCGATAATTTTTTCGAGGCCAACGAAAGCGCCGCCGCAGACGAACAAGATGTTCGTGGTGTCCACAGGCGTGAATTCCTGGTGCGGGTGCTTGCGGCCACCTTGCGGCGGCACATTGGCGATAGTGCCCTCAAGAATTTTGAGCAACGCTTGCTGGACGCCTTCGCCGCTCACGTCGCGCGTGATCGATGGGTTTTCGTCCTTCTTGGCAATCTTGTCGATTTCATCGATGTAGATGATGCCTTGCTGGGCTTTCTGGACATCTCCATCGGCGGCCTGCAGGAGCTTCAAAATAATATTTTCGACATCTTCACCGACGTAGCCGGCTTCGGTCAGCGTCGTCGCGTCCACGATTGCGAACGGAACGTCCAGCATGCGCGAAAGCGTTTGCGCGAGAAGGGTTTTGCCCGTGCCCGTGGGCCCGATCAAAAGGATGTTGGACTTGCTCAGTTCGACGTCGCCCGGCTGCTTGTTCAAGAAGATGCGCTTGTAATGATTGTAGACCGCGACTGCGAGTTTCTTTTTCGTGCGGTCCTGCCCAATGACGTAGCCATCGAGAAATTGCTTGATCTCCGGCGGACGCGGGAGCCTGCGCGCGGGTGCGGCAGCTTGTTCGCGCTTTTCATCTTCGAGAATGGTCTGGCAAACGCCGACGCATTCGTTGCAGATGTAAGCGCGCGGATAATCCGAGGGAGAGCTGATCAGCTTTTCGACCTGTTCCTGAGTTTTGTGGCAAAAGGAACAGCGCAGCGGCTCGTCTGGGTTGAATTTTTTCACTGGTGTGAAGGCCTCGTCTCCGCTGGGCTTCGACGGAGTCTCTACCCCTTATTCTAGGCCGATTTATCCCTGGAGCAAAAGAGAAACTCGAATCGCTACTAACTTTTAAGAACTAGCCGTCATCGTACGCCGCCCCTTGCGGCATCCGCCCGCTAGCGATGCTTGTAAATGATCTCGTCGATCATGCCATATTCCTTGGCTTGTTCGGGATTCATGATGAAATCCCGCTCGACGTCTTTCTCGATTTTTTCGACAGACTGGCCGCTGTGCTGCGAAAGCAGCTGATTGATGACCATGCGCATGCGAAGAATCTCTTTCGCATGGAGGTCGATGTCCGTGGCCTGGCCACCGAGGCCGGACATCCACGGCTGGTGAATCAGGATGCGCGCGTGCGGCAGTGCGAAGCGTTTTTTCGGCGAGCCTCCGGCGAGAAGTACCGCTGCGATCGAAGCTGCCTGCCCTACGCAAGTCGTAACCACATCCGGCTTCACAAATTGCATGGTGTCGTAAATCGCAAAGCCAGCCGTAATCGAACCGCCAGGCGAATTGATATAAAGCTGAATGTCCTTTTCCGGATCTTCGGCTTGCAGGAAGAGCATCTGTGCGGTGGCCAGGTTGGCGACATGGTCGTCAATCGGCGTGCCGATAAAAATAATGTGTTCCTTGAGCAGACGAGAGTAAATGTCGTAGGCGCGTTCGCCGCGGCTGGTCTGTTCGACCACCATCGGAACGAGCGTTGTGCCGCGATACTCTGGTTGTTCGAAGTTTTTCATGGAAATGGTTGAACCGCCGGAAAGTTTCACTTTGAATCTGCTGCCGCCGCGTTTGCTGCCGCAACGGTTTTGACCTGAGCGTTTTGCGCGAGCCAGTCGAGAGTTTTATCACTCCGCAACTTCGCTTTCATCCTATCGAGCGCACCTTGCTTTGTCAAACGAGCGCGCACAACTTCGGCGGATTCGCCACTATGGCTGGCCATGTGTTCCAACTCGTGATCGACTTCTTCTTCGGTCACGTCGATGTTTTCCGCGGTGGCGATGCGGTCGATGATCAGTTCGGCCTTCACGTCGTCCGTGGCCCGTTCCTGCTGACGCTTCCGCAGCGTCACCCAGTCGACGTTTACAGCGCGGGGATCGACGCCCTGAGCCGCGAGCGAGCGCACGACGCGTTCCAGCCGCACATCCATTTGATGCTCGATCAGCGATTCTGGTACAGGGAATTCGTGCAGCTTCACGAGTTCGGTAATGACCTTCTCTCTTTGCAACTCTCTTTGGCGGTGATCGCGCTGATGTTCCAGACTTTCCGAGACCTTCTTTTTCAGTTCATCCAGAGTGGCAGCGTCGCTCACATCCTTCGCAAATTCGTCGTTCAGTTCCGGAAGCTTTTTGTTCTTGATGCCCAGGACATCGACAGCGTAGTTGTACGTTTTCCCGGCCAGCTTGGCATCGGGATAGTCGGCGGGGTAAGCGACCTCAAAATTCTTGTGGTCGCCGATATTCGCGCCGCGCAGGTTATCGTTGAAGGGCTCCATAGTCTCTTCCGCGCCGATGTGGCACAGGACGCTGTCGGCTTGCAGCGGTTCGCCGCCACCCGCCGGGGTTCCCATCAACTTCAATTGCACATAGTCGCCGTTTGCGACGGCTCGCCCTTCGACGGGCGCAAATGCGGCAGCGCGCTCGCGCATCTCTTCAAGACTTTTTGTGACGTCGGCGTCAGTGATATCCATCGCGGGCATTTCGATGGCGAGACCTTTGTAATTCCCGAGCTCGAATTCCGGGAGGACTTCGAAGACGGCGCGAAATTTCAGCGGCTGGCCCTCGGCGAAATCAAGCTTTTCGACCTGCGGCTGGGAAACCGGCGTCAGCTTTTGTTCTGAGACAGCTTTTTCGACACGTTCCGGGACAAGCGATTGCAGGACTTCGCCCTTGATGTCTTCGGCGAATCTTCTCCGAATCAGGGAGACCGGAGCTTTACCCGGTCGGAACCCCGGCACACGCGCGACGCGGGCGAATTCCTTGGCCACGCTTTCGATCTTTTTCGTTACTTCTTCCGCGGGAATCTCAAGGTCCAACTCGCGGCGGCAAGTTGCTTCAGCCATGGAACAATCCTCTCCTAGATAGATGACGCGGCAACCATCGGGTCTTCGTGAAAATTCTCGCTGGTCTGGACGGCATGCGCCCTAGTAACTTGCGGAAAGCCAAGCATTCAGATGAGGCCAGACAGGAAGAACTTAGCCTGCAATACAAAGTAAGAGTATAGGCGACGCTGTTGCGAGCGTCAATTCATGCGCCTGCGTTAGGCGGCTACAAGATTGGCGCTTCGTGAATCCGATTTAATCGTGTGGCGTTCACCCTGCCATTCGATTAATCCGCTTTGGCAGAAAAGCAGGTGTCAGCCGCATCCGTCAGTCAGCGGCAGCGGCCTGGCTCAGAGCCTTGGTGAAATCGGCGTGGAGCATGCGGTGGAAGAGATGCTCGCCGGCTTCGCGGCGGACCGACAGCCGCCCGGCCACGTAAGCGCGCGAGCTGAGCCCGCGCTGCACGGCATCGCAGATGGCCATATCTTCGTCTTGGACTTGTTCGCTGACGGCGATGCTTTCTTTATGACGGGCTTCGGCGGCGGCGCTGGTGTCGGCGAAGTAATAGTCGAAAACTACCGCGCAGCGATTTACGCTGAGAGGCAGCACCAGATTGGTGTCCATCACGCCTTCGTAGGCGTTGATCATGAAGTTGGGATACTGCCAAAGATAAAACGCGCGGCCTTGCCTGGTCGACGCGACTCCGGCTTGGGTGGAAGAGTCTGATGACAGGGGGCTCGATTGCAGGCAAGCTCGCTCAAAATTCTCGATCGTGTATTTGGTGTATTCGATGACGCTGCTCAGTCCTTTGTGAGCGTGCGGCACGTGATAACCGCCATCGAGATAGTTGTCGACGTAGACTTTCCAGTTGCAGTTGAGCGTGTAAACGCGCCGGTCGAAGAAATGCAGTTTCTTTGCGAGATCGAGCGGCGCTACCAGCTCTGGCACTATGCCCAAAAAATCGCGTAGCGGCGAGGCGCGTCCATCCAGGTTTACAAAAACAAAATTCTCCCAGGTGTCCGCGCGGACGGGCACGAGGCCATTTGTTGTGCGGTCGAAATTGCAGACGCCGTCAAACTCGACCATCCCTTTCAGCGCGCCGTCGATTCCATAAGTCCAGCCGTGGTACGGGCAGCGAAACTGTTTTGCGCAACCTTGTGATTCGGTGACTACGGCGGCGGCGTGATGGCGGCACACATTGTAAAAGGAGCGCAACTCGCCATCTTCTCCGCGTGCGACGACGAGCGGCTCACCCGCCAGATCCGCCGTGAAAAATTGGCCGTTTTCGCGGACTTGATCCGTGCGGCCCACCACCTGCCATGTTGCGCTGAAAACGCTGGCGCGCTCGAGTTCCGCGATTCGCTCATCGAAGTACCATGGCGCGGGAATCGTCCATGCTTCTTCTAACGGATCGCACGGGTTATAGAGGTTCACTACGTCGCGGATGCTACGTTCCATGCCTGCTCCTCAAGACGAGAATCCTCCAAGAGCCCGGAGAATCACCAAACACTTGATAACGCGAAACGGCTAAAGGTGGAAGCGAAAAAAAGCGGGACTGCTTCGAGGGCGGGCATCGACTATGCACCGCTGCCGTTGCACATTCCTTCAATAAATCAACTTCAGCGAGAACTGAATTTGCCGGGACGATCCTGCAGTATGGCTGATGACGCCGAACCCGCTGCCAAGAACGGTGTTCGAAGGCAAGCCGAAATTCACAATGTTAAATATATTGAAAAATTCCGCGCGAAACTCGAGCATACCAAATTCGCGGTTGCTCCTTTTCCCAAACGGGGTGTCCTTGATCAGCGCCATGTCGAAATTGTGAAAGCCGGGACCGCGGAAAGTGTCGCGACCCAGCGTGCCAAAGACCCCCTGATTCGGGCCAGTTCCGCCGGGGACATTGATTGGAATAAAAAAGAATGAGCTGTTGTTTGCGCCGCGCCCAAAATAGTCTTCCCGAATAGGACGGCTCGTCGAGAGGTTAGGCATTCCAACCAAGTCCGGGCGATCCGTCCCGCCGGCTCCTACGCCTGTTTGCTGGATGCCGGAATAAATGGTGAATGGCGGCCCGGTTGTCAATGTGGTGATATTCAGAAACTGCCAGCCTTTTGTAAGACGGTTTCCTAGTGGCTGAAGAAAGCTGACGCGATCAAGCGGTAGCGACTGAAACAAGCTGATCGTGAAAACATGTGTCACGTCGAAGGTGGATGGCCCTTTTTCGGCGCTCGGATCCAGGGGGTTTTGCGGCAACGTTTGTAGAGTCACGCCCGGCACTCCCGAGATTCCGCCAGGCACAGCACTGGTATCGTCGAGGGATTTGGAATAGGTGTAGCTGGCCTGAAAGCTCAAACCAATCCGCGAATAGTTTTCCGTCGCGCTGGTTTGCAGTGAATGATAGGTGGAATGAGCGGCGGGGTTCATCACCATCTCCGGCCCAAATCCGCCAATCGCGTGCCCCTGGGCGTTGAACTGCGTGAATGGCGCAAACGCCGGGTCAGCGCCGCCGTAGCCGTTGGGCGACTCCACGCTGGAAAGATCGACTCCCACTGTTCCTACGTATGCGGCAGTAACTTTCAAGCTTCCGAAATCGTGATCGACTCCTGCCGTAAACGTCCCGATATATCCGTTTCGAAAATGGCGGCTGATCACAGGGACAGAAAACAATTGCACTTGGTGGCCGGGCGTAGTTGCTGCAAGGTCGTCCTGAAATCTCTGCAGATCGATGGGTATGTTCGCAGGAAGGTTTGCGCTTCCCGAGGCGAAGAGAGGCTGCCCCTGTGTGGTGTAGACGGTGGGAAGAATCTCCGGCACGACGGCATTCTGAAATGGGACGGGAACATCCGGCAACGCCGTAATGAGCGGCTGGAAAATAAGCGGGAAGCTACCGGTGACATAGTTCTCGAGCCACAGATTCGGGAGAATCGTTGTGATCGCTCCACCGGCATGAAGAGTCGTGTGCTTACTCGCCGCGTAATCCACCGAAACGCGCGGTCCCCAGCCATTCAGGTCCAGCGGATAGACCGGCTGCGGGTTGTACGCGAAAACCTGCGAGGCGCCTGGGGCATAAAAAGAAGTCGGATTGCCGGCGGCGTCAACGGGGTAGGCGATGGATGTGCGATGCTCGGCCTCTTTGATGCGGCTATTCAGCTCATACCGCAAGCCATAATTGATGCTGAGCCGGGAGTTCACCTTCCACGTGTCTTGAAAATAAAAGTTGTAAGCCTCGCGCCGGACGCCAGCTTCGTCAAACTTGTCTCCGACCGGGGTCACACTCGCGGCTGCGGTAATCGAGTACGAGAAAGGCGTCGCCGTCAACAATCCCGTAAGCGAATCGGGTAACAGTTGGCCGGGCTGAATGTCGTGTTGTCCGCTCGTAGAAGGGATAAACACAGGCGAATAAGCGGGCCCTCCACCGAACGTGTAGATGCCGTTGGGATTGGTGCCGAAAATGGTGGCGTCCCGGTTAAAACGAAGCTCGGTCCCCCATTTGAAACCGTGGGAACCATGCGTGTACGTCATGTCCTGCTTCAACTGATAGAGGTTTCCGTAGGAGCCAAAAATGGAGCCGTCTGCTGAATTAAAGTTCTCGTACAGACCGTCCGCAAAGGTGATCGCGGGCTGCGTGTGATTGGTGGAAGGGAAAAACGGAGTGCTCCGGATGTAACCGACCGAGGTGACGAAGGCAAGGTGTGGAGAGATTGTTCGGGTATACCTCAGCGCCGCACTTCGCTGATGATCAAAAAAGTTGACACCGAAACTGGGATCGATGGCTGTCTGATCGGGATTGGTCGTCGGGCCGCTTACCTGGTTCAAGCTGAACCGACCGAAAAGGGAGGCTTTGTCCGAAAGGCGATGATCGATGCGCACAGAGAACTGATCCGTATCCGTCGCTACTTTGGATGAGATTGCATACGTGCGAGCGCCGTAGGGCCCTTGAGGTTCGTTGGGCAAAGGATAGCCCGTCAGGACGGACGCAATTGCGGGATTAACAGGGACAATCAATGTATCGCCTGGGAAAGTCGTGGTATCGATTCCTTGTCGTTCCGCCGCTGTGGGGACGGGGAATACCTGCGTCGTTCCAAGCACTTGGCGGAAGCCCTGATACTCGACGAAATAAAAGGTTTTGCCGCGGCCGTCGTAAAGTTTTGGAAGAACCAGTGGCCCGCCGTTGGTTACTCCAAATTCGTTGCGAACAAAGGGCGGGATGCGCCCCGGTTCCGCGATGCTTTGGTGATCGAAAAAATTTCGCGCGTCGAATGCGGCGTTGCGGACAAATTCAAAAGCGCTGCCGTGCACGTCGTTCGTGCCGGACTTGGTGACCACATTGTTGAAACCCGCAGCTCCGTGGCCGATTTCCGCGGGCATCACTCCGGAGCTGGATTGCACTTCTTGAATGGCGTCAACGTTAAAATTGGAAAATGTGGCTCCGCCGAGTTCCGGGTCTGTAGTATCGGCGCCATCCATGGCAAAGACAGAGGCGGAGCCACGCTGGCCATTCACGGCAAACTGTTGCGTGAAATTCGCGGCGCCGTTTGTATCGGTCATGGTCCCTGCAGCTAAAAGCAGCAGCTTGCTGAAATCGCGCTCGTTCAGAGGCAAGCTCGAAACTTCGCCGCTGGAGAGATGCTCACCGCCCGTTCCTTGCTGAGAAGTTCCTGCTCCCGTCGTCAACAGGAGTACTGTCTGACCTTCTCTGGAAAGCTCGAGCCCGGCGGTCAGCGCGGCTCCTTGTTGTAGAACAAGAGGATTGGCTGCTTTCCAAGTCTGGCTGGCGGCACTCACCGAAATCTCGTAGGATCCAGCGGCGATTTCGGCAAAAGAAAATTCTCCGCTCGGCGAAGTCGTGGACGTAAATTCAAGGCTTCCTGTCCCCGCACGCAGCTTTACCATCGCATTGCTGACAGGGCTCCCCGACGCGTCACGCAACACGCCACGCCAGGAGGTTGTTGGGAGCGCGTCGGCTGATGGAATCAGTACGAGAAACGCAATAAGACAAACAGTCGCTGTTAGCTCGGAAAAGGCTCTACCGCGGGAAAGTACAGCCAGAGGCGTTGCTTGCATTCTCACAATGTTGTCCCAGATGGTCCCCCGCCAACCTGGCCTAACTCAGATAAAGGCCTCCACAAGACCACCAGGCGCTCAGACACAGCCGCTCTTCTTGAAACTTGGTGCGGAAGAAAGGATTTGAACCTTCACGGCCTTTCGGCCACAAGATCCTAAGTCTTGCGCGTCTGCCAGTTCCGCCACTCCCGCACAGTGGTCTAACTCACTGATTGTATAGGCTTTTCCTGATTCTGTCTCTCCTCAACTGAATGGCCTTCTGGCTCAACTGTGCATTCGTTGTGCATTACGACAGTCTTGGCTCCCGCTTCGATCCGGCGAGCTGCGTCCTGAAGGTCCGCTTCGCTCACGATGTTGTAGCGATTGAAAACCGAGTCTGTCTTGTGGCCGGAGATTTCGCGTGCCGTCTTTTGCGGGACGCCGCGCCGAATCATGTTCCGCACAGCGGAGCGCCGGAAGTCGTGGAGCAGCAGGCTGGGCAGTTTCGCCTCTTCCGTGATCGCTGCCCATGTTCCTCGCAGATCGCGCACCGGCTCTCCGCTCTCGCGGGTCACAAGGAAATCATCAGGCTGCTTTCCCTTGCGAAGCTCTGTCACGAGTAGGCGACACTCCTCAGTCAGATACACGATGCGCGCCTCGCCATTCTTCGTCTCTCCGCTGTAGAGCGATACCGTATTGTTGAGCAGGTCCACTTGTGAGCACTTCATTTCGAGCAGTTCAGCTTTCCTGAATCCGTATGTGTAAGCCAGCGCGAGCAAGGCTCTGAGCCACGGCTCTTTAGCCAAACTCGCGAGTCGGCGATATTCCGTCTCTTCGACAAATCCCCGTCGCCCGTTGCCCTTTTCCGAAACGATGAAACGGTGGAATTTTGGCACGCGAGAGGCTTTCTGCGGTTCCGCGTCGAATCCGAGCGAGAACGCGCGGCGCAGGAGCGCCAGTTCACGATTGATCGTGCTCTTTGGTGCTCCCTCGCGCTGGCGCTTCTCGACGTAGGCCGCAAGTACAGCCGTGCCGACGCGCGAAGGGTTACCGGACATGTGCCGAATCCGCTTAGTCCAAGATTGCCTGAGCGATCTTTATTCAGTATGGCGACTGGTACGGGTATGCCACGGTGATCTGGCAGATGGAAGTCTCACTCGTCGCGGAGAGCGACCATGGGATCTAGCCGCGCCGCGCGCCGCGCCGGAATATAGCAAGCGACAAAGGAAACGGCCGCCAGCAAGGCCGGCGCCAAGGTCAGAACCACCGGATCGAAGCTATCCACGCGATACAGAAGACTCGACAGGACTTTTCCGACCGGCAGTGCTAGCACGAGCCCAACCCCGGCGCCTATTCCGAATAGAACCATCCCTTCGCGCAGGATCATGCGAAGAGCGTCTGATGCGCGGGCGCCCAGTGCCATTCGGATGCCGATTTCACGCGTCCGCATCGCCGTGGTGTAGGCTCTCACGCCGTACAGACCGATAGCCGCCAGCAGCAGAGCCACGCCTCCGAATATCACGAACATGCGCGCCCCGGTGCGCACAATCCAAAGATCGAAGCTGCTGTCCATGTGCATGCGCAAGGTCTTAAGCGCGAGCACCGGCAGGTGGGGGTCCACTGCGCGGATTTCGCTGCGCACCGTTTCGAGCAGGCGGGCTTCCGCTTGTGGGCCTTGCGCGCTCGTCACAATGTGGATGTTCGTGTCTGATTGGTAGGCTTGTCCGAACGGCACGTAGATGTGCGGCGGCCTTTGCGTTCCAATGACGCTCTCTTGTATGTTCGCCACTACGCCCACAACCTCCGCGTCGATGGCAGGTGCGTTGTCGCCGTCGGAGACCAACCGAACGCTCTTGCCCACTACGTCGCCGCCCGGCCACAGCTTCTCGGCCGCAGCCTGATCCAGGATGGCCACGGAGTGCTTGGTGCCCGCTGCGTCCGCCGCTGTAAACGCTCGGCCGCGCTGCAATGGAATCCCCATCGTCTGGAAGTAGTCGCCGCTCACGATGTTGTACCGGCAAGCAACTTCCGGGGCGGCGTTTGCCGAGACTGGCGCGGAGGACCGCGCATCGCCGGAGCGTTGAACGGTCTTGTTAAGCGATATCATCCCGAAGGGCACGGTGGCAGCCAAGCTTACGGACTCGACGCCGGGAATGGCTTGCAGGCGGTCAACCACCGCCCAGTAGGTTTCGCGGCTGCGCGTTTCATCATAGCCCGCGAGGCTGGCGTCGACTTCGGCCAGCATTTCCCCCGACACGCGAAAGCCCGGCTCGACGCGCGCCGCCTGCACGGAACTCCGAATGAACAGTCCGGCCGCGCTGAGCAACATCAACGAGAGAGCGAGCTGGCCCATCACCAATAAATTCCGCCGCGCAAAAATGCCGCGGCGCCGGTTCGCCTGAAAGTCGGCGCGGTCGCCGATCTTAAGGCCTGCGAACAGGTTCCATCCGGAGAGGTTCCACGCTGGGCCAAGTCCGAACAGAATCGTACTCACAAGGCAAAACCCGATCGTGGCGAAAAGCACGCGCGTGTCGGGCCCGGCGGAGTACACCAAGTCGATCGGCGCCAACAGCGCCATGGAACGCATCAGAGCGCCCGTGCTCCAGTAGGCAATTACAAGTCCAGCCGCGCCCCCGGCAAGCGCGAGCAGAAAGCCCTCTACCAGAAGTTGCCGCACGATGTCCGCGCGGCTACCGCCCAATGCCAGCCGAATGGCGACCTCTTTCCCGCGCGTGGTACCGCGCGCCAGCATCATGTTTGCCACGTTGAGCGAAGCAATCAGCAGCACCACGCCCGCCACGGCCAGCAGCAAGCTCGCAGGAATCATCAGCTCGGACTCGCTCAGCGGCGCCGTGGAAATCCCAATCCGGGGCAGCCGTTGCACCAGGAACGTTTGGTCCTTGTCGTCTTCCGGGTAGGCCTTTGCCAATTGCGAAGCCATCGTTGCCAGCAGGGCGTCCGCCGACTTTTGGGACACACCGGGCCGCAGACGGCCCACTAGGATGAGGTCGTGATTGCTGCGCGCCGCAAGCGCGCGGTCGACGCCTTCAAAATCGTTGACCGCCATTTCGTAAACGCCCAGCGGCAGATACAGCTCGGGGCTGATCATTGCCGTGGTCCCCGTGAAGCCTTCCGGAGCGATGCCGACTACCGTATAGACCCGGCTGTTGATGCGCACGCCCTTGCCCAGTAACTGGGAATCAGCGCCGATTTTCTTCCAATATGAATAGCTCACGATGACGACGGGAATTGCGGAGGCAGGCCGTTCTTCCGCGGCCGTGAACGGCCGTCCCTGAAAAAGGGGCACTCCGAAAGTGGTAAAGTAATTGGCCGAAACGATGTCCGCGAACACGCGCCGAGTGGCGTCGCCCTCCGAAAGACCCACCATCGCCAGGTTGTGGGCCAGCAGGCTGGAGAAGGCACCTCCGTTTTCGCGAAGTTCAGCGTAGTCCGGATATGAAAATCCGCGATAACTCCCTTTGCCCGTATCACGGCTATAGCACCCAACCAGTTCCGCAGGGTTGTGAATCACCAACGGTTTGAGCAGGAACGCATTCAGTAGACTGAATATCGCCGTATTGGCCCCCATGCCCAACGCGAGCACCGTCACTGCCGCGAAGGTAAACCACGGATTTTTGCAGAACATCCGGGCGCCGAAGCGCACATCGCGGAGGATATTCCTCATGAGCGCTCTCCTGGTCGGGTGACCGCCAACTACTAGAGGTCTACGAACGAACAGGACAGAAAGTTCCCACATTCTCTCTCGCGTCCGAGCCGGATTCGTTGATACTTCGGGGTTACTGCTGAAAACGAGCGACTATTGCCATGTAAGTTTCGAGACTTTATCAGGACTTTTCCGATTACGGCGTTACCAGGACATGTCCGCCTGATTTGCAATTTCTGTGGAACCCATGGCGAGCTATAGACTAGGAGCCTAGAAAGGAGATTGGCAATGTATCCACTGAGTGACATGGTTTGGGCTGTGTTTTTTAGGGGAGTTATCTACGGTGTTCTCGCCGGGTTCATTTTGGTCGTTCTCCTGTTTTCGCCGATAGGCAGCTTCGCCAAACGGGGTATCCCTCAGCTTGTGTTTGTGAGGCCCATCGGCCTTGTGTACTTTCTGGTTGGCGTCGAGCTCGGCATCGCCATAATCGGGGCGCTCCTGTTTCTTGGTTTGTACGCTTGGCAAATACACGTCCAGCGCCTGATGGAGAAAGGCGGCGTGTGACAGCAATCCGGTCGGCGTCGGAAGGGGGATGTCAGTTTATCGAAAAAGTCCGTACTAAAACCCACTTGTACGATTTCGGCGTTTACCAGGAACTGTCTTCGTCCGCTTCAGCGCCGATGTGGAAAGAGATCATGATTTGGACTGTTATTCGTGCCGCAATGCGACCATCGGATCAACTCGCGTGGCGCGGCGGGCGGGGATGTGGCACGCGACCAGAGCGACAACGGCCAGAAGCAGCCCGACCGAGGCAAACGTAATAGCATCGGTCTCACTGACGCCAAAGAGTTGCGCCTTAAGCAACCGCGTGAATGCCACAGCGAGCGCCGTGCCCACGACGAGGCCCGCCAGTGTGAGTCGGAGTCCCTGGTCGAGAACAAGACGGTAGATGCCTCCCTTCTCCGCGCCGAGCGCCATGCGGATGCCGATTTCCCGCGCGCGTTGGCGAGTGCTGTAAGCCACGACGCCATAGATGCCGACGGCGGCGAGCAGCATGGCAAGAAGACCGAACGAGCCGGCAAATGTAGCCGCGACGCGTCCAAAAAGTGTGCCGAGCTGCATGGTGACGGAAAGCGGATTCACATTGAACAGCGGCAACTCCCGATTGAGCTGATGGATGGTCTCTTCCACAGAAGGAGCGATGGTACGCGGATCGCCAGTTGTGCGGAGGTGAATGGTGGTGTCCTGTGTCGGGCGAAATGCCTGGTACATCGGCAAATAGATGACCGGCTCTGTCGGGGAGGTGAGTGAGCGGTATTTGGCGTTGTGTGCCACCCCAACAATCGTGAAGCGATCACCGCCGTCCGTCACCTGCTTGCCGATCGCGTTTCCACCCGGCCAATAGCGGTCGACAAAGGCTTGGTTGACGACGGCAACGAGTTGCGATTCCGGACTATCCGCTTCGGTGAATTCACGGCCCGAAATCACGGAGGTGCGGAGAGTGCGAAAGTAATTCGGTCCGACAATCGCTCGGCTGATCTCCATCCATTCGTGCGGTTGTGGCGCGTAGCCTTCGATCTGCAGATAGTCGGAGTGGATGCTAAAGCTCAGTGGTGAAAAATCAGCCAAGGTCACGGATTCGACCCCGGGAAGCGCCGAGAGACTGTCGAGCACCTGCCGGTTGAACGCCACACCCGTCGCGCGCGTGTAACCAGCGGGCGAGAGCTCATAAGAGGCAAGCAGCAGATGATTTGCTTCGAATCCCGGATCAGATTGCTGTGCTTTCTGAAGACTGCGGGTAAAGAGTCCCGCGCAGACCAAGAGAACGAGCGAGAGTGAAATCTGCGCCACCACCAGGCCACTCAATAGACGAGACTTGTGCAAAGTGAGCGAGACGCTGGTCGCTTCCTCCTTGAGAACAGATTGCACCGGCGTGCTCGAAGACCGCAGGGCCGGAAGAATACCAAAGATGATCGCAGCGAGGATGGAAACCGCAATCGTCACGAAAAGCACTCGTTGATCAATGTGCGCGTCGTTTGTCAGCGGAAGGGAGCTGGGCGGAAAGAAAGCGATGAGGCTGCGAGAAGTCCATACCGTAATCGCAATGGCGGCAGTACCACCGAGCAGACCAAGCAGCAGGCTCTCGATCAGAAACTGGCGGATGATCTGTTTGCGCGAAGCGCCCATTCCCAGCCGGATGGCAATCTCGCGGCGACGGCCGACCGAACGCACCAACAGGAGACTCGCAACGTTGGCGCAGGCCAGCAGGAGTAGCACCCCGGCGAGCCCCAGCAACATCGGAAGAATCTTGTAAAGATAGCCGTTAATGCCAAAGGGAGAGCGCCAAAGGGGGTCGAGAGAAATCTCGTTCGAACGATCCCGGTGATCTTCCGGGAACCGCTCGACGATTCCCTGCATGAGCAGGTTCAGCTCTGCCTCTGCCTGATTCTTCGTGACACCCGCGCGAAGCTTTCCAAGCGCGTTCAGCCAGACAACCCCGCGATAATCGAGACGGTTCGAACCCCAAACGTCGCGATCCATCGAGAGAGGAATCCACAAGTCGGTGCGGAGCCCCGTTTTGCAGCCGGTGAAATCCCGCGGGGCTACCCCAATAACGGTGTAGGGATGGCGATTAATCTGAATTGTTTTGCCAACGATTTGCGGATCTCCAGCGAAATGGTTTTGCCAGACGGCGTAACCGATAACGATCACTGCAGTCCCCCCGCGCGGCGTTCCTTCCTCCGGAAGAAAAGTGCGGCCGAGAATCGGGCGGACGCCGAGAAGGTCAAAATAATTCGCGGTGGTCAGGGCTCCGTAAATGCGCTCGGGCTTCGCGACGCCGGTGAGAGACATGGAGTCGTCGTGATAGCCGAGAAGCCCGGCAAAGGTTTGAGTGCGCTCGCTGAGGTCGCGAAGGTCGGGATAAGAAAATGGCGGGGTGGCATAACCGCTGCGATCGCCACGGTCGACGGTGACAAGGTCCCTCGTGTGAGCGACTCCCGGAATCGGGTTCAGCAAGGTAGCGCTGATCCAACTGAGCACAGTGGTATTGGCGGCGATGCCGAGCGCCAGGGTAAGAACGACGATGGCAGTAAAGCCTGAATTCTTCCGCGACATACGGAGCGCAAAGCGACAGTCCCGTGCGAGTGTGTCGAGCCATTCTCCGGTCCGTGCGTCTCTCACCTGTTCCTTCACCTGCTCGACGCCCCCCAACTCAATTTGCGCTGCTCGTTCCGCTTCATCTGGCTTCATGCCTGATCGCAGCTTCTCTTCGATCAACAAATCAAGGTGAGCGCTCACTTCCGCCGCAATGTCCAGTTCGTCTTTCTGCCTGCCGGTAACATTCCGAAAGAAACTGACTGCGCGAGAAAGCCAGCGTAACTTTCGCTTCTTAGTCACGACGCCTCCAGAGTCCGCGAGATCCCAAGCACAATCCGCTCCCACTTCGCGGTTTCCTCCTCAAACTGTTTCACGCCCGCCTTCGTCAGCCGGTAGTACTTTGCCCGGCGGTTGGTTTCGGACTCTCCCCAAGCCGAACTGATCCAGCCTTCTTCCTGCATCCGGCGTAGTGCGGGAAATAACGATCCGGACTTCACCACAAACGTGCCTTGCGATATCTGTTCAATCCTGCGAGAGATTCCGAGGCCATGCATTTCACCCAAGCGCAGGGCTTTGAGGATCACCATGTCCAGCGTCCCTTGCAAAAGATTGGTTTGTTCCGGACTCAAGACGCTCTCCTGTAGAGATTCTACTGGAAGATTAGGCCTTCCCCTGTAGAATGTCAACGGGTCGCAGATCGAATATACGGAAATGACGGGGTCCGATCACTCCGTCATCTGCTCATCGTCACCGTAGCATGATGAAGCATCCGGAGTTCGACCAGATGGTTGCGCTTGCGGAGCGGCTCCGACTGGAATTGGATTCCTCCGACCGCAAGAACCTGGTCGGTAGTCAGATAATTCCCGATAAGTCGTGCCGTACAACTGGATTTTGGTCGATTTTCACTTGTCCGGTTTCGGCGTTAATCAGACCTACCTCCGGAACAACCCAAACTTAACTCAAAACGCTTGCCGAACCGCGCGCTTCTCATATAAATCTATCCTTGCCTCACGGAGGTTCCCCGTGGCACGAATCTGTACACGCATGATTGCCTTCCTCTGTTTTCCCGCAGCTCTGTTGGCCCAACAACAATCGCCGCTCCCGGAGCTCCCCGCTGACATTCCCAAAGATGCAGTCGTGCGTATGTGGCTCACAGACAAGACTCCCTCCGGCCAGGATGCAGTGTGGAAGTCCCCTGACGGTACGATTCACGAATTCTTCCAGTTCAACGATCGCGGCCGCGGCCCAAAGATTTATACGACCTATCGCCTCGACTCGCATGGCCTGATTGTTTCCGAGGAATCCAAAGGCGTCGATTACATGAAGACGCCGGTGGAAGAGCGTTTCTCTTTCGTTGCTAACGAGGCCGTGTGGAAGAACAAAGCGGAGAACGAAAAGCAGTCCAACGCCTCTGGCAAATTCTTCGTTAGCCTGAACTTCAACGGCCTGGAATCACAGGCCATCCTAACGCGTGCTCTGCTGTCGTCCGGAAGCGCGGGGAGGCTTCCTGTGCTCCCCAGCGGCCAGGCGGCAATTCGCAAATTACAGTCCGTTCCGGTCGAAGCCTCCGGACAGAAAACGACCGCCACCCTGTACGAGATCAGCGGGCTCGGCTTCAATCCTAACTACCTCTGGCTCGATGACGATCAGCAATTTCTTGCGGCAATGTCAATCTACGGATGGAACTCTGTCGTTCGTCATGGATTTGAATCTTCCGCTTCTCGATTGCTCGAGTCGCAGCGTCAGGCGGAAATCGCACGGGCCGGTGAGCTAGCGAAGACCCTCAGCCACAAGCCTTCCGGTGACCTGGTGATTCGCAACGTCACTCTCTTTGACTCACCTGCCGGTAAGCTCCTTCCGAACCAGCGTGTCACCGTTCGCGGCGAGCGCATCGCGTCCGTTGAGCCTGATGACGGGCGCCCCACTCCCGCAAACTCACAGGCCATCGAAGGCCGCGGGAAAATGCTTCTTCCGGGCTTGTGGGACATGCACGCCCACCTCTTCCGTACCTACGCGTTCCTCGATATAGCCGCCGGCGTCACCACCGTCCGTGACCTCGCAAACTCCATTGAAGAATTGGGCAAGCTGCGCCAGCAGATCCAGGATGGAACGCAAATTGGCCCGCGCGTGGTGCTTGCCGGCTTCATCGATGGCCCCGGACCGTTTGAAGGCCCCGTTAAAGTTCTCGCGGCCAATCCGGAGGAGGCCCGCCAGCAGGTGAATCGTTACGCGGACCTAGGCTACGTGCAGATCAAAATCTACAGCTCAGTGAAACCCGAACTGGTGCCCATCATCGCCGAGGAGGCTCACAAGCGCGGCTTGCGCGTGAGCGGCCACGTTCCTTCCGGAATGATCGCGGAACAATTCGTCCGCGATGGAGCCGACGAAATACAGCACATGAATTTCATCTTCCTAAACTTCATGCCGGATGTGAAGGAAACGCGTACACCGGCACGTTTCATCGAGCCCGGCAAGCGAGGTGGCGACCTCGACCTGAATTCTCAACCGGTCAACGACTTCATTGCCTTCCTCAAGCAGCATCACACGGTGGTCGATCCGACCATGGCTGTCTGGGAAGGCACTTACATTGACCGGCCCGGCCAGCCCAGCGGAATGGAAGCTCCCCTCTTTGACCGGCTACCGGTTCAGGTGCAGCGCGCTTCCCGGACGGCGGGGATGGCGCTTGACGCATCCGATCCCGCCACCGACAAACAGTATCGCGCCGCGTACGCCAACATGGTTCGCATGGTCAAAAAGTTGTACGACAGCGGCATTCAAATTGTCGCTGGGACGGATAACAGCAACGGCTACACCCTGGATCGTGAATTGGAGATTTATACCGAAGCTGGAATTCCCGCGACCGAGGTTCTTCGCATGGCCACCATCGAAGCCGCTCAAGTCATGCACCTGGATAAGGACTTCGGTTCCGTCACTGCTGGGAAGTATGCCGACATGATTCTCGTCAATGGCGACCCCACCAAACAAATGAGCGACATCCGCCACGTCGACACGGTTATCAAAAATGGCGTGGTATACAAGCCTGCTGAACTTTACCCGGCGTTTGGCATCCGCCCCGAATAATCCCCCAGAGAATCCGCCCGAGGAGAATTGCTCCACAAGGAGTCGTCTCAATCTTGCACCTTAGAAGAGCCTTGCAAGTTGGCAGAACCGGGAAGGTTCGTTCCAGTACCAACTTGGACGGTAACCGCGTTTTATCAGGCGCTAGGCACTTAGCTGGGCTGTCCAAAGCGCTTCGCTAGTCCATTACGCTTCATGCAAGATACGGCTGCGAAATGGATTCGATAATGTCGTCCGGTTCTTCTTCCACGCCATTTCCTTCGTTATTTGCTGCTTTGAACCGGACATTCACCTTGATGAAGGGGCATTCGGAATCCACGTAAGTGCGCTGGAACCGTGTGGATAATCCCCCTTCGGTACGGAATACCTGTAGCAGGTCTCGCCTCTTCATGCCGGGTTCAATCTTTCTGATTCGACGCAGAACTTTGGCAACCCACTTAGTGCGCTCCCTAGTGTAATCGTCGCCCATCGGAACGGATTCATCTTCGACCTGAGCGCGGCTTTTTGCCCATTCGGGGAGTGGACTCTCATCGGATGGCCCCGCGAGTTCCTCAATGAGACGGGCACTGGCCGCATCATAGAGCGCGTAGCGCGCCATCCCGTCGAGCAAACGCGAGTACACGGCCACCTGCTGGCCGTCGCGCCAGAAATGCCAATCCATAGGCGTTTCAGTTTCGATTATTTCCTTTTTTCCATTCCTCAGGTAAATTTCCAGCCGCAACGACTGCATGGCCTCTTCTGCCTTTGTTCCCCGCGCAACACTGCATCCGACGGTTTGTTTGTCGCCTGCAACTCTTGCCTCTATGCAATGCGCCACGGTGGTCATCCTTAGAGGCTTGCCCTGGTCGGAGGCCACATAAACATTTCCGTCAGAATCGATTCCAGCTTGAGTGGTGTAGTTGAGCTTCGGTTCTTGCTGTGACACTCCGGCGGGCGCGAGTGCTACGCCAAGGAAAAGATTGAGGAGCAGGTATCTCCACATTTGTGCACCTCTCAGCGCGGACCTGAGCTTAAAACGAAAGTGCAGCGGCGAGAAGAGTTTAACTTGCCTGGTTAGTCGCATAATCGGAAACTTGAAAACTTGAAATCCATATGGACGGTTACGGCGTTTATCAGGTACAAACGCGAAACCGGAGAACCGGGAGCGACCGTGGCGATTTAGCGAACCGGGCCTCAGGAAACTTTGCTCTCGTCCTCGGGGTCCAACTACGATAAGGCTTGTGGCAGGACAGCCAAATGTTTAAGGCACTCATGGACGTCGGTTTCCGGGCAATATGGGCGACACTCTCGCCCAGCAACAGACTATTCCTGCTATTTTTCGGGGGCGTTTCTTTCTACACGCTTTGGGTGTCGCTGCGCGTCGTTGTGGGGTTTCGCGCATTCAAAAAAGAGAGACCGAGCAGCGCTGCGAATGTTAGCAATCTCGGCTTGAACAACCTCCGTAAGCGCCTCGCGAATCTCCGACAGCTTCATCTCTTCACTCTCTATCTGCTGTTGCTCTGTATCGTCGTCAATCTCCCGGGGGCGTTCGACGTTATGGGAGACTACAACGCATTCCCTCTGCGCCAAATGTTTGAGAAGCTGGGATTTTTCTTCTATTACTACACTCCGATTTTTCAAGTTTTTGTTTTGCTTCACTTGCTGCAATGGTTGGTCTCTGCTCGCGTTGAAGCCTTGGAGTGTTGAAAATCGGCAGAATTCTTAACCCCCGATAAGTCGCGTTACCGGACAACTGAACTTTAGCAATAGACCGGTCACTAGTAGACTGGATGTGCCGAAATCTCGGTCTTTCCCGGAGTTCCTCGATGTTGGATCAAGGTGTTTGGGCAGAAGTCAGAATGGGTGACGAACACCTGCGATTATTCTCGGAACACAATGCGCAGGGGGTACAAGCATCTGTGTACAATGTGACCGCGAAGAATTGGATCGCACCCTCCGAGCCAGTGGATGATATCGAACAGGGAAAAGACAGAGCTGCAGCACATGCTAGGGCATATCTTCAGAATGCAGGTCACTCAGAACTGCCGCCGTTAGAATGGAAAAAATCCCGCTCAGCGTAGTTCCTGATGGTTCTCAATCATGGGTTCCACTTCTCCGGTTACGGCGTTTATCAGACGTAGACCGCTTTGCCTGAGCTGTGCGAGTATTGACGCCGCCATGCCCAGGAAAACCGCACCCGATAGTTAAGAAATGGGTGTCTCATGAAAGCACATCGAAAAATCATCGTGTACATTGCGACAAGCGCCGATGGCTACATTGCTAGGCCAAACGGTGATGTCGAATGGCTGAATCGTCGACCCCGCAAATTCGATTACGGCATGACCTCGTTCTATCGGACGATTGACACCATTCTGTGGGGCCGAAAAACCTACGACTGGGTTCTCTCCAATCACAAAAAGAAAGGCCAGAAAGAGGGGATGTTCGACAAAAAGGTCAGCAATTACGTCTTCTCAAAGAAGCCGCCGAAACGGGCAGCACCCGGGGTCGAATTCGTGTCGGAGCCGGTGAAAGCATTCGCGCAGCGTCTCCGAGCGACGCCGGGAAAACACATTTGGATGATGGGAGGGGGTGAACTGATTGCCTCGTTTCTCGACGCTGGCGAGATCGACGAGTTCGATATTCACGTCATTCCGAACTTCATCGGTGAGGGAATACCGCTGATGGCGCCGCGCCATCGGGACATCGCACTTCGCTTGCTTTCAACCAGGAAGTATCCGGACGGCGTCGTCGAGGTGCGCTATGAGGTCGCGAGGTAAGCAAATTTCACAATTGCTCATGAGGCTGTTTTCCACTGGAATAGACCTTAGGTCCCGATTTGTCGCGTTACCGGAGAAGTGCTTTTGGGCCCATTTTGACTTGTCCGGTTTCGGCGTTTACCAAGACCTAGCCGATTAGTTCCGAGTTGCCGACTATTGTGCAAGTGGACCGAGTCGGACTGGCACCTATTGGAAGCGCAATCCCAACCCTCCGAGCAGACGGGCTTCAGACATATAATCCACTGATGGGTAGTTCTCATTCACCTCTTTGGTCAATCGGACCGGCTCTTCGCCTGGATCGACGAGATCCATACCTTCGCCTCCAGAACGTGACCCTCTTCGTTCGGGACCAAGACCGAAGCTTACAGTTTTTTGTGGACCGTCTTGGATTTAGCTTGGTCGCTGACTACGACGTACCGAACGGAGACCGCTGGGTTGCGGTCGCCCCTCCCGATGGGACGGCAATGCTGGCGCTCGTCACGCCCAAACCCGATGCGGAGGACTACAAACACGTAGGTCAGGCGAGGCAGATTGTTTTTCTCACTGAGGATGTCGGCGCAAAGTACCACGAGTGGCTTGAACGCGGCGTTGCTTTTCTTCATCCGCCGAAAGAACCAGGTTGGGGCGGAGTGTTCACAAGCTTCGAAGACCCCGATGGGAACTCTTTCGCCCTCGTGGGATTCGATCGGGCTAGCCAAGAAGTGGAAAAACAACGCCGACAGACGGCAGAGAAACTAGAGTCCGAGCGCCGCGCCGCTCGGGAACTCGAAATTGCAAGACAGGTGCAAGCGAGATTGTTCCCCCAAAGAATGCCGCAGGTTAGAACACTTGAGTATGCGGGTGCCTGTATTCAGGCTCGCCACGTTGGCGGAGACTACTACGATTTCTTGGACCTCGGCCGCGGACGGCTTGGGCTGGTCATTGCCGATATCGCTGGAAAAGGAATCGCCGCCGCTCTCTTGATGGCGAATCTACAGGCGAATCTCCGCAGCCAGTGCGCGATTGCTTCCGATCAGCCGCAACAATTCTTGCGATCAGTCAATCAGTTGTTTTACGAGAACACCGCCGATGGGGATTACGCGACGTTCTTCTTCGCTGAGTATGACGACAGTACACGGAGGCTACGCTATGCGAATTGTGGGCATCTCTCGCCGCTTCTCCTGCGGCATGACAACACTGTGGAACGACTGGACTCTACGTCCACGGTGCTAGGGCTTTTCGAGGAGTGGAATTGCTCGATAGAGGAACAGCAGCTCCTTCCCGGAGACACTCTCGCTCTCTATACTGACGGCATAACCGAGTCATCGAACGATGCAGGAGAGGAGTTTGGCCAACAACGACTGGTCGAAACGCTGCGGCGGCATCGTGGGCTACGCTCGCAACCGCTATTGGAGGCAGTTGTTGAGGAAGTTCGGCGCTTCAACCCTAACGAACAGCAAGACGACATCACGCTAATTGTCGTCAACTCTGGGGACGCTTAGAACTAATTCCATTTGCCTGGTAAGTCGCATAATCGGAAACTTGAAAAAATCCACTTCTCCAGTTACGACGCTAATCATGCACTTGGTCCTATACCCGGAAACTCTCCTCCAGCAAGTCATCAGTAAACACTAGCCGACTTGCCAGGACTAATCTCGTCATGGCGGGGCCAGATTACCTCGGGATGGGCGACAATCCTCCGGAATCCTTGATCAAGTTCCCATAAGGCCGTTTGTGGCCAGTGACGGCCATTTGATCGCTCGCTTCCTATTGACACTCTATATGTGCGTCCGTATTATCCCTATAGAATATCGATAGGAGATATCCATTGAACTCCGAACCGACAACCCTTTTACAAGGGACTTTGGACCTGCTGATCTTGAAATCTCTTGTCGCTGTCGAGATGCACGGCTTGGGAATCTCGCGCAGAATCCAGCAAATCACGGGCGGCACTTTTGTTGTTAAGCCAGGCTCGCTCTTTCCTGCCCTGCACCGAATGGAAGAAGAGGGTTGGATTTCCTCTTTTTGGGGAGACTCAGAAAACAACCGCCGAGCGAAATACTACCGCTTGACCAAGCCTGGACGAAAACAGCTCGAAGTCGAAACCACGCGATGGGGCCGCATCTCCTGGGCTATTGCTCAAGCTTTGGAAGCATCGTAACGAGGTGGTTGGCATGCCGCTCTTTGTGAAAGTGCGAAGTTTCCTGAAAACTCTTTTTTTGTTCCGTCGTGTGGAGGCAGACCTCGACCAGGAGGTTCAGTCCCACCTCGAAATGCTGACTGAGGAAAACGTTCGTGCAGGTATGCCGCCGGAGGAAGCGCAGCGCGCTGCGCGGATCGAACTTGGCGGGGTCGAACAAGTGAAAGAACAGGTTCGCGAAATACGAATTGGCAATTGGTTCCACTCCGTGATCTCCGATTGCCGCTACGGTCTTCGACAACTCCGCAAGAACCCCGGGTTCGCCACGGCCGCCGTCCTCACCCTGGCCCTTGGCATCGGCGCCAATACCGCAGTTTTTAGTCTAGTGAACTCGGCTTTATTTAAGCCGCTGTACGCCGCCAACCCCGGTGAGCTTGTCTCGATCTTCTGGGGCGACACTGAGGGACACGGCCTTAGCAATCATTCGTATGCCGACTACCTGGACTACCGCAAGGAATCTGCCCCGGTCCTCTCCGGGCTTGCGGCATTCACCACGGTGCCTGCGAACCTCGTCTTGGGCCAAGGTACCGAGCGCGTCAACGTCGGCCTCGTCAGCGACAATTATTTTTCTGTTTTGGGCGTAAACCCCATTGTCGGACGGGGATTCCTGCCTGAAGAAAACAGTACAACGGGATCTAGCTTTGTCGCAGTCATAAGCGAGGATCTTTGGCGGCAGGAATTTGGCGGCACCCGTGCCTTCGCTGGCAAAACTGTGTGGCTCAACAATGCCGGTTATTCCGTGATTGGCGTTGTGCCTGAGCGTGCCTCGCGGATGGCGGTTGTCGCGAAAATCGACGTGTTCGTGCCGGCAATGATGGAAGGAGTGATCGGCGGCGATCCGCACTTTCTCTCTGACCGAGGAAACAAGGAGTTTATGGTCGTCGGCCGAGTGCGCAAGGAGGCCACGCTCTCACAAGCACAAGCCCAATTCAACGTCATTGCCGCGCAGTTGCAAAAGCAGTATCCGGAGACTTGGACGGAAGATGGCCATGCGCACCCGCTGACCGTGGTTCCCGCTACTGCTGTGCCATTCGAACTGAGGGGGATGGTCATCGGTTTCGCCGGACTGCTGATGGGCGCAGTTGGCAGCGTCCTGCTTGTTGCCTGCTCCAATCTGGCGAGCTTCTTGTTGGCGCGAGCAACCATGAGGAGGAAGGAAATCTCCGTTCGCCTCGCGCTCGGAGCCAGCCGCTGGCGTCTCGTTCAACAGCTTGTGACGGAGAGTTCATTGCTGGCTCTCCTAGGTGGAACGGTCGGTTTCCTTGTCGCGGCATGGGCGAAGAATCTGCTCTCTGCCTTTGCGCCGAACATAGGTGTGCCCCTCGTCATCGACCTCAGTCTCGACTATCGAGTGCTCGGATTCAGCATCCTCGTAACGCTCCTAACGACCCTCGCCTTCGGGCTTGCACCTGCATTGCAAGCGACGAGGCCGGATGTCGTCGAGGGTCTAAAAGAAGGAGAACAGATCCAGAAGACTGGCCTGCGGCGCACACGCCTTCGCAACGGGCTGATGGTAACCCAGGTAGCAGGATCACTCGTGCTGCTCATGTGCGCCGGGATGTTCCTCAGCAGCCTCGACAAGCTGAACTCAGTCAATTTGGGATTCAACTCAAACAACCTCGCTTTGTTATCTGTAGATCTCGGCATGGAAGGCTACTCCCCTGAGCGAAGCCGGGCATTCATCACCCAAGCCATTAGTCGTTTAGAGGGCGTGCTTGGTTCGGAGGCGGTCGCAGTAGCGGCCCGAGTTCCAATGGGACTGAGTCGACTGAGTGAACAAATGCTGCCCGAAGGTAGCGACGTTCGAGGGGAGCAGAGGCCTGTCTGGGTCGGTTCGAACAGCGTCGGCTCAGGTTACTTTGAGGCAATGGGTATTCCCCTGCTGCGCGGGCGCGTTTTGACCCAGCAAGACTGCGATGGGGTTCCCCGAGTGGCCGTAGTAAACGATACGCTGGCAAGCCTTTACTGGCCAAACCAAGACCCCGTCGGGAAACGTATCCGAGAACCGGGCGGCAAATCGTTTGAAGTCGTGGGTGTCGCCAAAACCAGTAAGTATGAGAGTGTTGGCGAAAGCCCGCTTCCCTTTGTTTACCTTCCGCTTAATCCAGGGTACACGCTGGCATTCACCTTCCACATCCGAACCCGCATCCCGCCGCAACATATTCTCCAAACATTGAAGGGGGAACTGCGGGCGCTCGATCCGAGACTCACGATCTTCGACGTCGAGACTATGAACGAACACCTGGCGGACTCCATGTTGCCGATTCGAATGGGAGCAATCTTGCTCGGCATATTCGGTGGATTGGCGCTTGCTCTCGCCTCCGTTGGTCTATATGGCCTTCTGTCCTACATTGTTCGCCAGCAGACGCATGAAATCGGCATCCGCATGGCTCTGGGAGCTAACCCGCGGGATGTTCTGAGGCTTGTTCTGAGGCATGGAATCAGCTTGACCGTACGTGGGATAGTTATCGGGGTTGTGTTTGGCTTTGGTCTTAGCATTCTGATTGCGAACCAGCTCTACGGCGTCGCACCGGCTGACATCGTCGCACTTGGCATCGTGGCGTTAATGCAAGTTGGAGTTGCTCTGCTCGCGTGCTACATCCCCGCGCGCCGAGCCATGCGCGTCGATCCGATGATCGCTCTGCGCTACGAATAGAATTCAGTTTTGATTCCAGGAGAATGCACTACTTGTCGATGTGAGCATCCCGAAGTCCCGCTGCGGGATGTCTGCCGGACAATCGCTGAGATTCTTCCCAAGCGACGGGCAATACAGAAGTTGGCTGCGTTTTCGCGATTCGTACCGACAAACGCGCTTGTGTTTACCGATTCATTTTCAGTTGCCTGATTTGTCGCCTAACCGGACATGTGGAATCCCTGATCGGGACCTGTCCGGTAAGCGCGTCACCCGACCGCTCGGCTGGCCTGCTCCTTCCATCGTTGTTCATTCACGCCCATCACGAGGAGCCACAGCATTACCGATTCTTGCCCGAGGATGCCGAGGGCCAGATTGTAGGGGGACAGATGGTTTGCGAGCGGCGGTGACAGATAGGTCAGCCAACCCAAGCCGGCAAACGCCACCAGCGCGCCCAGAATGCGAGGCAGAAAGGTCGACCTGAAGATGAGGTAGCCGATCAGGAGGCAATAGAATCCGTCAAATGCCACTGAGATGTCCACGCCCCGAGGATTCCATCGAAGAGCCCCAAAGGTGAGTCCCACTAGGTTGAGGGAGGCCGCGAGCAAAGAGAGGCCCCTGTTGACCGGCTTAAAAATGTAATAGAGGAGCAGCGTTACAACGATATTGCCCGAGACCGCGATGAGATCCCCTGCGATTTCAAACCTGCGAACGATAAACTCGCCGAATACTGCCGCCAGTAGGCTGAGCAAAGAAAGGAGACCGGCCATCCTGGCCCTAAAACGCGGCGACGCTTCTGCAATCCGTTCCGTCATTTCTCGCTCTTTACTCTAGCGAAATCACGCGTGCATGGCGCTCTTGAAGTGCGAGCCTACACAACGGCTGCCGATACCCGCTCGCCTGACTGCTTTGCCGGAGCCAGCACGATCAGGGCTACACCGATGATGGCAAGCACTGCCACGCCCCACACGTCTCCGCGATAGCCCCCCTTCGAGAATGCCGTCACCGCCATAACCGCGGCGTGAGCGAAACACGACCATGCTGCGAAGGCGATCAGGCTGCGATTTGCCGAAGGGTTACGCGCTGCTATCAGCAGGAAAATGCCGAGCGCGACATAGAGGCTAAGCATCATGTCAAAGGTATACATCGACGGATTCTGGTGCCATAAAGACTCCGCCACAGGAAAAACACCAGCCGAAAAAATCAATCCCACCAACACCAACACAATCTTCAGCGCCCGTTCTCGACGCATTACGCCTCCTGCCTTTTGATACTCAGATTCTTGCCTTCAGCGGGAACCGATCACACGATAAGGGACCACTTCAGATTATGTTGTATCACCGATAAGTTGGAAATGCGGCTTCGTTCAAGTCGGGTTACCGGAGATGTGACGGCAATTTTCCGATTAGTGCGTTACGCAGCCAAGTGACGGGCGCACGCCAGACACAGCGGCCGATCGGGAACAGACCGGCCATGCAGCCAGCTCGAATAATGTTCTGGACGTGAAGTACTTTGCAATGTAAAGTGAGTTCTATGAGTGCAGCCAATCAGCCGTGGTTGCGGTATCCGCGGCGCCGCTGGTGCCCGCCTGAGATGACGCGGCCGCCTCTCTTGAATCCCGCGACCCTCACAGGACCGATACAGCCCCGCTACGCACTCCTGATTAACCCCTTCTATCCGAAGGATCCCAACGCGAGCTTCGGAAAGCACGTGCTGACGCCAACCCTTGCTTTGACCAGTTTCGCCGCCACGACACCAGAACACTGGCAGCTTCAGTATTGGGACGAGAACCTGCTTGATGGGCGGCCTCCTTTTGCACCGATGCCTGAGGTGGTGGGGATTACCGTCCACCTGACCTTCGCGAGGCGAGCGTTCGAGCTTGCGCAATGGTACCGAAGCCGCGGAAGCAAGGTCGTGCTGGGCGGCCTACATGTCCTGTCATGTCCCGAAGAGTGTGCGTCGTACGCGGACTCTCTTGCAGTGGGCGACGGCGTGCAGCTTTGGCCGCGCATACTGGCGGACGTGGAGGCGCGCTGTTTGCGGCCGAAATACGCGGCCACCTACGAGACTGACTATCGCGAGGACCCGGCGCCCCGCCGATCGATTCTCCCGCGAAGAAGTTTTCTCACGACCACCAGTCTGATTGCCACTCGCGGCTGTCACAACCGGTGCGGGTTTTGTTACCTGGCTACCGATGGCTTGCGTATGCCGTATAGAATGCGTGATCCCGAGCAGATCGCCGCGGAATTCCTGGCGGATACGCAACCCTACGCGGTCTTCATCGACAACAATCTGGGTTCCAAACCGGAGTACTTGCGCGAATTGTGTCATGCGCTGCGTCCCCTGAACAAGATCTGGAGCGCGGCGGTCTCCATTGATGTCACCGACGATCCGAGTTTAATCCGTACGATGGCGATCGCCGGATGTACGGGCGTATTCGTAGGATTCGAATCGCTTACAGATGAGAATCTCTCTGAGGCAAGGAAGAAAACGCCGAAGACTGCCGACTATGGACGCCGAATCCGCATGTTGCACGACAACGGCATCCAGGTGAATGGTTCGTTCGTACTGGGATTCGATCACGACCGGAAAGACGTCTTCACCAGGACAGTCGAGTGGATCGAGCAGAACCGTCTGGAGTGCGCGACGTTTCACATTCTTACCCCATATCCGGGGACGCCGCTGTTCCGCCAAATGGAGGTGGAGGGGCGTTTGCTGCACCACGATTGGGCTCTATACGACACGGCCCACGCGGTCTTCCGTCCGAAACACATGACGCCCGAAGAATTGGAACGAGGTTACGCCTGGATTTATGAGCGTCTCTTCTCACATGCCTCGATTTGGCGGCGCAGGCCCGCAGATTCGCGCTCTGTCGCGCCGTATCTGGCGATGTCGTACCTGTACAAGCGCTCCAACCGGTTCTGGCGGCTACTCATCAAACACCACCTTGTACACGCCGTGTGGCGACCGCTGGTCGAACTGACGCGACTCCGGCATCTACGGTTTCGACAAGAATTGTCCGCAACTGAAACGCTGAGTCGGCCCGGGATCAATGTGGTGGCCGGCGGCGTCTAACCTATGTCAGCGCGTGAGCGCATCCGCAATAGGGGGATGACCTCCGGAAATGGACACGCGATGACTAAGGACTTCCACAACGCTCTTGGGGACGCCCCATGACATTCCACTTGCCTGTGTAATCGCGTAATTGGACAAGTGGCTTTAGCTGACCAGAACCGGCGTTCTGGGCCAATGGATCGAGGACCAACAGACCGGCCTCCGACGAGGGTCGACCCCTGTGGAAATGAGAGGTCGAAGAATTAGGCAGACAGGGGACCGTCGCCTGCCGCTTTTTGATATACCCCGATGCATCTCTGAACGGTGGCTAAGGAGGTGCCAAATCTCTTGGCCAGAGCCCGCAGACTGGTTTCTTCCTTCGCATAGCAGTTCGCGATGGCGGTCCGCGTCTCTACCGATAGCTGAATGCGGGGAGGTCGACCGATGCGTTTGCCCTTCGCGCGCGCGTTCCGCATGCCTGCCCTCACGCGTTCCACAATCAGCGAACGCTCAAGTTCGGCCACGGCGCCTAGGACAGTGAAGACCATCTTCCCGGCCGGAGTCGAAGTATCCATCTGTTCGGAGAAGGAAACGAAATCGATCCCCAACGCCTTAAATGTCTCCAAAGCTCGGAGCAAGTGGGAAACGGAGCGGGCGAACCTGTCGAACCGCCAGACGCAGACGATATCGAACCGCCTCTTGTGCGCATCGGCCATGAGCCGGTTCAGTTCGGGCCTAGAATCTTTCGCCCCGCTGATTCCTTCGTCCAGGTACTCGCCGAAGATCTGCCAACCACGGGCTCCTGCGAATTGCCTTATCTCGCGGCTTTGGAGCCCAACGTCCTGACCGTGATTTGTTGTGGAAACACGTCCGTAGAGTGCTGCCCTTGGCGGGCGGTGTAGGATTGTCTCAGCCACGTTGCACCTCCAGTGCGATTGGGTTAGGGCTTGTCGGCTGTTTGCGCAGTCGGCAGGCCCGCTTTGTTTTCTATGGTTTCTCCATCAGCTTTCTGGCTCTCTCGATATCACGCGCGGTCCAGAGTCGGACCTTCACGCCACCGATCTTTTGTAGCACCGGGGCCTTGATCCAGTTGCCGTCGGCGATGTATCGCTGAAGGGTCATTAGGCTGATTTTCAGCTTCTTCGCCGCCTCGCGTGATGAGCAAGCCTTCATGCTGATACATACCTATAACAATTAGTTCTTGAAGAGTCAACAGAATTCTGGGATACTTCTCAATGCCGCTAATAAAAAGACAGAAGAACTCCCCCGCGTCGTCGTGGACCGCGCCAGAATCACCTCGCCGCCGCACAGAGGGCGTTCCTGAGCCGAGATCTGCAAGCGGCTAAGCCTTAGGCCGGGACAACAGCGCAGAGCGCCAACGGATTGCCAAAAAGCCCATCGCTGCGGCGTCTGCAACTGCTTGAATTCATGGGCGAGCGTGTCCAGAGTTTAGACTGCCCAAACACCCTAGTTTTTGGTCATCGCTGAAGGTTTTGAAAAATCTATGGAACAGAAATGGCCCTCACATCTGGTCATCCTTCGCCACGGAGAATCCGCACGAAACGTCGCCAAAGACATTGCGAAAGCTGCCGGAAAGCACTCCTTCGACCTCGGACTTCGTGATCTGGAGACCCCACTCACGAAGCATGGCCATGAACAGGCCTGCGAGACGGGCCGGTATCTTTCCAGCCGCTACAAGTTCGACGTCATCTATTCTTCCCCGTACCACCGCACCCTGCAAACGGCGGAAGACATCACATCAGCATTTTCCAATTCCCCACCACTTGTCATGGAAGAACGTATTCGTGAGATTGAATTTGGAATCCTTGACGGACTTACCGGCGACGGCATCCAGGCAAGATTTCCTCAAGAGTATGAGCGCCGCAAACGGGAAGGCAAATACTGGTATCGCCCACCCGGAGGTGAGAGCCGCCCGGATGTCGCGCTCCGAATACAGAGTTTCCTTGGAACCCTGACGCGCGACTATCGCAAGAAAAGTGTTCTCGTCGTTTGTCACAGCGTCGTCGTTCTCATCTTCCGTCGACTTCTCGAACGATGGAACGAGGATGAATACCTCAAGATTGACCGAGAGCAGGATGTCTTAAATTGCTCGATGACGGCTTATCGCTACGACGCGAAGTTGGGCAAACTCCTGCTCGATTACTACAACAAGGTTTCTCACCTGGATGGACAGTAGCGAACTGGATCGGCGCTGGTTCGTGCAAATAATGCGAGCTGCCCCGCCACGCCACAATCACGCCGAAGTAACGCAGCAGTGGGTTGAGCCGTCAGACAGCGGAATCGCCCGCGCGTCACCTTGAAGCAATAAAACGCTCATTGGGAACCTCTAGGACGCTCGATCTCGGAAGCGATGGACCTGCTACAAGGGGTAATCTTCGTCATATTTCCCTTTTACAATCGGCTTTCTGACGATGGTCTTATCGAATTTGACCGCTTCTTCGTGCGTAGGCCAACGGCTATATTTTTCGTAGAACGCTACCGCCGCAGAGTCGTAAGTTCGTTCCGGCTCTGTGACCACGGCAGCTACTTCGTGGCGATCAATGAGCACGCGCGCTCCGCGCAGTACATCCGTAGCGGCCTGCCTATCCAGTCGCTTAACGCATTCATGTAGAGTTATCAGGGCTTCTGGAACCATCTTCTGGACAATTTCCCGGTATCCCTGCACAAGGAGTTGTGCTTCCTCCTGAGACAGAATGCGCGTGACCGTCTCTCGATCGATACCCAACTCGCGGCTTATCTCGCGATGCTTTTTCCCGGAAAGGTACATCGCGGACACTTTCAGTTGGGTGGTTGCAGGAGTGTTCGCGTGCCTTTTGCTGCTTCCCTTCTGCCATTAATGCCATATAAGTTAAGGATTTAGAGTCAGTATGGTTGGGTTTCGATTCGTCCAGTGATGAGAACTCATGGCGGGCCACTTTTTTGTGTTATCGGGAGGAGTGGATCGCTCGGGCGTACGACACTGGTAAATGATGTTTACTAGTTTATCTATTCACTTAACCATTTAATCCATGGCCTATTGAGGATTGGCAGCCCTGTTGCACAAAAATGGGGCAGGGGGCTTGGCGTGTGCCGAGATGCATCGCCAACTTGCATTGCGCAAGGCGACCGTTGAACGCCGTTCGGAGATGGCTACGTACGTTAGCGAATGCGCCCTGCTCCTCGCTCGCGTCATCAGCAACCTGTGCTTATCGGATGACCTGAAAAGACGTATCCTCTGCACTTTCCTGTCCCTGATGAATTTAAGAGAAATCCTGGAGCGCGCCCCAAGCGGTCACCCCCTCGAATTACGACATCCTGCGCCGGGGCTGTTCCCAACCCATGCTGCGGTGCCTAGTTGGCGAAACTCGGAATAGAATGCCAGCGTACGTTCTCAAGTGTGAAGGCTGTTCCAGATTTGGGTCTTTCCTGATCCACGAAGGCGAACTGCCGGAAGCATCGAAGAAACATGACATCCGGCGGCACTGTCCCACTTGCCATAGGACCACCAACTGGACTATCGCGTTGCCGACGGTACTTCTTCAATTCAAGCCCAGCTCTTCAACACGGGGCTTGGATTCTTGGCATCACGGAAGCGTATCACGATGGGCGGCGCTCTACAGATCGGGGACCAATCGGTAGATTGGAATCTTCGCAAAGCACTAGCGCCGTATCCGTTCCATCCGTGGCGGCTTTAAGCCTTCCGTTCCCTCGACTTACGTGTTCACTCACAGTCGCTTCTCAGTTCACCGCCAGTGCATTGTGCTGCCTGGAGGGATGCGTCAAAGTGCGCAGTATGATGAAGCGCTGAGCAAATAAGCGAACCAAGCAAAAGACAAGTCAGCTTGGACGCCGCCAGCGAACATGAAAGAGGAGGTCCCCATGAAAACGAGAGCTTTGGTTATGGCAGGCATGATGGCGCTAGCAGTTCTGGCATCGACGCGAGTCGCGCAAGCGCAGGAAACCATGAGGGTGAATATCCCCTTTGACTTCGTGGCCGGCAACACGAGCCTTCCGGCCGGCGAATATTTGGTCGAGACTTCAGGCCCAACACACACGCTTCTTTTAATCGACCGCAAAGATGCAATTTCGTCAGCGTTCATCAACACGAACGCTGCTGTCTCGGCTGGACCCCAATCCGAATCAAAACTGGTCTTCAACCGCTATGGCGACCGTTATTTTCTCTCGCAGGTCTGGACCGCCGGATACTCCACCGGACGGCAACTCCTGAAATCGGCGCGAGAGAAGGAAATGGCACAGGTTGCGAAAAATGAAACCCATGGCCAAGTCACGCTGGTCGCCAGCCTTCTCCAAACCCGCTAACTCACTCCCCGTACTCAACGCTGCGGCCCCCCCCCGGGAATCCGGAACCCCACTCCGGATTCCTGGTCTCCTTTTCAGGCGGCTAGATCCTCAAGTAGTGGCGGATTAAATAGCATCTTTTCCCAAGATGCAGCCCAAACCTTAGCCTGCTTTTGACATTCCGGACACTGTTTTAGCTCTTCGCGTGAACTGTGAGCATGCCCCACAGGTGGGGGTTCGTTGCGATGGTAAGGTACTTGGAGCTTCCCCGGCGGGTTACCTCCCCTGTGTGGGTAGGAGCGTCGTTCGGCCTTGAACCGAGTGGCGCTCCGCTTATATTCTGGATTTGACTAACGAGAAGTGGCCGGTCGCCTAAGATTCCGGTGCTGTGGGCGTTCAAGAAAATGACTACTTCCGCCCTCTCTGCCCAGCTCATTACGAGGTCATACTGGTCGCTTCCAACATGCCAGAGCTGGCGACCGATCCTCGCACCCTAATTCCTCGACTCAAGACACCCCTGGAGACAGGTCAGGTTCATGATTGCGGCTGTCTAGTAAATGGCTGTAGGCAACACTACTCGCCCGATTTGGGTTACTTCGAGCTTCGACGAAACGATGACCATTGGAATTTCACAGGTTCTTCGAGTCTCAGAATGGAAAGGAGCCATAGACAGGCGATCTGCGGTGAACATCGGTACGCAATGTTCCTTGAGTCTTTCAATTCAACAACGCATGAGGAAAACTTCCGCTGCCCGAAGAAAGGCTGCCAACGGTGGAAGAGCTTAGTTATTGGCGACCCACCCGCTTATTGGCTAGGAGAGGGCTTCTTTGGGACTCATTAGGACGGGAAATATGATACTTCCCGCGTTCTGTTGGCTGGAATAGTATTCCTCAATGTGTGCAGTCAATGTTTTCTTGGGTCTGGTTGGCAATTTCTCCGCAGCGAGCCCCCCCGCTTTAGCTTATCTATAACTTCTCAATGAGAAGGAATGAGCAACGGCGAGGAAGCTGAAGGCTTTTTCGTCTGACGCGCGGGATAAGCCATGTATTTGCTTGAGCAACGGTGAGAAAGTGTGAGCAGGGGCGGGACGTGGAATCCTAAGTCTTGCGCGTCTGCCAATTCGGCCACTCCCGCAGTGGTGCCAACGCTAACAATAATACCGGGAATCGCCCCCGGGCCGCTATATCCACGATGGCGCTGGATTGTCCTCTGTCTCAGGAGCATAATAGCCCTGTGTTTAGTGTCCCGTTTGGCCACCCCCCCGGCCGAAAACTGGCGTTTCGTCCAAGCAAGATGGCGCCATCGCTAGGCCCCGCTGCGAAAGAGGGCAGCGTCATGATCATTCAAGAGCAGGGCGATCAGTTCATTCTGATCCGGCAGACCGACCATGCCCTTCTGTCGGGTTTTTTTGCGCGCGCGCTGGGGAATAGAGTCTTCAGCCGGCCCGAGCCCTTTGAATCGTTTTGTTTGGCGGCTGCGGAGCATGACAACGGCTGGAACGAATGGGAGCTCCTGCCCCAAATCGATCCCAAGACCTTCACGCCCTACAACTTCATGTCCATTCCTACCGAAGAGCACATCGCGCTCTATCAGCGGGGGATTGAACGTGTCGTTAGAGTTGACCATTACGCGGGACTTCTCGTCAGCATGCACTGCGCTGGGCTTTACGACCGGACCCGCGCGACGATGCCGGGCTTCTCGGCCAAGTACGTCAGGTCCAACGAATCGCACCTTGTCACGGACTTTCTGCAGCGGCTGAGACTCCAGCAGTTGCGCCTCAAGGTCGATCTTCGTGCGGATCCGCTCCTGAAAGTCCACTCGGACGACCACTCGCTCCAAGCAAACCTTCAGCGCCTAGAGGCGCTCGATCGTCTTTCGCTTTATTTCTGTCTGGCGCCGCTGGATGGCTATACGATCGATACCGTCCCTGTGAACGGCAATGGCAGTGAAGCAGATTGGGATTTACAGCCCGGGGAGAACAACGTCGTCACTTTGAAGCCTTATCCGTTTCAGAAGGATCCGCTGGATATCAGTATTCTTGCGCGGCGCGTTCCCAAGCGGCCCTATGCGGACGAACATGAATTCCAAAAAATCCTCGCACAAGCTCCTTATTTCGCGATGAACTTCACACTTAGCGCGGATGGAGTCCGCATTAACTCGCGCTCTGCCGTCGCCTAATCTGTCCTCCGATCAATCCAACACCTGCCCGCGCGTCTCCGGCAAAGCCAGAGCAAGCAGCGCCGCCATCAAAAACGCACCCGCCTGCAGGAAGAAGGCCGGGCCGATCCCATACCGCAGCGCCAGCGCTCCCACCGCAAAGGGCGCCGCAGCGGAAAGTCCCCGGCCGACGTTGTAACTCAATCCCATGGCTGCGGCGCGGATTTCGCCGGGGAAAAGTTCGCTCGCAATCGCCGCGTACCCCGAGAAATAACCCGTTCCGAAAAATGCGACGAGCGGCCCGAGCGCCAGCAGCCAGAACGGGCTGCGCGACATCCCGTAAATCGGTACCAGGGCTGCCGCGATGATCAGATAGAGGAAGTAAGGTTTGCGCCGTCCAAAGGCATCCGAGAAAAATCCGAACAGCGCATACCCGAGCCATTTTCCAAAGCAAAGCACCAGGAAAAACGTGGTGGTTTTGACGAGACTAAGTCCTCGTCCTCCCTGCGATGGCGGCAATGACAAATACGCCGGAATCCACGTAAACAATCCCCAGTAGCCGAACATGCTGCAGGCGTTCATCGTCGTGGCCAAAATGCCGTTGCGCAGAACACCTTTCTCCAGAAGCTTGAGCAGGGACACCTTTTCTTTGCGCGCCGCGCGTTGCTTCCACAACTCAGACTCTGGGACTCTGCGCTGAATCCAGAAGACGAGAAATGCTGGCAAAACGCCGACAAAAAAGACGGGCCGCCACCCAAAATGCGGCAAAACAAGGGCTACGACGAGCGCGGCAATCGCTTCTCCGATCGCATAGGCCGATTGCATGAATCCCAGCGCTTTCCCGCGATGTCCCGCGCGCCAGGTCTCTGCAATCAGCGCCGCGCCGGTGGTCCATTCGCCGCCCATGCCGAGGCCCAACACGAATCGGAAGGTGGCCAATTGCGGAATAGTGTGCGAGAAGCCGCAGGCCGCGCTTGCGAGCGCGTACACGAGAATGGCCGCCATCAGCGAGCGGATGCGTCCGATGCGATCGGCAAGAATTCCGAAAAGCAATCCGCCAATACCGGAAGCCACCAGCGTCAGCGAGTTCAGCAGGCCCGCGGTGCGCGTATCCATCGCGAATTCGCGGATCAGGAACGCGAGGACCAGCGAATAAAGCATCACATCCATCGCGTCGAGCATCCAGCCGAGCCCGCCGGCGATCAGCGAACTCCGCTCCGGCGGAGTTGCGTGACGAAGCCAATCGAAACTGAATATTCGGCCAGAGCTGTCTGGCAAGGCTGCCGGAGTCGCACTTAGCGCAGACAGGCACGGTGCAGGCGGATTTGTCACGCCGGGATTGTACCCAAAAGTGCTGCGTCGCGCGTCAAGAACTGGGCAAGCACAATCCATACATAGTTTCTGGCGCGGATTACGACACAGGATGTACTATTCTGCTCCGCGCATTACTATCCACCGTAGTACTGGTGCAACATTTGTTTCTCTGGGGGGAGACGACGATGAGCAGTCTGAAACGATCGAGGAATATTTTTTCCTTTCTGCTGGCGATGATTTTGCTTGGATTCACAGGCACGTCATTGCGTGCGCAAACTCTCGATGAGAATGCGCTGAAGGGAATGAAGTGGCGCCAGGTCGGTCCGTTCCGAGGCGGACGCGCCCTCGCCGTAACCGGCGTCGCGGGTGATCCGCAAACTTATTACTTCGGCGCTGTTGCCGGCGGCGTTTGGAAGACGAGCAATGGCGGCATGACATGGACGCCGATGACGGACAAGACTGGGATCATGTCGGTCGGCGCGATTGCCGTGGCTCCCTCCGACCCGAATGTGGTTTACGTCGGGACTGGCGAATCTTGCTGGCGCGGAAATATTTCCTACGGCGACGGCATGTACAAGTCCGTGGATAGCGGCAAGACGTGGACGCACATCGGCCTCGAAGACACGCGGCATATCTCCAGGGTCATCGTCCACCCCACAAATCCTGATATTCTTTTCGTCGCCGCGATGGGCCATGCGTACGGACCCAACGAAACGCGCGGCGTCTTCCGTTCCGCCGACGGCGGCAAGACCTGGCAAAAAGTTCTCTTCAAGGACAACAAGACCGGAGCCATTGACCTCGTGTTCGATCCCTCAAATCCCCATATTCTGTTCGCGGCACTTTATGAAGCGCAACGCTATCCTTGGACTGCCGTCAGCGGCGGACCAGGCAGCGGTCTTTATAAGTCCAATGACGATGGCGCAAACTGGAAGCGTCTTGAAGGCCACGGCCTTCCTTCCGGCGTCCTCGGTCGCATCGGAGTGTCCGTTTCCGGCGCCGACGGGAATCGCGTCTACGCCATCGTCGAAGCGGAAAAAGGCGGCATCTATCGCAGCGACGACGCTGGCGATTCCTGGCAACTCCTCACCGGAGATCATCGCTATACGCAACGCGCCTGGTATTTTCATCACATTTTCGCTGATCCCAAGAATGTAGACACCGTCTACGTGCTGAACACCGCCGTTTACCGCTCAACCGACGGCGGCCACACTTACAATTTCGTTCGCTCACCTCACGGCGACAACCACGGCCTGTGGATCGACCCCACTCATCCGGATTGGCTGATCAACGCCAACGACGGCGGCGCAACCGTTTCTCACGATAATGGCAAGACCTGGACCACGCAGTTGAATCAGCCCACCGCACAGTTCTATCACGTGGCCACGGACAACGCGTTTCCGTATCGCATATATGGAGCTCAACAGGACAATTCCACGGTGGCGATTGCCAGCCGCAGCGATGATGGCGTTATCGACCGGCCGGATTGGTACGAGGTCGGCGGCGGCGAAGCTGGCTTTGTCGTTCCTGACCCCACAAATCCTGACATCGTTTATGCCGGCTCCTACGATGGCCTCATCACGCGCTTCGACAAGAAGACTCATCAGATTCAGGACATCTCTTCCTGGCCGCTCAATCCGATGGGCGCTGGCGACGCCGATTTGAAACATCGTTTCCAGTGGACCGCTCCGATTGCAAGCTCTCCTAATGATCCCAAGGTCATTTATCACGGCGGGGAAGCGGTGTTTAAGACCAGCGACGGTGGAATGACTTGGACGGCGATCAGCGGCGACCTGACGCGCAACGACAAGACCAAGGAGCAATCTTCCGGCGGCCCGCTCACGCAAGACAATACCAGCGTCGAGTACTACGGCACCATTTTTGCCATCGCTGAATCGCCCGTCGAGAAAGGCCTGATTTGGGGCGGCAGCGACGACGGGCTCGTGCATGTTACGCGCGACGGTGGCAAAAACTGGGCCGACGTCACTTCCAAGGAATTCGGCGAGTGGAGTCTCGTGAGCATTATTGAACCTTCGCCACACTCCGCGGGCACTGCGTACGTCGCCATCGATCGCCACAAGCTCGATGACTTCCGTCCGTATCTTTTCAAAACGGCTGACTATGGGAAGACCTGGACGAAAATCACCACCGGCTTGCCCGACAATAGTTACGCGCACTCTGTCCGCGAAGATCCGAAACGCAAGGGCCTGCTCTATGCCGGCACGGAAAACGGCGTCTACATTTCTTTCGACGATGGTTCACACTGGCAATCTTTGAAACTCAATTTGCCGACGACGCCGATTCACGACCTCACCATAAAAGACAACGACTTGATTGTGGCCACCCACGGCCGCGCCTTCTGGGTGCTCGATGACATCGCATCCATTCGCCAAATGACTGCCGCCCCCGCAACTGACGAAGCCCATCTTTATCAGCCGGCTACCGTCGTCCGCTTTCGCGGGCCTGGCTTCACTCTGCCTGCCGGTGTTCCCGTTGGCGCGAACCCGCCCGCCGGCGCGGTGATCGACTACTCGTTGAAAACCGCACCGAAAGACCAGATCACTCTTGAAATTTTGGACGCGCACGACAAACTTGTTCGCAAGTATTCGAGCAAAAAATCCGTTACCGGAGCTTCTCCCGACGAAGAGGAGTTCGGCATCAGCCGGCCCGGCCAAGAGCTTCCTGTCGAAGTTGGCCTGAACCGCTTCGTGTGGGATTTGCAGTACGATGCCCCGACGCTGGTTCCTGGCGCGGTAGGCTGGGGAGGCCGTCCCGGAGGCCCGCTCGTGGTCCCGGGCACTTATCAGATCAAATTCACCGTTGCTGGAAAAACCTCCACAGCCAGCCTCGAAATCACTAAAGATCCGCGCATCTCCGCATCGCAAGCTGACCTGGAAAAACAGCAAGAGCTCGCGTTGCGTATCCGCGACCGCGTGAGCGCAGGCAACGAAGCCGTGAACCAGATTCGCAGCGTCCGCGGCCAACTCGAGGCCCTGAAGAAACGGCTCGCCGCGGACGCGAGCGCAAAGTCTATCCTTGAATCGGCGGACGCGCTCATAAAGAAAATGAACGCCGTCGAAGAAAAAATCATCCAGCCAAAGTCCAAGAGCGGAGAAGACCCGCTGAATTACCCGATTCAGGTGGTCGATCAGCTCGTAGCTCTGCAGGGGACCGTGGAAAGCGCGGACGCCGCGCCGACCGCCGCATCCTTCACCGTTTATGACGAACTCAATACGCACATCGAAGCACAGCTGGCCGTCTGGCACGAGATCGAGTCCAAGGATCTCGCCGCGCTCAATGCCGCAATCCAGAAAGCCAACATCCCCGCAATTGCCCCCGCGGCGGAAAAGCCGGAAAAAGGGGAGAAGTAAGGACAAGCAACGGCTCATTTAGCGATCGAGGAGGAGGCCTCCGTGGCGGCTTCCTCTTCGGCATCCATGGTCTAGTTCCCACTGCGTTGACAAAAGCCATTGCTCTGGAAACCTGCTTTTGCTACCCTCCGCGCTCAGTTGAGCCCTCCGGGAGGTGCGTTCATGGCATTTTGCAGAGCGTGTGGTCAGGATGCAGGCGATGCATCGTTTTGTCCGAAATGCGGCGCCCCGCAGGGCGCCTCGCAAGCCGCTGCGCAGAGCTCGGCGGTAACCGCTCCTGCTGCCGCTACGGATTCCCCCACCGCAGGAATTGATGAAAACGTCGCCGGACTGCTTTGCTATCTTTTTGGATGGGTCTCCGGCCTCATCTTTTTGCTCATCGACAAACGTCCTTTCGTAAAATTTCATGGCGCCCAATCCATCGCTTTCAACATATGCATCGTTCCGATTTGGTTTGCTCTGTGGATTGTCTGGCTTATCCTCCTTCATGTTCCAATCATTGGCCTTCTCGGAGTGGCCATCTTCCCTATTTTCGGGCTGGCTGTCTTCGTGGCCTGGATATTCCTGATGTACAAAGCTTACTCGCACGAGAAATTCAAGCTGCCGATCATTGGAGACATTGTCGAGAAGATGGTCAACAAGTAGGAGTTTATTAAACTTTACCTCTGAGGAGAGCCGTCCGGCTTTGCAGGGCGGCTCTCTTTTTTTGGTGCATCTCATCCACGCTTTCCGCTTGACTTCTTTTTCAGGTCCCGCCAACCTAAAAGGCTTTGTTTCTGCCCGTTAAGGCAGAAAAAATCGAAAGGCGCCATCGCTTACACATGACCCGCGTCCGGCTGTGCTTCCACGACCGTTGTTTTGATGGGACCGCCTCCGCCGCTCTCTTCTATCGCTTTTACAAGGAAAAATTCGATCCCGCCGCGGAATTTGGTTTCACCGGCATGACCCATCGTGCTTCGCAGCCGTGGACTCCCGGCCTTTTCGATGGCGATGAAAATGCTATCGTCGATTTCAAGTATTCGAACTCACCCAAGGTCACCTGGTGGTTCGACCACCATCAAAGCGCGTTTCTCACGCCCGCGGACGCCGAGCAGTTCCGCAATCATCCCGGCCCGCACATGTTTTACGCGCCGGACTTTAAGTCATGCACAAAACTTATCGCGACGGTAGCCAAAGAAAAATTCGGCTTCGACACAAAGCCGCTCGAAGAATTGATCCACTGGGGCGACATCATCGATGGCGCGCAATATCCTACGCCGGAGTCTGCCGTAGAGCTCACCGAACCCGCCACGCAGCTCGGCTTGGTCATCGAAGCGGCTCCCGAGGACGGCTTGCCCGCGCGCATCATTCCGGAGCTCGCCTATCGTCCCCTCGCCGAAATGGTGAAGCTTCCACTGGTCGCCAAACACCTGGAGCCTTTGCTCGAACGTCACCGCAAATCCATCGAGATTCTTCGCCAACGCGCTGAAGCCATCGACGGCGTGATTTTCTTCGATGTCAGCGACCTCGACCTCGAGGGCTACAACAAGTTCATCCCGTATCTGTTGCATCCCGAGTGCGTCTATTCGGTGAGTGTCAGCTCTTCCACCGTCCGCGCCAAAGTCTCACTTGGCACCAACCCCTGGAATCAGGCCACAGCCGACAAAAATCTCGCCTCGCTCGCCGAAAAATTCGGCGGCGGAGGCCATCCCCGCGTCTCTGCCATTTCCTTCGATCCCGCCGATCTCCCGCGCGCCCGCCAGGTCGCTCGCGACCTGGCCGCCCAACTCCGCGCCAAGTAGCACCGGCACTCTTGCCGGTGAGGTTTTGCAATCGTTGCGAAAAGGCGCACAGCCAGGAGTGGCTGTACTACCCGAAGGCCGAGTCGTTGCCTTCTATCCACGCTGTTCGACAAAAATGAGCGTCCCGTGTAAAATTCTTTGATCCTCTGCGCGCCGCTAGCTCAATTGGTAGAGCAATGGACTCTTAATCCATAGGTTGTAGGTTCGATTCCTACGCGGCGCACCATATTCTTCTTTGCGAGAAAACTACGTCGGGCCCTTATTGTGGCGGGAAATGCACGACCAAGTCTGTGCCAATAATCGTCGGCCTCCCATTGCATAACGGCGCGGAAAAGACCCACGAGGAAACAATCTCAATGGCGCGCTTCTCCAAGTCGGGTCTTCCGGCGGGAAGCACGGTCGCCTGCTGCACCCGCCCGTCCGGGCCGATTGCACCATGCACCTGGACGTCGTACCAAGGCCCCGGTCCCGCATCAGCCGGCTGCGGGGCAGATTGAATGGCTGGCGGCCAGTAGTCATGGCAAGTCCTCAACGTGTGCGCATCCGGCGGCGTAAGCGCAGCCCAATCGATCGGATCTTCGATTACGCTGAACTCCTGTTTCACTTCCATGCGCAGCTTGCTGTTGATGTAATGCCGAATCGTTCGAGGCATTAGAACGCCTTCGAAAGAGACGTAGTCGGTGTCTTCGATAAGATCCTCTGCAACGTTCCAGCGAACGAGCGCGCCAAGTTCATCGTCGAAGCAGATTTCGTTCGCAGGTTGCCGCGTTCTTCCGTCCACAGTCTCGAACTGAACGCATTTGGCGGACCGTCCACTGAGAGTGGCCGGGGTGAAGGAATGAATGATGTCGGATTTGTCGAAATGCCCGATCAGCAGCGGCGTCAGCTTTTCCAGCTCCAAGTCTCCGCCGGCTCGGGCGGGAAGTCGTTCTGTACGATTCTGTCGGGGAAGTGGATACTGATGCTGTGAAAGTCGCCGAAAGTCGTCTCGTACCGCTCGATATCGCCCGCAATGATGTTATCGGCGCGCCCGTCGACCGTAGTTCCGTCCAGGCGGTGGGCGCGAAACGTAACTTCTTCTTTGTGATTGCGAGTCCTGTGAATCGGGCGTCTCACTGCGTTGGCGTGCTCCATCAGCCGGATCGCTTCCACCCGCACAGCGATGTCCTGCGCGGGAAGTCGGATGCCAGCGAACAGCAAGAGAGCTGTGAGAAATCCCAATGGGCGGAGAAATTTGGACATGGCCCCTCCTGGAGGAGAGAAGCGCGAAGTGTACTTTGAAAGTAAGTCAATTGATAGATCCTCAATCGACTTGGATTCGCGGCACCCGCCCGAGAGCCGCTAACGATTGGTTGCGCCTGATCTATACAGTTTGGCAATGCGGAGTTGCGCTGGATTCCCGCGCAACTCCGCGTCATAATTGCAACGAATGTTTCTCTCAGAAATAGGGTTCTTCGTGCGAGACGTTGTGGTAACTTCATGCGTCCAAAAGGCAAGCAGGAGATCGACGGTCATAGTGTGTTCTAAGCGCGTTCAGGGATTCACCTTCAAGCGAACGCGGACGCGCTATCCCATACGCAATCTTATGAAAATGTTACAATCTTTGGCGGTCGTGGTTGCCTTCGCTGCAATTCTCGCCGGCGGCTGCTCGAAGTCTGTTTCCAGCAGCATGCTGGGCGACGCAGCTCATCCCACGCCGGTTCACGTTTATACCGTGGCTGAGGAAACCGCCAAACGCCGCGTCCAGGCTGCTGGCTCGCTTTTCGCGCTGGAAGAGAGCATCTTGAGCGCGCAGGTCGAAGGCCGCGTTTCCCAGGTTCTCGCCGACGTCGGCGATTCGGTCAAGGAAGGCCAGCCGCTCATCCTGATCGATCCGCAGGAGCTCCAATTCGAAGTCGACCGCCAACGCGGCCTCGTCACCCAAGTGCGCGCGCAGCTCGGCATTGGCCCGAACGACCCGCCGCCTGCCGATCCAAAAAAACTCGCCTCTGTCCAGCGCGCCGCAGCCGACCTCTTCGACGCCGAGCGCAAATATGGCCGAGCACAAGAAATGTTCCAGGGTAAGCTGATTTCGCAGCAACAGTTGGATGAAGCCGCCAGCCGCTTTCAAAGCACGCAAGCCGGCTACACGGTCGCTTTGCAGGAAGTCGACCGTCTGAAAGCTCTACTCGTCTCCAGCGAAGCCAGCGAGAATCTAGCGGAGAAAAAGTTGAGAGACGCAACAATCCGCGCTCCCTTTCCCGGCTCCATCAAAACGCGCGACGTTCACCCCGGCGAATACCTTCGCGTGCAAGGCCCTGTGATGGTTCTCGTACGTACGGACACTTTGCGCGCCCGCCTCGCCGTCCCCGAACGCTGGGCTGGCTCCGTAAAAGATGGCGCGCCTGTGGATTTGCAAGTCGAAGCATTTCCCGGCGAGACATTTCACGGCAGCGTCTCGCGCATTAATCCTGCCGTCGCGCAGGATTCGCGCACCTTCGAAGCCGAAGCCCTTCTCGCGAACGCCGACGGCCGCCTAAAGCCCGGCTTCTTCGTGGAAGCTTCGATTCCCAGCGAGAAAGAGGAGAAAACTATCTTCCTTCCCGAAGGCGCTGTGAACTACCGCTACGGCGTCTATAAGGTTTTTCTTCTGAACGGCAACCATGTCTCCGAGCGCCAAATCCGTCCCGCCGGCCAAACCGAAGACCAGCGCGGCAAGCGTTTTGAAGTCGCCGAAGGCTTAAAGCCGGGCGACCGCGTCGCCGTAGCCATTTCCGGGGATTTGCACGATGGCGCCACCGTCCAGGAACAAGCCGAAGGGAACACTCCGGCGCTGAAGTAGTCGCCGCCGGAAATTCACACACACGCCGATGAAGCTAGCCGAAACCTGCGTAAAGTATCCCGTCTTCACCGTGATGCTGATCGCTTTTCTTGTGACGCTCGGCGCGTTCTCCTATCGCGGCCTCGCTGTAGACCTTTTTCCCAAGGCCGATCCCGCCACTGTCAACGTCGAAGTCCAATTGCCCGGCGCCACTCCCGAAGAAGTGGTCACCGGCGTAGTCCTGCCTCTCGAAGACGCCATCTCTAGCGTTAGCGGCATTGACGAAATCACCGTCTACTCCAGCGAAGGTTTTGCGGACATCACCTGCACCTTCGTCCTCGAACGCGACATCGACGGCGCCGCGCAAGACATCCGCGAAAAAGTCGCCGCCGCAGTAAATCGGCTTCCGCGCGACACTCTCCCTCCCGTCATCACCAAACAAGATCCGCAGTCTGATCCCATCCTCACGCTGCTCGTCAGCGGCCCCATCAGCCGTCGCGAACTGACCGAAATCGCCGACAAGCAGATCCGCCGCGCCATCCAAACGGTGGACGGCGTCGGCAGCGTCGAACTCAACGGCGGTCAAGCGCGCCAAATTCGCGTCCTCCTCGACGCGCAAAAGCTCACGGCCCACAATTTCACGGTCCTCGACGTTCGCGACGCCCTCCAGCGTGAAAATATCGAAGCTCCCGGCGGTCGCATGATCACCGGCCCGCAGGAATTGGGCCTCCGCACTCTCGGCCGCGTCACTTCCGCGGAACAATTCGGCGAAATCGTCGTCGGCACACGCGGCGGCGCTCAAGTGCGCGTCCGCGACGTCGCGCAAGTAGAAGACGGCGCGCAAGAACTGCGCACCTGGTCAGCCCTCTATCGCAAAGGCACGCCCGGCCAGGATGTCGTCAGCATTCAAGTCCTTCGCCAGTCCGGCACCAACACCGTCCAGGTCGCCGACAACGTAAAGGCCAAGCTCGACGATCTCCGCGCCCAGCTCCCTCCCGGCGTACAGCTACTCGTCATTCACGACATCTCCGACTTCATCAAAGCCTCCGTCCACTCGCTCCTCGAGCACTTGGTCCTCGGAAGCATTTTCGCCAGCGCCATCGTTTTTCTTTTTATGCGCAACTGGCGCGCCGTCCTGATCGCCGCCGTCGCCATCCCCGCCAGCATCATCGCCACGTTCACGCTCATGCGCGGCATGGACTTTTCCCTCAACAACATGACGCTTCTCGCGCTCACCCTCGCCGTTGGCATCGTCATAGACGACGCCATCATCGTTCTGGAAAATATCTTCCGCTTCATGGAAGAAAAAGGCGAAGACCGCAAAAACGCCGCCATCAAAGCCACGCAAGAAATCGGCCTGGCCGTCATGGCCACCACGCTCTCTCTGGTCATCATCTTCCTGCCTATCGCCTTCATGAACGGCTATGCGCGCAAATATGTGAATTCGTTTGGCTGGACCATGGCCATGGCCATCCTGGTCTCTCTCCTCGTAGCCTTCACGCTTACGCCCATGATGTCCTCGCGCCTCCTCAAGGTCAGCGAAAAAGAAAAAAAGGCCCACGCCAGCGGAATTCTGCACTGGCTCGAGCAATCCTACTTAAAGCTCCTGCAATGGTCGCTAGCCCATCGCGGGGTCATTGTCATCATCTGCGTCGCGACCTTTCTCTCCACCTTCGGCCTCTATCACCTGGTCGGCCGCGATTGGATTCCCTCCGACGATCAATCCGAACTGATCAGCTCCTTCACGCTGCCCGAAGGCACCGCCCTCTCCAAGACCACCGATCGTGCCCAAGAAATCGCCGAGCGCGTAGTCGCGCTCCCCGAAGTGGCCTTCGTGCAATCCTTCACCCACGGTCCTACGAATCACGCGCACCTCTTCATTGGCCTCGTCCCCCGCAGCGAAAGAAAACGCAGCCACGAGCAACTCGCCACCGAAATTCGCGGCTATCTCGCCGGCTATCGCAACATGGTCTCCAATGTTCGCCTGCCCTCCGTCTTCGGCGGCGAAACCTATTTCCCCATCGGCGCCGTCATCCGCGGCCCCGAACTCAACAAACTCGCCGACATCAGCAAGCAAGTGGCCGACCTTATGCACCAATATCCCGACCTGGTCGACGTCAACCCCAGCCTCAACCTGAACACCCCCGAACTTCAGGTCAAAGTCGACCGCCAGCGCGCCGCCGACATCGGCGTTCGCATGACCGACGTCAGCGACGCCGTCCGCCTTTTCTATTCCGGCGAGGACGAAATCACGCGCTTCAAGGAAGGCTCCGAGCAATATCCCGTCATCATGCAGTTGCTAGAGCAGCAGCGTGACAATCCCGACGTCCTCGCGCAAATGATGGTGCCGTCCACGAAGCTCGGCCAGGTACGCCTCGAGAATGTCGCGAGCATCATTCGCGGCGCCGGCCCCGCCACGCTCTGGCGCTACAATCGCGAATTCGAAGTCACCGTCTACGCCAACGTTGCCAGCGGCTATCCGCTCGATCTCGCCGCTGCCCACACTGTCGACTCCATCAAGCAAATCGGCCTCCCCGCAGGCTATTCCTACCGCTTTACGGGCCAGGTCAAAGTCCTCGAAGAAACCACGTGGAATCTTCTGCTCGCCATGCTGCTCGCATCCATCTTTATGTACATGGTACTCGCCGCCCAGTTTGAAAGTTTCTCGCACCCGTTCATCATCATGCTCACGCTTCCGCTCAGCATCCCCTTCGCGCTCCTCTCCCTCTGGATCACAGGCCGCGCCCTAAGCCTCTGGAGCGCCCTCGGCATGTTCCTATTGTTGGGAATCGTAAAGAAAAACGGAATCCTGCAGGTCGACTACACCAACCGCCTTCGCGCCACGGGCATGCCCGTCCGCGAAGCCATTATCGAAGCCAACCGCGTCCGCCTCCGCCCCATCCTGATGACCACGCTCTCCATCGTCGCCGGCCTGATCCCCGTAGCCATCGGCATCGGCGCCGGCTCCGAGCAACGCGCGTCCATCGCCGTAACTATCATCGGCGGCCAAACCCTCTGCCTCTTGCTAACTCTCCTGGTCGTCCCGGTAGCTTACTCCTACCTCGCCGAATTCGAGACCGTGCCCTGGGCCACTGCCGCCCGCCGCCTCTTCACCCGCACCCGCCACCCAGTCGGCAACTCCTCCGCCGACTAATTCATTTCACGCGTGTACTAGCTGATGGATACGTCGCACACGGATTTGCTTCTCACGTTTTCGGGTCTGTGCAATGTCGTAAGAAGACTGCATCCGCATCAGCCTATCCATCTTCACGCCAAACGCCTTCTCAATCCGCAGCGCCATGTTCCCCGAAAGGTCAGCCTTGCCGTTAAGCAAACTCAAGCCTAAGAGATGTCCCAGTCTGCCGTTTTGAGACAAGTTACTCTGGCTTTTCCACGCATTTCCACGGCCTTGTTAAACCCATAAGCGGCTCTCTAACTCCTTTTGATTCGTCAACTTCCATAGGGCACGTTCGAATCCACGCTCGCCGTTCGAATGAGTACTGAATATCACTATAAATCTATTGATAACTAGCCGCTCTTCCTGCTACCATATCCCATGTTCCGCTCACGATTCGCCCCAACAAATTTCCAGTCATCGTTTAACCGCCCCCTTCTCCCCTTCTTCGACCTCCTTTCCATTAACTCTGTGCACTCTGTGTTAAGAACCCCCTTCCACCCACGCTTGCTTGCTCCATGCAGAGCCGAACACAGCCTAACCCCTTTAGAATCCGCACTTCCGCAAAATGCATCCGTAACTCGCTTAGAATCCGCAGGGTCGAAAAAAGGGGGAGGGGGGCCCGAGGGGGGCGGGGAGGCCCCTCCCGCTTGCGCCAACATCGCCATCCCATGCACAATTCGCCTGCTCAATCCAATCAGCAAGGAAGGCACGCGATGCGACGACTAGTTCCAGCACTCCTTTTAGCATTTGGCTTCTGCACCTCGATCGACGCACAAACAAAATCTCCCGTGCAGCCGCCCGATTATGGCCAGTGGGAATCGCTCGCCATACCGCGCGAGTTCGGCGGCCTTTCGCCCGATGGCAAATGGCTTGCCTACGGCATCAATCGCTCGAATCGCGAAAACGAGCTGCGCATCACGAACATCGCTGATGGCACCACTAAGACCGCTGCGTTCGCCACGCAACCGGTTTTTTCTTCGGACTCGCACTGGGTCGCCTATGGCATCGGCTACTCCGAAGCGCAAGAAGACAAGATGAAAAAAGACAAGAAGCCCGTCCAGAGAAAGCTCGGTCTTCTGAATCTCTCGACCGGCGAGCAGATCGTTGTCGATGGTATTGAGTCCTTCTCTTTCAATCCCGCGGGTACGTATCTCGCCATGCGCCGCTACGCGCCCGAAAAAAAAGACGCGCCGGATGCCGCAGCAACCCCGGAAAGCGACGATACGCCCGGCGCCACGCTGATCCTCCGCCAGCTCTCTTTGGGACATGACACTTCCTTCGGCAACGTCTCTGAATTTGCCTGGCAGGATCTTCCCAGGCGCGGCACGCTTCTGGCTATGACCATCAACTCCGAAGACAAAACCGGCAACGGCGTGCAGCTCTTCAATTCCGAAAACGCGTCCGTTCGCGTGCTCGATTCCTCCGCATCGGTTTACAGCGGCCTGGCTTGGCGCAAAGATGGCGCCGATCTCGCCGTCCTGCGCTCGAAGTCCGATGACCACCGCGAAAGCGCGACACAGATTGTGCTCGCGTGGACCCATCTGGGAGACGCTTCCGAAGCGAACCATACCTACGATCCCACGGGAGACGCGAAGTTTCCGGCCGGCATGCGCACGGTCTCCTTTCACAAACCAACGTGGTCCGAAGATGGCGACACGGTTTTTCTAGGCATGGCCAAATGGGAAGAAAAAACCGCCGAACCCAAGAAGTCTGAGAAAGAGACTGGCGGAGACTCCCAAAAAACCGACTCAGCAAAATCGGACTCCGAAGCGAAAGATAAAGATAAGGAGAAAGACAAGAAAAAAGACGCGGAAGATCCCGCTACTGTAGCCATCTGGAATGCCCGCGACACAGAAGTCATGCCCAAGCAAAAACTCAGCGCCAAGCGTGATCGCGAAAAGAATATTCTATGCGCCTGGCATTTGCAGAACGGCCAGTTTGTCCCGCTCGGCAAAGATCTCGAGGAAGAGATTGTTCCGTTTAACCATCAGCAAACCGCCTACGCTGCGAACTGGTCCGCCTACGCCATGGAACGCAGTATCGGACGTCCCGCGGCGGATGTCTATTTCGTTGACCTCGCCTCGGGCAATCGCACAAAAATTCAGGACCGCCTCAACGATGACTACTATCTCGAGGCCAGCCCTGCCGGCCATTACCTGCTCTATTTTCACGACAACAACTACTGGACGGTGAATACCACAACGCGCGCCGTCGTCAACATCACCAAGTCTGTCCCCACGGCGTTCGCAGACCTCGAAGCCGATTACACCATCAAACAGAAACCTGCGTTCGGTTTTGCGGGATGGACGAAGGACGACGCGAGCATCATCCTCTACGACAAGTTCGATCTATGGCAGGTTTCGCCCGACGGCTCTCAATCCACCAAGCTCACAGATGGCGCCAAAGACCAGGTCCGGCATCGCTACGTGAAACTCAATCCGCGCGACGAGTTCATCGACACCGATAAACCGCTGTACCTAAGCATGTTCGGCATCTGGACGAAAAAATCCGGATACGCGCGCCTCCATCCGGCTGCGTCCGGCAAATTCACCGAGGAGCATCTCGTTTGGCAAGACAAGAGCGTCGACCGCCTCGGCAAAGCCAAAGACGCGGACGTTTTTGAATACGTCGGGCAAACCTTTACGGAATCGCCCAATGCTTTTGTCGGTGGCGCTGATCTAAAGGATCCCAAGCAAATCACAAAGACGAACCCCTTCCAAAGCAACTACGCGTGGGGCAAAGAGGAACTGATCGACTACAAAAACAGCCACGGTGAACGCTTGCAAGGCGCGCTGTACTATCCCGCGGGCTACGATCCCGCCAAAAAATATCCCATGGTGGTCTACATGTACGAAAAGCTGTCGGATGGCCTACATCAATACAGCGCGCCATCGGAGCGCAATTACTACAACGTCGGTGCGGTCACCAGCCACGGCTATTTCATGCTGGAGCCGGACATCGTCTTTCGGCCGCGCGATCCCGGCGTCTCGGTCGTCGATTGCGTCACCTCCGCGGTCAAGCGCGTCATTCAGATGAACGTGATCGATCCCAAGAAAGTCGGCGTGATGGGCCACTCCTGGGGCGGGTTTGACTCCGTCTATCTCGCCACGCACACGACGGATTTCTTCGCCGCCGCCGTCGCGGGCGCTCCTATAACCGATCTCGTCAGCAACTACGGAAACCATCACTGGAGCTCTGGCATCGCGGAAACCGATCACATCGAAACCGGCCAACAGCGCATGGAAGTCCCACTCTACGAAGATCTACAAGCCTATATTCGCAACTCGGCCGTCTTTGGCGTGCAAAATATGACCACGCCGCTGCTCATCGAAGTCGGCGACAGCGACGGCACCGTTTTCTTCCATCAAGGCGTCGAGCTCTACAACATCGCGCGCCGCGCAAAGAAAAACGTCGTGCTGCTCGAGTATGCGGGCGAAGACCACGGCCTGCGCAAAAAGCCCAACCAGATCGATTACCAGCGCCGCATCTTCGCCTGGTTTGGCCACTATTTGAAGGATGAGCCTGCTGCGGCGTGGATCACGAACGGCGAAAGCTATCTAGACCGCGAAAGGGAACTAAAGCAACTTAAAGCTGGTGACGGCAAAGATTAAGCATCGCTCCTAAACACCGTCGAGTAAAAAGGATTGAACAAATAGGAATGAGCACGCCACGGAATTTTAGAAATGGCGCGCAGCCAAGCGGGTAAGCACGCTATCGTGCTCCTCTAAAAGGGAATCCGCGAACCTGCGTGTGGGCGCGCGCAACAGCAGAAAAAGTTCTCCAGCCCACAATAGAATGTCCAGCAGACGGCCGCGCTGCAGATTATCGATGTCTTCGCAGTGCAAAGCCACGTCCAGCGTCTTACGCGAGCACTCCTCGATGAAGGCCCGCAAGGAAGCGAGATCCAGCGGCATGCGCCCGAGCTTCTGCCCCCGGGGATCGATACGTTGCAAATTCTCGTAGCAGAGTTCGATGAAATGGTTCAGGCAAAAATCCTGCTGAGCCAGTGAAGCCACAGCGGCCCCTTCACAAAAATCCACTGCGCAGATCTTGTCCTCAAACATCTTTGACATGGCCCCCAATTCAAGTCTTTCAACTCCCATTCCGCCCGCACCCATCCACCGTATATAACCCCCCATAAAGTTGGATGTTGCGAGGGCACTCAACTGTTGCCGGAAAGTTTTTCGGATTCGGACTATGAGTCATCTCGAATGCGTTCGACGGTGTTCTCAGGCTACGCACAGCGCGTGCTCCTCTTGCAGACCTGTTTCGAACGCGGCTTCGGTGCATGGCTGTTCGAATGGCTGCAAACTTTGGGTGGCCCCCGGCACAAAAGCGGCCAGCGTTTGGACGCGCAGGCAGCGATCCAGATACGGAGCAAGCAAGGCCCGCACCCAGCGCACGTTTTCACTGCAACGCTGCATGCGATCTTCCCCACTCCACAGAGTGACAACCGTTACGAGCCGGGCTTCGTGGTTTGCGATCATGACGAAACTTCCAGCGAAACCGGCGACTTCTCCGAGCGCTCCATTGATCGCCGCGAGCAAAGCGGCGTGGACCTTGTGCGCTTCATCGGGCTTGGCAACAAACTCGATGTTCAGTGCCGTGATCCGCGAACTGGTGTAGCACATACCGAGTGTCCGCGCATTAGTACTCATCCCGTTCGAATCGAACGGCCGCGATGCAGGATTAGAAAGACTATGAGCTTGCAACGAACGTGACACGGAGCCTCCAAATTCAGTGGTCCTCCCCTTTAAGGGGGGAGGCGCATCCTCGTGGGTCCAGGTCCGACTCGGATGCGCCCTGGTGGGACACGCGGGAGACAGGGGAACCGTCCCTTCGCAGCAGGACGCCCAAGTATTCGATGGGTTCCTACAACGGAATAGTGCAGGAGGGGGGCGATTCGTTTCACAGATTCGATTCAAAACGGGAACCATTGCTCCCGGTAGATGGCACGGCTATACTCATCGGCAATAAAACTGAGGGCTACGTGGAACTCTTCGCATTCACCAGGGAATACGTGGAGCGCCTCCGCGAGGGAGACCCCTCGACGGAGCAGCATTTCGTGGCGTATTTTGATCAACTCCTGCGGATTAAATTGCGGGCGAGGATGCTCGCCTCGGAAACCGTCGAAGACCTTCGCCAAGAGACCTATATAAGAGTGTTGGTTACCTTGCGTAAGAACGGAATTCACCAGCCGGAGCGCTTCGGCGCGTTCGTTAACTCCACTTGTAACTATGTCTTGCAGGAGTTCTATCGGGCCTCCTCCCGAACCAGCCCTTGGGATGACTCTTACCTAGAGATGCCCGACCGCGCGGTGAACGTGGAGGGTTTGTTAGTCACAAGACAGATGAAGGGCCGAGTTCGCCAGGTTATCGAGGAGCTGCCTAAAAAAGACCGCGACCTTCTTAGAGCCTTCTTTCTGGAGGAAAAGGATAAGGATGAGGTCTGCAGGCAGTTTGGTGTGGACCGCGATTATTTGCGGGTCTTGCTCTACCGCGCCAAGGATAAGTTCAGGGTTTTGTATGAGAAAGATAGGGATGGGCTGTCCGGAAAGCTCTCGACCGGGGAGGAGACGTGAAACGAAGTGGCCCCCTGCCGCACTATCTATCGGTGGATGACAAACAATGACAAACATGGATCATAACGAGGCGGTGCGTCTCCAGGCCGCCGAGAAATACCTCCTCGGGGAGCTCCCGAAGGAGCAGCACGCGGCATTTGAAGAACATTACTTTGATTGCTCGGCGTGCGCTGAAGAGATGAAGGCTACTGCGGCATTTATGGAGAGCTCGCGGCAGGTCGTTCGCGAAGAGGCTCCGCAAATTATTAACGAAAAAAGACTTGTTGCGGCCTCTCACGCGAGAGGTGGATGGTTTGGCTGGTTACGACCTGCGTTTGCGGTTCCCGTGTTTGCGGCGCTGCTGCTTTTACATTGGCTATCAGAATGAGGTTACGATCCCACAACTGAAGGGAAGCTCCACATCCCAATCGGCTGAAATCATAAGTTCCTCGTTCCATTTGGCAGGCAGTGTTCGCGGCGGGGATGAAACTGGGACGAAGCTACAAGTTCGGTCTGGAGAGAGCTTTCTTCTTAACTTTGACTTCACCCCGGCTCGCACGTTTAGCCAGTACACGTGGCAGCTGCTGGATCAGGCTGGCAGGGCCGTGAAACATGGCACGATCGGCGGCGACAAGAAATACCAGACCGTTTCCTTGCCGGTTATCGGTGGTGTGGAGAGCACGGGCAAGTACAATCTGGTCTTCTTCGGCGGTGCCGATGGCAATGGCCAAACGGCAAACGAGAAGGATGTTCAACGGCTGACATTTACGGTTGAATTTCTAAACTAGATGAAAGAGTATTAGGCTCCGTTTTAGCTCGTTGAGGTGTCCCCAAATGGCTCGTATCCCTCGCATTCCCTTTCATTTTCGCGCCGAGGCTCACGCGTTCAGTGGCGAAATCCATCATCCGTTTTGGTATCCGATCAAAGCAAAGGCTTCCACATCCTTGCCGACCATTGGCGGCCTAGCCACGGCCCGTCATGAAGAATTTTCTTGCCACGATCTTGTATCGTTTAAGAAAGCCCACACGCACGTTTCAGGGAGGCAGTCTACCGGGAACGTCTACCATACACACGCCACCACAACGATCGAGCACTTGGACATTGAAGGGGTTCTCACCGCGGATCGTATCGTGTGCCGTCTCAATTCCACCTACGATTCCTCGCATCCGGAAGGCCTTATTCTCGCCGCAGGAAGTAAGTTTGAAAACTTGCGGATTGCGGGCCACAACGTCGAGATAATACTTCGGCACGGATTGCTGGAAGAGTGCGACAGTTTTGATAAGTTGCGTAAGAGAATTGAAATCGAGAGGAAGTCCGGGAAACGGGCAGGAGTCGCGGACGGAGTCGCAGTTTTCACTCTCGTGGAGAAAATCATTACTGATCTGCCCTACGTGCCCAAAGACGGAGGGTACATCTTCGAGGTGCCGAATTTTGGCCAAGTCACCGTCGCTGAGGTGTTTGCCGAGCCCGGCGCCCGCACCCTGACCATGCTTCATCTTGAATTGGGCTCACCTCAGACAGCCAACCTCACGGTCGCGGAAGGCGGCACTAACGGAAAGCCACCGCCGCCGACTAAATGAAGTGCGAGTGTCGCACATAAACTCCAAAAGCCTGGCACCTCCCAAAAAGATACTGCTGGCGGCCGCAGCATTTGTAAAGATGCCAAATAGACAATGGACTTCCGTCGCTTATATGGCGGTGGTCGTTTTTTTTTCGGCAATCGCGGCCTGGACGTTTGGTTGTCGAAAGACAAGTAACCCCGATGAAGCCTATGATGGGATTGTTCGCACTATCCGACATGGTGATCTGAACGCCTCACTCGAGGCTGTGAATGCAGCCCTGAACCAGAACGTGGGCAACACCGTCGAATGGTCATGGCGATTACGGATTCTGAAGGCGCAGATTCTCGTTTCCCGCTCTGAATGGCAGGACGCTCTCGGGCTTCTGCGCGATGAACTGCCTACTTCGCTGGCGTCGTCAGACATTGCGGTTCGCAAAGAATTAATGGAGGGCATTGCCTATAGATACGGCCAGCAGTTCAAAAAATCAGAGCGAGATCTTGAAGACGCACTCGTGATAGCGCGTTCGGTCCAGCCCCAGTTGGTTTGTGAGGTCGTAAAAGCGATTGGCGAACTCCAGGTTGATGAAAAGAAATATCCGGAGGCCGAGGCTTCCTTTCGCCAAGCACTGGAACTTGACCGAAAGGAGAATCGGCAAGATCAAATCGCAGGCACGCTTATCGACTTAGGTCGGGTGGCGACAAAGGAGGAACATTTCGGCGAAGCTATCGACCGCAACCAGATCGCATTGGATCTTTCTCGCTCGTTAGACATGCAAGGACTGGTCGCCACTGCACTGGGCAATACAGGTTGGAGCTACTACGAACTGGGTGACTTCGAGAGGTCGCTCGCCTTCTTCAAGGAAGCCGCCGAAGTTTCCGAACGAGTCGGGCAGACGGGCTACAGTTTTTACTGGTTAACAGGTATTGCAAATTCCTACATCGCACTGCAGGATTCGGACTCGGCTCGATCACTTCTCGTAGAGACGCTTGGGCGTGCGCGCCGCCTCGCTGACAATGAAACCATCACAGTATGTTTGAATGCACTTGCCGGAATCTCCTTGAAGGATGGCCGTCTCGACGAAGCTGCAAGCTATGATTTAGAAGCCCTTAAGTATGAGGAGGCAGGGTTGGATCATTTTGGGACGCTTCAGTCGCGGATTCTGTCTGGCCGCATCGAGACGGGTAGGCAGCATTTCGCTCAGGCCGAGAAGCTATTTCAGAGTGTGCTTAAGGATCCCAACGCAGATACACCGTCGCGCTGGGAGGCGCAAGCGAGACTTGCCAAGCTGCACGCCCTCCAAGGCTTGCCAAGAAAGGCCGAGCAGGAATACCGCGAATCCATTGACACAATCGAAGCGGCTGGCTCCGCGATCACCCAGATCGAATTGCGCGTGAGCTTTCTTTCGGGAGCGATAGAGTTCTACGATGACTACGTAGAATTCTTGATCGCTCATGGCAGGCCGCAAGACGCCCTGAAAGTCGCGGAGTTGAGCCGCGCGCAAACTCTTGAACAAGGCCTTGGGTCTTCAGCGAAAACCGCGAGGCTTTCCGAGGGGAGTTTTCAGCATCAACAGGACGCCAAGCGCCTGAAAGCAACGGTTCTTTTCTACTGGTTGGGCCAGAGGCATTCTTATTTGTGGGCCATCACGCCCCTGACCTCGGCTTATTTTACGCTGCCAGTGGCCTCGGAAATCGATTCGGCGGTCAAGCAGTATCGCACCGCGGTTGCACAATCGAAGGATGTGTCTGAAACCGAGCAGGCCGCCGGGGAGAAACTGTATGCGATGCTGGTAGCGCCCGCGCAGAAGTTGATCCCGCAGAATTCCCGGGTGATTCTCCTGCCCGACGGTAGCCTGTATTCGTTGAACTTTGAGACTCTGATTATCCAGGCGCCGAAGCCGCATTTCTGGATTGAAGACGTCACCCTGACTACGGCTAGTTCGCTCTCTTTGCTGGCCTCCGGTGCTAGCCGTCCGGCTACCAAGAAGAAAAATCTACTGATGGTGGGAGACGCGCTGAAAGCGAACGATGAGTTCGAGCCCCTGCCTCAGGCTGAAGACGAAATGCAAAGTGTTGAGCACTACTTCCCGGAATCGAACCGCACGGTTTTGAAGCGCGAACAAGCTACGCCCGCCGCTTACCTTGCCAGTAACCCGGAGCGCTACGCCTATCTCCACTTCGTCACGCACGGCACCGCGAGCCGCACGCGGCCGCTCGAATCCGCCGTCATTCTGAGCAAGGAAACGACGAGAGATACTTACAAGCTGTACGCGCGAGATATCGTCAAGCGCCATCTGAACGCCGAACTTGGTGACCATTTCCGCGTGCAATGGTTCGGGAACGCGAGCGTATTCCGGCGAAGGGCTTGTGGGCCTGTCGTGGGCGTTTCTTGCGCGCTGGCGCTCATAACGTAGTGGCGCTCTCTGGGAAGTGAGCAACGCTCCGTCCACGGGCCAGCTTATGGACGCTTTTTACAATGGCCTCAGCCACGGCGAGGACCCCGCCACTGCGTTGCGCGCGGCCAAGCTTTCCTTCTTGCGTTCTACGATTCTAAGCTGTCTTCAGGAAGCCCTACTACTGGGCGCCGTTTCAGCTTTACGCCGGTTCCTGACATACCAACGCCACAAGTGCTACTAGTTCGGATTTGAGTACTTCGCTAGTCGAAGATTGCGAGAGTGTGAAACGATTTCACGGTCTTGGGCACTACTTAGGGTCCAGCAATTCTTTTGCGAGGGGTGTTTTGGTGAATCTAGATCATTGCAGTCTTGCTACAGAGGAACAAAACTCAGTCGTAGTTGCGCAAAGCCTGAATGTCAGTCATGCCGGTCCGAGAATCGAACGCTGCGAATTTGAGCAATTGCTGCAGCGCGCGATGGAAATCCTCAATGCGCGCGACCTCAAAACTCAACTAAGAACGACAGCATCGACTTCGGCCGTTTGATCCAAACATAGAGGGCGCGAGCGGCGCATCAGGTACGCGCCGCTCGCCGTCTTATCTTTTCTTTAATTCCACCTAAATAATTCTTCGCAACGGACAGCGGTTAAGAATTTCCCGTCGCTCGGGCGATAGAGCTCAAGACGTCAGAGCCTGAAGCAGGCTTTGTCCGTTGGGAGTGCCGAGTCCTGTGCAGGCGTCCCAACCGGCGCCGGCTTTGTAGTCGCCATTGTTTCCTTGCGTGACGTCGCGGAACGTAGCGTTTGCGGGTGCGGCGTAGAGCAGGGGATTGATGAAGCCGGCGGACTTGCCGAGGCCTTGATTGATGCGGGCGATTAGGCCGGCCCAGAGGGGCGCTACGGCGCTGGTGCCGCCGACTGGAGGAAGCCCCTGCGAGGGATCGGGGAAGCTTGTGCCATCGCAAATGATTCGATAGCCGGATGCGGGAGCGGCATCGCCGGCAACGTCTGGTACACCGCGCATCACGGGACCGGCGGGATCGGCGGCCGGGGGAACTCCAGCCTTCTCTTGATAGCTGGGCAGCGCGAAGACGCGGCTTACGCCGCCGCCGGTGCCGTCATTTTTTCCGTCGTCCCAGACGACTTCTTTGGTAATAGCGGTGCTTGAGGCGGTCAATTGCGTGCCGCCGCAGGCGAGCACGAAGGGATCCGAGGCGGGGAAGTCCACGTGCGCCTTGCCGTCCCAGTTGGGATCGTTGGAGGCGAAATCAGCGGAGCCGCTGTCGCCGGCTGCGACGCAGACGGTTAGGCCAAGACTTGCTGCGGATTGAAGAAGCTGATCGAACTCATTTTGGAACTGCGTGGTGGCGGATTCTTCGGGGCCGCCCCAGCTGATCGAAACGATGTTTGGTTTGTTGACAGTGTCGCTGATGATGGCATTCATCACGCCTAGAAAACTCTGGTCAGAGGCATCTGGGGCAAAGTAGACCACGATTTTTGCGCCGGGTGCGATGGAGCCAGTTACTTCAATATCCAGCATGACTTCGACATCGGGATTATTAGGATCGAGCGCGTTTGTGCCTGGGCTGTTTGTTCCGCCGTTTGTGTAAGTGGCTGCGGTGACGCTTGGCGGTTTGGCGATGCCGAGATTCTGGAAGTAGGTTGTCAATTCCGCTGGGTGAAAACCGCCGCCGAGTTCGAGGATGGCTATGGTTTGGCCGGTTCCGTCGAGATTCTTTGGGAAATTGTAGAGCGAGCCGAGCTGCGGCGGTGTGAATCCGGCTGGGATCGAAGCGGAAGCGGTCGACCTGTCGGCAGCCGCGCCAACCCGCGCCGCGCGAGCTGTGCCGCGGCTGATGCGGAAGTGCGGTTTAGCGAAAGGGCGATTGTCGAGCCCGATGACGCTGGTCACGATGCCTTGCAAATTGTCTGGGATGTGAATGTCGCCTTCTCTGCCGCGATACGCTACGTCGCCGGATTTGTACATCTTGAGGTCGACGCCGAAGGCTTTGCTATAGGCCGGGGCGGTGCCGGAGAGTGTGACGGTGCGCTGGCTGGCGTTTGTGTCCGTGACGCGCAAGCCGTTTTCTTTGGCGAAGGCTTCGACTTTCGCGATGTCGGCCGGATCAGCGCCGTGTTTAGCGGCGTGTTCTTCGCGCGTCATGTAGGTGCGCTCGCCAGGCTTCTGTTTGCTCTGGGCTTCGATGGAAGGAAGCTCGTTGCGGCGGCGCACGGTGACCGTGACGCGGAATTCCGCGCTTGGCACTTCTCCGACGATTTCGGCATTGGGCAGACGATGCTTTGTGCTGCCCGCTAGCTTGGTTTGTTTTTGTCCTGCGTTCATGATTTGAAGCTCCTTTCTTGTTGTCGATTCCCTGAAGCTTTTTACTTGGTCTTTTCAGTTGCCGTTACTTGCTGGATGCTTCCACTCCGCGGACTGGCGGCGGGTTCCCGGACAAACGCAAATTGATGAGGTTGTTAAGCATGTCAAACCAGAACGGCGCGCCCAAGACGATGGCGAAGGAAGTGAGCAGTATGCCGAGCACTTTCAAAGCTCCCGCGCCGAAGCCGCTTGGTAAGGCTCGGACGTCATGCTCGTTCTGTGACCATCCGATGGGCGGCGTATTTGCTTCGCGAATTTCTCCGGCGACCTGTTGTAAAGAACCTTCCGGATTGACGTAATCGGCTGGAGTTGTAGATTGAACCTTTTTCACGGCCTGCGCAACCACCGCGCTGCTGAGGGCCTGGTCGCTCCACAATTCTTTGACGATCATCAGCGTGTCGGCGTTTACTGCGACACAGAGAAGGAGTCCGGCGACGAAGATGATTTTTTGGGCCATGCGTTTGTACCAGCCGGTTACGCGAGCCATGGTGTCGTCGAACCAGTGTTCGACCTTGAGGCGCGCTGCGTCGACATCGCCGCCCGCGGAGTTGATCATGTTGAGGAGCGTGGTGCGCAGCTTGGCGTCGGGGATTTGCGCGACGCCTGCGAGCAAAGACTGGATCGTGCGGGGCTGCGTGGCGTCCGCGGGAGCGACGATGTCCAGCAATGCGGCGGCGAACATGCGCGCGGAGATGTAAGAGGGCTTTTGTCCCTCGGGCGCGGTGCCCAAGATCAGCGGATGAGCGAAAAGTTTTGCCGTGTAGTCGTTCGGGCCGTTCTTGAGCATGTTGCGGACGCCGCTTTCGAGCGTCTTGGCGCGAAGAGAGAACGTGGCGGCAATGACTTCTTTAACGCCCGAGCAACCGATACTGAGAACCAGGTAAATCAGAGTTAGGCCTACGACGACTTCGAGGACTTGCGATCCGAACACGTATGCCTCCTTGCCTGCGAGGATTAACCACGGTTGGTCTGCCGGGGTTGGACTGCCACGGTTAGTCTGCCGTTGTTAGCCTTCCGGAGTAATCGCGCCACGATTCGAACGTTTCCATTCCGCCACCCCCGCCTGGGATCCATCCTTGACTACAGACGTTTGGCGACTATGCTCTTATGTAAATAGTGGCTCGAGACGATGAAACGTTTCGCGGGTCCGAAGTCACTACCGGCAGAGAACCAGCCAAAACTCTGAAATGCGCGGAGGTGTGTATGTCAGCAGGGTTGGACAGCCTGAAACATATTGTTGTGCTCATGATGGAGAACCGGTCGTTTGACCATATGCTGGGCGCGCTAAAGCAAAAATATCCCAAAATTAACGGGCTTACGGGAAACGAGTCGAATCCCGATACGAACGGGGCGATCGTCAAGGTTCAGCCAAACGCTCAATTTCAAAGCCAGCTTGATCCGGATCCGGACCACCACTTTCCGGGCGTGGATCTGCAAATTTTTGGCGGGGCACCGCCTGGGCCGGGCCGAGTGGCGAATATGCAGGGATTTGTTAAGGACTATTTTTCGCAGACGAAGGACGTCAATCGTTCACACAGCATCATGAATTACTTCACTCCGGACAAGTTGCCGGTACTGACGACGCTTGCCACTGAGTTTGCGATGTTCAATGGCTGGTTTTCGTCAATTCCGGGGCCGACGATTTGCAACCGCGCCTTCGCGCACTACGGAACTTCGTTTGGCCAGGTGGGGATGGATATTTTCTACATTTTGGACAATACGATCGCAAGCATCTACGAGCGCATGATTCAGGCCGGGCACACTTCGAAGATTTACTACTACGATCAACCGAGTTCGACGATGGAGATCGTCAATCTGCTGAAAAATCAGCCGCAGATTTTCGCTACTTTTGATCAGTTCATCGGCGACTGCTCAGGGAACACGCTTCCGGAATACAGCTTCATCGAGCCTTGCTACAACGATCATCCGGGCGCTGACGGCGGCCAAGTACTGGCTTCAGACCAGCACCCGGACCACAACGTACGGGAGGGCGAGCGCTTCATGGGCGACGTTTACAACGCCATCCGCACCAATCCTACACTTTGGCAGAGTACTGCGCTCCTGGTGGTGTATGACGAGCACGGCGGAATTTATGATCATGTCGTCCCGCCTGCGTGCATTCCGGATGGATACACGGCCTCTGCCGACGCCACTGGGACCGGGGCGCCTTTCGCATTTGATCGTCTCGGAATCCGAGTTCCCGCGGTCCTTATATCGCCATGGATTCCGCGCGGCACGGTCGTGCCTGGCACCGAAGATCCTGTCAATGCACAGATTTTCGAACATGCTTCGATTCCTGGAACCGTTACGAACTTCTTTCTCAAAGGCGACGCCAAGCAGACCCCTCGGGAACAAAAGGCCAACTCCTTTCTCGGCCTTCTGACGGACCAGATGCGCCCCGACGATGACTGCGTGGTCTTCAACAATCTTCAATAGCTGAGAGGAAAAATATGGCGCCCAAAGTAATCAACGTTCCGAAGACAGATCCCGGTGCATACAACCCCCACCGTCCTGCGGGGCTCTTGTTGCGATCCCAGGCTTTGCACATGCGCGAGGCGGTGATCAAGCATGTGCACGAACTCACTACGCTGCTGAATATCGAGATGAATTCACTAAAAACGGAAGCCGATGTGAGCGCCTACGTGCAAAAAGCCACCGCTCTGCTGCACAAACACGGCCGAAAGCCTGTCAAAAAGTGAAGGAGGTCCTTATGCCCCGCGTCGCCGTAGTTCTTCTGGTGATTGCTCTTGCAGCGCCAGCGCTGAATGCGCAACAGCCCGTGGCATCCGCGGACACCGGGCCTGACAATCCCTCGGAGCTTTACAAGCTGCAGCATAGTTGTTTCGACCTCAAAGGACTTATTGATTGCGGACAGGAACTCTTCACCGGGCAACCCGTGCACATCGCCGTGGGCAGCATTGCTCCGCAAAATGGTTTCGGGGTCGGGCTTGCTTACGTGGGCCACAAAACTACGGAAAATTGGCGAATCACATGGGATTCGGACGCGGTCGCATCCGATAACGAATCCTGGCGCGCGGGTGTATATCTGAAGTTTGTGAATACGCACGAGAAGGCGCCCACCGTAGAATTTGGCACCAAGGGCCGCAACTTGAAGCCCAATCTCACTGCTCTGCCTGAGCGGCCCGTCATCAATGTCTACGCCCAGACGATCACCCTAAATAAACTCACCTACTTTGGGTTGGGGCCGAACACTACCGAAGCGGGCCGCTCGTTTTATGGCATGCGGCAGACGATTGTAGGCGCGAGCGTAATCAAGCCTTTTTACGCGAAGCTGAGCGCAGCCTTCTACGCCGAGTTGAACGGACGATTCGTGGATATTTTCCCGAGCCTCGGCCAGCCGAGCCCCACCATTGGGGCGCTCTACACGGAAGCCACCGCGCCAGGACTCACCAACCAGGCTGGCACTTTGCAACTTGGCGAGGGTGTCCGTATGCGCCCGGTGCTGTTGAATGATTTTATTCACTTGGACTATAACTTGAACTACCAGCAATATGTCGCGCCCGGAAACTCGACGTTTTCCTTTCAGCGCCTGACTACCGATTTATCACATCAGTTCGCCATCTACCGAAAGACCACCCGTTTCATCGTACCGAGAGACACCAACGGGCCGGACGAGTGCTCCATAGATAGAGACTCAGAAAACGCAGAATGCTCCGTCGACAAATTCGCGCAACACCACGAATGTCTCACCTCTCAGGGCGCGACGAGCTCCGAGTGCAAAGAACTTAGCCGGGATCTTCAGGGCAGTTTTGGCGTGCGAGTTTATTCGGCGCTTTCGATGACCCCCGGAGGCGACATCGTGCCGTTTTACTTTCAGCCAACGCTCGGCGGCTCCGATATCAACGGCAACCAATCCTTGAGCAGCTATCAAGACTATCGCTTTCGTGCGCCGAATGTCCTTCTGATTCGCGAGAGCTTCGAGCACTCCATCGGCAGCTTGCCGCTGGGCTTTACCTTTATGGTTGACGAGGGGAAAGTGGCGCTCACCCGCGGCGGGCTCGGATCCAGCCCGTGGCTTCATAGCTTTTCCGCTGGCCTCACCCTTCGCGCGGGAGGCTTCCCGCAGGTGTACCTGCTGTTTTCGTGGGGCGGCAACGAGGGCACCCACACCATCGTGAACGTCAACAACTCGTTGCTGGGCGGCTCTGCACGGCCTTCTTTGTTCTAATTAGACATGCGGTCGGCCGCCTACGGAGTGTACGCGGCCCCGCTCCTTGGAGCAATGCTGTCAGTTCGTCGCGGCTGACATATCGCGCGCTTCCTCTTCTGAATAGCCAAGCTCTCGCAGAACCTTACTCGTATGTTCGCCAAGCAGCGGCGGCGGCAGGCGGTAACTGACCGGCGTTTCCGAGAATTTGATCGGATTGCCAATGCTCCGCGCCACCCCCAATGCTGGATGCTCGAGTTGCACAATCATGTTGCGCGCTAGCGTCTGCGCGTCGTTCACAGCCTCTTCGACTGTGTTGATGGGCGCGGCAGGAATCTGCGTCGCCGCCAGTTGTTCGAGCCACGCGCTCGCGGCTTGGCCATCAAACATCTTTTGCAGCAGTGGAATCAGTTCGACGCGATTCTTGATCCGCAGCGCGTTTGTCCGGAACTTCTCATCTCGCCCGACGCCATTCTCTATTCTCATCATGCCCACACACTTCTTCCACAGCGCTTCCGTTCCTACCCCTAGAACGAAGGACCGGCCATCCGCGCCGCGAAACACCTCGTAGGGCACAATGCTTGGATGGGCATTGCCCCAGCGTTTTGGCGAAGCTTTCGCGTTCAAGTAGCTGCTTCCGACATTCGCCAGCCATGTCAATTGCGAATCGAGTAGCGCCATATCCAAAAATTGTCCGCGGCCCGTTTTCTCGCGCGCGTAGAGCGCGGCCAAAATACCCATGGCCGAGTACATGCCACAGGTCATGTCCGCGATCGCAATCGGATAGCGCATTGGCCCGCCGTCGGGCTCTCCCGTAAAGCTCATCACGCCAGCCTCAGCTTGCGCGAGAATGTCATAGCCAGGCCGGCCTGCTTTCGGCCCCGTAAAGCCGTAGCCCGTGATGCTGCAATAGATGAGGCGGGGATTTTTCTCACACAGTGTTTCCGCGTCGATCCCACGCTTCTTCAAAGAAGCCAAGGAGGGTTGATTGCAAATAAAAATATCGGAAGCGGAGATCAACCTCCGCAGCGCCTCCGCTCCCCGCGGATGATCGTAATTCAACGCAACCGATCGCTTGTTGCGGTTCGCTCCCAGAAAATAGGCAGATTCGCTGCCAACAAACGGCGGTCCCCAGCCTCGCGACTGGTCGCCCACTCCCGGCCGCTCGATTTTAATGACATCCGCGCCGAAATCCCCGAGCAGCATCGCGCAGTAAGGACCTGCAAGCGCTTCGCTCAATTCGACGACGCGCACGTCATCCAAAATGTTTTTCGCAGACACGGTGCGTGATTATAGCCGACATCCGGGCCATTCATGTTTCGGCACTGCCGATTCTCGGTACACCACTTCTGGGGCTCTTTTTTCTCCGCAACCTCCATCAAAATTTTGAATTCATTGCAAAATCAAAATATCCTTGAAAAGTTTTCCACCACAAATCGTTCAAACCTTACTTTTGTCTTGACACTTCTCTCAACCGGACGCTAGCCTACGGCCACTGATACAACTGGGGGAATGTCCTGGGGACTGTTAACATTTGTTCATATTCGCGGCTTCGCGTAAAGATTGTTTCCGCAGTATGTGCCACGACCCTGCATCGAGTTTTTCCTTTGTTCGAGTGTTCTGGTCTAGCACAGTATTTGGAAGCAATAGCTGCGGAAACTTTTTTCGCCGCCACGCGTGATAACACATTTGGGGCCAGGGCCGCGCAATCGTCGTAAACAGGGGTTGTCGAAAGGGGTGTCACTCATGAGGTTCAGAATACTTTTTCTGTTGTTGGTCTGTACGATCGCGCTTTCCGTTTCTCCGGCACTCTACGGGCAAGCCGCTGGCAGTTTTTCGGGCACTGTCACGGACAAATCCGGCTCGGCCATCGCTGGGGCCACAGTTACTGCCACCTCACAAGGTACCGGCGTCTCACGGCAGGCGAAAACGGACGAAACCGGACACTACCTTATTCCATTGCTACCAGCGTCAATCTTTACCGTGCGAGTCGAGTTTCAGGGTTTTCAGTCCGTCGAGAACAAGGATCTGCGCCTGCAAGTCGAAGAAGCGCGCGAATTGAACTTCGTGCTCGCACCGTCCACGGTTTCCTCGACCGTAGAAGTGTCCGCGTCCGCCGTAACGGTAGAAACCTCCAATCCCTCCCTCGGCCAGGTCATCAACGCCCAACAGGTCGCGCAGCTTCCTCTGAACGGCCGCGACTTCGTCCAACTCGCCACTCTCACCCCCGGCGCAACGGCGGAGACGAACCCCAATAGTTTTTTCAACTCCTCCTCCGCCACCAGTGAGGTCGCCGCGCGCGGCTCCTTCTCCCTATCCGTAGGCGGTTCGCGCCCCAACAGCACCGATTGGATTCTGGATGGCATAGACAACAACGAATTGACGGCCGGCGGCATCGGGACTTTTTCTTCGATTGACGACATTCAAGAATTCAAAGTTTTGACCTACAACTACTCCGCCCAATACGGCACCCGTGCTGGACCCACAGTACTGGTCACAACTAAATCCGGCTCCAACGACTTCCACGGATCGCTCTTCGAGTTCCTTCGCAACACCTCCCTCGACGCCAAGAGCTTCTTTGCCACCACCCCGGAGAAATTCAATCTGAACCAATTTGGCGGCTCCATCGGCGGTCCTATTCGCAAGAATAAAACTTTCTTCTTCGTCGACGGCGAGCAAAAGGATCAACTTCATGGCATCACGTTTACCGGTCTAGTCCCCAGCGCTGCGATGCACACGAGCGCGGCGCAGCCCTACGCGGACTTCAGCCATGACCCCTTCGGGTCTCCGGTTTCCGCCACTTCCATCACCAACCCCTATACGGGCGGTACCCCTTTTCAGTGCAATGCCGGCACTGGCCTGCCAACCGCCGTCAATCCCAACGGCAGTCAGACTGCCGGAGTTCCCTGTGCCAAAATACCCGCCGCTTTGATTAACCCCCTCGGTGCGGCCTTGGTGAATTTGTATCCCTTGCCAAACGCCAACAATCCCGCTCAGGGATTCAATTTCGTAAGCGAGCCGGTCCGCAGCCTCTATGAAACGAAGTTTGACATCCGTGTGGACCACACCTTTTCGGCCAACGACAATATCTTCGCTCGTTTTAGCTACGACGATGCCGACTCCTACGTTCCTGGCGGGTTTGCCGGCGGTTTTGCCGAGATGAACGCCTTCGGCAGCAACCAGGGCATCGTCAATCACGCCCGCAACGTGGCCATTGGCGAAACCCATGTTTTTTCAGCTACGACGGTGAACACAGCGAGCTTTGGCTACAACCGCATCTTCGACTACATCACTTCTCAGGGCACGGGCACTTGCAGTTCTGCCAACCTCGCTGGCATCGGCATCCCCGGCGCCAACCTCGGCTGCACCGGCACGCCCGGGAGCGCGACGTGTACCCCGGGAGCTTATAGCTGTGGCTTGGTTTCGGTGTTGTTCAACGGCGGACTGTGGTCCCTCGGCGATCGCGGCTACACTCCATTCCAAGGTGGGACCAATATCTTTACGTTCGCTGATTCCCTCGACTTGATTCGCGGCAAGCACAACTTGCACATCGGAATTGACATCCGCGCCAATCAGATGAACGTCGGCGCCGAAGCCTTCCAGGATGGTTTCTGGATTCCCCTTGGCTCCTTCTCCGGTAATCCCGAAGCCGATCTATCCTTGGGCTATGTGAGCATCTCCGAACACGATCAGACTTTCAACGGCCCGGTCACCGGCCGCCGCTGGAAAATCATCCGCCCCTATGTTCAAGACGATTGGAGAATCACCAAAGATCTCACCCTCAATCTGGGCTTGGCGTGGGATTTGAGCACGCCTATCACCGAGGCCGCCGGGCGCATGGCGAACTTCATTCCTCCCAGTATTGCCACGGGCGCGAATGCCGCCACGGGCCAACTTCTCATCGCAAATCAGGGTGGCATAGGCGGGTCGGCTGGCATATACATGAATTGGCAGGCTCTTGAGCCGCGCATTGGCGCGGCCTGGAAGGTTCTCGGCAGCGACAAGACGGTGGTACGCGGCGGATTTTCTATCTATCACGATTCCGCCTGGAGCCAAGGCGCGCAAGGCCTTTGGCAGAACCCTCCCTTTTTCGCCGAGGGCGACATCTTCCAGTTCGGGGGGTGCCCAGTTTCTACCCCATCCGGTAATACCCCGGCTTGCGGCCCGGGCGGCACCGTCAAAAGCATCTCTAGCGGATTTCCAATTTTTAACACTCCGCCGACTGTGTCCACCTTTTCCGGGACATATTTCTACCAACCGCGGGACTTCCGGCAGGGACAGGTGGTGCAGTACAATGCCAACGTCGAGCGTCAGTTGCCCGGCAACATCGTGCTCACCGCTGGCTACGCTGGTTCGCGTGGCAATCATATCCTGGTCGCCGGTAACGCCATCGACACCAATGGTCCTAAGGCATGCGTTGCCGGAGGAACCTACACCCTCGGTTGCGGCCCCGGTGGGGCTCCTTTCATCTCGCCCTACACTCCACCAAACTTCAACGCCATTCTGGAATTCGGGGACCTCGGCAAAACCACTTATAACTCCTTGCAAGTGAAGGCCGAGACCAAGAGTACCCATTACGGTGTTTATGCACTGATCGCCTACACGTATTCCCATACTTACGACAATGGGCTTAGCGACGGCCTCGGATCATTGCTGAGCGCGCCGTACTTCCCGCTGCCGAATTGGGCGAATCTGGATTGGGCCCCGTCTCAACTCGATCTTCACAACAATTTTACTGCCAGCGTCATCTATGATTTGCCGTTTGGCAGAGGCAAGAAATTCGGCTCCGACTGGAGCAACGTGACGAATTCGCTGCTGGGCGGCTGGCAGGTGACGCTGATCGAAAAAATCACTTCCGGCTTCGCCTTCCCCCTGATTGACAGCGCTAACGGGAATTTTAGCGGGCCTGGCGTCTCTGGCGTCGCCTTTAACACCGGCGGCAATGGCAATAACTTCAACCGCCCCGACCAAGTTGCTGGTTGCAACCCCTACGCAAACCAGACCAAGACCCAGTACATTAACCCAGCATGCTTTGTGCACGCCGCACAGGGTGAACTCGGCAATGCAAGTCGTGTTCCCGTCTACGGTCCGGATTTCGTGAATACCGATTTCTCCGTGATCAAACAATTCGCGCTGCCCTGGGAAAACATGGGTCTGAATTTCCGAGCGGAATTCTTCAACCTTTTCAACCACGCGCAGTTCGGTCAACCGATCAGCGACATCAACGCACCAAGCGGTTTTGGCGCGGTCAACTTCACCGTAAACAACCCGCGCCTCGTCCAGTTCGGCCTGAAGCTTACGTTCTAAACGGCGTCGATTACCCGGCACTTCGTATCTCGATAGAGCGGCCCACCTAAGCCCAGGTGGGCCGCTTGTCGTAGGAACCATAAGTTGGCCCTAGGCGTCTGCCTGGTCTATCATCCTCACTCGATTCTTGACCGGTCCATTCCGGAAAGGAAATGTTCAATGTCCTGGGTTCGCTCGTTCGCGCTGCTCTCGCTTCTCGCTGCGCTCTTTACTCCGTCACTTCACGCGCAGACGAAGCGCAAGATCATCATCGATCAGGACGCCGCTGGTCCTGGCGGCACGGACATGCAGGCCATTCTTACGCTCATCAATTCGCCGGACACGGAAGTTCTCGGCATAACTGTCCTCACTGGCGACGCCTGGCGCGACGAAGAGGTGCAGCACACGCTGCGCTTGCTGGAAATCATCGGCCGCACGGACATCCCGGTTGTTCCCGGCGCCGTTTTTCCACTTGTGAATTCCAAAGAATACATCGCCAAGTGGGAGACGTTCTACGGCAAGGTCGTTTATCAGGGTGCCTGGAATTTCGCCGGCCGCCACCCCGTCCATGGCCCATACGAAGTTCCGCCCATGCCAGAAGGCGCTCCCACAACCAAGGCCTCGACCGAAGACGCCGCTCATTTCATGGTTCGCATGGTTCATCTGTACCCGCATGAAGTCACCATCTACGCTGCCGGACCCATGACCGACCTCGGCGTGGCCATTGCCCTGGATCCGCACTTCTCGGCGCTTGCGAAGGAGTTGATCGTCATGGGCGGGAGCATGAATCCGCAAACCGACGACCCGGAATTCAACCTCAGCCCGCGCCGCGAATTTAATTTTTGGATGGATCCGGAAGCGTCACACGCTGTGCTCCATGCCCACTGGCCGCGCGTTGTTCTTACGACCGTGGACATTTCTGTCAAGACGCGCATGGAGAAAAGCCTCATCGAGCAGGTCGCAAAGAGCCCCACACCTGCGGCGCAGTACGTAGCGAAGTATGCGGGAGCGAATTATCTCTGGGATGAACTCGCCGCCGTCGCCTGGCTCGACCCAACCTTTATCACCAAGTGGCAGAAGCTCTACGTCGATGTAGAAGTCGACCACGGCGCGTCTTACGGCGACACGCTAGCCTGGGCCCCCGGCCATCAACCCGGGATGGGCGAGGTCCTGGTTGACGTCCAGAAGGATCTCGATAAAGAGAAGTTTTATAAGGAGTACGTCGATCTACTCACTCGGCCGACGCCCCCGGCTCGCCTCACGCCTGGGAAAGTAAATTGATGTAAAAAAGTGGGACCGCATTCCAGCCTGTCTCCCCGCGTTCTCCCGGCGCAAAGCCTTGCAATCGTCGTGAATCGCACATAGCAACCAATCCTTTCTACTTGCTTGATTGAGCGCGACGTTTCCCCGACAATTAAAGGTCAGTTGTCGCCCATTTTCCCCGCAGGGCTGTCGTCTCGGCGCCCAGCGGAGAAGCGAGAGAGATGTCCACGCACGCGAATTCAGTTAAACGATTTGTTGCCTATTTTTCCATGGAGATTGCACTTGAGAACGCCATGCCGAGCTATAGCGGCGGCTTGGGCGTGCTCGCCGGAGACACCATCCGCGCTGCCGCGGACCTTCGCCTCCCGATGGTGGCCGTATCTCTCCTCTACCGGAGGGGATTCTTTTCTCAGCATCTCTCTGAAGACGGCACCCAAACCGAAGAGCCCGTCGTTTGGAAAGTCGAAGATTTTCTCAAGGAAGAAACCGCGCGCGTAACCGTACCTTTGGAAAATCGCCGCGTCGAACTGCGCTGTTGGCGCTATGACGTGAAAGGCGTACGCGGCTTTGTAGTGCCGGTCTATTTTCTCGACGCCGATCTTCCTCCCAACGCAGAATGGGACCGCAACCTCACCGGCGGACTTTATGGCGGCGATTCTTATTATCGGTTGTGTCAGGAAGTTCTGCTGGGAGTCGGTGGCGTGCGCATGCTTCGCGCGCTAGGATATGAAGATCTCACGCGCTATCACATGAATGAGGGCCATGCCGCCCTGCTCTCCCTGGAATTACTTGGCGAGGAAGCGGTAAAAGCACGGCGCAAGGCCATCAATGGCGAAGACATCGAAAAAGTCCGAGCCAAGTGCATGTTCACCACGCACACGCCGGTGCCTGCCGGCCATGACCGCTTTCCGATCGAATATCTCACGCGTGTTTTTCCGCAGCAGAGCAAATTCTTCGATTTGAAAGACGCTGCCGTCGCCGAGCTCGTGAAGCGCTCTTTGCAAACCGAGCAAAACTATCCGGACTTGCAGGAAGCCGCGGCGCGCGGAGCCCATTTGAATATGACGTACCTGGCGCTCAGCCTCAGCACGTACGTCAATGGGGTGGCCAAGCAGCACGGTGTTACGTCGCGGCAAATGTTTCCGGAAGTTCCCATCGAAGCTATCACGAATGGCGTTCACGCGGTGACGTGGACCTCGCCGCCATTTCAACAACTCTTTGACCGCCAGATCGCGCAGTGGCGCGAGGACAATTACAGTTTGCGCAGCGCGCTCGGGCTTCCTCCGGAAGAGGTCTGGTCCGCGCATCTCATCGCCAAACACGAACTTCTGGAAACCGTGCGCGAAAAAACCGGTCTCAGTCTGGACGAAGAAGTTTTCACGATTGGTTTTGCGCGGCGCGCGACGGGTTACAAGCGCGCCGACCTGATCCTTTCGGACCTGGACCGTTTGCGCCAGATCGCCAAGAACGCGGGACATTTTCAGATTATCTACGCAGGCAAAGCGCATCCCAACGACGGCGGAGGCAAGGATATTATCCGGCGCATCTTCCAAGCGAAGAAGGCGCTGCGCAAAGCAGTTCCTGTTGTTTTCCTCGATGAATACAATCTCGACCTCGGCGGCAAGATTACTTCTGGCGTCGATCTTTGGCTCAACACGCCGCAATTTCCTCTTGAAGCCTCGGGCACGAGCGGCATGAAATCGGCGCTCAACGGAGTTCCCAGCTTGAGCATTCTCGACGGCTGGTGGGTGGAAGGCCACATTGAGGGCGTGACCGGATGGTCGATCGGCGAACCTCGGCGTTCCATGGACCCGACGGACATCGCCACGGACAACAGCAAGGAAGCGGAATCGCTTTACTGGAAGTTAGAAAACATCATTCTCCCGATGTTTTACAAAGAGCCGAGGCTGTACATCCAAATCATGCAGCACGCCATCGCCATCAATGGCTCGTTCTTCAACACGCAGCGCATGGTGCAGCAGTACATCACGGACGCTTATTTGAGATAAGCGTTTTTCGTCGAAAAAATTTGCCTCACGAAGAAACGGGAGCCAAATCAGAACATAGGATTCACTATTGTTCAGCGGGTTTGGGAATTTGCTTGTCTCCGCGAAGTTCTTTCGCCATGTCTAAAATGTTGCGCTTCGCAAAGTAATCAAAGAAATTCCACTTGCCGTACTTTTCTTTCAAGCCAGGGAGCACGGCGTTCACTAGCGCGTCGCCCATGAGGCCATCTTTGACCGGCTGAGCCATCATGGCGCGCAAGTCGTTGAGGTAACCGCCGAATTCCTGAACGTCGGATGCGTTGCCCACATCCCCGTGGCCGGGCACAAACGTGGCCTTGGGCGCCTCCGCTGCCAGCTTTGCGTCGGTGGAGGCCCACTTGTCTGTCGTACCATCGATTAGATTTGGTAGTGTTTTCCTCCAGAAAAGATCTCCGCAGAAAACGACTTGAGCGTCCGGAACGAAAACGACGGAATCGCCGCCAGTGTGGCCAGGGTAATACCGCACCACGATTCGCCGCGATCCCAAATATAACTCGATGACGGAATCGTAGATGAGATTCGGTGCGACGAGTCCTTCCACCATGGCTTTTTGTTCCGGCTTGATGTCCTTGCCGAAAAATTTCAGATTTTCCGTATGAATCCATCCGCGAATATTTCTGTGGCCGATAATCACCGCGCCGGTCTCGGCAAAAACGCCGTTGCCGGCGACATGGTCGAGATGGTAATGCGTGTTGATCACGAACTTCACAGGAAGCTTTGTGAGCTTTTGGATTTCGGCGAGGAGTTGTTTCGCGGCGGCGGGATTCACGAACGTGTCGATTACCGCAACCCCATCGTCTCCAATCACGAACCCGGAGTTCGAGCCTGCGCCCCCTTTAGGTTCGTCGATCGCCGCATAGACGTTATTGCCGAGCGGCTTGATCGTGAAGGGGAGGGAAGATGCTGGAGCAGTGGTTGTTTGTGCGTAGCTTGCGCCGGAGAAGAATAGCAGAATCAGGGACACGCAGATCGTTTTTCGCATGGGTGGGTATCCTATCCCAACTTGGATTTGACGCAAGCAGCTAATTCGGCCCCGCGGATGGTTTCCACTCTTCCTGTTGAAGTCCGCCACAATTTCGTCTCCGTGATCTCTGTAACCTCTGTTTTAAGCAAACTTGTTGCGGCACCGTGCGGTGACGATTGGTTCAGCGTAGGCGGTTTTTGTAGACCGCCATGCCGACGGCGGCATCCATCCCCATTTTTTCGAGTGCGTTGATTTCATGGTGGGTTTTTATTCCGCCCGCGGCAATGATGGGGTGCGTTGTGGCCGCGCGGAGCTTGCGGAACCAGTCAAGATTTGCGCCGGTCATAGTGCCTTCGCGGTCGACGTCCGTGCAGAGAAAAGCGGCGCAAAATGGTTCAAGTTGCATCATGACATTTTCTGGACGCAGAGAGAGTTTGCGGCGCCAGCCGTGGATCGTGATGTGGCCTTTGGCGGTGTCTAGCGCGATGACGATTCGAACTCGCGCTACCTTTTTCGTGAGCCGCCGGAGAAAGCGCGCATTGATCTTGCCGCTGCGAAAGGCGGCGCTTCCGATGATGATTTGGTCCGCGCCCCACCTGGCAATTTCCGCGGCACGCGTGACGGTTCGAATGCCGCCGCCGATGCGGACTTTGAAATTGTAGCGTTTACGAGCTTCAAGGCAGAGTTCGCGGGCCAGCGCATTGTTGTCGCCCGTGCCGATCGCGGCGTCGAGGTCGATGAGATGCAACCACGCGTAAGATTTGAACTTTTCGAGTAGGTCGAACACATCGGCCTCGGCGAGTTCGCGTTTGCGACCGTGGATGAGCTGTACGGCTTGTCCCCCTTGCAGATCGATGCAGGGAATCAGCACGGCAGACGGACCTCGATGTTGCGCGCCGCCAGATACTGCTTGAGCTCGCGGATGGATTGCACGTTGTCGTGAAAGATAGAGGCAGCGAGAGCGGCGTCGGCCGCGCCTTTGGAAAAGATTTGCGCAAAATGCTCGGGTAGTTTTGCTCCACCAGAGGCGATAACGGGAACGGACACGGCGCTAGAGATGGCGGCTGTGAGAGGCGTGTCGAAACCGAGTTGCGTTCCGTCGCGGTCGACGGAAGTAAGAAGGATTTCGCCGGCGCCGAGTTCAACACCTTGTTGCGCCCATGCGAGCGCGTCGCGATTTGCAGAGTCGCGGCCGCCGCGCACCATCACATCCCAGTGGTCGCCGACGCGTTTTGCATCAATGGCCAGTACGACGGCCTGCGCGCCGAATTCTCGTGAGAGTTCGGAGATAAGTTCGGGACGCGCGACCGCCGCGGTATTCACGGTAACTTTGTCCGTTCCGGCGCGTACGACGGCACGCGCGTCGTCGAGCGATCGAATCCCGCCGCCTGCGGTAAGTGGAATAGCGAGCTCCGCGGCAACGCGGCGAATGGTTTCGAGAAACGTGGGACGGCGGTCGCGGGACGCGGCGATGTCCAGAACGACGAGTTCATCCGCGCCCTCCGCGTTGTAGCGCGCCGCGAGAGCAACGGGATCGCCCGCATCGCGCAGGCCCACGAAATTCACGCCTTTGACGACGCGAGAACCGTCTGTGTCGAGGCACGGAATGATGCGGTGTGCCAGGCTCATGAGTAATCTCGCGTGGCCCAGGAAAAGCAGATTCCTCGCTTCGCTCGGAATGCCAATTGTTGGGGCATCGTCAGTAATCTTCGCAAACCGCTAAAAAGTTTTGGAGAAGGCGCGCGCCTGCATCGCCGCTTTTCTCCGGGTGGAATTGCACGGCGAAGATATTTTGCTTTTCGATGACGGCGGCGAAATCTGCGCCGTGGTTGCAAAGAGCAACTGCTTCTCCATTGGCGTTGGTGGCGGCGAAGGAATGGGCAAAATAAAAATACGCGTCTGTGGAGATTCCCTCGAGAAGACGCGAAGGGCGAGCGAGCTTGAGCTGGTTCCATCCCATGTGGGGGAGCTTGACGGTGGGGGGAAGGGAACGCACGGAACCAGAGAAGAGCTTGAAGCCAGTGAGTTCGGGGGCTTCGTCGCTGGTTTCGTAAAGAGCTTGCAGGCCGAGGCAGACGCCGAGAAAGGGAACGCCACGTTGAATGGCATCGAGGAGAGGCGCGCGGAGAGCACGCTCGTCTAGTGCGCGCATTAGCGCAGCGTAGTGGCCGACGCCCGGGAGCAGCAGCGCTTGTGCCTTTGCGATGCCCTCCGGCGAACTAGAGCGCTGGCTCGCAGCACCGAGACGTTGGAGCGCGCGCTCGACGCTCGTGACGTTGCCTGCGCCATAATCGATGAGCGTGACTTTCATAAAAGGCCCTTCGTGCTGGGAAGAACGCTGCGCAGGCGTTTGTCGCGTGAGACGGCGAAACGCAGCGCCCGCGCGAAGGCTTTAAACATAGCTTCGACTTGATGATGCGAGGAGCGACCGTAAAGCGCGCGCAAATGAACATTGGCGCGCGCGGCTTGCGCGAACCCCTGAAAAAAATCTTCGGTTAACTCCGTTTGGAAATCGCCGACGCGCTTCGCGGAGATTTTCGCATTGACGGCGCAATAAGGCCGCCCGCCGAGATCGACTGCTGCCGCGGCAAGCGTTTCGTCCATTGGCATCAAAAAATATCCCGCGCGAAGGATGCCACGTTTTGAGCCGAGGGCTTTCAGGACGGCTTCTCCCAACGTGATGCCAACGTCTTCCACTGTGTGATGTTGATCGACGTCGAGATCGCCTTGCGCTTTAATTTCTAGGTCGAAAGCTCCATGACGCGCGACGAGATCCAGCATGTGATCGAAAAAACGAATGCCCGTTGCCACGCGAGATTCCCCCCGGCCGTCGAGATTCAGTTTCAACCGGATGTCGGTTTCGTTTGTTTTGCGATGAATGTTAGCGATGCGTCTCATGCGATTACCGGTGACGCTTGATGAGTTTCAGCAAGCGCTCCATTTCTTTTTGTGTGCCGATGCTGACGCGAACCATGCCGGGACCGATATCTTTCGCCCGATCTCGAAGCAGAACACCTTCCGTCTGCAGTTTTCGGCAAAATTCGGAGCCGCCTGGGCCGAAATCGGCCAGAAGAAAATTCCCAGCGCTCGAATACGTCTTTACGTTCAGATCGTGGAGCTCCTTTTCGAACCAACCTCGCGTCCGCAAGATATTTTTCACGTACAGCTTCATGGTTTTGGAATCTCCGACGGCCGCTTCCGCAGCTGCCAGTGCAGCTACGTTGACAGGGAATGGTGCCGTAGCGCGGCGAAGGATTGCTAGAGATTCGGCGCAGGCGATGACGGCGCCGAGGCGAAGGCCCGCGAGCCCTGCGGCTTTGGAAAAGGTGCGCGCCACGAAGAGCTGAGGGCACTGGTTGATCCATGGAATGACCGTGAGACCAGAAAACTCGGCGTAGGCTTCATCGAGAACGACGGCAGTGTGAGTGGCGGCCCTCAGAATCGTTTCGATCGTATTTTTTTGCAGCAGAGTCCCCGTGGGATTGTTGGGATTGCAGATAAACAACGCGCGCGGATGAGAAGCGAGCGCCCGGACGACCCCGTCGAGGGGGAATTCCATCGCGGCTCCGTAGCGCTCTACTTCGATTTTCGCTCCTGCAACTTCGCCCCAGTAGCGATACATTGGAAAAGTTGGCTCGCAGATGACGACACTCGTACCGGCATCGACGAAGGCGTCAAAAAAGAGTCGGAGCGCATCATCGCCGCCGTTGGTTAGGAGAAGTTCTTCAGGTGCCACTTGAAAATGACGCGCGAGACGCCGAGTGCCACGCTCATATTCGGGATACATCGAGAGAAGCTTCGGTGTGAGTTTCGCCAAAGCTCGCCGGACGGCCGGCGAGCAGCCGGCAGTGTTTTCGTTGAAGTCGAGCCGAAGCTTGTCGGCTCGGCCCTCACCCGGCGGTTCGTAAGTGCGGCGATCAAGAATTGCTTGTCGAACGGGGAGTTCCGGTTTCATTTGCGGACCTTCATCTGCGCACCTCGACAGCGTTGGCGTGGGCCGGCAAGCCTTCCGCCTGCGCCAATCTTACCGCGTCGCTAGCGAGACGTTTGAATCCGTGGCGTTCGACAGTTTGAACGCTGATGCACTTCACAAAATCGGCTGCGGAGAGACCGCCGCGCATGCGCGCCCAACCGCCGGTCGGCAAAACGTGATTGCTGCCGCTAATGTAGTCGCCAAGCGGCTGCGCACCCCAGAGACCAAGAAATACTGTGCCGGCTGCATTAACTCCTTTGAGCAACGCGTCTGGATTATGTGGAAGGCTCAGATGCTCCGGTGCAAAGCGATTAGAGAAAACGCAAGCGGCTTCCAGAGACGACGCGAGCAGGATTGCGCCCGTCTTGCGCATGGATGCGTGGGCGGGATTGCTCGACGGAAGATTTGTTAATTGCAAGTGGACTTCTTTCTGGACCGCGCGCGCCAGCTTCAGGGATGGCGTTACCAGAAAACTTCCAGCATCGGGAGCGTGTTCTGCTTGAGCGAGCAGATCAGCCGCTATCCATTTCGGATTGCCTTTTGCCGCGAGGACAATCGCTTCCGTTGGGCCTGCGGGAAGATCAATGGCGCAGTCGCTGCTGACAAGCTGTTTAGCGGCGGTCACAAATCGGTTGCCGGGACCGAAAATTTTGTCTACGCGGGAAACACTGTTTGTGCCGTAGGCGAGCGCTGCTATCGCTTGCGCGCCGCCGATGCGGGCGATTTGCGTTATGCCAAGCAATCTTGCAGCGGCGAGCAGTTCTGCGTTGGGTTTGGGGCAAACGACCGTGATGCGCTTCACGCCAGCCACGCCAGCGGGGACGACTGTCATCAGAAGAGTCGAGACCAGAGCGAAACGTCCGCCCGGAATGTAGCAGCCGATCGCTTCGATAGGGCGAACCAGCTGAGAAATGGTCACGCCAGGCTCGACTGCAAGAGACCAGTCACGCGGCAGTTGTTTTTCAGCGATCCGGCGAATGTTGCGCTCAGCATGGCGCACGGCACGAAGAAATTCGTAGGTCACTTGTTTGCTTGCGGCATCGATTTCGTGTTGCGAAATCCGGACCGTGGTGCGGTCGAGTTCGACTCCATCGAGTTTTTTCGTCCACGCCGAGAGCGCCGCATCGCCGCGTCTACGAACGTCGGCGATGATGTTTGCGGCAATGCGCTCGGCTTCCCGGTCGCGCTCGTGACGCGCGCGAAGAAGTGTTTTTTCAACGGCGGACGTGAGTTTCAGGATGCGCATCAGAGCACGATCTTGTTCAGCGGGTATTCGACGATGCCCTGGGCCTTCGCGGCCTTCAGCTTGGGCAAAATCTGTCGCACCACAGCTTCTTCGACAATAGTGTTGATCGCGACCCAATCAGGGTCGCTGAGAGCGGAGATGGTAGGCTTCTTGAGAGCTGGCAAAACCGCGAGAACGGCGGCGAGATCATCGCGGTGAACGTTCAGGAGCAGGCCGACTTTGCTCGCCGCTGCGATTGCGCCTTGCAGCATAATGATAAGGTTTTCAGCTTTCTCGCGTTTCCACGATTCCGTGGCGGCACTTCGATTCATGATGAAAACGGTCGCGGATTCGAGAACGGTATCCACGATGCGAAGACGATTCGCTCGCAACGAAGAGCCGGTCTCGGTGACCTCCACAATCGCATCGGCAAGCTGAGGGACTTTGACTTCGGTGGCGCCCCAAGAAAATTCAACGCGCGCCTTCACGCCGTGCCGCGCCAAGTATTTCTCTGTGATTTGGACGACCTCGGTAGCGATGGTTTTGCCTTCGAGATCGCGGACATTACGCATCGTCGAGTCTTCAGGAACGGCGAGGACCCAGCGGACGCGAGCAAGGCGCTGCTTGGCGTATACGAGTTCGGAAAGTTCGTCAACAGCCGCGCCGGTTTCGACGACCCAGTCGTGCCCGGTGATTCCCGCGTCGAGCGCCCCGGTTTCGACGTAGCGCGCCATTTCCTGAGCGCGCACCATCAGGCACTCGATTTCAGGATCGTCGATGGTGGGCACGTAGCTGCGCGAGCTGAGCGTGATCTTCCACCCGGCGCGAGCAAAAAGCTCGAGCGTCGCGTCCTGCAAGCTGCCTTTGGGGATGCCTAGTTTCAGACAGCTCATGTTTTTTTGTCCTGTTTCCGCTGGCCGTAAACAGTTTCCGGCGCAAACGTGCGCTCTTCGGTGATTTTCGCCGTGCCATCAGCTTCCAGCTTGCGGAAAAAGCAACTGCGAAATCCTTCGTGGCACACGCCGGGTCCAACTGCTTCGACGCGGACGAGCAGAGCGTCTGCGTCACAATCGACGCGGAGTTCGCGCACTCTGAGTACGTGTCCGCTCGACTCGCCCTTCTTCCAGAGCTTGTTGCGCGACCGGCTGAAAAAGACCACCTCGCCGGAGCGCTGGGTTTCAGCCAAAGAGACGGAGTTCATGAAGCCGAGCATAAGGACGTCGCCGGATCGGTGATCCTGAATGATTGCGGGAACAAGCCCGCCAGCTTCCTCGAAGTCGATGTTCACGGATTCCACGTACGTGCCTCCCGTAAATCAGCCGCCTAAAAACAAAAAACCCGCTGGGGCTTACTGCGCCAGCGGGCCGATGAGTGCTTTGTGTTGCGAAACTCTATGCACACCTCATCGGGCGCGGCGTGTGGCCGTGATGATGATGGTGGTGATGCGCCCGAGAGTTCATAGTTAGAAATTAAAGAAAATCGTGTTCGGTGTCAACAACGGCTTTTCTTGTGGGGTTGCGGCATTCTCGAAGTGGGCTGGGTGAGCCTGAGGGTGCGCAGAAGCCTCAGTTCCGGCTGGCTGAGCGTGAAGCTCCTCCAGCGTTAAAGTTCATGCTCATCTGCAGATGAACGGCAACGCCGGTCTTGTCGTTATCGAGCTTTTCCACGCGAACCACTTGTGCGACATACTCACAGTTCATGGGATCGTGGGGTGAGGAGTAAGGAAAGGTCACGAAAACGCGCATGCCAGGATAATAGGACTTTTGGCGCGTGGTGAAATAGATGCCGCTCTTTGAGACGTTTACGCTGATGGGCAGGTCTTCAAAGTGGTCATCGCGAGGCTCGGAAGGGCGGACACGGACGGGCCGCGAAATCTTCGCTCTGCGGGCTACGCGCTTTTCGGAGACAGACTTTTGGAGCTTTTCTGGCATTGCGGCTTTCAGGTTAGAATCTGTGTGTTCAGAGTCGATCCGCGGTCTGGGCTGCATCGTCTGCCCAGTTCAACGAATCTGATAGCCTTATAGAGCAAGGCAAAGGCCAAATAGGCAGAGAGCAAGGAACAGCCATGGACGAAAAGATCCGCAAGGACGAGGCCGTTTGGAAGAAGCAACTCACGTCGAATCAATACTATGTGACCCGCCAGAAGGGGACAGAGCCGCCGTTTTCGGGGGAATACGAGGACACGGACACGCCTGGGGTATATAAGTGCGTCTGCTGTGGCCAGCCGTTGTTTCGTTCTGATACCAAATACCACTCGGGCTCCGGGTGGCCGAGCTTCTACGCTCCGGCGAATGAGGACGCTGTCGAGACCGAGAGCGACGCCAGCCACGGCATGGCTCGCACGGAGATAAAGTGCAGCCGCTGCGACGCGCACCTGGGGCATGTCTTCGACGATGGCCCAAATCCGACGGGGTTGCGCTACTGCGTCAACTCCGCATCGTTGGAATTGGACGAGGAGGAGAAAGACTAAAAAGCGCTCCGGCTGGGCCGGAGCGCTTCTCAGATTTTTACGCTCTCAGGAGAAATTCGAAAATTACGCGGCAGGACAGGTGCAAGCCACGAGCTCTGCAACAGGATCGCTTTCGCGGTCCCAAACACCAAGAAGCATTACTTTCGTTCCCGTAGGATATTTGAAAACGTAATAAATATTTGAACGCCCTTCGACTTCAAAGAAGCCGGGCCGACGCGGATCTGGCCGCGAAGGAGCACCGGACTGAAGCAGTATGCGCAATTCAGCAATCTGCTCCTGCGAATGATTTCGCAGGTCTTCCACGAGGGGCGGGTGTTTCGTAATTGTCATAATCATGTTCAATCTCCGCCACATTCAGCTTATCGTTACCCTCACCAGTTAAGACGAAAAAAGGTGGGAAAAGTTTCATGGGCGGCAACTTCTTTTAAAGAATGTTCCGGGGTGGCTGGGGGCGGTAGTAGGAGAAACGGCGAATTTGCCTGCATTTCGAAGTGAAAACAGGCATTTGAGGGTGGTCCATATTGGCTCTCAGTCAGTTCCATGTTCGGCTCGCTGATCAGTTTGATGCGCGGAGCGAGCACGCGTAACATCGAAATCGGACGGGCTCCGAGATTCCTCAATTGCCTAAATTTCTTGTAATGGATGCAGCGTTACTATCTATAGCGGTACTTGCGCGAGTGGCGCTTCCCTGCGATAGTGAACGCAGTGATCTACCAACCTAATCAGGGATGGCCTCTGTGACCAAAACTCCGACGAAAAAATCCGCAAAGAAAGAGAAAACTAATTTTGGCAAGGACAAGCGGCGCAAACATCACCACTTTCTGGTGACTGTGTACTATGCCGACGGGGAGAAGTTCGGCCGCGTGTACACCGACAAAGATAAAGCGGATCGTTTCGCTGACCGGCAAAAACGTTCGCCTGTAGTCAAGTCCGCCCGCGTTACGATGGTTTCCTGAAAAGGAAACTTCGAGATTTTGTCGGCGCACGGGGGTCGCGACGAAAGGGAAGCCACGGAAGGCTTGTCGCTGCCGCGCGGGCATGTTATAAAAAGAACTGTCGTTGAGCGGCCTTAGTATAGTGGTAGTACGGAACCTTGCCAAGGTTCAGGTGTCGGTTCGATTCCGATAGGCCGCTCCATAATTTCAACTACTTACAGCGACTCCATCTTCAGCGCGGGACCATAAAGGACCAATTGCTGTTTCTGCCGCTGGCTGAATCAATCCAACCAACTTCAGATGTGCTGCCCGTTTAGCCGGGGTCAGAGCCTGCGCGTACACGTCCAGCGTCAATCTGCTGCTTGCGTGCCGCATCAGTTCCTGGACCGTCTTTACGTCCTCACCGCCGCCTTTCAAGAGCGTTGCGAACGTTCTGCGGAAGGAATGCCATCCCAGAGCCTTGGTGATGCCTACGCGCTTCGCAGCGGGATGCACGTAGCACTTTAGCGGCGTCTCTGGCCAGTACGGTTGTTTGCCGTCCATATCCGGGCTAGCAAACACCCAGTCACCCATCTGCCGGTACGGTGCCTGTCTGCTCCAATCCTGCAGAGCGTCGAGCAGTGCGCCATCCATAGGCACGGGCTTCTGGGAAGCCTCTGTCTTCATGTCGCCAACATGCTGATGAACTACTGCTCTGCTGAGCCGGATTTCACCAGCGGCGAAGTCAACGTCAGACCACTTCAACCCCAGGGCTTCAGATACCCTTAATCCCGTGGCAGCGGTCAGAAAGACCAACGCACGCGCCGGGTTCTCAAGCTCTGCCAGCAACTTCTTCAGTTCATCCAGCTCCAGGACGTCGGGCAACTTCTCACGCTTCGCACTCTGGCGCACGAGCGTCATAGGATTCGTCGCAATCCACTCGTGGCGGCCGGCATGGGCAAAGATGACGTGCATGGTGTTTCTGATCTTCGCCTTTGTCGCGTTCGCAAGTGGCAGGCTGTGAAGCCAGCCTTCCACTTCCACTGTGCGCACGTCTGAAAGCCTGTGTTCGCCCCACTTCGGAAGAACCCAAGTCTTCAGCGACGTCTGGAAGGTTCGTTGTGTTGAGAAGGCCTTGCTTGGCAATTCGTTCTCTTCATAGTGCTTGACCAATTGCCTTAAGGTCACGGGCACTGCGGGATTGACCGCGTTGATCGTGGAGCGAAATGTTTCAACGGCACGTTTTGCCGCTGTCTTGGTTGGGAACTGTTCGATGGTACCCACAACCACCTTCCGGTAGACCCTTCCTTCCGTTGCGTTCTCGCGCCAACGGAAGATCCAAACTGCGGGGCCGGCCTTCCGCACTTCGCGTGACAAACTTCCTGACTGATAACGTTGCCGTGTGAATTTCACTGTGTCTTCTCCTGTGTGAAATCCACGCGGTCAGCGGGTTGGCAATTTGAATTTATCCGAGATTGCAGCCATGCGTCCAGCTCTGATACACGAAAATACCAGTGGCCGCCAATTTGGTATCCGGGAAGACTTCCCGTCCGCGCGTAGCGCTGCAGGGTCTTGACGTGAATGTTGCCCAGCAATTTCGCCGCTTCGGGACTGCCGATCAAGGTTTCGAAGGCAGGCTTGGATTCTTGTGAAGGTTTGAGTGTAGATGCTTGGGCCGAGCGCTCAGCACGGGCCCTGCCTTCTCCCCCTGTGGCCGCGTGTTGTGACGCGGCATGTAGAAGGCTTTTGCTACCTTCCGCGAGTGCGTCGGCTAGAAGGGAATCTTCCGCTACGTCTGAGTTCTCCTCCTCAATACAAATTGCATTCGAGCGAGCATTTTCTACAAAGCGCGGGGCATGCTGTCTTGGGGACGCTGTGTTCTCGCGCGCACCGAATTGGGTTGGACGGGACTTCATGTTTGTTAGACGGCCTTCGCAAGAACGTCTCCTTTAGCTTTTCCATTGTTGTGGTTGTTTGCGTGTTCGTCTGCCCAGCGTCTAAAGTCGTCGTCCTTGCGGAACAACAGCTTCAGGGCTTCGGTGATCACGTAAGACGGCGAAGCATCGATGAACTCAGCATAGAGCTCCAGCTGAGTTTTTACCGATTCTTCGACACGCGCTTGGATGGTGACTGCTTTGGGCTGTTTTGGTGGTGACTTCAAAATAGACAACGGACTTCTCCTTTCGTGTTCATACAAGATGTCAGACATCCTGTCTGACAAATTCTCGGGTCCGTATATGCAAGCGCGCAAAACGCGGCCCCGAAGTTTCTGTGAGGGCGGGAGCGACCACACGGCAACCGTGACGCACCGTGCGTCAAAGGGTGGGGTCGCTCCCGCCTCAGGCGCGGTCTGGGCCGCGCACAATTTCGTTCTTCGGGACGATTCATGTGATTGATTTCCGTAATCTTGTACTCGATCGAGGGTGAAGTAGGAGGTGAGGTTGCGGTGAAGTAGGAGGGTGAAGCCTACTTCACCGGAACTTGAGATTTTGACGGCCAGGAGCGAGGCTGCTTCGCCCTTGACGAAAAAACATGCGCACCGGCATACAGCAACGGGCGGGGGCGACCCGGAGAAAACTTTTGGGCGGATTGACCGCCAAAAAGTGGGGTCGCTCCCCGCCTGATTTGCCCTCTCTTGCGCGGTAACTTTCGCAGAGGTGGTGGTTGGAAAACGCTTCAGAATGAATTCAATGGGCCGAGCGTTAGGTGAAGAAGTGGCAGTTCTGAAAGTGCAGAGGGTAATTCTTACCGTCTTCACCTTATTCATCCGTTCCCTACACATGTTTCGTCTAAGAATTCGGGGACACACGCGGGCAAAACATCGGAAGGAATCTTCGTGGGCTGGAGCGACCCGAGGATCGATTTGGCCACGGAACCGTGCGCAAAATTGGGGTCGCTCCAGCCCAACACAGGGTTTTGCCCGCGTCCAAATTGATCGTCGCGCCGTGCGCAACCTCTTGTTCCTTGGGCATTTGCTCGATCGCCGAGGTGAACGCGAGGGTGACGGATCGGGTGATCTGTGTCTTTCATGCACCCGTCACCTTCCCGCGCTGCAGAGAGCGGTACAACCCTTTTGACATCGTCGAGTCCTCTACTATTAAAGAGGCCTTGAAAATGGAAAAAGTAAGAAAAAATCTTGCGCGTGACCTACTGGAAGCTGTAGTAAGTATCTTCATCGCAGAAAGTCCACCAGTCCCCCTACTTACTAGGGAACATCCAGCAGGGAAAAAGTGAGAAGAAACTTTAATCTCTCAGGGATCCCGAGTCGCCCGGGGGAAGTGCGGCCACAGCCCCCTACTTATTAAAGGAACATCGAGAAGGGAAAAAGTAAGAAAAATCTTAATCCCCCGGAAAAGTCCAAGCTGGCGGAGAGTTCCCGATCACCGCCCCATACTTATTTAAGGAACATCCAGAAGGGAAAAAAGGAGAAAAAATATTGGTACTAGTACATTTTTCTGAAAGTCGCCTGGAGGAATGTGCCCACAGAGGAGCGGAGAGAACAGGAGACTAAATCCGGTAGTCCGCATCGTTCCGAGTCTTGAGAACTCCTCGAACGAAATGCATTGATAACCGTTTCAACGCCAGGGTCCGCCGGGCTTCCACGTCTTCGTGAACGAATGTCCTTCTTGGACGGTGCGGACCGGGAGAGCGAGAAAGTTTCGGATGGTTTCCATCACCGCCTTGAATTCAGCCTTCTCGACGTAGGACTTGTTCTTCGCGCAAAACGCGGTCCATTGCCGTTTCTTGTTTACGTCGTCACAAAACTCGGACGTGAAGGCGACGGGCAGACCTGCCATCGGAAGGTCAGTCCCACGTTTTTGAAAGGTGTTTTGAATCGCCTGGGCGAGAGTTTTTCCTTCGAACGCGAACGTGCGGGACAGAACCTCCAGATCGTAGAAATCCTTCATGCGGGTATTGGCGATTCCGAGTTTCACAAGTGCTTCGAGTTTTTCGGCAACGACCGTTTCCTTCGGATAGGCAAGCAAACGCGGGCAAGGGAATTCCAGGAGCGTGGGATAGTCGGTCTCGGAAGGTGCGTGGTGTGACGATGTCGCCGAAGCCGATGTCAATCTGAATGGGAATCTTTGCGCGTTCGAGATACGCAACCAAGGTCACCCGGACGCCTTCGTAGTCGGCATCCTCGGATATGCGTTCCGCTTCGACGGTCTCGACATCGAAGCGCAGGCCGTCCTCGTCGACTTCCAAAACGCAGAGTTCCCGAAAAATATGGGCGAAGCGCTCCGGGGCGTTGTCACCGCGAGCGAGGAAATCGGCATCCCGTGTCGGACGATAGCGTTGTTCCGTCCACAGCTCAAAGAGCAGCGCGCCTTTCAGAATGAAAACGTCGCGGTGACGGGAGCGGCTCAGCCGGAAGAGAATACGTTCGAGCCCGTACTTGACGAGGATCAGTCCGAAATCCACGTTGCGCTCGCGCGCTAGGTTCGCGAGCTTCTGGCGGACGGAAGCGGGGAGGTTCTTTGGGGCCGGTTTGGTCAACTAGAGTGACTCCATATAAGGGCGCATGACGTTGGCGACGCGGCAGACTTTGGCGGCGGCAGCGAGTTCGTCAATCGAGGCTTTCTTCTGCTGGCGACATTCCTTGAGGGCTTCTATGGCGACATCGAGGCCAACCTTGCTGCGAAATTTGAAGCAGTCGGCCACCGACTTTGCCGGGGAAAACACGCGAAGCGTTGCGCCGGAAATAGAATATTCTTTCATGCCAAAGTGAAGGGCAGGCCCGGACATGCGCATGAGTCGAACGGGAGGAGAGGAAATTTTGGGAGCCCAGGCTTTGTGACCGATCGCCATCCAGACCTCGTGGGGAGACTGGGTGGTGAAGTTGTGAAACCGGAGCGCAGAGAGCAGGCAGACAATTCCCTTGGGGATTTGGTAAGCCGCCTCGATGAGGGAGGTGTTCTCGGTTCCGGAGAAATCCCGAGAGGAATAGAGCCCGCGGCCGACCTTTTCCAGGTCCCCTTGGCGCGCCAGCCGCGGGAGATACGTTCGGGGAATGCCGAGTTCCCTGGCATCTTTGGCCCTTACGATCTGGCGTTTCGAGACCAGCTTGCGGAGCTTTTCGGCTTTTGAGTTTTGCATGATGCCCTCTGGAACAGTGTACCAAATCCTCGGCAGATGTAAATAAGTGCCTAGAGTATGTGACATGGGGTCTCTAGTGAACGGCAAGAGGGATCGGCAGGACATGTGGCGGCATTCATCTCGAAACAAATCGGGTCAGCGCCACCTGGCTGCCAAGCAGCTGACCGCCTGTTTGGCGAAAGAAACCGTGCTGCCTCGTGAGCAGCGGCTCTGAGCCCGCAAATCGGATGCAACGGTCTTGGAAATCGTTGTCATGATTAGCGTGCGGATCGCCGACGTCACGCAACCCTTGGGTTGAAAGTCCGAAAAGGCGTGCTCGTTCCGGCCCCAATCTGGATCGTTTGGCGTGGCGCTATTTGCTACAACGGTTTAGGAAACTGTCGTTTGGGACTAGGAAGCCATTATGGATCAGAACTCGGCGGGTCGAACGGGCACAGGAACTGAGCTTTCCTAGCGTCCTTTGAGAAGAGTGTCGGAGAAGGTGGTATTGTCCG
>CAVPLA010000029.1:0-49906 GCA_963705855.1 uncultured Acidobacteriota bacterium
AAAGTCTTTCCCTCGGCTGCCAGGCTGCTGGTGACCAAAAGGCGTCGAACGGGGTGCGTGGCTGTGATCTGGTAAAGCCGCGAGCGCAGAGTTCGGAATCGCTCGGCAACAGCTGGAATCAACGACTCCGCGCAAAACACGCTTCCGTTCACTTCCATCTTCCAAGCGGGATGCGCGCACTTCTTCACATATTTCTGGAATCGCAGGAATGCCGCATGGTCTTCACCAGTGGCAACCGCGAGTCCTTCTGAGTGCGTCCCGTTGTCAGGCAGAAGGGCACCCGCCAAACCTTCGGCCGACAGGTCCACTGGTCCGCCAGTGGAGTTATCTGCACGTTGTGCATTGCGTTCTTCTACGGCTTTCCTCAACGCTTCATGAATCCGGCTCATTTTTTGTTGTTATGATCCTTACTCTGCGGTTTTCTAAACCTTTAGGGCCACCGCGGCCTCGTAATTCTCGGACTTCTTTCTCTTTATGCCTTTGCCTTCCTGCATAGCATCGATACTCGGCACCATCGTCAATACCGGCAGCTTCAGGCATACCTCGACATCCTGTTCCGTGTACATGGCTTTGTTGATGAAGGCCAGCACGTACAAAATCCCCACTGCCAACGCAAATCCGGCACCCAATCCGCCGATTACAAATTGGTACACCTTTGGAAATGAGGGATCGAGCGGAAAGCTTGGTGGATCCAGCACCCGAAAGACTTCGCTTTCCTGCTCCTGTTCGAGATTCTTCGCGATGGACGAATCCGATTGTTTTTTCAGGAGCTCATTGTAGATTTGTTGGGCCGTCTGGTAGTTCCGCGTCAATTCTTTGTATTTTTCTTCCACCATGGGACTGGTTTGCACGCGCACTTGCAACACTCGGATATGTTCTTGGATTTGGTTCTGTCTTCCAGTCAAATCCGCAATATTCAAATCATCTTGTTTGATTCTTGCACGCAGCTGCTGGATCTGCGGAGGCTCATGAAGCTTTGCTTGCGCAGGGTCGATAGGGCTCTTCGTTCCCGGGTCTGCCGAGATGCGACGTTTGAGTGCTTCGATCTGTGATCTCAGCTTGAGCACATCCGGGTGGTCCGGCGTGTAGCGCAAAAGCATGAGCGAGAGTTGGTCCTGCAAGGCAGCAAGCTGCTGTTCCATCGTGTCCGGATTTTGCAGCCCTCCGTTTAGCGTCGCCGACCAGTTTGCTTCTTGCTGGCTGAGCATAGTTTCGTTGAAGGCTTTGTCCTGCGTCGCGCGGTTCAACGCTTGCGTCTCTGCTTCCAGCTGGGTATTCATCCCTGTCAGCAGGCTTAGGTTCGTCTGTTCTTCCTCCGGCAGGGTGCCAAGGTATTGCCTCTTGAATTGCGCGAGCTTTTCATCTTGCTGGTCCAGATTCTCTTTCGCCGTTTGGAGTTCTTTGCCCATGAATTGGGTCGTTTTTTGTGACTGCTCCATCCGCCTCTGAGCGTTCTGTTCCATAAACATCGAGGTGATTTCTGAGCAGATCCGCTGTGCCGTTTGGGGTTTGTCGAAAGTCACACTTACATGGAATCCCGGGGGGCGGCCTCCTGCCCCTTGCATGGGTTTCAGCAATTCCACGCCGACGGCGCTAGACAGCTCTCCCACAAGGTCGTCCATGGGGACTTTCCCGCGTTGCTCGGGAAAAAGATTCAATTTCTCAATGATCGGCTGCAATCGGGGACCACTAAGGACTAGCCCTTTCATGGAGGCCAATCGCAGGTCGAGATCGTCCGTCACCACTGGCCTGACATACTCCGCAGACACGACTGGCTGCTCCACGAGTACGCTCGTCGAAGACATATACTTCTTGGGCAGCACCAGAGTCGCAACAAATCCGAGCGCGCCAAGAAGGAGGGTGCTCAGCGGTAGAATCCACCAATACTTGCGGAGAATCCTCTTCGCGTCGGTCAACGAGATTTCGCCATTTCGAGCCATCGTGCTATTCCCTCATTTCACCTGGTCTCTAAGTCGATATGCCTATACTTTCGCATAGCTTATCCCTATTTAGATTAGTATTGCATACTTCCCTACGGTGCACGGTTCTTTCCATCCTTCCGCACTGAGGATTAAAACTTGCTCTTACACTAAGGTGCTTAATATCAATACGTTATAATCGCAAGGAAAAACAAATCTTCCGACGTAGCGCATCCTCGACTCCCTCAGTCAAGCAGCATTGGAAGAAAAGTACCCACTTTATCCCTAAGTTTCTTCCCATCAGTGAAGGGGATATTGATCGACAGCCTGTCGCCCATGGGTCTTCGCCTAGCCTTCTCGTCCCCAGGTATACTTTTAAGGGTTTTATTTTCATTAACATACGGAAAAGAGCGCGGCCGGGCTTACTCCTCGTCCATGGGGGTCAAAGAACTGCTTTGTTTTAGCCCTGCTGGGAGAGCCAAATGGAATGGGTTGGGCGTGTCTAGGCTTTGCCATCAACACGAAAACCGCTTGGTTACCAGCAATTTGCTTTTTTCCCTGAGCCAGGCTGGGTGCTCTCACGACCCGAAGATCCGAAAGCAAAGATTTCTTGTCCAAGGGGACCAGGCCTTTCAAAAAGGCCAGTTCTCTGCGGCTGCCATTTGCTATGGACAAGCTATAGAGATTGATCCTCGTTTCACGGAGACACACTTCAAATTGGCCCAAACCAGCATCAGAATGAGTAGCTGGATGGCCGCGTGCCAGGAATTTCGGCGCACCGTCGAGCTACAACCTGAGAACTGGCAAGCGCAGTTGAGCCTATGCCCATGGGATGATATTACGTAGCTGGCAGGAGACCACCCAGGCTTATCTACGGGAGTTGCGCGAAAAGCGCAAACTCGCTTGCTGCAGCGACCACCTTTCCAAAGTCGCGAATCTCTACTTCGTGCACCTGCTCGAGGCCCGATCGGTTAGTCCGCGTGGCACCACAGCGCCTAAAGGAAAAGACTCATGAATCAACGGTACCCTGATCGGCGACGCTTCCTGTATTGGATCCCTGCGATCCTTGTCGCCACATTGATCTCGCTCTTTTCCACTCACTATTTCAGCAGTCAGCAGACCGGACGGGTCATCATCCCCATGCTCCATTGGCTTCTCCCCACAGCTTCACCCCGCATGCTACGCCTTATGCATATGGGGATCCGCAAAATGGCGCACGTCACTGAATTTGGCCTGTTCAGCGTCTCGGTCTTCCACGGCATTCGAGGAGGGCGTTTTGGCTGGCGCTTCAGCTGGGCCCTGGCCACTCTAGTGATTGCGGTCACCTACGCTGGCCTGGACGAGTGGCATCAGTCCTTCGTGCCCTTGCGGGAGGCACGGGCGCGTGACGTCGCAATTGACGCCCTCGGCGCGGTATTGGCCCAGAGTCTCGTCTGGTTCTATGCCAACAGGAAATCGAAGTTCGCAGCGGCGCCCGAATTGTCGGCGGACGCCGCGAAGCAATAGAAGGCGGAATCCTCTAAATTAAGGGATGATGGCCTGTGTTTCGTTAGAGTAAACGCTTTCGTTCCCGCTAGAATCCACCGCGGTTGAAACGTAGTAGTAAGTTATACCGTTCTGCACAGTCGAATCGCTATAAGCCAGCGCAGGAATGACTGAAGAATTTATCTTCGTGTATCCTGTCCCACTCAACGTGCTGCGGTAGACGTTGTACCCGGACACAGTCGACGTACTCGCGTCCCAGGACAGGGCCACGGAGTGCGCTTGCTGCGTCGTGGCTGTGAAATTGACATTGGCAAGGTTGGTTCCGTTGACCGTCACGCTCGGGTTGGCCGGGCTGAATGCGTATCCTATGTTCGAGGGGGTTATTGTATAGGCCCCGTTGGATAGGCCAGTAAAAATATAATTGCCAGCGCTGTTGGTGGTGGTCGTGGCGCTTCCCGTTCCGCTAAGGCTGACCGTTGCCCCGCTCCCGCCTGCCACAGGAGTGATCGTTCCAGAAATGCTATACGTCTGGCCAACCTGTGCGGTAGCCGTGAAATTAATTCCTGTTACATTTGCCCCGCTAACTGTCACGCCTTCTGCGCTGGGGCTGAACGTATAGCCAGTGCGGTCTGGCGTAATTGCATATCTACCGTTGGCTAAGCCAGTGAAACTATAGTTGCCTGTATTGTTGGCAGTCGTTGTGCCGGTGGCTGCGCCGCTCAGTGTAAGCGTTGCCCCGCTCCCGCCTGCCGCAGGAGTAATCGCTCCAGAAATGCTGTACGTCTTGCCCGACGTCGCATTCACCGTCAGCGTCGCCGCAGCGCTCGTCACCGTCCCCACCGTGTTGCTCACCACTGCTCGGAACGTCGATCCGCTATCTGACGTGGTCGTCGCCGCCGTCGTGTAGCTCGCAGAAGTTGCCCCCGCGATGCTTGCTCCGTTCTTCTGCCACTGGAAGCTCAGTGGCGCTGTGCCTCCCGCTACCACCGTGAAGCTCGCTGTCTGTCCTGCCGTCACCGTCTGGTTCGCTGGTGGCGTTGTAATCGTTGGCGCCACCGGAGTCAACGATCCTGTCCCAGCGAGTGTGATGATCGTCGTAGGAGTTTGCGGATCATTGCTGGTGATGGAGAGGCTGCCAGAATCGGTTCCGGCTGATGTCGGAGAAAACGACACAGTCAACAAAGCATTGTTGCCTGGTGTAATCGTGCTTGGGGTGGTCATGCCAGAGACACCAAATGAACCACCGCTCACAGAAATCAATGACAGGATCAGGTTGGCGCCGCCGGCGTTCGTAATCGTCAACGTACCTTTGGCCGTGGTTCCGACCATTGCAATCCCCAAATTTAAGCTCGCGGAACTCACACCAATTTGCTGTGGGCCGGCTTTTGCAGGGCCGGTGAGTGCTTTCGACCCACCTGCGCTCACGAGGCCCGCGCAACCACTGATCACCGCTAGAGGCATCACCGCCGCAATGGCGAGTAGCGCTCGGAGCTGCCGAAGATTTCTGGATTGACGAAGCGAACCTTGAGTGTGCTTCTGCGATTCCCCGTGGCCAACTCTCATCGAAAATCCCCCCGACTTACGTCGTGAGGAACAATACCCTCCAAGGTAGTACTAAGAATACTGGTCCTAAGTTCATATTTAGGACAGCTACAGTGCTGGGTAGGGGAACTGACCCTAATCTGGCCCAATTCTTAAATTTTTCTGAGCATTGTCGTACCTGGTGCGTGACGGGGGTCCGAGAGAGCTAGGAATGCTGTAAACGCAAGGAAAAATAGAAGATTTAACTGGAGTGGCCGCGCGGACGACAGCCGTCGACAAAGAGAAAAGGGAGACGAATTCTGGTCATCGAAAAGTCAGTCAAGGGAGGATTGCGAAGCGGAGATAGCCTCATTTCGAGACGTTTAGGCGAGCCTTGAGCGCCCGGAAATCAGTCCAGCGTTGCGAATCTTGTACATCAGTCCACGATAGCTGATTTTTAGCGATTCGGCGGTTTTGCGGCGGTTCCACTGATTGGACCGCAATGCTTCCAGAATGACACTGCGCTCCATCTCGCGAATCGATTCTTTGGCAATCTGTTTCAGCGAAAGACTCTCAGATCCCGCGGAGACCTTTGGTACTGTTGCTGCGTGCTTTTGCAGCTGGTCTTTCCCGACCACCGCCTCTGGACCGATCAGCACATACCTCGCAATACCGTTCGACAATTCCCGCACATTCCCCGGCCAATTCAAATTTTGCAGGCAGCTCAGGATATCGTCCGTCAGCGGCTCAGACTCTTTGGCGAATTGCTTCTGATGTTGAATGCGTAAGTATTCAGCAAGGTAAGGTATGTCTTGCTTGCGTTCGCACAATTTAGGCAGTTTCAGCCAAACAACATTGATCCTATAAAATAAGTCGGCGCGGAATCTTCCGGCCGCAATCTCTTCTTCAAGATTCTTATTTGTCGCACAGATGAGTCGCGTGTCTATGGTCCTTTCTGTGTCCCCACCAATCGGCGAAAAGCAACCGTCCTGGAGAAAATGCAGAAGTTTACTTTGGAGACCGATCTCCAGGTCTGCGATCTCATCCAAGAACAAAGTGCCATTGTGTGCAAACTCAATGCGACCAGGTTTTGCGGCCTGGGCTCCTGTGAAGGCTCCTTTTTCGTAACCGAACAATTCGCTCTCCATCAAAGTTCCTGGAATGGCTACGCAATTGATCTTGACGAAATGACCGTTCCGATAGGGCGAGTGTGCGTGTATCCAGCGCGCAAGAGACTCCTTCCCCGTGCCGGCGTCACCGTATAAAAGCACGGGAATACTCGCTCCGGAAATCTTTTCCGCCCTCTGGCGAACCTCCCCCATCCTTTTAGAATTGCCGAATAAGACGTCATCCGGGGGCAGTTGCGTTCCCAGTGCGTCACCGAGGCTCTCGTAATGGGTCTTTCGAGACATAAATAGTAAAGTCTATTCTCGATTTCTTGCGTGCACATGGCAGGCCAACAGGAATGAGGAAGCGAAGAATGCGTTGGGGGGGCGTGAAAATGGGTCGGACCGGTAAGGTATTTATTGTCAAGCACGTACAGGTGGGGAGGCTTGGGAGTTCTAGTACCGCACTCCCGCTTGCTGTTTTCCACTCTTCCTAATCATGAGAAAAAAGTGCCACAAGATTGGGGAGGATTTCCTGAATGACCCTTCTTGGAGTCTTCTAGCGCTGAGTTCCGACAACATGATATCCGACGCCTTCATCCACGCGGGCATTTGTTCTCTGGAACGACTTTGTCGGTGACATCGCTATGCGAGATCACCCCCACGAGCTTGCCGCTTGCGTTTACAACGCCCCCGCGCGTACTTGTTTCTCGCCGCAGATACTGCGCGGCCTGATGGACACTCGTGTCTTCGGTGATCGAAAAAACTTCCTTGCGGGACCCAATGAGATCCGACACTTTCATTGGACCCTCCGGGAGACGGTCTGGCGGGATATTAGGCCTAACCCCAGGTGTTCCGGCCCAAGCGTGTAACACCACATAGACATTGAAGATCCTGCAGCGGTGCCGTGGACAAATTCCCCCGCCGGAAGAATTGTGTTGACAAAAGTCTGTCTGTGTGTTATACAACACTCAGATGAATTGGTACGACGCCAAAGGGGATCCCGCCGCGCGTTTGCGCCAACGCAAGCACGCCTTGCTTCGTAGTCTCCGAATCCCTCTAGACGCTCTGCCGGGCTCACTTGCCCTCACGCACCGACGTTGCGGGAAACCCAACTGTCGGTGCGCGGATGGAGAAGGACATCCCGTGTGGTCTCTGACCTTCCGAGCCGATGGCCGGAAACGCGTCGAGCGTGTTCCCGATGAATGGGTGGAGCAGATCCGGCCGCTGGTGGAGCAGGGACGCGAGTTCAAAGACGCTATTGCCGAGGTTTTCGCCGCCAATGCCAAGCTGCTGGCGCTGTGGCGTCGACAGTCCCTGAAGAAGAAGCCCAAGAAGAAATGAGCGGCCCGCGACTCAGCCTGCGCGTGGGACTTTTTGGCTGACCATGGGTCTCACCCTGAACCAGGAAACTTCCCTCAGGGTGAGTGAGATCGTCCCGCCGCGCATGGGCCGCAACGAGGCGTGCCACTGTGGTAGCGGCAGCAAATACAAGCGGTGCTGTGGGGATCGGGACGAAGCCCTTCGGCGGCAGCTGCGCGGCGCCGCCTTGCCCGAGTGGATCGACGGTTCCCCTAGCAAACTCCACCAGTTTGAAAAGTACGTCTGCAATGTCTTTGGCCTGCCCGATTTATTAGCCAGCTTCACCGATGCCCGGCGAGCACCGAAAATTCCGACCTTCGACATCGTCAACAGCTTGTTTCACACGGCGGTGCTGCGCATCCCGAGCATCAACGCCTTGGAAGGGGATCTGAAGGAAAGCGATTTTCAGAAGCTCATTGGGCGTCAACCCACTCCGGAGGCGAAGGCCTTCAGTGCTGACGTGGTGGCCAACGTTCTCGACAAACTCGAACTGCACGGCATCCGCAAAGCGAACGATGAAGTCATTAGCAAAGCCGAGCGAAACAAGGCCTTTCGCGACGGCTCTTACGGTGCGTTGCGCTGTGTGGCCATCGACGGCTGGGAACCGTTTTCCTCCTACGATCGACATTGCCCGAACTGTTTAGTGCGCAAGGTCAAAGTGAAGCGACGCACGGGAGAGCTCGAAGAAGTGGAACAGTATTACCACCACTATGTGGTGGCCCTGTTGCTCGGGCCGGTCCTCGATGTCGTGCTGGGGATCGAACCGGTGCTCAACGAGGAAGCTCGCCGCGATCGCGACCGCGAACATGTCGGTCATGAAGGCGAACTGACTGCTGCGCGGCGTCTCATCGATTCCTTGCACGATACCTATGGAGGGTTCATCGACGCCTTCGTGCTCGACGCTCTCTACGCCAATGGGCCGGTGATGACCCAGCTCACCGATTACGGCTACGGCGGCTTCCTGGTGCTCAAGAAGGAGAAGAACGAACCTCTCAAAGATGCACTCACCCTTTGGGAGATCGAGGGACGGTGCGAGAGCCACGATGATCCGGAGCGGAAAGAACACGTGGAATTTTGGGACGTGGATGATATTGAGACGCTCACCAGCTACCAAGGAAAAATTCGCGCGATCCGCGCCGTGGTCGCCAAGCCGGGCGAAGATCCATCGACCTGGTGCTTCGCCATCATCGGGCAGCGCGTGCGCCAGCTCGGTCGCCGGACGGCGCTACGGATCATCCGTTCTCGTTGGCATATCGAAAACACCGCGTTTCATCAATGGGTCCAATATTGGAACTTGGCCCATGTGTTTCGGCATACGCAAAATGCGCTCATGTCTGTCCTACTTCTTTGGACGCTCGCTTTTAATCTGCTTCAACTGTTCATCTATCGCAGGTTGGGTCGTTGCCGCCGGCCCAAGGACCCTACTGCTACCGTTCGACATATCGTCGAGGTCATGCTTCGCGAAGTGGCCCTTCTTCCCGAGCCTATTCCTTGGTCGACTCTCCTGCTCAACACCAGTTGACGCGGCGCCGGACCCGCGCTAACTGGGCGGCGCGGACGCACCGGCCCCCAACCAGCCCGCATCTTCGGTGTGGCAGAGGAGGTTCACTTACCAAAACAGAACCGGCTGTTGCGCTGACGGCCCCGTACGCTCTGCGCATTTTTCGCCTGAGCTGGCCAGCCCACCCGGGTACACCGCTGCGGCTTGAGGCGGAACTCCTGGCCTAACCCACTCGAGATTGCAAGATGAAATCCTCGGTGATACAATGCTCGGGCGGATGGAACATAAAAAGGGACTATGGTCCGTGGCTTTCCCCGATCCAGGGTGCTCAGGAGAGTTGGTTCATGCCCGGGCAACTTCCCCGCGGATAATATCATACCGCTCGATCACCACGGCCACACCCATTCGCGTACTATCATCTTCCACGCGGAGTTCCACGCGAACAACTTTGCCCAGCGCTCGGACGAACACTTCTGTGCCATGAGTTATCTCTGCCGGAAGAGTCAGCGTGATGTCGAGTTCCGAGCCCGTTTCGAGATTCTGGTCGATAACCAAATAAAGTCCGCGAGTGGAGATGTCGCGGGTCTTGCCTTGCTGTGAATCCAACGTCTTTTCAGTTGGGATCCGAATGATGATCGGCAAAGACAAGTCATAGCGTCGAGTCGTGCGACGTTCTGTCATTCCAGCCATTTCCACTCCACGCCGCGGATGTTCTCGCTATCCCGCGCCCTTCCCGAGAAGTCGAACTCACCGAAGTCCCGCCATACTCGATCCAAACTTGGCGAATTGTTATGAGCGCACGCCAACTTAGAACGGACTGGCTCGAGCGTCCCAAGCCATGTTGTGAGACCTGCCCTGACGAAGATTTCCGCGGACAGGCTGCCTGAAGCTGAGTTCTAACGTCTGCTTATACAACTTCTATGGTCCACACTGCAATATTTGTGGTGCTGTCCTAATTTGAAATGGAAAGGACTTATATGATTCTGCGACTAAGTTTTGGCTGGACTAAAATTTGGGGAAGCAGGTCAGCAACCTATCCGTCGTTCATTTTTTCCCAGGCCAATCGGACGGGCCTTACTAGGTAATACAGGGAAGAAAGAAATTCTGGCATCGGCAGAAACCGACGGTCTCGTTCATCGGGCACAAGTTTGGACGGCAAATTCTGGTACAACATGCTCGCCCGGTCCCGCAGGCGTTCGCGAATCTTGAATTGAAACGGGAAATCGGCATGCCTCTGCCAATCCTCATTGGGCTCCTCGAAAAGACTGCGATGGACTTCGGCAGCCAACGCACGGGTCGGTTGATCGATCTTCAATCCCTTAGCCAGCTCGGCAGGGGCAGTCACGCCGAGCAATTCATCGGCCAACAAGGCGCCAACTGCTAGCATTCGCCTTAAACCCAGGTCGCCCGCTTCGGCCAGCACATATTGCCAGTCCAGCTCGTCATGTCCGAGGATTTCCGCAATGTCGCAAATCAACTTGAGCTGCCTCCACTTATGCTTGGTCGCATGGATGGAGAGCATCAGGATATAAACCTCCAGAGGTAGGCTGCGGACCTGCGCGCCGGCTAGGGAGATCTTTTCGAATCGCTGCAGAAAGCGGTCCGGGTCATGTCTCACACAAGCCAATTGCGTCGCAAATCGCCAGTGCAATTCCAATAGCGCCCCATCGCGGCGATGGAAGCGCAATTCACGGTTGGTCCGCAGGTATTCCGCGAGGTTGCCAATATCCTTCAGGTCCAAGAACTCATAACCGGCTTGTCGGATCATCTCTTGAGCCCTCGGAACGTCGCGCTCAAGGATCATAATGTCCAGATCGCTAAACTCTCGCAGCGACAGATCGCCATAAAGCCTTTGGGCCAGCACAGGCCCCTTCCAAGGAACCGCAAGAATCCCTTCCGCCTCAAATAGTGGTAGTACGCGCACGAGTTCTCCGGCGAGATATCGGGCCTGCCTTGATTGAGATTGGTAGCGTGCACAAACAGGCCCGAAAATTTCCTCCGGCAAAGAATCCGGGCAGACCTGTTGGAGGCTGCGATACAGCAACGGCATGACGTCGTGGCGCATCGCCAGCCGGATCAGCGCCATCCAGTTTAGATTTTTCTGAACCGCGATTCGGATTCGAGCTGAGATTTCCGGTGTGAGCCGAGTCCGCGCACAGGACAAGAGCAAGTCCACTTCGGGCCGGCTTCTTGCGTCTTGGGACTGCACAAGTTGTTCAGGCATGAATTTCCTCTCGGCTGCCACTCAACAATTCACCGAGGAGACCGGGAATGCGCTCGAAATCGTGTCCTGTTTCAAGCCGATAACACGGCGTCTGCCTCACCAGTTCGGTCAAAAGATCGAGGTGGCTCTGGCAGGAACGCACTTCCGTGAGCAATACGTTGGAAACCATCTCCAGGAGCGCTTCATCCGCACTGATTGGCCGCACAGCGCTTGTTTCCCGGCGGGTAATTTGCGGAATGACGATGGCTCCGGGCTTCGCCTCCGGGACCGACTCGACTTTGTAAACTTCGTCGGCCCGGACTTGTCTCTTCGGCCATCCGTGGTTCTTCGGAGCAAGCCCGAGGAAATTTAGCTCGGGGAAAAAGCCGATCGTTTGATCGCTTACGTCTATGTCCTCCGGAAAGCCGAGGACTCCCAATCCATCTGAACCTCGGCGCAGGAACACCATGTCGTCGCTCAGATAACCGAACCCGCTCCTCAGAAGCGTGATTGCCAGCGTAGATTTGCCGGCGCCGCTTGTACCCGGTAGGAGAATGGCTCTGCCGCCTTTGCTGAATGCTGCCGCATGCATGCTATAGCAGCCGAGCCGCTTCAGCATTTCAACCAACACAATCGTGAACATAAGATGTGAGGCCAGGAACAAGTTCACCGGCTCCGACTCAACCACAGAAAAGGAAGCGCAACCCAGACCAGGCCTGCTCAGTGCTCGCACACCGTCTCGGAAGCTAAGGTAGAGTTGATCCCCCGCTCCGAAATAGAGGGCTTCCCCCGAAGGCAACTCATAAAAAGTTAGTCCCTGACCTTGTGGTTTTTCCAGACGATGCCAGCCTGCATCGGGCACAGATTGAAAATCAAAGGAAATGGTTTCCGCCTGCTCTTCAGCGGATTTCAGAAGACGGAACCGGTTGTCCAGGAACGACGCTATTGCCGCCGAACACGAGACTCTGAGATCCAGCCCGTGGAAACGATAGCTTCGCACCGGTCGAATTTCGTTCACGATTGTGAGAACCTCCGTAGTCCGCATGCGCCGCCAGGCACAGATGCTTGGCCACCCGCGCGCGAAATGCGATATACCTCCGCATACCGATGTCGCGGATCCTCCATCTCAAGGAAGGGCTCTCCGCCTTTTATAAGCCAGCAATGCCCCATGAACTCGTTATCGAGCCGGCCCATTCCGAAGCACAGTGTTATGTCCATTCCTACTCGCCGAAGGAAGTAGTAGCGCGTCAGCCCACGCGTCAGGCATCCTGAGCGCACAATGGGTCGACCGCGCTGAATGGCGAGCTCCACATAAGCCGTTATTTTTTTCACACGATCTTCCGGTGCATGATCGACGCAGGGATCTCCGCCCAACTCGAGAAAACTGGCAACTCTAGACAGTTTCAGTCGGAGCAAGTATGGGACCGCGGCCGCAAATGCAAATATCTGGAGGAATAAAGCAGCATCGGAGATGAATTGCACTGTCGGGCGTGAACTTGAGGACTCTATTGGGGGCTCGCGGTCGTGTGAGAGTGTGCCCGTGGGTTCCTGCGGTGGCAAATCATCGAGACTTCTGGCCGAAGGCAATATGAAACCTATTTCCGCTCCCTTACTACACAATTAACTTTCCCTTTCGGAAATCCTGGAGCAACTCGAGAACGTCCTGCTCGAGAACCTGTTCGGAGGCATCATATTCCACGGCGAGAGCCCCAATAACCTGCGAGACGCTGTGATTTCCATCGCAGAGTTCCCAAATCCTTCCGCCAATCTCGTTCAGCGAGTAATAGTTTCCATCTTCCATGTTGAAGAGAAGCAGATCGTTTGCGGCCCTTTGCACGATTACCTGGTCCCCGCGCTTTGGACAGCTCTCGTGGTTGATCACTGTGTGTCCTCGAATTTGGCCCAGCTCGTCAGACCGCCACCACGTTGTTTACGCAATGGCAGCCCGAGCAAACACAACTCCTAGCCTAACTTCCGCGACCGCGGAAGTCAGGCTAGGCCCGCAATGCGTTCCTACTGGAATGCTAGAACCACCAATACCATTACGATCCGCATTGGCGGTGAGGGTCGCTGAATTTCGTGACCAACCGAAGCAGACCGAGTCCTTTCAGGCTTGGCTTTACGTACTTTTTCATGCGTATTCTCCTCGTGAAGGATCGGTCCTTGTCGACCTCTCCGGACTCGATCGGTCCATGGATCGCTCCTAGCCTCACCGTCGAAGCAAGAGAAATCTTGGTCCGGCAATTGTGGTGCAAATACGATGCCAATTTGCTCGCCAAGCGGGATCACCAAATTCATTGAAGGTTAGGCAGTTATCACTTGGGTGTTGACGTCCGCCGCTCAGAAATGCACGCCCTATGTAAGGATTTGCCTTGTAGAGGAAGCTCTTTTCCCCGTTTTCTCTATCACTGCGCTTCGCCATTTTTTGGCACTCGTCCATCGTTGGGGTGATTCTTGCTGAATTAGTTAGCAGGGGTTAGCGAGGGTTGGTGCTTAAAGGGCGAGCGCCTCCGGAGGTGCTGAGCGCCGATTCAGCGCACCGGAGATTGTCGTTACCGAGAAAAAGACGGTAAGCGGTTTCCCTGACTTGCGTCTAGCTTCCACCAGTCACGTCGAGCGCCTGAACGGTACGACGCGCCTGCACATGCGTCGCTTGACTCGTCTGACTTATGCATTCAGCAAGAAACTCGAAAACTTCGAGGCAGCGGTCGCACTGCACTTTGCCTACTACAATTTCGTGAAGCGCCACATCACTCTTCGCGCCACTCCCGCGATGGCAGCAGGAATTGAGCGTGATTTTTGGACGGTCGGCAATCTAGTGGAGGCAACGGTGTGACCCACATCCAAGAGTTACGAGAGACAATTCGGCGCTTGCATGGTGCGGACGCCACTCACGTTGAGAGTGTGGCCGTGAAAGAGACGTTTCAGGGGAAGACGGTTTGGGAAGGCATTGTCGAGGTTTTTGATCTCCACGGCCATCCCAAAGCGCCAAGAATTTACGCGTGGTCGCATGACACGGACGGCCCAAAGAAACGCCATGTGACCGTCTTGCACGTCGCGCCGATTACGTCGGCAGTCGAAGCAGTCAGAGCAGCAATCGTTCAGGAGTTCAGAAACAGTGGCCCAGCAGAAGAAAGTTAGGAAACCTGGAAGACCCAAACTCCCGAAGGGCGAGGCAATGGGCCGCATCGTGCCCGTGCGCTTCACGGCTGAGGCATTAAAGGCGATGGAAGCAGCAGCAGCGGCCAAGAAACAGAGCCTTTCGGAATGGATACGGAGCACGTGCCATGCCGCAATCTGAGGGCGCGAAATTCAAATTAGGACACTACCTACTCGTCCAGTAGATTCCGAACTCCACGGCGAACTCACTTCCGCCATCCACTTGCAGCGCTTTAACCGGGAAGGGCACGCGGTCCAGAAGCGTATCGAGAAAACGCGCCGCCGCCAGCGAAGTCGCGCGGTGATACACCTCCACCACATCCTAGCGCGAGACCACGTCTCGCGCGCTGAAATGCTTTAATGTGATCAAAGATCAGATGACAGAAAGTTGGGGATGAGCGCATTGAGGTTGTTCAGGGCGGATGGGTTCTTGTAGATTGAGAGCGATCTGAGTGAGGTTCGCGGGGGAGGGGCTTGATGGCTAATCCGAAAAGAACAGTCGTGGGTGCAGGACTGGCGATGCTTCTTCTAGGGGTGATTCGAACGACGGCGGCGGCTCCGGGAGCGCGGGATGTGAAGGAGATCGAAGCGTTCAATGAGAGGTTCCAGGAGGCCACGCTGCGAATGGACAATGCCCGGGCGATGGCGCTGTGGGCGGATGACGGAGTGACGCTGCTGCCCGGGATGGCGCCCATTGCCGGGAAGAAGACGATCGCCAAATGGCTGGATGACGTCCTTGCGAACATGCCGGGATACAAAGTCACGCAGCAGGAAAACGAATTTCGGGATATCCAGGTATCGGGAGACTGGGCGTCCGAGTGGGGAACGACGCGCCAGGTGGTGCAACCGCCGGATGGGAAGGCGCCAATCGAAGGCTATGGAAAGATTCTGCTGGTGCTGCACAGAGACGGGAGTGGTGAGTGGAAGATCAAGGAAGAGATGTGGAATGCTGGAGTAAAACCTTGAGAAGTGGGCTTGCGGACTCTGAATGATGAGCAGAGCACCGCGCCGAGAGTGTTCTTGGGCTATTTTCCCTGAAAGTGCCAGCGAGTAACGGATTCGGCGAAATTTTCCGCGTGTTCGTCCTGACCGAATGCGAGCTGTGGCTGCACCCGAAAGACGCAACCGTCGCAGGCCAGCAGAAGAGGCTCGACGTCGCCGCCGTATTTGGCGTTATAGATTTGTGCGACTTGCTTCCAGATGGAACGATCTTTGATTTCTACCGCGACGCCTTCGAGAATTACGGCTTCGTCGGCTTTTTCCGTGCCGATCACACAGTGAGGATCAGCGGCGATGTTCTTCGCTTTGCGCGTGCGAGGACCGCTACTGAACCAGAAGGCGTCCTGCCACCAGATTCCCCAGACGAGCATAAGATGCGGGCGGCCGTCGGGGCGCGAGGTCGCGATCCAATAATTGTGAGATTTTTCAAGACGTTCGAGGGCCCAGGACCAGGGCTTGAGGCCAGTGGTGTCGTCGGAAGATTTCTGGAGGGCGTCGGGCCAATGCGGGCGGCTGACTTTCGGCTCGATCATGTGGGCTCCTTGCGAGGGCGCGGTGCGCGCGTGGATTTTAACAGGAGTGGGCAGGATGCGCGCCGAGAGAGATTTTTGTTGTAGGAGGAAGGCGCATCGCGTAGGTTCGCTGGATGCGAGTCGAAGTGGTAGAGAATATTCCGGAACGAGCCGCGAAGATAGCTGGCGATGACGCTGCGGTGAAGCTGGCGCTTCAGAATTTTACGAGCGCACTGCAGGGCGACGACTCTTTTTTTGACAGCCGACCAATCGGAAATTGGCAGGTGATCATTGCGGGAGATGGACGCGCGACTTGCGCTGGCGGATTTGTATTGTCCTTGCGGGGCCAGGAGGCTGGGTGCAACCGGGGATTGCATTTCCAGCTGATTCAGAAGCTGGTCGAATTGCTGAAAAATGCGGGATCGCCAGAGATTCTGGAGGCGAGGCTCTGCTTGAGTTCCGAGACAGAACAGGAATCCGGCCAGGCAGCTTTTTCGCTGAGGATGGAGCTGGAGTCGGTGGGGGATTCGAATGAGCAAGCAGCGCTGCGGTGGGGGCTGGGGCTGGCACATCTGCAGCAAGCTTTGCTGTTCACGTCGCGCTATTTGAGACAACAGAGTTCACAGAAAAAGGGTTAACGGATTCTGAAGGGTATTGATGTTCAGGGCGGCGGAGATTTTTCAGGAGACAAAAGCGCAGCCAACGCGGAAGCTTCCCTGGCCCGTCTGCTGCTTCCAAACGGGCCGCAGGCTAACGCGAACCGGCGGAAGAATAGGGACGTGAAGAACCGCCAACAGCTTTTCCGGAAGTTGTTCGGAGGAATCCATCTCGATGGCTACGCCGCCGAAGCCAAGATCGAGGACGCGAGCGCGGCGTGCACCCTGTTCACCCAGCACGGCGTAGGCGTTGGTACCGATCATGGAGACACGTTCGGCTTTGCGTTGAACGGTGAAGACGCGCGAGGCGGGAGCGGCGAGGTCCCGGGAGATGGCGGCGGAAGTCGCGGAGGCTGCGGCCTCAATGGTGCTTTCGGTTTTTTCCGGCGGACGTTTTGTTTCGATGGAAATTGGCGGTGGCGGCGGAGCAGTTCGTTCCTGAGGAGCCGGAAAGGGAGGAGCTGGGACAGGAGGAGCGGCGGAGGGTTCTTCGCCGGCGGGGAGTGTCTCGGGGCGCGATGTGCCGCCGCCCGTCTTGCGGTGATTGGTGTGTTTCACATGGTAGAGACGTTCGTCGGCGATGCGAATCAGCTGTTCGGTGGAATCGGCGTCTTGAGGGAAATTGGCGACACCGTGATCCATGCTGACGCTGACGCCAAGCTCCAAAGGTTCCAAAACCTCCGCAAAAACAGTTTGGACGCGGTGGCCGAGAGCGAGAGCCTGCGGGGCATCTGTTTGAGGAAGAATCAGAGCGAATTCATCACCGCCAATGCGAAATGCGGAGTCTGAAGTGCGCAGCGATTTCTTGAGGGTGGAGGCGGCGGAGCGCAAAACTTCATCGCCGCGCGGGTGGCCATGCTTGTCATTCACTTCCTTGAAGCGATGTAGATCCAGAATCACAAGACCCAAAGGCTGACCGTAGCGGCGGGCGCGGTTGAGTTCCTTTTCGAATGTTTCATTGAAGAGTCTTCGATTGTAAAGATTCGTGAGCGGATCGGTCACGGCGTTGAGCTGGAGCCGCTTGAGCTCCTCGTATTCGAGGATGATGGGAACGCGAAGAAAGCCGCCGGTGACGAGGACATCCATGAGAATGGTCTTAAGAGAGATCGAACGCCCTGCTCGATCGCTCAACTCGCGGCGACGGGAGAGCATGTCGTCCCAGATTTGGACACACTGGGGTTCGCGCAGATCAAGATGCGCGATCACACGGAAGTACCGCTGGAGAAACTGGCCGCGCGCAGGCAGATCGAGCGTATCGAGCGTATCCGCAAGCAGCTCGAGGTAGGAATCCTCAATCGACAAACGCGGGGGCGCGGGGGCGCCGGGGCTGGGCATATCCGGTATAGACCTGACCTCTGCCTATCCCCGCGGGGTTTGGGGAAAGCAATTTAAGCTTTCGCTATATTTATGGAGCACACAAGAGTCCATTCCTACTGGACCTTGACAAATCTAACTGCGAGTCCGACCTCCCAAAATTCGGGGGGTATGGTATTACAAAAGCGGGGTACAGGGTAAGGAAAAGTCGAGTCGTGACATGGTCCTAGACGTACCGTGTGACATAATTACCCCGACTTCCAGAGCTAGCTGGGTGATGGCAATACTCACTCAATTGGACGGAGAAATTCCAACCCAAAGAGACGCATTTCTCCGGAAGCATCCTGACGCAGGACTTTGGCGGCGATGGGTGGGGTTTCACTGGGAACAAGACTCGAGGAGGCGGGCGAGGGAGCGGGAATGGTCAAGTACACGATTTGATCGGGCCGAATGATATGCGCAGACGTAATACAGGCCCCCGTGGCGCTGATATTGAGGGTCTTGGTGAGTTCCACAAATTCGGCGCCGGAGACGTCGGTGCCGCGCACGAATACAGGCACCTGCAAGCGAATGCGGGGCGAGCGTCGGGTAGAGGGCGGTCCCATGCGCTGTCTTTCCTTAAGAACGTTAATCACCACAATCTCTCACCTGGTACCAAGGAACTAGTACGGATCTAAGCATCTTGGGTGCCATAGAGAGCGAACCTGCTGTCCACTAAGGTCATTCCTATGAATTAGATGGAGGTATCTTACAGGAGCAACAAGTTTCCGCGACAAGTCTCTTGGTCTGGATATCCACTTCCTTTCCTGAATTGAGCAAATGGAACGCATTTACCATTGACACTTGGGGAGCCCTTTGCAAGTATGAAAGGCCGGTAGGGAAAATTTTTACCACACTTTTTTATACACAGGATTAAGCGATGGCTGGACGGACTGTGTTGCCTCCCATGTCAGAAGACCGGCATCGTGTCGCTCTTCCCATCAGGTTCGTCGGCGGCCTGCTGGATAAAGTGGAAAAACCGCTAATCGTGGCAGAACGCAGTGGAAATTTGTTGCTGGTGAATTCACGCGCGAGACAGTCGCTGGAAAGGTACGGATACACAGAAATTTCGGGTTCGAATCTTTTCCACGATATCTTGCAGGTGGATGCGAAACAGATTTTCAGGCAGATCGAAAGTGGAGCGCATGAGGTCGAGCTGCTCGTCGAGCGCGAAGGAAAAAGATCCACTGCGCGAATCCGGTGGATGCCGGAGCCGGACTGGCTGCTGGTGGAGCTGGAGAACAAACTGGAGGCGCAGGCGGCGTCGGATCCCGCGACGCAACTGACCGTTCAAGAGCTGTTGCAGGAACGCGAGATTACCTATCGTAATCTATTGGCGGCGTATCTGAAATTGCAGGAAGTAAACCGGCAGAAAACAGTTTTCCTTGCGTCAGCGGCGCACGAGTTGAAGACGCCGCTCGCAGTGATCAAGGGCTATTACGACCTACTTCTAGCGGGTTCGCTCGGACGATTGACGGACAAGCAGCGGGAGATTCTCGAGGAATCGAAGGAAAACTCTGAACGGTTAGTGCGATTGGTCTCGATGTTCCTGAACTATTCGGCGTTGGAGAGCGGTAAGCTCGTTTTGCAACTTCGTGAGAATGACTTGCGGGATTGCCTCGATGAGCTATCCAAACGCTGGTCGGAAGCTTTTCAACGCAAAGAGGTGCGATTGGATGTCAATATTGACGCGTCCATACCCACCTTCCGATTCGACTATCAGAAGGTGCAGCAGGCAGCGGCCAATCTTCTCGACAATTCATTGAAGCATTCGCCGGCGGGGGGAAGCGTAAAGCTTCGGGCGGCGCCACATTTTTGGGAGCGCCGGGTCGCGGCCCTGGCTCCGGTGGAAGAGCGGCGGAGATTCCGTTTGCAGCGTCCCAATTGCGTTGAAGTGAGCGTAGCAGACACCGGCCCGGGAATCGCGGCGGAGCACCATCAGGAGATTTTTGAGGATTTTGTACGCGTGGACCGGAACACTTCGGGAATGGGACTGGGACTGGCCATCACGAAGCGGCTAATCCAGGCGCATCGCGGGAAGATATGGGTGGAAAGCAAATCGCGCAGCGGAAGTAAGTTCACATTTTTGTTGCCGATGGATTCGGGCTAGCACCAACGAATTTTGACGGAGAGGAAACAGTCTATGGCTGCGAAAGAAAAAATTCTCGTCGTTGATGACGAGCCGAGCATTCGAAAATATCTGCAGACGCTGCTCGAGGTGGATGGATTCGACGTTGAAGCGGTCAGTTCCGGCAAAGAGGCGCTGGAGAAGGTGAACAAGGGCGAGCGCCCGGACTTCATCATTCTGGATGTTCTAATGCCAGAGAAGAGCGGAATTGAGACGCTCAAGGAATTGATGCAGATCGACCGCAGCATGAATGTGATCATGCTTTCCTGCTTGAACGAGGTGGGCACGGTCGTGGAGGCCATCCGCCTCGGGGCGCACGATTATTTGACGAAGCCTTTCGAGAAAACGGAACTGGATGCGGCGATGCTGAAGTCACGCCAGAAAAAAGAGCTGACAACGGAAAATCAGGTGTTACGTGACTATTGCGATCAGATCACGGAAGACTTGAGCTTTCTGGCAGCCAGCCCGCAGATGGTGCGAATCCGCCAACAAATCCTGCAGATCGCGCCCGTGGACGTGCCGGTTTTTATCTGCGGTGAGAGCGGTGTGGGAAAAGAAGTTGTGGCGCGGATGATCCACTTACGTTCGAAACGCCGGAACCAACAGTTCGTGAAAGTGAATTGCGCCGCATTGCCGGGAGAGCTGCTGGAGTCGGAACTATTCGGTTTCGAACAAGGTGCTTTCACAGGTGCCGTGCGCAGCAAGCCCGGCAAGTTTGAAATGGCCAACAAGGGCACGATCTTCCTCGATGAAATCGCAGAAATGAGCACGCACCTTCAGGCGAAACTCCTTCACGTTCTTCAGGATCATCAATACTCGCGGCTCGGCGGGCGCCATCTGGTGGAAACCGACGTTCGAGTGCTCGCTGCAACAAACGTTGACGTTCACGAAGCGATGAAAACCGGGAAGTTCCGCGAAGACCTGTACTATAGGCTCAATGTGCTTTCCATTCTGGTTCCCCCGCTGCGCGAGAGGACAGCGGAGATTCCTCTTCTATTCCGCCACTTCCTGGAGAAATACAGCGAAAAATTTGGGAAGCCATCACCAAAACCTTCGCAACATCTGCTTGATGCGGCCGTGATTTATCCTTGGCCGGGCAATCTGCGCGAATTGGAAAATTTTGTGAAACGTTACGTAATTCTCGAGGACGACGAAGGAAGCCTGTGCGAGTTGGTTGAGATGTCCTCGATGCGCCAGCGGACGTCGCCTCGTGGAGAATCCATGGTGCTTCGCCAACAAGGGCAAGGGCTGAAGGCGTTGGTGCGCGGCTTGAAGGATGAGGCCGAAGCGGAGGCCATTGCCGACGCACTGGAAAAGACGCGGTGGTGCAGAAAAGATGCCGCAAAAATGCTGGGCATCAGTTACAAGGCCCTGCTTTACAAGATGCGGCAGTTCAATCTGGATGCGCCGCGCACGAGGAAATCGGCTTCAGTAGCAGTTGAAGAGCCGACTGCCGGGGTCGGAACGCGGCAAGATTAGGGCGCTTCCCCTTCCGCGTATTCTCGGGCACACGAGCGGAATATGAATACGTGTGACAGCGCCCGGACGAGGTGCTCCCGCTCGATCGAATCAAGACAATGTCGCTGTGCCGGAATGAGGTCGATTCGTAACACAACAAATATGGTAGTGTCCTAATTTGGTTTATCCGGGGCTTTAGGAGACGGCAAAGGCTGGGGCGGAGTAGCTGCTCTTTTAAGCATTTCTATCCTTTCCTGTTTTTCGCGTGCTTCGCGTTCGTTGGGTTGCTCACATGGAAGCAGATACTTTTGGCCAGGGATTACTATGGGCGGATAACCGTAAGACATGGCACAGTCCATTTCGTTAACCTCGGAGAAAGTAGAGCGCATCGCAATACTCACAAATACCCATCAGCATCAGTGCCCTTTGCCCTCGTATCATGGATTCATATTGTTCTCTGGAAATTTGATCGGAGAAAAAATAAACATACTCAGATTGAGGGGCAATAGATGCAACACCGGCGTTACTTTGGTGGCCTCCATTCTTATCTGCGGACCTCAACAGATGTTGAAAATTGTTCTTTTGCAGCGGGACTTTTGGTGGGGTGCTTTGGCCAGTTCCAATGCCATTCAGCACCAAGTTGAGCGGAAGCAACCCCAAATTAGGCGTCAGAGCGGGAGACTGCCCACCATTTTGCAAGTAAATCTTAATCCCCACATTCTGATCAGGAAGATCGGGGTCTTTTGGAACGACAAATTCAGCAATAGTACCGTCTTTCCGTCCGAGGCTCACGAATGGCCGCTGAGTAGCCTCGAACGCTTTCCTATTATCGCTAAGGGCCTCGTAAGTCAATACCAAGCCAGCTATACCAAGAGCGCCCAAAAGTATTGTGCCAAACGCGATAATCTTATTGGAATCAGCATCTCGCCACCAGCGGCGGCAGCGCAGATAGCCGTCGAATTGGACGCCAGACGAAACGCCAATACCAATAATATTTGCGCTGCTTTTCATTGTTGTCGGGGGGCTTATCATGTTTCTCGGATTGCTGATTTGGTGCAGTAATCGTCTCCTGAGGGGAATGGCCGCCATTGGCATGGTAATCGTTGGTTGCGGGTGGCTTATTCTTTTTTCTCCTACTCATGGCAGTTGCCTTCTTTCATGGACCTGTTAAATGTAACACAAAAACTCTTGACAACACCAGATTATTGTAATACATTAATGGCCATAGGGAGAGCGCACATGGCAAACATCCTCAGCACCGACAAGCAGGTAGCAGTGATTAGCGGGTTGGCGGAAGGCTCAAGCATTCGCTCGATTGAGCGCATTACAGGCGTTCACCGCGATACCATCATGCGGTTGGGCGTGCGCGTCGGAAAAGGCTGTGCGAGGCTCCTAGACGCCAAGATGCGCGATTTGTCCTGCCAGCATCTCCAGTTCGATGAGATTTGGGGATTCGTTGGCAAGAAAGAGCGCCACTGCACACCGAATGATAGCCTTGAGCTTGGCGACGTTTGGACGTTTTGTGCTATCGACTCTGATACCAAGCTAGTTCCTTCCTTCAAAGTTGGGAAGCGGGACTCCGCTACCGCGAATGCGTTCGTTGCCGATGTAGCGGGGCGGATTAAGAACCGCGTACAGATTTCGAGTGACGCGCTGAGAGCTCACGTCGGCAGTTGAGGCAGTCAGAGCAGCTATCGTTCAGGAGTTTAGAAACCGTGGCACAGCAGAAGAGAGCTAGGAAAGTCGGACGCCCCAAGTTGCCGAAAGGTGAGGCTATGGGCCGCATAGTGCCCGTGCGCTTCACCGCTGAGGCATTAAAGGCAATGGAGGCAGCAGCAGCAGCCAAGAAACTGAGCCTGTCAGAGTGGATACGGAGCACATGCCATGCCGCAATCTGAGAGCGGGAAATTCAAATTAGGACACTACCGGTAATTCCTAGTATTTGACAGGTACTGTACCAATGGTAGATTATTCGTGCTCGGAGTGTTTCATGTTTCGAATTTATTGGTGTCGAGAGGCATCCTTTGAGCGTACAATTCTCCTTTGTTCGCAGGCTGAACTTCCTTCTCCCCCTACTCCTGGCTTTGAGCGTGACTGCGGTCGTCAACAGTTGCGGAAACAGTGTAGGTACCGTCAGCTCGGAACGTTCGTCTCAAATCAAGATTTCCACCTCTTCGCTGCCCAACGGTCAGACCGGTACTGCTTATAGCACCACCCTCACAGCTACCGGCGGCGTCTTACCTTACACTTGGTCACTGACGAGTGGCTTTCTTCCCGCTGGCTTGACCCTGAACGCGTCGACTGGCGCCATCACTGGCACTCCCTCCGCGTCTGTCGCCAGCACTCCTCTGACCTTTAAAGTTGTGGACTCCAGTAGCCCTGCTCTTACGCAAACCGCTACTTTTACTCTGACTGTTTCGCCTGCTCCGCTGGTCATCTCAACGTCGTCGTTGCCGAACGGACAAACAGGTGTTGCTTACACCGCCACTCTCGTAGCTACTGGCGGCGTCTCACCTTACACTTGGTCGTTGACCAGTGGGTCTCTTCCGGCTGGCTTGACCCTGAATGCTTCGACCGGCGCCATCACTGGAACCCTCTCCGCATCCGTCGCCAGCACCCCTCTCACCTTCAAAGTCGCGGACTCCAGCAGCCCTGCTCTTACGCAAACCGCTACTTTTACTCTGACTGTTTCGCCTGCTCCGCTGGTCATCTCAACGTCGTCGTTGCCGAACGGACAAACAGGTGTTGCTTACACCGCCACTCTCGTAGCTACTGGTGGCGTCTCACCTTACACTTGGTCGTTGACCAGTGGGTCTCTTCCGGCTGGCTTGACCCTGAATGCTTCGACCGGCGCCATCACTGGAACCCCCTCCGCATCCGTCGCCAGCACCCCTCTCACCTTCAAAGTCGCGGACTCCAGCAGCCCCGCACTTACGCAAACAACGAACCTGACGCTCACCATCTCAGCAACACCCACGGTGGCATCGGTGACGTTGAATCCGACCAGCGTTTTGGGCGGCAACAGTTCGCAGGGCACGGTGACGTTGAGTGGGCCCGCACTCAGTGGCGGAGCTACAGTCACGCTCACCAGTTCCAATACCTCGGCCGCGCAGGTTCCGGCCAGTGTGGTCGTCGCAGCCGCGGCCAGCAGCGCAACATTTACGATTGCCACCTCTTCGGTCTCGTCCTCTACCAACTCCGTCATTTCCGCAAGTTATAACAGCTCGACGCAGACAGCCACTCTTGCCGTTACGCAGCCAGCGTCCTCTATAGCTGTGCTCACCTACCACAACGACAACCTGCGCACCGGGCAGAACGTGAACGAGTCAATTCTGACTACGGCAAATGTCAACTCATCGACCTTTGGCAAGCTCTTCTCTCTGGCCGTGGACGGCCCGATTTTTGCGCAACCGTTGTACATGCCCGGCGTGACGGTAGGAACGCAGGTTCACAACCTGGTATTTGTAGCCACCGAGCACGATAGCGTGTATGCCTGGGATGCGGACACCGCGTCGACGAGTCCGGTCTGGAATGTCAGCCTTATCAATCCGGCCGCTGGGGTTACTGCGATTCCTTGCGCAGAGGCGAACGATTGCGCGACAATCACGCCGGAGTTTGGGATTACCAGCACGCCAGTGATCGATTCTTCGACGGGGACGTTGTATGTGGTGGCCAGCACCAAGGAAGTTTCCGGAAGCACGACGAGGTACGTGTACCGCCTGCATGCGCTGAGCGTCACCACGGGGCAAGAGAAATTCGGCGGCCCGGTGGTAATCCAAGCCATCAGCGGTTCGGCCACTCTTTTTCCCAAACAACAGTTGCAGCGGCCAGGATTGTTGTTGCTGAATGGGGTCGTGTATATCGGCTTTGGATCCCATGGGGACATGTCGCCATGGTACGGCTGGCTGCTTGGTTACAACGCCAGCACGCTGCAACAAGTGATGGTGTTCAATACTGCTCCCGTTGGCGGGGAAGGGGCCATCTGGCAGTCCGGTTGTGGGCCGGCGGCCGATGCCAGTGGCAACATCTATTTCAACACTGGGAATGGGCCGTTCGATGTGAACACGGGAGGCGTTGACTACGGGGACAGCATCGTCAAACTGAATTCCAGCGGAACGGTGCTGGATTATTTCACGCCCTATAATCAGGCCATGTTGGACGCCACGGATACAGATGTGGGTTCCAGCGGTCTGGTTCTTCTTCCCGATCAAACAGGGACGTACGCGCATGTCTTGATTGGCGCAGGCAAGCAGGGAGTGATTTACTCAGTGAACCGCGACGGCATGGGGAAATACAACGCCACGAGCAATCAGAACATTCAATCTCTGGCGGGCCTGTCGCCCAGCGGGTTATTTGGGAGCCCGGCCTATTGGAACGGCAATGTGTATTTTGCCGCCTGGAATGATTATCTGCGAGCTTTCCAGGTGAGCAACGGAACGGTTGCGTTGACCTCGCACAGTTCGGTTACCTTGGCATTTCCGGGAGCCACTCCGTCGGTATCATCAAACGGCACGAGCAATGGCATCGTGTGGATCATCCAGGAGAACGTTCCGAATGACACGGTGATTACCAACCCGCCCACGGCTGTCCTCAGAGCTTACGACGCAACGAATCTCGCCAACGAACTATATGACAGCACGCAAGCAGCAGGGAACCGCGATGCGGCGGGCGCCGCGGTCAAATTCGCTGTTCCGACAGTAGCAAACGGCAAGGTGTATGTTGGAAACAGCAACCAGGTGACCATTTATGGCTTGCTGCCTTAGATTGAGTTAACGGGCGCCATTTTCGGATTGAAATCCAATTCTTAACGGCGGACGATTTGGCCTTCAATCACACTTCCGCTGCTTGCACTACAGTTACAGATGCAGCTGCAGTTGCAGTTGCAGGTGCAGGTGCAGGTGTTGGAGACATCTTCTTCTTTCTTCAGCGTGTCAGCTGGCAGCATGGTGCTGTTTACCGTGGCAGATAACACACAATGTAATTAAGTTTTGCAACGCGTCGTCACCTAGTTTGCTGCGTGATTTCGAATGATGGACATGCAAGTTGTTCGAAGATCCGCATAACTGGCAACGCCATTCGTCCCGTTCGAGCACTCGACGTCGGAGTGCGTCATAGTCTTCACGACCGAGCTTCAATCGGGGTTGCTTTTGGCGCAATCTGCCCATCTGTCCTTTCTCAGCTTCTTTAGCACTTCACTTTAGCCGGAAAGTGGAAGCATACTGCGGAGTTGTTCCAACCTGTGGCTGGCGAAGCGTGGTATGGCGCTTCACGAAATTATAGTAGGCGAAGTGCAGGGCGACCGCTGCTTCAAAGTTTTCGAGTTTCTTGCTGAATGCGTAGGTCAGGCGAGTCAAGCGGCGCATGTGCAGGCGAGTGGTTCCATTCAGACGCTCAACATGGCTGGTGGACGCCAATCGCATGTCAGGGAATCCGCTGATGGCCTTCTTTTCCTCGATCACAAACTCCGCCGCGCTATATTTGCGCTCAGCATTCTGCGCTCCATCATTGACGTAGGTCTTGACGATTTGCGCGAAATCGACGTTAGCGCCAAAGGCACCCTCAACCGCTTCCACATAAGCTCTCAGCGCGTCACTCGAAATCTGTACGCGGTTCTTAATCCGCCCCGCTACATCGGCAACGAACGCATTCGCGGTAGCGGAGTCCCGCTTCCCAACTTTGAAGGAAGGAACTAGCTTGGTATCAGAGTCGATAGCACAAAACGTCCAAACGTCGCCAAGCTCAAGGCTATCATTCGGTGTGCAGTGGCGCTCTTTCTTGCCAACGAATCCCCAAATCTCATCGAACTGGAGATGCTGGCAGGACAAATCGCGCATCTTGGCGTCTAGGAGCCTCGCACAGCCTTTTCCGACGCGCACGCCCAACCGCATGATGGTATCGCGGTGAACGCCTGTAATGCGCTCAATCGAGCGAATGCTTGAGCCTTCCGCCAACCCGCTAATCACTGCTACCTGCTTGTCGGTGCTGAGGATGTTTGCCATGTGCGCTCTCCCTATGGCCATTAATGTATTACAATAATCTGGTGTTGTCAAGAGTTTTTGTGTTACATTTAACAGGTCCATGAAAGAAGGCAACTGCCATGAGTAGGAGAAAAAAGAATAAGCCACCCGCAACCAACGATTACCATGCCAATGGCGGCCATTCCCCTCAGGAGACGATTACTGCACCAAATCAGCAATCCGAGAAACATGATAAGCCCCCCGACAACAATGAAAAGCAGCGCAAATATTATTGGTATTGGCGTTTCGTCTGGCGTCCAATTCGACGGCTATCTGCGCTGCCGCCGCTGGTGGCGAGATGCTGATTCCAATAAGATTATCGCGTTTGGCACAATACTTTTGGGCGCTCTTGGTATAGCTGGCTTGGTATTGACTTACGAGGCCCTTAGCGATAATAGGAAAGCGTTCGAGGCTACTCAGCGGCCATTCGTGAGCCTCGGACGGAAAGACGGTACTATTGCTGAATTTGTCGTTCCAAAAGACCCCGATCTTCCTGATCAGAATGTGGGGATTAAGATTTACTTGCAAAATGGTGGGCAGTCTCCCGCTCTGACGCCTAATTTGGGGTTGCTTCCGCTCAACTTGGTGCTGAATGGCATTGGAACTGGCCAAAGCACCCCACCAAAAGTCCCGCTGCAAAAGAACAATTTTCAACATCTGTTGAGGTCCGCAGATAAGAATGGAGGCCACCAAAGTAACGCCGGTGTTGCATCTATTGCCCCTCAATCTGAGTATGTTTATTTTTTCTCCGATCAAATTTCCAGAGAACAATATGAATCCATGATACGAGGGCAAAGGGCACTGATGCTGATGGGTATTTGTGAGTATTGCGATGCGCTCTACTTTCTCCGAGGTTAACGAAATGGACTGTGCCATGTCTTACGGTTATCCGCCCATAGTAATCCCTGGCCAAAAGTATCTGCTTCCATGTGAGCAACCCAACGAACGCGAAGCACGCGAAAAACAGGAAAGGATAGAAATGCTTAAAAGAGCAGCTACTCCGCCCCAGCCTTTGCCGTCTCCTAAAGCCCCGGATAAACCAAATTAGGACACTACCGACGAGTTACACCCATTTGTCGAAATTTGACACTTCGCGTACAATTTAAGATTGCCTCGCGACCTAGCGACGCGGCTGTAGCTCATCCCTTTAGGGGTGAGGCTCTTCCCTCTCACGAAGAGTTGGCCGTGCAGACCGGACGCGACAGAATGGAGCCTCATGAAACCCGGTATTCATCCCGACTATCACCCCGTCACGGTGCACTGCGCCTGCGGCCATAATTTCACGACTCGTTCGACCATTAAGGGCGACAAGCTGAATGTCGAAATCTGCTCGAGCTGCCATCCCTTCTTCACCGGCAAACAGAAGCTCATTGACACCGCCGGCCGCGTCGAACGCTTCACGAAAAAGTACGCCGACGCCGCCGCAAAAGTCGAAGCCTCAAAAACAGTCGCCGCCAAGAAGTAAATCTGCGCATTCTTGTGTGGGACAGCCAATCCTGGCTGTCCCTCTTTCTTTTTTCTTTTGCCTCCAGTCTCACAAGTTCTCGTCGAGCAATTCGTCTCCCCCTTCACCCTCGGCGTTCCCCGCTCCGCGATCCTCGGTGCACCTCTGCGTCTCTGCGTTATCCTTTCCTCATCTTTGAACTGCTAACTTTCGACTTTCAACTTCTCTCTTCCCCCCACCCGTGTACAATGAACTTCCATCGTGGCTACTCAATCCCGCATGTTTGATGGCGCGCGCTCCGGCGAACTCCTCGAAACCGCCCCGCCGCGCGTCACCCTCCGCAACTCTTTCGCGCACCCCTTCGATTCCGCCATTGCTGCCGCACGCACCTGCTACGCCCCGCGCCTCATCGGCCCCGAAGAGATCACCGACAAGCAGCGCCTCAACATCGGCGCCGCCACTTTCAACAGCGGCCACCACACCGTATACCAGCACGCCCATTTCGAATTCGGTCTGGAAAACATCAGCCGCCAATTCGTCTGGTCCTTCCTACACGCGCACCCATTCTACAATTCGGAGCAGCAAAGCCAGCGCTACGTTCGTCTCGACCGCCCGCAAGCCTACGTCCCGTCTGTTTCTCTTTTCTTCGATGAAAAGTGCAAGGAAACCTATGAAGGCGCCATCACCCGCGCCTGGAATCACTATCGCGAACTCTCCACTCTCTTGATCGGCGATACGCGCAACATCCTCAACGACATCTGGCACATCGGTCCGATGTCTCACGCCAAGCGCCTCCGGAAAATCGAGCGCGCCGCCGAAAAACGCGCCATCGAAATCGCCCGCTACGTTTTGCCCCTGGCCGCCTTCACCACCATGGTGCACACCCTCTCGGGCATCGTGCTCCACCGCCTCTGGCGCATGAGCACCGCCTCGGACACGCCCAGCGAAGCCCGCGCAGTCATCGGCGAAATGGTTTCGCAAGTAAAAACCATCGACGCCCAGTTCTTCGACCGCTTCGGCACCGAGCCCCTCGAAGAATTGCCCGAATGGAAAAATGCGATGGCCCAGCCATCCGCAGGCGAACCCTTCGCCCGCGAATTCGACGCCAAACTCAACGGCAAAACTTCCCAGCTCCTCGACTACTCCCCCAACGCTCCGAGCGTAATGGCCGAAGCCTACCGCGCCGTCGTCGGCCTTACCGAATCGCAATGCCCCGACGCCGAAGCCATCGACCGCCTTCTCAATCCCGCCCGCAATCCCTACCGCCTCGAAATCCTCGACGTTGGCGTCCACGCCCCCATGATGCGCGCCCTCCAGCACGCCAACTACACCTTCGCGAAAAAAATCAGCCACACCGCCGACAGCCAGGACCAGCGCCATCGCATGGTCCCCGGCTCGCGTCCCCTCCTGACGCTAGCCGACACGCGCGACCCCGACTACATCACGCCAGTTCTTCTCACGCAAAATCCCCGCGCCAAAGAACTCTACGACCGCGCTATGCAAGACGCCTGGTCCGCCAAAAATAAACTCCTCGATGAAGGCGTCTCTCCCGAAATCGCCCTCTATCTCCTTCCCAACGCCAAATCCATCCGCCTGGTCGAATCCGGCTCCCTCCTCCACCTCCTCCACAAATGGACCATGCGCACCTGCTTCAACGCCCAGGAAGAAATCTACGCCGCCTCCATGGACGAAGTCGCCCAACTCCGCCAAGTCCATCCCCAACTCGCGCGCCACATCGGCCCCCCCTGCCACCTCCGCGCCAACATCACCACCCCCATCTGCACCGAAGGCTCCCACTTCTGCGGCGTAAAAGTCTGGCTCGACTTCCCCAACACCCCCCGCCGCATCTGAAACTGTTCGACCATCGCCAACCGTCTAACTAGCAGGACGGCATCCCCTCCAACAGGCTCCAGGTCCGGCTCACCCATCGGTTTCGCCAAACGCCCCGATGATTTCTGGAAGGATTTCGAAGTCCAGGTTTTGGACAAGGATCTCGCCCTCCCCCCACTAAGCTCCTCCGGAGACTCAGTTTATTCCTGCGACAGCTACGGTGGCTGCATCCTCAGCGGCGCCACTCTCCAATTTGAATTCCCCGCCAAAGCCTTCAAATCCGACTCCCCCACCATCCAAGTCACCCCTCCCGAAGGTAACCCCGGTCGCGGTAGGGACATCAGTTGCCTGATGCCCCCCGCACAGATCCGTACGGGCGCTCGTTAGCGCATACGGCTCCTATCTCGGATGGGTGGCGGTGAAGCGTGTCTCGGGGTAGGGATGGAGCACGCGCGGTTTGGGAATCCAGTATTCAATCTGCTTGCGCATCTTCACCCAGTTGAATTGGCGTTTCTGGCTGCGACGGAGTAGCGTCCAATGCCAGAATCGACTCACCTGCGTGCGGAACGCGTTGAGACTGTCGAAGTTTCCCGGTACCGCGTAGTAGTTGAAGTATCCCTGCACGACCGATCTGAGCCATGCACCGGTTTGCGCCACGGGATCGTGCATGCGCTTGCGGAGTTGCAGCTTTATCTGCTGCAGTTTGGCCCTCATGCGCTTGCGGATCGTCATACGCCTCACGGTGTACGTCCCTTTCCGGTTCTTCCCGCTAATGTGCGTAAAGCCCAGAAAATCGAACGTCTCAGGCTTTCCTTCTCTTCTTTGCTCCCGGTCTCGTTCGGCATACCGTCCGAACTCGATCCGGCGCGTCTTGTCTGGGTGGAGTTCCAACCCAAACTTCCGCAGCCGCTCCCGGAACAGCTCCAGAAAGCGATCTGCTTCCGCTCGGTGTTGAAATCCCAATAGGATATCGTCGGCATAGCGCACGACGATCACGTCCCCGTGCGCACATTTCGTGCGCCACAGATTCACCCAGAGATCGAAAGCATAGTGCAGGTAAATATTTGCAAGCAGCGGCGAAATTACTCCCCGAACGCAAAAGGTAATGTGGCTTCTGGGAGGTTCCAGAAGGGATAGAGTTCGGCGGCTGCGCATTGTTGGAACCAGAACTGATCTGTGGGATTGGGAGCGAGTGGCGGATGGTAAGACTGTTTGCATCGACAAGAATTTCTTTGACCAACAGCCGCAAGATCTGCTGGCGTTCCCCTACGTCTAAAGTTTTTGCTCGCACACGGAGCTTTGTTCGAAATCCTTCCAGGCTCTCAGCAAGTTGCAAGTATCTGGTTTGGTCCATCGCAGCCATCTCGAGTGATCGCAGTTCGGATTCCACAGCCTGCGATTTCTTATTCAATTCCGGCAGCCTTTGGCGCAGTTGTTCCAGGTTGAGAAGGCCCTCTTGATAAGCGGTGACGAGTCGCTCCACGTTCTTTCCCAACCGCGCTTGTTCATTGCGCAATGCTTCGTTGCGTTGGCGTCGCGGATCTGTATTTCGAGCGGTTTCTTTGCGCCGGTCAATTTCGGCTTGCATCAGTGTTCCATCTTCCAGCAAGCAGACGATTTGGTCCCACACGAATTTGTCCAAATAATCTGACCGGACGGGACGATTCCTGCACAGCGCACCCTTGAGCCGCCGGTAGGCATCCGCGCCGAGACACCGATAGTAGTACAGCTTTCGCTTCGACGTGCGTGTGGAGCACCGATACAAAGCATAGCCACACTGTTGGCAGACCAGCATCCCTTGAAGTAGTGTCGGCTCTATCGTTCTGCGGAGAGAATGATGCTTGTTCTTCGTCAGCTGCTCTTGTGCCAGAGCAAAAGTTTCTTTACTCACCAACGCAGGCACGGACACTTCAATCCAGTCGGCACGAGGCCGCTCACGATGGCAGTTGGTTCGATTCGAAATGCCGTTCTTCTGACGAAGCGGTCTGGTGATGCGCTGACGCGGTGACTGTTCTGTCTTGCCGTAACAGGCCTTGCCTTCATACGCCGGGTTGCGCAACATGGCCCACACCACCGATCGTTCCCATCGAGTTGTTCTTGTTCTTGTCGAAATCCCGCGCTTGTTCAATGAGCGTGCAATGGCGTTGATGCTGAGCCCCTGTTGCGTGTACATCCTGAACACCATTCGAACCACGCCTGCTTCACTTTCTATCACTTCGTAATAAGCGGCTGAAGTGTCCGTCTTTCTCATATACTGGTAGCCATACGGTGCTCCGGACAACACATTCACCACTCCCTGCTGCGCCTTGTACCGTTTTCCTCTCCTGCTCCGTTCCGCGATTTGCGCACGTTCATATTCCGCGATCATTCCCTGGAACTGCACCACCAGTTGGTCTTCCGGACTGGATCCCGCTGGCGACTTCAAAAAGACAACCTCAACGCCACATCGGGAGAGCTCTTCGCCCAACAATACTTGATAGGCATACTTGCGGCTGAGCCGATCGGGCGAGTAAATCAACACCGTTGTAATCTGCCCTTGCGCTGCTAAATCACGTAGCGCCTCCAGACCGGGCCGCACCAAACTGGCGCCACTATACCCTTCGTCTTGGAAGATCCATTCCGGCGGCACGGCGTACCCATGAGCCTTGGCGTATTCCACCAGGGCTGCCGTCTGACTCGCAATCGTGTCGCTCTCCTTCTGTCGGTCTGAAGAAACCCGGGTGTAAATTGCGGCGGCTTGGTTCATTCGGTATCTCCTGAGCGGAATTTAGTTCCGTCGATCCAACCGGGCGGCGTATTTCGGGAACGAGAAGTTCGTAGGCTTGCGCGACTTTCTGGGGGAGCAGACGATCGAAGCGATATTCAAAGTGAACAGCGTGGCCGTCGAGGGTGGCGCGCTTAGCCACGCCCTCGTCGCTGCGGCAATGCCGCCAGTAGTGCTCGGCTGACGATCTCGCTCAACGACAAACCGGTGCTGTTCGCGAAAGCGCGAACACGCCGAACCAACTTTTGGGAAAGTTTGACGGTAAAAGCGATTTTGGCATCGGCGATAGGAACCGGTTGCTTCAGGTGCCGGGCTTGCTGGAGATAGCGATAGACTTGACGAGGAGAGAGACCGCGATCCTTTACCATCTGCGCGACAGCATCCGGCAAATGGTCGAAACGCTGCAGCAATTTGCGCGCATGGTTGAGGCGCTCGGCTTTTAGGGCTTCGCTGGCGCGCTCCATATGTCACAACTACACAACTGTATGTGACACGACGCAAGTACCTCTTTGAGCACATCTACCGGTACCCCAATACGCGCTCGAAACAGAAGTTACCTTTTGCGTTCGGGGAGTAATCACCGCCCCTTGCGGAGTACCTGTCTGCGTTTCCGACCATATGCCGTCCTCCATCACCCCGGCGTTCAGCCATTTCTGGATCAGCCGTAGGATTCGGGTGTCAGCGACGCGGTGCTCAATGAACTTGACCAGTTGGCTTTTATCGAGATTATCGAAAAAGCCTTTAATATCTGCGTCTAGTACGAAATTCACCTTCTTCTTCAGGAGCGCATACGACAGTGCATCCAGCGCTTGATGCTGGCTGCATCCTGGACGAAAACCATACGAAAAGCCGAGAAAATCTTCCTCGTAGATCTGATTGAGGATCGTAACCACGGCCTGTTGGACTGTCTTGTCCTCCATGGCCGCAATCCCCAATGGGCGTAGCCGCCCATCGGGTTTCTCTAGAAACTTTCTTCTCGATGGCTGCGCTCGATACGCTCCGCGATGCACCCGACTGTGAAGATCGACAAGTCGATCCTCTAGTCCGGTCTCATACTCCTGCCACGTTACGCCGTCCACCCCGGGTGCAGCTTTTCGCTTCAACGAATAAAAGCTTTCCCGCAGCAGATCGATCGTCAGATGGTGGAGCAAGGCGGTGAACTTCATCTCCTTGTTTCCCTTTGCTGCTTCTCGCACATTCATCAGCCCTTGTGACACGCGTTTCTCGCTCTGCGTCGGGTACGTGTTAGGTTGACGAATGTTCTCCTTGATCGACGGCCTTCCCTCCTCACTCTCCGCGAACAGTTTCCCGTCTTTGTTCGAATGATTCATCGGTACCCTGCCGTTGTCCGACTCCTCGGTGACGTGCGCGCGGGTCTTGCGGCTTATCGCCTTCACCCGCCGTCCTGCTGCGGTGTTTTGCCACAGGCATCACCGAGGTCTCCCGGTTCTCGTGTCCGAAGTTTCTAGGCGTGTCAGGGGTCTGCGGCTACGCAGGGCTGGCCAGGTGCTCACGATGTCGCCCCTGGCCATATTGCCTTCCGCACTAGAGAACAGCGTCGGCGCCCTGATTGCGTCTTTTCGGAGCTCAATACCCTGCCCACCTATGCCCCTGTTTTATGCTTCGTTGGCTGTCTCGCGACAACAACAACGCCAAACTCGGGGCCGAGCGGCTCGTTACTCCTTTCTCGTAGGGCTCTTTCATCCCCTACTTCGGACCGGTTTATCCCGGCGCTCTCTCCGTCGACTTCGACCTCTCCCGCCTCCGCTAGTTGCATTTAAGAAATTGCCGCACTTTGTGCCGCATCGGCACGGTTCTCTACTGCATCCGCTTCAAGTATTCGTTTCTGCCGATTTGAATCGGCGCGCAACCCCGTAGAGTCCGCAGGGTCGCGAAAACTGGGGGGGGTGATTATTGTTAACTAGAAATCCGTCGACCTCTTCAAGACCGCCAGTGCAGCGTCACCGGCCCGTTCATGGGGTGCAACATCGCCGCTCCTGTGCGCCGCGACTCCAACAGGTTCGCTTTAAGTCCGAAATACCACTTAGCCGGTCGGTCCGCATCGTCAATCAGCATCAACCGGGGATTGTGCTTCAACCCCTCGGCCTGAAGGATCATCGTCTCCTGGTCCTGGCGCAAGAACCTCTTCGCAAAGATCCGGAAAATCGTTACCGGCAGCAGCAAATTCCAAGCCGCCACAAAATCAATCCGGCAAAGGTCCCTCTTCACAGGCGTTACGGTCGCTCGGCTGGAAAACCACAGTTTCCCGCTCCGAATCTCCTCCGTGCGAATATTCGGCAGCACAAAATCAATCGTCGTAGTCACCGGCTCGCCGGTGTATTTCTGCAACATCCGGTACGGCGCGCTGTTCGAGCTTGGCGTGTGCGGGCTCATGCGAAACCCATTCGGAATCGGCTCGAACTTTTTCTCTTTTTCGTGAATGCTGTGCCGGCTGCGCCAGTACCAGGATTGATGCACAAACGGCCCGTGCGCCGGATCCATCAATCCGATGATGCCTTGATCGACATGCGACGGCAGCTCGCAAGCGAGATGTGTGATTCTATATTTCTCGCTGAATACAGCCAGTTTCGGCGCGGCCAGAATCGTCGGCGATTCACCACTGCTCTTCTCTGCGAGTCTTTGCGTTCTCTGCGCCTCTGCGTTGTCTTTTTCCTCTACTCGGCTCAACTCTCCACCACGCGTCGCCTGAGCCGCGATCCGCGCACCAGAATTCATGTGCACCCAAAAATATCCGTCGCGTTCTTCGCAAGGGTAATGCCCTGCAAAAATGCGCTCCACTTTCAATTTGTCCTGGCTAGTCAGCGAAGGGATCTCAACGCAGCGTCCTGTGCAAGCTGCAAATTTCCATCCGTGGTAACTGCACTCCAGCGTCTTGCCGTCAAAGCGCCCGTAAGAAAGCGGAATCCCCCGGTGCGGACACGAATCGCGCATCGCAAACGCCATGCCGTCGGAGGTGCGTCCCAAAACCAGCGGCACTTCCAGCAGCATCGCCGTCGCCAGCCGGTTGCCAGTAACCTCCGTGCTTCGCAGCGCTGGATACCAGAAATCCCAAAGAAATCCGGCATCGCTTTCGGCAACATTGTCCTGCGCCGCAGCGGCGCCAGCTTGCATCAACGATTGCACCGGTTCGCTCATTGCTACGGCATCGTAGTACACCGCGTCGCACCGGAGCAACCAGCCAGCGCGGCCATATCGCAGCAACCATGCCGCGCATGGCGAATCCTGGTAAATGTCGAGCGCATCCAATTGCGTGTTTCTGATTTCAGCGTTATTCTTAGAGTTGAGTCAAACGATGTACGCCGCCTTCTATTAGCTGATCACGCCTCGCTCGCCCCTGTCGCGAGCCCGCTCTTTCTTTCGCTACTCACTGCTCACCGTTCACTGCTCACTTTTTTCGAGGATTAGCCATGGCCGTAATGACGTTGTCAGACAAATTGGATCAACTGGGCACGCGCTACGACGAGTTGACGCAACAGCTTTCGACGGCGGAAGTCGCGTCGGACTCCGCGCGCTTCCAGAAAATCGCCAAGCAGCATGCCGAGCTCGAAGAAATCGTCGCCAAGCACCGCGAGTTCAAGCAACTTGAAAAGGACCTTGCCGGCGCGCACCAGATGGTCCTCGAAAACGAAGACGCCGAGATGAAGCAGATGGCGTTGGACGAAGAGAAGCAGCTCATCGCGCTAAAAGAAATCGTCGAGCGCGAACTGAAAGTGCTCCTTTTGCCTAAGGATCCAAACGACGAGAAGAGCGTCATCGTGGAAATTCGTGCGGGTACTGGCGGAGATGAAGCCGCCCTATTTGCCGGCGAGCTCTTCCGCATGTATTCGCGCTACGCGGAAACGCTCGGCTGGAAAGTGGAAGTCCTCGAAAGCTCGCCTTCCAATCTCGGCGGCGTCAAGGAAATCGTCGCCGCGATTCAAGGCCACAAGGTCTATTCCAAACTGAAATATGAAAGCGGAGTTCATCGTGTCCAGCGCGTGCCAGCGACGGAAACGCAAGGGCGTATTCATACTTCCGCCGCTACCGTTGCGGTCCTCCCCGAAGCGGATGAAATCGACATCAAGATCGAAGCAAAGGATTTGCGCATCGATACGTTCTGCTCCTCAGGCCCCGGCGGGCAATCCGTGAACACTACCTATTCCGCGGTGCGCATCACGCACATCCCCAGCGGCCTGGTCGTTTCCCAGCAGGACGAAAAATCGCAAATCAAAAACCGCGCCAAAGCCATGCGCGTCCTGCGCGCTCGCCTCTACGAAATGGAACTCGAAAAACAACAGGCCGCCATCGGCGCCGAGCGCCGCGGCCAAATCAAGACCGGCGACCGCTCCGAAAAAATCCGCACCTACAATTTTCCTCAAAATCGCGTAACGGATCACCGCATCGGCCTGACGCTCCACCAATTGACCGAGGTAATGGAAGGAAAGCTCGGCGCGCTAGTCGATGGCCTGGTAAGCCACTACGAAGCCGAGCGCCTGGAACAAGAGCTGGGCGCCGCCTAGTTCGCCGATTCACCGAGGTCTCTCTGTGAGACTCTGTGTTCTCTGCGTCTCTGCGTTATCTTTTCTCTTAGTTTTTTCGATGCCGCGTTTCGCGATCGAATCAAGTGAATCCAGAAATGGCTGACGTTCGCACCGTACTCAAACAAAGCATCACGCAACTGCGCGACGCCAACGTCCCGTCCTTCACGCTCGCCGCAGAGCTTCTGCTTCTCCACACGCTGGGTAAAGAGCGCACCTGGCTCTACTCGCATCCCGAAGCGCCCGTCTCCGCAGCCGACGTCGAACGATTCAACAAATTGCTCGAACGCCGCGCCGCCGGCGAACCAACGCAATACATCACTGGCAAGCAGGAATTCTGGAGCCTGGAGTTCGAAGTCACTCCCGACGTGTTGATCCCCCGCCCCGAGACCGAACACGTCATCGAAGTTGCGCTCGACCGCCTTGCCGTTCGCGAGATTCGCGCTGGCCGAAAACAAACCCTCACCGGCGACGGACTGCAAATGGCCGATGTTGGCACCGGCTCTGGCTGCATCGCCATAGCTCTCGCCAAGGAGCTGCCAGGCGCGCGAACTACTGCGACTGACATTTCCGCCGCGGCTCTCGCTGTCGCCCGCCGCAACGCCGCCCGCCACGCGTTTGGCGATCGCATCCGTTTCATCGAATGCAATCTCTTAAGCGATGCCGCGATCTCCGATGCTACAACCTGGGTTAGAGGGGCGCAGCATGCTGCCCCCCTACTCAGCAAGGTCTCCACACCTGATGCGGTGCATTCGCGGCCGTTCGATCTCATTGTTAGCAATCCGCCGTACGTCGGCCGCAACGAAAAAGATTCGCTGATCCGCGAAGTCCGAGCCCACGAGCCCGAGGTTGCGCTCTACGGCGGCGAAGAAGGCTACGAACTCTACGCCGACTTGATCGCGCAAGCCTCCCAACGCTTGAAGCGCGGCGGCATCCTCGTCCTCGAACTCGGTCACAATAGTCTTCCGACTGTGCAACCACTTCTCGATCTGCCGCACTGGACAAGCGTAGCCGTGACCAAGGATTTGGCCGGGATCGATCGCGTCATAGCTGGCGAGCTTACCTAGGCTAAGGCGAAGTTGTGGCGAAGATGGAATGGGGAGTAGGCTAGCGGCATGCCAGAGATGGCGCGGTTTCGGGCGAAACATGGGCCGCTCGAGGAGCGAGCGGCGGATGCCATCGCGTCGATTTTGCACCTCGACATGGACGCGTTTTTCGTGTCGGTGGAATTGTTGGAGCGGCCCGAGCTGCGTGGCAAGGCTGTGGTCGTGGGAGGTCGGCCCGATCAGCGGGGCGTGGTTACGGCAGCGAGCTACGAAGCGCGCAAATACGGCGTGCACTCCGCAATGCCTTTGCGAACGGCTGGAAAGCTCTGTCCGCACGCAGTTTTTCTTGATGGCCATCATGAGAAATATGGAGAGTGGAGCGAGCGCGTCGCAACGATTCTCGCGAAGTTCTCTCCGATCGTCGAAATGGTTTCGATCGATGAAGCTTATCTCGATCTAGCGGGAACGGAGCGACTGCATGGGTCGCCCTTGGCTGCGGCCGACAAACTTCTTCGCACCGTCACGCGCACCACAGACCTTCCCTGCTCCGCAGGACTAGCTACAACTCGGCTCGTCGCCAAAGTCGCCTCGGATCAAGCCAAGCCGCGCGGCTTGGTATGGGTTGCTCCGGGCCAGGAAGCCCGATTTCTTGCGCCGCTACCGGTGCGGAAAATTCCAGGCATCGGCGAAGTCACTGAACGAGCGCTGCGCGCACTCGGTATCGAGACCGTGGATCAGCTCGCCGCAGTCGCGCCGGAAAGACTCGAAAAGATCTTTGGCCAATGGGGCGATGCGCTCTATCGTAAAGCGCGGGGCGGCGATTCCTACGAATTCGTCATCGACGCCGAACCGAAATCCATTTCGCACAATCATACGTTTGGCGAAGACACGAACGACACCGAGGCGCTGCACGCCCTGCTCAGCCACCTCTCGCAAAAAGCCTGCAAACGCCTTCGCGAAGCAGGACTGGCCACGCGCACGCTTACGCTGACCATTCGTTACGCCGGCTTCGATACGCACACGCGTGCGAAAACTCTTTCCGAACCAACGCGGCTCGACACGGACATCTTCCGCGTCTTTCAAAAGCTGTTTGCCGAGCATCGCGACATGAAACGCAAGATTCGCTTGCTAGGTGTCAGCTTGAGCGGACTTACACATGGGGGCGAGCAGCTCGATCTTCTCGAAGCGGAGCGCCGGGAACGACTCGAGAAATTGACAAAGGCAACAGACAAGCTGCGCGACCGCTTCGGCTTTGGAAAAGTGCAATTCGGCGGCTCGCTGCGCGCAGACGGCTCCAGCAACGACCGAGACGAACCCGGATTGTCTACCTTAGGAAGGGCAAACCTCAAGAAGTCGAGTGAGTCGTGATGCGTGTTGCGACGTTTTAACAGCAAATACCCTATACTCCTGGCATGAGTCCCGTGACACCCGCTTCCGGTACAGCAGCTCGCATCCGCGGCGGCAAACTTTCCGGATTCTGGCAACGCATCAGCGAAGGCCGGCGGATTGACGAGTTGTGGTCGCAGTTCACGGCAGACGCGCGCGCCAGCTATGGGTTTTATATGACGGGTGCCGCCGCCGACGAAATGGTGAACCGTCGCGGGCGACCTCGATTCTTTCGAATTGCCAAGACTTTGTTTTGGTCGCTGGTGATGAAGCTGACGCCGGCGCGACGCGTGCTTCTGATTCTCGCCTTCGCGCTGCTGGTGGTTTCGGGATTCCATTTTGAGTTCAGCAACGATGTTAAGGGCGATTTCAATTTCACTTTTGTTACTGTGCTGCTGCTCCTGCTGTTGCTTTCGCTGGAACTCGCGGACAAGGTGACGATGAAGCGCGATCTGGAAATCGCGCGGGAAATTCAGACTTGGCTTGTGCCCTCCAAACCGCCGGAAGTGGCTGGTGGGGATATCGCGTTTGCTTCGCGTCCGCAAAATTCCGTCGCCGGTGACTATTACGATTCGTTCTATCCGACCGCAAGCGCTGAAGAAAATGGAAAGCTCATGTTGGTGATTGCGGACGTCGCGGGCAAGAGTATTCCCGCGGCGTTGCTCATGGCCACGCTGCAAGCGAGCTTGCGCACGATTGCCGGGGAAGGCGCTCCGTTGGGAGAACTTGTTGTGCGGTTAAATCACTACGCTTCCTCGCACAGCCTTGATGGCCGCCGGTTTACAACTGCGGTTCTCGCCGAGTACGAGCCTGCGACGCGGCGTCTCGTCTATGTAAACGCCGGCCACAATCCTCCGATTCTGCGCCGCGCAAGCGGAGCGATTGAAAAATTGGAGGCCGGCGGCTTGCCATTGGGAATTGACACGGGAGCCTCCTATGAAACGGCTGCCGTCGAGTTAAAGTCCGGCGACGCATTGATTTTTTATACGGACGGCGTGGTTGAGGCATTTGATGAAAAGGGCCTGGAATTCGGCAATGACCGCTGGATTGAGGCCATCCGCGCGCTACCCGATTGGAACGCCGCAGAATCGCTGCAGTTTTTGATGAAGCGCGTGGATGATTTCGTCGCCATGACCCGCCAATCTGATGACATCACCTGCCTGGTGTTTCGCACTAAATAATCATGTGCAGAAACCTGGGTTTATGCGGGATTCGCGTTGCCGCCCCGAGTGTCGCATAATCGCGGTGTGACACCTCGCGAACTCGCCAACTCGAGTCTGCGACACGTTGCAGCAAAACGGCCATCAGGCGTTGCTCGTAGGTGGTTGTGTGCGCGACCTGTTGCTTGGCCGCGAACCCGCGGACTATGACGTCACGACCGATGCAACTCCCGAGCGCGTCATGGAATTGTTTCCGGAGAACATCGCGGTGGGCGCGCAGTTCGGCGTGGTGCTAGTGCCTCGCGATGGGTTGAAAGTGGAAGTCGCAACGTTTCGTTCCGATGTAGGCTACTCTGATGGACGGCATCCCGACCGCGTGGTTTATTCGAAAACGCCACAGGAAGATGTGCAGCGGCGCGATTTCACCATTAATGGCTTGCTGATGCGGCATGACACCGGCGAAGTTCTTGATTTTGTGGATGGCCAAGCGGATTTGAAGGCTGGCGTGGTTCGCGCGATTGGCGAGGCAGACCGACGATTCGAGGAAGACAAATTGCGAATGATGCGCGCCATCCGGTTCGCGGCGCGATTCGGCTTCGAAATCGCACACAAAACGTTTGCGGCGATTCGGCGCCATGCTGGCGCGGTGACGGATGTTTCGGCAGAGCGGATTCGCGAGGAACTCACAAAACTTCTGACGGAAGGCTCGGCGCGGACCGGTTTCGAATTGCTGGAAAAATCCTGGCTGCTCTCGGTCGTGCTTCCGCAGATCGCCGCGATGAAGGGCGTCCCGCAGCCGCCGCAATTTCATCCCGAGGGCGACGTGTGGACTCACACGTTACTGATGATCGAGGAGCTCCCTGGAGGAGCTTCGCCGACGCTTGCTTGGGGTGTGCTGTTGCACGACGTTGGCAAGCCGCCGACCTTCAAACCGGCTTCCGAAACCGGCGACCGCATCCGCTTTGATCACCACGTCGAGGTGGGCGTTCGAATGGCAGAGGCGATTTGCCGGAAGTACCGGTTTTCAAACGAAGAGACGGAGCAGATCGTCGCGCTGGTCGCCAACCACATGCGATTCATGGAGGTGGGGCGGATGCGGACCTCGACGCTGAAGCGATTCGTGCGGCTTCCTCATTTTGAAGAGCATTTAGAACTGCACCGGCTGGATTGTCTCTCAAGCCATCGCAAGCTGGATTCGTACGGCGCAGTACAGCGGTTCCTCAGGGAAACGCCTGGGGAGGAGGTCCGTCCACAGCGTGTCCTAACGGGTACTGACTTGAGCGAAATGGGCTATATCCCTGGACCGCTATTTGGCGAAATACTGAGAGCCGTGGAAGACGCGCAGCTCGAGGGACAGGTTACAACAAGGCGAGAAGCTGAGGAATTGGTGCGGAAGAAGTTTGCTTTGAACAAAGCAAAAGCTGGGTATAGAAAGATTCCAGGCGGCGGCTGAAAGCAAAGGTGGAGAAGGAAGCGATGCAACAGAATTCCATGTATGTATATGATAAAAAAGTGCTTACTAATAGAATTGAAAGGCAATAGGTCAAATGTTTGAAATATGAGCATGTCATGCTAAGATTTCATGCTATCTGTATTCTCATCTCGCCGCACCTTTTGGCTTTGGCTAGCATCTAACCTTTTTAAGCGCGGCACATTGTTCGCCGTGCTCGGATTTAGGGGACACTCACTATGGCTGAGAAAAAGTATACGGTGCCAGAGATTCTCGCGATTCTGCCGGTTCGGGATACGGTCCTGTTTCCAGGGGCTGTTTTGCCTTTGACGGTAGGGCGGGAGAGCTCACTGGCCCTGGTTAACTCGCTCGAAGGCGAGGAGAAATTGTTAGGGGTTGTAGCGCAACTGGACCCCCGGATTGAAGATCCTGCCGCCGCGGACCTTCACAAGGTCGGCACGCTCGCGAAGGTTCATAAGACCGTCAAAATGCCCAATGGGAACGTGGTTATCTTCCTCGAAGGCTTGCAGCGCGTAAACGTTCTGGAATTGATCGGCTTGCGGCCGTTCCTGCGCGCACGTGTGGAATCGCAACCCGAAATTACGGGGGATGTGGATGCGGAGCTCGAAGCTTTGCAGCGCAATGCACAAGACCTGTTTCGCGACGTTGTAAGCCACTCACCGCAACTCTCGGACGACTTACAATCCGTTGCATTGAACATTGACGACCCAGGCCGCCTGGCGGACTTTATCGCCGGGACGTTGCCGTCACTATCGACGCTTTTGCGCCAGGAGCTGATCGAAACACCTAGCGTGCGGAAGCGGCTCGAGATGCTGATCCGCGAACTCTCGAAAGAGCTGGAAGTGCTGGAGCTGCGCTCCAAGATTCACGAACAGGTGCAGGAGCAGGTGGGCCAAAACCAGCGTGAATATCTGTTGCGCGAACAGATGAAGGCCATCCAGAAGGAACTCGGCGAATCCGACGATTCGACGCAGGAGATCGACGAGCTCCGCAAAAAGATGGATGAGGCCGGGATGTCAGCGGAAGCGAAGAAAGAGTGCGACCGCGAACTGAAGCGTCTCGCAAAGATGACGCCGGCGTCCGCGGAATACATGGTTTCGCGCACGTACCTAGAGTGGATGACTTCTTTGCCGTGGGCAAAATCATCCGGCGTCAGCGAAATCGATATCGCCAAGGGGAAACAGATTCTTGACGAAGACCACTATGACCTCGCAAAGGTCAAGGAGCGGATTCTGGATTACCTGGCGGTGAAGAAACTGCAGCCGGGGATGAAGGGGCCGATCCTGTGCTTTGTTGGGCCTCCTGGCGTGGGAAAAACTTCGCTTGGGAAGTCCATCGCGAGGTCGCTAGGCCGCAAATTCGTGCGTATTGCCTTGGGCGGCATGCACGACGAAGCGGAAATCCGCGGCCACCGGCGCACCTATATCGGCGCACTGCCGGGGCAGATCATTCAAGGGCTGAAGCGAGCGGAGTCGAACGATCCAGTGATGATGCTCGACGAAGTCGACAAACTGGGCCGCGATTTCCGCGGCGATCCGTCTTCGGCGTTGATGGAGGTGCTCGATCCGGAACAGAACAATGCATTCCGCGATCACTACCTGGACGTGCCATTCGACCTCTCGAAAGTGCTGTTCATCGCCACCGCGAACTGGATGGATCCCATACCGGAACCGTTGCGAGACCGCATGGAGATCATCGAACTGGCCGGATACACCGGCGAAGAAAAAGTCCATATCGCGCACAAATATCTGATCCCCAAGCAAGCCCAGGAACACGGGTTGAAGGTGGGAGAGCAGATTGAATTCTCGGACGACGCGCTGCGGGAAATCATTCACAGCTTCACGCGGGAAGCGGGCGTGAGAAACCTCGAGCGGGAAATCGCGACGATCACGCGCAAACAAGCGCGGAAGATCGCCGAAGGCAGCTTGGAGAAAATGGAAGTTACGCCCGAAATCGTCCGCGAATACCTGGGAGTGCCCAAGTTCCGAGCGGAAAAAGAGGTCGTGGAGCGAGTCAAGCAACCTGGCGTGGCTGTTGGCCTAGTATGGACGCCAGTGGGCGGAGACATCGTGTTCATCGAAGCCAGCCGCATGCGCGGAGGGAAGCAGTTCACGATGACCGGGCACCTGGGCGAGGTCATGCAAGAGTCGATGACCGCGGCGCTGACGTGGACGCGTGCCAATGCGGAGCGGTACGGAATCGATCCGGACTTCTTCCGCAAGCACGACATTCACATTCACGTGCCGTCAGGTGGCGTGCCGAAAGATGGCCCGTCAGCGGGAGCGGCGATGGTGACGGCGCTAATCAGTTTGCTCACGGGGCGGCCCGTACGCGACCGGCTGGCGATGACCGGCGAGATGACGCTCTCCGGTGTTGTGCTGCCCATCGGCGGCGTAAAAGAGAAAGTCCTGGGCGCAAAGCGCGCGGGGATTACGGAAGTGCTGTTGCCGGCCGACAACGAGCCGAACGCCGTAGCGGATCTTCCGCCGGATATTCTCGGCGATATGAAGATCACTTACGTGCGAAATCTCGATGAGGTGCTGGAGCACGCGCTGTCCAAGGAAGCAGTGGTGCCGCCGATCGTGCCGCAGCCTGAGCCGAAGGCGAAGCGCGTTAGCGGAGAAAGTCCACGGGCGATTCATTGATGGGGAAATCGTCAGCTTGAGTATAAAGCGGCGTGGCGGGGCGGAATCTATATTCCGTGTCCACCACGATGCGGTAGCCGCGGTGCCCTTGCTGCGAGCACATTTCGAAAGACAAATCGCAAGACGCAAGAAATGTATCTATGCATCAAATGCGGTTTCTCAGGCAACGCCGACTTCGTGGCGACCCTGAACAAGCTAGAGGCTGGACGAGCCTTCCTAGCCTGTGGAGAGTTTCCATCTTGGACACGCTTCGTGTCTGGGACAAACTCTGTGAAGCAGGAACCCGCCGAAGCGACTCAAGTACAGTCTGCTTGAGAGCCGTGGGAATCTTCGGCCTTCAGGCCGGAGAGGAAGTCAACGTCGCCGCGCCTTGATCGAGATCGAAGGCCCGGCGTCCTATGAGGATTATGAGACGGATATCCAGTCCTCCGCCTTGAATCAGCTTGCGGCCGCGTTTGGTCCCAAAACCGAAATTGTCACCATCGAAGCCACGGAAGCAGCGAAGGCCCAGGGCGGGGTCCATTGCTTGACCTTGACAGCACCATTGGGTTTGTCGATCTTCGGCGATTTCCCCGATGCTGCCAGACGAACCGAATACCTGGCCCGAAAGGAACAGCTTGATCGGAATCTCGCAACGGAAATCGCTTCTCAGATTCCGGCCACCGGACTACAGGGTAGATGGGCGATTCTTGAAGAGGATGAGCAATCGGATGAAACCCCGCTCGAACTCTATCCCCAAAGCTTCTTCTTTGGTGAGCATGAGTTTCAGAAGGGTGTGTTCGACCGTTTGGAATCTAAGGGAACCTACACAATCGACACGCGGGATCTTGCTACATGGTCTCTGCATTTCCTGTTCCCGGATCAAGATGTCACTTCCGCCGTCGTTCAGTGGTTGAGCAAGGACGAAGTTAAGCTGGTTCTCAAGGACGGGGGCAACACATTGGTTCTAAGGCGAATTGCTTCCGATCAGGTATCGCCATTTAAGCCAGAGGAGCAAGTCTCACCACAAACGGGGGAAGGCACGGCGAGCCCAAGTCGAGAACATCCAAGACGCAAGAAGCCTACCACGTCCACAGGACAATCGTCAGGTACCGTACAACCGCCTCAGTCGTGAGATAGCAGATAGCTTTCTGACGGGATTGGTTTTGTACCTGGCGCTCTTGGACCTCTCCTCGTCCTCGCGCTTCCTCGTAGAGACGGGTGGCACACCCTTAGCGCCATACAACGATTTTGACCTTGTCTTTTTCTGTGGTGCCCCACCTTTTCGGGTTTCGTTTTTGAAAAGGTGGGTCTTTACTCTTCTCTTCGTTATCGTTTACTCGCCATTTCTTAAAATCTGTTTCTCCTCGGAAGAAAACTGACGGTAGCGGCCGGTTTCGATTTCGCGCTCGCGAGCAAACGGCGGCATCTCGCGCAATCTTTGCAACGCTTTTTGCACTTCCGGTCGAAGCGGCGCATCCGCTTGCGCGGCAGCCCTCTCCATGGTGGCCCGCTCTGTGGTCGCCCGCTCCGTGATGTAATGCTCCGGGATCGAACCCGCGGCTCGGTAACTGATCGACGTCACGCTCATCCTGTCCATGGAGAGAACCGGCCCACGCGGCGCAACGGCCGCGGCCGCAGTGTTTGTGTAGCTCGCGTTGGGTGCGCCTCCCGGTACCGGTGGTCTCCAGGATCTTGCGGGTCCGTTCTGGTTCGGCAGGGGCCGCGTGTTGGGGTCTGCCGGTGGAGGATTGCTGTTCCCGTTGCCAGGATCCGGATAGCCCGTGGGATCGTCCGAAGGACCGTAGTACGGGTAAGAATAATAAGGGCCTGGCGCGTAATACCCCGGGCTGTAGTAGTAGCCGTACGGATATCCCCAGCCCCAACCCCAATACGGCCACCCAAAGCCAACTCCCCAGCCCCAGCCGTAACCGTAGCCTCGGCCCCAGTATCTTCCACCCCAGCCGTACCCCCGGCCGCCCCAGCCGTAACCGCCGCGACCACCGTAGTAGCCCCGCCCTCCGTAGTAGCCGCCACGATATCCGCCGTAGGAGCGACCGCCGACGTACGCAGAGCGGCCTCCCCCGGAGAAACTTCCACTCCCGTGAAACGCTGCCCCGCCACCTCCATGGAATCCGCCGCCACCGCCGCCGTGGAATCCTCCTCCCCCGCCGTGTCCTCCACGTTGGGCGAGCACCGACTGCGGCAAACAACTGAGCGCAATCATCGCAACCAGGACAAAAACGACTCGAAATAACATGGCTTTTTTCATGTCACTACCCTCGGTTCCAAGTCCCTTCGATCCTTAGATGACAGATTCTCTTCGAAGGGTTTCAAAGCCGCATTCTACACCCGCGCCGGGTGCTCCAGGTGCCGCCGTTCGCACACAACTCCTTTGATCCTTCCCCGCCCGACGCCACTAAACAATTCTTCTCCGTCTAGCTTCTGGCGCCCCAATTCTACGCTGCGCTATTCAAACAAATCCGGCTGCTCGCGCGTAATGCGGTCCCACAGCGGCTGGAACTGGAACCATCCGACCATCGGCAGTCCCACTTGCGTGTGCGTCAATTTCGCCGTTTCGTGAGGAATCTTGCGCGGCTCGCCCGCGGCTTCCGCGAGCAGTTGTGCCTGGCAAGATCGGTCCATGGTGATAAACCACCACGCCGCCTCGTCCACGGTTTGCCCGACGGTCAGCAAGCCGTGATTGCACAAGATGCCCGCCTTCTTGTCGCCGAGCGTTTTGGCGATGCGGTCGCCTTCGTCCGTGTCGTAGACCACTCCGCTGTAATCGTCAAACACGACATGATCTTCATAAAACGCGCAAGCATCCTGGGTCAGTGGATCGAGCAGCCGCCCTAGCGAAGACCACGCTTTGCCGTTCAGCGAATGCGCATGCGCCGCTGCAATCACGTCGGGGCGCGCTCTGTGAATTCGCGAGTGAATCGCAAACGCTGCCGCGTTCACTTCCCGTTCGCCTTCCACCACTTCGCCGTGATCGTTCACCAGCAATAGATCGGACACGCGAATCTGGCTGAAATGCATCCCAAAGGGATTCACCCAGAAATGGTCCAGCCGCTCCGGATCGCGGGCCGTGATGTGTCCCGTCACGCCTTCATCGAACCCGCAGCGCGAAAAGATGCGGAAAGCTCCCGCAAGCTTTTGTTTCCGGTGGCGCCGCTCTTCCCCAGGCGTTGTGAAAACTGCCGGGCGCGGCATCCGTTCTATTCGCGATTTTACTTGCGGCATAAAGTCCTCCTTCTTCTTGTCCGCCTACTATATCGAATTCCAAGCCAATCTGACGACCGTTTCTCATTCCCTGGCTGCCCAGGTTTCACCCGCCTGGTCGAAGCCCGCTTTTCCCGCGTGGGCGGTGCCCTCTTCTTTCTCCTTCGCACCGGCTCACAGGATCCTAGCCCGCTGCGTCACGATTTAGATTTACTTGACCGCCCGGGACACTCTTCGCTACTGTTTCTGGAGATCGTGGTGGTCAGGCAGAACTTATATGGTTCCCCGGCGCATTCCGCTCGCAAGTTTTTCCTCAAGCCTTTTGGCCGCCTGCGTTCTGTTTCTTTTTGCCCCGGCCCTACGCGCGCAAAAGCCATCTGGAGGATCGCCGACGCCAAGTGCAGGGCAGCGTACCAGCAGTCTTTCCCTCCCTAGAGTGATACCCGTAGATGTCTCAGTCAGTGTGCGAGAACCAAGCGGCATGCCGCTTGCGAGCAGTGCGTTCGTCAAACTCTCTACCACGGGAGGTATGCATCTGACCGCCCCGACCGAAGACAACTCCACGGCTACGTTCCCGAATATTCTCGCCGGCGAATACGATATCGAGGTAACAGCCATCGGTTATAAAACCGCTAAGGAACACGCTTCCATCTTTGCGGGCGGCACGACCTGCATGGTCTATGTCTACCTGCACAGCGAAAGCGAGAATCCCTCAGCAAACGCTGCGCCCAGCGGGTCCGTGATGACGCCGCGCCTGCAAGCAGAAATTGACAAGGGCCTCGACAAAATGCGCCGTCATCAGTATGACGCGGCTCGCGCGCAATTCGAAAAGGCTGCAAAGATGGCTCCGGGCAATCCAGACATCCAGTACCTGCTCGGCATGCTGGAATACACGCAGGAACATTTCGATGCGGCTCGCGCAAAATTTCAGGCGGCTCTCTCTCTCAGTCCTTCGCATGAGCGTTCCTTGTTATCGCTCGGGGAACTTCAGCTGCGCACCGGAGAGGCCAAGGCGGCCGCAGAGACTCTCGAAAAGGCC
>CAVPLA010000030.1:0-382556 GCA_963705855.1 uncultured Acidobacteriota bacterium
CGGCCAAATCCCATCAACATATACGGATTAACGAAACTTGGCGGTGAGCGAGCGATCGCAGCCGCCAGCGCGGCCCATTTGATATTCCGGACCGAATGGGTGTACGCGACTCGGGGGCGCAATTTTCTGTTGACGATTCTCCGGCTGGCCACACAGCGTGAGGAGCTGAGGATTGTGTGCGACCAGATCGGCTCTCCCACCTGGAGCAGGGAGATCGCGCGCGCAACAACTGAAGTTCTGGAGCAACTGATGCGACAAGGTGGCAGGAAATCGGCCCTTTCTCACCAGGGCGGGACCTACCACATGACCGCCGCAGGAGTGACCAACTGGTACGAATTTACGTTGGCGATTTTGGAAGAAGCGGCGTCCGTTCCGTCCGTTACACCCTGGCTTGCGACAGCTACCGGCGGAAAACCTCTGATCGCGCGACGCGTGATCCCCATTACGACGTCGGAGTACCCCACACCTGCCCGCCGACCCGCGTACTCCGTCCTGTCGAATTCCCGTCTGCAAGAAAATTTCGGAATTCGGGTCTCGGACTGGCGCGCGCAACTGCACTCAGTTTTTTTCCTGGGTGCACCTAGGAATTCATTCGGCCAATAGACGCCGTATCAACGGCTCGCCTGGAGTCCCGCCCACCTAGTCCGCCAGCGTCGAGCTTTCCAACCCCCACACCTTCGCGCGCGTAAATTTTCCGAGTGCCGACACAACGGCAAGTGGTCGCAATATTTCGAGACCAGCACATGCGCCAGAAGTCCTGGCCCGGCAACACCGCGCTCGATGGGGCTGCTCGGCGCTTTTGCTTGCACGATCCGCTCACAGCACGCGCAAGCTAGTTTCGGACGAACCTGCCGGATCACTTTGAATCGCGCCGGAACGTACTCCAGGATTTCCGAGACGTCTTCGCCCAGATGTTTCAACTCTCCGCCGCAGTCCGAGCAAGCTTCCTGCTTCGACGCATACTTCCGCACTTCGCGTAGCAGATGTAGTTATATAGTCGATATCTACTTCATGTAGATGAGGCCCAACTCTCCGCCACGGCTTAGGTTTAAGAATTCCCTGATCCCGACGTGACCTAGCGAGCTCATAAAATGCAATCCATGCGTACTTTGCTCCATATCGATCTGAATAGCGTGAGTCCTCAACAAACCAAGTGTGAGAATGAGAGCTCTCTCAGGACTCCTGACTGTCTGAAATCAAAACTACTGAGATGTATTGGGTTGGACATAGTAATGGGAACCGCTTCCCGGAAACCCACAGGAACTTGTCTCGTGTCGACGTATCAACCTAACCCGCAACCAGTTGCAGGACTACCAGTAGCACTCCTCCTTTCGCACCATTGGGAATGGTACCTGGGCGGCAGTACACTTTCTGATGCCCCCATTTTTTTGCCCAGCCGGGATTTTTGTGTCCACTACTATGTTTGCCCCATAGGAGCGCCTGAAGCATGACATTTCCCACTAGGACCGCCTTCCGCAATCTTCTGATCACGCTTTCCCTGTTGTTAGCTGTCGCCATCATGCTGCAAGGGTGTGCGGGGGCGAATAATGGCGGGGCGACCTCGCCTGCACCGAGCATCAGCAGTCTGAGTCAGACGTCCGGGTCGGTGGGGACGGCAGTAACGATCACGGGCACGAACTTTGGAGCGACACAGGGCACGAGCACGGTGAAATTCAACGGCACGGCAGGGACACCGACGGCTTGGAGTGGGACGAGCATAACGGTGCCGGTACCGAGCGGGGCGACGACGGGGAATGTGGTGGTGACGGTAGGGCGGGGTGGCGAGCAATGGAGTGAACTTCACGGTGACCGCGGCGGCACCGAGCATCAGCAGTCTGAGTCAGACGTCCGGGTCGGTGGGGACGGCAGTAACGATCACGGGCACGAACTTTGGAGCGACACAGGGCACGAGCACGGTGACGTTCAACGGCACGGCAGGGACACCGACGGCTTGGAGTGGGACGAGCATAACGGTGCCGGTACCGAGCGGGGCGACGACGGGGAATGTGGTGGTGACGGTAGGCGGGGTGGCGAGCAATGGAGTGAACTTCACGGTGACCGCGGCGGCACCGAGCATCAGCAGTCTGAGTCAGACGTCCGGGTCGGTGGGGACGGCAGTAACGATCACGGGCACGAACTTCGGAGCGACACAGGGCACGAGCACGGTGACGTTCAACGGGACGGCAGGGACACCGACGGCTTGGAGTGCGACGAGCATAACGGTGCCGGTACCGAGCGGGGCGACGACGGGGAATGTGGTGGTGACGGTAGGCGGGGTGGCGAGCAACGGAGTGAACTTCACGGTGACCGCGGCGGCACCGAGCATCACGAGTCTGAGTCCGACGTCCGGGTCGGTGGGGACGGCAGTGACGATCACGGGCACGAACTTCGGAGCGACACAGGGCACGAGCACGGTGACGTTCAACGGCACGGCGGCGACACCGACGAGCTTGGAGTGCGACGAGCATAGCGGTGCCGGTGCCGAGCGGGGCGACGACGGGGAATGTGGTGGTGACGGTAGGCGGGGTGGCGAGCAACGGAGTGAGCTTCACGGTGACCGCGGCGGCACCGAGCATCAGCAGTCTGAGTCCGACGTCCGGGGCGGTGGGGACGGCAGTAACGATCACGGGGACGAACTTCGGAGCGACACAGGGCACGAGCACGGTGACGTTCAACGGCACGGCAGCGACGCCGACGAGCTTGGAGTGCGACGAGCATTACGGTGCCGGTACCGAGCGGGGCGACGACGGGGAATGTGGTGGTGACGGTAGGCGGGGTGGCGAGCAACGGAGTGAACTTCACGGTGACCGCGGCGGCACCGAGCATCAGCAGTCTGAGTCAGACGTCCGGGGCAGTGGGGACGGCAGTAACGATCACGGGCACGAACTTTGGAGCGACACAGGGCACGAGCACGGTGACGTTCAACGGCACGGCAGGGACACCGACGGCTTGGAGTGGGACGAGCATAACGGTGCCGGTACCGAGCGGGGCGACGACGGGGAATGTGGTGGTGACGGTAGGCGGGGTGGCGAGCAACGGAGTGAACTTCACGGTGACCGCGGCGGCACCGAGCATCAGCAGTCTGAGTCAGACGTCCGGGTCGGTGGGGACGGCAGTAACGATCACGGGCACGAACTTTGGAGCGACACAGGGCACGAGCACGGTGAAATTCAACGGCACGGCAGGGACACCGACGGCTTGGAGTGGGACGAGCATAACGGTGCCGGTACCGAGCGGGGCGACGACGGGGAATGTGGTGGTGACGGTAGGCGGGGTGGCGAGCAATGGAGTGAACTTCACGGTGACCGCGGCGGCACCGAGCATCAGCAGTCTGAGTCAGACGTCCGGGTCGGTGGGGACGGCAGTAACGATCACGGGCACGAACTTTGGAGCGACACAGGGCACGAGCACGGTGAAATTCAACGGGACGGCAGGGACACCGACGGCCTGGAGTGGGACGAGCATAACGGTGCCGGTACCGAGCGGGGCGACGACGGGGAATGTGGTGGTGACGGTAGGCGGGGTGGCGAGCAATGGAGTGAACTTCACGGTGACCGCGGCGGCACCGAGCATCAGCAGTCTGAGTCAGACGTCCGGGTCAGTGGGGACGGCAGTAACGATCACGGGCACGAACTTTGGAGCGACACAGGGCACGAGCACGGTGAAATTCAACGGGGCGGCAGGGACACCGACGGCCTGGAGTGGGACGAGCATAACGGTGCCGGTACCGAGCGGGGCGACGACGGGGAATGTGGTGGTGACGGTAGGCGGAGTGGCGAGCAACGGAGTGAACTTCACGGTGACCACGGCTGGATCGATTACCGTCACCATCAGTCCCAAGCGCGCCGGACTCACGGTCACACAAAGTCTCTCCGTGACGGCCACCACCAACGACACTGCAGGCGTAACCTGGACGGCCAGTGGAGGCAGTCTCTCTGCAGGCAGTAGCTTGACCGGAGTCGCGGTCAGCTACACCGCACCATCTTCTGCAGGCTCCTACACGATTACCGCTACCAGTATCACCGATACGGCTACAACTAGCTCCATTACTGTTTATGTCACCAACTTGGCCGGCGTTTACACTTATCACGACGATCTTGCCCGCGACGGTGTCAATAGCCAGGAATACGCACTCACAACTTCCAGCGTAAATACCTCGACATTCGGTAAGCTCTTCTCCTGCACAGTTGACGGGGCGATTTATGCGCAGCCGCTGTGGGTCGCCAACGTGACCATCAACAGCGTGAAGCACAACGTCGTCTTTGTGGCTTCCCAGCACGACAGCCTCTTTGCGTTTGATGCCGATGCCAACCCTTGCGTCCAACTATGGCAAGTGAGTCTCATCGACAGCAACCACGGTGGAAGCGCTGCCGAGACCACTGTGCCTTCCGGTGTGCCGGGTTACCTCGTTGGGAGCGGCTCTGGAGATATTACTCCGGAAGTCGGCGTAACCGGTACTCCCGTCATTGATCCATCGACAGGAACACTTTATGTTGTATCCAAATCCGTAAACCTTTCTGGCCCGACCTTCTACCAACGTCTGCATGCTATCGACATCACCACGGGCAATGAGAAATTCAGCGGCCCAGCCAACATCACACCTTCCAACGTAACTTTCCCAGGTACGGGTGATGGCGGTTCGACAGTCGTTTTCAATGCACGGCAACAGAATCAGCGTCCTGGTCTCGCCCTTGTCAACGGCGTCGTTTACGTTGCCTGGTCTTCCCACGAGGATACTTTGCCTTACTACGGCTGGGTGGTAGCATTTAGCGCCTCTAATCTGGCCATTACAAATGTTTTGAACGTGTCTCCCAATGTGCAATACGGTGGTATTTGGATGGGTGGCGGTGCACCCTCGGCAGATGCAAATAACAACATCTATCTCATCACCGGTAATGCCAGATTCGATGTTACCAACGGAAGTGCCCCAAACAACGACTACGGAGATTCTTTCTTGCAGTTGTCTGGCAGCTTGACCGGTTACTTCGTATTTCACCCCATCGGACCAGGCAAGTGACGCGGCGAATGACCGGGACTTCGGGGCAGGCGGTGCGGCTGTGGTTCTGAATCTAACGTCGGGCACGTTAAAGCACCTCGTCATTGGTGGTGGCAAGGACGGTAGTCTTTATCTCTTGAATGGCGACAGTATGGGTGGACTGGGAGATTCCAATGCGCGACAGAAGTTCAATATTGGTTATGCGATCTTCGCCACCGGCGCCTTCTGGAATAATAGTTACTACATCGCGGGAGTCTATGGCCCTGTAACTTCCTATTCTTTTAACAGCTCCACAAATCAGTTCAACACGTCCATTGCGTCACAGTCCTCTTCCAGGTATGGGTTCCCAGGTACCTCGCCGTCGGTTTCCTCGATGGGGACGAGCAACGGAATCGTCTGGGCTCTGGATAACACGAACTACTGCACGGCGCAGTCACCGGGATGCGGCCCAGCCGTTCTGCATGCTTACAATGCCAACACACTCTCCTCGGATCTGTGGAACAGTTCGATGAGTTCCGACGATGCCGCCGGAAATGCGGTCAAGTTTACTGTCCCCACCCCTGCTAACGGCAAGGTCTACGTCGGAACCCGAGGAAACAATACTGGTGGAACTTTTGGCTCAACCAGTGTCTCGGGCGAATTGGATGTTTACGGTCTGAAGCCGAACTAGCTATCATGCAGTTCATAGTATTGCGTCGGGGCGTAACGTCACTCTCGAGCCCCGTCTGCACCATTCCGCTCGGACCCACAAAACCCCGCCGCCTGTCCTTCACGCCCGCTGGATCAGAACGAGATTGCGCGCGGCACGGTCACGCTGGTCTTCGACAAGGGCACCGCCGCATTGGACAATAGCGCGCAACTGGAACAGGCCGGGCTGGGATGGATTTTCGCCCTGACGTGGAATCAAGCGCCGGAGAAATTACGCGAGCGAGCCACGGAAGAACTGCCGCCCAGCAGCGCGGAACAACCGGGCGTACAGGTCGTGGCCGAGAAGCTGCTGGTGCATGGCCAGGAATATCTCGGGGTAGTGAAGTATTCTGAGCCGCTCCCTAACGTACAGGAGCAGATAAGCGCAAGCATTCATCAACCAATCCGAGGATTCCATATCCGACCGCGCTGGTGCAAATTCGCTCAGACTGCTTGGCGAAAAAGTCTGCGACGGTGAGCGTTTATATCCTGCAAAGCCAGCCATATAGCCGGCCGGTCCTTTGAGCCAGGGCCAATCGTCTCCCAACAAAATGCCCCGCCCGCCGATGGTGATATCGACTCCATGAGACTCAATCGCCCCTTTGACGACACTCCCTCCGGCCAGATAGAGCGTCTGGTGGCTGGCCAATTTGATAAGCCCAGCGTAGTGGATGCCAGGGCCAAAATAGATCACGTTCGGATCTTCCGGGCTCGGCACGTTTGTTTCCGGAGGATTGGTGAAGAGCAACAAAGGGCTGTTGGGTCCGTTCGGTTCAATCGATAGATCCTGAGGTTTGTCCAGCGTGAACTCCAGCGAGTCGCCCGTGACCCGCGGAATCACCCCGGAAGAAAGCGGCAGGACACGGCAGTTGATGGGGGGGGCTTCGACTTGATCGAAACGATCACGGAGCTCGAAAAATCAAAATAGGCATTGGAATATTTGCGGTCCCGCAAATGGGTGCTAGCCGCATAGACATCGATTGGCAAAACCGTCGGCCAGGATGGTGTAGTCGCTGGAGAGTCGAATTGGCGGCGGAGCCGGATAGCGCGTGACTGCAGAGAACGCGGGAGAAACCAGACAGAAGCTGAGCAAGCCCGCCTTGACGGCTGCGCGCAGAATCTTGTGCAGCATTTTTCTCTCCTGATATTGAAATATGGAATGATAAAAAGACGACCCCCGCCATGTGCTCAGGAAGGCCGATTAGTGGCAAGAGTTTGCCACAAAATGGAATTATCCTTGGGAGAACCGAATAACCCAATGTCTGTCCTTGCGCGTAAAGTGTCCTTAAGTCTAACAAAAATTGTTGGTTAAGCCCCAAACTGAGCGCTTTATTCCCCCTTTTTTATGGTAGGGGACTTGCACTCTCCCCATTAGTCATTATATGTAGTTCTATAGCTTGGACCAAGAAGCTAGGGTCTGTGGACTTTGTAAAATTTGCCAAACCTCATGAATCCGACTGAAAGTAGTTTGGCCCAAAACCCCGTAATTCCGGGGTTTATCTACGGGTATGGGTCTGCCATGCGGAGCTTGAATACGATGGCCGCCGAAATTGCCCCTACACACATTCCTGTTTTGATCACGGGAGAATGTGGAACAGGGAAAGATGCCTATGCGCGGCTCATTCATCGTCTTTCTCAAGAGAAAGAAGTGACGCTCCATAAGATCGGTTGCGCCGCCCTCGACTCAGAATACCTTTTCAACCAGCTTTACGAACAGACCAGGGAGCGCCGCCCCCGAGATGCACGGGGGAGCATTTACCTGGACTGCGTGCAAGATTTGGATCTGCACTGTCAGCGTGCCTTGCTCTCGTATTTCCCCGACGATGAGGGTGCCGGAAGAAGTCTGAGTTCGCACGCACGAATCATTTCCTCCGCTAATGGAAGTCTCGAACTCGAAGTTGAGGCCGGTCGATTTCGGCACGAACTCTATTTCCGGATCAACGGGGCATGTCTTCGCCTGCCGCCCTTACGGGAACGAAAAGATGATATCCCGGCTCTCATGGAATACTTCTTGAACAAACATGCCAGCGGAAGCAATAGGACAATCCCTTCACTGGGCAGTAGCACACTAGAAATGTTGCTTGCTTACTCCTGGCCAGGCAATATCCGCGAACTGGAAAACCTGGCACTTAAAATGGTGGCCTTCGGAGATGTGCGTGTGGCGCTCGATGAGCTTCAGTCTCGCCGTAGTGTGAACCAGAGGCCCCGGCAAAACGTGGGCGTGCCGTCTCTAAAAATGGCGGCACGCGCTGCGTCAAAGCAGGCGGAACGCGAGCTGATTATGCAGGCTCTAGAACGAACGCGGTGGAACCGAAAACGCGCCGCACAAGAATTGAGGATAAGTTATAAGTCATTCCTATATAAACTCAAGTCAATCGAGATACCTCACGGGGGACAAGAGAGTTGAGGGAAGGGGAGCGCAGAAATGGACATTAAGGTACCAGCATTGTTGGTGGGTTTTCTCCTGTGGCCACAGGTGCATGCACAGGGCACCCAGGGGCAGACAGCGGCCACGGCACAGGGCCAAAAGACGGAACCTAAAGCGAACACCAGCAATCCAGCCACGCCGACTATTACGGATGCAGAATACCGGATTGGACCACAGGACGTGGTTCAGATCGACGTTTGGAAGGAACCGGAAATTACCCGGACGATTCCAGTTCGTCCAGACGGAAAGATTTCTTTGCCACTGCTAAACGACGTGCAGGCCGCCGGACTAACCGCAATGCAGCTAGCTGGATTGATTCGCGATGGGCTGACCAAGTATCTGACGAATCCACAAGTCACTGTGACCGTCACGCAGATCAACAGCCGCAGAGTCTATGTCACCGGCGAAGTCTCGCGGACCGGGTCGCTAGTTCTCCTGCCCAATATGACCGTACTTCAAGCACTCTCTAGCGCCGGGGGGTTTACCCCGTTTGCAAGAATGAAAGACATTTACGTTCTGCGGAACGAAAACGGAAAGCAGACGAAGTACCCCTTTCACTACAAGGATGTCGTGAAGGGGAAAAGACCAGAAGACAACATTCTCCTGCAACCGAATGATATCATCGTGGTTCCGTAGAGACTGAACAATGAATTACCGTAAAGTACAACACGGCATTTTTTTTCTAGCGCTGATGTGCTTGCTCGGCACACGCCCGCTCAGCGCCCAAGAGGAACCGCCGCAACCCCCGCAACCTCAGCAACCCCAGGAACCCGACCAACCCTGGCCTGACACGAAGCCAAAGCCAGCCGGTGAGTCCAAACCGTACTTCGATCTCGGAAATCTATTCGGCAACCCTGACAATTTGCAACCCGACTATACGCCGCTCACCGGAATGCTCAATGCCGGTTTAGGCTTTCCCGAGGTCAAGCACAGCTACTGGGTGCCCGGGGTCCAATTTAGCTCCCTTGTGCAATCCAATGGCTTCAACTCATCGGGCTCATCGGACTGGTATGCAAGTAATTACGTGGTTGGAACTCTTAGTTTGCTTGAAGCGTGGAGACGTTCTCAACTTGCGCTCAACTACTCAGGCGGCGGAACTTTCTCGTCCGGCAGCACGCAAGGAAATACCGGTTATCAACAATTAGCATTCGCGGAAAGTTTTCTCCTCAATCGTTGGATCGTTCAGATCGTGGACCAGTTCGCGCAACTGCCGCAATCCGCATTTGGTTTTGGTGTGGGTACGAGCCTCGGCGTCCCAGGAGTGGGTGGTTCACTCGGACCCACGATTCCCGGGGTGGGAAACAATTACGTTCCCAGTCAGACGATTTTTGGCGGGAACGGTCCCCGCTATAGTAATTCTGTCGTGGCGCAAGCCACTTATCAGCTCACTCGGCGCAGTTCCATAACCGCTTCCGGCTCCTATGGGATCTTGCACTTTGTCGACCCTGGGAATATTGATACGCACTCGGTGTTTGGCAGTTTGGGTTATAACTACAAACTTGACTCCAAGGACACCATCGGCGTTTTCTACCAATTTGCCAGCTTTCATTATCCTGGCAGTCCTCAGGCCTATGGCAGCCAAACAGTGAGCGCGGCGTACTCCCGGAAAATCACCGGGCGCCTGGCCCTGAGCCTTTATGGTGGTCCTCAATTCACGTCAACTCGTGTCGCCGTTGGCACCACATCGAGCAAGACGGGCGGCTATGCGAGTGCATTTTTGAACTATACCTTGGAGAAGGGAGCAATCTCTGGGAGTTATCTGCATGGGCTCTCTGGCGGCAGCGGCCTCTTGACAGGTTCGATTGAGGACCAAGTGAATTTTTCGGCCACCCGAAGACTCAGCAGGGTATGGAGTGCGAATGCGAACGTAGGCTTTGCGCATAACAGCTCTGTAATTAACTCCACCGGCATGGCCAGCAATCCAAGTTACAATACGTGGTTTGCCGGCGGAGGTATCGGCCGTCCTATTGGTCGCAATTTGACGTTTTCCCTTGCATTTTCCGAAAACGTTGAAAACAACTACCCGGGCTGCAATGTTCCAGGTTGCGGAACGAGTTCGACCTCTTCCGGCCAACAGGTTACCGTGAGTTTTCAATGGCACCCGCGCCTGTTTGTCTTGCCGTAAATGCTGACCTGAGGAAACATACGAGAGCATCGATTAGTCGTCGATTCACTAATAGTATTTGCTATTAGAGTCTACTTCGGACGCAAAGCGAGAGACGCCAGGACATGTACAAGAGCTTTTTCGGCCTAAAAGAGAACCCCTTCAACGTCAATCCCGATCCTCGCTATCTGTTCTTTACAAAGCAGATCGAAGAGACTCTGACGGGATTGATGTATGGAATTCAGACCCGCAAGGGCTTCATCACGCTAACGGGCGAGGTGGGGACGGGAAAGACAACTCTCATCAACAGATTGTTAGACTGGTTGCGCCAGCGGAGGGCTCGCACTGCATTTCTCTTTAATTCCCGGATGAATACAAATCAACTATTTGACTTTATCCTGGCTGAATTCGAGATTGCCTGCGACTCCAAGTCGAAAAGTCAACAGTTGATGAAATTAAATCACTGGCTTCTGGAACGCTATCGGATGGGTGAAACCGTAGTTTTGATCGTGGATGAAGCTCAGAATCTCACCTTCCCGGTGCTGGAAGAAATTCGTCTCTTGACCAACCTCGAAACTTCCACGGAAAAGCTTTTGCAAATCGTTCTTTCCGGACAACCCGAACTCGAGGAAAGGTTGAGGCTTCCCGAGTTGCGGCAATTGCGGCAAAGAATCATGCTCCGATGCAAGACTGCGCAACTGACAAAGGAAGAGACTCGCGACTACATAAGTCAACGGCTAAAGATAGCTGGGGCAAGTGCTGAATCTATTTTCAGCCCCCAGGCTTTAGACACAATTCATGTGTATTCGATGGGGATTCCCCGCGTTATCAATTTAATCTGCGAACATTCGCTCGTGAACGCGTTTGTAGAAAATCAACGCCCCATCCAACCGAAGATCATCGAGGAAGTTGCCCGGGAGTTCCAGCTGGATGAGGTTGAGCCGATTGCTCCGGAAGGCGGCTCCCAGCGGGATACGGATATTTATAATTCCGAGGCATTTTTGCAGAATCTAGGCGAAGCACTCTCCCGCTTTCGGCTCGGCCCTTCCACTTCTCCCAAGCGCGGGAGAAAGTAATGGTCGCCCCGCTGAGGCTTGTGGCAGCTGAGGTTTTGCCACCAAGTTTTTCCTAGAGGCAGGGACTTTTTCTGAGGAAAGTTCTCGCTTAGGCTTTGCCCAGCCTCATGCCCAAAGATCTGGCATGTATTCATCGTAGTCATGAATATGCGGCACGGTAGCTGCAGTCTCGCGACAGGTCCAGAACGCCATCTGACTCCCGTCCGCTCCGTCAAACACGTAACCTTCCACTCCCGGGGTCACCTGACTGCTCGTCGCGATCTTGTTTGCTGGGCGTTTCATGAAATCCGGGAAATCGTCCATCGTCGCTCCTTCCGTTCCGCGTGAGTCAATTGGTCTCCCACCGCCGGGGATCCGCAGTTGCAGCGTTTCTACCGTCGCAAATTGATCCAGAAGGGTCTGGGGGAGGCCCGGATCGCCGTAGCTCGCAAACTCGGGATCCGACTCTGGATCATGTTGCGGGATCAGATTGACGAAAACGAGTTCTGTCGTCGTGGACAGATGCGGCAGAAAAACGGTGATGCCTGTGCGGGGATGCCAGACACAGCGTATGGTGCGAAACAATCGCCGGCGCCGAGTGATTTAGGCTACCCGCCTCCCTCCAGTTATCTGGAAGTGTGCATTCACTCGTGCAGAACCATTATGGGCATCGCTAGCAGCGTACGCTGCCGACCGACTCAATGTGGTAGTGGATTTGGGGGTCGGGCCGTGGGACCCACGATTGGTCTATGATGGCAAGAGCAACGCCCCGCCGGACCAATTTTCACATTGCAATCGCAGATACTTAAGTCTACTATTCGACCTCTATTGTTTCCCAATTGAGAGGCGGGAACTCGGTCAAGAGTAGCGCCCTCGGCTTCCTAAGACCTATCGTTCGCAGCGATTCCCGCCCGTAAAGTCCTGCGTACTTCTGCATTCCGCCATCTCTGGAAAGACCGCAGGCGGTGGGAGCACATGTCTAAACCATCCGCTTCGCCTTCAAGGAGGCTCACCTCGCGAGTCGAGACACCCGCGGGGGTGTGGGTCGATTGGCGCTGTGCTGGACGTGAAGACATTTCACAAGTTCGGAATATGAGCCTGGGTGGTCTGTTTATAGAGACCCCAAAGTCAAGAGGCTTGGGTTCCACAGTCGAGCTGGAGTTTCTTGTTCAGGAGGGACAGATCAGGGCCGACGCAGTTGTAATGCGTGTAGAGCCCGGTCGTGGACTGGCACTGAAGTTCACGGCAGTGAGTGATCAAGACAGCCCGCGTCTAGCCACATTGATAAGCAGGCTCCGCCAATCGCCCTCATTGCGATAGGCGTCTGCGTGAACCGTCTATCGGAGATTACTCTGCGAAGGGCCTTCAGAGCGCGAAGAAATCTGAATTGCACTTGATGACTTGAGAATTCTCAAAGGCGCCTCATAAAGTTCGCGTTGATTTCACAGGGACTTCAGGAACACGATGATAGCTTCCTGGTCGGCCTTTTCAGTTTTTCAAATTGCTGGATGACGTGGCTGGCCTCACCGCGGTGCCGTGTGATGGCTTCGAGAAGTGTTAGCGAAGCGCCATCGTGCATTAGTCGGTGGCGCAAGCGGACTCCCCAGATTCGCACTATCTCGATGCGCACTACAATTTGGCTTTCGTTTGCGAGAAGCTGGGCGCGGATGCGGAAGGCAGGCGCAGCAGCACTGGGAAGCGTATGTCCGACTAGACCCCGCGGACTCCTGGGTCCCTTAGGTGTTGGGATATCTGATCGCTTGTATACAAGTAAAGCTCGGCGATGGTCAGTTGCGAAGCTGGCGAACGGACCACGAGAATTCATGTTTTCTATTTATGGAGGTCGCGGCGGGCTTCGAACGGGCTCGCTTTTGCTTGTCGCCAAAGGTTTGAATGAATAGGCTGGCGTAGCCAGCGGAGAAAAGATCTTTTCATCTCTGGCAATGCAATAGCGTCAATCATGGCAATCCAATCGCGTTTGAAGTCGAAGATCCAACGTTGCAACACCTGGACCGGATAGATCGGTTGTCTGATCCACCGAAGTACTGCTGGTGACACTCGCGACCACGCTACCGAGGAAATTGCCGGCAAGAAACCAGATTCCCAATGGGTGCGCCACGCTTTCAAAGAGGGAAGGAGAGTGTGAATCGATGTTCGACGAGAGTCACGGGCAACCCGGTTCACGGTCTCGAGGGTGAGTGCGCGGTTCTCCGAGGGGGACATTTGGTTACCCTTTACCGCTGATGACGGTTCGTTCTCACCTCTCGGGCGCATCAGATGAAGCAGAGGAATCCGTGAAACTTCCGCCAGGTTCCTTTTCATTTCAGCAATGAGTTGAGCCCCAGAGTCTGAAGGGCATGCGATCGAGTCCACTGGCAGAGTCGGAATCAATTCATTCAAGGAGACAGATACGTTCAGGTTCTCCCCCGAAGCCGAAATTTCTCCGCATTCCGGAACGGTTGTATCAGAACTGTTCTCTGCGGTGAGCGCAGGCTCCTCGACAGCAAATGCCGCCAGTGCGGGAGGCCCTGTAGTATGAGGTAGTTCACGCAAACTTGCTTCTTCTGTCGTGAATGGGCGCACCAACTCCTTTGCGAAAATCGATTGCATGACAGTGAGATTACTGTTTATGTGATTACTGAAACTAGAGCGCGTTGTGAACGCACGGGATTCGTCCAACAAAAAGTCCCGTGCGATTTCTTCGACCATCCGCGCCGGCACCGGATTGAAGCGCTTCACATATGCGTTAATGAGTGCGTGCTCGCAGAGAAGATTTATCACGCGGGGGATCCCGCGTGAATAAAAGTGCACCGCTTCCATCGCGTCGGACGCGAAGATCGGGTCTCCCGTGGCACCTCCGATGCGCAACCGTTCTGTGATGTAACCGCGGGACTCCTCAAGGGTGAGTGGCGCGGTGTTGCATCGGAGCGTAATTCGTTGCCGGAGTTGTCGCAGTTTAGGGCGTTTGAGCTTATCTTCGAGCTCCGGCTGGCCCACAAGCACGATTTGCAGTAGTTTTTCGGAGGCAGTCTCCAAATTTAGTAGGAGTCGAATCTCCTCCAATAACTCGGGCGACAAGCCTTGCGCTTCGTCCACAATCAGTACGGGGGTCTGGCCTGCGCGAAAGCGTTCGATCAACCACTTGTTTAGCAGCAGGAGCATGTTGCTCTTTAGCTGAAAATCAATCGGGATACCAAAATCGGTGAGTATGAAATCAAACAAGTGGTTGACGCTCAGGTGGGAATTGAAGATAAACGCTGTCGGCATTTTCCGATGGCGGAGCCAATCGAGAAGGTAGTTGATGAGGGTTGTCTTACCCGTTCCGACCTCGCCAGTCAGCAGGATAAAGCTCTTGCGGGTCTGAATTCCATTGGTGAGCTGATCCATCGCTTCCCGAGTCTGTGAACTCAGGTACAGGAATCGAGGGTCCGGATTAACATTGAAAGGATTTTCGCGCAGTCCAAAGAAGGTTTTATACATGGCTACTCGGTCATGGCTCCAAACGCTGGATTGGTCTCACTCTTGCATATCGCATACTGGAGCCTGAGAAAAGGAGCGTCTGCTCAGTATTGCACACAGAGCAACACCGCGCGAGACCAATTTTCATGTTGCAATCGTGGATACCGAAGTCTACTATTTGGCCACTGTCGTTCCCTATTTTAGAGGTTGGAACTGAGTCAATTGTAGCGCCCTCAGCTTCCCAAGACCTATTGTTCGGAACGATTCCCGCCCGTGAAGTCCTGCGTACTTCTGCATTCTGTGGTCTCTCGAAAGCTTGCAGGCGGAGGTGGCACATGTCGCAGCGATCCGTTTTCCATTCAAGGAGGTTCACCTCGCGAGTCGAGACGCCCGCGGGCGTGTGGGTCGATTGGTGCTCTGCTGGACGTGAAGACATTTCACGAGTTCGGAATTTGAGCCTGGGTGGTCTGTTTGTCGAGACACCCAAGTCCAGGGAGGTGGGTTCGACGGCCAAGCTTGAATTTCTTGTCCAGGAGGGACAGATCAGGGCCGACGCAGTTGTGCGGCGTGCCGAGCCCGATCGTGGATTGGCAATGAAGTTCACGGCAGTGAGTGCGGAAGATCGCCCGCGTCTAGAAACATTGATAAGCAGGCTTCGCTATTCGTCCTGATTTCCGGATTGCGAAGATGCAAACCTGCGCCTGAATGTCAACTACCAATCCAGCCTAATACCAGCCTAATACCAGGCTAGCATCAGGCCACTATTGCGGAGCAGAATTACTGCATCCTCCGCCCTCACTGTCCAAGTCAATCAATTTCCTCACCGCTATTTTGTTTCCTTTCTTCGCCGCTGCGTTGAGCAATACCCGAGCCTGCGTGCAGTTCTTCGGGACTCTGTCTCCATGCGCATACATATCCGCCAGATCAACCAGCGAAATTTCGCCTCTTGCCACCCCTGCCCAGAGCAACCGCTCGGTCTCCGCTTTATCTTCCATCACGACTTTCGGCCGGATGGCTTCAGGATGAGACCCTGCCCCGCTACTCCCCTTCTTTACCGCCCCCTGCGTACCAGAAAGGAATTTCCCTGTTGCCGATGGCTGTGAGGTTCGTGCAGGTGCAACAATGTGTCCAGGCACAGTCGTTGACAAAGGGGCTAAAACCGATTTCTTCACCACTCCACTCTCTTGCTCTCTGTGAGTATCCACCTTGCTGGTATCCGCCATGGGGCTAGGCGTTTGTACCTGTCCATCGGATTGTTGGATGGGCAACGTGCGAGGCTCCCCCGAGATCTTTCTTCCCAGCCAGACCAGGCTATCTCCCGCCCCCTGTCGGAATAAAAACAAGATCCCCAGCAGCATCACAACAAACATGGCACCTGCCGCGCGCATTACATTCGTCGCGCCGCGCCGCGACGCTTCTCTGGCGTGTTCGACGATCGCAGGTTTTGGCAACCGTGGCTTCACTTCCGGTGAAATAATTTCACTCACTGCCGACGAGAGAACGGGAGTATCCACCGATTTTCTCGGCGCAGGCTCTTTCTTCTTCACGGGTGCTGCCGCATCGACCGCGATTCTCATCGCGTTGCACCTTAGAGTTTTGAATTGCCCTTCCTTTGCGGGTTTCAACAGTTCCCTGGGTGTTTCGCGCGGAGCCTGTTCCATCCTATCCATTGGCGTCGCCGCAGCCAGCGCATGCTGCGCTACCGACCCTCCCGGGACAGTATTTCTTCTAAGCCAACTGTGGAGCTCCCCGCCGAACTCATCGGAAACTTCCAGAAACCGCAATCCGCCAACCTTCCCGGCCACATCCGTCCATGCCAATTCGGCATTTCCTTCCAGCTGACGCTCTCCATCCGGTGTAAAAACGAATGTAATCTTTTCTCCAACCGCCACTGGGCTCATGGCGCAGAATCCGATCCCGGTTTCCGAAATGTCACGCACCATGCCACCGTTATCCGTACCCATCTCGACGTACACCAGTTGCGTCGGTCTTATTCTTGTCCATTGGCGCCGTTCTTGCTCCATTTCTCCCCTCTTACCACCCCCCGCATTTCACTTTGGACAAAACGCGCAACGAGCCGACAAAAAAGCCGGGGGTACACTCTACCTCTCTTCGACACAGATTCTATCCCTAGTTCGCGATGTCAGATGCCACATATAAGACTAAGCCGGAATTTCCGCTTTGAGCTTCCCCTTCTCCCGAAAGCCTAGCTCTCATGCCCCTCACCGCACAAGGCCACGGCCCGACCGCTCCTGTCGCCTCGAACGACAGCGAAGAAGGTCGTGGGAAAAACCGCTGTGTCGAAGTTGTGAAGCAATAGACTACCAGCTTATGCAGGAGTCGCATATAGCCTTGGGGCGTCTCTCTCGCTGCGTCTCAAGAGGTCGCGTATGGACTGCCTCAAGGCTCAAAAAACAGTCGCATCAAGCGCATGCCGAGTTCCTCATGCTCGCAGCCAGCACGACTCCGAACGGTCCCGATTGAATTCGGAACCGCGTAACTCCCGATAAGAGTCGCGTAGGTGAGTCACCTCCGCGTTTCCTGCACCCATCTTATGTTTCTCCGCTCCGGGTGCGCGGATATCTGGGCATCCCGGCGGGCTTGGGGTGGTCTTTCTGTTCGCAATTTCTACTTCAATCGTCTGGCTGAGTCCCAGTCCGCGAGTAGAAGTCTTCGGGGCTAAGAGGATTGAAGCCTTTCGATACAGTTTCAACGGCTTGTGTTACGACCTGGGAAATTACTTCCTTCGGGATGCCTTGCCTCAACAGCCGGTTTATACCAGATACGATCTCGACATCCGAAAGGCGCAACACGGCGTCATGCTTCTGCAATGCTCTTTGGATGTCTTGAGGCAGATTTTTTGGCGATGCTCCGTTGGTTTCCACCCCCCAATCTATGGCGGTGCGCTTGTGATGTCACTGGTACGCCATTCCTAGCATTCCTAGCATTCCTAGTATTAGCTACGGCGCCTTCCACAAGAGTCGAGAGTTCGCAGTCTGGATGGGAGTAGTTCCGCGCGAACACTCAACTGGTGGCCAGCAGAAGCCGCTCGGTATCAGCAAACGTGGTAACTTCTACTTGCGAAGACTTTTCGTGCAAGGCGCACGCGCAGTCAACCGGTGCCCGTCAACTCGGACTTATCGAGAGTTAGCCGCTATCCTGATCAATCTGGCGTTTAAACTCGCGTTCTGTGTCGAATGCCGGTCCCTGAGAAAGGTTGCGAATCAGCACACCTCCCAGGCGCGCGTTCCCAAGGGCCACCCGTTTCGGTCAATCGCCACGAAACACATGCGTTTACCTTTTGAGTCCCCGTATTCGCCTGTGTTATTGCTGATTCAGGGCCGTCACGCTAGATTTCAAACACACCCTCTATGACAACCCACCTTGCGGATAGCTCCCTGCCTGCAGACGAGACTCCCCGAGAAGCACCGAAGAAGATGCTTTCCGTCGTTGCGCTGGAAGAAAAGCCCCAGGGTCGTGTGCTGTGGCCGCTCTTCCTTGTTAGTTTCGCTGCGCTTTATCTCGAGATATTGCCGATTCGCTGGATCGCACCGAAGTTCGTGTTTTTGCGTATTCCAGAACCATGGATGGGGCAGCGCTTTTATGCGATGTTCAACGATATCTTCGGCCGTCGACCGATCGCTTTCTACCGGCCACAAATCGGCGGATTGGTTGAGGGTACGTTGTTTCTGGCCTCCAACGACGCTGCGCTGTGGCACCGGGCGGCACAGCCTGAACTTGCCGCCTTGCTTCAAGCAAGTCCCACGTCGTTCCCCTTAGTCACGGACGGAGCACCGCCTTCTGTCACCGACGACTGGCCCTACGTTTACCATCGTGGCCACACCATCCCCCGCACCTATCTTACAGTCTCGCTGATTCTTCTTATCATCGCTTTCTAGCTACACGCAAGAACCTGGAACTGGGCGCTGGATTCCTTTTGTTAGAGACCAGATGATCAGCAGGCTGGCCCTCTATTTTGGGTCGACCTGGCAGGTCAACTGCTTCGTCCTGTCGGCGATCCTGGCCATACTGCTCGTGGCTAACCTGTTCGTTCAGCGATTTCCTGCGTTTCGGCTTGGTTGGCTGTATACGATTTTGATCATCGCGTTGATCGCAATCTATATTGTCCCTTGGGAATCGATTCCCTTCGGAGCACGCGCCGCAGGGACGTTGTTAGCAACCGCTTACTGCATTCCACTTTTTTTTGCTGGATTGATCTTCGCCGAGACATTCCGTAAGTGCCAGAACAAGTCCACCGCTTTCGGGAGCAACATTATCGGTGCGGTTGCCGGCGGGCTGGCGCAAAACCTTTCCTTTGTCATTGGGCTTAAGGATTTGTTGCTTCTGGCTGCGGTTCTCTGCGGTCTCGCCGCTTTCTTTTCTATTCGCTGAGGACCGAGTGAAACAGAACCATGAAGCCGTGGATGCGGCCTCAACCTAGGTTTAGGGCTTTTGGGCCCTGCAAACCAAAGAGCCGAGTAGATTCCCTGAACGAATTACTGCGCGCGACCAATTAGATCGGCGCAGGTCATGAACCTCTCATCCCCAACTGAGCAACAGAAAACTTGGCTCCCCGCGGAAGCGTAATTGTGTTTGGCATGTTGCAAACCGGACAGGTCAGGCTCACCTTTGTCTCTGGTATTTCGGCCGAGGGTTCGGTTACGCTGGAAACTGTGAATGTCTTCATGCAGTTTGTGCACTCGTAAGATCTTTCCATCGAAGCTCCTTTGTGAAACCCTTGCTCTATCCTCCTCCATGTCCAAAAACCCCGCCACCTCTTCTAGCGACTAATCGTGACCTGCTATCATCGGTCCCGTGCGTAAGTGATGTTCGATGATCCAAAAAACAAGTCGTTGCCACCAGCTAAACGGCGTTCCGTTCGGCGCTGTCCGCTCGTAGCTTCTGCGGAAGTGACCGAGCTGCGTTCCGGAGCGCTACTCTCAGCGCGCACCTCGGAACTGGGCCTCGGCGGCTGCTATGTTGACGCGCTAAATCCGTTCCCCGAGGGGACGCTAGTTGGATTGCGGATTCTCAGGGATCAGGGCGTCTTCGAAACCAGGGCCAAGGTAGTTTACAGCGATCCGAGATTCGGGATGGGTCTTGCCTTTACAGAGATGACGCCCGAGCAGCGGTCGCTATTAGAAGCCTGGTTAGTGGAGATCGTTAGCCAACTCAGGTCGGTTTCGTAGGTTCTGCTACGCTCGTTCAAGACCTCCGAGGCTCTTCGATCCATTTACACGCGCTTCCGACCGCCAGCTCTCGGATAATCAAGTACCGTGCTAGGTGAGGCGGCATCTAGGGTCTCAATTCCTGAGGAAAGCCAAACTGTTGTGGTAGAGTACGCGGCAATCGCGCCGCGGATCGACCCCATACTCGGCCACCATCCCCAGCGGAATCAGTGTGGCCTGCGGAGAATCCGACGCGCCAACCGTCAGCGTCTTGCCTTTCAAATCGGCCAGCGTCGAAAGAGTCGAATTCGCGCGCACAATGATTTTCGTCGTGAGGTCCCGGTCGGAATCGCGCATGGCTATGGCGCGGCAAGCCCCCGGCTGGCGATCTGACTTTTCACCCAGGCCAGCGGCGAATTCCACGCGACGTCCACGACGCCGGAAAGGTTTGCATCGACTTGAGCATTGTACGTCGAATAGAGGGCGTAATCGATTTCCGCTCCATGTTTGGCAAAATATTCTTTTGCATCATCCTACACCAAAAGGATTTAATGGATATATGCATCGCGGGGTCCGAAGGCCTCTTTGGCCGGTGCTGGTTTTATGTGTCAGTTGGAAGGTCTGACGTATTCATGTCAAGCGTTCGACAGAATAAGCATGTGTTTTGGGAGCAACATGGGAATAGCAAACCGTCATGGCGATGCTTTTATGGCCCATTTATTCCTGCACCGTACGGAGATCCGCGCCAGCCATGACTAAGCGGATCGTTTGCTCGCTGATGTCGGAATACTCTACTGGGTGGGAAATGAATGTGTGCGCAGATCCTCACCCAGCGGTGGAGTTGGTAAAGGAGGAGTCGAAGGCAATAGCCTCCTCCGTCAGAACCTCGCAAGCGACCGCCTATTGTGGAGTGAGTTTGACATAGTCGAACGCTTGCGTGAAACCACTGCTCGACGCGTTTTTACCCGTGGTGGTGAATTTGAACGGCTGGCTGCCCGCCGCAAGAGCTACGTTCCCGAGATCGAATTCCTGCCAGACCGGGCTTGCTGAATACTCGTCCTCCGCCGGGCCCGCATTCGTGCCTTTAATGGAAAGCTGAACGATGCCTCGTGAGGAATATTTCTTGGTTGCGAATCGGACGTCGTAAACGCCTGCCTGCACAACGTTTAGCGTAATCGTCACCCATTGCCCTGCAGCCGTTCCGTCGAGCGTCGTTCCGGATCCATCCGTGAATCCGGACCACGCGAAGACGCGGTATGTGGGGCCCGAACTTACGCTGGCATTGAAGACCGCCGCGGATTCAGTTTCATACTGAATCGCCGCCGGACTACCCGGTGTATAGGTCCACGTAAGAATTTCCTGCGTCGCCGTCGATCCGCCAGTGCCGCTAGTGAAACCAATGTACGCGCTATTTCCACCGACAGTGCTGGGAATGTTCACACTGGCCGAGGTCGAGAACGTTTTCGCCGTGGTCACATCGGTGATTGTCCAAGCTAACGTCGTGCCGTTGTAAGTGACGCGCACTCGGAAGATGTCTCCACTATGCAGATTCACACCTGAGCTGGTCATGTCGGACGCCGGTATCGTCGGCGAAGCGCCATTTATATACCATCCCGTCGAGTCCACGCCTTCCCCATCGTTATTGTAGAGGTCAAACTTGATCGCAACGCTCTTCGCGATTCCTGGTGTTCCCCCCGGCGTGTCTGGACCATAACCTAGGCCGCCACCAGAAGGCCCGACTGCGGTCGGGCCCACACCTTGAATCGTGAAGGTAATGCCGTCAGCGTTCGGATTCGTTAGCTGAAAGCTGAAGTCCGTGGCGAACTGCGTGACGTTGACTGGCGCCGTATTGAAGGCCGTGCGAGCCTCGGTGCTGCCGCCATCGGTGAGCCGCAACCGAGTGCCGTTGATCGCAGCGCCGCCGTTAAGTGTCAGCGTAGTCTCACCTGCAAAACCCGCGCCGAAATTGATGTAGTTCGTCGGAGCCGCGGTGACGGAATATGCGGCAGTCGCGATCGCGCTATTAGAGAAGCCACTGGCCGACGCGATCGCCTCGACCGTCGCCGAGGACGCTAACTTGAACGAGCCGCCCGAGGAAATAGCCGTTCCGTGAGAGCCCGGAATTGGCGTACTCCCATCTGTTGTGTAGGTGATCGTCGCGCCGCTCGTGGCGTCTGTAATCGTCACGTTCACCGAGCCGGAATAGCTTCCTGCAGCGGGCGAAATTTGTGGGGTGGCCGCCGGCGGCGACGGCGAAGTAATCGTGTAGGCCGTGGTTGCGATGCTGCTGACCGTAAAGCCGCTGGCCGACGCGATCGCCTCGACCGTCGCCGAGGACGCTAACTTGAACGAGCCGCCCGAGGAAATAGCCGTTCCGTGAGAGCCCGGAATTGGCGTACTCCCATCTGTTGTGTAGGTGATCGTCGCGCCGCTCGTCGCGTCTGTAATCGTCACCGTCACCGAATTCGTGTAGCTTCCCGGAGCCGGCGAGATTTGCGGCGTAGCTGCTTGCGGCGCCGTTGCGGATCCGGACACGTAGGACCAGCCGATAATTTCCTGGATCGCCGTCAGGCCGCCCGTGCCGCCGGTAAAGCCGACGTATGCGGTATTTTCCCCAACGGTGCCCGGAATGTTGATGTTCTGAAACGTCTGCGAGAACGTATTTTCGGTCGAGGCGTCTGCGATCGTCATCGCGAGATTGGTTCCGTTATACGACATGTGAACCTGGAAAATATCTCCGCTGTGGAGGTTCACTCCCGAGCTCGTCATGTCCTCCGCCGGAGTCGTGGGCGAAGCGCCGTTTGTGTAGATACCGGTCGAGTCAGTGCCTTCTCCGGTGTTGTTGTAGAGATCGAACTTCACCGCGACGCTAGCGGGAATTCCCGGCGTGCCTCCGGGCGTATCCGGCCCGTAACCCAAACCTCCGCCCGAAGGCCCGAGCGCCGCCGCGGTGCTTCCGCCATGAATCGTAAACGTAAGACCGTCCGCGTTCGCGCTCGTGAGCTGGAAAGAAAAGTCAGTAGTGAAGGACTGAACATTAACTGGAGTCGAAAAGAACGCGCTGCCGGCCTCATTTGCTCCAGTGTCAGTAAGGCGCAAACGATTGCCGTTGATCGCAGCACTGCCCGAGAGGGTCAGGCCGGTTGCGCTCAGCCCGGACGCATAGTTAATGGACGAGATCGGATTCGATTGAATCGTGTAAATCTCGGAAACCACGGCGCTGTTTGCGAAATTCGAGGCAGCAGCCATCGCCTGAACGGTAGCGGAGGACGTCAATGTAAACGCCGAAGTGTAGTGCGTTCCGTGAGTGGGGGAAGGCGTGGTGCTATCGGTGGTGTAATAGATGTTGGCGCCGGGAGTCGAGTCGGTAATCGTCACTTGGATCCCGGCTGTGACGGATTCGGACCTGGGATTAATGACAGGTGTCGCCGCCGTCGCCGTGCCACCGTTTAGCAAGCCGTAGACGTCCACCTCGCTGGAAGTGCCGATATAGACCTTGCCATTGGAAATCGTCGGAGTCGAAAACTTTACGGCATTGCCGGCCTTGTCGCGATTGTTCACACCGTCCGTACTGTTCCAAAGTTGGTTCGATATATTGGTGGCGTCGAAAGCGTAGAGCACCGCCGGTCCCGGCCCGGGACCAGGAGAACCATACTGCGATGAATCGATTGCCCAGAGAATCGCGGTGTCTGCTGCGGTTCCGTTCGAGGAGATCGAAGGCGTGGCCCCGGGAAATCCGATGGAAGTGGAGTTGCTTAAGATGTGCGTAAAATCCGGGAGCCCATTCGTGATGGGAATCGATTTCAATACATCCCCGCTGCCCCAGAAATAAATATTATTGTTCCAATACGCAGGCATACTCCACATGCCGCCGACCGCACCGGAACTGGACTCCTCAATAATCTCTGTATCGTTCGTGCAGCCCGAGCAGTAATGGGAGTTGAGCTTCGTCAACTGGTCACGATTAACGACATAAATCCGTCCTTCCTTACCAGCGTTGACCATGATGTGCGGAAACGTGCCCGGCTGATCGGGGAGCAACAGCACGCCGCCGGAACCCAGGTCCGTGTCATTGTTGTCCAGTGTCTGCTGGTCCTGGGGAGTGAAGTAATCTAACTGCGTCAGTATTTGGCTGGTGGTTCCCAATTTCAACAGAGTATCGCCCGTTTCACGCGCGGGAACGTTCGTGGTGTCGAAATTACCATTGCCGCTGGCAATGTAGATATTTCCGCTGGAATCCGCGGCCACGCCCGCTCCAGACATCCAGAACCCGCCAAGGCCCCCATTCGGAGTCGTGACGTACACGCTCTTGCGCGTAAACGTTGCCGCGTCGTAAGCAAACAGCCAGCCATGATAGGGCCCGTAGTCACAGTGCGAAGCGAACGCGATAAAAATTGTCCCGTTCATCAGTAGCAGGCCGGGCCTCGCTTGCTGATGCAAGGACATCGTAGCGGAGTCAAAAACGAGCTGGCCGCTCGTGCTGCCATCACCGGTTCCGGTGACAGTTGCGGCAATTTGAATCGGACCGGGCGATTTTTCGTTGCCAGTCAGCAGATCGAGCGCATGTAGCCGGTGGAAATAGTTCGAGCCATTGGTCGATTTCGCTTCGACATAAATTGTGTTGGATGAGGCATCGATCACTGGCGTGCTGGTGATGCCGATCTGTGGCTGAAGGTCGGTGCAGCCGATGGTGGAGCTGTTCAGAGGCGTCTCGCCGGCACCAGCTCCGTGGGCTGCGTCGACAAGGCTCGCTTTCCAGAGCGGCGCGGAGTTCGAGTCCGCGTCGAAGGCGTACACGCTATCGGCTGCGGTGGCAACGATCAGGACGTTGTGCGTCGCGCCATTGATCGTGACACCCGGCACGTAGAGGGGCTGAGCATAAACTTGGCCGTCGGTGGACAAGGCGAAGAGCTTGCCGAACTGATTCACGTTCACATTGGTCGTGGAGAGAATCGTCTCAGTCGTATTTTGTCCGGTTCGCGATACGTCATTGTGTTGCGTCAGAACCGCGCTCTGCCCGAAAGCAGAAAGTGCAAACCCGCAAAAAAGAAATGCGAGCGCAATGCTGCAGTGAAGAATGCGATCGAGGATAAGGTAGACATTAAATACAAGAGCACTACTTCCCGTTAGCATCGGACAACCCCGGAGTCGTCTGCTTGCGTAAGGGGAATATCATGTCATTTCATTTGTAGCAAGGCGGAAGTAAGCAAAACGAAGGCCCGCTGAGTACCCTGGTACTGTATCTTATAGTTCTAAGTTTTATTTCGCGCGGTATACGAGGCGACAGTTTGGTTGCGGTTAGTCTGGCTTAGCTGCGGATTTGCGCCTGCCCGAGGCAGTTACGGTGAATTGCGCGATTAGGTTCAGGCCCGTGGCCGGATTCGGCACGCCTTTCGAGCTGAGAAGGAGATTGTAGGTTGGATCGAACTTCAATGAAAGATCGGTCGAGGGAATCCATATTGAGACGATATACGGACCGGGAGAGAATGCCGGCGCGAGAAGCGTTTCTTGAAATTTCGTAAGCTTACCGGGTTCGAGCTTAGTGAAATCAACATGGGGCAAGGATCTGCGCATGTGATTCTCGCCCTTCTCGTCGTCGATCGCCAGATAGACAGTACGCTGATCGACGATCTTGCTTCCGCTGTCATTTGTGAAGGCCAGCTCAACGCGCATATGGCTTTCATCCGACGGGATAAATGAAATCACAGCGCTATTAAGGATGATGCGCGGCGTGGTCCTGCGGTCAGCATCAACCGACGAGCCGGCCGTGTATGCGCACGTCATGGTGAGTTCGCTTGTTCCAATTGCCTCGCATCGCGGAGCGGATCTGAGGGCTTGTGGTTTGGTCGGCTCTTGCAGCAAGGCGAAATCATGAGGAGAGACGAGCACGGGATACAGCATTTGCATGACCGCGAGAACCGAGATGGCCGTTTTTATTTTCATACTTCCTAGACTATACCCCGCGAAGGGATATCGAAAACGACGGCGGGGCTGTAAGGGAATGAAAACACCACTACCATTAGTTGTATTGTCCTGCCTCAGCTGGAAATGGAGAGAGCGTACAGTCGTTTCCTGGTTCATTGGGATCTGCGGGAATCGATGACCGAGGCCGACATTGAGATCATTCTAGAGCGGGCAAAAGAGCGGTACCCCGGGGTTAAACCCCGAGTCATTTCCGACAACGGACCCCAATTCACTTCCGCCGCTTTCGGTCCATGCCACGCGCGATGAACTGGACGGTAATGCCCGTTTGTTGCGGACTCGAAGCAGATGAGGCGAAGGCGAATAGTTTATGGACAAGACAACCCCCAAGATTTGCTTTGTCATCGAGGATCGGCCTCCGATCGCTTATTTACAGACACCGCATTTGCCGCAGTCCTTCGCGCAGTGTGTTTGCAGTGCTTGCAGTTCTCCATCCGGTTTTTGCGGGCATGACATTCGCTGAAAGCTGGAGATGATCGGAGAGTATCAGTCGAACCATATTCACCAGACATCCGCGCGGTCCCCGCTCCTCAAACCACGCATGGAAACTGCCATCCAGCTGCACCAAGTCGCCAAAGTGTTGCCGCCGTCCCGGCGCTTGCGGTGCGCTTTCCGTCTTCGAATGCGGCTCCACAACCCTTCCGCCAACATCCAACGCCGCAGCGTCTCCTCGCCCACTTCCAGCCCATCCTCATCCGCTAAATGTTCCGCCGCCAGCGTTGGTCCAAACCGCTCCTGTTCCGTTCCCGAATACTTCTCCCGGATCAGCTGCAGCACCTTCCGACGGAATTTCTCGGGCTTCGCTCGGTTCGAACCTTTTCCCGCGCTGCGGTGTTGCAGCCCCTGGGCTCCTTCTCCGCGATAATGCTTCCACAATCTCTTCGTCTGTCGATAGCTCAACTCCAGCATCTTCACTGCGTCCACCAGCCTCAGCGTCTGGCTCTTCACTCGCGCCAGAACCTCTGCTCGTCGAAGTTCCCTCGTACTCATCGCTGTCCTCTCCAACCGGACCTCCTCTGGAGGTCGCAGTGTAGGGGACATTTCTAATGGGGGCTGGAGGGGACATTATCAAAGAGGTTCAACAGAAAAAAACCTCTGTGGCCGGATTTTTTCTTGAGCGTTTGAATCCTGCCCTCAGTCCCGTACGGAAGTCCAGTTACCATTTGGGTTACAACGCGTCACAACTCGCTGTAGTGACGTTTCGCGTCACTTATCATGGTTTTAGCATTAGCCTTGGGAAGCCTTCCGTGAGGTGCAAAATGCGAAAATCCGTTGCAGTTCTGTCTGTTGTCCTCCTGGCCTTTCCCACGCTGTGGGCCGGGCAAACCGCACAGCAGAAACCTGCTTCAAGGAAGAGTTCGATTCCTGCCGCAACACCAGCAACCCCCTCTGCCAAGCCAGCGGAGCAACCGTCGAAGCGCGCTTATGCTGAACTATCGATTAGTGAGTTGATAAGCGAAGATCCGAACCGTTGGACTGACAGAATGGCAGCTCATGCGTCTGTGGGTGGGTTCGTGACTCAGGTCACAAAACGAGACGACGGCGACACCGACATTCGCATCTGTGAAAATCCGAGAGTAGAAGGCATGGACCGGGCGCGCTGCATCTTGTCTAAGTGCATACCGAAGCTTCCATGCGAGGTACCTCAGGTTGGAAAGCCGATCACCGTTAAGGGGATCACCCGATATGAAGCCAAAGTGGGGACTCACTGGTGGGAGATTAATCCGGTTGAGCAAATTGAAAAATAGCTCGCACAAGGGAAATGGTGGACACTCGATAACAATGCATGAGGGGCCATAACGCATGCCGAATCTTAAATCTCATGTAGTAGAATTCACTGCATGAGCGACGCCACGCTCGACAACACCCAGCGGAAGAGATTCAAAGGATGGCACATTCTGTTGGCTTGTTGTCGAGCGACTCCGCAAGAAACGAATCTCTCTCATCTACAACTTCATCGTCGCACTCATCGTCGCTGGCTTCCTCCTATTCGTCGTGGAGGCCAGCCTACGATGAAACTTGGCTTCAACTCCTGTTATCGTACGTTGAACCAGCTGGAACGGCTTCGAACGTTCAGGATCCGGCTCGGTCACGCAGTCTCTCCAGCGATCAGTGTGAACGCCTCTTCGTCGTAACGAAGAATCATTCCTGATTGGCTGCCAGGACACTTTCAAATGTGTCGCGGGCATAGCAAGAACTCGGAAGGCAGGATGCTCCCCAAGGACAAGCAAGACGAACTAGAGCAATATGTATTACCTATATATAATATATACAATATATATGAGCTAGTGGTTGTGCCTCTTACGAAGGCAAGATACAAAGCCAGGGGGAGGACCAAGGTTCGGCTATCGGTCCGCACAAGAGCAAAATTGCAAAACGAACTCCAGTAAGTTTTTTAAAGTCCGACGTTTACCCTCCGAGGATGTTAGCCGATCTGATCGTGCCGGTTGGCGAAAGGATGGCAAATCGACCTACTCGCCATTCAAGTCCGCCGCATAGGCCTTCACCAGTATCGGGCCAAGGTTGTATTGTCGGATGAGGTTCTCGATGTTAGGCAGTCTACGCTCAGTTTTCGCCGACATCGCCCACAGAGAAGTAGCTGCAATCCGGATGATGGAAAACGAGCGCGCTGACACTCGCCTCGGGATCCATCATCATTCCCTCTGTGAGCTGTACGCCGATTTCCTCCGGCCGCAGCAGTTTCCAGAGCCCCGCTTGATCTTCGAGGATCGGGCAGGCCGGATAGCCGAAACTGTAGCGCTTACCGCGATAACGTGACGTAAACCTTTGCGCCATGGTCATCTCTGGCGGATCTGGAAAGCCCCAATCCTCGCGGATGCGCCGGTGCAGCCATTCCGCACAACCCTCCGCCGTTTCGATGGCCAGCGCTTGCAAGCCATGCGACTTGAAGTAGTAGCCGTCATTCTTCGCCTTCTCCGCCCGATCGCGGATTCCTTCGCCTGCTGTCACCACGAACAGCGCAACATGATCCCGGTGCCCGTTTTGGCTGGGCAGAACATAATCGCTAAGGCACAAATAATCGCCCAGCCGCTGTCGCGGAAGCTGAAATGTGTGCACCGGTTCCCCAGCTCCGGGAGCGAAAAGCTGAATCGATTCGCCCTTCGCCTCGGCTTCGAAGAATTGCCACACCGCGCGTACCTTCATGAATCCCGCGGCCTCGTTCTTCACCTCTTCCATGCTCTCAAATAATTCCACAGCCTTCGGGTCGCGCTCCTCAAACCGTTTTTCGAAATCTCCGCGGAACCCCATGTGCCGCCCGTAGAGCATGAAGGGGTTGATATAACTCCAGACGTCGCGCAGATCCGGCACCAGCCGCACCTTGCGCTCAAGAGACGCCACTCGCGGAATCGGCAAATCCGTCCGCACGCGCGGCGACCGTGTGACCTTTGGAATTTCCAATACTTTTACCGTGGTCGTCACCCCAAAACCATTCCCACTAGCCGTGTGTTCACGCATCACCATCTCTCGCGTCGCCGGATCCATCAGCTGGTTCATCAACCGCAATCCGGTCATCGCATCCTTCGCATAGCAAACAGCCTGGCCATAACTCGGCGCAATTTTCGTCTGCGTAAATCGCGCGGAAAGCGCCGCCCCGCCCACCAATAGTGGAATCACTATCCCCGCTTCCCGCAGGTCACTTGCAGTGATCACCATCTGTTGCGCACTTTTCACCAGCAGCCCTGACAGCCCAATCGCGTCCGGATGATGCCGCAGATAGGCCTTGATCAATTCCTCCGGCGGCACTTTGATTCCAAGATTCACAACGTCGTAGCCGTTGTTCTTCAAAATAATTTCAACGAGATTTTTCCCAATGTCGTGCACGTCGCCCTTCACCGTCGCCAGCACGATTTTCCCGCGTTTCGCCGTGTCCGCCTTTTCCATGAACTGCTCGAGATGATTCACCGAAGCCTTCATCGCCTCAGCCGATTGCAATACCTCGGCCACAATCAGTTCATTCGCATTGAACAGCCGTCCCACCTCTGCCATTCCCGCCATCAACGGCCCGTTGATGATCTCCAGCGGCGAGGCTCCTTCGGCACGCTTCCGCTCCAGGTCCGCGATGAGCCCGTCTCGCGTCCCCTCGATGATGTAGTTCGCCAGCCGTTCGTCCAAGGGAAGATCCGCAGCAAGCTTTTTTTCCTTCTTCTTCGCAGTCCGGAAATATTCGGCGATCGCCGCAATGTGATATTGATTGACGGCCGCGCGCTGCTCCTTCTTTTGCTCGCGCCAATCCGCCGGAACGTTGCGCAAGAGCTCCGTCTGAGAATGATCCGCGGGCACGTCCTTGGGCGGATGCGAAAACAAAAGGTCCTCCGCAAGATCCCGTTCGTGCTGCGGAATCGATGCGAACCGTTCCAATTTCTCGGTGTTCACAATCGCCAGGTCCAGCCCCGCTTTCGTGCAGTAGTACAGAAAAACCGAGTTCACCACCTCGCGCGCGCCGGCCGGCAATCCGAACGATACGTTCGATATCCCCAGAATCGTCCGCACATCCGGCAGCGCCTGCTTGATTAGCCGAATGCCCTCCACGGTCTCGACCGCCCCACCAATATAGTTCTCGTCGCCGGTCGCACACGGAAACACCAACGGGTCGAAAATAATGTCTTCCGGCCCCAGCCCATATTTTTCCGTCAGCAATTTGTAACTGCGTTGCGCAACGGTCAGTTTCCGTTCCCTCGTAAACGCCTGCGCCTGCAGCTTGTCCTCGTCGATGCACCCAACAACGACAGCCGCGCCGAAATCATGCGCCATCGGCACCACGCGCTCGAACTTCTCCTCCCCGTCCTCGAGATTGATCGAATTAATGATTGCCTTGCCTTGGCAATACGTCAGCGCCAATTCAATCGCTGTCGGATCAGTCGTATCGATCATGACCGGCGCTTTCACTTTGCGAATCAGCTTCTCATAAAACACGGGAATGTCTTTCTTCTCATCCCGCTCCGTGCTCTGCAGGCACACGTCCACTATGTGCGCCCCACCCTTCACCTGCCGCCGTGCAATCTCGCTAGCCTCTTCCCATTTCTCTTCCGCCACAAGATTCTTGAAGAGTCTCGACCCAATCACGTTTGTCCGTTCGCCCACCAGCAAAGGCCTTGTACTCTCTTCCGCCTCGATCGTCTCGATCCCGGAATATACGGCTCGGTGCGATTCGCCCGGCCGCACCCGCGGCTTTTTGCCCTGCACCATCTGCGCGATGGCTCGGATGTGCTGCTCCGTCGTGCCGCAGCACCCGCCCACAAAATTCAACCACCCATGATCAACAAATTTCTCAAGCTGCGCTGCCAGCGAGGTCGGCGTCTCCAAGTACTTGCCTTCTTCATCCGGAAGCCCCGCGTTCGGATAACAAGAAACAAACTCGCTCGAAAGCTGGCTCAAAGTCCGGATGTGATCCGTCATGAACTCCGGCCCCGTGGCGCAATTCATGCCAAACGCCAATGGCTTGGCATGTCGCAGCGACGCCCACATCGCCTCGACAGTCTGCCCCGCCAGCATCGTGCCCATCGGCTCGATCGTCACGGACACGATCGCCGGAATCTGCATCCCTACTTCTTTCGAGAGTTTCTGAATGGCCAGCAACGCTGCCTTGATATTCCGCGTGTCCTGGCAGGTCTCCACCAGCAGCAGATCCACCCCGCCTTCGACCAGCCCCTTCGACTGCGCGTAATACGCCTCAATCAGCCCGTCAAACGTTACTCCGCCCGTTACCGTGATCGCCTTCGTTGTCGGCCCAACTGACCCGGCAACAAACCGCGGTTTCGTCGGCGTACTGAGCTCATCCGCCGCCTGCCGCGCCAATTCCGCCGCGCGCCTATTCAAAAAATGTGCGTCCGCCGCCAGTCCATACTCCGCCAAGACGATCGGCGCCCCGCCAAAACTGTTCGTCTCAACAATGTCCGAACCCGCCTCGAAATACTTCCGATGAATATCCAGCACCACATCTGGCCGCGTTCGCACAAGGTTTTCATTACAACCTTCAAGCGCCGCCCCGCCGAAATCCTCCGCCGTCAGATGCCGCTGCTGCAGCATCGTCCCCATCGCTCCATCGAGCACAAGTATCCGCTCCGAGAGCAACTCTCGCAGAGCCTTGGCGGATTCATTCAAATTACGCATTAGCGGGAAAGCAACCACCCCTTACCGGACTTCCTCTTGAATGGGGGACACCAGCAGAGAAGGCCGCGTCGAGCTACACCCTTATTTTACGCAGCTTTACCCCCAGAATCGAACGCCTTGCAGCGAACTAGTGCTTTTTTAGCGTGAACGGTCGTTCCAGCGCCCCGAACCGTCTGAACTCAAATGCTATACTCCGGACTTCTGACACATTTGACTAATTCATGAGCAGCCGACTGAAAATCATCAACATAGTAGGGGCCCGTCCCAATCTCCCCAAAATTGCTCCGCTCATGCGCGAAATGCAGCGCCACCTGGAGATCGAGCCCATCCTCGTCCATACCGGCCAGCATTACGTGCGTCCCGTGTCTCACCCTCCGAGAAAACACCGAGCGCCCCATCACAATTTCAGAAGGCACAAATCTGCTCATTGGAACCGACGCTTCGAAAATTCGCGCCGCTGCCCAGCAGGTTCTTTCCGGAAAAGGCAAGCCCGGCCGCATACCCCCCATTCTGGGATGGCCATGCCGCCGAACGCATTGTCGAGGTTTTACTGCGAAAATCGCCCCTCGGAACCCATCGAAAAAGCACCCTACCTGTCACGTAACAATTCGAGAACAGACCCTTCCAAGAGACTTGCCCCTTAGGACAGTTTTCACTACGCTGGCATATAGTGGCTACCAAGCGAACAAGTTCAAAACTGTCAGTTTGCATCCTCTCGCCGCACCCTCTCGTGCTGAGCGAGTTCGAGCGCGTTTTGTCAAAGGCTCAAGTTAAGGTTGTCGTCAAGCAGCTCGAATCCACGCTCGCGCCTGATATGCGCAATCTCGAGCCGCCCGTCGCGCAAGTCTACGTCATTGATGGACACGCCGCGCGACCCGCCACCGGCGCTCTCCTTGCCAATCTTATAGAACGGCATCCCGAAGCTCGCCTCATCGTCGTCGGCGAACAACACACTGACGCTAACAGCTATCAACTATTGCGCCTCGGAGTTAAGGGTCTTCTAACCTACACGGAAGCCCGCGATCAGTTGGTTCGCGCGCTGCCGCTCGTAGCCAGCGGTGGTTTCTGGGTTCCGCGCTCGGTTCTCTCGGGATTCGTGGATTCCATCCTCACGAATCAAGGCCGCCGCCTCAAAACCGATTCCGTCACCAATCTCAGCCGCCGCGAGCAAGAAGTCCTGGACTCGCTCCTCGAAAATCTTTCCAACAAAGAAATTGCCAGCAAACTCAACATCGCCGAACGCACCGTAAAATTTCACGTCTCCAACCTTCTTAGCAAATTCGGCGTCCGCCGCCGTGCCGACCTGATCCTCCTCACGTTTCAGCGCCGCATGTCGGCTCCTTGATAGTCTTCGCATCCCACTGTCGCGTTTCTCTGATATTTCTTCAATTCTTCGCTGACAACGTGTCGCCATCCTGATAATTTTAGTAGCTGCATAAGCGCGTGATCTATTCGTCGTTTGCAAGAGAGAGGATACTTCCTTGAACGTTCTTGTCACCGGAGCAGCAGGGTACATCGGTAGCATTTGTGCAGAAGTCCTCCTCGCCCGCGGCTACCAGGTCATCGCCCTCGATAATCTTCAGGAAGGCCATGCCGCCGCTGTCCCGCCAAAGGCCATCTTCTGCCGAGCCGATCTCGGCGTCCGCTCACAGATTGAAGAAGTTTTCTCCAATCACGCCATAGACGCGGTGATGCATTTTGCAGGCGAAGCCCTCGTCGCCAAGTCCGTCCGCGAACCCAGCACCTTTTACGCCGCCAACATCGCCTCTGGCGTCAATCTTCTCGACGCCGTGACCCGCCACGGCGTAAGAAAGTTTATTTTTTCCTCCACAGCGGCCACCTATGGCGAACCTCACACCGTCCCCATCCCCGAAGACCATTCCAAAAATCCCATCAACCCCTACGGCAAATCCAAGCTCCGCTTCGAAGAAATCCTCTCCGACTACCGCGCCTACACCGGGCTCCACTACGCTACACTGCGCTATTTCAATGCTGCCGGCGCCTCCGCGGAGCGCGGCGAAAGCCATCGCGTCGAAACCCATCTCATTCCTAGAGTTCTTGACGCCGCCCTCGGCATCATTCCGCAACTCGAGATTTTCGGCTCGGACTACCCCACCCCAGATGGCACCTGCGTCCGCGATTACATCCACGTCCTCGACATCGCTGACTCTCACGTCCGCGCGCTCGAAGCCATCGAATCCGTTTCTGGCGAAGCCTTCAACGTCGGCAACAGCCGCGGCTTTTCCATCTTCGAAGTCCTCGACACCGCCGAAAAAATCACCGGTCGCAAGATTTCCCGCAAAGTCTCCCCCCGCCGCCCTGGCGATCCCGCCGTCCTGGTGGCCAGCAAAGACAAACTTCACCGCGCTCTTGGCTGGGAAGCCCAGCACTCCTCTCTCGAAGAGATCATCACCTCAGCCTGGTTGTGGAAACAAAAACACTTGCACGGCTACGCAGAAAGCGCTTCCGTCTAGGTCTTAGCAGGAATTTTGAAACTGAGAGGCCAGAACCGTTCGCCGATGGGTGATTGCACCACTCATTACTCACCACCCACTACTCACTAATCCGCAATCTTGTACCGAAAAATGCACCAGAGCGCCTGCACGCCGTCTTTCCAGGTAATCTTCTTGCCCTCTTCGTACGTGCGCCCTGCATAGCTAATCGGCACTTCGTAAATCCGCCACTTGCCCTTTGAAATCTTCGCCGTAATCTCCGGCTCAAACCCAAACCGGTTGGACTTCAGTTTGATACCTTGCAAGACCTCTTTGCGGAACACTTTGTAGCACGTCTCCATGTCCGTCAGCTTCAAATTCGTCATAACGTCGGAGAGCAGTGTCAAACTTTTATTCGCCACATAGTGCCAAAAGTAGTGCACCCGCTGCGGACCCGACAAAAATCTCGAACCAAATACCACGTCCGCCCGACCGTCAATAATCGGATTAAGAAGTGTCGGATAATCTTTCGGGTCATATTCCAAATCCGCATCCTGCACCAAAACAATATCCCCGGTCGCCTCCGCAAACCCGCGCCGCAAAGCCGCGCCCTTGCCCTGATTCTGCGTCTGAAAAAATATCCGCAAATCCCGCACGTCAACGGGATCGCCCCCGTCGTGAGCCGCCGCCCACGTCTCGCCTTTTCCCTGTATTTGCACCATGGCTTCCAGATACTGCCGCGTGCCATCCGTCGAACAGTCGTCGACAATCACAATTTCCTTACGCAGCCCCGTTTCCAGAACGCGCCGCAGGATTTCTTCAATCGTGGCTTTTTCGTTGTAAACAGGAATCACCACAGAAATCTTGGGGTTGTCCAGCGCAGAGGGGTGACGCCGCAGTGCACACATTTTCTAGAAAAGATTGTAGCGGCCCGCAAGGGAAGTAGTAAAGGCGCGATTTGCTCTAGTGTTTCTATTCCACCCATCTTTCCACGAATCTCCGAACCAGCTATCCTATCTCCTGTCCACGGACTGCTGCGGGATCGAGGAAGTGTGTTTTTCCTTTTCTTCTCTGTGTCCTCTGCAGACTCTGTGTTGAATTCAACCCGATGCGTCTCTCGAGTCAAATGACCACCTTCTATATCCAACAATTCGGCTGCCGCGCCACGCAAGCCGACGGCGCCGCCCTCGAACGCCAGCTCCTCGATCGCGGCTGCACCCCCGCGTCCGACCCCGCATCCGCCGCAATCGTCGTCCTAAATACCTGCACGGTAACTGCCGCCGCCGACGCCCAAGCCCGCGACACTATCCGTAAAATCCACGCCCAAAATCCTGCCGCCCGCCTGATTGTCACAGGCTGCTACGCCCAGCGCGCCCCCGAAGAACTAGCCACCCTCCCCGGCGTCACCTGGGTCGTAGGCAATTCCCACAAACCCCAAATCCCCAACCTGGTTGACTCACTCTCAACGATCCAGCCGCCCGAAACCTCGAACAATTTTGTCCCCACTGCCGTATTGGCCCCCGATTCGCTCGACGCCCCGTTCCATTCCTTCGTAGGGGCACGGCATGCGGTGCCCGCTCTCGGCAGGATTCCAGATTACGAAGAAATACCACATCCCGCTCAAATCCTCACCGGCAACATCTTCGCCCACCCCGAATTCCTCTCCGCCCCCATCCAAGGTGGCGAATCCCACCACACTCGCCCCATCCTAAAAATCCAAGACGGCTGCAACAACCGCTGTTCCTTCTGCATAATCCCCTACGTCCGCGGCAAAAGCCGCAGCTTCCCGCCCGACGAAGTAATCCGCGAAATCCAGCTGCTTACACATCCACTCCTGCCCGCGAATGTAAAAGTGGGACAGCCAATCCTGGCTGTCCGTTCTTCGGCCCGCGAAATCGTCCTAAGCGGCATCAACCTAGGCACCTACGGCCGCGATCTTAACCCGCGCGTAGAAATCATCGATCTAATCCGCCGCATCCTCGACGAAACCCCCATAGAACGTCTCCGCATCAGCTCCATCGAACCCCAAGACGTCACCCAAGACCTAATCGACCTCTTCGCCAGCACCGATCGCCTAGCCCAACATTTCCACATGCCCCTCCAATCCGCCTCCGACCGCATCTTAGCCGCCATGCACCGCTGGTACCGCTCCGAACACTACGCCCGGCGCCTCGATCTAATCCACGACCGTCTCCCCAACGCAGCCATCGGCGCTGACGTAATCGCCGGTTTCCCCGGCGAAACCGAATCCGATCACGCCGCCACCCTAGCCTTCATCGACCGCCACCCCTTCACCTACCTCCATGTCTTCTCCTATTCGAGCCGCCCCGGCACAAAAACCGCCAACTCGCCCGATCAAGTCCCCAGCCATATCATCAAACGCCGCGCCCGCGAACTCCGCGCCCTAGCCGACCAAAAATCCGCCATCTTCCGCCGCGCACAGATCAACCGCGCCCTCCGCGTCTTAACCCTCCACCGCGACGAACACACTGACGCCGACAGCACTCCCGCGCTCTCCTCAAACTATCTGCGAGTTCAAGTTCCAGGAATTCTTGCCTCAAATCTCTGGCAGGATGTTGTGATCACATCTAGAGAAGGGAACTACTTGGTCGGCGAGCCTTTAACCACTATCAGCGTATTCTCCGTGAATTCTGTGCTCTCTGAGTCCTCTGTGTAAAATGTTTTTCTCTTTCTTTCTTTACGTCCTTACTTCTTTACTTCACTTTTCATCAACTCTCAAAAATCACCTGCGCCAAAGCCTGCGCCTCCGTATGCGTAATACTCAACGCGATCCTATTCACCCCCAACTCCACTGCAATCTTCCGCGCCTCCCCATCCAACCGAATCGTAGGCCGCCCGCCCTTCTCCCGCACCACCTCAAAATCCACCCACCGCACCCCGCGCCTCCACCCCGTCCCCAAAGCCTTCATAGCCGCCTCTTTAGCCGCAAACCGCCCCGCGTACCGCTCATACTTATTCTTGAATTTCTCGCAGTACTCCCTTTCCGCCGCGGTATACACCCGTCGCAAAAACGGCTCCCCATGCCGCTCAATGGCCTTCTGAATCCTCTCCACTTCCGCCAAATCCACTCCCATCCCAATGATCAAGCTCTCCCCTTGTAGGGGCACGATTCATCGTGCCCTATTTCTTTTCCGCCGTGTCCGCGTCTTCAACCCTGGCCGCCCCTACCGCCTAATTGTAATTCCGAGCGGAGCGAGGAATCTGCTTCTTCCGGCTTTCTTCTTCCTTTCCCGTCTCCCTATCAATAGTCGCCAATCGTGCCGCTATTCCTCTCGCAGCGCCACCATCGGATCTACTCTCGTCGCACGCCACGCAGGAATCGCAGTCGCCGCCAACGCCACCGCCGCGAGCAATGCCGGTACCGCAGCGAAAGTAGCCGCGTCGGTTGCACTCACTCCGAACAGCAAGCTAGCCATCACCCGAGTCAGCGCCGCGGCAGCCGCAAGACCCACCACGATTCCAATACCCGCCAATTCCATTCCTTGCCGCACCACGAGCCGAAGAATGTTCCCCGGCCTCGCGCCCAGCGCCACTAACACGCCGATATCGTGCGTACTCTGCGTCACCAAGTGCGACATCACTCCGTAGAGACCGATGGCAGCCAACAACAACGCGAACACCGCAAACGCTCCCAGCATGGTGCTCGAAAAGCGCTGCCGCGCCATCGAATCGTACAATCGCTCCTGCATCGTCTGGATGCCGTAAACCACCACGTCCGGATCGACCGCGTGGATTTCGCTCACCACTGCGGAAGCTAGCCCGACCGCTTCCGATGACGTGCGCACCGCCAGAAACACTCTCGGACCGGGAAACTGTTGGAGCGGGAAGTAGGTCGCGATCTTGCCATCCGTTTCCAGACCGTATTGCTTAACTACCCCCACCACGCCCACAATCGTGACCGGCTTCTCAGTATCCCACCACAAATGTTTTCCAATGGGATCGCTGTCCGGCCAGAAGCGCTGTGCGAATTTCTCGTCGATGATCACCACTTGCGGCTTGTCCGCCGTATCATCCTCGGTGAAAAATCGGCCCTTGCGCAGCGGAATCTCCATCGTCCGAAAATAATCCGTGCTTGCGACGCGAACATCCGCTTGCAATTCCTGCCCTGGGGGAGGCGCATAGCCTTCCACGTGGATTTGTCCCCAACCCACCTCACCTGTCAGCGGCAGTGCCGATACCACGCCTTCCGCCACCACGCCTGGCAGGTGGGCGACGCGGCTCTCGGTTTCCTTGTAGAAATTGATGATTGGCTTATCGTTCTTATCGTCCTGATATTTCCGGCCCGCTGCGGCAACCTCCATCGTGAGCACATGATCGGTGGTGAATCCCGGCGGCACGCTTTGCAATCGCACGAAGCTGCGAATCAGCAGTCCGGCTCCGATCAAAAGCATCAAAGAAAGAGTCAGCTCGGAAACGACCAGCAACCCCCGCAAGCTGTGCCTTCTTAAATGCAAACCACCGTCGCTCTGTCCGCTGCGCCCCCCGGCCTTCAGCGAAGTGTTCAGGTCTACTTTGATAGCGCGCCACACTGGCGCCACGCCAAACAAAATGCCAGTCGCCAGCGAAACGCCAAGCGTGAAAAACACAACACCACCATTGATGGCGATGTCCTCCAATCTTGGAATATTTCCGGGATTCATCGTGCGCACCGCGTAAATACTCAGCTGCGCCACCAAGAGCCCCGCCGCACCGCCAAAGAGTCCCAGTAGAACACTCTCCGTGAAGAGTTGCCGCGCTATCCGCTGCCACCCGGCCCCCAGAGCCGTGCGGATGGCCACTTCTTTTTCTCGCCCTGCCGCACGCGTGAGCAGCAGGTTCGCAACGTTAGCGCAAGCGATCAGCAGCACCAGCCCGACCGACCCGAGCAGCACAAGCAGCGCCCGGCGCACGTCACCGACCACCTGCTCCTGCAGTCCGACCACGTGCATGCCAAAGCTGGCGTCGCGCTTGTCCTTCTCGCGAATCCTGCTGGCGATCACCTCAATGTCCGCTTGCGCTTGCTTCACCGAAACGCCCGGCTTCAGCCGCACCATAATGTTGTAGTTTTCGTCGCCCCTGCTCTTCACAGCATCGGCACCCAAGGGCAACGGCGCAAAGATATCCATCTTGTCCATCGGCGTTTCCGAGGGCATCACTTCGTCGGTAAGGACGAAACCCCCCTGCACTACACCCGCTACGATGAACGGGTTACCGTTCAGCACGATGGTCTTCCCCACGATTCCTGGATCTGCATTGAACAGACGTTTCCAGATTCGCTCGCTTAGAATCGCCACATCCGGTTTGCCCGGCTTGTCTTCTTCCGGCAGCAGCAAACGGCCAAGCAGGGGCTTTGCGCCGAGCATCTCCAGCAGGCTGGACTGCGTACGCGCTCCAAAAATCCGCTCCGGCTGCTCGCGCCCCGTCAAGACGAAAATGCGGCTGTGTGCCAGCGCCATCGTCTCGAAGGAATGATTCTCGGTCTGGACATCGATATATTCGCCAGGCGATGGCCAGTCGCGCAGAATTCCGATTGCCGGAGAATGCAGCCACACCGCAGCCAGCCGCTCCGGCTGGGGATAAGGCAGCGGACGCAACAGCAGCGCATCCACGACGCTGAAAATGGCGGAATTGGCGCCGATTCCAATCGCCAACGAAGCCACGATCACCGCCGTCAACATGAAATTCTTGCGAAGCATTCGCAAAGCGTATTGAAGATCTTTCAGAAATGTCTGCATCACTCCCCCGCCGTAAACACCCGCCGCAAAAACGGCTCCCCATGCCGCTCAATCGTCGCCCGTATCGGCCCCACCTCCACCAAATCCACCCCCATGCCTATTATCAAAGTCTCCTAGTAGCGCGGGTCTTTAGACCCGCGCCTTTCTTGTCCGCAGTCTGCTACGACACCCAAGCCATCCGTTTACTCGCCACTTCCCACCTGCCTCGTCTCTTTTTCAGAAAGTAGTGCCACCCTTCCCCGCACAAGCCCCACAAACAAAAGACGCGGAAACCATTGCCTCATCCAGGCCGGTATCAAATCCCACGCGCGAAAACGAAATGACCCCTCCGGCTCCAGGAAACAATATTTCAAATGACGGCGGTCCGTTTTTTTTAATGGGCCAGCCTTCGAAGAGTACATTTTCGGATGCAACGAAACTCCGAACGGCAGCAAGTTATTCTTGCAACATTCTGCATTTGTCATTCCGAGCGTAGCCAGGAATTTGCTGTTTCTTTTTCTGTAATCTCTGTGTCTCTGCTACCTTTGTAAATCTTTTTCCCGCTTTTCTTCACACACTACCATTGCGATTATACTTGTCCAATCGTGCCCGCCACCAAAACATCACCCAAGCGCGCCGCCCGCAAACCTCGGCCGCCATCCGCACCTGCAGCCAGCTGGAGCACCTGCACCTCCCGCGGCCTCAAGCTCCTCCAAGTCCCCACCTTTTCCAAACTCCCCTGGCTAATCCACGCCTTCAGCACCCGTCCTGGCGGCGTCTCTCCGCTCGACGACGAAAAAGTCCTTAATCTTGGCTTCACCGATTGGGACACCCGCGAAAACGTCATCGAAAACCGCCGACGCTTCCAAAGTGCCTTAGGCGCCGAAGCTCTCCCCCTAATCAGCCTAAAGCAATTTCACTCCGACGTGGTTCATGTATTCGACACCACGCACGCCGATCCGTGCCGAGGCGACGCCAGCATCACCAACCGCTCCGGCCTCCTCCTAGCCATCCAAACCGCCGACTGCGTCCCCATCCTCCTCGTCGACCCCCAAAAACGCGCTATCGCCGCCATTCACGCCGGCTGGCGCGGCACTCTAGCCCGCATCGCCGCCAAAACCATCGGCAAAATGCAAATGCACTTCGGCACCAAGCCCTCCGATCTCCTGGCCGCCATCGGCCCCTCCGTCGGCCCGTGCTGCTACGAAGTCGGCACCGAAGTCGCCACCCAATTCCTCTCCCAATTCTCCGATGCCCCGGATTACTTCGACGAATTCCGCACCGGCGACGAGCCCAACCCCATCCAGTGGCTCAACATGATGCCACCCGGCCACCAACCCCCGCCCAAAGGCGTCCTCCTGGACCTCCGCAAAGCCAACCGCTCCCAGCTCCTGACCGCCAGCCTCCGCTCCCAAAACATCCACACCATCGACCTCTGCACCGCCTGCCGCCCCGATCTCCTCTTTTCCTACCGCAAAGAAGGCCCCACCTCCGGCCGCCTAATGACCGTAATCGCCGTCCGCTCCTGAAACCGAGACAGCAAAATCGCGGACTTATTCCATACTTGCACCTCGATGAAACGTGGGCGGCAGGCTCGAAGCGGAATAACGAGCGCAGCTGGCCGCGACGGGTCAGCCATGTATGAGAAATCGCCCAGAAAGAAGTACACCGGTGGCTGTCCGACAGCCCGTCCTAAAACCTCTCTGGCGGCCACAGCTAGCCACTCTTCCGGCCTAAGACGACGCCGAATCAGATAGTTGTTTTTCAGTGTAGGCCGAGGCCCCCTGCGCAGCCGGTCGAGCTCGTCCGAAGCCTCAAAATCACTCAGAGAACACAGGTTCAGGCACGCGCCCCGCGACGGATCATACCGGTGCGTAACAAACTCAGGTATCTCAATCACGCGGCAAACCTCTCGGCAATATTTAAAAAAACGAGGGGAGGGGTGCGGTTATTGTTAACTAGCTGGCGCTTCAATTTGCGTCAGCGCGAGCTGCCCGCAAGCCGCCATCACATCGCGCCCACGCGAATACCGCGTGAATACCGGCACGCCCCGGTCCAGCAAAATCTTATGAAAGGCAAGCACCCGCTCTGGCGTCGGTTCCGCGAACGGCAGCGCCCCCGGATTCCACGGAATCAAATTCACCTTCACGCGCCCCAAATCCGTCATCATCTTCGCCACGCGCCGCGCATCCTCCGGAGAATCGTTCACTCCGCCCAGCAGCACATACTCAAACGTTACGTACTCGCGCGCCCCTCGCGGAAATTTCTTGCACGCCTCCAACAAGACGCGCAGCGGATATTTCTTGTTGATCGGCATCAGCGCATCGCGCTGCTCGTCGCAGGACGCATTCAACGAAATCGCCAGCTTGGGCCGCAGCGTTTCCCCTGCTAGCCGCTCGATTCCTGGCACGATCCCGCTCGTCGAAAGCGTCGCATGTCTCGGCGCGATGCCCATTCCCGAGTTGTCCAGTAAAATGCGCAACGCCGCCATCACCGCTTCATAGTTCAGCAGCGGCTCTCCTTGCCCCATCAATACGATATTCGTTCTCGGCGCCAGCCGCACCTTGTGCTCCTCGAGCGGCAGCAAAACCTGCGTCAAAATCTCCCCAGCCGTCAAATTCCGAAGCAACCCCAACTGCGCCGTCATGCAAAACTGGCAATCCACGGCGCATCCCGCCTGCGTCGAAACGCAAATCGTCTGCCGCCCTTCGCTAGGCATATACACTGCTTCGACAGATGCAGGCCTAAAGGGTTTTCTCTTCTCCGTGACCTCTGTGCCCTCTGTGTTAAAATCCCCATTTGCCATTTTCGCTGTTTCAGCCAACTCGAACAAATACCGTACCGATCCATCGCTGGACTCAAAACGTTGTTTCACCACAGGCAAGGTGATAGTCGCTTCAACAGCGAGCTTCTCACGCAAAGCCGTCGGCAAATTCGTAATCTGCGCCAAATCGAGTTTTCTCTCCGCATACAACGCGTGGTATATCTGCCCGCCCCGATACGCAGACTCTCCCATCGCCACGCACATTGCGCGCAACTCGCCTTTCGATTTACCCAGCAATTCCATGGAATATTCCCGCGACCCGGTCGCGGCTCCGTTCCACCGCAAATCACCCTACAGAATATCGTGTTTCGCCGAAGAATTTCTCCTTTGCCCATTTATCTGCGTCTTTTCGGCGTTATAATTTTGCTATCATGTCAAAACAACTCTCCGTCGAGCAACTGGCCATCGCCGACTGGGTCAAAGGCCTCGTCGCTATCCCCGAGCGTGCCTTCACTCTCGAAACGGTCCAGGACTTCATCATCCTGCACGCTGTCCGTCCCGAGACGCTCGAAAAATATCTCTTCTTCTCCAAAGGCAATTACACCCGCAATCTCATTTTCAAAAACGATCTCTTCGAGTGCATGACTATCTGTTGGGAAGTTGGGCAGCACAGCCGCATCCACAATCATCGCGATCAAAACTGCTGGATGTCCGCCCCCATCGGCCGTCTGAAAATCCAGAATTTTCGCGTCGACGAAAAAGATGCCACCTGCGGCACCTGCAAAATCGTTCCCACGGAAATCTACGAAATGGACGGCGCCCATCCTGTTCACGTTAATCCCCTCGAACCTGTCCATCAAGTTTTGAACCTGCCCGAATTTAATCAACGCGCCGTCAGCATTCACGTCTATTCGAAGCCCTTCGACAGTTGCGAAGTCTATCAGCGCGAACGCGGCACTTACGGCGACGTCCCCCTGCACTACACCAGCGAATACGGCAAGCTCCACCCCGACGAAAAGCTTCTTTAGCATCTCGGTGGCACAGACTTCAGTCTGTGCGCCTTTCGCGCACCTCAGCAAGCCGCAACATCACAGCCCATGCGCTTTTCCACGCCGCCTGTGTCACAATTGAAGCATGCCCACTGCCACGGAAGTCCGTGACATTCAAAAGCACGTCCTCGGCAACGGCCTCGTGGTCATCACCGAGACGATGACCCATGTCCGCTCCGTCTCCGTCGGCGTCTGGATCCGCAACGGCTCGCGCCGCGAAGTCCCTGAAGAAAACGGCCTAGCCCATTTCATCGAGCACATGGTCTTCAAAGGCACGGAGCGCCGCTCCGCTGAAGCCATCGCCCGCGAAATGGATTCCGTCGGCGGCATGCTCGACGCGTTCACCTCGAAAGAACAAATTTGTTTCAACGCCAAAGTTCTCGACGATCATCTCCCCATCGCCTTTGACGTTATTGCCGATCTCGTTCTCCGTCCCAAGTTTGATTCCGAAGACGTAAAAAAAGAGCGCCAAGTCGTCCTCGAAGAAATCAAGATGGACTTGGACAATCCCGAGTATCAACTTCACGATATTTTCACGCGCGGCTTCTGGCCCGAGCATCCGCTCGGCCGTCCGATTCTTGGCACGCCGGAAACAGTGCGCGCCTTTAACCGCGAACACCTCATCGAGCGCTTCCGCGACTGGTTCGCTCCCGATCATCTGGTCATCACCGCCGCGGGCAACGTCACGCACGAAAAAGTTCTAGACCTTGTTCAGCGCGAATTCGGCAACCTTCGCCCCGCGCGTACGCTCGAAGATCACACCGCTCCCTCGACCAAAGCGCCCATTCACCTCGAAACCAAGCGGGACCTCGAGCAAGTCCATCTTTGCATCGGCGTCCCAGCCTTACCTCTCGGCCACGAAGCGCGCTTCGCCGCTGCGGTCCTCAATAATCTTCTCGGAGGCGGCATGTCCTCGCGCCTCTTCCAAAACATCCGCGAAAAGGAAGGCCTGGCCTACGCGGTTTTCAGCGAACTGACACCGTATTCCGACGCCGGCATGTTCACCGTCTACGCCGGCACCGCCAAAGAAACCGTCGGCCAGGTCATCGACCTCACCATCAAAGAATTTCGCGCCATGAAAGAATCCCCGGTAAGCGAAGAAGAACTAACTCGCGCCAAAAATCATCTTAAGGGTTCGCTCATGCTCTCCCTCGAGTCCACAACTTCGCGCATGTCGAATCTAGCCCGCCAGGAACTCTACTTCGGCCGCTTCTACTCGCTCGACGAAATCCTCGCCTCCATCGAAACGGTCACCCTTGCCGAAGTCCAATCCCTGGCCCGCGATTTCTTCCGCCCCGAACAAATCGCCGTCACCGTTCTAGGTCCCCTAAACGGCTTTACCCTTCACCGCTCCCGCTTATCTTGTTAGGGCTTAAGACGTTTTTCTGCACGTGAATCGTTGTAGCTCCGCCTATGTCATCGGAAGAGTGGTCGGTTCCTTGTGATCCCGGCGATATGCGTTCTGCTCTATTACAAAATCAGGGCCAAGAACCCGGCTTCGTCCGCAAAGTTTCTCGTTATTTCTTGCGTTACAGTTCTATGGGCGTTTCTGCTTCATTTTGCTCTTGCCCATCGAAACGATTACTCGCTGCAGAACGGGCAAGTCGCGTTCACGCGCAAGAACGAGGGCGCTGAGTTCGATCGCAAGCAGGAGATTGCTAAGCTGAGCCACCTCGAATTCCTCCATGCTTACGGCCGGTTTATGACTGCGCAAAATGCGTCCTTTACTCAACTGGGCTTGCCGCCCTTGGATCTAGGGGGGCGGCCGCCGACGGCCAGTTCCGTGGCTGATTTTCTGTCGCAGGCCGCGCAGGGAGGAAATCCAAAAAGCGCTCACTGACGGTCGAGAATGCGCTACCGCTCTTTCCATGTTGACGTCCGAGAATCCCTCTGCCATGATTCTGAAAATTCATTTCTGAGATTTTTTTAGTGCAATTGAGGGCAAAGCGATCGGCTTGCGGGTTTCCATTCTGGCGTCAGGCAGCTCGGGCAATATCACACTGCTCGAGACGCAGCGCACCCGACTCCTCGTGGATTGCGGCCTCGGCAAACGCGAAACTCTCGCCCGTCTCGCTGCCATCGAACAAACCGTTGATCACATCGACGGTATCCTCATCTCCCACGAACATAGCGACCATTGCAATGGCCTGCCCCAAATGCTGGGCCTTTGGAAAGCGCCACTCTACGTTACCGAGCAGACTATGGAGGCGCTGCACCGTGCCTTGCCAGACCGGCTCGGGAAGCGTTTGCGCGGCGTGGAAACGATTCAGGCGGGCCAGCACTTCACCATCGGCGATATCGATGTCCACGCGTTTCAAATTCCGCACGATGCTGCCGATCCGATCGGTTTCACGTTTCGCACGAATGGCACGAAGATGGCGCTCGTCACCGACCTCGGCTACATGCCCGAACTTGTGAAGGTTCATCTTCGCGATGCCGATTGTCTGTTGCTCGAATCGAATCATGATCTGGACATGCTCAAAGTCGGCCCGTACCCGTGGGTCGTCAAGCAGCGCGTGCTCTCTCGCACAGGCCATCTCTCGAATCACGCCGTAAGCGAGTACCTTTCCGACCCGGAGGGCTTCGACGCCCGCGCGCGCTACCTTATCCTCGCGCATCTTTCGCAGGAGAATAACAATCCAGATCTTGCGCGTCTGTCCGCGGAGGAGGCTCTCAACCGCCGGCCCGCGGAATGCGCCTTCCACGGCGAGTTACTGATCGCCACGCAAGACCACCCTCTCAAGCCACTCGAGCTTTGACGCATATAATAGGTCGACACACCAAAGCCTGTCATTCCGAGCGTAGCGAGGAATCTGCTTTCGTGGCACAGGCAATCCTGCCTGTGCGGCTCTTGGAGTAGTCGTGACTCAGCGCACAGCCAAGATTCATCGCGCCAAAACCGCGCGATGGTGCGGAGGTGGCTGTGCCACGAGCAAACAAAGCCACTGCCTGAAATTTGGCTCGCTTTTTCTCCGAAGCTCCACTAAACTTAAATTGTTCTTGGTAGAGGTGCGGAGGCCATGAGTAGCCCGGTGAGCAATTCCGATCAGCTTCGGACACCGCCGCAAAAGGGGCCAGGTTGTTGTACTCCGCCGAAATCGCAGCGGTAGCTGTTGCCGCTGAGGTTGGGGAACAGGTCTAAGGCCTGTCCACTGTCATCCGTTTAGATGGCGGCGTTGCCGCTAGTGCTAAAGCCGGATGGAGCGCTATCGAGAGGCAGCAGCCTCGAGCATTTCTTCGCGGTTCCTTCCTTTCGTTTCCCTCCATCCAGAAATAATTGGTCCGAATGAATCTTTTTGAAATTACGCGCGCGCTGGTCGATATCGAATCGACAACCAACCGTGAGCAGAAGGTGGCCGACTTTTTATTCGCCCAACTGTCTGCTTTAGCTGCGCGCACTTCCGGGCGCCTCGAGCGTGTGTCCGTCGAGCCGCACCGCGACAATATTTTCGCGTGCTGGGGAGAGCCCTTCGTCACACTCTCGACTCACATGGATACTGTTCCGCCGTTTTTTCCTTCACTCGAAGATGCAGAATTTATCTGGGGGCGCGGCTCGTGCGACGCGAAGGGAATCATCGCCGCCATGATTGCCGCTGCGGAAAAACTTATCGACTCTGGCGTTACAAATTTCGGGTTGCTCTTTGTCGTTGGCGAAGAGCGCAACAGCGCTGGAGCGAAAGTCGCGGCCGCAAATCCTCGCGGCGCCCGCTTTCTCATTAACGGCGAGCCCACGGAAAACCAACTCGCACTCGGAACAAAGGGAGTGCTGCGCTACGAAATCACGGCGCACGGAAAACTCGCCCACTCCGCTTACCCCGAGTTGGGACACTCCGCGATTCATTCGCTGCTCGATACTTTGCGGGCTATCCGTTCTATCCCGTTGCCGGAAGATCCGGTGCTCGGCCATAGCACTCTCAACATCGGAACCATCGCGGGCGGACGCGCGCCGAATGTTGTTGCCGACCATGCGCAAGCGGAAATCATGTTTCGCACCGTAGGCGACCCGGCGGAAATTCGCGTGGCCGTACTCGCCGCCGTTGCAGGACGAGCCGAAGCTCGCGAGGTTTTGCACACGCCTGCGCTGCGTCTGTCGGCTCTCGATGGGCTTCCCACAACGGTCGTTGCCTTCGCCACGGACATCCCGACATTCAACGGCGCTTGGGGCCAGCCATTCTTGATCGGCCCGGGCAGCATTCATCTGGCGCATACCGCCGAAGAGCGTATCCCGAAAAAACAATTGTTGGAGGCGGTCGAGATTTATGCGCGCATGGTCAGGCAGCTTCTCGCCAGGGGAGGCGCGCAAGCATGAGTCAAGGCCTCGCCATTGTTGGCTACGGAAAAATGGGCAAGCTCATCGAGCGCCTCGCGCCCGAGTATGGCTTCGAAGTGCGCGCAAAATTCTCTGGTGGCGACAATCCAGGCGGACAGGGCTTGTCGCACGAAACTCTGCGCGGCATCGATGTCGCCGTGGAATTCACCACGCCCGTAGCGGCTCCTGTAAATATCCGCCGCCTAGCCGCCCTCGGCGTCAACTCCGTCGTTGGCACTACCGGCTGGTTCGAGCAGCTTCCCGTTGCGCGCGAAGCGGTCGTCCACGCGAAGACCGGTCTTGTTTGGGCTGCGAATTTCTCCGTCGGCGTAAATCTTTTTTTGCAAACCGTTGCGTATGCCGCCGCTCTTTTCGCCAAGCATCCGGAGTACGAAGCCTGGGGCTGGGAAATTCATCATTCTGCAAAAAAGGACGCGCCCAGCGGCACGCTCAAAAAACTTGCCGAAGAAATGAGCGGGGCGGGCTACTCTCGGCCCGTCAGCCTCAGCTCGAATCGCGCCGGCGCGATTCCCGGAACACACGAAATCGGTTTTGACTCCGCTGCGGACACCATCACGATGCGCCACGCGGCGCACAGCCGCGAGGGTTTTGCGCGCGGCACTTTACAGGCAGCGCGCTGGGTCGCAGGCAAAAAAGGTTTCTACGAATTCAAGGAGATCCTCGCGGAATTGAGTTGAAGGATCTTCGTAGCGGCGGCCTTCAGGCCGCCATCCGAGGTTTTCGGCAGCACGACGTTTAACCAAAGAAGGAGAAACACCATGTTTACCGGTACAGGCACTGCGCTAGTCACTCCATTTCGCCGCGATGGTTCGCTCGATGAACCCACGCTCCGCGCGTTGATCAAGCGACAGATCGATGCGGGCATTGATTTTCTCGTGCCGTGCGGCACGACCGGCGAAAGCCCCACGCTTACGCATGAAGAGCATTTGCGCGTCGTAGAGACCGCCGTGGAGCTGGCGAAGGGGCGTGTGCCTGTTCTCGCGGGTGCAGGCGGCTACAACACCGCCGAAGTCATCGCGCTTGCTCGCGAACTCGCCGAAATCGGCGTGGACGGAATTCTTTCCGTTACGCCTTACTACAACAAGCCGACGCAGGAGGGCCTTTTTCAGCACTACAAAGCGATCGCCGAAGCGATTACACTCCCCATCGTTGTGTATAGCGTGCAAGGCCGCACCGGCGTAAACGTCGAACCCGCGACCGTTCGTCGTCTCTCTGCCATCGAGAATATCGTTGGCATCAAGGAAGCGTCGGGGAATATTTCGCAGATGGCGGCGATTCTGAACGCCGTCCCGGACGACTTCAACGTGTTGAGCGGCGACGATGCGATCACCTTGCCGCTGATCGCGCTTGGCGGACGCGGCGTCATCTCCGTCGTATCGAACGAAATCCCTGCCGACATGGCGCGGCTCACGCGGCTCGCTCTCGACGGCGATTTTCCGGCCGCGCGCGAAATTCATCGCCGCGTACATTCGCTAATGGAGGTAAACTTCGTCGAATCGAATCCCATTCCAGTGAAGGCGGCCATGGCACAAATGGGTTTGCTGGAAGCGGTGTGGCGTCTCCCGCTCGTCGCGCCGAAAGCGGAGAGCGAGACGCGCGTTCGCGCCGTGCTGGAATCGCTTGACCTGCTCAACACAGCCACGCGACCGCGTGCGACAGCCCAAGCTGCCGCATGAAAGAGTGCATGTTTCCGCCGCAAATTGAACGATTGTTTGACGAGCCTCCGGCTCAGTACATCGAAGAACATTTCCGGCTCTTCCGCGAATTCAAAGACGCCATAAACCGAGGGGAAGTACGCGCGGCGGAGCCGGATGCTGCCTCGCCGACAGGATGGCGTGTCAACGCCTGGGTAAAAAAAGGAATCCTGCTTGGATTTCGCATGGGCGTGGTCGTCGACATGTCGGTCGATTCCGCGCGACAGCCTTTTATCGACAAGTCCACATACCCCGTTCGCTCCATCACGGTCGCCGACGGCATTCGCATCGTGCCCGGCGGTTCGAGCATTCGCGATGGCTCGTACATTGGGCGCGGTGTCGTTTGCATGCCGCCGATGTTTGTCAATGTGGGCGCATACGTCGGCGACGGCACGATGATCGATTCGCACGCGCTCGTCGGTAGTTGCGCGCAAATCGGACGCAATTGCCACATTTCCGCCGGCTCGCAGATCGGTGGGGTACTTGAACCGGTAGGCGCAATGCCGGTGATTATTGAAGACGAGGTGCTTGTGGGAGGGAATTCAGGTGTGTATGAAGGAACCGTCGTGAAGCACCGAGCCGTTCTCGGCACCGGCACGATCCTCAATCGCTCGATCCCGGTTTATGATCTTGTGAGGGACGCGGTGTATACCGCCAGCGAAACTTCGCCGCTCGTCATTCCCCCAGAAGCCATCGTTGTTCCCGGGTCGCGCGCAGTGACCCATCCCGGCGGCACGAAACACGGCCTCAGCCTGCAGTGCGCCGTCATCGTCAAATACCGCGACGCCAAGACCGATTCGCGCATTCAGCTGGAAGATCTTCTGCGCTAGTCTGCTAGCGCGACAGGACTTGTTCGAAAAAATCGAGCGCTCGCGGATCATTCGACTGGCCCAGCCAGAACATAGCCTGCTTGCGGACTTCGCGGTTGCGGTTCGTCTTTGCCACTTCAATGAGCTTTGGCACACCTTCGTCTTTCGGCATTTGGCTCAGAGCGAAGACGGCTTTCTTTTTCACGTCGGTGTCGGGATCGTTTTCGATGGCACCGGTGATGGCGCCCATGGCTTTTTGGCCGGCTTTTTGCGCAAGCCAGAAGAGAGCCTGGCCGCGCACGTGCGTGCTTTCGTCTTCTTTGGCCATGCGAATCATTTCATTCAGCGCTTCCGGCTCGTGGCTCACAGAGAGGGCGAACGCGACTTGCGAGCGCACTTCGGGGCTCGGATCGTTCTTCGCCATCTTCAGCAGCAGCAGCTCGCCGGCTTTTCCGCGCGCGGCTCCTAGCCAGAAGGAGGCGTGCTTGCGCAGTTGTTCCGGTTGATCCACGGCCACGAACGATTCGAATGCGCGGTCGGCCGAAGAGTCGGCATGTAGCGCAATCGCAGACAGCGCGCCCTGGCCAATCTCATGCTCGCCGTGACCTTCGAACGTTGCTTTGTGGACGAAGTCTGCAAGCAGAGCGACGCTCTCTGCGGGATTCACGCCGGTCAGCCAGAGAAACGTCAGTCCGCCCGCGTCCAGCGTGCAGTTTTCGGAGGCTTCGCGAATGCGTGTCACTTGCTTGCCTTCGAGGCGGAAGAGAACGACAAGCTGCCGCGATCCTTCGAGTTGCACAGTTGCATTCTGCGAGTCTTTTTGCGAATTCGTGGTCGTCATGCCATTCTCTTTTTCGAGGCGGCATGTTCCGCAGCTGCCGTAGCTGTCGTTGAAGTTCCCGCAGCAGACCGTGCGATCGCCCGCAACTTCCGCAACGCTGTAGCCGACCCACTCCGGTCTATCTGCCTGCGCTTCGATGCCGCGAAGCGTGTCCGCAAGAGGACCGTTGACCGCCCTCGTCTCAATTTTCGCGTTGACCACCTGCAGCGTCTCAGCAGCCTTAGCTGCGGTTGCCGTTCCGCCGGCAAACAGCGCCGCTGTCAAAATCGAGTGCCCGACTAGAATCATCCGCCACGTTTTCATATCCGCCTCACTCCCAGGTCGCTCTCTCGATCAGTCGCCAGCCACTGGTAACCGGTCCCAAGCCGCTACTCCCCACTCCCTACTCACTATTCACGACTCAGTTCCAACTCACTTCTGCAAAATCTCCATCAAGTAGTCGTTGCCCTCTTTCGAATTCATCAGGGCGAGCTTCGACACGGCAGTCTTTTTCAGCTCCGGATCTTTCTCGCTTCGCGCGATCGTCACCAAGGCATGCGCGTTGCCTTGAATGAAGAGCGCGTTGAGCACTGCCTCTTTGTTTTCGCGGTTGGTCTCTTTTGCATAAATCGCGAGCAACGCTTCCTTGGCCTCGGGCGAGCCGATCAGGCCCAGGCTGTGGATGGCAGCGCGACGAAGTTCCGGATCTTTTTCTCCCTGAGCAGCTTCCGCCAGAAATTTTCCATCGCCGGAGAGGAAGAACGCTTGAAGGATGGCCTTTTTCACTTCCGGGGAAGTCTCAGCGGCATAGAGCTGGCGCAACTCTTCCGGTGCATGAACCAAGCCGAGCTGTCGAATGGCCTCGGCGCGCAGAGATGGGTCTTTCTCGCTCTTGGCCGCTGCAAACAGATGTTCCTTGTCGCCGCCGATCATGTAGCTGCGAATAATGGCGCGCTTCACCGAGACGTCGCTCGTGGACGCATAAATCTCTGCAAGCGTTTGGCGTGACTGCTGCCCGCCAAACATTCCCAAATATTCCACGGCCTTGCGTTGCAGGTCTGGATTACTCTCGCCGCGGGCAATGCGAGCAAGAATCTCGCGCGATTGCGGCGAGCCGTTCTGTGCGAGCACGAAAAGCGCCTTGGACTTTTCCTTCGGTGTGCCCGGTCCGTTGAGCACTTTTTCCAGCAGCGGCATGGCCCGCTGGGGATCGCTGTTCATCAGGCCGGTGATTGCCAGCATCTTCAGCTCTTCGTCAGGTTGTGATTCAGGGTGAGCGGGCTGCCCGGTCGATTGCCGAACTTCAATTTCCAGCGCCTTGGCATCTTTTATCCAGCGGCTTTGCGCATATTTCTTCTCCAAATCGGCAATCGTTGCCAGCGCAGAGTCTCTTTTTCCCAGCTTGTTTTCCGCATACGCCTTCCAATACATCGCCGCATCGGTCTGCGGCCCATTCATCGAAGCTAGTTCGCTGAATTTCTCGGCGGCACGGTCGTAACGGTCTTCGTCGAGAGCTTCGCGGCCATCGCTGTAGAGCTCGTCCAGCCGTTCGAGCCGCTCTTGCTCGCGGTCGCGCTTCTCCTGTTCACGGTCGCGCGCTTCTTCTTCGCGGTCGCGTTTCTCTTGTTCCCGATCACGGGCTTCTTGCTCACGGTCCGCGCTGCTCTGTTCTTGCCAGGATTCCGTGGCCGTGGCAGCACCGCGGGCCGCCGCTGGCTTTGCCGTCCATGGCGCGATCAGTAGTGCCGCCGCGATCATCCCGATTTGCGCTGCTCTGCTTTTCTGTTGTCCGATACTCATGCCTTGTTCCTCTCTCTTGCTTTCGATTCCGTCGCGGGTGGAGCGGAATTCGGTTTGTTCTGCTTTTCTTGTAATTCCTTGCCGACCACTCGAACTTTGAACAAAATGCCGTGCGCTTCGATGCGTTTCTGCAGCGACTCCAGTTTCGCCGGCGTAATTTCTTGCGGGCTGTGCGCCACGTCCATCAACACGCGCTCAAGATCGTCTAGGACGTCGGCCAGCGCAGCGTCGCCATTCTGTTGCGCCGTTTCGCGATATAGGCGGTTGGCATCCAGCAAGTCTTCCGCTCGTTGCTGCTCCGCGGAGATATTGATTTGCTTTGGCCCGGACGCCGGGGGCGTCGCATTGGCCAGTTCCATCAACACCATTTCCGACTTACCTAAGTGATCGCCAACGGCCACGATCAGCACTCGTTCGCGAACTTGGGCCACGCTGGCGGCCGGCGCTCCAGCATCGGGCTTCTTTGTCCAGCGGCCGGCGACGAATGCTGCAATCACCATGGCCGCCATAGCTCCGATGGCTACCCAGCGACGCGGTTCGAGCCACGCGCGCCAACCCCGGCCAGCTCTCTCTGGCAACTGCGGCGCAATCTTTTGCCAGACTGCGCGGCCGTACTCCGGGCCTCGCTCGGGGACGGGGAGATGGTCCAGAGCGCTAAGCACCGCTTCTATGCGATCGAGCTCCGTGCGGCAGGCGGTGCAACTCGTCAAATGCTCGGCAATGGCTTCGCGTTGCGTAGGCTCCCCCTCTCGATAAGCAATCAATTCTTCTTCTGTCAGGTGTTTCATAGTTCTGTTCCTCTGGGCTCCGGGGCCGCTCCTGGCGCTTTCGCTTGCAGCGCGCCTCTCGCTCCCACGTATGGTTCCAATGCCCGCCGTAATTTCTGTACCGATCGAAACACGGTGTTCTTCGCCGCGCTCGTCGTTGATTTCAGTACGGCGGCGATCTCTTCGATCGCACAACCTTCCCAATGGCGCATCACGAACGCTGTTCGTTCCGAAGAGCTCAATTCCTTCAGCGCCTCTTCCATCTTCTTCCGTAGCTCCGTGTTGCCCGCGAGGCGGTCTGGAGTCGGCCTTTCGTCGGCCACCAGGTCCAACGGATCCTGCTCCTGCTCTTCTGCTAACGCGCTCGGCGATTGGCGTCGCGCATCCTCGGTGCGTTTTTGCCGCATGCGGTCGATCGCGTAATTCGCGGCGATGCGGTAAGCCCACGTTCCGAAATTCGCGCGCGACCCAAATTGGCCAAGGTTCCGGTAAGCGCGCAAGAAAGCTTCTTGAACCACTTCCTCGGCGTCGTGCTCGTTTCCCGTCATGCGATACGCCAGGCGAAAGAGCTGCTGGCTGTGGCGCTCGACCAGTACGCGGAAAGCATCGCGCTCGCCCGCGAGTGTGCGCTCGACGGCGATGGCATCGCTTTCTCGGGCCGCGCTCTGCAGTGCCTCGCGGTCTTGGGTGCTACCGGCGCTTTCGCTCATCCGAATCATTAGACAGGAAGCGGGCCTTGCGGTTAGGTGGGGATGTCCGAATTCGGACACTTCCGGAGCTACTTTATATGGTGGGCCGTAAGTGCGGCAATATCATAGGGCTGGGCGGCGCCAGCCCATGCATCAACTGTTTCGAAACCAAACAGTCGCGTTTCTCGTACGGGTTGTCACTGCCAAGCGGGCAGCTCGAAAGGGCCGAAACTCACCGTGGTTGCCTCTTTACTTCTCTGCTTCCTTCCTTCGCTTCTCTCACTCGTATCTCAGCGCCACCGTTGGATCCAGACTCGACGCTCTGCGCGCCGGCACAAAACAGGACAAGCCGGCCGTAGCAACCAACACCAGGATCACACCCGCAAGGATCAGCACATCGAGCGAGCCGCCCTGGATCCAGCGCACTAGCAGGCGACTCAGGGCCATCGTCAACAACACTCCGATCAGAACTCCACCGGCCACGCTCATCGCCGCTGAGCGAAACACTATCAACAGGACGTCCGCAGACCTCGCTCCCAGCGCCATGCGTATGCCGAACTCGGCAGTTCGTTGACTAACGGCGTAAGAAATCACGCTGTACAGGCCAGTGGCAGCGAGCGCCAGCGCCAAGATCGCAAATCCCGCAAACAGGGTTGCTACTAGATGTCCTTGCTCCCATTCTGGCTCATGTTTGATCCAGCTATCGAGATCGAGAACATCTCTGTCAGCCTGTTGGTCAGGATCGATCGTGTGAATCTGTTCGCGCACGGCGCGGAGTACCGTGAGTGGCGGAACACTGGTTCGGACGAGGATCTGCGTGAAAACCGGCATCATGATGGTGTATGACACATACACCGACGGCCTGATGGGATGGCTCAGGCCATCATCGCGGGCGTCGCCGACAACGCCAACCACCTGAAACCAACTGTCGCTACCAGCGGCCGCCAGGCTAAGTGGTGGCTCGCCTTTCAATTCCGGCACGCGGATCGTGCTGCCAATGGCGTCGCCATTCGGAAAATATTTGTGCGCCATGGTCTGATTGATGAGCGCGAGCTTCGCGCCGTGCATCGCCTCGCTTTCATACCAGATTCGTCCTTGCAGCAGAGGTATGCGCAACGCTGAGAGATACCCGGCACTGATGAAGTTGATACGCGCTCGCTGTTCTTCCGCCGCCGGCTTCCCTGAAATCTCGAAGCGCAATTCCCATCCGTTGTTTGGCGGCGTGGCATTTGTCGAAAGCCCCGCCGAGACTACTTCTGGTATCTCGATTACCTTTTTTTCTAGCTGCTTGAAGTACACTTCCCTGGCTTCCCACGTTGTATAGCTGTTGTCGTGGACCGGGATGCCAACGGACATGACGTTGTGAGGATCGTAGCCGAGATTCACGTTCATCATGTTTACGAAGGCTCGCATGGCAACGCCTGCGGCTGCCAGCAATAGAAGGGTCAAGGCAATCTGCCCCGCGATAAGGACGCCGTGAATCCGGCGGCTATAAGCTCCAGCCGTCATTTTGCGTGTGCTCGATTGCATCACCTGAGCTACCTCTGGGTGCGAGGATTGAAGAGCCGGCGATATGCCGAACACGATGCCGGTCAGCAGCGTGAGACCGACACTGAAAAACAGCACGGGCAGATTGATGGTGATAGCGGCTTCGTGCGGGAAAGAGAACTCCGGAAGCCAATTTACGATGAGCTTCACCAATCCATTCGCCAGTGCTACGCCAATGACCGCCCCAGCGAACGACAGCATCAGCGCTTCCGTGAGCAGCTGCCGCAGAATGCGAGAGCGCCCGGCGCCGATCGCCGCGCGGACCGCCATCTCGTGCTGACGTGCCGTGGCCCGGGCTAACAACAAAATAGAGACGTTTCCGCAGCCGATCAACAGCAACAAAGCCACGGCGGCGAGCAGGAGGTACAATGTCCCGCCGATCCGCTCTACGAAGTGGTCGTTTACTCCTGCCAGCGTTAAATGGAAATGCTCCGGAAAGTGACTTGGGGTTTGCTTTGCGAATTGTTCGAGGGCCGACTGAAGCTCTGCATTTGCCGCCGCACGGGTTACGCCGGGCTTGAGCCTGACCATGGGGAAGTAAGTCCGTGCCGGATCGGCTGTTAGTTTGAGAGGCAGATAGACTTCGCCGTCGCCCCAGGTGAAGCGCGGCCTTACCACCCCCACGATCATGTAGCTCTTATGGACCAGCTCGATTTTCTTGCCGACGATGTCGGGATCGCCTTTGAAGTGCCTCTGCCAGAACTGATAACCAAGCACGGCCACATTCTCGGGATCTTGTCCCTCGGGCGCATCCGACGGCAGCAGTCCACGGCCAAGCAGCGTCGGCACCCCTAAGTAGATGAAGGCATTCGACGTCAGATACGCCGCTCGGACGTCTTCGGGGAGATCACCTTCGGTCGTGGTTAGGTTCCACCCTCCCATGGCGGCAACGCTCTCTACCGATTCGGCCTGCCGAAGCTGTTGCAGTTGCGGTCCACTGAGGTGGATAAAGAAGGGGTTGCCCGTAGTTTCGCGAACTGTCAAATGCACCATGCGATCCGTATTGGCGTATGGATATGGGCTCACGAGCACGCCGTAAACCACGCTGAACATCGCCGTTGTGGCCCCGATGCCCAGCGCCAGCGAAAGAATCGCGACCATCGAGAATCCAGGATTCTTCAACATCATCCGCGTTCCGTACCGCGCATCGTTCGCGATGTCTCTCAGCCAGCGCCAGCCCCACGTATCCCGCGTCACTTCTTTCACCAGATCCACATTTCCGAATTCGCGCCGCGCTCCTGCTTGCGCTTCGCGCGAGGATGCGCCGCGATCCTTGCGCTCCGTTGCCGCCATCTGCAAATGGTGCTGGATCTCTTTCTCCAGTTCCTTTTCGCGTTTCCGCCACAGCCACCAGAGTTTCATCGCGGACTCTCTCACTTCGCGGGATTCAGAACCCCGCCGATCGCATCCGAAATCTGTTCCCAGCGCGAGCGTTCTTTCATCAGCTGCTTTCTTCCCGCCGCTGTCAGCCGGTAGACTTTCACTTCCTGTTTGTTCTCGGAAATCTTCCAATCGGCGCCGATCCATTTTTTCTTTTCCAGGCGATACAGCGCTGGGTACAGAGAACCGGCATCCACTTGCAGGAGATCACCGGAATTGGCGCGAATCGTCCGGCTAACGCCAAAGCCGTGCTGCGGGCCCCAGAGAAGTGTCTGCAAAATGAGCAGGTCGAGCGTGCCCTGCAACAGCTCGATCCGGTTTCGATACCGTTCGTTCATTCCGTCTCCGGCGACCAGGATATAGACGGCCTATATCCTACACTATAGACGGTCTACCACCCTCCTTGGTTTGCATATTTCCCGTTTTTTGTGTTTCGCCTAAGTGCTTGGGCAATCGGCATTTACGGCGAGCACGGCGTATCCTGCGCCCGGGCCCGCTTTCCAGCAGAGCGTCCTGCGGGCGCACAGCTTGGCGGCCGCCGAAGGCCGGCCATGGACGCTCCGGCTGCGCAACTTACGGTATGATGGAGTCGAAAGCGTACCGCGGATAACCGATCCTTGTATCTGCTTGGCCCTTGAACAGTCTGATCGGGCGAGACTCGAGTAACGCCCAAGGAGAGACGGTTTGATTCCACGCTATACCCGCAAAGAGATGGGCCAAGTCTGGAGCGATGCGAATCGCTTCGCAAAGTGGCTCAACGTTGAGCTCGCCGCCACGGAGACGCTTGCCGAAGCGGGCCTCGTGCCGAAGGACGCCGCTGCGACAATTCACGCGCGCGCCAAAGTGGACGTTCCGCGTATTCACGAACTTGAAGCCCGCGTGAAGCACGACGTCATTGCGTTCACGATGAATGTCGGCGAATCCATCGGCGATCCTGCTGCCGCGCGCTGGCTCCACTATGGCCTGACCTCAAACGATATCGTCGACACCGCCCAGGCGCTACAGATTCGCGATGCTTCCCACATCATCGAGCGAAGTCTGGTTTTGTTCGGAGAGGTGCTCGACTTGCGGGCGCATCAGTTTCGCAACACGCCGCAAATCGGCCGCACTCATGGCGTTCATGCGGAGCCGATTACTTTTGGATTGAAGATAGCGAACTGGTTTTCCGAAAACCAGCGCAACATCAGCAGGTTCCGCGCCGCGGCGCTGCAGATGGCCGTCGGGAAGATTTCCGGTGCGGTTGGCAACGCTTCGCATCTCGGCCCTGAAATGGAAGAACGAATCTGCAAGAAACTCGGGCTGAGCGTTGCTCCCGTCGCTTCCCAAGTGATTCAGAGGGATCGGCACGCGCAATATCTCAGCGCGCTTGCGCTCATCGCTGCATCGCTGGAAACCATTGCGCTCGAGATTCGGCATTTGCAGCGCACCGAAGTTCGCGAAGCCGAAGAGCCATTCGGCGGAGAGCAGCGCGGCAGCTCCGCCATGCCTCACAAACGCAACCCCGTTACGTGCGAACAAATTTGCGGCCTTGCGCGGCTGGTGCGTTCGAACATGATGGCCGCCTTCGAAAACGTGGCGCTTTGGCACGAACGCGACATTTCGCACAGTTCTGTTGAGCGCATCATCCTGCCGGACTCCACAATCCTTGTGGACTATATGCTTGCGAAGATGACGACTATCGTTGCCGACATGCGCGTTTTCCCGCAGCGCATGCTGCGCAACCTCGAATCTACACACGGGCTGGTGTACTCAGGCCAGTTGTTGCAAGACCTAGTCGAGAAGGGCATGCCGCGCGACGACGCGTACAAAGCGGTGCAGGAAAACGCCATGGCCGCCTGGGAGACGGAATCGAGTTTCCAAGAGCGCGTGGCCAACGACACAAGGATCGTGAAGTTTCTGGACGCCAAGGCGCTTGCGCACACATTTGATCTCCAGCGGCAGCTTCGCTACGTCGACGCCATCTTCGACCGCGTGTTCGGCGCGCATCCGGCCGACGAAAAATCCGCAGCCAACAACGCGTAAGAGCCCCGGCCAACAATGAGCAAGATTTGTTTTCAAAGAACGAAGAGCCCCGGTTGCCCGGGGCTCTTTCGCCTCTTCTAATTTTCGCTCGCGCGGAAATTAGCTGCGGAGGCGGAAAACCAATAAACTGGAAATCCCAAATCCAAAAATTACTCGACGCGCTGCACGTAACGCGCTTCCGTGGTATCCACTTTCACTCTGTCTCCGGAATTGACGAACGGCGGCACTTGGATGACCAGGCCCGTCTCGAGTGTCGCCGGCTTCATCACCGCGCTGGCGGTGGCTTTTTGCAGCGTCGGTTCGGTATCGAGCACCTTCAATTCCATGGTGTCCGGCAGGTCGACGCCGATCGGCTTTTCTTCGAAAAATTCGATCTTCACCGTCGTGTTCGGAATGAGATAATACACCGTTTCGCCGAGTTCTTCGCGGGTCATCTGCATCTGTTCGTAGGTCTGCGTGTTCATGAAGTGAAACTCGTCGCCCTCGTTGTAAAGGTATTCGAATTCCACTTCGTCGAGAATCGCGCGGTCGACGAATTCTTCGGCGCGGAACCGATAATCAATCATGACGCCGCTCCGAAGATTTTTCATGCGCGTTTGCATCGAGCCGCGCTTATTGCCTGGAGTTCGGTGGTCGACGCTGAAAACCGTGAAAAGCTGGCCCTCGTGCTGGATGACCATGCCGGGGCGGAGTTGTGTGGCTTTAACGCTGCTCATAAGCTCCCTGAACGATTGCGAATTTCGGAAATTCCTGCAGGCAGCCCGCTCTGCGGTGCGGTGCACGCGGAATGACTCGAGGCCGAGGCCCGCCGGGCTGAGTTTCGGGCCCAACGCGAATAAACAGTATAAAGGCGCGTGTTCGGGCAGGTCAATCGTATTGGGAAATTAGCGAGCGCTTTTTCTTTCTTAAGGAGGCGATCGTCTTTGAGAAATTGCGAATTCTGTGAGAGCGTTCCTCGGCTGGGAACTGCGACAAGAAATCGTCTACAATCGGAAAAAGTTTCTGCGCCGCAGCTTCCCTGGCAGCTACATTTCTGTTGCGCTTCATAGATTTCATTCTCCGCTGAAAAAAAGGGAAACGGCAAGAGATTTGGAGTTGTTTCGGACGATCACCCTCACGCCTTTAATCGTTGCCCTTCTTGGGTTCTTTAGCGCGCTGAGCGGCGGTTTCGGCCATGATTTTTTCGATTTCATCTGCATTGCGGGGGAGGCGCTCGCTTAGAAATGTGTAGCCGGTTTCGGTGATGAGGATGTCGTCCTCGATGCGCACGCCGAGATTTTCTTCGGGAATGTAGATGCCTGGCTCTACGGTAACGACCATGCCTGGTTCCAGCGGTTTGCAATATTCGCCGGGATCGTGAACGTCGAGACCGATATGGTGGCCAAGCCCGTGAATAAAATACTGGCCCAGCGATTTGCCGTGAAGGTCTTTGCCGTGGGAATTGATGTAGTCGTAGGCAATTTTGTGGACGCTCTTCGAGCCTCTTTGGCAATAGTCCATGCCTGGCTTAATCGCTGCGAGAGCGGCATTTTGCGCGCCGAGAACAATTTCATAGATTTCGCGCTGGCGCGGCGTGAACGTACCGTTCGCGGGAATCGTTCGCGTGATGTCGGCGGAGTAGCCGGAATATTGCGCGCCGACGTCGAGGACGACGATGTCGCCGTCTTCGATTTTGCGTGCGAGGTTGTCATAGTGGAGCGCAGTGGAGTTGGGGCCGGCGCCGACGATGGGAGCGTAGCCTTCCGCCTCCGAGCCTCCCATGGCGTGGACTTCCACCATTTTGGCGGCGATCTCATATTCGTGGAGGCCGGGGCGCATCATGCGCATGGCGGCGAGCTGCGCATCCACCGAAAGCTCGATAGCTTGAGTAAGGAAAGCAATTTCGCCCGGAGATTTGATTTGGCGCAGCCCCTCGATGCTAGAGCGAATGTCTCTTAGCTTTGTTTGCGGGACGCAAGTGCGAATCCAATCCACAACCTCTTTTTCGTGCGGAAAGCCTCCATTTTCTTTTTCGTAGGGGAGGATTGCGTAGAGCGTTGGATAGATCTTTGCGAGCTTTTCTAGCGTGGCGCGCATTTCTGGGAATGGCAGGACAGAAGCAAAACCGGTACGTGCCTGGATTCCCGGATCGGACGGCGACATACGGAGGCCGTTCCATTTTTCCTTCACGGTATTTTTCGGCGGCAGAAAGAGCATTTCCTGCGGGCCATCCCACGAGGTGACTGGGATAGTGCCCCCGCCGCTGCGGAGAGCCGGCATGATGATCAGGCCGGCCGCTTCTTCGTTGTGTCCGGTGAGGTAGTAGAAGTTGTCTTCCTGCGCGAAGACATACGCCTGCGAGGATTCTTCGCGTCCAGTAAAGCCCCAGAGAAGGATTGGCGAATCGACTTGGGCGGCGAGTTTGGCGCGGCGAGCGGCGTAGACGCTGTTAGCTTCGCGCTCGCGGCGTTGCTGGGCGTGCGCGGGTAGTTCGGAATAGGAGAAAACGGAAATCGCGAGGAAGATGACAGAAAAGAGGGCACGACGTGTCGTGCCCCTACAAGAAACACACAAAGCTCTAGGAGTCTTGGATAGACCACTCACCTGTTCACCTCGCGAGCAAAGGGACGAGCATTGTAGCTGAACGAGGCGAACGGGCAAACTCGCCGGCATAGCCTGCCAAACCGCGTTAAGCGATTTTGGATGGAAAGAGGGGTCTCCCCACCCTCTCCCCACCCCCGTTTTTTTCGTAAGCGCGGATTCCAAAGGGCTTACCAGGGCTTTTTTCGACCCTGCGGATTCTAAAGAGGTTAGGAACAGAACGAAAGCGACGGAAAGAAAAAGGAGAGAAGCATGGGATTGAACATGCGGCATGGCGGAGACGAGGAAAGGGACGCCGGGCTGAAGCCCGGCCTCGACAAAGGCAAAGGTGGCGGGCTGAAGACCCGCCGCTACGAAGGCGCGGAAGGGAGCTAGACGCAGAGAAGGGTGACAGTCGACAGCTCACAGTTGGGAGAGGGATAAAATCTTCGCACTCGTGCTGGCTGAGAGACCATTCTTAGGGGCAGTCGAGGAGTGCGTGGGCTGGGATGTCGGAGGACTGGACGAGGGAAGATCAAAGGACCCAGGTGCGAACGGCGGCACCTGGAGCACCCGGCACGGGTGTAGAATGCGGCTTTGAAACCCTTCGAAGAGAATTTGTCATCTAAGGTCGAAGGGACTTGGAACCGAGGGTAGTGACATGAAAAAAGCCATGTTATTTCGAGTCGTTTTTGTCCTGGTTGCGATGATTGCGCTCAGTTGTTTGCCGCAGTCGGTGCTCGCCCAACGTGGAGGACACGGCGGGGGAGGAGGATTCCACGGCGGCGGTGGCGGCGGATTCCATGGAGGTGGCGGGGCAGCGTTTCACGGGAGTGGAAGTTTCTCCGGGGGAGGCCGCTCTGCGTACGTCGGCGGTCGCTCCTACGGAGGATATCGTGGCGGCTACTACGGAGGGCGGGGCTACTACGGTGGTCGCGGCGGTTACGGCTGGGGCGGCCGGGGGTACGGCTGGGGTGGAAGATACTGGGGCCGAGGATACGGTTACGGCTGGGGCTGGGGAGTTGGCTTTGGGTGGCCGTATTGGGGTTGGGGCTGGGGATATCCGTACGGCTACTACTACAGCCCGGGGTATTACGCGCCAGGCCCTTATTATTCTTACCCGTACTACGGTCCTTCGGACGATCCCAGGGGCTATCCGGATCCTGGCAACGGGAACAGCAATCCTCCACCGGCAGACCCCAACACGCGGCCCCTGCCGAACCAGAACGGACCCGCAAGATCCTGGAGACCACCGGTACCGGGAGACGCACCCAACGCGAGCTACACAAACACTGCGGCCGCGGCCGTTGCGCCGCGTGGGCCGGTTCTCTCCCTGGACAGGATGAGCGTGACGTCAATCAGTTACCGAGCCGCGGGTTCGATCCCGAAGCATTACATCACGGAGCGGGCGACCACAGAGCGGGCCACCATGGAGAGGGCTGCCGCGCAAGCGGATGCGCCGCTTAGACCGGAAGTGCAAAAAGCGTTGCAAAGATTGCGCGAGATGCCGCCGTTTGCTCGCGAGCGCGAAATCGAAACCGGCCGCTACCGTCAGTTTTCTTCCGAGGAGAAACAGGTTTTAAGAAATGGCGAGTAAACGATAACGAAGAGAAGAGGAGGACCCCACGCGCAACGAGAAGGTGTGTGGGGCATTCGGATTCTGCTACGCATTAAATGTTCGGGCCATCCGCCTTCAGACAGCAGATCGAGTCAAGAGTTCAAAGTTGAAAGTCGAACGCAGAACGTCAGAGGGAATCTCCGGACGCGCGCTGCAAACCGGCAGCGCGGATGCGGAGTATTAACGTAGCAGAGTACGCACGTGACAAAAAGGCAAAGGCAGAGAAGGGACGAGCTCTATCGCCTCGGCGTTCTCAAGTTAGAAGTTTTCGGGTTAGGAAATCTTTTTTGCTTCGAAGGTTTGGGAGGTGGCGTGGAGGGTTAGGCCGGTGATAGCGCCTTGGGCGTCTTTGTGGAAAGTGAAAGTGACGTCGCCGGAGAGGACGAAGAATTGGGTGGGGGATTCAGGGAGAAGTTCCTGAGGTTCGGGGCCGAATGGCTCGGCCTCTACGTAGAGACTGGCAGATTTCATTGTGACGGTAAGTTTCCCGACGCTGGGGATTTCGTAGTTGCCGGGATAGCCGGTGAAGGCGGCGGGATTGATTTTGATTAGGGCGTGTTCGACCGGCTTGTAATCCGGCCAGGCGTATTCTTTGGCGACGGCGCGGAAGATTTCTTCGGTGAGTTCGCCGCCGCGATCCGAGTTGGTCATCACGGCGAAGCCTTGACCGGAGTCGGTGTAAGTTTCGATGTTGCAGCGGAAGCCCTCGTTTGCGCCGCCGTGGCCGAAATGCGGCTTGTCGCCGGTCGTTTCGAGGCCGAAGCCCAGGCCCCAGGTGCCGATTTGGTGAGTGAGCATCTGACGCGCCATGCTCTGTGAAAGAATTTTCGCGGATTTTCCAGCGTACTCACCTTGGACTTCCATGGCCATGCGGGCCAAGTCGGAGGGAGTTGTCCAAAGTCCCGCAGGAGCCATTTCCGGATAAGTGCGCCATCCGCCTTTCACCGGATCGCCGTTGCTGCGGTAGGGTGTGGCTGCTTCCGAGGCGCGATTTTGCGGAAGTGGTTGCTGATATGTGCTGTGGGTCATGCCAGCGGGACCGAGAACGAGTTCGCTCATGATTTGCGGGAAGGGTTTTCCGGCGACGTCGGAGAGAAGCGTTTGGAGGACGACGAAACCGCCACCGGAGTAGCGCCAGAGCGTGCCGGGGACGACGTCGACGCGAATGGGATCCGTGTTGGCAGGCTTATCGCCGTTAAGGATTTGCACCACGGTGGGAACGGGCTCGTCGGAGGCGTAGCCGGGGAAACCGTGAACCGTGAGGCCCGCGCTGTGGCTGAGGATGCGGCGGATGGTGACTTTTTCTTTTACGGTGAAGGCGTTTTCGGGGACTTTCCAGGTGCGGAGTTTGACGTTGACGTCTTCGTCGAGGGTGAGCCTGCCGTCCTGCACGAGGCGGAGCGCCGCGAGGGCGGCGACGGGTTTGCTGATGGAGGCGGCCTGGAAAAGTGTGTCGGGCGTGACTGGTTTCTTGGACGCAACATCGGCGAAGCCAAAGGTTTTGGTCCAGATGATTTGGCCGTGGTCGAAGAACGCGACGCTGACGGCGGGAACTTTGTAGTGCGCCATGCGATCGGCGATGGTCATCGACTGAGGAGGCTGGCCTTTGATGATGACGGCGGGGAGAAGGCCGTTTTCGATGCGAGAAATGCGAGCGGCGAGAGCTGGATCGGGTGACGGAGCACTCGATGATTGCTGGTCAGGAGTGAGGACACTTAAGAGATTGGCGGCGGCGAGGTTGGGCGAAAGCGAGAAAGAGACGGAGGTGGCTACGCTAAGGAACGCGAATAGCGCGGTCAAAAGGATCAGAGTTTTCGTCGTCGTTGATCTCATGTGTGATCTCATGGGCGCAAATCGTACCACTTTTGAGTGCGAGTCGATTCGTTTGGTTGGCCAAGGCACAGGAAAAAAAAACGGGTTGTGGAGGTACTCGCTACTTGCGGAAGAAATCGATGAGGAGTTCGGAAACACGGGCGGGTTCTTCGTGCTGGAGCCAGTGAGAGGCGTTAGCGAAAGTGTAGAGCTCGGCGTGGTCGCAATAGCGGACGCTGTCGTGGGCCATGGCGGAGAACAGGAAGGCGTCGCGCTCGCCCCAGAGGATGCGCGTGGGGACGTGGACAGTCGAATCAGGAAATTTGCTGCGATGGCGAAAAGCGGCGCGGTACCAGTTGATCATGCTGGTGAGCGCGCCGGGTTGCGACCATGCGGCGCGGTACTGGGAGAGATCTTCGTCCGAGAAAGTGTTGGAGCGGCTGGAGCGGACAAGAGAGCGGACGGCGAGGCGGAAATCGAACACGGAGAACGCGGCTTCTGGAATAAACGGGAGCTGGAAGAAGAACATGTACCAACTGCGGCGAAGCTGCCGGCGGTTTGTTTGCAGGTAGCGGCGCATTACGCACGGGTGAGGGACGTTGAGGATGGCGAGCTTGGCGACGCGATGCGGGTGGAGTAGAGCGACGCTCCACGCGACAGCGGCACCCCAATCGTGGCCTGCGAGGAAGATGCGCTCTTGGCCGAGTTGGTTGGCGATGGCGAGGACGTCGGAAGTGAGTTCGGAGAGCGCGTAGGACGCGGCGCCGCGCGGCTTGCTGCTTTTGTTGTAGCCGCGCTGATCGGGAACGATGACGCGGAAGCCAGCGGTGGCGAGAGGCTCGATTTGTCTGTGCCAGGAATACCAAAATTCAGGGAACCCGTGGAGAAGGACTACGGCGGGGCCGTCTGGGGGGCCGGCGGCGATGGCGTGGAGATCGATCGCGCCACTATGAAAAGTTACGTCTTCGACGAGGGTTGGCACAAGTGCAGAGTTTACCCTTGATCCGGAGGCGCGACGAGATGATGTAGTTGGAGAAAAATCCGGCTAGGTGATGGAAGTGGTTTCGAGGCCGTACGTGGTGACGTAGGCGGCAGTGGCTGCGATTTCCGATACGCGAGCTTCCGAGTCGCCATGAGCGACGGCGGTATGAGGCTCAGCGGCAGCCTCTGGGGGCAGTGCGCCGATGGCCAGATTGCGTCCGGCGTTCTTGGCTTTGTAGAGGGCGCGGTCAGCAAGTGCAAGGACCTCCTCATAGTTAACGTCGACGGGCGAATTCATGTTCCAGGGGAAAGCGGCCCATCCAATCGAGACGGTGCGATGCAGAGAAAGGCCTCCCGCACCTTTGATCTTGAACAGTTCGCCGGCAACAGCGGAGAGGACGCGTGCGGCGAGCGTGGCGGCTTCCTTGCGCTCGCAAAAACGGGAGACAACCAGAAATTCTTCGCCGCCCCAGCGTACTAATACATCGGAATAGCGAATCGCAGAACTGATGCGGGAGGTTAGGTCGATGAGCATCTGATCGCCGGCGTCGTGGCCGAAGCGGTCGTTGATTTCTTTAAAGTGGTCGGCGTCGATGAGATAGAAAACGATGTCGCGATTGCGGCGGCTGCGCGTGGGATCGGGTGCGGAGTAGGCGCGAATGGCCTGGCTGACGTCGCTCTGGATAGTAGCCTGGAAAAAACGACGGTTGCGCGCGGACGTGAGCGGATCGGTTAGAGACATTTCTTCGAGCTCTTTGTTGGCTTGGGCGAGGGCTTCGCTGCGTTCAGCAACGGCTTGTTCGAGGCGGAGGCGCTCGCTCTGCAGCTTGCGCGTGCGGTAGTTCACAAGGGAGTAGAGAGCGAAGAGGCCGAGAAGAATAACGAAGCCGCGCGAGTACCACCGCTGCCACCAGGCAGGTATCACGGTGAACGAAAATTCGGCGGGGAAGCTGAGAGTGCCGCGCGCGGAGCGGCAAGAGACAGTGAAACTGTAATTGCCGGGAGGAAGAGCCGGGTAGCGAGCTTCGCGGCCGAAGGTCTCGTTGGGTTCACTTTCGAGGCCCCCCAAGCGATACGAACAGCGGACATTTTCCGGGTCGCGGAAAGTGAGAGCCGCGAAATCCACGCGGAAGGTATTGTCGCTGCGCGGGGCTTCGGGATTGCGTTCGCCAATGCGGTCACGCGAGCCGAGCTGCGCGGAGGTGATCACGACGCGGGGCGGAAGCTCGACCCGTTCGTCGGCGGAAATGGGATTGTAGCGCGCGAGGCCGCCGCTGGTGCCAAAGAGCAGCGTGCCGTCCTCTTCTGCGAAAAAGCCGCTGTCGCTCAGGTCGTTCCAGATGAGGCCATCGGCGCGGGTGAAGCGAAGAGTGCGACCATTGCGCAAGAATTCCGTGAGGCCAAAGGCGCCGCCGGCCCAGACGTTGCCATCGTGATCGGCTCCGATCATATAAACGTCAAGAGACGGCAGTCCGTCGGCCAAGCCAAAGTGAGTGACCTGCGGTTTTCCGTCCACCAGGCGCAGACAACTGAGACCCAGAGCATCGGCATAGCGAAACCAAACTTCTTCGCTACTGACGGCGGCGGCTTCCACAACTTCGTTCTGCCGGAGACCGTTGGCGGTCGTGAAATGCAGCCAATGCTCGCCGTCAAAGCGGGAGAGGCCGCTCCTGCCCACGGCCCAGAGGACGCCGTCGCGGCTGGAAGTGAAGCGGCCAATGCCTTGGTGGATTTCCGGAGGCAATGGCACGTCCACGAATTGAAACGGCCGTTGCGACGGGCGCGTCGCTTTGAGGTATTGGTTGTTGGCGATCCAGATGCGGCCGTCCGGGCCTACGTGGATGCCGGTGGGAACGGGTTCGGGAGTCGGGATTTTTTCCGGGGTCAGGGATTCGGGGTCGAAACGCGTAAGCCCGCCAGGATAGCAGAGGACCCACACGGCGCCATCGGGAGCGAGAATCATTTCGCGGGCCAGGGAGCCGTTCAGACCGTCCTTCGATTTCCAGGTTCGCCAACGAGCCGCCTGGGGATCCCACATGGCGACACCATTGTTGGTGCCGAGCCAGAGGCGCTTGTGTTTGTCGCGCAATTCGGACCAGACGACGTTGTCGGGAAGACCTTCAGCCTGCGTCCAACTGGACCAGGTTTTCCGGCCGATCCATCGTTGAATACCCGCTCCGCCAAGACCAATCCAATAGGCGCCCTCGCGATCTTCGGTGATGGCAAACGTGGCGTTGACGGCCATGCCGCGGCTTTGATCGATGACTTCCCACTGGTCGGAAATGCGCCGATAAAGGCCCGCAACCGTGGGGATCATGAGATTGCCGGAACGATCCAAGACAGGCGAGCCATAGTCGTTCGCGGGGGGAAGATCGGGAAGTTCGGGGACGAAGTGAGTCGCACCAGGGTTAAGGCGATAGAGATGCGCCGAAGTACGAACCCAAAGAATTTTCTCAAAGTCCTGAAGAATGCCGATCACGGGTTCGTGAGGCAGGCCGCTTTGCGCGGGGAATATGTGAACGTGATCCTGAGAATCCAGCCAGCCGACGCGGTGGCCGGAGGCGAACCAAATGCGGCCTTCGGAGGTGATGCTGACCGACTCCGCTTCCAGGCTGGGCAGGCCATCGGCAACAGACCACAGACGGAAATCGTTGGGGCGATCCGGATCAACGCGGAGCAGGCCACCTTCGGTGGCTAGATAGACTGTGCCCCAGGGATCAAGGGCCAAGGCGGATGGCTGCCGGAAAGAATTGTAGACCTTGGCGAGGGACAGTTGGTGAAGTCGACCGCCTTCCATGTAAGAGATGCCACGCGACGTGACAATCCAGATTCGGCCGGTGGGAGCCAGAACGAGCTGGTTCACATTGGTGCTGGGAAGGCCCTGCTCGATGCCATAGCGCACAACATGATTACCGTCGAAGCGAAGAAGGCCGTCGGGAGTGCCGATCCAGATGAAGCCGTCCTGGTCCTGCAGGATGCAGGAAGGAGTCAAAGAGCTCAGGCCGAAGTTTTCGCCCACACGCTGAAAAACGTAGTGCGGCCTATGGGGCAGAGAAAGCACAGGCGTCTCGGTGGGCTTTGCCAGAGCGGCAAGGGAACCAAGTACCAGGACTAGCATGATAGCCAGGAAAAATGCGGCGGAAGTCTTGCCCCGCATGAACACTCCAAGTGATGCAGCCAAAATAGTTTAGCGTGCGGGTGAACGGCACAGTGGGAGTGGTCCCAAAACGATAATGGCGGATTGTGGGGACCCGATGTGGCGAAATCGGGGTAACGCGGCCCTGATTTGGCGGCGACGGGATAGTAGCGCCTTCTGAGAAGATCGCGCGGGTGGAGAGTTGTAGGGCTCCAGCACATGTTCGACGTCCTCGGCTCCCTCCGGCGAGGGTACGGTCAGCCATCGCACTCCACCAATGGGGACGTCTAGCTTCTCACGAAGCCAACGACGGATGTGTAGAAGGAAAGAGCTTTCTGTTGATCGCCTACCTTGATAATTACATGGCGAATCCGCATTAGTTGGTCCTTAAAAGTGTTGGGCTAGTCTTTGAAAAACTCCACCAACATCGGCGCGTGCGCCTTCGGCTTCAGCATGTGTGTCTGCCCTTTGAGCGTGCGGTACTGCGCGTTCGGCAATACGCTCGCGAGCGACCGGTTCGCGTGGCGCATCCATGCAGGACTATTCCCGCCATCCATGACCAGTGCAGGTATGGTGACGGACGCCCACCGGCTGGCGGGCAGCGGCTTGCCTCTCTGGTTATCTCGCACGATCGCGCCGTCGTAGGGGAGCGTGTGCGCAACGGCTTTAAGCTTCAACCACATAGGTATCATCAGTGGCATCAACGCCTTGACGAAGCCAGGAACTCCGACCAACTTCAGAAAGAGCTTGACTGCCTCGCCTCGACGATCTGCCCTGATCGCCCCGCAAATTCGGTCCCAGCCGTCCTCGGTTGTGGTACGGGTGTCGTCTACGATGAACGGCGCCTCGTACAATGCCAGCTTCTTGATGCCACTGAGGCGATTCGCCGCTTCCAGTGCAAGGACCGCGCCGGAGGACATGCCCCACACAAACGCCGCTCCACCCGCTTCGCCGAGGAGCTCTGCGATGTCTTCGACCTCGCGCTCCACGGCATAGGGCGCCGTATCACCACTGGCGCCTCGACCTCGACGGTCGTAGGTGAATACGGTGAAATGCTGAGCCAGGATCTCAGCCAGTTGCCCGCTCTGACCCATGCCTCGGTAGCAGAGCGCGCCGTCGATCAGAATCACAGGCGGCCCGTTACCAATTCGATCGAATGCTATCGCCGTGCCGTCCTTCGAGAACACTTTTCCCACAAACAGGGAAGTCGCCGCCTGCGCCGCCTTTGGCCCTCTATCTTGGGCAGCTTCTAAAGCTGTCATCTTTTGCATAGATCCTCCTATTTCGCCTGTCGCTGGGCCCCCACAAAATCCGCGCCCTCGTTTAACATGCAGCTCGGCTTACGCGATTCTGGGAAGGTATGCCGCGAGGTTTTCCAGCGTTTGAGCCGTGCCGGCATCGATGCGCATCTGGAGGAGAGCGTCGCGATCCTTGCTCGTCGCGCACTCAATCGTCATAGTCAACTTCGTTTTCTTCCCATCCTCGGTGAAGACGAGCGTCCCAACCGGTTCGGGACTGGACGGAAACATCCGTACTGTGAAGACGAGCTTTTCTGGCGGGGCGATTTCGTGGTAGATACCCGTGAACGAGTGTCCTTCACCGCCATCGGGAACGCGATGGACCCAACGGAAGACTCCGTTCGGGCGCAGGTCGATTTCGCAAACAGCGAGCGGCACGCCGCTCGGGTCCCACCAATGTGAGACGTGTTCGGCACTAGTCCAGGCTTCGAAAACAACGGCGCGCGGCGCATCGAAGATACGTGTAATTACGATTTCGCGGTCGGTGGGCGTCGTGATTTTCACTGTCCCGATGTTCTTCACTGGTGATCTCTCCCTAGCGCTTCGCGCGTCCGGATGTTTTCTGCTTCTTTTGCATCACTTTCAGGTAGTCGTCCAAGCTGGCAAATTTCTGCTCCCAGAAGCGGCGAAAGGGTTCAAGCCACTCAGCGATATCCTTGAGCGGGACCGCCACGAGCATGCGCGGACGCCGCTGTGCATCGCGCGTACACATAACGAGGCCCGCTCGTTCGAGTACGTTGAGGTGCTTAGAGATCGTCGGCTGAGTTAGGACGAACGGCTCCATAAGCTCCGAAACATCCGCGTTTCCCAACGCGAGACGGGATAGGATCGCGCGTCTCGTGGGATCTGCGAGCGCGGCGAAGGTCAGGCTCAAACGGTCGGCATGCGCGTTCATCTCCATGTGGCTATATTGCCAGACGGCGATATAAGCGTCAAGTCCAAAATGCAAAGTCCTATTTCAGGCAGATGACGGAACATCTGTTGTTACAATAAGTTTGCAAGTAAAATATGCGACAAGATTAGTAGTCCTATATCAACGAAAAGTCATTCAATGGCGGGAATTGACGGTCGAACTGTTGTCAAAAAGGGGCGAAGTGCAAAACAAGCCGTACTTAGGCTGGAAATCGGTTCAAAATCCCGGGGCACCAGTGGCGGCGGGGCGCATTTCTGGGGCGTTGACGTCGAAGCGGAGATGGGCGAAGTAGGTTTGGCCGAGGGACATGAGACCCGTGTAGAGGTAGCCCCAGACGAACAGGAGCAAGAAGGGGATCGTTGCATAATTTTCGTTGCTGATAGCGTAGACGATGGTGCCAGCAAAATAGAGACCGAGAAGGACTTCGGCGTAGGGCATCCAGCCGGCTTTGTTTTTGTATTTTTTCGCGACGAAGGTGCCTTTTTTGCCTTCGATATTGAATTTTGGTGTGCGTGCGAACTCGCTCTTCTTGCCGACGATGGCTTCCAAGACGGCTTGAGCATTGCGGACGGAAATGCCGATGCCTGTGGCCATCACGAACGGCATGTAGAGAAACGTGCGCCACCAGTTTTTGGGGCGAAGCTCGCGTTGCGCGACGAGGTAGAAACTGGAGATAGAGCAGGTGGAAGCCAGGAAAAGAGGCAGGTCGACGACGAGCATCTGGAACCATCCTTGATAGAAGCGGACGATCATTGCGGGGAGCAGCATGACGGAGAAGAGAACCATCAGCGGGTAGCTGATGTTGGCGGTGAGATGGAAGAAAGCTTCGGCTTTGACGTGCCATGGCGCGTCGGATTTCATAACGCGAGGGAGGATTTTCTTAGCGGTTTGCATCAAGCCTTTAGCCCAGCGAGCTTGCTGCGCTTTGAAGCCGTTCATATCGACAGGCAGCTCGGAAGCGCATTCGATTTGCGGGAGGTAGAGAAACTTCCAACCCTTCAGCTGCGCGCGATAGGAAAGATCGGTGTCTTCAGTGAGCGTGTCGTGCTCCCAGCCGCCGGCTTCTTCGATGGCTGCACGACGCCAGACGCCGGCGGTGCCGTTGAAATTGAAAAACGTGCCGCGGCGCGAACGCGCGCCATGCTCCACGACGAAGTGGCCGTCGAGAAGAATGGTTTCGACCTGTGTGAGGAGCGAGTAATCGCGGTTGAGGTAGGTCCAGCGCGTCTGCACCATGCCGATTTTGGGACCATTGGCAGGATCGACGAAGTAAGGAATCGTGCGGCGCAGGAAATCAGGCTCGGGAATAAAGTCCGCGTCGAAGATGGCTACATATTCGCCGCGCGAAGTCTTTAGTCCATTCTCGAGGGCGCCTGCTTTGTAGCCTTCGCGATTGGTGCGATGGATGTAAACGATGGGCATGCCCTGCGCGGCGTGGCGTTCCACGCAGGAGCTGGCAACTTGGCAAGTTTCGTCAGTGGAATCGTCGAGGACTTGAACATCCAGAAGTTCGCGTGGGTAGTCGAAGCGCGAGACGGCTTCGACGAGGCGCTCAATCACATAACGTTCGTTGAAAATCGGAAGCTGAACAGTGACGCGCGGCCAGTTTTTAACTTGGGGCGGCAGGCCAGGAACGTTTTTCGAGTAGACGTAATAATCGTAAACAAGCCAATAGCGGTGCAGACCGTAAGCAGCGAGGACGAACAGGACGAGGAAATAGGGAATCATCATGGCGAGGTCGAAGGCATCCGCGTGGTAGACCCCGGAAAAGGTGCGGTCGGTCAGCTTGTGCCAGTAATGGCTGAGGGAGGTTTGCGCGGCGAGAACGGTGGCGATGGGGAAATTGGTAAGCACGATGGAGACGGTTTTCGCTGTTCGCTGATGATGCCTTGCCGCGCTATTGTCGAGAGACGATTATAAGGCGGAAACCGAGGCAGCGAAAGGCCGACGGCTGGTTCTGTCGGGCCTGATTCGTCTGTGAATGGTCTGACGTTTCACAGCGGTTCTGCGGCTGTGGCTACGGGACCAGGACGATTTTTCCCGCAGCGCCGGGCTGGAGGATTTCCACGTGGGCGCGGGCAGCCTCAGCCAAGGGCAGTTCTTTGCCGACGACGGGGCGCAGCGTGCCGTTTTCGAGGCCGGCGATAATGCCAGCGTGAATATCGGCTTCTTCGGAACCAGTGATAGCCCAGAGCGTGAAGCCGCGAATCGAGGCCCGACGCGCCATTGCGTCGCGGGGGTTGATAGTGATTTCTCCGCGATTTCCAATGACGATGACCCTGCCGTTGGTGGCGAGTAGCTTCAGATCATTCGCGAGATTCACGTTGGCGAGCATTTCGAGAATGATATCCACGCCTCGGCCTCCAGTGGCTTTCATGATTTCGTCGAGATAGCCGGGTTTGCTGTGATCGAAAACTTGAAGAGCGCCTTCGCGTGTGGCGAGGTCGAGGCCTTTTTGGCTGCTCGCGGTGCCGAAGACAGTCAGCCCCAATGCGCGAGCTAGCTGGACTCCTGCAATGCCCACACCACCGCTGGCACCGTGAATCAAGACGGTTTCCGAAGCATGAGCTTGCGCAGAGTGATAGAGCGCGTGGTAGGCGGTGCCGTAGGGGACCCATACACCGGCACCTTGCCTGAAGCTGGCTTTTTCTGGAAGCCGGTGTACTTGGCTTTCGAGAGCGATCGCGTATTCGGCGTACGCGCCAGTCACGGTCTTTGCCATGTACACGCGGTCGCCGGGCTTTACTTTGGTGACGCTGGTGCCGACTGCTTCAACGGTTCCGGCGCCATCGGAGCCGGGTGTATATGGTAGCGGAGGCTTCACGGCGTAGGTGCCGTTGCGCATGTAGGTGTCATAGGGATTTACGCCTACCGCGTGAACGCGGACCAAGACCTGTCCAGCGGCCGGTTTGGGCGTGGGGATTTCCTCCAGCTTTAGGACTTCAGGACCGCCGAATTCGTGGACGACTATGGCTTTCATTCTATGTCCTCCAGTTCTTGGGAAACTTGATTTAACGCGGCTTGCGATTTTTAAATTTGCTTTCAATAGTGAAATTCTAGCTGAAGAGGGGCACGGCGTGCCGTGTCCCTACGAGTAAAATTTGTTGTTTTGGCATTGTGGCGTTTTGAGTTTTCTAGAAGTGATCGTCTACGTGCACATGGGGCGATTCCTTCTCCTTTTCGACTAGGCCAGTCGACTGGCCCCAGGCGGTCGTCTGCCAGTTGTCTTTGCCTTTTTTCTCGGGAATCCATGGTGGCAGCGTTTGATTCAAATAGGCCGCTAGGGCGTAAATATATGGTTCGTACATGCGGCGCAGCTCGGTGAGGCGGCGGTCGGCTTCCTCGCCGTCACGGAGTCTTAAGCCGTGCTGTGCAAGGATGTCGCGGATGTGCCGCAATCGTTCGGCAGGGAGCCGGTCATAGGGTAATGAAGCTGGCGCTGTGCCGAAAACTTGGGATAGGTCGGCTACGGCATGGCGCGCGATCGCGAAAGTCAACTCGGCCTGCTTCTCGCAAGCGCCTTCGATGCCGACCATCAGGAGTGCCGAAGTATCGAGGATGGCCGTAAGCGAGGCGACCCAGGACTGGTTGTCATGCTGCGAGCGGAAGAAGGCCAGAACCGGATAAGAGAGGTGGCTCTCCATGAGCTCGGCGGACCAGTGCTCCCAATCTTTGAGGAGTTCGCGCAAAGCTTCCTGTCCGTGGGGATAACTGTGGCGGCGAAGAAGTTCTCCAGCGGTAGGGGGCGTGCCAGCGCGCGAATCGAGCAGTGAAATGTCCACCTCGCGTTTTGAAAACGAACCGTAAATAAAAGGGAGATAGCCAATCACCGCGGCCAGGAAACCGAAACCGAAACCTGCTTCGGTGACGACCAGAGCTCGTGCCAACCCTGAACGAGGAATCACGTCGCCGAGGCCAAGGGTGAAAAATGTCGTTCCGCTGAGATAAATGTCGGTAAGAAAGCTGGGTTCGCCTCCCGTCATGACCACCGCTGATCCTGCGCCGTATTGCATGAGGCCGAAACCCAAGACCAGACCGACAGCCCAAACGGCAACAAGAACGAGGAGAGATAGTGGACCGTAAAAACCCAGAAACGATTCTCTGCTTTTGCGAGACGAGACAAGGGTGGTCGTGAATCTCCACAATTTCCAGGTGGACCTGTAAAAGAGCCGCGCCAGGCGAAACTTCCGCGTCACCCGCCGAGGCAGGATGATGGCCTCGAACGCGTCCCACAAAACGATCAGAAAGATCGCGACACCCGCGATGAAAGCACCTGGGACTGGAATCATGTGCGGCATTGTACTCGTTTCGCCGTGCGGTCGATGAGCGGCAGCGGGATTAGGAGTTGAGGCTCGCGCTGACGCTGATCTCCGCTTTGAACAGCTTAGAAACAGGGCAGCCAGTCTCAGCGGCTTTCACGGCGGCGTCAAACTTGGCTTTGTCTGCGCCGGGGATGGTTGCGACGAGATCAAGATGGCTCTTGGTGATGGAGAAACCGTCGCCGACTTTGTCGAGTGTGACAGTGGCAGTGGTCTCGAGCTTCTGTGCGGTCATTCCAGCCCCGCCGAGTTGCGCGGAGAGCGCCATGGTGAAACATCCCGCGTGGGCCGCGGCAAGAAGTTCTTCGGGATTGGTGCCAACGCCGTTTTCAAAGCGCGTGCTGAACGAATATTGCGTTTGCTTCAGCACGCCGCTATCCGTGGAGATCGTGCCTTTGCCGTCTTTCAAGCCGCCTTGCCAAACTGCAGATGCTTTGCGTTGCATGATGCCGCTCCTTTTGCGCTGTTTGTAGAGATTGACGGATCCGAATGCTGAGAATTCGATTCGCCAGCGATAGAGAAGGGTATATTGGCGGAATGGCGATGTCGAGTGATGCCAGCAAATTCCCATGAGCGCAAATTTAGATCAAGTTGCCCACCGGCCGTGGCCATTACCTGCGGAGCCCTGGATCATGGCGCAGAGCTGGCATGATCTGCTTTTTGCACACTGGCGCCTGGAAGAGCCGACACTGCGGCGGCATATCCCCTCGGAATTGAAGATAGATACTTATGAAGGGCAAGCATGGCTAGGAGTTGTGCCATTTCGGATGTCCGGCGTGCGCTTGCGTGGCACGCCTGCGGTGCCGTGGCTCTCGGCGTTTCCGGAATTGAATGTACGAACGTACGTAGTGGCCGACGGCAAACCTGGAGTGTGGTTCTTCAGCCTGGATGCGGGGAACAGGCTTGCAGTGGCGATTGCGCGGGCGTGGTTTCACTTGCCGTATTTTCGCGCTCGAATGTCCTGCGAGGAACGGAATGGTTGGATCGAGTACAAATGCGGACGTTCCCATCGTGGCGCGCCTTCCGGAGTCTTGCATGGACGGTATCGAGCGACAGGCGAAGTGTTTTCGGCGAGCCCAGGGTCGCTTGAACACTTTTTGACTGAACGGTATTGTCTTTATACATCAGATAGAGAGGGGCAAGTCATCTCCGGCGAAATTCATCACGCGCTGTGGCCTTTGCAAACTGCGGAAGCAGAGCTGATCAGCAATACGATGCCGGAGGCTGCGGGAATTTATATAGCGCCGGCAAGACCGCTGCTTCATTTCTCGAAGCGTCAAGACGTGGTTGTGTGGCAGCCGCGACGATTGGCGCCCTGATGCGCTTCCCGAGCCCTTAGCACTTGTGGAAAACAAAAAACACAGCCATCGCCATGCAGCCAAAGCCCGCGGCGTGATTCCACTTTATTTTCTCGCCTAGATAAAGCAAAGCGGAAGATCGACTTGGCAAATCCGGCAAAGGTCTTGAAGTTGAAGTGGCGAAAGCTACGCCGCGACGCTCGGGGCGTGCCAAGGGCGCTAAACGTTTAAAGTTAGAGAGACGAGGTCTTGCCGCGGGGCTGGTGGAAGAGGCGGCATCTTGGAGCGGTCGACAGGACGATACAGGGTGTCGCGCTCGACGGGCACGCGGCCCGCCGCGCGGATAAGGCGCTCGAGTTCGGCGCGCGGCGTGAACTCGGAAGTCTTCGCACCTGCATCGTGGTAAATTTTTTCTTCGACAACGGTGCCATCCAGGTCGTTCGCGCCGAAGCGCAGAGCGATCTGCGCTATGCTCGGCGAAAGCATGATCCAGTAAGCCTTGATGTGATCGAAATTATCAAGAAGCAGACGCGCGACTGCGATGTTGCGAAGGTCGGCGTAGCCGGTCGGCTTCGGAATGTGCGAGAGCGCCGTGTTTTCCGGATGAAACGCGAGAGGTATGAAGGCCACAAAACCGTGCGTTTCATCTTGCAACCCGCGCAGCTTGACGAGGTGGTCAACGCGCTCCTCTTCCGTTTCGACGTGGCCGTAAAGCATGGTGGCGTTGGAGCGAAGGCCCGCTTCGTGCGTTTTCTTCGCCGTGCTCAGCCACATTTGGCCGCTGGTTTTGTGGTCGCAAATGATTTTTCGCACGCGCGGATGAAATATTTCCGCGCCTCCGCCGGGGCAAGAATCGACTCCCGCTTCTTTCATTTTGCGCAAAACTTCTTCGATGGAAAGTTTGGCGATGCGCGCGAAGTAATGCACTTCCACCATCGTGAAGGCCTTGATATGCACGGTGGGGCAGCGAAGTCTTAGGCCGCGCACCATCTCTAAGTAATGATCGAAGCTCAAATCCGGATGCAGGCCGCCGACGATATGAAACTCGGTGGCGCCTTCGCGCACGCCTTGCTCGCCGCGTTGATAGATTTCTTCGAGCGCAAACGTGTAAGCGCCGGGAGCGTTGGGATCGCGGCCAAAGGCGCAGAGTCTGCAATGAGCTACGCAGACGTTTGTCGGATTGATGTGGCGATTGACGTTGTAATAGGTGATGTTGCCGTGGCGCTTCTCGCGCACCTGGTTCGCGAGCCAGCCGACGGCAAGAAGATCCGGCGAACGATACAGGGCGATGCCGTCATCCGTACTCAGGCGCTCGCCCGCGAGGACTTTGTCCGCGATGGGCTTCAACCGCTGATCCATGATTGTCAGTTCGCTCATTTTGAATCCGCTGAAATTTTCAAATGCGCCAAACCGCTGCCGCAGCGCCCCAGAACAACAGGAACAATAAACTAATATAACCGTTCACGGCGAAAAACGCAGCGTCCAGCTCGCTAAGGTCACCGGGTTTGACAAGAGAATGTTCATAGGCCAGCAGAGCGGCAACGACCACGATGCCAGCCCAGGCCGGCCACGGGAGTGCAAAACTGTAGGCAAGCCACGAGAGGAGCGCGACCACGCCAATATGCATGACGCGCGCGATGAGCAGTGCGTTGGCAATACCGAACCGCTTCGGAACGGAATAGAGTCCAGCTCGCTTGTCGTAGTCAACGTCCTGGCAAGCGTATAGCACATCAAAGCCGCCGACCCACATCGTGACCGCCGCGCAAAGAATCAGCATGCGCCAGTCGAGACCGCCCGTGATGGCGATCCACGCGGCGGCGGGGGAAATGCCGAGCGCGAAGCCCAGAAAGAGATGCGACCAGTTTGTAAAACGCTTGGTAAACGAATAAAAAAACAGAATCGCAATCGCTAGAGGTGCGAGCTTTAACGCCAGAATATTGAGCCGCCACGCCGCGACAAAAAACACGGCAACGGCAACCAGGGTGAAGAGCCACGCAAACGATAGTGACAGAGCGCCAGTCGCAAGAGCGCGCTGCTGCGTGCGTGGATTCTCTTTGTCGAAGCGAAGGTCGGCGATGCGGTTCATGGTCATGGCCGCAGAGCGCGCCGCGACCATGGCCACTACAATCCACAAGAATCGCCTCAGAGTCGGCCAGCCGGTGAGACTTTGATGCGTTGCCCGTGCCGCCAAAAGAGCTCCCGTCAACGCAAACGGAAGCGCAAAGACGGAGTGCTCGAATTTAATCATCTCGAGCACGGTGCGGATGCGACCAGCCATTGCGAAATTACGCCTCCGCCTTTTTTGCGCTTGCCTGGCCCGTCCAGCGATACATATTTTCCTGGGGAAGATTGATCTGCGCGAGAACGCGATAAATATATTGCGTGACCAGGTCGTCGATGGTTTGCGGGTGATGATAAAACGCGGGAATTGCAGGCATGATGACCGCGCCGGCTTGTTGCACGCGCAACATGTTTTCCAGATGGATGCGATTGAAGGGAGTATCGCGCACGCAAAGAACGAGTTTGCGATTCTCTTTGAGCATGACGTCCGCCGCCCGGGAAACGAGGTCATCGCTCACGCCGCTGGCGATGGCAGCGAGGGTCCCCATGGAGCAAGGAACGATGATCATCGAATCCACCGCATAACTACCGGATGCGATGGCAGCCCCGATGTCCTTGTTGGGAATAACCTCAATTTTTGCCGCGGGGCGGTTCAGCAACCGGCTGGGGAGTTGTTTCAAATCACCCGAAGTGATTCCCAGTTCTTCGGAGAAGAGCCGCTGGCCTGCTTCGGTAACGACCAGATGGATGTGCGCGACACGCGGATCCTTTTCTAGTAAATCGAAGGCTTTCTGCGCGAAAACGGCGCCGCTTGCCCCGGTCACACCTACGGTTACGACTTGTTTTTGCATGTCAGGCATGGTTTCCGTGCGGATAGAATCAGTCTCGCAGCCGGGTTGCGGCAAGTCAAGTTGAGGCGGCATGCCCGTACAATGATAGAATTTGCGGCGGTTAAACAATATGAACGAGCAGGAATTGCTGAAAATTCTGGAATTAGTGAAGCTCGGCGCTTTTTCTCCGGAAAAAGCCGCCGACCGCTTAAAGCATTTGCCGTTCGAGGATTTGGGTTTCGCGAAGGTCGATCACCACCGTGCGCTCCGCCAAGGATTTGCCGAGGTCATTCTTGGCAAAGGCAAGACGCCCTCGCAGGTTGCGCAGATTGTCCGCGCCATGCTCCAGAAGAAAGATTCGCACCACAATATCCTCGTCACCAGGGCGGACGCGAAGATCTTTGCTGCCGTCAAGCGCACCAACGGAAAACTAGCCCGCGCCGCCAAATTCCGCGAAAATTCCGGCGTCATTACCATCGAACGGAATCGCGAGATCACCGGCAAGGGAAACATCCTGGTGGTCTCGGCTGGCACCAGCGACATTCCTGTGGCCGAAGAAGCACTGCTCACGGCGCAAATGATGGGCAACCGTGCCGAACATTTGTATGACGTCGGCGTCGCGGGTATCCACCGGCTTCTGGAGCATCGCAATAAATTGACGCAAGCGCGCGTGATTATCTGCGTAGCCGGAATGGAAGGCGCGCTGCCGAGCGTCGTAGGTGGATTGGTTGCCGTGCCGGTGATCGCGGTGCCGACCAGCGTGGGTTATGGCGCGAGTTTCGGCGGCGTGGCCGCGCTGCTAGGGATGCTCAATTCTTGCTCATCCAATGTGACGGTCGTGAACATCGACAACGGTTTCGGCGCCGCCTGCGTGGCGTCGTGTATCAACCGCATTTGAAGATTTAACATACTGAGTCCGGGTTGGTTTGTCGATGCAGTTCGATGTTCCGATGACGGAAAGCTGCCCACTTAGAGCCGCAAGTCCACCAGCGGTCAGGCGTAGCGGTGGAATCCGGACTCGTCAGACCCGATCGGCTATTCTTTCTTCAGCAAAACTTTCATCACCCCTGTTTTCTGAGCGAAACGGATCGCTGCGGGTGCTTCGTTCAGCGGAAACGTCCGCGTGATAAGCGGCCTTGGATCGACTTTGCCGGAGCGCAGCAGAGCGATCGCTTTAGCGAACGGCCCACAGCGTGAGCCGACGACAGCGAGTTCCTTGACGACAATGGGCCAGGTTTCGATGGGAGCGGTGCCGTGAAACGTGGACTTCAGAACGAGCGTGCCGCGCGGCTCGGTCATGTGTTGAGCGAGTGCGAACCCCCTCGGTGAGCCTGTCGCTTCGACCAGCAAGCCATAACATTCCTTCACATGTTTCAGGTCGGAGGCATCGCCCCGCACTTTTCTCGCGATGATTCCGGCGCGGCGAGCGAGAGCGAGCTTCTTATCGTGCTTGCCGTACATCACCACGCGAGGCACGGCGGTCTGCAGAACGAGCGCAATTAATTGCGCGAGCTTGCCATCGCCGAGCACCGCCGCTTCACGGAATTGTTTAACGTTCACTTGTTCGAGAATCTCCGAGGCCGCGGCAAGAGGCTCGACAAAAACAGACTGTTCGTCGCTGACAGAATCCGGCACAGCGTGCAGATTTCCGAGCGGCAGGGCCAGATACTCCGCGAGCGCTCCGTCGTGATTGACGATGCCTAGCACCGTGCGTCGCGCGCAGTGCGTCTTCAACCCGCGCCGGCAAAAAGAGCAAACCGGGCGATAGCCGTAAGCCGAACAGGACACATTGATTTCGCCAACGACCCGCCGCCCCATCCATTTATTCTTCGACGATCCGGAAACGCCGCGGACGTCGGTAACCTCGCCGACGAATTCGTGCCCCGGCGTCCCGCGAAAAGCATGATAGCCGCGCAGTATCTCGACGTCGGTGTTACATATCCCCGCGAGCTGAACGCGAATGAGCGCCCAACCGGGGCGCAGCTTCGGCAATGGCTTGAATACGGGCTTGAGTTTTCCGTTGGAGACAGAAAAGGCCAGCACGATCTAAGTCTATTCTTTATTTCTTGGGATGCTTCAATTTTCTGGATTTCCCCGGCAGCGCCCGTCTGCGAGAAGATCCGAGATGCTCGATCAGTTCAAATTTAGCCTCAACTCGCAGAAGGCGCCGGTCGAGCTCGTTGTAAGATTCTGCCCATTTCCTCACTTGATGCGTCAACCCGTTCATCCGGTCTTCGATCAGCACCATCTTTCGGATGGCGGCAACGGCTTCTCCCGCCCAGCTCACCTGCCATTCCTCTTGTGCTTTAACACACGGTCCACATAAGCGATGGTCTCGTCCAGCCTTTTAATCATGCGGTCAGCGGCGAGATTGGCAGCCCGAGCTAGGGCCGTCAGCTCCTCTTCGGACTCAACGGGAACAGAAAGGTAGAGGTCTACTGCGTTGCGCACTTCCTGCGAGAATGATTTTCCTCTAAGGCGCGCGCGGCGAGTGAGACGCTGCTTTTGTTTTTCGTCAAAGTGAATTAACGCGGCGGCCATGCGCGTGCTCCTATATAACACCTATATCATAACACCGCATCGGTTAGACACAGAGTACCGATAAACGAAAAGGCCAGCCCTATCTTGGGCTGGCCTTTCACGTACGGAAAGCTCAGTGCGCGTAGCCGGCGTTGATGAAGTCATCGATGTCTTTGTGCAGCTTGTGATGCTGCAGTTCATCGATGTACATCATGTGCCCGCCTTCGTAGTACGCAAAACTCACATTCTTGCGGACCGGCGGCTCGAGATTCATGTGCGCGAACGTGTTTTCAATCCCATTAAACGGCGTCGCCACGTCGTAGTAGCCGCAGAGGACCAGCACTTTCAAGTACGTTTGTTGAGTCATCGCGGCGCGCAGAACTTCCGCAACCTCGGTATTTCCGGTTTGATCCCACGGACGTACATTTGCGCTTACCGTGTAGTACGCGTCGCTGTCCCACTTCAACTCGCGCCGCGTGTAGTCATGAAATGTTGCGACGAACGCGCCCTCATACGAAGCCTCGCTCGGATCGTATTCGTTGCGCTCCCCGGCAGCGTCGACGTCCATGCCCTCAAAGCGCGAATCGAGCCGCCCGATGGTGCGGCGCTTGTCGCGCTCGAGTTCCTTAAACCAGCGGAATGGGCTGACGCGCAGATTCGCTTCCTCGATGAACTTGGTCGAGAGCCCGGTATAGCGTGCGAGATCCGCCACTACCTTTTGGCGCTCCTCGTTGGAGAGCTGGTCGCCTTTCTCCAAAGCCTGAGCATATTCACCGTGCGCGAATTCACGGGCCTTTTGCGCTACTTGGTCGATTGGCAGACTCTGCAAGTCAGACGGCAACAGGTGGTGATACCAGGCCGTCGTCGCGTAAGTCGGCAGGAAGAAAATTGTCCGATTATCGGCGCCCCAATTTGAGAAAGCCACCGACGAAAGCAGCGCGATCCCATTCAAATAAATTTGGTGGCGCTCCTGAATCACTCCCGCAAGCTCTGCGGAACGTGTCGTTCCGTAGCTTTCCCCAATCAAAAATTTCGGCGAAGCCCAACGTTCATTGCGCGTGATGTACTGGTAGATGAAATCGGCAAACCAGTTGGCGTCCTCGATGATCCCGTGGAATTGCGCCGACGCTTCGCCGGGAGCAGGACGGCTGTAGCCGGTCGAAATCGCGTCAATAAATACAAGGTCCGTTGCATCGAGAAAAGAATCCTCGTTGTCCACCACGCTATACGGCGCCGGCATTCCGTGCCCATCAGCGGTCAGAACCACGCGCTTCGGTCCCATACCCATGTGCGTGAAAAGAGAAGCAGAGCCCGGCCCGCCGTTATATACGAAACTCACAGGGCGCTTCGCCGGATCGGCGACTCCCTCCTTCGTGTAAGCAACATAAAACATCGTCGCCTTCACGGTCCCATCATCCGCCTTGATGTTGTACGTGGCGGCTGTCGCCGTGTAGTTGATCGTCTGCCCCCCGATGCGCGCAGAGTGGTGCGTAACAGATGACTTCTCTTCAGGAACAGCGGGGCGCGGCGCTTGTTTGCCCTGTGCGCCTTCGCCTTGCGCCGCCGTCTGTTCCGCCGGAGGGCGGGTCCGCTGCTGCTGTTGCGGCGGCTGCTGGCCTGCGGGGACAGTCGGCTGCTGAGCCGCTGCCGTTCCTAAGCCAAATGACAAAACAATTCCTGCGAGGACGCACCAAACTCTCCTCATTTAGCGATTCTCCTTTTTTTCTACAAAACATTATTCGGGCAACAGGGGTGTAACGAAATTCCGGGAGAATCCCTCCACTCCCCCGAAACATGTCGTAGGACGCGCCAAGTGCCATTCCAGTTTCATTCGATAAGAACAGGGTACGTAGCCATTCTCTGTAAGGGAAGGCAGACCAGGCGCAAAACGAGAGGAGCACTCAAGAGTGCGACGCGGAATCAGTGAAGCACGGCGCCAAGCGTTTTGATAAGCAGAGGCTCCTGCTCGGGGAAGACAGTCCTGAGATCGAGAATCAGACGGTCGTTCTCCACACGCGCGATCACCGAAATGCCCGCGGGCGCACGGCGAAGCCGCTGCTCGAGTTGCGCCGCCGAATAACGGGCACTAGCGATGCGAATGATCTTCGTGGGCAGTGCTTGCGTCGGGGTCGAGCCGCCGCCGGCGAGCGATGTGCCATCTACAATTTCCATCTCCACTTCGTCGAGCGGAAGCTCTGGCCGAAGTGCACGGAGAAAATTTTCGGAACGGCGCTTGAGCTCCGACGCGCTCGTTCGAATCATCCGCAAAGCGGGGATTTCGTCCCAGGCCGCCCGCAGATACGCGCCGAGAGTCACTTCGAGCGCCGCGGTGGTAAGCTTGTCCACGCGCAGAGCCCGGAAGAGCGGATGCCGCCGCACTCGCGTTACAAGTTCTTTCTTCCCAGCGATAATACCCGCCTGCGGTCCGCCCAAAAGCTTGTCGGCACTGAACATTACGACGGATGCCCCTGCGTCGATGCTTTGACGAACGAGCGGCTCGGAGATTCCGCTCGCCGAAAGATCGACGATGCAGCCCGAGCCAAGATCTTCTACCAACGGGAGCCCGGTTCGCACGCTGAGCGCGGCCAATTCTTCAAGTCCAGGTTTTTCCGCGAAGCCGGTGATGCGGAAATTGGAAGGGTGCACCCGCAGAAGCAAGCGCGTTTTTTCGTTGATGGCGTTTTCGTAGTCGGCGAGCCGCGTCCGGTTCGTGGTGCCAACCTCGCGAAGCATCGCCCCGCTTTCCGCCATGATTTCAGGAATGCGGAAACCGTCGCCAATCTCAATCAGTTCACCGCGCGAAACGATGACCTCGCCGCCCTTTGCCAATGCGCCGAGAACAAGCAGCACAGCCGCGGCACAATTGTTCACTACGATCGCGGCCTCGGCGCCCGTGAGGCGCTCCAGCAGGGATGACGTATGCACGTCGCGCTTCCCCCGCGCCCCCGCCTCCAAATCATATTCAAGATTCGAGTACTGAGTCGCCGTTCGCCGGAATTCTTCGACGACCGCCACAGATAGGGGAGCCCGGCCCAGATTGGTATGAAGGATCACGCCCGTAGCGTTGATCACCGGCTGAAGCGAGTGCGCAAGAATGCGCTCGACAATGGAACTTATGTGTTCTTCGAGAGAGGCCGGATCGGCAGCCATCAGCGCGAGTTCACCCAGCACGGCAGATCTGACCTGATCCGTGATGCGCGAGCGCAATTCCGCAAGAACCGTGCGGGTAACTTCCACGAGCACAGTGCGGTCGACGCGGCTCGCAAGTGCCGCGAGACGAGGCAGTGCCAGGAGTTCGTCCACGGAGGGAATCTGTCGCAACAGCTCCGCCTGCTCGGCGGAAAGCGTCTGTTTTGCCCGCGCTTCCATGCCCTTATTTCAGCACACCGCCCTTCCGCGAGCAACGAAGCTTTCCGCAGGCAAGTCGTTGGGCGAAGCGTCCAGGAGGCGCGGTGCCGGTGGGATACACAATCCGCAGCCCTTCCAACTCCTTTGGTTGACGGCTTCGCCTTGTGCTCCTAGCATGATACTCAGGGGCTTTTCCACCCATGGCGACCATCGACGAAGAGCTGGCTCAGCTCGAGCGGGACATCCGTCAGCTCAAAATTGAATACGACCAATACTTCGGCGGCGGCAGGAAGCGCCCGCCGACGGAAATCGAATGGCGCATCGAATTAATGGTGAAGCGTTACGCCGAGCGTGGCGGCGACCTCAAGTACGGCCAGCGATTCCGCCTCAACAACCTCACCCAGACCTACGCCAAGTACAAAGACATTTTCCGCAAGAAGGCGCAGAACAAGGAAGAAGGGAAAATCCAACGCCACTTCGGTGCGGCCGCAAAAGCGATCGAGGCGGAACGCGCCCACAAAACCCCCGAGAAACCCGTGGAAGCCCCTATGGCGCCGACAGCGGTCGCGCCAGCTGCGCAAGGTGCATTCCGTATGACCTGTTCCGAGCCGGAACGCGAGGCGGAAAAGGTCGACCAGCTCTATCAGGCGTTTCTGCAGGCCAAGCAAGCAGCAGGAGAACAGACCGAAAAACTCTCGCGCTCCAGCTTTAACGAGTTTGTCCTCAAGAAGACGAAAGATCTGCAGAAACAGAAGAATTGCCGCGATGTTGAGTATGTGGTTGAAGTCATCAATGGCCAGGTGAAACTCAAAGCTTTCGTCAAAGCCTAAACGCATCTGATCCACAAATTCCCCTCAAGATTTGAAATTCGGCGAGAATTCTTTCCGTCTATCCGATTTCTGTCTCAAGCATCCCGTTTTCAACAGCTAATTTTGACCGGCGCAGCCTTTCCACTTCCCGAAACTCCGCCCGCCGCTTACACTATTGTGCTTTTCTTCTCGGGAGGAACGCATGGCAGTGGAACGCGCGCTCATCAGCGTGTTTGATAAGACGGGAATCTTGGAGTTTGCAAAGCGGCTCGCCGCTCTGCGCATCGAAATTCTTTCGACGGGCGGAACGTCGAAGCTCCTTCGCGAAGCCGGTGTTGCCGTGCGCGACGTCGCCGATTTTACGGGATGGCCGGAAATGCTGGGGGGCCGCGTAAAGACGCTGCATCCCAAAGTTCACGGAGGCCTGCTGTACCGCCGCAACCATGCGGAGGATCAGAAGCAAGCCGCGGAACACGGCATCGCGCCGATCGACCTTGTAGTAGTGAATTTGTATCCCTTCGAAGCCACTGCTGCAAAGCAGGGCCTGACGGCGGAAGAGTTGCTCGAGAATATCGACATCGGCGGACCCACCATGCTGCGCTCCGCCGCAAAAAATCTCGAAAGCGTCACGGTTGTGACCGATCCCGCCGATTATGAACGTGTGGCGCAAGAGCTTGAAACGGCGCGCGAGACTTCGCTTGCCACCCGGCTCGAGCTGGCCCGGAAAGTGTTTGCCACGACATCCCGCTACGACGGGATGATCACGACGGAACTGGAACGGCTCCATGCCGGGGCAAGCCACGTGAAGTTGGGCGAAAAGCCCGTTCTGCCTGAGCGGCTGCACGTCGCGTTGCAAATGCAACAAGCTCTGCGCTACGGCGAAAACCCTCATCAATCCGCGGCGCTCTATGTTCCCGCCGGGACCGCCCCAAGTGGCCTTGCTGCTGCCAAACAGCTCCAGGGAAAAGAGCTTTCCTATAACAATTATGTCGACCTGGAAGCGGCGCGAAGTCTTGCGGCGGAATTCAGCCAGCCCGCCGCCGTCATCGTCAAGCACAACACTCCCTGCGGAACGGCGGAGCGAGAAACTCTATTGGATGCTTACTTGAAAGCCCTTGCGACCGACCCAGTTTCTGCATTCGGTGGCGTGCTGGCCTTCAATCGCGCGATCGATGCCGCGACCGCGGAAGAAGTCGCGAAGCTTTTCGTGGAATGTATCGCCGCGCCGGGCTTTGACGAAAAGGCCAAAACGATTTTCTCAGCTAAAAAGAATCTGCGCTTACTGGAACTCCCGCCCAACGGCCTCGAGCCCGATCGTGAACTGCAGCTCAAGCGCATCTGGGGAGGAGTGTTGGTGCAGCAGCCGGACCTGGGCGGAATCGTGGAGGATCAACTAAAAATAGTGACAAAGCGCGCTCCGACAGCCGCCGAATTGCAAACCCTGCTTTTTGCCTGGAAAGTCTGCAAGCACGTCAAATCCAACGCCATCGTTTTTGCAAAGGACGGTGCGACGCTTGGCGTGGGCGCGGGCCAGATGAGCCGCGTCGATTCCGTAAAGATCGCGGTGATGAAGACGCAGTCCTCGCTCGCTGGGAGCGTCGTTGCTTCGGATGCGTTTTTCCCGTTTCCCGATGGCGTCGAAGAAGCCGCCAAAGCCGGCGCGGTTGCCGTAATTCAACCGGGAGGCTCTGTCCGTGATAGCGAAGTGATTGCCGCCGCCGACCGCCTTGGCATGGCGATGGTATTCACAGGCATACGGCACTTCCTGCACTAAAAAGCATTCAGCTCAATTCGCGGGGTGATGCATCCAAAGATTCCATTTCAACTCTTTTCAAATTTCTTGCATCCTAGTTAAGGGCGCATTTGGGCCTTGGAAACGACGTGCTTTTGACTTTTGACCGCGTTCCAGCTGCATGGGATACTTTTTGTTTCTGGGGCTACGATGAACCTAAGAAGAATCAGTCTCGCCACACTCTTCAGCTGCCTTCTCGGCGCGGTGGCCGCCGCCCAAACTTCTCCGGACTCACAAGTCCAGAAGAATGCCCAGACCCAATCTAAGGCCGACGCCGCTCCCGCTGAATCGTCAACCGCTCCTTCCCCTCGTGCTGATGCTTACTATAATTACGCGATGGGACATCTCTTCGAGCAGCAATACGAGACGACCAATCAACCGGAATTCGCCACGCAGGCCATCGATGCCTACAAAAAGGCTTACGCCCTCGATCCGAAGTCACCCGTCATCGGCGAACGCCTTGCCGAGATGTACTGGAAAGCGCAACGCGTCCACGAAGCGGTAACGGAAGCGCAGGAACTCCTTAAGCGGGACCCGAACGACCTGCAGACGCGGCGTCTTCTCGGCCGCATCTATTTGCGCAGCCTGGGCGATCTGACCTCGAGCGCGCAATCGGAAATGGCGGCACGTGCCATCGAACAATACCGCGAAGTCTACCGCCTGGATCCCACGGACTCGGAATCGGCGCTCTGGCTGGCGCGGCTCTACCGCCTGCGCAATGAGCACGATAAGGCCGAAGAAGTTCTGCGCAGCCTTCTAAAGCAAGACCCTGAGAACGAAGCTGCCGTCGAACAGCTTACACAGCTTCTCCTCGATGAAGGCAAGTCCCCGGACGCCGTATTGCTCCTCGAAAGCATCACCAGCCGCACGCCTTCGCCCGCGCTGCTTGATCTTCTCGGCGATGCCTATACGCAGACCCACGACCTCGCAAAGGCGGAAGGCGCATACCGCAAAGCCACAGAGTTGGATCCTTCCGAACTGAGCCACTTTCGCGGCCTGGGCCAGACGCTGCTCGCTGAAGAAAAATTCGCGGACGCTCTCTCCGTCTACCAGAAGCTCGCCGATTTGATGCCCGACGATTCCGACGTCTATCTGCGTCTGGCGCAGATATACAGAGAATTGCACCAGCTCGATCACGCGGAAGAGAATCTTTTGAAAGCCCGGCAGTACGCGCCTGGCAGCCTCGAAGTTATGTACAACGAGGCCATGCTCTACGAAGCGCAGGGCCGCTTCGAAGATGCCATTCGCGTGCTCTCGGATGCTGTAACCGGGCTCAAGTCCCAATCCACGGCCCTGCCGTCGCGCCGGCGTTCCCTGGCCATTTTGTACCAGCAACTCGGCCAGCTTTACCGCGACACGCAGAATTTTCAAGCCGCGATTTATACCTTTGAAGAGCTGGGCCGTCTTGGCGAAGAAGAAGATCGCCGTTCGCGTATGCTCATCATGGATACCTACCGCGCGGCGAAAGATTTGCCGAAGGCGCTGCAGGCAGGCAAGGACGCGCTGGCAAAATATCCCAGCGACCCCGGGCTTCGCACGTCCAACGCCCTCCTGCTGGGTGAGAACGGCCAGACGGACGAAGCCGTAAAGGTTCTTCGTTCGCAGCTCACCAAGACCGAGGCTGATCGCGATATTTATCTGAATATTGCGCAGGTCTACGAACGCGGCCGCCGCTACAAGGAGGCCGAAGAAACCGCCCGGACCGCGGAGGCCATCCCCGGCGAACCTCACGACAACGAGATGGTGTGGTTTCTGCTGGGTGCGATCTATGAACGGCAGAAGTTTTACGACCGTGCTGAAACGGAATTTAAAAAGACGCTGGAAGTGAATCCCCGGAACGCCCCGGTGCTCAACTACTACGGATATATGCTCGGCGATCTCGGCATTCGGCTCGATGAAGCGGAGGCTCTCGTGCAGCGCGCGCTAAAAGAAGAGCCGCTTAGCGGCGCGTATCTCGATAGCCTCGGCTGGATTTATTTCCGCGAGAACAAACTCGCCGAAGCCGAAGCGACGCTTCGCAAAGCCGTCGAACGCGAAAGCCACGATGCCACCATTCGCTCGCACCTGGCCGATGTATATGCTAAGTCCGGCCGGACCGACCTCGCGGCGATAGAATGGGAAAAGTCGCTGGCCGAATGGCACCGCTCGCTGCCGGCGGATGTGGAAAACGAAAAAATAGCGGAAATCGAGAAGAAGCTTTCCCAGGTAAAACACCGCGTGGCGCAAAAGTCTTCGCCGCAAGACGCGAAACCGCAGTAGCCTGCATGCGCGAAGTCCGTATCCGCGCGTTTGCCAAAATCAATCTGCGCCTGGATATTCTTGGAAAACGTTCCGACGGCTACCACGAACTCCGCACAATTTTCCAAAGCGTTTCGCTGCACGACGAGTTGTGCCTGTCTGCTTCAAAGCAAGCGGGGATTTCACTCTCGATCCAAGGTAATACCATCCTTTCGCAGGAGCCCTTCGAGAAAAACCTCGTCTACCGCGCTGTCGATGCGCTTCGCCATGAACTCAAGATTCGTTCCGGCGTGGAAATCGAGCTCAGAAAGACAATCCCGGCCGGGCGGGGCATGGGAGGCGGCTCAAGCGACGCCGCAGCTGCCTTGCTCGGTTATCTGCGGCTGACAGGACGCAAGCTGCCGCTGCCGCGCCTGCTCGAAATCGCCTCATCGCTCGGCGCCGACGTTCCTTTTTTCCTCTTTGGAGGCCGTGCGCTGGGTGTCAGCCGCGGCGACGAAATCTACCCTCTTCCAGACATCCCCAAGCTCTCTGTCCTAATTGTCTCGCCGCGCGACATTCACGTCCCCACGCTGGACGCCTACCGCTGGCTCAAAGCCCGTCCGCTGACATTGACAAAAAGCGCCGCAGACCCTAAACTTTGGAAGTTCTGTGCTCTGTGTTGGAGCACGCAGGGAAGCGGCCTTTCCAACGATTTTGAGCGCCCCGTTTTCCGGCGTCACCCCCGCCTTGATCAAATCAAGCGGGCTTTGCTTCAAAGAGGAGCTGCAGAAGCCTCGCTGGCGGGTAGCGGTTCGGCGGTGTTTGGAGTTTTCCCGAGCCCAGCGCAGGCGCGCCGAGCCGCTGTTGGGTTTCCGGACGATCAGACCTTTGTTTGCGAGACTCTCTCGCGCGACAGGTACGTTCGTAAAATGCAGGGCACTCGTTGACGTAGATTTGTGTCCTCTGTTTTGCCTCGGTTGATCCGCAGCGTCTCGACAGAAGCAAATAGCTATGCCTTGAAACCAGGTTTGGGCCCAGAAGTATGCGGACCAAACACTGAGCTGACGGAGCGCGAGTGTCGTGAACGACGACCGATTCAAAATTTTCTCGGGGACCGCGAATCTGCCTCTAGCAGAGAGCATCTGCGCGCATTTGGAAGTGCCCCTGGGCAAAGCCAGCCTCGGACGCTTCAGCGATGGCGAGATTTATTTTCAGATTCTCGAAAACGTGCGCGGCGCTGACGTATTCGTCGTGCAGCCTTGCTGCTATCCCGTTGACAATCATTTGTTCGAGTTGCTCTTGATGATCGACGCGTTCAAACGCGCATCGGCCTGGCGCATCACCGCGGTGCTGCCTTACTACTGCTACGCGCGCCAAGACCGCAAAGACAAGCCGCGTGTTCCGATATCAGCAAAGCTCGTCGCCGACTTGCTAGAAACAGCCGGTGCAAGCCGCGCGCTAACTCTCGATCTGCACGCGCCGCAGATTCAAGGCTACTTCGACGTCCCTGTCGATCACCTGTACGGATCGCCCGTACTTGTCGAGCACTTCCGCCATTTGAATCTGCCGAATCTGACGGTCGTTTCGCCGGATGCGGGCGGCGTGGAACGCGCCCGCTTCTTTGCAAAAAAACTCGACGCCCCTCTGGCGATCGTGGATAAACGCCGCGTCGATGTAGACGTCAGCGAAGTCATGAACCTGATCGGAGACGTCCGCGGCCGCAGCGCGCTGATCGTCGACGACATCATCGACACCGCCGGCACGCTCGTGAAAACCGCCGAAGCGCTGATCCGCGAAGGCGCCACGCAAGTTTACGCCGCATGCACGCACGCCGTACTTTCCGGCCCAGCCATCGAGCGCATCGCGAACTCTCAGATCATAGAAGTGGTCGCCACGGATTCCGTCCCGCTAGGCGAAGCCGCCAAAGGCATGGGCAAAATCAAAGTCTTAAGCGTCGCAGATCTTCTAGCCCGCGGCATTCGTTCGATTCACGAAGAAACATCTATCAGCGAGCTGTTTATTTAGCAGGACAGACACTCTTGTCTGCCCTCTTGATGAAGTTAGAGATTTCAGGGAAGGAATGAAAGTATGGCTCAACCACAAATTATCGTAGAAGGAGCGCCCCGCTCCGATCGGGGCAAGAACGAGGCCCGCCGCCTGCGCCTGACCGGCAAGGTTCCAGCCGTCCTCTATGGCGGTAAAGGCGTTGCCATTGCGTTGGCACTAAACACCAAGCAGATCGGCGCGATTCTCCGCTCCGAGAGCGGCCACAACACGCTCTTTCAGGTGGATCTCGCCGGCAAACACGAGCCCGCCATCTTGAAAGATTGGCAAGTGGATCCCGTGACCGGAAACCTGCTGCACGTCGACCTCGTGCGCGTAGCCATGGACGTTCGCATGCGCGTGAAAGTTCCGGTGCACACCTTCGGCGAGCCCGCCGGTGTAAAACAGCAAGGCGGCGTCTTCGAAGTCGTGACGCGCGAAGTGGAAATCGAATGCTTGCCGGCCGAGATTCCGACCGAATTCAAAGTGGACGTTAGCGGCTTGATGCTTGGCCAGCAGCTCCGCGCCAAAGAGCTGCCGATCGACACCCGGAAAATGAAGCTGATCACCGATCCGGAACGCGTCTTGGCCCACGTCGTGGCTCTCAAGGTCGAAGAAGAGAAGCCCGTCGAAGCCGTTGTCGCGGATGCTGCGACGCCCGCCGAGCCTGAAGTCATCAAGAAGGGCAAGAAAGAAGTCGAGGGCGAAGAAGGCGCCGAAGCAGAAGCCAAACCGGAAAAGGCCGAAAAGGGCGAAAAGAAGAAGTAGTGTGACAATTGTAAATCGCGGCGGCTGGCGGCAAGCCAGCTGCCCGGCAGAGGCCTATGCGGCTCATCGTCGGACTTGGGAATCCTGATCCGGAGTACCAATGGACGCCGCATAACCTCGGATTTATGGCGGTGGATGAGCTGGCGAACCGCAGCGGGATTCGCGTCGAGCGGCCGGAAGGCAAGGCGCTCGTAGGCAAGGGCAAGGTCGCTGGCGAAGATGTGCTTCTGGCCAAGCCCCAGACGTACATGAATCTCAGCGGCATCTCGGTTCGCGAGTTGCTGGAAAAGTACGAACTGGGTCCCGCGGATTTGCTGGTGATGTGGGATGAAGTGCAGCTGCCTTTCGGAACGATTCGCATCGACCGCAAAGGCAGCGGCGGGAGTCACAACGGAGCGAACTCCGTGATTAGCACTGTTGGAACTCAGGAGTTCGCGCGCATCCGGTTAGGATGCGGGCCGGATCATCCGCTGAGCAGCCGTAAAGAATTCGTTCTGCGGCCGATGAAAAAGGCGGAGCTGGAAGAGGCCGCCGAGATGATTGGCAAAGCCGGCGACGCCGTGGAAATGATTCTCGCGAAGGGAATCGAGCTGGCGATGAACATTTTCAACAGGCGAAAGCCGGAAGCGGAAGAGCCGGAAAAAGAGTGAACGGTTTTTCTGGGATTGCGTAAGTAACAGATTTTGAAATGCCGCCGATACCATCGGCGCAAAGAGGAAAGAGGTCATCATGGAAGAGCGACTGTACGATCTGATTTTCATCGTCCGCCCGGCAACGCCGGAAGACGAAATCAAGAAAGTGATTTCCGGCATCGAGCACACGTGCGCGGAAAAAGGCGCAAAGATCGAGAAGACCGAACACTGGGGCACGCGCAAGCTCGCCTATCGCGTGGCCAAGCACCGCGAGGGCATCTACGTCTATCAGCAGATTCGTACGAATCACCCAGAGCTGATCGCGGAGCTCGAGCGGCGCCTCCGCGTCCAGGACGTGGTCATCAAGTATCTGACCGTGCGCCTCGACGAAGATTTGAAGCGCCAGAAGAAACTCGGCGGAAAGCGCGAACAGCGCGCCGCGCGGCGTCCGCGCCGCTCCGCGCCCGCTTCGGCTCCGACTTCGACTCCCGCTCCCGCCGCGGAACAAACGGCAGCGAGCTAATAGCGAATTTCTGAGTTAAGAGAGAAAGGCAGGATGGTATGGCAGAGGAAACGAAACAAGCACAGTCTCACAGTGGGCCGCCGCGCCGCGAAGGCGGTGGCGGCCATGGCGGGCCCGGTGGCGGGCATGGTGGTCCGCGCCGCGAAGGCGGACCGGGTGGTGGTGGTCCGGGTGGTCCGGGCGGTCGGCCGCGTGGCAAGCGCCAATATTTCCGCAAGAAGAAAGTCTGCAAGTTTTGCGTCGAGAAGATGGACTTCGTCGACTACAAGCGCGCAGATATTCTTTCGCAGTTCGTCCAGGAACGCGGCAAGATTCTGCCGCGGCGTATGACCGGAGTTTGCTCGCGCCACCAGCGCTGGCTCGGCGTGGCCATCAAGCGCGCGCGCAACATCGCCCTGCTGCCGTTTGCAGGCAGCGCCGCTGGCACGCAAGCCCCGCGCCAGGTCGTTCCGCCGGCCGCTCATGGTACGCCTGCCGCTCACCCGGCCACACCGCCAGCCGCACCGCCAGCCGCACCCGAGGCCCCGAAGGCGTAAGCCTGCTCGGGCGAAGGTAAACAGGAGCATAGAGAGAGAACATGCAAATCATTCTTCAGGAAGACATCGAAAAGCTGGGCCACCGCGGCGACGTCGTCACCGTCAAGCCCGGCTACGCCCGCAATTTCCTTTTGCCGCGCAAACTCGCCGTGGAAGCCAACGCCGGCAATTTGAAAGCGATCGAACGCATCCGCACATCTCTTGCGAAAAAGACCGCCACCGAGCTGGACGCCGCTCAAAAACAAGCGGCTCTGCTCAATGGCATCTCGCTGAAGTTCACGCGCAAAACCGGCGAGAACGACCAGATGTTCGGCTCCGTCACCACCGCCGACATCGCCGAAGCCCTCGCCGCGCAAAACTTCAAGATCGACAAGCGCCAAGTGCAGATCGCCGATCCCATCAAAGCCCTCGGCGAATATCCCGTCACCATCAAAGTCTTCCGCGACGTCACCGCCCAAGTCATCGTCCACGTCACGAAGGAAGAATAATTCCGATTCGCTAGCCGATTTGAATCAGCGTCGTAGGGGCACGGCATGCCGTGCCCTCTTTTTTTGCGCAGACACATTTCGAGCGCGCACAAAAAAAGTTTTGCACCGATTTCCGAAACGATGCACAGCACTCCGGTTGACGCATCCATCTCTTCCGCGCACAATGCCGCATCAGCTCGAATGTAATTTAAATTCAATTTGAATTGCAAAGCTCTGGATTGTGCAGCGAGAAACTTCGCGCTTGCCCTCACGAGAAGAAAATGATACAAAAGCGAAGAAAAGGCGAATAGTGAAGGCTGCCTATGCCCGTTGACACGACACTGGAAAAGCCACTTCCGAACAATCTGGACGCCGAACGCTCCGTCCTCGGCGCCATTTTGCTCGACAACAACGCCCTGAACACGGCCATCGAGAATCTCCGCGCCGAAGACTTCTTTCTCGATCAGCACCGCCGCGTTTTCACCCAGATGATTGCGCTCGGCGAAGCTCAGCAAGCCATCGACCTCATCACGCTCACCGAAGAACTGCACCGCCGCGGAGATCTGGAAGCCGCCGGAGGCGCGCCGTACCTCGCGTCCCTTGCAGACGGCATGCCCAGAGTTTCCAACGTCGAGCACTACGCTCGCATCGTCAAGGAAAAGGCGATGCTGCGCAATCTCATCCACACCACCCACAACATCCAGCAGCGCGCGTTTGAAGGCGAGGACGGCGCCGACATGATCCTGGACAACGCGGAATCGTCCATCTTCCTGCTTGCCGAAGACCGCGTGAAGGCCGGCTTGATTCCCGTCAAGAACATCGTCCGCGACAATTTCGAGCGCCTCGAGAAAATCTTTAAAGAAGGCAAGAGCATCACCGGCATACCGACGGGCTACGTCGAGCTGGACAAGCTGACGTCCGGCCTGCAGCCTTCCGAATTGCTCATCCTTGCGGCTCGGCCGTCCCAGGGGAAAACCGCGCTGGCCCTGAATCTCGCGGAGAACATCGCCATTCGCGCGGGCCAGCCTGTAGCCATCTTCAGCCTCGAAATGTCCAAGGAGTCCCTCCTCCAGCGCCTGGTAGCTTCCGTTGCGCAGATCGACGCCCACAAATTCCGCACCGGGCACCTCAGCCGCACAGACTGGACCAGCATGACCGATGCGCTCGGCACCATTTCCTCGGCACCCCTGTGGGTGGATGACGCGGGCACCATCAGCGTTCTCGAAATCGGCGCTAAAGCGCGCCGCCTCAAGCGTGACAAAGGCCTGTCGCTTTTGATCGTCGATTATCTGCAGCTGATCACGGCGCGCGGCCGCTTCGGCAACCGCCAGGAAGAAGTCGCCAGCATCTCTCGCGGGCTGAAGGGCCTCGCGAAAGAATTGCAGATCCCCGTGCTCGTGCTCAGCCAGCTCACACGCGCCCCGGAGCGCGACGAACGAGGCCCCCAGCTCTCCGACCTCCGCGAATCCGGCGCCATCGAACAGGATGCCGACGTCGTCATGTTCATCTACCGCCCCCACTTCTTCAAAGCCGGCGCCAGCCCCGAAGAACGCGAAGAAACCGAACTCTGCATCGCCAAGCAACGCAACGGCCCCACCGACAACATTAAATTCGTCTTCCGCAGCCGCCTCACCCGCTTCGAAGAAGCCGCCCCCGACGCCTTCTCCCAATTCTCCCCCGACGACCTCTAGCGTCATCCTTCTGAGGATGACCGCTCTCCTTGTTCTGCCAGCGCCTCAATCTCCATATTGACAGCCACAAAAAAATGATATAGACAATCACAATTCCTATTCGCAGCCCCGCCGTCGTGCGGATCGACGGAACTCAAGGAGCACTCCCCGCACGCTTGCAACGTTATCTTTTTACTAGGTCAGGAAGGAAACACCATGAAGTCTCGCCAAAGACAGCCACTCACCTTTTCGGTTCTCTTCGCCGCCGTCATTTTTTGCGCCATGCCTCGGGTCGTGCATGCGCAGGCACAAAGTCCCTTGGTCTTCACATTTAGCGGTCCGGTTAGCGGCTCTGTCAGTTCAGCCGGCATGCACGAATTCCTGGGCATTCCTTACGCCGCGCCTCCGGTAGGCGATCTGCGTTGGCGTCCGCCCGTTGCCCATGCTCCGTGGTTCGCGCCGCTGGAGGCCACGAACTTTGCCAACCACTGTCCGCAACCGCCCTCGCCATTCGGGAGGGCGTCCATCACCGAGGATTGTCTCTTCCTGAATGTCTTCACTCCCAGCTCCGCCGATTTCTTCCACCCGCGTCCCGTGATGGTTTGGATCCACGGAGGCGCTCTCGTCACCGGCGAAAGCGACGACTACGATCCCTCGGCGCTCGTCAATGACGGCGTCATCGTCGTGACCATCAATTACCGTCTCGGCGGTCTCGGCTTTCTCGCTCATCCCGCCTTTGCCGCGGAAAATACGGATACTGATCGGGACCGCGATATCGATTCCAATTCCGCCGGTGATTACGGCCTCATGGACCAGCAGCTAGCTCTCCGTTGGGTCCGCGACAACATTCTTTTCTTCGGTGGCGATCCGCTCAACGTGACCATCTTCGGCGAATCTGCCGGTGGCCTCAGCATCTTCTCCCAGCTCGTTTCGCCTCCGGCGGAGGGCCTCTTTCACAAAGCAATCATCGAAAGCGGCGCCTACGCGCTCAACACGCAGTCCCTTGCCACCGCTGAGGCTGCTGGCACTGTATTCGCGGCTGCTGCCGGCTGCAGCAGTCAGACCTCAGCCTGCCTCCGCGCGCTTCCCGTCACCACTATCCTCGCCTTCGAGAACCCCGCCGGTTATACGCCTAATATCGACGGTGAGTTTTTCCCCTTATCGTTAGGCACCGCGCTTGCCACCGGCCAATTCCACCGTGTGCCGGTAATCCAAGGCAGCAATCACGATGAATGGCGGCTCTTCACCGCGCTCGATTTCGATCTCACCAGCGGACCCATCGCCAACAACGAGGCCTCGTACGAAGCAGCTCTGGCCACCCTGGTCGGCCCCGCGGCTCCTCTCGTCTCCGCGCAATATCCGTTCGCCAGCTTCCCTTCTGCGGACATTGCCTTCGCCACAGCTGGCACCGACGCCGCCTTCGCGTGCCCGGCTCTGGGCGCCGACCTCTCGATGTCTCAATTCGTCCCGGTCTCGTCCTATGAGTTCAACGACGAGAACGCGCCGCAGGACTTCCTTCCTCCGGTCACCTTTCCGTACGCGGCAGCCCACGCTTCCGAGCTCCAATATCTCTTCAATCTTCCGGTCACTGTGCCGCGGCCGCCGCTCAGTGCCCAGCAACTTCAACTCTCCAGCACCATGCAGCACTATTGGACCCACTTCGCTAAATTCGGAACGCCTAATAGTTCCGGCGCGCCTTTCTGGCAGGCCTTCAACCCGGTCGCCGGAAATTTCCAATCGCTGATTCCGCCGTCGCCGATGCCGGAAACTAATTTCGCGGCTGCACATCACTGTGCTTTCTGGGGCGCTTTGCTCTCTGGCCAGTAGCACGGTCGCTGACAACGAAAAGGCGCTCAGAAGCGTACCCACGAAAGCCCCCACCGCAGGCAGTGGGCTGCTCGGGTTTCCCCTTCGCGTTTCCGATATTGTTTGGTAGAATTCTTTTTGGGGAAATTCATATCCCTTAAAGAGCGGCAGCCTTCTGCCGCTCTTTTGTTTTTTCAACTTGAGGATTCCTGCACTGCTCCGCCCTGAGTCACAGCATTCTCCGTGGACTCTGAGCTCTCTGTGTAAGAATCCCCACGCTCCGTCGCTCGGAGCGCATCCGGAAGGGGTAATCGGCCGAGCCAGACCGAACAGCAAAGTCTAGCTGCGATTCTAAGTCTTTTAGAATCAATACTTGCACGGTGGCCGCTAACTATTGATTATAAAGCAGTTACATCAAGTCTAAGCCTTTTAGAAGTAACACTTACCAGAAACTGGGGCAGGGCGACCCATCCTCGGTCGTCTTGAAAGAGGCCTTCCTCTTGCACTACAAACGAGTGTTGTCATTCTCGCGGCATCCAAAGTGGCTGTCGGCTCGCGGCGACTGGATGGCGTAAACTAGTTTTCTCGGAAGGGTCATGGCTGGCACACAGAGGAGTCCCCACGAAGAAGCAAGACGTCCGGTTTGGGCTGAGATTTCGCTTGGCGCGCTGGCGGAGAATTTCCGCGCCATCCGCAAGTTCGTGAATCCTCCGGAAGAGAAACGCAAAACGCCGCGAAAAATTCTTTGCATCGTCAAAGGAAACGGCTATGGCCATGGCGGCCCGCAGGTAGCGAAAGCTCTCGAGAAAGCCGGTTCGGATTGGTTCGGCGTCACGTGCACGGAAGAAGGCATCGCCGTGCGTGAAGCTGGCGTCCGCAAGCCGGTGCTGGTCCTGACGAGTTTCTTTCCGGGCGAAGAGTCACGCCTCATGGAATACGATCTAACCGCCGTCATCCATCGCTGCGAACAACTGAAGCAACTCGATCGCGCCGCCGCGCGCTTCCTTGCCAAGAAAGGCGGCAAGAAAAGCCGCAAACCCGTCTCGTTCCACCTGAAGATGGACACCGGCATGAACCGCCTGGGTATCGCGCCGGGCGACGTCGAATGCTTTGCACGCCAGCTCGCCATGTGCAAGCACTTGGAACTGGGCGGAGTCTTCACACATTTTGCATCCTCCGAAGTTCTGACCAACACGCGCGTTGGAGAGCAGACGCGCCAGCAAGAAGAACGCTTTTACGCGGCACTTGACCGCCTAGGCGCGCTGGGGGTTGATCCTGGCATCGTTCACCTCGCCAACAGCGCGGCCATCGCGACGCGCCCCGAGACGTGGGCCGACATGGTTCGCCCTGGCGCGATTTTGTATGGTTACCATCCGGGCTACGATCCGGTTGAGCAGCGCCCGGAAATTGAAGCGCGTCTGCCACTTGAGCCGGTCATGAGCCTGCGCTCGCGCATCATCAACATCCGCAACATTCCCGAAGGCGCGGGCGTCGGCTACAACGAAACCTTCTTAGCCAAACGTCCCTCGCGCATAGCGGTCCTCGCCGCAGGTTATGGCGACGGTATCCACCGCTCGCTCGGAAATCGCGGTAGCGTCCTGGTGCGTGGCGCGCTCGCGCCCATCGTCGGAATCATTTCCATGGACGTCACCATGATTGACGTCACCGACGTGCCGGGCGCCGACCTCGGCGATGTCGTCACCATTTACGGTAGCGACGGCGAACACGTTCGCGCCGCCAACGTCATTGCGCGCAGCATCGGTACCGTGACCTCCGACCTCCTCTGCGCCGTGAGCCAGCGGGTTCCGCGCCTATACGTCAAGTAACTCGGAGTAACGGGTCACTCAAAATGCTCCCACTAGTCCATCGTTCTTATTGAACGAGCGGCGCGCCCCATCGATCACCTCTTCAACCATTCCGCGATTCGCCTGACACCCCGGCTTGAGGTACACTCTGAAGTTTGCGGCCCCATCGTAAATCCTATCTGGGCGGGCCGCGCCTAAAATGAGCCGCATAGCCGCCATTCTCCCAGCCGCAGGTCTCGGCACTCGCATGGGCGCCGACATGCCGAAGCAATTTTTAGAGCTGGATGGAAGCCCGCTCGTCATTCACAGTGTGCGCCGCATTGCTTCTTGCCCGCTAGTCACTGACATCATCGTCGCCACGCGCGCCGACGTCGTCGAGACGCTCGAAGAGCGCATCCGCGGCGAACGATTCATGCAAGCGGTCCGCGTGGTGCGCGGCGGCGATTCGCGCCAGGATTCCGTCGCGCTGGCACTTCAGGAAGTTTCCGATGACACGGAAATTGTGTTGGTGCACGACGCCGTGCGCCCCTTCGTCACTCGCGAGCAAATCGCGCGGGTGATTGAAGAAGCGCGCCGCTGTCAGGCCGCGATTCTGGGCATTCCGGCGATGGACACCGTCAAGGAAGTGAAGCGCGCCAGCTTGCCGGAGGATGTCGCGCTTATCATCGGGACCATTCCCCGCGAGCGCGTCGTGCTGGCGCAGACGCCACAGGCGTTTGCAACGAAACTGATAAAGGAAGCGTTTGCCCGCGCGCAAGCCGATGGCGTCAACGCCTCGGACGAAGCCGGCCTCGTCGAACGCATCGGCCACGACGTTCACGTCGTCCTCGGCTCGGAGCGCAACATTAAGATCACCAAGCCCGCCGACATGGAACTCGCCCGCTTCTACCTCGAACAAGAGCGTCACAAAGCATGAGCGTGCGCTGCGGTATTGGGTACGATCTTCATCGGCTTGCGGAAGGCCGCAAACTGATCGTCGGCGGCATCGAGCTTCCCTTTGACAAAGGCTCCGTGGGACACTCTGACGGCGATGTTCTGGCGCACGCACTCTGTGACGCGTTGCTTGGGGCCGCCGGACTAGGCGACATTGGCACGCATTTTCCGGACACGGATCCAAAGTGGAAAGGCGCGAACAGCCTCCGATTTTTGGAGCATGCGCGAAAATTGCTCGACGAAAAGCATTTCGCGATCGAGCATGTCGATGCCGTCGTTATCCTGGAAAAACCAAAGCTCGGCCCGCACTTTCCGAAAATGCGAGAAGCTCTAGCAGGTGCGCTCGGCGTTTCCGCTGATCGCATCCATCTCAAAGCCAAGACCAACGAAGGCGTCGACGCAGTTGGCCGCGGTGAAGCTATCGCCGCTCACGTGGTTGCCACGCTCTCTCAACTTTAATCATGGCGTTAGCTTCCATCCGATCCGAGAACGTGCGTTAGAATTCTTCGATGTCTCCGCAAGAAACTCCGAATCAGATTCCGCTCGCCGCTACAAACGCATTCACCACCCGGGATGTTGTCGAAATTCTGCGGGCGCAAGGCTGGCTCGTCGGCGACGCCTCTCCCGCGCAATTCGCCTGGAGTGAACGCGCCTCCTCTCTCCTCGGTCCACAAGTCACGGAACGTCGTTCTCTCGCCGATCTGCTGCATCCCGTGTTTCACTACAACGCGCAAGAACTCCTGGCCACAGTTGAGGCTCATACTGTCCTCTCTCGCTATGCCGCGCGCGACGTGCTGCGCCATCTCGCGCTTCTCTTGCTCGATGGCGCTCCTCTCACCAGCGAGCGATTTAAAGAAATCGTTACCGCCTTGAAGGACCGCGTCGGCATTGGCAGCAGGGGGATCTTTCATCCTGTTCGCCTGGCGCTCACGGGCCGCGCTGGCGACGGCGATCTCGATCGCGTGGTCTTGCTCCTCGACGAAGCCGCGGCCGCATCTTTCGCCGTCCCCGTCAAGTCGGCCCGTGAACGCATCCTGGAATTTTGCGCCGCTCTCGATTGACTTAGGGGCACGACATGTCGTGCCGGTCTCATGCTGCGGTCTCTCTTTCGACTGTAAACTGTCAACTGTTGACCATCGCCTTTGACTTCCTCTCCGGCCTGAAGGCCGAAGATTCCTACGGCTCTCAAGCAGACTGTGCTTGAGTCGCTTCGGCGGGTTCCTGCTTCACAGAGTTTGTCCCAGACACGAAGCGTGTCCAAGATGGAAACTCTCCACAGGCTAGGAAGGCTCGTCCAGCCTCTAGCTTGTTCAGGGTCGCCACGAAGTCGGCGTTGCCTGAGAAACCGCATTGGATGCATAGAAACAGTTCTTGCGTCTTGCGATTGTCTTTCGAAATGTGCTCGCAGCAAGGGCACCGCTGGCTACCGCATCGTGGTGGACACGGAATATAGATTCCGCCCCGCCACGCCGCTTTATACTCAAGCTGACGATTCACTTCCCCGATGCCTTGAGCAAGGATGGACCGGTTGAGTCCCGACTTCTGCTTCACGCTCTTGCCGGGAGCGTCCATCGTGCCCCTGGCCGACTTCGTCATATTCTTGATGCTCAAGTCATCTCCGTACACAACCCCGTGGTTTTTGGTGATTGTGTTCGTGAACGGATGCCGATGATTCCCTCGGATATTGGCTATTCTGCAGTCTATCTTTTTGATGCGGGTCTGTAGCTCCCTCCAATTGGAACTGAACTTTGTCTTGTTCTTGAGACGGCGCTGAAGAAACTTCTTTCGTTCCTCAAGACGTTTGGTATCAGGCAGCATAATGGTGTTACCTGTCGAGAGTGTAGCGAAAATGGCCACGCCCATATCAAGAGCCACTTCCGAAGACGATGCGTGAACAGGCGTCTGGACTTCCCGTTCCGTCTGGATGGCTACGAACCAGTGGCCGCAGGACTCGCTGACCGTGACGCTCTTGGGCGTTCCTTCCACGTCCTGAGACTTGCGATACCGCAGCCAACCGAGTTTGGGCAGTTCCATGCGTCCGTTGGCATTGTCCATCTTGAAGCCTTGTGGATACCGGAAGGAATCTCGCTGACCTTTTTTCTTGAAGGTCGGAAACTTCGCTCGACCCTCTCGGAAATTGGTATAGGCTCTTTCCAAATCCACGAGAACCTGCTGAAGCGTTTGAGCCGGAGCGTCTGACAGCCACGGTGTTTCTTTCTTCCAAGCTGTTATAAGTTTGTCGAGTTGATACCGGGTGTGCCGCTTTCCCGCAAGGCTGTACATCTCGTTGTTGAGAGCCAAAGCATGGTTGAAGATGTAGCGACGAGTCCCGGCAAACCGCCGCATGTTGCCTATCTGTTCGCCGGTTGGCCGAAGAATCTCAAATCTGTACGCTTGCTTTATGAGCATGTCTCTGCTTCGCTTGTGCGTCGAGCAAATCAAAGAAGTGGTCTGCCTTCGTTGCCTGACCGATTAAAAAAGCTAAACGAACCGGATGGACTTCTTTCCTCCCGCCGTCGGGACAGGTGATGTACGAGTCCACAATATCTGCGTCGGGCAAATTGTCTACGACTGCTGCCGATGGAATATACCTACCGCCTGCGGTTCGGGCCTTGCTTCCTTGGCGTTCCCGCAATGGATTCGCTAGGTCTGAGATTTGCATTGACTTTGCCTCTAGCGCAAAACGATACTCTGGTCTGTGGCCAAAATCAACAATGTTCGGCACGGCAGACATTGCGTTTTCGTGCTCCATGTGCATCTGGTCTTTCTGACCAAATACCGCAAAGCTGTCTTTGACGGCGAGGCTATCGAAGTGGCTCAGACGCATCTTTTCCAAGGTCTGCACGGACTTTGCATCTGAACTGGTGGAAATCGACGGCGAAGGAAACCATGTCCATTTGCTTGTGAACTACCCGCCGAAAGTTTCCATCTCGTCGCTCGTGAACTCTCTCAAAGGCGTTTCCAGCTACGTGCTACGAAAACAGCTATCGAGAACCAAATCTTTTTATTGGAAGAAAGTGCTCTGGTCGCCATCCTATTTTGCTGCATCCTGCGGTGGAGCACCGCTCAGTATCATCAAACAGTACATTGAATCACAAAAAGCCCCGCTATGAATCGTTGCCTTATATCCCCGCCCTGAAGGACGGGGCTTTACGGCAACTCGGGTAAACTATTTCCCTCATGGACAAGCTCACCGGCATACACGCGATCCGTGAAGCCCTCGATGCAGGCCGCCCGTTCGATCGAATTCTGATCGCGCGCGGCCGCCAGGATACTCGCGTCGAAGAAATCGTCCAGCTAGCGCGTGCCCGCGACATCCCCGTCCGCTTTGAAGACCGCGGCCAACTCGATCGCTTGGCCAATTCGAAAGATCATCAGGGAGTCGTTGCTCTAGCCGCCGCGCGCGCGCCGGCCACACTCGAAAGCATTCTCGCAGCTGCAAATAGAAGTCCCGGCCATGGAAGCAAGGGACTGATTGTTCTTCTCGACGGCGTTGAAGATCCGCACAATCTCGGCGCTGTCATTCGGACGGCTCTCGCCGCAGGCGCGCACGGCGTGATTATTCCAGAAAGGCGCGCAGTCGGCCTAACGGACACCGTCGCGCGCGCCTCCGCCGGCGCCATCGCGCACATGCCGGTCGCCAAGGTCACCAATCTCGCACAAACCATGGAAGAACTGAAGGAAGCAGGCTACTGGCTCATCGGCCTCGATGAACGCGCCGACAAAAGCTACACCGAAGGGGACTACACATCCCCGGTAGGCATCGTCCTCGGCGGCGAAGGCAAAGGTCTCCACGACCTGACCCGCAAACGCTGTGACTTTGTTGTCTCGCTGCCCACCACCGGCCCCGTGAAATCGCTCAACGTCTCCGTAGCCGCAGGTGTGGTCTTATTCGAAGCTCTCCGCCAGCGTCATTCGAAATAGAGCTGTGGGGCGGCTTCTGGTAACCAGACTTGCCATGCGTTAGCCTGCCGTACCTAACTTGGACGCACTATCACTGCGGGGCCCATAGTCGGCAAGTGCTCTAAGGTCAGCCAGATTGACCAACTCTGATAAGCGCCATTATGGGAGGCTGGCCCGCGCTCAGAATAGAAGCTGCTCGATGCGCCCGGCTAAAATCGGAAGTGAAAGCTACTTGTCGTATTGAATCAGCGAGAAAATATCCAGGCCATTGAGTTTCGAGCGGCCGTTGAGAAATGTCAGCTCGACCGCGAACGCAGCGCCTTCGACCTTTCCGCCGAGTTTCTCCACGAGCTTCGCCGTGGCTGCGGCTGTGCCGCCCGTTGCAAGAAGGTCATCGCAAATAATCACACTCTGCCCCGGCTTCACTGCGTCTTCGTGAATCTCGAGCGTGTCCGTGCCATATTCCAGCGAATAGGAAACGCTGGCGGTTTTTGCGGGCAATTTTTTTGGCTTTCGCACGGGGACGAATCCCGCTCCGAGCCGGTACGCCAGAGCAGGCGCGAAAATAAAACCGCGCGCTTCGATGCCGGCGACGACATCGATCGCGCGTCCTTTGTAGTGGTCGCAGAGCCGGTCGATGAGCGTATGAAATCCTTCTTTGTCCTTCAATAGCGTCGTCAAGTCGTAAAAAAGAATCCCTGGCTTGGGATAATCCGGCACTTCGCGAATCAGTTTTTTCAAATCATCCATTCGAACGGCTCCCCATGGTCATTTTCTTCTCAAGCCCCCTTTCTAAGCGTCGGGCTCGATGACAAATTCTTTGGCATATTGCGGAGAGTGCTGCGCTTCCTCTTCCCGGACACCAGACACACTTGAAAATCGCGGCCCGCGCTCCAGGGCCCTCTTCATCGCCTCCAACTGCTCGGGCGAGCCGATTGCCAGCACTTCGACTCTGCCGTCGAAGAGATTCCTGGTGTAACCGCCGACGCGCAGCTTTTCCGCCTCGCGCTGCACAAAAAAGCGAAATCCCACGCCCTGCACGATGCCAGAGACCAAATAGCGCCTGGTTTGTTTCTCGTCGCCCACAAACTTCGGAATTGTAGCAGAGACCCCTCGGATTCTGCAGAAACCGCGATTCGAGCGAGAGTCCGGTCGGCCACGCACACCGAGTCGCAGGACACCCTCACGGAAGTGCGCTAAACTCAATCAGGTTCGCCGAGCTGTGCGAAGCTGCTCTTCGACGCTCCGGGCGCATCCAATTCGCTATGGACCCGCACGCGCAACATTCTCGCGATCGCCACTCACGAACTGTGCTCCCTTGTGCTTTTCTTCTCTGCGCATTTGTCTTCTCGATTCCGGCCCACCGCGCTCAGGCCGCTCAACAGGGCCCCCTCACGCCGCCCCCGGAACATGACGTCCGCCGGGTCGGAACGGAACCGGTCCCGCCGGCCCCTCCCTCCATTCCCCCCGAGGAAATCATCAAACGCTTCTCCCAAAAGGAAGATCAGTACATCGTCGCCCGCGCCGGATATGGTTATAAAAAAACAGTCCGCCTCCAAGAATTCGGCCCCGACGGCAAACCCACAGGGGAGCTTTCGTTAGTGATAGAAGCAAAGCCCGGCCCCGACGGAAAAATCTACGAAAAAACCATCGAGCGGCCTCAATCCTCTTTGCAATTTCTTGAGATGGGCCCCGAAGATTTCCAGTCTCTGGCGCGCATGCCGGCCTACCCACTCACTACAGGGCAGCTCGCGAAGTACGAATTGAAATACCTAGGCAAGGAACTCGTCGATGAAGTCGATTGCTACATCTTTCAGGTAAAGCCCAAAACCGTCGAGCGCGCTCATTATTATTTTGACGGAATCGTTTGGGTCGACGCCGCGTATCTCGAGGTTGTGAAAACCTATGGAAAGTGGGTCAACGATCTCGGCGACATGCGCTCAGCAACTATGCCATTCAACATTTTCGAAACCTATCGGGAAAATGTCGAAGGCAAATACTGGCTCCCCAATTACATGCGTTCCGACGACACTTTAAATCTCAAGGATATGAATGTCCAGGTCCGCCTAGTGATCAAGTGGACCGACTACAAACCCGTTCCCACCGCCGGCGCGGCACCTGCACCACCAGTAGCTCCGCCAAAACCAAATTGATGCAGCTGCCTGCCCGTAGAGAGCGTTAGCTACAGAAACGTTTCAGGGTTTCCGGCAATTCCCGAATCGATTCGAGTAAAAAATCCGGCCGCGCCGCGCGCAACCGCTTCTCCGTCGGAAATGGCCCGAGCACTGCGATAGCACGCACTCCCGCTCTCTTCGCCATCTCCAAATCCTCCGGTGAATCTCCCACGTACACGCAAGCTGACGGCTTCAGACAAAGTTGTTGCAGAGCCAGCCGCAGAGGCGCCGGATGCGGCTTCTTTTCCGGAGTATCCCCGCTGCACACACGCGCCCCGAACATGCGCGTAAGCCGGAGGGCTCGCAACTGCCGCGTCACACGATCCCTGTCGCCGCTGGTAACCAACCCAAGGTGATGCGCCCGGCTGAGCCGCGCAAGCACTTGCCGCGCCCCCGCAATAAGCCCAGGCGAATGCCTCGCATACTGCGCGCGCCAAGCCCGGTCCGCATCGTCCCACCGCGCCCGCGGCAATTTCGCGGCTCGATACACGCGGTACCAATTCGGCGAATAATACCGCGCCAGTTCCTCCAAACCCCACGGAATCCCCATCTCGCGAAACATCGCGAGATACGCCGAAGAATCTGCCGAGTAAGAATCAATAAGAGTGCCGTCCCAATCAAACAGTACTCCTTGCAAATTCTTATTTTTAAGGCGGGCCATCAATCTCTAGAGTAGCAAAGCCCTGGCCCAAGCAGGCCCCAGAAAACTGCGCCTGATACAACCGCGAAAAAACGATGCACACTTTTCCACAGACGGACCACTTACTGTCACAGCCTCTCCGTTTGTAGAATAGCCGAGGTTTGATTTCGGAGGATCCCATGCTGTTTGCTACCGTCTCTCGCGGTAAAAAGCGCGGAACCCGTTTGCTTCCGCACCGATTCAAAGACGACCGATACCACGTCCAATTGGGAAAGGAAGGCCCGTATATTCCGGTCACCGATTCCCGCGATATCCCCTCCTACCTTGCCAATGGCTATTCTCTTCACATGAGCGATAGGGCCGACAGCCATACTCCGAGCCTGATTAGCCCTCAATCCATCCGTGGGTGGAGCAGGGTTTCTCAGGATCTTTTCTTTACTCCTCGCTGAGATTAGTGTAAACCCGTCAAACGCGTTGCCGCTCGCCTGCGTGGTGTTCCTCTGCTCTGTTATAGCAAATGAACAGGAGCCCCCTCGGGACACGGGGCACCTTAAACGTGAAAGTTGAAGCTGCGCTTGTTCGTATCATTCATCTCTGCGTCACCTTCACTAATTCAACACGATTACCCTCTTCGCCGAGAGGCTTGAAATTGTCGCCTCCCGTCTTTCGAATTAAGTCCTAGGCCTTGATCCCGCAGCCCTCGACGCCGTCAGGATGGAAGCGTGACTATTTAAATTTTGGAGAAACCTCTCTCAAGGACGGAGGAATCGGGAAGGCACGCCATCATCGCGGTCGAAATGCACATCGTCGAATGCAGCCGCCACCCCGTACCACCCAGGCATCGCCGCAGGCTCGATCCGTTGCACACGCGCTGTGCTGACCATAACTACGCTGCCGTGCCCCATGGGACGGCTCACCAGCACAATTTCGAGCTCGATTAACGCACCCACTGCAATCTCTTTGGGGCAAAGGAAAAACACGCCAGTCGAGCTGATGTCTCTCGTGACAAGCGTTACGGGGAAATCTTCCGAAAGGGCACCCACGCTGCGCAATCGCAAAGGAAGTTTTAGGGAAGCGCGCGGATATTCGCGCTGCTCGTGGGTCACGCCCACGGCATACGTCGGCACGCGCACAAAACGGCGCGGCTGTCCCGGCGTGAGCAATGGCGCCACGCGCAGAGCAGGGACGCGCACCGGTTCCGCCACTACTTCTGGCAAAGGCGGTGCCAGCTTGGCCCTGACTGCTTCTTTTTCCCCCGACCGAATGGATGTTGCGCGGTTCGTCGCGCCCATCTAACCCTCAGAGATACCACGTCGTCGCTGCCATGCCTGGCCGACTGCCCTTGCCCCGACTACACTTTCACTTGAACTTGCCACGGTCCCCAGACTTGGTGAGTGGGTGCATAAAATGTCACTTCAGCCTCTTCACGTCAACCTGTGGAAAACGTTCGAAGTGTCTTAAGCTCAAACACTTGGTAATAGTACCAGACTCTCGCAGCGGCTCTCTCACTGTTCTGTGAATAATTTCGTCCAATATGGTGCTCGACAGGGCGGCTTTCTATCTCTACTCTCAACTTTTCAGGCTCCACGGAATGCCCACGCCCAGCCCCGATCAATCTACAAACAAACCTGTTTCTGTCTCCTCGTCGCATACCCTCGAGAAACGCGATGCCATCCTCCTCGTCGCTGCCTTCGCGGCCGTCTACGTCATTTGGGGCTCGACCTACCTGGCCATCGCCGTCGGGATTGAATCGTTTCCGCCCCTTTTGCTGGCCGCTTCCCGGCACTTCACCGCGGGTCTTGTTCTTTATCCCCTGTTGCGTTGGAAAACCGGGATTCGGCCTACGCCCACACAGTGGCGCACCGCCGTCATTACCGGACTTCTGCTCCTTCTGGTAGGCAACGGAGGAGTCTGCCTATCCGAACGGACCCTCCCCACTGGTGTGGCCGCGTTGATCGTGGCTCTCGTCTCTTTCTGGATGGTGCTGCTCGATTGGCTTCGCCTGGACGGGGTTCGGCCTGCCCCTAGAGTCGTGGCTAGCCTCATCCTCGGGTTTGGCGGCTTGGCTCTCTTGGTGGGTCCGGCGCATCTGGGAGGCTCGGAGCGCGTCAATCCGACCGGCGCCGGGATTCTTGTCATCGCTTCTTTTGCTTGGGCCTGGGGGTCCATCTATTCGAAACACCACGATCTTCCAAGTTCTCCACTCCTCGGCGTCGCCATGCAAAGCCTTGCGGGCGGGGCTGCACTTTGGATTGTCGGCTTGCTGGCAGGCGAGGGCCGCCAGTTGCATCTCGCCTCTGTTACCGCGCGTTCCTGGATCGCGATCACCTATCTCATCGTCTTTGGATCGGGAATCGGCTTCACAGCCTATGTCTACCTTCTCAAGAAAAGCACCGCGGCCCGCGTAGGAACCTATGCGTTCGTCAACCCAGTCGTTGCGCTCTTTCTCGGCTGGCTCGGAGCCGGCGAAACCATCACTCTGCGTACGGCCCTTGCTGCCGCCGTCATTCTCACCGCGGTTCTTCTGGTAATCACTGCCCCGCACAAAAATCCCATCGAAGCCTCTGAAGTCCTGCCCAACCCCGGCGAAGCTTGAGTCGCCCTCCAAAACGCATTAGCCCGGGCTACTGAGCCGCGTTTTTAGAAACCACTTTGCCGAGCCTTTCCGGATAGATTTGATTCGAACGCTGCGCTATTTTCGTAGCATGGAAACGATGAACAATTCGAACGCGGGCGCGGCCACACAAATCTCGCCCCGCAAAGCGGCGCAGTACTGGCGAGCGACACTTGAACGCGACGCGCGCGCGGACGGCACATTCGTGCTGGCTGTTCGGTCGACGCACATCTATTGTCGGCCGTCCTGCCCTGCCCGTCACCCGTTGCGGCAAAACGTAATCTTCTTCCACACGCGCGAAGAAGCGGAAAAACAAGGCTTCCGCGCTTGCCTTCGCTGCCGCCCAAATGAAATTGCCGCTTCCGCGGCACTTGTCGCGCGTGCCACGAAATATCTTTCGCAGTCGTCAGAAGACGGCGTGCGTCTTTCCGAGGTCGCCCGAGAACTGAATTCAAACGCCGGAACGCTTCGCCGCGCTTTCCGCCAAGTCACCGGCCTAGCGCCTCGCGAACTCGCCGAAGCGCTCCGCGTGAAGCGCTTCAAGACTTTGCTTCGCTCAGGAAAAAACATTACCGACGCGCTCTACGAAACCGGTTATGGCTCGTCCAGCCGCGTCTATGAACGCAGCAACGCGCAACTTGGAATGACACCTGCAACTTATCAAAAGGGAGGAAAGGATATGAAAATCGAATACACGATTGCGAAGTCACCGCTCGGAAAAGTATTGGTCGCGGCTACGGAACGTGGCGTCTCCGCGGTCTATCTGGGCGATGCGCAAAACAAGCTCGTTGCGGAATTGCACGAAGAATATCCTCGCGCGGAAATCTCGCCCGCCACCGGCAGCGTGCAGCGCTGGGTCCGTGAGATTGTCCAGCGCATCGAAGGGAAGCCCGCGCAAGTCGATCTACCGCTGGACCTGCAGGCCACTGCCTTTCAACGGCGCGTCTGGCAGGAATTGCAGCGCATTCCGCGCGGAACAACGCGCACGTACTCGCAAGTGGCCCGCGCGCTAGGACGTCCCAAGGCTGTTCGTGCGGTGGCTCGCGCTTGCGCAACCAATCCTGTTTCGATCGTGGTTCCATGCCATCGGGTAATCCGCGAAGACGGAAATCTGGCAGGCTATCGCTGGGGTCTCACGCGCAAAGAACAATTGCTCGCCACAGAGCGCGCCGCGGCGAAGTAAATGATTATACGTGCGGCTTTTCGTGGCTAGCGTTCTTGGGCCAGTTTTGCTTGAATTCGGTTTCGTTGATCTTCAGATTCTTCATCATGTTGGTGTAGTGAAACAAAATGTAATCGCCAGCGCCGGTTTCGTAGAACTTCTGTTGAATGGGCAGCCAGGAAGCTTCGTCGATCCACATCTGGATCCGCGTGACCTGGCTGCGCATCTGCTCGGATTTCGGCGTCAGCTCCAGCACAACCGTTTTCTTGTGGTCCAGTTCTTCTTCCCCCGTGACGGTTACCTGGTAGCTTTTCTTTAAGTCTTCACTCTTCGTCCCGAAACCGAGGCGCGCATACTGATCCACCATCGCGCCATTCTTACCGAGGTCGTATTCCTCGACGCGATTCAGTTTGGGGTTGTAGAGAAACAGCGAGTTGCCCGTACGCAACATCGTACGCGGCTCGGGTTTGGTAATCTCGATGCGCAACTTTTGATCGTGACGGACCCAGATTTGCCCGGTCTCGGTTGATGTGTCTTTCACGACGGCGGTGTATTTAATGTTCTCGAGGTCTGCCGTGAGGCTGCGGAAATCCTTCGCGGACCTGTCCATCATGTCCAGCACGCTTTCGGTGGTCCACTTCGACGGAGTTTGCGCGGCGCCTGCGCCTATACCAATAGCCATCGCGCCTAAAGCAAAAATGAATGGAATCAAACGCCTTATGGTCAATAGAAGCCTCTGTTGGTACGCGGCTGTGACTCTAGTTAAGTTCTCTTAAATCCTAGCATATAGATAGAGATGCACGAACTTCGCCCCAAGTTACTATCAGGATCTCGCAGCCTGGCTGCAGACTTGTTCCTAACGCTGAATTTGATTCCTAACGGTGGATTTCGACCTGATATGCAATCACCGTGCCTTGTTCGTCGCGCACCGGCTCGATCTTGGAAATGGTGAAGCGCTTATTGCGAAGTTCGGGGAGCGATTTTTGCATGGCGTTGTGCAGCTCATTCTCCAGCGCCGGAGTCTGCTCGGGAGGTGCCAGAATGCGCGCATCGACGCGAAAGGTTTTGTTCTCGCCTTCCTCGCTGACAAGTACCACTTGCCCGGGAGTGTTTGCGGGGAGGCCCATCTGCGGCTGATCGTGGAACCACGCGCGGGGCGTGACCAAGACGAAAAGCAAAATGAGGAGGACGGCGGCGTCGTATTGCCGCGTGCCGCGCTCGTAGGTCCAGAAGAACGTCCTGGATAAAATTTGTCCGAGGCTCGCCATCTCAGTCCGCAGGAATTCCGTCGACAATTACGCCATCCCGCATGTGCACCACGCGGTCAAAATATGCCGTGGCTTCGGGATTGTGCGTGATCATGACAATCGTCTGGCCCAAATCTTTGTTGAGCTGCCGCAACATCTGGAGCACCACTTCCGAATTTTTTGAATCCAGATTGCCCGTGGGCTCGTCGGCAAGCAGAATTTTTGGTTCATTGATGATTGCCCGCGCAATGGCCACGCGCTGCTGCTCGCCTCCGGAAAGCTCCGACGGCTTATGTTGCAGGCGTCCCGCAAGGCCAAGCAAGCCGGTGACAACATCGAAGCGGTGCGGATCAAACCCATCGCCGTGTATAAACTGCGCGATGGCGATATTGCCCTTGGCGGTTAGGGTGGGCAACAGATTAAAGCGTTGGAAGACAAATCCAATCTTGCTCCGCCGCAGCTTGGTGCGTTCGGAGTCGCTCATGGCCGTTAAATCGTTGCCGTCCACCAGCACATGGCCCTTGGACGCCTGCGCTAGTCCGCCAATCACATAGAGGAGCGAGGACTTGCCGCATCCTGACGGCCCCATCACCGCAACCGATTCGCCCGGCGCCACGGCGAAGTTCACACCTCGCAGCGCGGGAACGTCTACTTTCCCCGCGCGGTAGAGCTTCCACAAATTTTCTGTTTTAAGTATCGGCTCCAAGCTCTTTTTTCCTGGGACATTCAGCCCTTCGGCAGGTTGCTGTATTGTAGCTGTGATTGCCATCTGTGCCTAGCCGCTGCGCGCGTTCGCGGCGTTTTTTCCCTTTCTAACAGTGCTGTTCGTTCGTGTATCTTGCCGTGTCTCTAGAACCTAAACATTCCTCTAGTTTTCAATCGTAAGAGAGCGCTTCGACGGGGTCTTTGCGGCTTGCCATCCACGCGGGATAGCTCGCGCCCAGCATCGCCCCCGCTAGTGCAATCCCCCCGGCGCGAAAAACCCATGGCCACGTTATAAGAATGGACAGGGTAGGGAAGCCGGCGAGAAACGCGGCACGCACCGCATAACTCAGTCCGACCCCCGCCACAATGCCCATCAGGCAAAGCCCCGCTGATTCCGTCAACAGCGCCCGCACGATAAACGCCCGGCCCGCGCCAAGCGATTTCAGAACACCGATGTCGCGCGTGCGCTCGATCACCGTCGTATACATCGTCAAAAAAATCACCAGCAGGCCGATGGCGACTGCCAGAGAGATCATGGCGTCAATAAACGTCTGCAAGCCGGGAATGTTCGTCGAAGTCATCAGCGTCAACATCGCCCTCACTGGACGGACCGTGTAACCGGGCAAGAGGTGACGAGTCTCGTCCATTACATCTTCGGTGTGCTCCGGGCGTGTGCACTTCACCCAAAAAATCGAGGCTTTATCAGGCGCGCCGACCAGGTCCTGAAGCGTCGCCAGCGGCACGAATAATCGCGCGCCTTTTCCGTGCTCCACTATGCCGGCCACATGCCAGTCGTGGTTTAGAAGTTTGTACGTGTCGCCGACCTTGATCTGCTTTGCTGCCGCCGCCAGATCATCCACCAGCAAATCTTCCGGACCCTCCATGTCATGCCCTTGCAGAAATACGAAACCTCCGGACACCGCGCGGAAGCTTTCCGGGTCGATCCCGTAAACCACGTCCACGCCGCCTGTGGAACTGAATTGCAAGAGAGCCGGCGCGACGGATTGCACGTATTTCAATTCCGCCAATTTGTCGGCGATCTTGATGGGCATAGGCGCGCCCGTTATACCTATGAAAATGGAAGCGGCGTTCGGCTGAACCATGACGTCCGCTCCGATGCCTTCAATCCGTTTGGCCGTTTCTGTCAACAATCCCGACGTGAGGCCCACTATGAGCACGACCAGCGCCACTTCGACAGCGACAGCGAGCACGCCTATCAAGGTGCGCAGCGGCCGGTGCAGCAGGTTGCGGACAATCAGCTCGCCCATCATGGCTTCTTCTCCGTTGCTTCCTCGCCAACTTGAACCAGTTCCGTGCCTACGGGCTGCTCGAGCTTGAAGCGTTCCGCTGGAATATCTTCATTGAGCATCAGCTTGGTCACCTGTAAGTCCAAGCGGTAATCATCATGGGGCCTCTCGATTTGAATCACGTGCGGGAAAGAAGTAACGCCTGACGCCGCTCCCGCCGCTTGCTCCTGATCAGCGGTCAGCGGCTCCCAGTCCGAGTAGCGCACATCGGAGAGCAAGGCACCCTTTGGTCCAAACTCCTGCAACCGCGCGACCTGCAAATCGGCGCGGTTAAACCAGATTTTCCGCAAGATTTCTCTTCGATATCCACCACGCAAGACGGTTAGCACATAATAGCGCGCCTTTTCGTCGTTGAACTCTTCAAAGAGCACGTCTTCTTCCTTGCGAATCTCGCTCCAAAGCAGCGCGTCCAGCAAGTGTTGCGGCCGGAGATTTTCGATGGGCTTGCTGCTGGTGCGTTCCAGTGTGATTGGCCCCACAAGAAATTTGTTCTTGGAAGGAATCGCCACGCGAAACGTTTCCGCGTCGCTGGCCATATCAAAGACCGTCTTGCCTACCAAGGGCGCTTGCCCGATCATCCGGATGTACGCCGGCCGCTCCGCCAGAAGAAACGCTTTCACTTCGTGATACTCCTCGATCAGGCCGCTGTATTTCGAGCCGGCCGTGGGCTTTAGCTCGACAGTGGCGTTTACGCTCTTCACGCCTTTCGCCATAGCGTTGTATTTCTCTAGCAATTCTTCGCGCGTGGCGTCTTTCGCGACGACGATCTGCGTGGCAGGTACCTGCTGTTCCTTACTGACACCGCCGCCGCAGCCGCAGGAAATCGCCGCCACTGTCACCCCTGCCATGCATGCCAACCCACGCCGCATCAGTCTCTTCCGCCCCTTCCAGCACGAACGAAGCAATCTAAGAACCATGCTCAAACTCATCAACCGGATCCCCTGGTAGCATAGGCATTCCTGCCCGAGCAGTTTCGCCAGCCCTCCGATCAGCGCCCAGCCGACTGGAACTCCGCCACCCTTAAACGGAGTCATCAGGCCCTGCCCTGAGCCAAAGTCCATTATGAACGAGTCAGCGGGGAGAGCGCGACTCGTGAAGGTCGAGACCTATTGCGGCCGGGCGATGTAGATTTCGAACGGCAGCACCGCGGGCCGAACGCGGCGTATGACTTCGCTGGCCCAGAGCGACGCGCTGAGCAGCGTCACCCAACCGTCTTCAGGCTCGCATACGGCGCAGAATACGTAGCGCTCATAGGCAGCTTGGTAGGCGTCCACGCCGCGCTTGGAAAGGTCGCCTTCGAGCGCGGCATCAGGATTTTCGGCGGCCGCGCCCGCGCGAATTCCAAATGTTTCGCCTTCAAAGCGCTCGAAAAGCTGGAAGAGTTGACCTTGCCTGGGTTGCGGCAGAACCACGCAGCGCACGCCTGCTTCGCGATACTCAATCTTCCTCGCCTTGCAAAACTCTAGAACGCGGTCGATGTGGCTGAAAAAATCCACGACGTAATACTCGTCATGTGCCAGAGCGGGAAAGACTGCCGACCAAATCTCCGCAGCCTTCTTGCCGCGAACCGGTTCGCGGTTTTCCGTTTCGACCAATTCGAGGCCGACCGCTTTCACACCCGGTCCCAGGTCCAGCGCTTCTACGTCCAGCGAAAAGGGAGGCAATTCGAGCGCGTCAGGCGGCGCGCCGGGGGGAAGACTCATTCCAGCGTCTCCGCTTCTGGAAATCTCGTTCGAAAATCGGGCGACTGCTTCCGCACGTCCAGCCAGTCGAAAAACGCGTCGGGAGTCTCGAGCCAGATGCGAAACCAATTGGCTATCTCCACTTTTTCCTCGCGCTTGTGCGGTTCTACTTTGTGATTTCGCGAAATCATTTCCGCGCGCCGCTTACCAAGCCGCGCGATTCCCAAAACGCGTTCGACAGCGGCATGCTCGCCGTGCGCTTGGAACTTCCGCATCAGCTCATCCAGCCGCATGATGCTGACTTCCGCGTCTTCCAGCGTTTTGAAGTGCAGCAGGTCTTCGAATTCTTCTTCGTACTGTTCTTCTGCTTCCTCTTGCAGGGTGAGCAGCACTTTCCAGCCTGCGGTTTTCAAGACGTCCCCGATATATTCCGAGCTGGTCTTCCCCGCGTCACCATGTTCCGCTTGCAACCGCCGGCGCAGTTGATCGATCTCCGCAAGGGTCCATTTCGATGCGCCGATCTCTCTGGCTGTTTCGAGAATAAGATCTTTTTTCGATTTTTCGGAATCACTCATCAAGCTGTGCCTTTCGGCGGTTTGGCGTGTGCCTTCTTCTTGCTGTGCGCCGGTGTCTCCTTCTGCTTTGGCGGCTGCGGCGGGGGAGGCGGAGGATCGGCCGGAAGCCCCGCCAGCAGACGGCGGTACTTTGTCACATTCCGGTTGTGTTCTTCCAGTGTAGCGCTAAAAAAATGTCCGCCCTGCGTGTTGGCCACGAAATAAAGGTAGTCCGTCTCGGCCGGCTGCAGCGCCGCCCGGAGCGATGCTTCTCCCGGATTACCTATGGGTCCAGGCGGCAATCCCGTGTGCTCATACGTGTTGTAGGGCGAGTGCACGTGCAGGTCTGCTCCAGTCAGTGTTCCGTTGTAACGGCCCTCTTGTTCCAAAGCATAGATCACCGTCGGGTCGCATTGCAGCATCATGTCCTTGCGAAGCCGATTTTCAAAGACTCCAGCCACCAAAGGACGCTCATCCCTTTTAGGTGTCTCGCGCTCGACGAGCGAGGCCAGCGTCACGATGGAAGAAATGGGATAGCCGGACGCAAGCCTCGTTTTATCGTCGCCTGCCATTGGCGGCGAAAGTCGCGTCCACTGCTCCTTGAATTTCTTCACCATGGCCGCAGTGAGCTCAACGGCGACTGGATGGCGCGGCAGTTGATAAGTTGCGGGGAAAAGATAGCCTTCGAGCGTCAGGGCGTGCGGGTCAATATCGCGCACCATCATTGGATCGCTGGCGGCTTTCACGAAATCGTCGGCGGGAAGAAAGTGACCGACCTCGAGATCATGCGCGATGTCGTAAAGAGTTTCGCCTTCGCGAACGGTGAAGGGAATTTGATAGACGTCGCCCTTAGCAAGCTTCCAGAAAACGTCGCGGCCGCTTAGGGGGTGATCGAACAAATATTCTCCCGCTTCGAGCGATCGCCGCGGATGCCGCCGCGCATAAATTTCGAACGCTGTGGCGCTGCGCACCACGCCATTACTCTCCAGTATTCGAGCCACGCCACGGCTCGAAGCCCCGTGCGGCACGGTAACGAAAACACCTCCGCTCGCGAATCCCTGGTATGGCTTCGTGATGCAATACCATCCCCACGCCGCGGCCCCCGCTGCGGCCAGCACCAGCACCAAAATGAGCAGCAAAACTTTCTTCAAATCAGCCTCGCGAATCCCAAGCGCACATACTTCACTTCGCGTCTTGCACGGCCTGCGCCGGCTGCCGCTGGTCCAGGTATTCTTTCAAAATCAAAGCCGCAGCCAGTGCGTCCACGCCTGTCTTTTCGTTTTCTTTTTTTCGTTTTTTGCTGGACGCGGCGTGAATGGTCCTGCCTTGGTGCTCCTCGAGCAACCGCTCCGCTTCCCAACTCGTAAGCCGCTCGTCCACCATTTCGACAGGTAGACCAAGCTGCTTGTGCACGCGCTCCCCGAACCGCGCTGCCTCTTCGGCCATATCGCCGCGTGTTCCATCCAGACGCAGCGGGAGTCCTACTACAATTTGTAGCACACCATGCTCGCGCACCAACTCCCGCAACCGCCGCATGTCTTCGTTGCGGTTGATGCGATCCAGAGTCCCGAGCGGCTGCGCCAACGCCGCCTCTGCATCGGCAATTGCCATCCCAATCCTGGCGCGCCCATAATCCAGCGCCAGAATGTGTCCCCGCTTGTGTTGCTCCGTGCCCAAGTTCTCTCCCCAACGCTGCAACGCGTGAATGTCTTCTATTCCAGTATAGCGTGAAGAAATTGAGACAAGATTTGGCGTATGCTAACTTAAGACTTGATAATTGGGAAGCCTACCAGGTTCGCCAGATTTGAATGAAGCGGCGTTCACCTGTTTGTGTCGCTCCTAGGATCGAATCCTGCGTTTCGCAACCGAACGCCCGAAGAAATCGTAGATACGAAGACTGGACCATTAAGCTCTCGAAAGAAAATCGCGAGCGGTGGAAGGATGCGAAAGTCTTAAATGCAAAAGAACTCGCGCCCTGCCGACAGTAGTTTTTTGCTGATCGCACAACGCTATGGTTTGCGCCCGCGCGCGCCGCTCTGCCAGGCGTCCCAGTAACCAAGCGCTTTCATCTGCTGGTCGAGGCCGGTTTCTTTGACGAGGACGTCGAGCTCGGTGCGCGTTAGGCGTTTGCCGAGGGGCTCGGTGCGATCGGCGATGCCCCAGGCTGTCAGCGCGGCGAGCGCGGTGTGAAGCTTCAGCTCGCGAATATCCACTTTGTCCAGCGTGTCGGATGCGGCGTGATAATTCGGCAAGTAGTTCGCCTCTTCCTGATTGGCAACCAGCGTTGGTACGCCTTCCAGCAGGAAATCGAGGTTGTCGGTCCCAAAGGAAGCGTCGGGTGTGTGATTGTTTGCGCCCCAGGATTCCAGCGGCTTCAGCACTTCGCGCACGCCGCCCTCGATGTCGCGCCGCCCGCCCAGCGAATAACCTGTGAGGCGTCCGATGCCCGCATCGAAAGTAATCATCGCGCGAATTTTGTCCATCTCTGCGCGATGTGCCTTCACATACTCGTAAGAGCCGATGGTGCCTTGTTCTTCGCCGCTGAAGAGAACGAAGCGAATTGTGCGCCGCGGCAACAATCCAGTCGCCTTGATGGCCCGCGCCGCTTCGATAACCATTGCGGCGTTGCAGCCGTTATCAAGAGCGCCGGTTCCGAGTTCCCAGGAATCGAGATGTGCCCCGAGAATCACTACCTCGTCTGGTTTTTCATAGCCACGAATCTCGCCCACAACATTTTCTTGCTCGATCGGACCGCCAATCTTGTTCGGCATGTTGAATCGCACGCGCACTTTCCCCGGGTACGCGGCTACGGTTCGGGCCAGCCGCATTGCATCTTCGCGGGCAACGATAGCCTGCGGAATTTTGTCGATTCCACCGTTCAACGAATTGGTGTGGCGATAAAGCAGGAGCCGCTCGCGCGCGCCCATCCAAAGAATTGCGGAAGCGCCACCCTTGAGTGCCTGACGGATGATTTCCGGCGGCCGCAGATACTCGTTGAAGAGATCAGCCCAAGTCGAGCCGACATCGCTGTGCACGAGCAGAATCGCGCCTTTTATGCGCGCCCCAGCGCGCACAAAATCTTCCTCGGACCCGTAGCCGACATCGAGGAGACTTGCTTCGACGCCGCCCGCAGGTGTTGGGGGCGACCAACCTTCCGCTTTCAGCCGAATGGGAAAACTCACTGGCCCCAGCAATTCGAGCCGCGTGTCCGCTTCGCTCCACGTGACCGGCAGCGTGTACTTCTCTGTGTGGACCTCCAGTCCCTCCGCGCGAAACGCGGCGACGGCCCATTCGACGGCTTTCGCCATCTCCGGCGAGCCAGTCACGCGTCCGCCAATTTCATCCGTCAAGCGCCGCAAGTTTTCTTCCATCGGCGAAGGTCCCATTACCTGCGGCAAAATTTTTGCTGCGGCTTGAGCGCAACTTGAAGCGTCCGTCGCCGAACACGCAGCAGCACTTTGGCCGGCTTGTGCGGGACCCAGGGAATCCTTCGGCGGAGGCAGTTGGGCTGAGGCAGAAAGCGAAGCAATGAGGTAAAGAAGGAATGAAGCGAAGAAAGCTTTGAGGTTGCGCATCGAATCACTCTCCGCGACGAACCTGCACAGCGGATGCTTAATTCCAGTAGCAAGGCCGTGCATCCTGGCGCGGAGTAGTATAAGCTCGCGGCGCTTTGGGGAGAAATTAGGCTGCACAATCCAACTAGTCGAGAGAATTTGCGATGAAAAAATTTATTTCCGTTCTTGCACTGAATTTGGCTTGCGCAGTCGCTGCTTCGGCGCAATCAGCCACCCAAACTGCTGCTTCGAGCCTCGATGCCCGCGCAAAGGCAGCTCTGGCCCTGATCCGTGGGACAATCAACGTCCAGGACCTTCAGAAAAGCGTCCGTGTCCAGCGCGACCGCTGGGGCGTCGCCCACATCTACGCGCAGAACGAGCACGATCTTTTCTTCGCGCAGGGTTTCGTCGTCGCGCAAGACCGCCTCTTCCAAATGGAACTCTGGAAGCGCTCCGGCCAAGGCAGGCTCGCGGAAATCCTCGGACCGTCCGCGGTGAAACGCGACGTCAATGCACGGCGGCTGCGCTATCGCGGTGACATGGACGCCGAATACAAAAGCTACGCTCCTGACACCAAGGAAATCCTCGAAGCCTTCACCTCTGGCATTAACGCTTACATCGAAGAAATCCAAAGGCCCGGGGGCATCGGTCTCCCGCTTGAGTTCCAACTTGCCGGCTTCAAGCCCGAGCCCTGGAAGCCTGAAGACTGTCTGAACCGTTTAGCCGCGTACTCGGTGACAGGAAATGGCGCGAGCGAACTTCACAGCGCACAGTTGGTCGCTCTTCTCGGCCCGGAAAAAGCGTCGGAGCTCCTTGAACTCGATCCACCAGTGAAACTTGATCCGGCTCCCGGCGTTGATTTTTCGGGGTTGTCGCCGGCGCTGTTGCAAGACCTCGTAGGCAGCGACGTGCCATTCCATTTTCCAGAAACGCCAACTCAGGGAAGCAACAACTGGACCGTTTCCGGTTCGCTCACCGTCACCGGCAAACCCTTCCTCGCCAACGATCCGCACCGTGTCATCGCCGAGCCCTCGCTGCGCTACATCGTGCATCTGGTTGCGCCCGGATGGAACGTCATTGGCGCAGGCGAACCCGGTCTGCCCGGAGTCGCCGCCGGTCACAACGAAAAAATCGCCTGGGGCTTCACAATTTTCGGACTCGATCAGCAGGATCTCTACCTCGCGCAGTTAAATCCCGACGATCCAGAGCAATATAAGACTGAGAACGGCTGGGAGCGCATGGAAGTGAAAACAGAAACTATCGCCGTGCGCGGCGGCTCCCCGGTCTCAGTGAAACTGAAATTCACGCGCCACGGCCCCGTGCTCTGGGAAGACGGAAAGCGCGCGCTAGCTCTGCATTGGGTTGGCGCGGAGCCCGGCACGGCTGGATACCTCGGCTCGCTGGCCCTCGATCGCGCACAAAACTGGCAGGAATTTGAGCAAGCGATGCCCCGCTGGAAAGTCCCCTCGGAGAATATCGTTTACGCCGATCGCGACGGCAACATCGGCGAACATTCCACCGGCCTCGCCCCTCTGCGCAAAAACTGGACAGGCCTTCTCCCCGTTCCAGAGACTGGCGGCTACGAATGGAGCGGTTTTGTACCCAACGCCGACCTCCCGCACACGTACAATCCAGCCTCAGGTTTTGTCGCCACTGCCAATCACAAAATGATTCCGGAGAAGTATGCCTATGCAGTGGGATTTCAATGGGCATCGCCGGAAAGATTCCTGCGCATCAAGGAAGTGCTCAGCGCCGCAGCAAAAAGTCAGTACAAACTCAGCCTTGCGGACATGGAGAATCTTCAGAATGACGTCGTGTCGCTAGCGGCGCGCGATGTGCAAGCTTTGTTGAAGCATGCCGCGGGCAACGCGCCAAGCAGCTCCGCCAAACTCTTGCTCGATTGGGACTGTACAGTCACCGCTGATTCGACAGCTGCAACGCTTTACGAATTCTGGGACGCGGAGTTGCGCGACGCGGTCACGAAGCTAGCCGTTCCCCCGGAAGCGCAAAAGATCGCAGGAAAATTGGCGCTGCCGGAAATCCTCGAAGAGCTGTCGCATCCGCGCGCGGTGGTCTTCGGCCAAAATCCCGAGGGCGGGCGCGACGCTCTGCTGCTTCAGACGGTCCAAGCGGCAGAACAGAAACTCGCGGCCAAGCTCGGCCCCGATCCCAAAAACTGGGCCTGGGGAAATCTACACCGCGTCTCGTTTCTCCATCCACTTGACCACGTTGCACCTGGCGCCGATGCGCTCTTCGATCGCGGCCCCTTCCCTCGCCCCGGCGATGGTAGCACCGTCGACGCCACGTATTTTGGAGGAGCTTCCTTTGACCAATTGGCGGGCGCAAGCTACCGCGAGATTTTTGACTTGAGCGACTGGGACAACGCCGTCGCCGTCAACGTCGCCGGACAAAGCGGCCAACCCGGTAGCGTGCATTACGATGATCTGCTGCCGCTGTGGACCCACGGTCAATACTTTCCACTGCGCTTCACCAAGCCGTCCATCGACCGGGAAACAACAGACGTGCTCGAGCTCAAACCGTAGCCTGAAGAAAGTGAAGTGCGGGCCGGCAACTAGCGAACGCGCACCCTGGGATGCGCGACACAATCTGCAACTCGCGCGACCTGCACCATTTCCGCAACGTCGTGCACACGCACGATGTGCGCTCCACCTAAGATGCTCGCCGTGACCGTTGCTGACGTGCCCCAGATTCGTTCTTCTGGCGGAGCAGGTTTACCGTCGCGCGCCAGGGTCGCCCCAAGAAATCCCTTGCGTGAACTCCCGACAAGCAGCGGATAGCCAAGCGCAGCCAGGCGCGGCAACTTCTCGATCAGCTCGTAGTTCTGCGCATGACTCTTCCCGAATCCAATCCCCGGATCCAAGATAATCTGCGACTTTGCCACGCCAGCTTTGCGCGCCTTCGCCACGGATTCGCGCAGTCCCCGCGCCACGTCCTTTAGCACATCCCGCGCGAACGGGCCGCGCTGCATCGTTCCAGGCTCGCCGCGCATGTGCATCAGAATGAGCGGCACGCCATACTTCGCCGCCACCTCAGCAAGACGCGCGTCGTTCTTTAATCCCGAAACGTCGTTGATAATCTCTGCGCCGGCGCGAATGCCGAGCTCAGCGACCGCGGATCGCCGCGTATCCACCGATATGGGAATCTTTAGCCGGCCGCGCAACCCTTCCAAGACGGGAAGAATGCGATCCAATTCTTCGGAAGCCGAAGTTGCCTCCGAACCTGGCCGCGTAGATTCGCCACCGATGTCAAGCAGGTCGGCGCCGGCCAGCTCCATCGCTAGGGCGTGTTCAATGGCGATTCCAGGTTGCTCGTACTTCCCACCATCGGAAAAACTATCCGGCGTAACATTCAACACGCCCATCACAAGCGTGCGCTCCCCCAAGGACAAGCGTTCCCGAGCGCAGCTTCAACCGAAATTTCTTGCGTGAGCTCATTCGAAGGGTAGGCCGGAAGTTTAACCCAGGTGGGATGGACATTCTTGTCTGTCACCCGCGCTAGACCAAAAGCAAACACAGACGGGCGGGAGTGCCGGCCTACAACTAATCCAAATCAAAATCGCGAAGCGGCTTGCCGGCGGGCGCGTCCTTGGCCTTCTTCATTGCTTCTTCGAATTTCTTGGCGAGAATGTCTTCCTTGTGGGTTTCCTGGAAAAACGAATCGGCAAATTTGTCCTCACGCTGACGTCGCTGTTCCGCAAGAATCCCCTGGGCGTTTTCCAAATCGACGTTGGGCCCAGCCTTCACAGGAGCCTCGTGAGAAAGCACAGCTCCAAACACCGCGTCCACCACCAGCTTCGCTTGGCAGCACGGGCACGTCACCTGCAGATTGTCCGGTTCCTTCTTTCCCATAAGCGCATTCTACGCCATTTTACCCGCAACGGTCACCGCCGCGCCGCCTCCAAAATCTGCCCAGCCCAAAAAAGTAGGGGCACGATATTTCGTGCCCCTGCTGACCAAATACCTGTCACTATCTCGTGTCTATGCCTTCGCCGGGTTCTCCCCGCGCGTAAATCCGGGTGCCGGCCGCAATTCCGGCCGCACAACCTTAGGATCGGTGCTCGGCGCTGCTTGCGCTGGAGGAGGAGGCGTCCGCGGCTTTTCCGGCAGCGGCTTGCCTTCCATCAACATCTTCACTTCGTTCGCGTCGATCACTTCGCGTTCGAGCAATGCCTGCGCGATCCGCTCAAGCGTCTCGCGATTGGTGGAAAGCAGCCTCTTGGCATTCTCGTAGCCGCCGTTGACGATCCGCTTCACTTCCTTGTCGATCTGGATCGCCGTATCTTCCGAGTAGTCGCGATGCTGCGTAATCTCGCGGCCCAGGAAGATCGCTTCATCCTTTTTGCCATACGCCAGCGGCCCCAGTTCGCTCATGCCCCATTCGCAAACCATATTACGCGCCAGATCCGTGGCTCGTTCGATGTCGTTGCCAGCGCCGGTGGTAATGTGTCCCAGGAAAATCTCTTCCGCCGAGCGACCGCCCATCAACACAGCGAGCATGGCTTCGAGGTATTCCCGCGTGTAGGTGTGCTTGTCGTCTTCAGGCAATTGCATCGTCAAGCCCAGCGCCATACCTCGCGGAATGATCGTCACTTTATGAACCGGATCGGCTCCCGGAGTCATCGCCGCAACCAAGGCGTGTCCGGCCTCGTGATACGCTGTGTTCTTTTTCTCTTCATCCGAAAGAATCATCGACTTCCGCTCGACGCCCATCAACACCTTGTCTTTGGACATCTCGAAGTCGACCTGCATCACGAACTTGCGGTTCTGCCGCGCAGCCCACAGAGCCGCTTCGTTCACCAGGTTCGCAAGGTCCGCGCCAGAAAAACCCGGCGTGCCGCGCGCGATGATCGACAACTCCACGTCGTCGGACAGCGGCACCTTACGTGTATGCACGCGGAGAATTTCTTCGCGGCCCTTAACGTCCGGCCGCGCAACTACCACGCGCCGGTCGAATCGCCCAGGCCGTAGCAAGGCTGGATCAAGCACATCGGGCCGGTTTGTCGCTGCAATTAAAATCACGCCTTCGTTCGATTCGAAGCCGTCCATTTCGACCAGCAACGCGTTCAAAGTCTGCTCGCGCTCGTCATGTCCACCGCCCAATCCCGCGCCGCGGTGCCGTCCGACAGCATCAATTTCATCTATGAAAATAATGCAAGGTGCGTTCTTCTTTCCTTGTTCGAACAAATCGCGTACGCGGCTCGCGCCGACGCCCACAAACATCTCGACGAAATCCGAACCGGAAATCGAGAAGAACGGAACGTTCGCCTCGCCGGCGATTGCCCGAGCAAGCAAAGTCTTGCCGGTTCCAGGAGGCCCGACCAGCAACACGCCCTTGGGAATGCGTCCGCCCAGCTTCTGGAATTTTTGCGGGTCTTTCAAGAACTCGATAATTTCCTGCAACTCTTCCTTGGCTTCGTCCGTTCCCGCAACATCCTTAAACGTCGCTTTCTTCTGCTGCGCCGATAGCAGCCGCGCGCGCGACTTGCCAAAGCTCAACGCTTTATTTCCGCCGGCCTGCATCTGCCGCATCAGGAACAAACAGAAAGCCCACAAGCAAGATCAGAGGCGCCGCGTTCAGCAGGATCAAAATCCAATCCCCGCTGCGAACCTCCTTCATCCCCCTGATCATTGCTCCCTTGTCTTTTAGTTGCTTGACAAGATCCGGAGCCGCTTCCTTGAAAACCGTCACGACAAATTTCGTGTTCGGCGGGACGAAGGTATTCTCCCTGAACTTCGTAGCTGTTGGGCGAGAGGTATAGCGTTACTTCCTTGATGTCTCCCGCGTCCACCTTGGCCATGAACTCGGTGTAGCTGGGCGTCTGCTCCCGCGCCTGGCTTCCATTCGCGGACACCAGCTTCCACAGCATCACGCCGAGAAACACGATGGAGATCCAGAAGAGAATTGTTTTTGCCGTAGAACTCGAGTTCACGTTGTCCTCACCTTTGTCCTTGGCCTCGCGGAAATTCATCCCACGAGGAAGCGACTGGCAAATCTGTCGAAGCTACTTCTTGCTGCCTTGCCGTCGCTTCACCTGCGCTGCCCCACTGGAGAGAGCCCGATGATTCCGCCCAGTCCCATTGTCCGCAGCCAGGCCGTACCCGACCCATACATCATTAGATGCCGTCCGGAACCCAAAGTAATCGGGCTCCAGGCCCACGCGCCGCCGCGCAGTCTTGTCCAGCAGCACTGCCAATCGCAACGACCTGGGCTGGCTTTCGCCCAATCGCCGCAGAAGAAACTCTTGCGTCACACCGCTCTCCAGCACCGCATCGAGCAGGAGAACATCGCGGCCCTTCAACTCCGGCCGCGCGCCGAAATAAACTTCGCGCCGCTCGTTGCCGCCGTCGTTTACGTCTCGCACGTCCTCGCGTACGAAGTGGCAAACGACCGCGGTGTTAATTTCGCGGATCAGGTCGGCGGCAAAAACGAATCCGCGGTCTAGTGTAACAACCACGTCCACCCGCCGCCCTTTGTACGCTCGCGAAATTTCTCGTCCGAGCGCTGCGACCCTCGCGCCAATTCGCGCGGCAGAATAGGCCGCACGGCTCGACGCTCTCGACTTGACCGCTGGGCGGTCACGCATCAAGACTTTTCCTCGGCGATCAAAATTCCTGTCCGGGTCCCCTCATTTGCTGCAAACCCGGCGGCAACGGGAAAGCCGCGAGCCCACACAAGAACGCCGCCGCTTGTCAAAACCGGCCAGCCGTCTCGCTCCCATCGGCTGATGCGCTTTTCGTTCAACAGCCGCTTCAGCTTGTGCGCCTTCTGATGCCCCGCGGGTTGCAGCTTGTCCCCGAAACGCCAGTTGCGCAGCACAAGCGGCAAACGCAGCCGGTCGCGGTCTAAGACCGCCCCTGATTTACTAGTTTCCCCCCTCTGGGCGGGCCAGTCAATCACCCTGAGGCGGAAAACGCACTGCGCTTGCGGCACCGGCAAAGTCACGTCGCCATTTCGGGTATTTGTAAAATCGAGTTTGTATTCGTACTCTGCTGCGGAGGTTTTCTTCTCCGCGTGTTTTCCGCTGGTTCGTAGCGCTGGCCGCGACGAATTTCCGCAGAAAACCAAATCATTTCGCTCGCGCCGAACGTCGACGCCACCTGGCAATTGCAGCGACTTCCCATTCTCTCCGCGCCGTGCTAGCTCCAGCACTGCCGCAACGTGCTGTCCGGTGATTTGCCCTGTTCCGCTCTTCCTCTCTTCCATTAGACGACGCAGCATCCGCTTGGTCAGGGCCCAGGTTTCGTCTCTTTTCTCGGTGTCCTCTTGTGAACTCTGTGTGGAAATCGTCCTCTACCCATAGGCGGCAGCAAATCCCCCACGGAAATTCGTGTTTCAACTTTAGTGTCTTCTCGCAAACGCTGCACAATGCTCCCGCGCAAGCAATTCCAAAAACTCCTCATCCTCCTGCGCAAACTCCGCCAGCGAACCGAGATGCTCTACCACGCCACTCTGAAACTCGCGTTCCAATAGCGGCAATAATTTCTTTCGAATCCGCGCCCGCATTCGCGTCGTATCTTGATTCGTGGCGTCCTCATGCCATTTCTGTTTTTTCGCTCGCAGATACGATCGCAACTCCGCTCGCCGCAACTGAAGCAATGGCCGCACAACACTCTCCGTGCGAGGATGAATCCCCCCGAGCCCCGCCAATCCCGTCCCGCGCAAGATGTGCGCTAAAACCGTCTCTGCCTGGTCATCCGCCGTGTGCGCTACCGCAACTACATCCACTTTTCCTTCCGCAACTAGCCGCGCAAAAAACTCATACCGCACCCGCCGCCCCGCATCCTCCAGATTCGCCTTCTCGCGCTTAGCACGCGCCGCCACATCCACACTCTCGCCGTAAATCTCCAGCCCATTCTTCTCCGCCAGCTTCCGCACGAATTTTTCGTCCGCCTCCGCAGGAGCACCACGCAGCTTGTGATTCAAGTGCGCCACGCTCAACACAATCCCCAACTGCTCGCGCAACTCAAGCAAAAGCATCAGCAATGCCACCGAATCCGCACCGCCAGACACACCCACCCCCACGCGCTCACCCGCACGCAACATCTCCGTGCGCCTCAAGCTCTCAAGCAATCGTCGCGCAAGCTCGCCGCCAACGCCTCGAGCTTTTGTTTTTGGAGAAACCAGATTGAGCATAAACGCAGCGGTTATGGTAACAATTACCAACCAAAGAGGTCGAGTCTCCCGGCCCGCTCGATGCGCCACTTTCCAATAACTCGACACGACATCCAAGGGCAACTTAGCTGACCAATACTACTCAGATTGCTTGGGCTTCGCCTGCGCAGGCCGTGCCAGCTTAGCTTTCGCCACCATCTCCCGCACATCGCTCAGCAACGCCTGCGAATCAAAAATCACTCCGTCGCGAATCGTATACTTCACGCACTGCTCGTGCATTTCCTTGCGGTCCGTCCCCACGCGCGTCACGCCGTTCCCATAAAACACTTTCACATCCGCGAGTGGATTTTCCGAAAGCACTACGAGGTCCGCCAAATAGCCCTGTCGGATCAATCCCAGCTCAGGATTCTTCACCACCTTGGCTCCATTCTCCGTCGCAGCATGAAGCGCCTCTAGCGGCGAAAATCCTGCCTCTTCCAGCATCTCCAATTCGCGAATCGTTCCGAATCCCCACAGCTCAAACAGGAATCCTGTGTCCGATCCCACCGCAACCACGCCGCCCTGGTTCTTATAATCGTTTACAAAATCCAGCCAGCGACGGTAAGCGCGCGCCCAATCCGCTTCCTTATTCGACGTCCATTCATAAAAATAGGAGGCGTGATGCGCCGGATTCGGCAAGAACGAATCCATCACGACTGGCAGCGTGTATGTCGAGTGCCACGGCAAATTCGCCGCGCGGGTCACATCGCGATTCGCCTCATAGATGCTGAACGTCGGCACCATGATGAATCCTGTTTTGTGCATCGTCTCCAGCAGCGAATGAATCACCTCGCCGTGCAGCTTTGGCACATCCGCCTGTAGCCATGACCGCCCCGTCTCCAAAAACCGGTCCGGCTCGCTCGAATAGTTGTAGCCCGGCGGCAAATTCTGAATGGTCTGATTCGCATAGGAAGATTCCGGATAACCATAATGATGCTCAATCGTCGAAGCCCCTTCGCTCGCGACCTGCGACCGCATTCATCGGATACACGCCGTCCTGCCCGATGTGCACGGCCACGCCCATGCCATCTTTTCGCGCCTCGTCCGCAATCGCGTGAAACACATCCGGCCACAGTCCCGGCTTGCCAATAATCTTGACTCCGTCCACTCCCAGTGCATGCCATTCGTCCACAATCTGTCGCGCCCCTTCCGGATTCGAATAGCGCGGATCGTCACCGCGCCCCCAGAACGGATACACATACATGCGCGGCGCAATAATCTGGTTCGCCGCAATCTTTTTCTTCTCCGCTACCATTCCCGCCGGATCGTCGTTCCCCACATTGAACGTTCGAACCGTCGTCACGCCGTGCCCCAGCAGCAATTTGTAGATGTATTCCGCGGGCACGTCCTTCGTTAAGTTGATATGAATATGTACGTCGATCAATCCCGGCATCACGTACATGCCCTTACCTTCGATCACGCGATCCGGAGCCTTCTGCGCCTTCTTGCCCGTTCCTTCTTCGTCCTTCTCTCTGCGCGATATCGAGTCCGACGGCACGACGCGGTCAATCCGATTCCCCTTAATGAAAATATTGACCGGCCCAAACGCCGGCGCCCCTGATCCATCAATCACGGTTACATCGCGAATCTCCAACGACGGGTAAGGTCCCGATTGTTCTGTTACGCCTGCACTCTGCGCCCGAGCCATTGGCGTTGAAACAATCGTTGCCGCGCAAGAAATCACTGCACTCCAAATCTTCAACTTTGCGAATCGCCATTTAGTCCGCCCCTGAGTGGCACAGGCAATCTTGCCTGTGCGGTTTTTTCAGTCCTTTAAAAACAACGCGTGCCACATTCTCGCAACAACCCTATCTCCGTTTTTCGGTCCGCGAAGCCCGCAAGGCTAATTTCAAAACCGCAATAAGTCCAGCACTGGTTCGCATGAATCAAGCACCGTGAAGTCCGTAACTCGCTTCTGATAAATGCCTTAGCCCGATCTTTAGCGCCCGTCTGTGGAAGCCTGTGGAAATCGATATTCTCCTGTTGACTTATTCGGAACGTGATCGTCGTATTCTCCTTGGGCTGTGGACGTACCTTTCTGCTGGACAGGGAGGTCTTGCTCTTTGACAATCGATACGATGTGCCAGAATCCGTTCGAAACCATTCGTCCTTTTCGAGCACGAATGGTCTGAGTAAATCGAGCGACAATAATTCGCTTGGCAGGCTGGCTCTCTGATGCAAATCAGAGGGCATTTTTTTTCGCCAAGCTACCAGTTTCAAACGAGAGTTTGATCCTGGCTCAGAGCGAACGCTGGCGGCGTGCTTAACACATGCAAGTCGAGTGCGCGCCTGTAGCAATACAGGTGGCGCACGGCGCACGGGTGCGTAACACGTGGGTAATCTGCCCTTCGATGGGGAATAACTCCGGGAAACCGAAGCTAATTCCGCATAACATTCCTTGAACTTCGGTTTGGGGATTCAAAGCCGTAAGGCGTCGGAGGAGGAACCCGCGCACGATTAGCTAGTTGGTAGGGTAACGGCCTACCAAGGCTTTGATCGTTAGCTGGTCTGAGAGGATGGCCAGCCACACTGGAACTGAGACACGGTCCAGACTCCTACGGGAGGCAGCAGTGGGGAATCTTGCACAATGGGCGAAAGCCTGATGCAGCGACGCCGCGTGGGGGATGAAGCTTTTCGGAGTGTAAACCCCTTTCGACCCGGACGAATGCCCCGCAAGGGGACTGACGGTACGGGTATAAGAAGCCCCGGCTAACTACGTGCCAGCAGCCGCGGTAAGACGTGGGGGGCCAGCGTTGCTCGGAATTACTGGGTGTAAAGGGTTCGTAGGCGGTGTAGCAAGTCGGGAGTGAAATCTCTGGGCTCAACCCAGAGACTGCTTCCGAAACTGCTGTGCTTGAGTGTGGGAGAGGCGCGTGGAATTGCAGGTGTAGCGGTGAAATGCGTAGATATCTGCAGGAACACCCGTGGCGAAAGCGGCGCGCTGGACCACTACTGACGCTGAGGAACGAAAGCTAGGGGAGCAAACAGGATTAGATACCCTGGTAGTCCTAGCCCTAAACGATCAGGACTTGGGGTGCCGCACGTTCGTGCGTCGTCCCGGAGCTAACGCGTTAAGTCCTGCACCTGGGGAGTACGGTCGCAAGACTGAAACTCAAAGGAATTGACGGGGGCCCGCACAAGCGGTGGAACATGTGGTTCAATTCGACGCTACGCGAGGAACCTTACCTGGGCTCGAAGCGCACTTGACTAGCTATAGAAATATGGCCTTCCCGCAAGGGACAAGTGTGGAGGCGCTGCATGGCTGTCGTCAGCTCGTGCCGTGAGGTGTTGGGTTAAGTCCCGCAACGAGCGCAACCCCTGCACGTAGTTGCCACTCCGCAAGGAGGGAACTCTACGTGGACTGCTCCGGATAACGGAGAGGAAGGTGGGGATGACGTCAAGTCCGCATGGCCTTTATGTCCAGGGCTACACACGTGTTACAATGCAGGGCACAAACCGTTGCCAACCCGCGAGGGGGAGCTAATCGGAGAAAACTCTGCTCAGTTCGGATTGCAGTCTGCAACTCGACTGCATGAAGCCGGAATCGCTAGTAATGGCGTATCAGATCGACGCCGTGAATACGTTCCCGGGCCTTGTACACACCGCCCGTCACATCACGAAAGTGAGTTGTACTAGAAGTCGCCGCGCTGACCGCAAGGAAGCAAGCGCCCAAGGTATGACTCATGATTGGGGTGAAGTCGTAACAAGGTAGCCGTAGGAGAACCTGCGGCTGGATCACCTCCTTTCTAAAGTAGTCGTGGCTCACTCCGCTATGGTGTGCGGATCATGCCACGCAAATGTATCCCGCTCTTCTCACGATTTGCGGGGATACACGTTCGGTTTACAACCTGGTTTAATCCAGGATTCGGGCGGATTCTGTCAGATCGTATCGAGTCAAAGAGAAGACAATTCCACTAGTGTGTCTCAGGGTCGCGTGCTCATTCCGCGGCCCTTTTTCTTTTGCACCCCAGCCTGTTGGCGACCACTTACCTTCGGAAGGACCGAAAATCTTGCCACAATTCATGCAGACGACCCAACAGTGCCTCAGGTCGTCGGATGATATAAATTCCTCAGCGCGCGGCTAGCCCATCTGGGAGGGTTCGCGCCTTCTCAAATGCTGGTGTCCAGCAATCAGGCAGCTACGTACCGAGGTACCATTGGAACTTTCTCGCCTAGCATGTTATTTCTCGGAAATGTCGGACAGAATGTTCGCACAAACTTGCCCAAACTGCGGCGGCATCTGCCCTCAACAAGCGGAGACCTGCAAATATTGCAAATTCAGTTTTTCTGGCTCCAGCCGATTCTCTCTAGGCGCGCTGGCTCCGCGAAAAAGCGGTCTGCCGATTGCCCTGATCGCACTCGCCATCCTCATGGCAGTCGTATTGCTGGTGATGAATATCCTGCGCTCCTAGGCAATACTAATCGACACAGCACGCTCCCCCGGTTTTGGAATTGACTGCCTTCCCGCGCGAATTTATTATGGGGTTTCGGCGCTTGTTCGGTCCCGAGTAGAAAGGCCAGCCCTGATGTCGCGTTTTCTTGCCCTAGCCCTGTTCGCTGTTGGTGTGTTTGCAGTTTCCTCCCCTGCCCAAGTTTCAAGTTCCACGATTGAACCTATTCGCGTGCCGGCAGGATCGATTCTCGCGTTTCACTTACAGACTCGTCTGCGCCACAATGCCGCAGATCCGCTCGATGCCCTCCCGCAAGGAACCGTTTTTCACGTCAAAATTCTCACGTCCATCGACTCGAACGCCAATCGCGACGGCTCCGAATTCCATGGCTCCGTCGTATCGGACTTGAGCCTTGGAGACGGCGTCGTGATCCACGCTGATTCGGAAGTTCGCGGACTCCTCGTTCTTCTCAGGAGCAAAACTCATCCGGACGGTTTTCGCTACGAACTCCTGCTAACCGAACTCACCGACCACGGAAAGTCTTATCCGTTCAGTGCTTCGCTCAATAGTTCGTTCTACGATGCTGGCGCGCAACCTCCGTCGCCCGCAAGTTCGCCGGCGAAAGTTGAACAGAGAGAATCGCCCAAACCAAATACGCCTGCCAATACCAAGTTAACTGTAGTTTCGCCACAATAAATCCTAGCGAGATTGTTTACGAGCCGCGTAGAGTTTGCTCGTTCTGGTACTAGGAGACATGGCGCTTCGCAATCTGCGCTTGTCGTTGTAACTCGTTAACATCATTGAAGTTCAGAGATATTTCAACCTCAGTGCCATTCTGGCACGCCTTCTGCACTACTACCTGCGCTCAGCCAAATCTCCGTGGAGGGCTTTGAAATGAAAAACGCGTGGCGATTTGGTTTTACCTCGATAGTGGCTGGTACGGTTCTCGTAGCGGGAGCCTTGGCACTACCGCCGGCCAATATGCATCAAACTCAGCAGAGTCAAGAGGCTGCCCAACAGACGCAATCGGTGTCTGGAAAGATTGCCTCTGTCGACCAGAGTTCATTTACTCTCACGGTCGCGTCCCGGTCTTCTGTTTCTCAGGATCAGGCGCAACAACCAAGCGCATCGAGCACCATGTCCTTCGCCATTGACAAGAACACGACTATCGATGGCAAGCTGAAAGTTGGCTCGTCTGCCGACGTCACCTACCGTCAGGACAATGGCGCCAACATTGCTGTCAGCGTCCACGTCACTCCCTGAAGTACGCTCTGAAGTACGCCGACACCTATACGAACGCAAGTCCAGCTTGTCTCGAGGCTCTTCGAAAGAGTTCCTTCCATCTCTTTCGAGGAGTCCGAAGGCAAGCGTAGTTTTTGCTCAGTAGACGAAATGGCGATTACGCCCCGCCGCGCGGCAGCGGCTTGGGCCTCGATCAGGATGACTCACGTCCTCGTTGATCACAACAAGCTGACGCTCTACCAGATCACCGAGCCGCTTCAGACAACGTCTTCGGCAACTTCCGCCGATCCCGCCCCGTACGGCCTGGACATCAACGGCCTGCCGCTGAATGATCCGATTCCTGACACAGAAGTAGATCCTACAAAGGGACTGGTCGTCTCCTCTCCAGCTACTGGAACGTCGGCGCTGCTCGATAATCGGATCGCCACGGAAGCCCTTCGCGCAGGCGTTCGCTGTGGTTACCGTCGGCCACCGCGCTACCTCTCTTTACCAATCCCGTGGTAACCGCGGTTCGCCGCTAAGGACCACATTTAGTGTTGTTCGAAGGCATGCGGCAGGACGGAAGCGCCCTGCCGCATTTTTCCTACGGCGTGCCGGTCGCCTCCGGCTTGGAGTTTCCCGCCAGGCCTACTGTGCTCTTTCGTGAGTTTGCACACGGATACCGAATAGAAGCTCAGGCTACCCATGCTGGACAAGCACTCGCGCAGAGAGCGGGGAGATGCCGCCCCGCACCAATCGGAAGATGCGAGAATCCAAATCACGCAACCCGTTCGAATCGTAGCCATATCAATCGAAGTCGCCGAAGCCTTTCGTTAAACTTTGCGCGCGCACGTCTATTGTCACAAGACTTCTGCGATTGCCTCTCCCTCTGCTTCCGATGCGGCGACACGAATCGCCATGCTGTCAGCAGCGACCGGCCGCATTGCAAAGCGCGATTCTTGGGAGTACCCTCTGGCGAGCCTTACCCTGCAGAGCTTCCCCCGATCTTGGTTCCGTGTGGCAAGGCCAAGCTCCAAACCCCACAAGTTCCCCCTCGCGGAGGAGGCCGCACCCTATGCCAATGGATAGCAAGGCAATCGTCCGTCGCCTCTACGAAGAAGTCTGGAATAAACGCAAGCTCGAACTTGTGAGCGATCTAATTTCTCCCAGCCACGCTCTCCACGACAACAATTTTCCCGGCTCCTCTGTTGGCCCCGAAGCCTACCGCGCTCAGATGGCCATCTACTTGGAAGCCTTCCCCGATTTGCACTTCACTGCCGAGGATATCGTTGCTGAAAAGGACAAGGTCGCCGCTTCCTGGACCATTTCCGGCACGCATAAGGGTGAGATCTGGGGAGTTCGTCCCACAAATAAGAAAATGTCCTTCGAGGGCATCACCATCCATCACATCGCCAACGGAAAGATCATCGATTCCTACATCAGCTGGGACGCTCTAGGGCTGATGCGCCAACTCGGCCTCGTTCCTGCTCGCCCGGAACGGAAGAGCGCCGCCCGCTGAGCTATGCCCGCGTTTCGGCGGAGGCTCTTTACCGGTAGGCCTTCCACAAATCGTCGATGAACGTGTACTGAGGAAATTCACCTTGCAGCCAGTATTTCGTCTGTCCTTGGCGTTCCCAGTTTGCGCTGTAGTCATACCCGCTTTGCGCCAGGATTTCCGCGACTGCTTGCGTATCGTCTTCCGTCATCCAGCGATCCACGTAATCGAAGAACGGAGGGTAGTTCCACACGCTTTCAGCGTTCATCAGCCGCATTGCGAGCGCTTCGCCCACCCACGAGACGGACGTGCAACATCTTCGATACGCCTCTCCCAACTGCTCGCCGGGTGGCGTCAAAATTCCCCAGGCCGATGGCTGCAGTTGTTCGTATGGCCCGTACAATCCCGGGCTCACTACGGAGCTATCTGCATTCACGCCGTAATGCCCGCCGTAAATTACCGTCGCGCCTTGCCACGCTTGCGTGTAGCTTCCAGCCGGCGGCAGTTGATGGATGTACAGCGTTTGCATATCCTCCCCGAATTTGTTCGGATACGCGGCCGAAACATTTTTCATGCCGGGGTTGTTCAGCAAAATCCCCGCGAAAATAATCGGCAGCTTTCTCCCGCTGCGATGCCCTCCAAACGCGGGCCACCCGTAACCGGCCTGCACGCAGCCGTACAAGTCGATGCCGTATTGCACTAAATAATTTGTGAGATTCACTTTCTGATCCGCCGGAAAATTCAGAGTAAGTAGCAGCGCCGCATAAGAATCGGCGAAAGCAATGTGCTGACCGTAGCTCGGCATGTAATCCGCGGGTGCATCGAACAAAAACGCGTTCGTATCGATCCATGGTCGCCGGTAATAGGTTTCGAATTGCGCCAGCGTCGGCGTTCCCGCAGGATTCGGCGGCGCGAGCGACGGCAGCAAATTCCTTTGCAACGCATTCGCGTGATAAATCGTCTGGCTCCGGTCGCAGTAAGAAGGCCGGAACGCATCAGTGGATGGCGCGGCCGCCAGAACGGTTAGAACGGAATCCGACGCCACTGGACTCGCGCTCATGTCCGAAGCTCGCATCACTTCCGGCACAGAATGAATGGTCGCCAAGCTGATCGAAGACACCAGCGAGTCTCCCGGTTTCAAGGTGATCGGTGGATAGGATCGCAGGGTCGCATCGAACCACCACGATTCGTCGGTGCCATCGTTCAATCGCGAATCAAACCCGCTCTTTCCGTTAGCCGTCGGTAAATCCACAACGGATCCATTTTCATACGGCGAAGAAGTGGTCGGGGGAGGATTGATCGCGGTGATCGTGACCGGACCCACAACGTAATAATCGCCGTTCACGAATTGCCCGACGGGTACTGCCTGGCTAAACGTCCAAATGATGCCATCTTTCGTAATCGAGGATGCGGTGCCTGCAGGTGGCGGAGGAGGCGGGGTCGTTGTCACCGTTACCGACGCTGTCGCGTACTTCGAACTATCCGCGGCGCTCGTTGCCGTGACGCTATAAGTCCCGGCCAAGTTTCCCGCGGTGTAAAGTCCGCCAGTGGAAATCGTTCCGCCGGTTGAAGTCCAAGTTACGCTGGTGTTCGAACTGCCGGTCACTGGCGCGGAAAATTGTTGCAGGTTTCCGGTCTGCAACGATGCCGAGGTTGGATTGATCGACACACTCACACCCGAGTTCGCCGGCGGAGGATTCTGCTTAGCCCCCGACGAACTCGCGGTCCCGGCGCAGCCTCCAAGCCCCACCGCCAGCAAAAAAAGAAGGAGCCGCGCCCCGGCATCAAACCAATACCAATCGCGGCCTGGTTCTGCGGCTCTCTCAAGGAACTTCTCAATACTTTCCGAAGATGGCATGGTCCCCACTTCTACCCCACAGGCTAGCGTTGTCGCTTGCCTGCTTCTACTGGCCTAAAGTACGGTTTCGGCACAGTCCCAGACCCTCGCCCGAAGAGAATCGATAAACGCAACCGGACTGATGGGCATTGCCCCGTCTCTGTCCCTATGTTTTCGGTTATAACTGCAACAGCAAACCTGTACTTCCGGCCCATTTCGCCCGCCGGGATAACTTCTAAAATTGCTGTGTGACCAAGCCTTCCAAGGGCGCCGCTGCGTTCTTTATTTGCTTCGGACTGATGTTCCTTGTGCCGGGGCTGCTCTCGCTGTTCACATTTCTCGCAAATAGCCACAATCCTGGTGCTAGTGGCACGATTGCGGGTGCCGCCATCGCTCTTTTTATCTCAGCGATTGGGGCTGGATTTGTGCTCGTGGCGTTCGGCGGCTATCGCAAGTTGAAGCAGCAGGCGGCGATCGAAGAAGCAAATCCCTCCTCGCCATGGTTGTGGCGGACGGATTGGGCAAGCCGCCGAGCGGAAAGCCAAAACAAGAAAACCGAAATCACCGCATGGGTGGTTTGTATCTTCTGCAATCTAGTGATGATTCCGGTGGCGGTCACCCTCGTCCCGCAACTTGCCCGCCGCAATGATCCTCGCGTCTTCTTGATTGTTGGTTTTTGCTCGATTGGCGTAATTCTTTTCGTGGTCGCCTTGCGCGCCTCTCTTCGGCATCGCCGCTTCGGCAATACCTATTTCGAGCTTGATTCGCTGCCGTTTTCGCCCGGCGCCCGGTTGGCGGGAAAGATTCATCTTAAGCTCGATGCGGACGCCGCGCACGGCATCGACCTCTGTCTTACATGCGTCCGCAAAATGATCACGGGTTCGGGCAACAGCCGTTCCACGGTGCAGACCGTGCTCTGGCAGACGGAACAAAACGTTTCGTCCGGGGCCATGGGCATGGATCCATTTAGCCGGGCAATTCCCGTGGACTTCGCGATTCCATCCGACGCTTACGTCACGGATCACGACAATTCCTCCGACCAGGTTCTTTGGCTTCTGCACGCGCAGGCGGATATTCCCGGAATCGATTACTCCGACGATTTCGAGCTGCCCGTTTTTAGAACTTCCTTCTCCGCGGAACAGACGCCCACAGATTCGTCGTCAGAGAGTTCGGGCTTTGCAGCCGGAACATCTGACGATTCGAATTTCGTCCCCGTATCTGCGCCAGGGCATCCGAAAGTCATCATCTCTCGACAGGATGGCGGGACGGAATTTTACTTTCCGGCTTTTCGCACTCCCTCTCGTGCGCTCTTTCTTCTTGTTTTCACTGTGATCTGGACCGGCGTTGTTTATTTTCTGTTCCATTCGAAAGCTCCCTGGTTTTTCCCGGTTGTTTTCGGCTTGATGGATTTGTTCGTGGTCCTTGGCCTCTTTCACGTGGCCCTGGGAACCGCGCGAATCCGCGTCGGCAACGGAGCAATCGTTTCCACTTCGCGCGCCCTCGGTGTCGGGTCCACAAAACAGTTCCTGTTCTCTGAGGTCGACGCCATTGTGGCCGTTACGAGTGGACAACAGGGAGGGACTCAGGGAAATTCGATGTATGCCATTCGTTTGCGAACAAAGAATGGCCGCCGCGTCACTCTCGCTGACGAAATCAGCACTCGCCAGGAAGCGCGCTGGATCGTTTCGCAAATCGAAACTCTCGCCGGCCTGAAAATCGATACGCATGTCGAAATGGATTCCGCTTACGGCCCGCCACCGCAGCCTGGCCAGCCACTTTTCAGTTCTTCGAGGCCTGGTTTTCTGGGACCCGACGCCATGCGCGCTGGCTGGCAGCAACCGCGGCCGCAATCGCGCATGGCCACGGTGATTTCCTTCGTTGTTCTCGCTTTGAGCGTCGCCGGCATGTTTGCCTGGCAAGGTTGGCGATTCTCGACGTTTAAGGCTGCGGCAAGTGCCGCGCGAGCAAACAAAGCGCGCGCAAACGGCTCACGTTTGCCCGTGACGGCAAAGGCCGTTCCGCCACGCCCCACGTCGACCGCAAATATGACCGATGCTGAGGCTGAGCGCATGCTCGCTTTGCCTGCTCAAGATCAGGCAGAAGAGTTGCTCGAACGCGCCATCGGGCACGACCAGCGCGCTCTGGATTTGTTCGAACAGCAAGTCGAAGGCTGGGTCGGCCATATCCGTTTGACGGATCAGATGAAACAGCTGGAGCGCCGCTCGGAGTTTTCGAGCGATTTGCGCGTTCGCTACGCGAATGCGGACATTTATCTGACTTTGGATGGCTGGCAGGAAAATGAGCAAGCCGCGGAGATGTTGATCGATCGCGCGCGCACGGACCTGCACTACCGGCCCGCCGCCGTTTATTTTCTCGGCATGCTTGCGGGGCGGGGCGTGGCCTATGAACGAATTCATCCGGTTCTGCTCGAGTATGCGAAGCACGATCCAGACGCATACGTGCGGCAGTGGGCCGTCGAGGGCATGCGGTATCTTGGCAAAGACGAAGCGCTAGATGAGCTGTTCGAATCCTTCACGCAGGATCCTTCCGACAGCGTTCGCGATCGCGCAGGCTGCAATCTTTCCGATTGCGGAAATTTCACGCGCGCGCAACGCATGCGCATGGTGCCAAAATTTATTGACCTTGTCGCCGATCCAAATACTAGCGCGCAAATGCGCTCGTGGTCCTACATGGCGCTGCACGAGATTACGGACGCGAATGTTCCGGCTGAGCCTCAGGCCTGGAAGGATTGGCACCGTGAGCACGGTGCAGAGAAACTAGCCGAATTTGAAAGGCTTGAGTGGTGGCAAGTCCGCGGCAACGAGTAAAAATTGGCGCTGCCCCGGCGTGGCGAGTTGAAGATTTTATTTTTTGGTCGCGAGAATGCGCTCGATCTGCAAAATGTGATTGATGTCGTGCCCCGCAATCATGCGCGCGATTTTTTCCAGGCTTTCTTCGCCCCGCTCCGCGTGCATGCCGCAGTATTTCCACTGTTCATGAGAGAGTGATTTGTAGAACGCGAGATTTGCGCCGCGTACGGCGCGAAATTGCTCGATGCTTTTGCGCGGATCGCGCTTCGCATAAAGTCCAGCAGCAGCCCACGCATCTTGATCGTAGGCCTGAATGTGGGTTCCCGGCGCGCCGAGGATCGAGCGAATGCGCCATCCAATGACAATCTCCGTATCGGCCATGTGCGCGATGATTTCGCTGACGGACCACTTATCCGGCGCCGGGCGTTTACGCAGCTTGGAGGCGGGCGCGCCTTTCACCAAACGGTCTAACTTTTTCGCGGCCGCCGATTGCGCCTTGAGAGGGTCTTTTCCTTCCACGTGACGCAAAATCCGCTGCGAATACTGTTGCACCGTTTCGTTCATGTCGTGCATTTCCCTTCGGGAAGGCTCATCTAAATACGAAAAGTCGCCGACGGAACGGCTCCCGTCAGAAAATCGTGAAAAGTCTCTTCCAGCGGACTGTGCCTGGATGGACCACGGCATTGGCGTAGGCAAAGAAGCGCTCGCGGAGTTGCCCGGATCCCCAGGCATCGGGCGAGGCGTCTAGGGACATATAAATCATCACGGGTGTGCCGATAATATGGTTGCGGGGAACGCAGCCGGTGAAGCGGCTGTCGTAGGAATTTTCGCGGTTGTCACCCATAACGAAATAACAATTGTCCGGGATCTTGTAAGGTGTGTGCATGCCATAGGTCTCGCTGGGGCCGGTCGTATAATTTTCGGCGAGCTTTTGACCGTTGATCCAGACGGAGCCGTCGTGGATGTCGAGCGTTTCTCCCGGGAGGCCGATGACGCGCTTGATGATGTCCGAAGTTTCTTGCGGAACGATCGGAGTGAAGATCACCATTTGTTGGCGCTTGGGATTCCTCCAGAGGGGCACATGCCAGCTCGTGAAGGGCACGCCAGCGTCGTAGCCGAGGCGGCTCATGATGAGGTGGTCGCCGACAAGCAGCGTGTTTTCCATGGAGCCGGAAGGAATCACGCGTGCCTGGCCAAGCGTTCCATTGATCAGCAGGAATATGAGGATGACCCACATCCAGGCGACGATTTCGCGCTGGATGCGTTTCCGGCGCGAGAGTGTTTCGACCGGCTTTTCGATTTGTGGTTTCACGGTTTTCATTCTTCACCTACATGTTCATTGTACCTTGTACATCCCACTTGTACATTTTATCGGCGCCCTCCAGCTGTCCTGTGCTAAGACGCGTCGGCTGCTACGACGTGAGGGACAGATTCGCGCTCTGCAATGTCCGCGATAATGGTGCGCGATCCCATATATAGGACGAACGCGAGTGCGGTACAAAGAACGGGAATGATGAGCATGGCTTGTTGAAGACCAATGGCGCGGAACGTCTCGGTGACGGAGGCGGAGCCTGCCAGAGCCGCAGCGCGGTGCGCGAGGACGTCGCTCAATTTGCCGGTGAGGAGCGGGCCGAAGGAGGCTCCGCACATATACATGGCCATAAAGTAGATGGCCATAGCGGAAGCGCGCCGGTTGGGCGCAACGATGTCCTGAATGGCGGAGTAAACGAAGCCGTAGTAACTCGATAGCGAAGCGTACATTAGGCCGAGAAACACAGTAGCCATGATAAGCGAGTGTGCCGGCTGCAGGATTCCGATGCAGGCAAGCGGCACCGTGACGAGAGCCATGAACGCGGCGCAAAGCAAGCGGCCATCCTTCCGGCGATGACTGATGTAGTCTCCGAGATACCCGGAAAGCAAACCGCCGCTGACCCCTCCAAGAAGATAAAGCGTGCCGGTCACTTTGCCGGAGTTGGCGACGGATAGGCCGTGGACGCGGCTGAGAAACGCTGTGAGAAAAGTGGCCCAGGCATAAGCGCAAAAATTCAGCAGCGCGCCGCTCACGATAATCCACCAGAGCGTGGGGATACGCAGCACGCTCCAAATGGACGTGGTGGCCAGTGCCGTGCCTTGCGGTTCGCTAGCGCCGCGGTGCGGCTCGCGCAGCAGGAGAAGGGCAGGCAACAGCAAAAAGGCCGGAAGAGCGGCAGTAACCATGGCCGTGCGCCAGCCGTAGGCCTGTGCGACCGGGCCGCCAATCAGATAGCCGAGTCCGCCACCGATAGGGACGCCCATCATGAAGAGCGCCAGCACGCGGGAGCGTTGGGCTGGGGGGAAAAGATCGCCGAGCCAACTGGTTGCGGTGGGCGCGCAGGCCGCTTCGCCCAGACCGACCCCAACACGGGAGAAAAGCAGCAGGGCGTAAGTCGTGGCGAGTCCGGCAGACGCGGTTAGAGCGCACCATACCACGACGCCCCAGGCGAGAAGTCTCTTGCGGCTCCAGCGGTCCGCGATGAGGCCGAGCGGAACGCCAATGATGGCGTAGAGCCAGATGAAGGCGCTGCCGAGAAGGCCGATTTGCGTGTCGTTGAGATGGAACTCCCTGCGCATGGGTTCGACGAGGGCGCCGGGGACGTGGCGATCGTAGAAATTGAGGATGTTTATAGCGAAAAGGACGACTACGGAGAACCAAAGGGTGTTGTTTTTAGTTTTCTGGAACATTTTTTTCGCTAGAAGGCCCGAGCATGCTAGCACATCGGATGGTAGGAAGAGGAAGTAGCGAGTGACGAGAAATAGGCGGCCAACAAAAAGGCAAAAGACCCGGATGGCCTCAAAAACCGAGACTAGTGCGCCCCGCGGAATGACGACGTTTTACGCGGTTGCGGGTTTGGAAGACTGGCGCGCGGTCTTGGATTGCCACGCTTTACGCAGTTCTTCGCGTTGCTTGAGCACGAAGGCTTTGGCTTCGTCGAAGCTGGGGTAGACCTTGGTGCCTTTGATGGTGTTGCAGGGAGTGCAGCAGGCGACCAGGTTGCTGGGATCCTTCTTTCCCTTGCGAGCGCGGGGGTGGACGAAATCGATGCGCATCACCAGCGCATTTTCGAAGCTGGCGCGGCCGTCCAGGCCACAGTATTTGCAGCAGTAATCGTCGCGTTCCAGAATCTTCAGGCCTTCTTGCATGGAGACAGGTGATTCCACCAGGGAGAGTGTTGTGAGGCTTAATGGCATGGATACCTCCAGTGCCGAAATTATGGGAGCAGGGGGAGCTTGCGACTTCCACTTGCCTGGGCCAAGAACATAGGGCAGCGGGAGGTTGGTGTCAAGCGTGAGTGATGGCGCACAAGAAACTAGCGTCGCAGATTGTAATTTCAGAAATAGCACACCAGGCTAGAATCCAAAAACGCCGGCGAGTGATCGAAAGCGGGAGAATCTAGAGTACATGGCGCGACATTTTCAGTTTGACGATGGGGGACGTCGGGCTGCCGGATACAAAGGCAAGGTGGGCGATTGTGTCGTTCGCGCGATGGCGATCGCGACGGAGAAGCCGTACCAGCAAATCTACGATCTGGTGAACAGCGCGGCGGTGTACGAACGAACCGGGAAACGGAAACGTGGAAAGAGCGACGCGAGGACGGGCGTTTATAAAACGTCGATCAAGCGAGTGATGAAGGCGCTGGGTTGGGTATGGACGCCGACGATGCAGATCGGTTCGGGCTGTACTGTGCATTTGCGCGCTGATGAGTTGCCCGCGGGGCGCTTGGTTGTCAGCGTCTCAAAGCATCTGACGGCTGTGATCGACGGCGTGATTCACGATACGCACGACTGCTCGCGGCGTGGGACTAGATGTGTTTACGGGTATTGGCAGCCGCCTGACGGGAGACGCGTGCGATCGCTTGCGCCACAGGGCCCACCCTCAAGAAACGAGGGCGGAGCGCCTCGCCGTCGGAAAACACTTCTCGAGTGGCTCTTCAGTTAAGTTGAAGAACGCGAAGGTGAATCGCACAGGTTTCAGGCCGGGGCGTTGCTTGAGTGGTACGGGGTTAGCAAACACAGATAGACACATACAGAGGGACGAGTGTAGTCCTATGTACGTGTGGGAGTACTTGTGGGGGCGTGGCGGAAATGGCTCCGGTACTGCTGTGGCTGATCATGGTTCTTTGCCTGCTGGTTTCCGTCGTGAAGTACGTCATGGGAATCATTCTGAAGGTGTCATTCCCCAGCGCGAAGGTGCAAAAGGATTATAGCTACCAACCCACGGTTAGCGTGCTGATGCCGTGCTTCAACGAAGGTAAGACGGTCTATGAGACGATCGAGAGCATCAGCAAGAGCAACTACCCCGCGGAAAAATTCGAAGTGATTGCGCAGGACGACTGTTCGGTGGACGACAGCTACGAGTGGATGATCAAGGCGCAGCGCGACTTCACCAACATTCGCATACGGACGGGGCGCAATGCGGCGAACAGCGGAAAGGCGCGGACGGTATGCAATGCGATGGAGCAATCCTCGGCGGAGATTATTATTTCGATCGATTCGGATTGCATATTTCATCCGGACGCGATTGCCGAGCTGACGGCGTGCTTTAGCGAGGCGCACATCGGGTCGGTGGGCGGCAGGGTCGGAGTGCGGAACCCGAATGAAAGCGTCATTACCGCGATTCAGGCGGTGATTTACTACTCGGCCTTCCAGCTTTACAAGATTCCGGAAAATTGGACACGGAGTGTGTGCTGCATCAGCGGATGCCTGTTTGCGATCCGGCGCGAGCTTCTGCAAGAAATTGAGCCGGCGATTCGAGCGCGGCATTGGTTCGGCGTACCGGTGAATCAGGGCGAGGATAGGTTTTTGACGCATCAGACATTGCTGCGGGGATATGGGACGTACATCAACAATGACGCGCTGTGCTGGACCACGGTGCCAAATACGCTGTCCGTGCTGTTCAAACAGCAATTGCGCTGGCGCCGGAGCATCGTGCGAGACTTTTTCTACACGCTGAAAACATTGCCACAACATGTGTGGAAACTGCACCCCAACGCGGTGTGGACACTGATCCTGACGCCGCTGGGAGCGCTGGTGGGATTCCTAGTGGTGATCACGGCCCTGAGTTCGGACCCATTGGCATGGGCGGGGCCGGTGCCGCTGGTCGTGGCGCTTGGAATCGGAGCGGTCCTGACGTGGGTGATTAAAAAATACAGCGCCAGGGAGGCGCTGGCGCATCCATTGGCATTCGGAGCCTATGTAGCGTGGTCGCTCGTCAGCAGCTTGCTGCTGACGCCGCTGGCGCTTCTCACCATGGATTCGGCAGATTGGGGCACGCGAACCAAAGAAGTGAACGAGGTGGCCGTTGGCGACACCAGTAGCTAACGCGGTTCCCGCGGAAACGAAGAAGTCGTCGGTGCGGCAATCGCTGCATTACAAACTGGTGCTCACGTTGTATCGAGTGTTTGCCATCGCCATGCTGTATCTAGTGCTGGCTGGTATTTTGGCGTATGCGTGGGTGATGGGATTTTACGCTGTAAACAGCTCGTGGGCGGCGCCGGTGATTCTCTCGGCGGCGGACGAGAAGAGTCTCGCGTTCCGGGAACAGCTGGTGACGAGCCAGCAGACCATCGAGGATGTGAAGGTCGATTTACAAAAAATGCAAAGCGGGATTGCAGAAATGACGAAACACCGCGCGGCTCTCCTCGCGCTCGAACCTCAACTGCAGGAGGCCATCGCCCGCGAACACGCCCACAACCGTGCCACTGGCCAGCAACTCGCGACCCTCGATACACAGAAGCAGGCCGACAACTCGAAGACCCAATCGGTCCTCGCGCAGCTCAAGGAAATCGAGTCCAACATTCACAAAGATCTCGCTGCCGGGCTGATCACCAAAGGTGACGCAGCCACGCAGTTGTCAGCCCTGAACCAGGCCGAGAGTTCCTATACAGACAGCAAAATTGCCGAGGTCCTGTTGACAGACAATGTGCTGCAAAAAACCACCACAGGCACCGACTCGCTCGAGGTGCTCGAAAAGCAGGCCGAGTTGCGCTCGGAGGCCGCCCAGCTTGACGTGGCCATCAACGTCGCCCAGAAAGAGCTCCAGGAAGACACAAGGCAGATCGACCGGTTGAGAGAGGCAATTACCACGGCAAAGCAGAGTCCGTATTACCTGATCGCGTCCGGAGGGCAGACGCTGTATTTCGCGTTTGTGCCGTATGACAACACGGCCAGCGCGGTGGCAGGCAGTGCGATCTACGACTGCTACCTCAATATGATTTTGTGTCGCAAGGTGGGCGAGGTGAAGCAGATATTCACGGGCGAACAACAAGCGATCCATCCGATATTTAAGACGCAGATTCGCGGCTTCCTGATCCAGATGGATCTGAACGGCAAAGAATCCGCGAAATCGAGGACAGTTTTCCTAGGCCGCAAGCCGATCTTGTTCTGAGGATAATTAGCATGCTCCCGAGCCCCTGGAAGTTTGTGATAGCTGCAGCGCTTGTTGTCCCCGCGCAGGCGTTTGCGCAGGAACACAACGATCAGCAGGCCCACTGCGCGTACGTGATGGAGCAAGCGGAGGCACAGCGAGATTTGCTGCGCACCCCTACGGCAGTGGCAGGCATGACGCAGCCTGATACGGGCCTGCCGTTGCAAGTGGTAGGAGGCGCCACTTTAGGGCTTTCGAGCGTAAGAAAGGCCGGCTTGACGATGGACGCCGCACAGAAAGAATGCGAGCTCTATAAAGCCACGACGGAAACGCAGCAGGCCGTTCAATATGCGATCCCTAGCATGGAGAGAGAAGCTCTGCGCAACAGGCTCGCGCTGATCGAACGCGCGTATAAATCGCTGGATGGATTGATCGAAAAGACCTCAAACATGATGGAAGCACAAAACGCTACACGGCTGATGCTCTTCTCGCTGCAGACAACGAGGATCAAACTGGACGCCGACCGGGCTGACACGCAGTCGAAACTTAGCGTGATCTATGTCCCTGAACTGAGCGACAAGCCGTTGAAGGAGTTGGTTGCCGAGAAAGAAAGCAGTGAGAGGGGTGAGCAGAGAGCCCTGGATAAGTTGAGCCGTCAGAATAATTGGGATGTTGCTCTTTCGGTAGGCGTGCACCAGCAGGTCAATCCGGTGGCGCAGGGGGCCCAACCTTACGGCGAAGTCACCGTCAATTACAATTTCGCGAGCCGAGCGATCAACAAACATCTGGATAGTGCAGCGCAAGCCCACGACGAATGGAAGAAAATGCAGGAGAGTGATGTTGTGCGAATGGCGGAGGCGCTGCGGCAGCAGTTGGCAGAAAACGTGTCGGCGCAAGAGGGCAGGCTCAAATCCGTGCAGGAAGAGACCAAACAGCTCGACAAGAATCTTGAGCTCGTCGCGAATCCCGACACGTCGGCGACTCTCGACTTTAGCAATGAATTGACGGCGGCACGTCTGCTTTTGGAGATTGAGGCAGGTGACGCCAGCTTCCGGATGAACCAACTGAGAGAGTACTTGGCAAAAAACTACTGACCGAATGAACTCACGCTGTCGCCGCACGACGGACAGGCAGCCGAGGATGGTTCATCGTGATTTCAATGAGCATTTGAAGCTGCGGCTCACCACGCGGCCACATCCCACGACGAAAACCTGGCTGCTTACCTAGCTGGTCCAGATTTCCTTTAAAACGCGCTGAAAATTGCCGCCGAGGATAGCTTGGATGTTGGCGTCCGAGTATTTGCGGCGGATGAGGCCTTCGGCGAGGTCGAAGGGGCGTTTGGCGTAGTTGTAGCCATCGATGTCGACTTTGTCTCGGAAACCGTAGCTGCCTTTGTAGCTGGCCTTCAGTTGCTTCAATTCTTCCGGGGGCATGGCGTCGTAGCCAAGGAGGTCGATGTCGCTGCCCACGCCAAGGTGTTCGACGCCGACTAGCTTGGCGACATAGTCGTAGTGATCGAGCATGGTTTCGATCGTCGTGGGTTCTTTGGCGGTGATGAACATGCGGACTTCGGTGATGCCCATCACGCCGCCTTTGGCGGCCATGGCTTTGATAGCTTCGTCGGTTTTGCAACGCGGGTGAGTGGGATTGAGCGCACGGCAATTCGAATGAGTGATTAGCACGGGCTTTTTAGAAACGTCAAAGGCCTCGAGCGTGGTACGGTCGCCGCAGTGGGAGACGTCGACGGCCATGCCGAGCTTGTTCATGCGCTCGACGATGGCGATGCCGAAATCGGAGAGACCTTCATCGCGGCGCTCAGTGCTGCCGTTACCGAGGAGATTGCGCGCGTTGTAGGTGAGTTGGGAGACGCGCTGGCCCAGGCCGTAGAAGTAATCGACATCGTCCACTTTGCGGAAGTGCTCGGAGTTTTGCACGCCGAGCAGGATGCCGACTTTGCCGGAAGCTTTAATGCCCTCGAGGCGAGCAGGGTTTTCGACACGCTCGAACCAATTGTCGTGGCGTGCGAGGAAAGTGTTGTAGCCGGAGAGGAATTGGATGGTCTCGAGGTAGGCGTCCGGGCCGCCGGTGCCGATGGCGATGTGGAAGACGTTGATGCCGGATTGTTTGAAGGGGGCGTAATCAGCGGCGGTGAAATTCTCGGGATTGCCTAACATTTTTTGCATGCGGCTGGGGCTGATCCAGAGCGGGGCGAGCATGTCGATGACGGTGGTGCGCTGGACGAGTTCGATGGCACGGGCGGAATAGGTTTGGTCGGTGCCGGAGAAGAGACGGTAGGCGCCACGGTTCAAGAAAGCTGCGCCAGTCTTTGCGCGCGTAAGAACGGACGTTAGTAGAGCGGCCGCGGTGCCTACGGCAGATTTTCCCAAGAAGTTGCGACGATTCATTTCTGTTTCTCCCTCGGCAGTATGCCGCTGTGAGATGAAACGCTTGTGAGCCGAGATAGTACCACCTTCAACGTTTGTTTCATCCTCGGTGCAAACATTTGTAACTGTGTGGGAGACGAGAGTATGGGGTTTTCCAGATGGCCATGCCATGGGCACGGGAAAAGAAACTGTACGAGTTATTGCCGCGGGATGCGGCCCTCGTGCCGGATGTGGGTGCGATGAAAAAGGAAGCCGCCCTTCCTTGGAGGGAAGGGCGGCGTGACGGAACGAAACGGCGCGCAGAAAAAGTCTCAGGGCTGGCGCCCTGAGCTACATGGTGGCGCGGGTTAGCTTTGGCCTGCGGTGGCTGCGGCGGCTTTGGTCATGTTGGAGGTCCACTCGGCGGAGCGGCGCGCCATCTCATCTGGAGCGACGTCTTCGACGTGGGTGGCGACGCCCCAGCTGTGGCCGAAGGGATCGGTGAGCTTGCCGTAGCGATCGCCCCAGAACATGTCGACGACAGGCATGCTGACTTGGGCACCCGCGGCGACGGCACGGTTAAAGATGGTGTCGACGTCCGGCGCGTAAAGAAAGAGGTAGGAAGAAGGAGTCGCGCCCGGCGTTGGAGCAACAGACATTCCGGGAAATTCATCGGAGACGAAAATCACGGAATCGCCGATGCGCAGCTCGGCGTGCATGATCATGCCGCCGGGGCCGGGCATGCGGTTGATTTCGGTGGCGCCGAAGGCTTCTTTATAGAAGTCGATGGCATTGGCTGCATTTTTACAGGTGATGGCCGGAGTAAGGGAATGGTATCCCTCCGGGATGGGTCGAACATTGTCTGGCATAAAGGCTCCTTGCAGATTTGGACGTTCGCGCGGCAAAACGAGGCAGGCAAAGGCGGGGCGCGCGTTAAGGATTAGATACTCCACGCGGGTAGGCGTGTCAACTGTTGTAGGTGACGCCAAGAGGTCGCGGAGAATTACTGTACGGTGACTGTCACTGTGGCGGTGGTGCGGCCGAATTGGTTGGTGGTGTAGAGAGTGTAGGTGGTGGTTTCTGAAGGTGTGACCACCGCGGTGGTACCCCGGACGGCGCCGATTTGCGGAGAGACGATGTAATAGGAGGCGCCGGTGGCGGTCCAGGAAAGTGTGACAGCAGTTCCTGCTGAGACGGGATTGCTTGTGCTGGCGGTGAAGCTGGAGATCGTCGGAGCGGAGCCTTGCGGAACATTAGCGTTGGTGTAGACCGTACCGAGGGAGACGACTTCGAAGTCGGAGGCAGTTAGCGTGGTGAGGTTGTGAAGATCGTCGTTGCTCCAGCGATCGTCGGGAGCGCCGCTGATGTACATCGACGAGCCGTTGTCGGCCATGATCATACCGTATTGTTTGAGGGCTCTGAGAATCACTTGATTGGTGGCGGAGAAGCTAGATATGTCGAAAGTGGATTTTAGGCGAAGGCGCATGCCCATGGGTGCAGCGAATTGCGCGCTGGAGTTTGAGGCCCAGTGTGTGGCGGGCAAAACATATGCAGCAGTGCTGTGCTGAAGAGTGAAACGGATGGCGTGAGCGATTTGGCCGCTGGCGGCTTCGTCGTAACGGATCAGACCGGGAAAAATTGGCAAGCCTGCGGCGTCGGCAGAGGTCCAGGTTAGCGGGCGTTGATCGTAGTTCTGTAAATCCCAGACGGCGGCGGAGCCTGCATTCCAAGTGCCGTCGGTGTTTACGCTGGAACCGTAGAGTTCGTAGAGCCAGCAATTGTTGTTGTCGAGGACGAGGACGTGGCGATCGCCGGTGCCGGGATTGGGGTAGCCCTCGATGTTGGCATTTGCGGGGATCGGCATGGGGCCGGGATCGCTTTCGTCGCCATAGGCGTTGAAGAGTATGTTCACCGGGGATTGCGAGGCGTCGACGACCGCGTAGGGAATGCCCATGTAGCTGCCCTGATACTCGCCGGAGCCAAAATCGGGATGGACGGGTACTGTGGTGCCGACGAAATTGATGTAGGAATCGGAGTTTGGATCTACTGGGGCTGCGGAGATGTCTTGATTCCAGGCATTGTTGGCGGGGAAAGGGCGGAAACCATTGAGACTTGCGCCTGCGCCGACCGCCATGCCGCTGCAGGCGCTGGCTTGCGTGGTGGAAGTGACCTGAAGATTGATGCTGTTGGAGATGCTCTGGCCGGGGTTGGGATTGCTGACGGAGACGGCGAAGATGCCCAGGGTAGCGGCGGTTCCTGTGGCAGTGAGTTGGGTCGCGGAGACGTAAGTTGTGGTAAGGGGCACGCCTGCTAGGAGGACTTGGGAGCCGTTGAGGAAATTGCTGCCAGCTATGGTGAGAGACAGCGCGCCGACATTAATCGAAGTGGGATTGATGGACGCAAGGATTGGAGTCGGATTGAGCAAGGTGACGTTGCTTGAGCCGCTGGCGGAGGAATCGGCAGAGCTAGTGGCCTGAATGGTGATGGTGTTGGGATTGGGAAGAGAAGCAGGAGCGGTGTAGTTGCCGGAAGAAGTGATTGTGCCGGATGTGGAATTGCCGCTGGCGACGCTATTGACGGACCAGGTGACCGCGGTGTTGGTGGTGCCCGTGACGGAGGCGATGAATTGTTGGGAGCTGCCGACGCGTACGTTAGCGGGATTTGGCGTGACCGAGACCTGGACGTTTCCTGAGGTCGGAGGGTTCGCCGGAGCAGTTGGCGGAGTGGGCGTGGAGTGCGAACCGGAAACCCGGGCGCAACCTGCCTGCAAGCAAGCAAGTAAGGAAAGAAGGATCAATAAGTTGCGCCGCACGGAAATGCCCTCCTAGTGAGACCTGCCCGGAGTGAAGGTGATGCAGCCCTTCGAGCCAAGAGCCCTGTGAGCAAGGATTATGAAAGATGGGGTGTTGGGAAACGACTGGCCGAGGGTACAAATTTGGTACAGCCCAATCCGGCGGACCGGTGTTTTTGACAGGCGTATTCGGCAGTAAACCGTGGTATGGTGCGCCGCGAACTCCACTCTCGAAGCCACGAATTCGAGACTTGAGAGGAATCAAAATGAACAAGTACCTCACGGAATTTATAGGCATGTTCTTCTTTGTTCTGACCGTTGGCTGCGCGGTCATCGGGAACAGCATCGGAGCGCTCGCGCCGCTGGCGATCGGCTCCGTACTGATGGTGATGATTTATGCCGGGGGACATATCTCGGGCGGGCACTTCAATCCGGCAGTGACATTGGGAGTGTGGCTACGCGGCAAATGCGAGACGAAGGATGTTCTGCCGTACATGATTGCTCAGATTGCCGGGTCGGCGCTCGCGGCAGTGGTCGTGAAGTTTCTGAGGACGGGAAGTGTGGTCAATCCAATGAGCCTGGCCACGCTGCCGGCTTTACTGGCGGAGTTTTTGTTCACGTTTGTGCTTGTTTTCGTTGTGCTGAACGTAGCGACGGCAAAAGGAACGGCGGGGAATTCGTTTTATGGATTGGCGATTGGTTTTACCGTGGTGGTGGGAGCGTTTGCGGTAGGGAATATTTCCGGCGGAGCGTTCAATCCGGCGATCGCCGTGGGGATTTCGATACTCGGATTGTCCGCGTGGTCGAACATTTGGATTTATCTGGTGGCGGATTTTGCGGGGGCCGCGGCCGCGGCGGCTGCGTTCAAGGTGGTTAGTCCCGAAGACAAATGACGAGTTGGGAGCGACAAATTACGATCGAGAGGGAAGACTCCGTGGGCGCGCCGCTTGTGGGCTGGATAACCGGTTACGGGGCGCCCGAAACAATATCGATCCGGGCGCCCGTGCCAGCAACTTCCTTATGGTTTGCTGATGATCCCGCAGGCAATGCGCGCCGGGGCGGCGGTCCCGGTGCCACCGGCAACTGCATGGATTACGATCGCTGTTCCACCATTGCTGAAAACGGAGTGGTCATCGTCGCCGAGAGTTACGTTTGGCGCGATTACGGAAACGTGGGCTGTGCCATCGGCACTGACGATGAGCGAAAAATTCGGAATGTCGCCTGCGGGGGCGCCATCATGGCTATGCTCAGCGCCACCGGGATTGAAGTGCGGGCCAGCGGTTTTGAAGTCGGGAGGGTCGCATTTAGCGACTTGATGAATGTGAATGGAGTGTTCGCCCGGCGGCAAATTCTTGATGTCGAGCGTGATTTTGACGCCTTTTGGCGTGCTGGTAAGTTGCGCTGAGCCCACGCTCTGGCCGTCGGTATTCTTAAACTCAACGGTTACTGGCTTGGAAGCGGCGCGGCTGTGAGACTCCTGGGCCTGGGCGGCAGAAGCGAGGGCGAAAAGCAGACACACCCCGCATAGGATTGCTCTCATTGGGATTACCTCTCTCATTGTAGGTTTCGAAGGCTCTCTGGGCACTGCGCGAAGCAGTGTCCTACTACTTTAACTCGGCTCGCCAGAAAGATATTCCGCGCTGTAGCCAACCCTGTATTCATTTGGATACCTATGGAATAGCGGCCAAGCTTGCGGAGCTGCGGGTGGCGGGCACTCGCCTGGGCAGGAAAGGGAGGAAACGGCAAAAGTTTATCGAGGAGCTCGAACGTCATAATTAGTCGTTGCGATAAAGGTCTGGGTATTCCTTTTTCAGACTGGTGAGTTTCGGCTGGTCGTTAATCATGATGTAGGGCTCATAGGGATGGTGCTTCAGATAGTCCTGGTGATAGTCCTCAGCGGCGTAGAAGGCTTGCAGCGGGACGACTTGCGTGACAATGGGCTGAGAATAGATTTTTGCGGCGTTCAGTTGCGCGATGTAGGCTTCGGCGATTTTCTTTTGTTGGTCGTTCGAATAGAAAATGGATGAGCGGTATTGCGTGCCGTAATCAGGGCCTTGTCGGTTGAGTTCGGTAGGATTGTGGCCGACGGAGAAAAAGATCATCAGAATCTGGCCGTAGGAAATTTGCGACCGATCAAAGATGATCTTGACGGATTCGGCGTGGCCAGTTTCGCCTGTACTGACTTCCTCATAATTGGCTGTTTTTGCCGCGCCACCGGAATAGCCGGAAGTCGCGGAAGTCACACCTTTCAAGTGCTCGAACACAGCTTGAATCCCCCAGAAACAGCCGCCGGAGAGAACGGCAGTTTCCTGGGCTTTTGCGGAGGCGAGGGGAGCGTCGACGGCGGGCTTTGGAAACGCAGCTTTAGAGTTGGCTCGGCCGTCGTTGGGCTTAGCCGTGGCCCAAGCGAGAACGCCGATACCGGCACAAATCAAGACGGTAATCAGGACAGCGCGCATGGTGTAAGCTCCCGAAACAGCTTTCCACTTAAGTATACGTCCGCTTTGAGAGATTGGATGTTTCGCACGGGGTCAAGATACGTTTCGTTTGTCCGTCGGATTCAATCCGTGATGAGGTGGGCGACCGCAAACGTGAAGATCGCCGCGGCCAGCAGGGTTGCCGCCGTGAAGAGTCCGATGGCAAGATGCCGACGGAAGATTGTGAGACCAAGGGCTGCGTCCTGGCGGAGCGTCTGACTTGACACCGCGTTCTCGCTGGTCCCGTAGAAGGCCTTGATGCGCAGGTGCTGTTCGATCCAGCAGAAGAACAATTCCACCTACCAGCGCGCCCGGTACAGTTGGGCGATGGTCAAGGCGGAGAGAAGAAAATTGTTGGTCAGGAAGGTGAGTCGCAAGTCCTGCTCGACATCGCAATAGTGGATGCGTCGCAAGGGCATTGGTCGGAATGCTGCCTCGCAGATCCAGCAGGGTGTGCAATTTCACGGCGCTCTTGTCGCGACGGAATTTTCCCCAGGGGAAAAGTGCCAAGCACAAATCGATGGTTGTGGAGTCGAAAGCATACACGGTCTCCGACAACTCCACTCCGAAGGGTTGGTCACAATAGAGATCGCGGGCGGTGGCAATCAGGATCTGCGCGAAATCGGCATAGATGCGCCAGTCGCGATGCTCGTTGGCGTGTGCCAAGGTATTGCGAGAAACTTGGCCTCGGAAGCCCATGTGATAAAGCTTGGGTTGCTGGGCACGCAGACAGGCTTCGATATCGCGGAGACTTTCGCGGTAAGTGAGCTGAGCGAAGGCCAAACAAAGGAACTGATCCCAGCAGGGGAATTCTTTGACGTAGCGATTGCCGAGGACTACTCAGACTTTCTTGGGACAGCACTGTTCTCAGATAATTCGTTTGGGGCGAGCTGGAAACTTTGTGCGAATTAAGGGGGAATTCGCGTCGATTGTTAAAGAATATTAATGTTCGAATCGCGTGTCGTGCGCTACCGTGCAGAGCTTATGCAACCATCACAGCTTGATTTGGAAAAACTCTCGTCTTCGAACGGCAGCAGCCTGGTGACCCGGCTGAACGGGAAGCTGAGTCTAGAGACAGTTCATAACTTCATTCAGACCTTGCGGCCGGAGCCTGCGGCGCACCTGGTGCTCGATATGAGCGGAGTGTCCTTTCTGGATTCCGCCGGAGTAGGGGCGTTGGTGTCGCTATTCGTTCACAGACGCAACAATGGGAAGTCGTTTGCCATCGCAGGGCTGACCCAGCAGGGGACGGCGGTGCTGCAGGTGGCCGGGCTTACCAAATTACTTCCAAACTTTCCAACCGTCGAAGCGGCTCTTGAGGCAAAAAATTAATAGAATCCGTCTGGATCGAGGGCTTTAGGTTGTTCCACCGATTAGTACCGCTTCTCGCGCTGGTATACTGACGCGCATGGATGAAAAACCAAGATTTGAAATTCAGGATCCGGAATATCGGCGGCGCGTGCAGGAGAGTTTCGCGCGACAAGGGTTGATGAAGCATCTCGGCGCGGAACTTGTTTCGCTGCAACCTGGCGGGGCGGAGATACGCGTTCCCTTCCGTCCGGAATTAACTCAGCAGCACGGTTATTTTCACGCGGGCGTGACCGGGGCGGTGGCGGACAGCGCTTGCGGATATGCGGCTTACACGTTGATGGCGGCGGATGCTACGGTTTTGACGGTGGAGTACAAAATAAACTTGCTGTCACCTGCCGATGGCGACGAGTTGATCGCGCGGGCGCGCGTCGTGCGTTCCGGCAAGACTTTGAAGATTTGCACGGCCGATGTAATTGTTCGCAAAGACGGCGCAGAGAGTCATTGCGCGACGATGCTCTCGACGATTATGTGCATGGCTGGAAAATCGGATCGACCTCCAGGATAGACATGACGTGCGCGGACGGGCACGGCATGCCCTGCCCCACGAAGGATGGTTTTAGCTCAAGCTTCTTTTAGAATGCGGATGAGTTCGGCGGCGGCGTGGGGTAAACGCGCGCCGCGGCGCGAGACCAGATAGACGTGGCGCGGCATGTTCATTTGCCGCACTTTCACTTCCTTCATCCAACCGTGTTCGATCTCCCATTGGACACACATGCGCGGGACGATGGCTACACCCATACCCATTTGCACGAAGCGCTTGATGCTTTCGATGGTGGGCATTTCGATGGGCATTTTCAGTTCGGTGCGGTTTCGGGCAAAAAGTTCGATGACACGCCGGCGAAATGGGGATTCTACGCTGTGGGCGATAAAGTCTTCGTTGCCGAGGTCGGCGACGTCCACTTCGCGCTTTTTTGCAAGGACGTGTTTTGGGTGCACCACTAGGGTGAGCTCGTCCTTGCGGATCTCCGTGGCTTGGAGCTGGGGCTCTTGCGGGACGTAGGAAACGGCGCCCACGTCCAGGCGGTAATTGAGGACTTCGTGAGGAATATCGCGAGAAAACATGCGATGGACGCGGACCAGGACGCCGGGATGGAGCTGGCGAAATGTGGCGAGGGCCGGGAGCAAGGCATGGATGGAACTTTCATTGACGCCGAGAGAGAGCTCTCCGCGCTTTAGGCCTTCGAGTTCGCTAAGTCCTTTTTTTACTTCATCGCGGAGGTTGATCAGGCGTTCGGCGTAGTCTTGGAGAAGCGTTCCGGCGTCTGTGAGGCGCACCGGGCGTGCTCCGCGGACGAAGAGTGGCTGGCCGAGCCCGTCTTCGAGTTTGCGAATTGTTAGGCTGACGGCAGGCTGGGTGCGGTAGAGCCGCTCGGCGGCGCGGGAGAAGCTGCTTTCCTTGGCAACCATCAGAAAAACCTGGAGTTCGCCGAGATCCATGGCCTTTTTGCCTCCTTGGGCAGTATAAGGCAGGATTATCAAAAGCAGAACAAAGATAAATTTGACCGTGAGCGCTCCATCTGTCTTACTACTAGCATAGGGGGGACTCCATGGACTCCGTACGCATCTTCGATACGACGCTACGCGACGGCGAGCAATCGCCAGGCTTCTCGATGAATACCGAAGAGAAGATGCGTATGGCGCGGCAGCTTGCGGCGCTCGGAGTCGATGTTATTGAGGCTGGGTTTCCGATTTCTTCGCGTGGCGATCTTGAGGCGGTGCAGCAAGTCGCGCGGGAAGTGCGGACTGTCCCCATTGCGGCGTTGGCTCGAGCCAAGCAGCAGGACGTGAACGCGGCGATTGAGGCGCTGGAACCAGCAGCTGCGCCGCGGTTGCACATTTTTCTTGCGACGTCGGATTTGCATCTGCGCGTGAAGCTGAATATGACGCGGGAGCAGGCGCTCGAAGCGATTAGCTCGATGATTCGTTTGGGGCGGAACAGCGTTGGGGAGGTGGAGTTCTCGGCCGAAGATGCCGGGCGCACCGACATTGGATTTCTTTGCCAGGTTTGCCAGGTGGCGGTGGATGCGGGTGCGACCATTTTGAATCTGCCGGATACGGTTGGTTACGCGGTGCCCGATGAGTATGGCGCGATGTTTGAACAGGTCCGTGCGCATCTTGATGATCCGCAGGGCATAACGTTGAGCGCGCATTGCCATGATGATTTGGGGCTGGCGGTGGCCAATTCGCTGGCGGCGGTTCGCGCTGGCGTGCGGCAGATTGAGTGCACCATCAACGGAATCGGAGAGCGAGCAGGGAATGCGGCGCTGGAAGAGATTGCCGTGGCGCTGGCCGTGCGGAAAGAAAGTTTTGGGGTGACTACGGGGATCAAGTTGGAGGAGCTTTTCCGCTCCAGCCGCATGCTGACGGAAATTACCGGCGCAGTGGTGGCGCCGAACAAGGCGGTTGTAGGAGCGAACGCCTTTGCGCACGAAGCTGGCATCCACCAGGACGGCATCATCAAGAACCCTTTGACTTACGAAATTATTTCGCCGGAAACGGTGGGCGTGCCTTCGCGGTCGTTTGTGCTTGGGAAACATTCCGGGCGGAACGCCTTGAAGGTGAGCCTGCGCACTCTCGGTTATGAGCCCAGCGACGAGGAATTGGCCGAGTGCTACAAGCGAGTAACGACGCTGGCCGATGAAGCGAAGCAGGTGCGTCCGCGTGATTTGGTGGCCATCGCGCATGAAGTGATGCGGCGGCGTCCCGCAGTAGTCGCGGCGGAGGCGAGTTCCGCGGTGTAGTTGTGCGAGGAGCCAGACGCAGTTTGCGAGTTTTGCGGTAATTGGTGATCGAGATGAAAAAGACCATTGTTCTTTTGCCGGGAGACGGCATCGGGCCGGAAGTTACGCGCGCCGCCGCGACCGTGCTGCGCGAGTGCGCGAACGAATTTAACCATGAGTTTGAAGTGCACGAGTTTCCCATTGGCGGCGCAGCGATTGATGCGGCGGGCACGCCACTTCCTAACGAAACTCTGGATGCTTGCAAAAAGGCGGACGCGGTTTTTCTTGGCGCAGTCGGAGGGATGAAGTGGGATTCGCTGCCGGTGGGAAAGCGGCCGGAGAGCGGGCTGCTTGGTTTGCGCAAGGGCATGGGGCTTTACGTGAATGTGCGTCCGGTGAAGGTGCTGGAGCCATTGCGCGGGATTTCTCCATTGAAGCCGGAGCGTTTGGGCGATTTGGATATCGAGATTGTGCGCGAGCTTGCGGGCGGGATGTACTTCGGCGAGCGCGGGAATGTCACGGAAAATGGCGTCGAGCGTGCTTGGGATACGGAATCGTATTCGACGCCGGAGGTCGAGCGGATCGCGACGTTTGCGTTTGCGCGGGCGGAGAATCGCTCGCGGCGCGTGTGCTCGGTGGACAAAGCCAACGTTTTGATGAGCTCGCAGCTTTGGCGGCGGACTGTCGTTGCGATGAGCAGCGTCTATTCCTCGGTGAAGCTCGAGCACATGTACGTGGATAACGCGGCGATGCAACTCACTCTGAAGCCTTCGCAGTTTGACGTAATGCTCACGAGCAACATGTTCGGCGACATTTTGAGCGACGCGGCCGCCGCTCTGGTGGGCTCCATCGGTCTGATTCCTTCGGCGAGCTTTGGGACTGGCGCGCCGCTCTTTGAGCCGATTCATGGCTCCGCGCCATTGCTTGTGGGCACCGATTCGGCTAATCCGGTTGGGTCGATCCTCAGCGCCACGCTGATGCTGCGCGATGCGTTTGGGCTTTCGCTCGAAGCCGATTGGGTCGAGCAGTCGCTTCATCGCGTCCTTGCGGGCGGCTACCGCACCCCCGACATCGCCCAACCCGGCGCCAGCACCATCGGCGGATCGGTCTTCACAGAGATGCTGCGCGAGGAGATGCAGCGCACACTCGAGCATGCCGAGCGCTACGGCTGGGGCGTGTAGCGCAGGCCCTGGAGCGTCGAATTTCCACACCGGGGGGCGTTTTACTTGCCTCTCGTGCTTTTGGGGTAGCGTGCATAAAAATAATCCGGATACAAACCAGATCCCCGAAGAGACTCCTTCAGATCCTGCCATGCTGAGGGGAGATAGTCGCAAGGCAGATCAGAACCCCAGCCCGGTTTGGTAAGGCACATAAAAGAGAAATCGAAAGCGCGTTGTCTTTGAGTTGTGGACGCTTGGGAGTCTAACTGGACTCTCAGATATGGCTTGCCGACTGGGGTTGGAAAATAATAGTGGGAGGATACGGTAGAAGCGTCCTCCGCCTGCCCGGCACTTTCTGTCACCATACTGAGACAGACAAGTCCGAATGATTCGACACCAATGCGCGTCAATTTAGCCAACCCCGCAGGACCCAATGCTAACCGCCATTGTCGGCAAATAAGCAGTACTGGGAAAGAAAGTCTCGGCCTGTGGGGTGAGTGGCACCTGATGCCGTCGAGAGGTGGCGGCTGGCTTGCGGTAAGCCGCTGAGAATGCTACTTTTACACTTCTTAGGCAGCCGACGCCCCCCCAGGTCGGGGTACACACGTGGGTGTGGAGGCGGGCGACGGTTTGGCATTCGATCCTGAATGAAATGGATTTAGGGTGCGAGTCATTATTCAAGCTTTCAGCGCAAATATGTTTCACCTTGCAACACCGGCCTGACAATGGCCGTTTATCTCTAATGGCTGACCCAGCTACCAACTCGAAACGCGTGACCGGCGATACGGCGGCGCTCCCGGCGACCTACTGGCGCGTCGAAGGCTCCTTGCTGGAGTTAGGGGCTATGCGCCCAGTGTGGTTTTTTACGTGGAACGCGCAGAGTTTTGCGGAGCGCTGGAGGCGTCGAGCGGGAATCGCGTGGATAACGATTACCCGGCCCATCGATTATGCGATAAACCGGACGCTCGCCACGAGACTGCTCCACACGCTGCTGCGAGGCGTTAGCCGCGACCGGTTGGACCTCCTCGGCGAGGAGTATTTTCACTACGTGCTGAAGCCGCAGCTTCGCCGCGAGGCTGTCGAGAAATTGCTCGAAGCGGGGCAGAGCGGCGAGCGAATTGTGCTTGTCGGCCAGCTCCTGGATCATATTTTGCGGCCGCTAGCGCAGCACCTCGGCGTCGAATCGTTTATTTCCAACCGCATGGAATTTCGCGATGGGTACGCTACAGGGCGTTTGCTCGACCCGGTTGTACGCCCGCGCGGGCCCTTTGCGTGGCTGACCAGCGGCGCTACAGACGGCCGTATCGTCCGCGAGAAACTGTTGCGGCAGCTTGGCTGGACCAAGAAGCCGCTGCAATTGGAGACCGCCGTGCAGACGGCGGTGCGTCCTGCGCCTCCAGCAAGCAAATCAGTTACACTTTTTGACGGAGCGCCGCGCACCGGTCCGCTATCGGTTCGTGAGACGCTTGCCAATCGCCACATCTTGTTAATAGGCGTGACTGGATTTATTGGCAAAGTGTGGCTTGTCGATCTACTCGAAAATATCCCGAACATTGGAAAGATTACGCTTCTGATTCGCAGAAACAGGACAACTTCGGCGCAGAAACGGTTTCAAAAAATCATCGAGGAATCGCCGGCGTTCGACACGCTCCAGGAAAAATACGGACGCAAACTAGGCACGCTGCTCGAGGACAAGGTTGAAGTTGTCGAAGGCGATGTGGGCTCGCCGGGGCTGGGCCTCGATCAGGCGACGCAGGCGCGACTGGCAAAGTCGCTCGATTTGGTGGTGAACAGCGCGGGGCTGACCGATTTTAATCCGGACTTGCGCGACGCGCTCGCTTCCAACGTGGATTCCACACTGCACCTGCTTAACTTTTTGCGGAAGTGCGACCACGCCGGCTTGATGCACCTCTCGACGTGTTACGTGGTGGGCATGCGCGACGGCCGCGTGACCGAAAAGTTGCAGGACAACTACAATCCTGCCCGCGATCCGGCATTCAACGCCGAAAAAGAGATTGCTTCGTTACGCGAAACAATACGCCATGTCGGAGAGCGCTCGGAAAGCCCGGAACTCACGAAGGCTCTGAAGCGGCAGGCGCTTGGGCGCGGCGGCGATCCGTCGGCGGTGCCTGCGACGGAACTGGATGGCGTTTTGAAGCGCAACCGGCTGCGCTGGGCGCGGAACCGGTTGGTGCGCATCGGCCTGCGCCGTGCGCAGCATTTGGGTTGGCCAAATACGTACACGTTTACGAAGAGCCTGGGCGAATCGATGCTTGCGCGCAGCAGCGGCGAGTTGCCGATTGCCATTGTGCGGCCTTCGATCGTGGAAAGTTCGGAGCGTTCGCCGTTCACCGGATGGAACGAGGGGATCAACACTTCCGGGCCGCTGTCGTACTTGCTTGGGACGAATTTCCGGCAACTGCCTTCGAACGAGCGAAAGTGCCTCGACGTGATTCCCGTGGACATGGTTTGCCGCGGGATGACCCTGATTGCGGCGGCGGTGATTTCGCGGAAGCATGCGCGGATGTATCAGCTGGCAACCTCGGCGATCAATCCGGTGAACATGGGCCGCAGCATCGAGCTTACCGGCCTGGCGCACAGAAAACATTACCGAACGCAGCAGGGAATCGAGCACTGGCTCAAGGTGAAATTCGAGACGATCCCCGTCTCGAAGCAGCGCTACGAGCGCCTTTCCATTCCGATGCAAAAAGCGGTCATCTCCCGCATCAACCGCGCCGCAGTTTCCCTGCACATGAAGAAAGCTCCGCTTGCCAAACAGGAACGTGATTTGATCCGCGCGGAAAAGCTCATCGAGCTGTATGAGCCGTTTATTCTTCACAATGAGCATGTGTTCGAATGCGAGAACGCGCGTCTGCTTTCCGCGGCGCTCTCGCCTGAAGAAAAAGCCGTTTTTGATTTTGCTCCCGAATCGATCGATTGGTGGGACTACTGGATCAACGTGCACATTCCGGCGCTGCGCCGGTGGTGCTATCCCTTGATGGAGGGCCGCCCGCTCGAATCGCGCACGCCACGCGAGCTGGATTGGTCTCCTGAGCATGCCCGGGCTGCTGTTGTGTCAAATTCTGCGACGCCGTCAGACCCTCTATGGCGATCTTCGTAACCGGCACGACCGGATACTTGGGCAGCTACGTCGCCGCGGGATTGTTCACCGAACATCGCGACACGCTGAATCTTCTGGTTCGCGCTAAGAGCGCGGAAGAAGCGCGCGAGCGATTGTGGACTTCACTGCAACTCCATTTCGAGTTTCGCGAGTTTTGCGAATTTTTCCATTCGCGCGTGCGAATTTTTCGCGGCGACCTGACGAGCGAGCGTTTCGGCCTTGACGACGATGAATACCATGCGCTGGTCGACACTACCGATTCGATCATTCACTGTGCCGCTTCGTTGAACCGCAAATCGGAGCGGCAGTGCCTCAACGTCAATTTGCGTGGAGGCCTCGAAGTGATCCAGCTGGCCCGGCGCGCGCAGAATCGCAACGGGTTGCGGCGGTATTCGCATGTGTCTACTGTGGCAGTCGCCGGAAAGCGGCGCAACGAAATCGTAACCGAAGATGCGGCCATCGATTGGGCACGGTCGGACTACGATCCTTATGCCCGCACCAAAAAATTCGGCGAGCATATGCTGCATCAGCTTCTGGCTGATGTGCCGCACACGATTTTCCGACCCGCAATCGTCTTAGGGGACAGCCGGCGGCCGGAGACTTCCCAGTTCGATATGGTGCAAGCCTTCGACGTTCTTGTGCGGATGCCTGTTCTTCCACTGCGTCCTAAGGATAAAATCGACATCGTGCCCGCAAATTACGTGAGCAAGGCCATTGTGGCAATTCATCAAAAGAGTGAGCCGCCGCATGGCATTTATCACTTGTCGTCGGGCGTAGGTTCGCAGACGTACAAGGAATTGACGGATGCCCTTGCGGAAGCGGGCGGGTGGCGGCGTCCCGCCTACTGGCCCTGGATGGGCGGCCCCTTTTCCCGCACCGTGAACCGGCTTTCGAAGGGAAAAAGCGCTGTGGCTCACGGAGCGTCTCTATTGAAAGTTTTCTGGCCCTATCTGGATTGGAACACGGTGTTCGACAATTCGCGCGTGGTGGCCGAGCTTGGAGAAGCTCCCGCCACGTTTTCCACGTATGCTTTTCCGCTGCTGAAATTTAGCCGCAAGAACAAGTTTCGCTATCCGGCAAAGCCGTGGCCCGTGATGAGTGTTGACACGCCGGAAAAATCCGCAGTTGCCGGGAGCGCTCGCGCATGACCGACTTTCTTCTTGTTGCCTGGGTGAGCGCCCTGATCGAGATCAGGCGATTGGGCTGGACCTTCGGCCTGGGCCAGCGCTGGACGCCGGGCGAAAAACTGCGGTTGCTTTTTGCTGGCTACAACGGCACTCGAAACACGGGCTCGGACGTGCGCGTCCAGGAAATGCTGCGACAGGTGCGGCATGTGCTAGGCGCGGACAATGTCGATTTTCGCGTGATGACGCAGAGTTTCGATCGCACGCGCGGCTATTTCGACGGCACGAAGCAGGTGTATCTCCCCGATGTGTTTCCGCCATTTTTGTTTCGCGAGGTGCGGCAAAATCATGGCGTGATTGCGTGCGAAGGCTCGATGTTCAAAAGCAAGTTCGCAAACGCGCTTACCACGATGATGATTGGCTCGCTTGGGCTCGCTTCGGCGGAGAATAAGCTTTCCCTCGGCTATGGCGGCGAAGCGGGGCACATGGACGGGCTCATTGAGTGGATGTGTGAGCGCTACGTGCACGATTCTCTGGTGATCACGCGCAACGAGGAATCGCAGAAGCTGCTCAGTTCTTTGCGTATTCCGACGGAACTCGGAACGGATACCGCATGGACGTTCGAGCCGCATCCGCCGGCCTACAGCCGAAAAGTTCTGCGCGAAGCTGGTTGGGACGAGAAGACTCCCGTTATGGTCGTTTGTCCGATTCATCCGTTCGTCTGGCCGGTGAAGGCTTCGGTTGGAAAATATCTCGCGCGCGTCACCACTGGTGCGTATAAGGACAGCCAGTACCGCACTGTTTACTTTTTTCAGTCCGGCCCCGAAGTCGAGAAGAAATACCGACACTACATCAACAGTTTCATCGAAGCGCTCACTTCTTTTCGCCAGCGCCATAATGTTTTCCCAATTCTTGTCGGGATGGAGCGGCTGGACGCGGTCGCTTGCCACGATATTGAGAAAGCACTCCCGGGCATTCCGGTTTTCACTTCCGACGACTACGACATGTTCCAGATCGTCTCGATTCTTCGCGCCGCAACGTACATGGTTTCCTCGCGGTATCACGGAATCGTGACTTGCATGCCGAGCTTGGTAGCTTCGGCAGGCGTCACCATGGACGAGCGAATCCGGAATCTCATGCGCGAGCGCGGACATCAGCATCTTTTCCTGACGGTCGATGACCCCGATCTCGAGCCAAAGCTTATAAAAATGATGGACACGCTGGTGGCCGAGGCGGATTCCGTTCGCGACGGCATTGGCAAGACTGTCGTCCGCAATTTAAAAGTCATGGCGCGCATGGGCACTTTTCTCGAAGACGCGATGCGGCGCACGTATCCGGAATTTCCGCTGCGCTCCGGAGTTCTTTCGTGGGAAGACTATCTCCCTCCTTTGAATGACACGTTGCTGCAACTCGTCGAGCGCTACGACTCTTCATCCGCTGTGCCGCAACATTCTGTCGCTGGAACTGCGTCGCGGTAATGCCCGGCCACGCTGACATGCCGAATTTCCTCGAAGATATTTTCGCGCAACTAAAAAAGGCCGATAGTCGCGTCGTGTTGCGCGAAATTCACGGAGAGAAGTTCATCAGCGTTTCGGGAGGGGAATTGCTCGAGCAGGTGGGACGTGTCCGGACGCATCTGCGGCGCATGGGACTTCAACCCGGTGAGCGCTGCGCGCTGCTCGCGCCGAACTCCGCACGGTGGGTGGCGTTCAATCTCGCGTTGCTGGCGGAAGGCGTTATCGTCGTGCCGCTCTACGCTCGGCAGGCGCCGGGTGAATTAGCCGCGATGATGAAAGACTGTCTGCCAAGATTTCTGTTCAGCAGCGATTTGGCGCTCGGCGAGGCCGTGGCGAAGGCTTTGCCGCCGCAATGGTCGAACGCGCGAAGGCTTGTCCTTTTTGATGACGTTTTGCAAGAAGCCGCACCGGATGCTCCGCCGCCCGAAGGGCCGAATCCTCGTGCCGACGCGGATCTCGTTGCTATCATCTACACCTCAGGCACATCTGGCGAACCCAAGGGCGTTTGTCTAAACGTTGGCAACGTGACGCACATCCTTTCTTGTGCGCGCGAGCGGCTCGATCTGCTGATGGGGGTGACGCACGAGCCTGATCGTGTCTTCCACTACGGTCCGTTTAGCTTCGCGGCCTCGTGGATCACATTGCTAGCTTGGCTTTCGCGGGAAAGTGTTCTGACGCTATCCACGGATCTGACCAAGCTAGCGGACGAAATTCGGCTCGCTTCTCCGCACTATTTCCTGAATGTACCGACGCTTCTCGAACGCGTCCGCCGCGGCGTGGAAGACGCCTTGTCGAAGCGGTCTCGGCCCATCCGGTCGCTCTATGCGAAGGCGCGCGAGGCATGGATGCGGAAACACGCGGACGGGGGGCGCGCCACCGATGCTTTCTGGTTGGGGCTCGGGCGTAAATTCATTTTCGGCAAGATCAAAGAGCGTTTCGGCCCGAATATTCGCGTTTTAATTTGCGGATCAGCGCCGCTGGCTCCGGAGACACAGCAGTTTTTTCTCATGCTGGGCATCCCAGTGCTGCAGGCCTACGGCTTAACGGAAACCACAGCTATCTGCACGCTGGATGACCCTCGCGTTCCCGTCGAGCCCGGCTATGTGGGAACAGCGGTAAAAGGTATCGAGATGAAAGTCGGCGAAAACGAAGAGATTGTCGTGCGCGGCCCGAATATTTTTCCGGGTTACTGGAACCGGCCCGAAGAAACGGCGCGTGTGCTGGAGGGCGGGTGGTTTCATACTGGGGATCAGGGTGAGGTGAATGAGCGCGGCAATTGGCGGATCATCGGCCGCATTAAGAACCTGATGGTGCTGAATTCGGGCCACAAGATTACTCCCGAACCTCTCGAAGAGAAGCTGGCCCGGTTACTTCCCAGTGCGCAGCAGATCGTGGTGGTCGGCAATGGCCGCGGCTTTCTTTGCGCGCTCGTGACGGGCGCTGTCGAACGCGCGGCGGTGCAATCAGCATTGGATGCCTTGAATCCCGAGCTTCCGCACTACCGACAAATTCGCAATTTCACGGTGCTCACGGAGAACCTCACGCCAGAAAACGGGCTTCTCACGGTTATGGGTAAACTTCGGCGCGATGCTATCAACGCGCGATTTGCGGCGGAAATCAACGCCATGTACGCCGAGGCGCTGGAAAGTAAAGCAGCCGCCGGGAGCAAGGCGTGAAGTCGTTCAACGGCAAAGCGCTTCGCTGGGAATGGCGCGAGGGCGTGATCGAGTTGGTGCTCGATCGTGCGCCAGCGAACGAAATTGGGCTCGCGATGCTGGAAGAATTGGAAAAGTTTGTTACTGCCATTGACTCGCTCGCGCCGGAAACTTCCGCTTGCATCATTTGCAGCGAACGCAAGCACGTTTTTTCCGCGGGCGCCGACCTTCGCGAGCTTTACCAGACCGCCGCGCAGCTCTCCGAAAAAGAACGGCTATCCGGCGTGCGCGCTTTTCTTCAGCGGATTCACGCGGTCTTCAACGCCATCGATGCGGCGCCCTTCACAACCATCGCGGCTGTCCATGGAGTATGTTTTGGAGGTGGCTTCGAGCTCGCCTTAACCTGCGACATCATCGTGGCTGACAAGATGGCGCGTTTTGCGTTCCCCGAATTGCGCCTCGGCTTGATCCCCGGATTCGGCGGTATTCCGCGCCTAAAGCGCGACTTGGGCAACGCGTTTATTCGCGACCTTCTTTTGACGGGCCGCAGCGTGAATGCCACGCGAGGGCAATCCGTGGGGCTAGTCGCGCAGCTCGCTGCGGAAGGAGAGGCCCTCCGCATTGCGCGAGCGACTGCCTCACAGATCATAAAATTTGACGCCGTCACGCGCGCGGCCGCGAAAAAGTCTATCAAGCCCATTCCGCACGAAGAGCTTCGCCGCGAGATCGATCTATTCTGCGAGCTGTTTGCGCGGCCTACTGTCATGGCTGCGCTAAAAAAATTCGTCGAGTCCACCGATGCGATGCCGTATTTGCCCTAAAGAGTTCTCTGGAATTTATCGGCTTCAAGCACGGTCGGATCATTTTCTTTCTTCGAGCGGAAAATGGTAAATTTAAGCTTCCATGCGAACACTTGAGCAGACTACCCAGGAAGTCCTCGATCTGGCGTCGAAGCACTTCAACGTGCCTGCGGGCTCGCTTGCGCCTGAAGACGATTTCTTCAAGAAGCTGGGAATCGACAGCCTGCAAACGCTCGAAATGCTGAGCCGCCTCGAAAATCATTTTGGCATTGAATTACCCGACTATGAAGTGCAAGGTGTAAGTGATTTTCGCACGCTCGCTTCGCGGATTCAATCCCGCCTGTAATGCTGGACCTCTCGAAATATCAATCCATCGGCGCCGCGCTGAAGGATGCGCTGGAAGAGTTTTCCGATGAAGTGTGCCTGATCGAGGCCGACCGCGAGCGAGAAAAAGAGCGGCTCACGTATCAGGACTTCAAAGAGCGCGCGCATCCGCTCGCCAAGGCGCTCCAAGACGCAGTCTTCGCCGTGGGCGATCACGCCAGCATCATCATGACGAATCAGTCCAAGTGGCTGATTTCCGCTTACGCGGTTTTTTACGTTGGCGGGGTTTTGGTTCCGCTCGACTACAAACTCACTCCGGACGAGCAATGGCAACTGCTCAAGCATTCGGGCGCAAAACTCCTGATCACCGAATATCCAATCTGGCGCCAACTGAGCGTGGCCGCGGCCCGCGCTAGTGCGACGAACGTGAGTACCGTTCTGGTGACCGAAGCGCCCAAGAATGCCGAGCTCAACGGTGCCATGCGATGGCAAGAATTTCGCGTTAGCGGCGAACCAACTTTCGTCCCGCGCACGCGCAAGGACGTGGCATGCATCGTCTATTCTTCAGGTACAGGCGGCCGCCCCAAAGGCTGCATGATGACGCATGAAAATTACCTCGAACAGTGCATCGCGCTCACGTCCATCTATCCTTTTTCACCTGGAATGCGATATCTCAGCATTTTGCCGACGAATCACGCTATCGACTTCATGGTCGGCTTTTTCGGGCCGTTCATTTGTGGCGCAGCCGTGGTGCATTTGCGCACTCTACGACCCGAGTACGTGCGCGAGGCATTTTCAAAATACAAGATCACCTATGTGAGTCTCGTTCCGCTCGTGCTGAAAAATTTGCAGAAGGGTTTACAGGCGCGGTTTGACGAACTTCCATCCGGCAAACGCAAAATGTTTAACGCAATCGTTGCCGTCAACAAAGCGCTGACGAAAAGCCGGCCGTGGCTCGGTCTCAGCCGGCGCTTGTTGAAGCAAGTCCACGACCCTTTTGGCGGGGAACTCCGCACGATTATTGTCGGCGGCGCGTTCAGTGAGCCCCAGACGCTGCAATTCTTTTACGATCTGGGCATACCGGTCGCGAACGGCTATGGGTTGACCGAAGCTGGCACTGCGATCTCCGTCAACGACCTCAGGCCATTCCGTGCGGATACTGTTGGTAAACCACTTCCCGGCATGGAAGTTCGCATCGTCAATGTGAGCGCCGATGGCATCGGAGAAGTGTCTGTTCGCAGCAAAACGATCATGTCAGGCTACCTAAACGAGCCGGAACTCACGGCCGAAACTATAGTGGACGGCTGGCTCATGACCGGCGATCTCGGCCGCGTTGACCCCACAGGCCACCTGCAACTCTTCGGGCGCAAGAAAAACATGATCGTAACCGAGGAGGGCAAGAACATTTATCCGGAAGACACCGAAGCGGTCTTCGACAATCTTGCCGTTAAAGAATTTTGCGTCTTCGCTGCCAACTATATCTGGCCGCAACGCTCGATGGTCGGCGAGCAGCTGCTGCTTGCGCTGCATCTTGAGCCCGGCCAAACTTACTCCGAGGAGCTGCGCCGCGATATTTCCGCGCGCAACAACAAGCTCCTGAATTACAAGCGCATTCACGGCGTGGTTTTGTTCGACGAAGATTTCCCGCGTACGGCCTCTCTGAAGATAAAGAGGAATGTGCTTGCTGAGCAGCTTGCGAAGCTCGACCGCGCCACCGTGTTTCTGCCGTTGTGAGGATGGTCGTGCGCGAACAGGAAACATTTCCTTTAAGGGAATGAAATGGCTTTGGGGCATCAATTCTTTGCAATCGTCAACCCAGCCGCCGGTGGCGGCCGCTCGGCCAAGCTCGCCGGGCCGGCACTCGCGAGGCTGCGCGAAAAAGGACTGAAGATCGACGTCGTTGCCTCTACTGGGCCCGGCCACGCCGTCGAGCTTGCGCGTGAAGCCTACGAACAGGGATATCGCCGCTTCATCGCGGTCGGCGGGGACGGCACCGCGCATGAAATTCTGAATGGTGTTTATGAACGCGCCCGCGGCATGGAACGCATTGCCCTTGGATTTTTGCCGCTTGGAACCGGCAATTCGTTTCTCCGGGATTTTACAAGGGACGGCGCGGACGCTTCGCTCGAAGCCCTAATCGAAGGTCGAAAAAGAGCTGTCGATTTGATTCGGCTGACGCATACCAAAGGCGAAGTCTATTCGTTCAACCTTCTTAGCTTGGGCTTCACAGCGGACGTAGGTGCTTTGACCAATCGCTATTTCAAACCCTTCGGTTATCTTGGTTATCTGCTAGGCGTTTTTGTACGCATCGTTCAGTTGCGCCGCCGCGCTTTTCGTTTGCGTTGCGACGAAGACGAGGAATGGGACGAAAGGCGTTGCCTTTTTCTTTCCTTCAGCAACACCAAATATACCGGTGGCACCATGCTGATCGCGCCGCAGGCCGACCCCACCGACGGCCTGATTGAGTTTGTCCGCTGGGGGCCGATCGGGCGCATCGGATTGTTACGCATGCTGCCCAAACTCTATGACGGGACGCATATCGATCATCCGTTGGCTTCGCGGCGGGCTGTGCGCCACATCGAATTTGGCGTGAAAGTTCCGGTGGATGTGCTGATCGACGGAGAAATTGCCGCGCTCGAGTGTGTGTCCCTCGACGTGATTCCTGCAGCCGTGGACATTTATATATGAGGCGCGGACTGTTTGCGCTGCGCAGCGCGTTTCTATGGATTCTGAGCGGCTTGCATTTTTTCTTGGTTGCGCCGCTGCTTGTTTTCCTAGGAATTTTCCTGGACCCGCACAAGCACGACTGGCTGCAGCGCAGCTTCAGCCGCCGGATCGTGTATTTTGCAGGAGCGCGAGTGGAAGTTGTGCGCTCGCCGGGTTTTGATCCTCAGCGCACCTGTTTCTTCATGGTGAATCATGTCAATCTTTTCGACCCCTTCATACTCTACTCCGCCATTCCGCAATACGTTCGTGGTTGGGAACTGGAATCGCACTTCAAAATTCCGGCGTATGGCTGGTTGATGAAGCGTTTCGGAAACGTTCCGGTCCCCGACGTGCGCCGTCCTTCCGATCTCAAGCGCATGTGGCGCCTCACGCAGGACGCCATCGACGGGGGCACGAGCCTGATCATTTTTCCGGAAGCGAAGCGCACGCGCGACGGACACGTCAATGTGTTTGAAGAGGGCGGTTTCCGCGTCGCGCAACAGTTAGGGATTCCCATTGTGCCTGTCAGTCTCGCCGGATCCATCAAGCATCATCGCACGGGGCACTGGATGCTTTGGCCCGCAACCATCACGGTCCATCTTCATGACGTCATAGAGACCAAGGGCATAACTAAGAAAGATGTCCCCGCGCTTTGCAACCGCGTTCACGAAATTATCTCAGCGCCTGTTGAAGCAGGGTTAGAAAAGCCGTCTGAGTAGAGTCTCGAATGGTGGCGTTCGCTCTTGCCGCAATCAGCGAGGGGCAAATCATCAAGAAAGGTTATGACGGAAGCTTGATGCCCGGAATGGTGCGGCCAGCTCTCGTCTCCTGCCAGGTGTACACGATGCGGTCAATCACGGTGATCGTTGAGACCACCGCAATCACCCAGAGTACGGCCCCCATTCGCGTCGTCAATCCTCCAATAATCAACAAAACGAGGCGCTCAGGCCGCTCCATGAAGCCGACTTTGCAGAGAGGGATGAGCGATTCCGCCCGCGCTCTCGCATAACTGACCATCACCGAGCCTGCGGTCGCGACGGCAGCCAGCACAACGTAAGGTGTGCGCCCGCTCACGGAATAATAGACGAGCAGGCCCATATACAGCGCCATGTCCGCGTAACGGTCCAGCGTCGAATCGTAGAAAGCGCCAAAAGCGGTTACGCGGTTTTGGCGGCGCGCCACTTGCCCATCGAGTATGTCCAAGAAGCCCGCGCAGAAGATAATCAGCGCGGCGATTCGGAAATGTCCGAGCGCAAAATTTGCCGCCGCAATGAAGTTCACCACCAGGCCTAGAAAGGTTAGAAAATTGGGGTTGACGCCCGTGGCGGCCAGCACGCCGACGATCTTGTCGAGCAGCCACTTGCTGCCGGTTCCTATCGCGCCTGTAAAGGTAGCCATTCTTTTGCTACGACCAATCGAGAATTTGATTTTTTCCGCGCGCCTGCGAAATCGTACACTAGGGCCGCAACACTCCGCAAACGAGTGTTCCGAATCGGACCAAAATGGTTTGCATGCTGAGCCGCTTTGTTCTTGACCCTGCGTTGCTCACAGCATACATTCACTTTACTTCATTCGCTATGTGCGTGCGAATCTATGGACAGCCACCTATCACGCCGCGGATTTTTGTCTCAGAGTTTAACGGGAATTTCAGCCGTCTGGGTTTCGACCCATTGGCCGGCCATGCTCTCGGCGGCGACTCGGGCGCGCGCGGCTGCCCAATCCGCTTCGACCGCAAAATTTGAATTCTTTACTCCCGAACAAGCTGCGGAGATCGACGCGATCTCGTCCCGCATCATTCCCACCACCGATACCCCGGGTGCGCATGAAGCGGGCGTCGTGTTTTTCATCGACCGCGCTCTCGTGACATTCGCAAAAGAAAACCAAAAGCTGTACACCGATGGTTTGCCCACAGTGCAGGCCAGAGTCCGCGAAATGTTCCCAGCAGTGGACAAGTTTTCCGCAGGATCCTCCGAGCAGCAGGATCAGATACTGGAATCCCTGGACGCGCAGTTCGGCGCGGATGCAAGAAACCCGTTCCGACCTAGCCTCGGGGCACAATCTTTCTTCGAAATAATCCGCGTGCACACTATCTCCGGATTTCTGATCGATCCCGATGCCAATAAACGCGGCAACCGCGGTGGCGCCGGCTGGAAAGCGATCGGCCGCGAGAACGAGCACATGTTCATGCCGCCGTTTGGCTATTACGACAAAGACTATCCAGGCTGGCAGCCGAATCCTCCCGCATCGGACAAACCCAAATCATGATGCTCGATCAGCCCAAATATAAAACGACCGACGAAGTGGATTTCGTCGTCATCGGCTCCGGCGCGGCCGGCGGCATTGTCGCCAAAGAACTATCCGAAAACGGATTCCGTGTCGTCGTTCTCGAACAAGGCCCGTACCTCACCGAAAAAGATTTCATTCACGACGAAATCGAGGTTCTCAACCGCGATTTTCTAACCAATCATCCGGACAGTCAGCCGAATACGTTTCGTAAAACTCCGGACGAAAAGGCCAAGCCGCAGCGCGCCATTGCCTACGGCCGTCTCGTCGGCGGCACCAGCACGCACTTCACCGCGAATTTTTGGCGCTTCCACGAAATAGATTTCAAGGAGCGCAGCAAAGTTGGCCCGGTCCCAGGCGCGGCTCTGGCCGATTGGCCGATCACCTACGCCGACCTAGAGCCGTATTACACCAAGGTTGAATGGGAGATTGGAGTCTCCGGCCAGGCCGGTGCCAGCCCGTTCGACCCGCCTCGTTCCAAGCCGTACCCCATGCCGCCGCTCCCCGTGAAATCGGGCGGCGTGATTTTCGAACGCGCCGCGCGCAAGTTAGGATGGAATCCGTTCCCCGCGCCCATGGCGATTCTCTCGCAGCCGCGCCCGGGGCGCAGCGCGTGCATCAATTGCGGATTCTGTCTAGCGTTCGCCTGTGAAGTGGGCGCAAAATCCAGCTCGCTCGCCACTGCCATTCGCATGGCGGAAAAAACCGGCCGTTGCGAAATCCGCCCCAATTCTTACGTGCATCGCATCGAGCTAGACGCCAATGGCCGCGCCACCGGCGCCGTTTACTTCGACGCACAGCGCAGTGTGCAGCGCCAGAAAGCCAAAGCCGTCGTCGTCTGCGCGAATGGCGCGGAAACGCCCCGCCTCCTCTTGCTCTCTGCCAACAAGCAATTTCCCGATGGCCTCGCCAACAGTAGCGGCAAAGTCGGCAAGCATCTGATGTTCAACAGCGGCGCGCTTTCCATAGGCGTTTTCGAGCATCCGCTGAACGACTACAAGGGTTTCGCCGTCAGCCGCATCCTCCACGATTTTTACGAACTGGACCCGGATAAAGTCGGCTTTCATGGCGGAGGCGGGCTCGACGCGCGTTTTGACATGACGCCGATCAATTTCGCCCTAGGCGGCCTCCCGCCCGGCAGTCCGCGATGGGGCAAGGGATTCAAGGATGTTCTGAGCAACAACTTCACGCGCACCGTCGAAATCTTTTGCCACGGCACTTCGCTTCCCGTCGAGAACAACAGCTTCTCGCTCGATCCCGGCCTGAAAGACGCCTGGGGCCTCCCCGCGCTGCGCATGACGTACAAGGATCATCCCGACGACGTTAAGTTGAGCAACTGGCTGAATGCCCGCGCGGCAGAACTTCTCCAAGCCGCCGGCGCCCAGAAACAATGGTCCTTCCCCGCGGGAGAACAGGAATTCAGCGTGCACTTGCTCGGCACCTGCCGCATGGGCGACGACCCGAAAACCTCCGTCATCAATTCCGATCATCAAACACACGACGTAAAGAATCTTTTCCTCTGTGATGGCAGCAGCCTGGTCACTTCCGGCCGCGGCCAGCCCACCATGACCATCGAAGCTCTGGCTTTCCGTGCGTCGGACCGCATCACGGTACTCGCTAAACGCGGGGATCTCTCCGCATAAGCCGCCGCTAAGTCTCATTTTCCGCGCGCGCAGTCAGCGTCCGCTTTCTGGTACACTTTTCTCGCAAAATTAGGGCTTAGGGGGCTAGGGATGAGTTTGAACCGACACAACACAACATTCGTAGTGTGCGCATTGGCACTAAGCACGGGCTTGGCCATCGCTGGGGCGTGGGCTCATTCTAGTCCGCTACAATCGTCCGCCGCACCGAAGCTCGCCGAAGAAGAGTTCAAGAACATCAAGGTATTAAAGGGCGTTCCGGCAGATCAGATTCGTCCCTCCATGCAATTCATTACCGCTTCGCTCGGCGTCGAATGCGAGTATTGCCATGTCCGCGGCGAAAAGGGTCTCGAATTCGAAAAAGACGACAAAAAGACGAAAGTGACCGCACGCAAAATGATGGAAATGATGTTCGCCATCAACAAAGACAATTTCGAAGGCCACCGCGACGTCACCTGCTATTCCTGCCATCGCGGCGCTGCCGATCCCGTCGCCACCCCTCTCGTTGCCACCGAGGACCCCAAGCCCGAACCCGAGCCCGCCAAAGCGCCCGGCGACGCGAAGCTTGTTTTGCCTCCAGCCGATCAGTTGCTCGACAAATATCTAACAGCTATCGGCGGCCCAGCGGCCCTGCAAAAAGTCACCAGCCGCGTGGAAAAGGGCAAACTCGAGGCCGGCGGCCATCAACTCCCCATCGAGGTTTACGCAAAAGCCCCCGACAAGCGTATCTCCATCATGCACATGCCCAACGGTGAGAGCATCACGGCCTTTGACGGCAAGCAGGGCTGGCTCAGCAACGCCGGACATCCCCACCCGATGTCCGCCGCGGAAAACGACGCTGCCCGCATCGACTCCGACCTGTATTTCGCCTCCCATGTCAAAACCCTCTACCAGAAATTCACGGTCGTGCCCGGCGAAAAAATCGATGGCCACGATACCTATCTTGTGTTCGGTCGGAACGAAGGCCAGCCGCCCCTCCGCCTTTACTTCGATCAGCAAACCGGCCTGCTGCTTCGCCTAGTCCGCTACGCCGAAACCGCCTTGGGCCGCATGCCCACGCAAATTGACTACGCCGATTACCGCGACGCCGACAGCGTAAGAATCCCCTACCGATGGACCCTCGCCCGCCCCGGCAACCGCTTCACCATCCAAATCGACCAGGTCCAGCAAAATGTCCCTGTCGACGACGCCAAATTCGCCGCACCGCCGCCTCCAACCCCGCCGCCTGACAAGAAACCTGCCGGCCCGTAGTCGTCGAGTGGCCGGGCGCTATTGCTGGCGCCTAGCCCTCATCGAGTTCCTCCTCTCCAGATAGCAGCTTTACCGGTCGCACTCCGGATTACCGACAATGTGTCCAGAATGGTCCCGAGGACGACCACTCCGGGTACAGTCGCGAGTTCATGCCTTTCCGAGAGACGATTCGGGAGTTATGAAGTCCTTACCCGCTCGTCTAATTCTGTGACTTTACAAAACGATGGAACTTTACACGCGGTTCGCGAGTATAAACACGAAATGGTGTGGCTATGACCGAACTTTGGCGCGATATTCGCTACGGCTTACGGCTGCTCTGGAAGAGTGCGGGGTTCACCTCGGTCTCCCTACTTGCCCTGGCTTTGGGCATCGGGGCCACCACGGCGATTTTCAGCTTGCTCTATTCGGTGCTCCTTGCGCCCCTCCCGTATGTGGATAGCGACAGAATCGTCATGGTCTGGTCCCACCAGAGAGGCGACCGCAACGGCACTTCCCCCAGCGACTACATCGACGGCAAAAACAGAGCAAAGTCTTCGACTCTCTCAACGCATGGACTGGCGAGGGCTTCACCATCTCCACGCCCGATTGGACCGAACAAGTCCAGGCCAGCCGCGTAGCCCCCGGCTTCTTCGACCTCCTCTTTGGGGCAAAAGTTGTAATAGGTAGGCATTTCGTTGCCGAAGACGCGCAACCCGGCAACGATCACGTGGTCATCCTCAACAACAAATTCTGGCGCGAGCGCTTCGGCAGCGACCCCAACATTGTCGGCACAAAGCTCCGCATGAGCGGCGAACTCTACACCGTCCTCGGCGTGGCCGCCCCCAGCCCCTCCGACGTTGGTGATTCTTCGATGAACGTGCCGCTGGCCTTTAAGCCTGCCGAGATCGCTCGCGAGAATCACTTTCTCCTGGTAATGGGAAAGCTGAAGCGTGGTGTGACCCTAGAAGCTGCAAATGCGGAGATGACCGTAATCGCGAAGCAACTCTCGCAAAGTTACCCGAAGACAAATGGCGATTTGACAGTGACCGTCGAGCCGCTGAAAGATGATTTTCTTCCCAAGAGTACCCGCCTCGGCCTCTGGCTGATGATGGGAGCCGTCGGGTTCGTTCTCCTGATTGCGTGCGTCAATATTGCCAATTTGCTGCTTGCCTGGGGCACGGCGCGCCAGAAGGAAATCGCCGTGCGCGCGTCACAGGGAGCCACCCGTGCGCGAATTTTCCGCCAATTCCTGATCGAGAGCCTGGCTTTGGCCTTGATGGGCGGCGTTTTGGGCGCACTGCTCTCGGTTGCCCTACTGCGCGGCGTGATGAGCTTGATGCCCAGAAACCAATTGGGGATCCCCTACGAAGCCGACCCACACCTCAATATCCCCGTCCTGCTCTTCACTCTTGCCGCAACGCTCCTCAGCGGCGTCCTTTTCGGATGCTTTCCGGCGTGGCACGCAGCTCGGCAAAATATCAGCGACATGTTAAAGGAAGGCGGCAGGTCCTCTTCGGCGAGCTCTGGGCACAACCGTCTGCGGCGCGTCCTGGTCGTTGCAGAGTTCGCGCTTGCCTTAATTCTAGTTGCCGGAGCGGGACTGATCCTGCGTAGTTTTTGGAATGTCACGCAAGTCGATCTGGGTATTCGCAGGGACCACGTTCTCACCTTTAGCGTGCCTATCCAGCACGAGCGCACCTCAAGCGTCGCGCAAATTCGCTCTGTCTACCAGCAACTCCAAGAAAGAATCGCAGCCGTCCCCGGCGTCTTAAAGGTGGCCATCGCCCCCGGCTTGCCCGCCGAAGGCGCCGGGCGCCTGCATTTCACCATTGCCGGCCAGCCGTCCGATAGGTCCGATGACGACATCAACAAGCAGCCGCAAACGATCTTCATGCCCGTCACGCCGGGCTACTACCAAACCTACGGCATACGCCTCACACGCGGACGCTATCTGGACGCGCGCGACCTTGCCGGAGCTCCCCGCGTCGCGATGGTCAGCGAAAGCTTTGTTCGCCAGTACTTGCCCGGCCTCGACCCACTCACCCAACGCGTCAAAATCGCGGAATTGCTCCCCGATAAAATTCCGCCCTTCGGCGCCCCCGTCGAATGGCAAATCGTTGGCGTTTTCCACGACGTCCAATACGAGAGCCATCCGACCACCGGTTCCGCTGAGGTGGATGTGCCTTTTGACCAGAGCCCCTGGCCCTATACCACAATCGGCGTGCGCACCAGCGGCAACCCCTCCGCCGTAACCACGAGTATCGCCGCCGCCATCCGCTCCGTGAATCCCGATTACCCGATGACGCGCGTGCGCACCATGGACCAGGTCGTCAGCGAATCTCTGGTAACCGACCGCTTTACCGTCCTCGTCTTCGGCAGCTTTGCCGCACTGGCGCTCCTCTTGGCGGCCATTGGCATTTACGGCGTTATGACCTTCTCTGTCGCTCAACGAAATCACGAGTTGGGCATTCGCATGGCCCTTGGCGCTGGTAGCGCAAACGGGCTGAGGTTGGTGGTCGGCGAAGGAATGTGGGCCGCCCTGATCGTAATGGCCATCGGGCTTCCAGGGTGTTTACCTGGTCGGAAAAACACTGAAGGGCCTCCTATACAACGTCGGCGCAATGGATGTCCGAGCGCTCATCGGTGTTGCCCTCGTTCTTCTAGCCGCGGCTCTCGTGGCCTGCTACATCCCAGCTCGCCGCGCCACAAGAATCGACCCGTTGTCCGCCCTGCGGCAGGAATAGCCGACTACTCTTGGAACTCATCAGCGGACCCGATTTACTCGGATTACAGTAGATCTGCCGATTCGGCTGCGGCGGTTGGATTCCAGTCCGATTAGCGCGTTTGGACCTAAGCAATAGTGCCGACCGTTCATCTGGTGAGCCGGGCCGCACATCTCCACCGAGGGACTTGGAGAGCCGTTCTATCAATACGCCTAGGGGAGACAAAGTACGACAATCGGCTCTGTGAGCCCGTTGTCGCTCCGTGTCGCTTGCGCTGGATTACGGCCTCGCCCACGATGGCCGCAGCTGTCGGCAATCTCGTTCGTATGTCGGGCTCCCGGGCTCCCGTTTCGTAGACAAGGAGGATTCTGATGAGAGGCCTTCCCCTTCTTCTTGCCGTCTCCCTGGCCGTGCAAAGCGCAGCAGCGGCGGCGACTTTTGGCCAGCAAGCGGCGCAACCGCCGCCCCAGCAAACAGCGCAAGCGGCTAAAGTGAAAGCTGAAGTGCAGAAGCGGGGTACTCGCGAAGGGTCGCGCGTGAAAGTGACGCTGCACGACAAGAGTCAGCAGAAAGGACGCATCAGCGTGATTAATGAGGATTCATTCTCCCTAACGGATCAGAAGACGGGGCAGGTGAAAACAATATCTTATGCTGACGTTAAGTCCGTCCGGGGTTCCGGTTTGTCGGATCGCACAAAAGTCAGGATCGCCCTCGTTGTGGTCGTGGGAATAGGTATCACCGCTTCGGCATTCGCAGTGGCTCACGCAAAAAATCCCTGTTGTTATTTTCCCCTCTAAAGCTGAGTCACGTCCGTAAACCCTTTGACCCGCAAACTAGACACTATACGGGTTGCGACCGCAGCATGCTCAAGACCATTGCGATCTGCCCGGAATGATAAATCGCGTGTTGCACGATTCCCTGGAACACCGTTTCGTAGGGATAGCTGCGCCCCGCAACCTGTTTCGCCAAATCCTCGACAGGAAAATTCCGAATCTTCTCTTCGAGCAGGTCGCGGCTTTGGTTCCAGAGGGCGACGAGTTCTTTCCAGGGAATCGGCGGCTCGGCCCATTCCTTTTCGGCCTCCCAACGCGGCATCGGATTACTGTCGGAAGTGTTTCGAATTCTTTCATTCCAAAGGAGCAAATGCTGAAGCAGCGCCGAAATGGAATGTGCCCCGGGGACTGGTGGAGCCGTCGCAAGTTCGGGCGAAATCCCTGTTAACAGCTCAGCGAGCGAAGGCCCGTACCAAGCGCCTTTAATCGTCGCGGCGCGGTAAGAATCGGCGATGCGTTGAGTTTCGATCATGTGTGCCTCTAGCGGATACACGCGAAAAGTTGCGCCGGGAGCCGCAACCTTCATTTTAAGGGTGCGGATCTTAACCCTGCTTTTCTCCTGTTCGTCTTGCTACCCCTCACTCTGAAATCCCTACTCGCCAATGCCCTTGCTGACCCGAAATACGTGCCCGTCCGGATGCCGCACATGCATCTCGCGGGCGTTCCACGGCATGTCGGTCGGCGGAAAAACGACATCGAGCCCCTCCGCCACGCACTGTTTGTGCACCTCGTCCACGTCCGCAACCCACACGGACATCCAAACACCCTTGTCGGTCGTTTCGTCTCCGTCCGGTCCAAACGTCGAACTGTTCGCTCCCTTGCCTCGGCCGCCCTGCGCCCCTCGGCAGAGAAAAATCTCGCACTCCCCCGACCCCACGGCCCCAAACGTGGGCGGCGTTCCCCAATCCCAGCACTTCTTCCAGCCCCACTTTTCAAACCACGCGAAGCTCTCGGCAATGTCCGATACATTCAAAATTGGCGTAATGTGTTTCGCTTCCATAGGCGCCGAAGCATACCACGCTCCCCGATTGCTGACTGGCGGGGTAGCGCAAAGCTGGACCGGTGTTATCTCGGAGACAAAAGACGGTAGAACGAAAGACTTTCTCCGATCGCATACTGGTCGTACACTTCTGATACTAATTGAATCGCACTCGCGTGGAGACGGGTGTACGTTCCAGACGGGACGTTTTCTTGTACTTCTTCTCGAATGATTTTCAACCTTCAAACGCTGGGTCACTCAACTACCGGCAGGTGGCGCGCCCTTTGGCGTTCGAATTTTCAAAGGGCGCGACTTCCGCTACCCATTCCCTTTGGAATCTGCACTTTCAGAACACGGGACTTAAAACCCTTTAGAATCCGCACTTATAGAAAAACCGGAGCGGGGTGGGGGGCACGTGGGACAGGCATTCCTGCCTGTCTGCTGTTTGCCCGTCAACGGAAACATTTCCCCGAATCCGCCGTATGGTAAGCAAAGGCCCACACGTGGGTAAGCCCCATGTCAGTTTGCTTGTGCCGGCCTTTCCGCGAGGTGCTTCATGACCACCCTCTCGCAAGACCTTCGATACGGCCTCCGCGTCCTGGCAAAATCTCCAGCGTTCACTCTGGTCTCGATACTGACGCTAGCTCTCGGCATCGGCGCAAACACCGCGATCTTCACTGTCGTCTACGGCGTCCTGCTCCGGCCGCTGCCATTTCCAGAGCCGGATCGCATTGTCCAGCTCGTGGAAAGCTATAAGGAGCAGAGTGAAGAAGCTGGCCTTGACATGCGCCAGCTTAAACAGTTGCAGGGATACTCGGACCTATTTCAGTTTATGTCCGGGTATACGTCCGTCGGTTACAACATGGCTTCCGGAAACAGCGCCGAGCATCTGCGCGGCATGCCGATCTCTTCATCCTACTTCAGCGTTTTGCGTATCCGGCCCCTGCTCGGCCGCGACTTTACGCCGGAAGATGACAGCGGAGACGGTCAGCGCATGGCCATCATCAGCTATAGCTTGTGGGCGCGGCGTTTTGCATCCGATCCGGCACAAATCGGCCAAAAAATGCTATTGAACGCCGAACCCTTCACGATCATCGGTGTCATGCCTCGCAGCTTCACTTCCTTGGCAGTCGCTGGAGATCTTCCTGATAGCGGAGCGCCTGATGTGTGGACGCCTCTCGCTCTGGTGTCTAACACTGCCGGCAAGGGAGGCAACATCAGCGTTCTAGCGCGCCTCAAGCAGAGCGTCACCCCCGCTCAGCTCGACGCGCAAATGAATATAATCACTCAGGACCTGCGTCGTGAATATGCCCGCGGTTTCGGTGGGCAAGTTAATCTTAATTTCTTGCCATATCGGCGAGTGATTGGTTCGGAAGTTCGTCCCTACCTATTAGTTCTCCTCGGAGCGATCGGGTTTGTGCTTTTAATCGCTTGCGCGAACGTGGCCAACTTGTTTCTCGCGCGCGGCGGCTTGCGCGGACGCGAAATGGCTGTCCGCATCGCTATGGGTGCATCGCGCTGGCGGCTGTTCCAGCAATTGCTAACCGAGAGCATGCTCATCGCACTCGCCGGAGGCCTTGCCGGCCTTCTATTAGCCAACTTGGGACTCGGCTCGTTGCTGGCCGTTGCGCCCGCCGACTTGCCGCGCGCTTCCGATGTCCATCTGGACGGCTGGGTTTTCGCGTTCACGTTTCTCGTCTCACTCCTGACGGGCGTTCTCTTCGGCCTCGCTCCGGCTCTCGAAGCCAGCAGGACCGGTATAAACGAAGCCCTTAAGGAAGGCGCTGGACGCGCAAGCGCCGCTCCTGGACGCGCGCTGCTCCGTAAGTTACTCATCGTCGGGGAATTCGCCATTTCTCTTGTCCTGCTCACCGGTGCGGGCCTGATGATCGCCACATTTTCAAAACTTCTTCACAGCAATCCCGGCTTCAACCCTCAGCGCATTCTCTCTGTCCAGTTTTGGCTCATTGGCTCGAAATACGATTCCACCGCTCAGATTGAGACTTTCAACCGCGCGCTGGTTCAGAAGCTCGAATCGCTGCCCGGAGTCGATGCCGCCGCCATCATTGCCGCTGGGCTCCCGCTCGAGCGCGGCGGAAACAACGGCGTGCGCATGCCCAATTCCACGAATTGGGACAGCACGGACTACCGGGAAATCACTCCCGGATTTTTCCGTGCCATGGGCATTCCCTTGCGATCGGGCCGCGCATTTTCCGAGTCAGATTCAGAAACCTCCAGCAAGGTCGTAATCATCAATGAAGCGTTTGCGCGCGAGCACTTTTCAGGACGCAGTCCGCTCGGTGAGCACATTTTCCTCGGCGAGGATCCGTCCGAAATTGTTGGCGTGGTCGGTGACGTGAAGTCTTACCTCGACCAGCCGGCGCCTCCCACGACCTTTATTCCCGCGGCGCAAGCTTCATACAGGACATCAAAAGTTTTCGAAGGTTGGTTTCCAAGGAGCATCATCCTCCGCGCCAATGTCGACCCTGCAAGCCTCAGCCGCGCTGTGCGCGATGCCGTTGCCGCCGTCGATCCCATCGTCCCAACAGGCTCCATCCGCACCATGGATCAGGTGCTCTCCCATTCGCTCGCCCTCCGCAATTTCATGATGTTTCTTCTCAGTCTTTTCGCCGCGCTGGCCCTGACTCTGGCAACCGTTGGCATCTACGGTGTGATCTCCTACGCGGTCTCGCAGCGCACGCGCGAGATCGGTGTTCGCATGGCGCTCGGGGCACATCCGGGCGACGTCCTGCGGCTTATCTTGGGCGAAGGTTTGAAGCTCGTCCTCGCCGGTGTCATGCTTGGCATTGTTGCGGCACTGGCCATGACGCGGTTCCTCACGACAATGATCTACGGCGTAAGCTCTACCGATCCGTTAATCTTTGGCTCAGTGATTGCCATTCTGGTCGCCGTGTCGCTCGCAGCGTGTTACGTTCCAGCCCGCCGCGGCATGCGTGTCGATCCCATCGTCGCTCTGCGCTACGAGTAATCGCGATTGCGCCGCACAACTTCGAATCTTGGAAAGTGTTGGAAATGGTGGGCCTGGGTGGACTTGAACCACCGACCTCGCCCTTATCAGCGTAGCGTGGTTAGGTTTTACAACAACTTACAAGACCGCGGGGACTGCCAACATCGGGTATGGGACAGAACACTAGTTGCGTGTTCATCAGATGCGATGAGAAGGCCGGTCTCCAGCGGGATGCGATACTCCCGATGAAAGACTTGCTCGAGGCACAAAAAAGGAGACCGGCGTGAAAAAGAATAGCATTGCGCAGATATTTAAGAGCGAAATTTTCAGGGACTCGACGCGATCTTTAGGAATCCTTGGAGCGGCGGCTATAGTTCGGAGCGAATCCTCACTCGCAAATTGCTAAGGGTTTCCGCATGGTCTGAAGGCACGATTCTATATTCCCGGTCTGCTGATTCTCGTCAGACTAGCCGGCACGATATCGGTACGGTCCCAAGCGGGTCATCAGGACGGCCGCAAACAAGGTGGCAGCAAGAAATGTCATCAGCGCGCCACGATAGGAGCCGGTGCGATCGAAGCTGGCGCCCATGATGAGAGGACCTAACGATCCTGCCAAAGCGAAGGCAGCGAAGGCGGAACTATAGACTCTGCCGAAAGCGCGAAGACCAAAATAGCGACTGACTAGATACGCAATGAGGTCTACTTCCGCGCCAAGGCCTAACCCAACAAGGAACGCGCCCGCGAACGCAACAGGCGTTGTGCCCAGCCAGAACAGTCCGATTCCAACCGCGGCACCACCGAAAAAGACTGCCGCGACATAAGGAGCGAAAAGGCGGTCAAGCAAGTAGCCCGTACCCACTCGCCCAAGCAGCACGGCAGCACCCACAAGGGAACTTCCTAAAGCTGCTGTTTGGGCGCGTATTCCGCGGTCGCTAAGCATTGCTGTTGTATGAATCAAGCAGCCTTGAACACTTGCGCTTACTAAGAAGAAAGCGCACACCATAAGCCAAAACGTTCCACTGTGCCAGGCATCAAGTGCACTGAGTCCCTGCAGAGTCTTGCTTTCAACACTAGAATTTTTCGGCGGCGCACCGTCTGGCAAGAGCCCCAGGTCCTGCGGTTTCTCCCTAAGAAACGCGGCCAGCACCGGAGTGGCAATGAGCAGAACCGCGCCGCCAAGAACTGCGTAGGCTGTGCTCCAGCCGAATCTCGCAATTAGCTGTTGCGCGAACAAAGGCATGACTATCGCTCCCGAACCAATCCCGATCATCATCAGACCGAGAGCGAGCCCCCGGCGCCGGTCGAACCAGTGGGAGATTAGACTTCCATAGGGAATGGGCCCCACACTATTGATCAACAAGCCCAACGCCACGCAAAAGATGTAGAACCGCCAGATATTGGCGGAGAAAACCTTGTTCAAGAGCAAGATCGAGGAAAACATGACCGTAGCCGACAAAATCACTCTGCGAGAACCGTAGCGATCGACGAGCCACCCCACAACCGGAGCGCAGACTGCACCTGTGATAAGGTGCAGTGTGAAACCCAGAGAAATTGCGCCACGACCGGCGTGGAACTCCTGCATGAGCGGCTTGAGGAAGACGCTAAATGAATACACCGTGACAGGCGGGCCCCAGAACAGTCCGACAGCCGACGCTGCCACCACCCACCAGCCATAAAAGAAGGCGTGCTGATGCCGGATGGTCCGTCCCTGCGCTTTGAGCAGAGGCGCGGAAGTGATTCGCGAAGAGGTGTCAGTCATTCAGAGTTCGTTCCTACTTCTGGGCAGCTGGAGTGGGAGTGCGGCCCTGCTTGGCCAACACGATCGTTTGAACGAAGGAATGAAGCGGCGCGGGCCGCTCAGCCAAGCGTCGCTTCAGCTTTTCCTCCAAGCGGTCAGGGAAAACACCGCGCTTTCCTTCGTCAGCAATCGGGGACGCCAAAGAAGGCGCGAAAACAGAGCGGAAGAATCGCGCATGGCGCGTTGCAAGCGCTTTCTTATCTCCGTCCCGTTCGTAGTCGGCCCATGCGGCATCCGGTAGCACGGAAAGTTCGCAGAGCTCCACCGTTAAGCCACGGAAGCGACCGTCTGCATTGAACGCCGCCAGAAGCTGGCTCTGTCGCCGAGGATGAACCCCAAGAACCATTCGCGTGCGTTCCTCGGCGCTAATCGCACCGTCAGCGACCATCTCTGCAAGCGCCTCATTGCCGTGAGTAAAAAGAAGCTCCAATCCGGTTGAGCCGTCCTCATGGATGCCTGGCAACACCATCACCAGACGACCGCCAGTCCGCAACTCGCTGTCTCGCAACGACAAGAAAGATTTCCAGTCCTCAGCGGCGTGTTGTTCGAACGTCTCCCGCGCGGCGCTTTTGCTGGCGATTGCGATAAAGTGGTCGGGAATCAGCATTGGAATGTGACTCAACCACATCGCCGCGTAGGACGACCACCCGAGATGAACATGCTCTCGCGGAAACACATTCTCATAGAACGACCTTCCAATCGCCGAGGGGAAAACGTTCGCATCGTCCATACCATAGCGTTCCGGGTCGCTATGGAGCACGTCGAAGAGGGTGTTGAAATCGTTGGCGGCTTGATCGATGTGCACGATTGAGATTGGCCGATCAGGGCCAAGGCGAGCACGCAAGGCTTTGATGGCCGCCCGCATGGGAGCAAAGGAGTTCTTGCCTTGCGAAGACCCATAGTCGGCGATGACGACAGGTTGATCGCCATCGTCGAGCGTGACGTTTCTGACTGCCTGCTCCAGGAGTGGCAGTGCCAGGCTGCCGCCTCCTGCCGGAAGCTTGGCGTGCAGATTGTACGAACCGCTGCCCTCCATGACGCCATGAACGGCCGTCGCTTGGTTTGACATCGCTTTCTCCTAAGTCTGTCCGCGGCGGTGAGAAGACGGATTCAAGAGCTACCGCGGTGACCCTCGTTTGTCGCTCGAATGAATAGTAAGCGTCAATGCGCGCGCGTTTCTCTGTCGATACTCTCTCAATTCCCGCGCAAGTTGTTTATTCTCAAGGGAATTAGAGCACCCCGACTCTCGCTGAGTGCGAGGTGAAAGGCCGTCCGCTTCGGTTTCCTCGTGGTCTAGACTTCTTCGCGTCGGCCTCGTGTGTAGGCCCGTCAGGTGGGTTGATTCACTGCGGAAGGCCGACGCGGCGAAGCAGGTCGGCAAAGCGGGGGTCGCTGCGCATTGGGTCAAAAACCGACCAGTATTTGAGCGAAGTCATGAAGGAAGATCTCTCTGTATATGCTTTTTCCAGCCACTGAAAGGATCCATCCTTGTCGCCAAGAGCCGCATAGGTGAGAGCGACAGCGCCTGAACTTACTGGTTTGCCCTTTGAAAGTTCCAGTGACTTTGCAAGCGCGGCGCGCGCCTCAGCCCGCCGACCCATGCGCGCGTAGAAGTAGGCTGTTTGCCTTATGTAGACTCGCTCTTCTCTGAGTGGCTTGGTCTTCTCTAGTTCCGTCATAGCATCGTTGTACATTTTCTTTTCAAGCAGCGTGTCCGAAATCCAGTTGTGTGCGCTGGTAAAGTTAGGATCGAGTTCCAACGCGCGGCGAAGTTCGACAAGGGCTTCGTCGTATCTGCGGACAAAATAGAGTTCCTTCCCAAGATCAGTGGCGATGACCGCAGAGAGCGGATCCAGCTCCTGTGCCTTTCGGATTTCGGCAATGGCTTCATCCGCTCGTCCCACTGGCATCAGATAGCCTTCTGCATACCAATGATGAGCCGTTGCGTAGTTGGGATTTAGCTCGATCGCACGCTGGTAATGTCGCTCAGCATCACCCCAGTTCCAATTGTTGAAGGGGGCGATGAGGCCAAGCGAGGCGTGTGCTTCGGCGAGATTGCTGTCAAGTTCTAATGCTTTTTCCGCAGCGGCCTGGGCTCTGGGCATCGCCTGTTCGACAGGGATAAGGTTGAAACCTCCGGACAAGGCATAGGAATCGGCCAAGCCTGCGTACGCCGCGGCGTAAGCGGGATCCTTGGCGATAGCTTGCTGGAAGTAGTCGACAGCCTTCGCGAAGCCTGCCTGATCGCGCTTGTTCCAGAAATAACGTCCTTTGAGGTAGAGCTCATGCGCCTCGGGGTTAACGGAACCGGCCACGGCCAAGTTGGCCTGCTGCTGCGACGTTAATTTGAGCTGAATTTCACTGGCGATATCCTGGGCTAAGTTAGCTTGCAAAGTCAGGACATCCTTCAAGTCGCGCTCGTAAGCCTGCGCCCAGACGTGCCGATCCGCAGGTGCATAGATAAGCTGCGTGCGGATGCGCACGCGGTTCCCCACGCGCAACACGGTGCCTTCGACCACTGCATCGACGTTCAATTCGCGAGCGATCTGCGGCATGGTCTTATGCGTGTCTTTGTATTGCATCGCAGAAGTACGTGAGATCACGCGAATTCCGGGAAGCTTGGCCAAGTCAGTTGTGATCTCGTCGGTCATGCCCTCCACGAAATATTGCTGCTCAGGATCATTGGAGAGATTCTCCAGAGGAAGTACCGCGAGGGAAGAAATCCGAGGCACGGCAGACGAGGTGGCACCCGGGTACACCCAACGACGCAGGCTAAGGAAACCAACCGCCAGCAAAAGTACCAACGCTCCCCCCGCGAAGGCTATGCGCCGCCAGTTGATTCCACGGGCAGCAGGTACAAGGACCGACGGTTCGGTCGTATCTTGCGTTTGGCTGTTGCCGTTGGGCTCGACTACTCGTTCGCCCCTTTCGACCGGGACCAAGAATCGGTAGCCACGTCGACCGACCGTTTCGATAAATCTGGGACTTTGCGCCGAGTCCTGCAAAGCATCCCGTAGTTTGTTGACGGCTGCCGCTAGCCGGTGGTCGAAGTCCACGAAGGTGTCCGCTGGCCAAAGTCGCATACGCAACTCTTCCCGTGTCACCACTTCACCGGAGGATTCCAAAAGTGCTGCGAGGACGCAGAAGGGTTGTTCCTGGAGCCGAACTTTCACTCCTTCCTTGCGCAATTCACCGGAGCGCTGGTCGACCACGAAGTCAGCAAAGTAAAAAAGGTTCTGCACTGTTGAAGGCATGGCGCCGGGAGACCAACTCCGATTTTGAAAGTCTACCATTTCGGTTAGTGAACGGGGAGGTTGCATAACGTGGTGAAAGTGAATGGCTTGTTATGGGACGGAAAGAGTATTGACCGGGGAGCGTGCGGGCATTGACGCTAGCCATCCACCCGAGGCACAAACGCGAAGAGCAAACCAGCTCGCGAAGAATTGCGAGCCTGACGGGACCCAGCACCCCGAGGCAACGCGCAAATCCACGAAACAGTTTTCCGTCTTACAGCGGGAGGAGGTCCAATGGGAAATGGCGAATCAAACGCCGCATGGCATTCCACAAACTCGGCGTACGTACTTGACAACGCAGGCAAAGGTGCACCGGAACGGTTCGCCGCTCTCGCGGATGCGTTTGACCTAGGAACCATGCGCCACTTGAAAGACCGCGGTATCGCTCAAGGTTGGCGCTGTCTTGAGGTAGGCGGCGGTGGCGGATCCATCGCCACTTGGCTCTCCGCTCGCGTCGGTCCTAGCGGGCGCCCGTGCCAGGGACGAGTAGCCGGTTCACTGGCGAAGTGAGCGGAACTCCTTGGCTGCATGCAGGAAAACCGCACGTGCAGTTTGGGCGGCGGACGGAGGTCAGCGCCTCACGGCGCGCCTCCTCCGACCCGACAATCCGGCCTTTGAACCGGAGGGATCAGTAGCGAGAAGTCGGCATCTCGTCAATGAATGAAGCACTGACGAGATGCGCGTTGTAGGTACCGATCCCCAACTGACCTTTACTGCCAACTTGCCCGCGATCCGAGGTGTCGAAGTCGTCCAGTAGCGCGGAGGTGGAGCACGAAGACTAATCCGCCAGGCCGTACGGCTCGCCTCGAGGTTGACCTTATTGCTTCCCGCCGGAATCGGTTGGGTCAGCATAAATTCGCTGCAGGAGAAGAATCCACACGGTGTCGGCCAACGGATCGGAGGGCACCCGGAAATCCACGCTCCGGTCGCGGAGGTCGGCTGTGAAAATTGCCATGATACGGTCAAGAGTCAAATTGTCGGTGCTCGACTCTCTGTCCTGAACTGCCGCCTTCCAGAGAACGGAAAACCGAATCGCATGGCTTGGGTAAGCGGCGCGGACCTCTCCATTCTCTAGAATGATCCAGTTGCCCTCGCCATCCGGCTGGATCTTTGCCGAGGCTGACATCCGCGGCATTTCCTCAGTGCCATTTCCAATGGCACCGATACGGTGGTACATCCGATCATTGTCTCCGCAAAGAGCAACATTGCCGAACGGCGGTTGCTCGCTAAGCATAGGACCATCAAGGCCCTCCGGCCAGTAATCGAAGTTGCCGCCCTTGCCCTCATAAAACCACGAGATCGTGCTGGCGCGAACCACACGCCATGCTTCGAACAGCCCGGACCCACCCATCACTCTCAGAAACGGCAACGGATACTCTATGCGCGTTGCCCCGTAAAAGGATGGGTTGTCTACGTGCGTTGTGCAAGCGGGCATAGGTCCATTGATGTTGACGGCCACGAATTCAGGATTCACGCAGGATGTGCCGAAGGCAGCCTTTGCGGCCTCAAGAAACCTCGTATTGTGCAGAATCAGATCGGCACCGTCGACAAGCGGCTCGCCGCCCAAGGCCCAGTCTCCCCGGAACCACGGATCAACCAGCCGCATGGCTTCCTCATGCGCTTCATCTTTAATCCCCTCTGGAGCGTAGGTTGCGAGCGCCCGATAGGGAGCATACCGCTCAAACATGGCGCGGATCTTACCGGGATCGTCAAACGCTGGCTCGATGCGTATGGGCTTGGGATTGAATCTCATGATTCCTCCTGTAGCGCGTTAGAATTTGTTTCGAAGGCTAAGTCCGCGTCGTCGGATAGTGGATCAGGGGCAGGCAGGGCTCGCTTGGGCAGGACCAGGGCCAAGCTCGCCGATACAAGGAAAGAAACCCCGGCACAAATCAGGCCGCGGTAAAAACTGCCGGTCTTTTGGCGAATCAGACCTACCGTATAAGGTCCGACGAAACCGCCGAAGTTGGTGACCGATGTCACCAGCGCAATGCCCGCAGCAGCTGAGGAGCCGGTCAGGAATTCGCCGGGCAACGAGAAAAAGATAGGCAAAAAGCTGTAGGCTCCGACAGCGACAGCCGAAAAAAGAACAACAGAGAAGAAAGGCGAGCGAGGCCCTCCGAGCAGCAAGAAGGCAATTCCGGCTAGAGCGCACAAGGTTGCCATGTGATAACGGCGCTCCACCGTGCGGTCGGAGTGCCGGGATACGAGGATCATGGCAATCAGAGCAAGCAGATTGGGGATCATAACCGCGATGCCGACTGCCGTGTTGGATTGCCCACCAAAGCCCGACTTCATGACCTGTGGCAGCCAGAAGCTAAAGGTGTAGGAGGCAAACGCGAAAGCAAAACCGATACAAGCCAGATGCCAGACTCTGCAGTTAACAAGAGTTCGCGCCACAGAAAGGGAATGCGCCTGGGCGCCAAGCTTTTGACGATCTTCCCGGTCCAATTGATCCGTGATCCATCCTTTTTCTTCCACAGACAGGAACCGCGCCTCTGCAGGTCTGCTGGGCAGCAGAAAACTCACCAGAGGCACGCACGCTATGGCGGGGAATCCTTCCAAAATGAGCAGCCATCGCCAGCTGCTAAGACCGAACCAATGCACGTGATCCAAGATGAAGCCTGAAGCCGGAGCACCCAGGACACTGGCGAGAGGGATGCCGATCAAGATCAGGGCAATTGCCTGCGCTTTTTCTCGTTGCCGGAACCAATATCCCAGGTACAGAGTGATGCCGGGGAAATATCCGGCTTCCGCGAGACCCAGCGCAAAACGGGCGATATACAGTTGATGGGCGGAGTGCACAAACCCGGTCAGAGTAGCAACTGCGCCCCAGGTGATCAGGATGCGGGCTATCCAAACGCGCGCCCCGATCTTGTGAAGGATGAGGTTACTGGGGACTTCAAAGAGGAAGTAGCCCCAAAAGAAAATTCCGGCCGCGAATCCGAACTGCTGGCTGGTAATTGCCAGCTCGCGATTCATTGTCAGGGCCGCAAATCCCAGGTTGATTCTGTCGATGAAGGCGGCCACGAAAAGTGCGAACAGAAACGGCAGCAGCCTGATCCTGAGCTTGCGGATCGTCGCAATCTCGATCGGGTTCGAAACAATGTTAGGGGCGCTTACCATACGACCTTCCTATCGTCTTGCAGCTTAACAGCGACTACAGACATGACAATGGTTTGCGCCTGACCAAAATGTTGACAGGCAAATGACTGAAAGCAAGAATGTTCGAACTGCCATGAACGTGCGTTTCGGAGCATTCGAGGTCGATCTGGAGGGCCGCCGGCTGTTGAAGAGAGGAATGCCCGTCACCCTCCGGGAACAATCGTTTCAGGTACTCGCTGCTCTCATGGAACAACCCGGCGAGATCGTCAGCCGGGAAGAGCTGCGCCGGCGGCTCTGGTCGTCTGACACGTTCGTGGATTTCGAAGTAGCACTGAATTCCGCAGTCAGCCGACTGCGTGATGCGCTGGGCGATTCCGCCGACTCGGCTAGCTTCATTGAAACGATTCCGAAGCGTGGCTATCGTTTTGTCGTCCCCATAGCCAAGCGACCTGCGGTGGCTGTAATGCCATTCGTCAACCAAATGGCAGATGCAAAGGACGAGTACTTCAGTGATGGACTCACCGACGAGCTGATCCGCGTGTTGTCGCGGATCGACGGGTTGAGGGTCACCGCGCGTAGCGTGGTATTTCGCTTCAAAGGACAGCCTTGTGATGCCAGACAATTCGGCCGGGAACTGGGCGTCGAAGCTGTGTTGGAAGGGTCGGTATGGAGGTCGGGAGACCGCATTCGCATCACCGTCAACTTGGTCGGCGTGAAAGATGGATTCAATCTGTGGGCACAGCGCTTCGACAGCAATTTGGGAGACTTATTCGGCATCCAGGATGAGGTCTGCGCGGCTGTAGCGGAGGCGTTGCACGTTCGCCTCGCGGTTCAGGTTCGAGAAAAACGCCCAAGCGATATAAGAGCGTATGTGCAGTACTTGAAGGGAACCCACCTCCTTAAGAAGCGACGGCCCGACGATGTGCGACGCGCTTTCGAGTACTTTCTGGAGGCTATCCGCCTGGAGCCAGGTTTCGCGGAGCCTTATTACGGTGCGGCAATGTTTTACAACGTGAGCGCAGCGTATGGAGCGTTGCCTCCCCGCACTGCGCTTCCCAAGGCGGAAGACTTGCTGTCGAAGGGGCTGGCGCTGGACGAGAATTCACCACGTCTCCATAGCACCTTGGGAATGCTACGAGTTTTTCAGTGGCGCTGGGCCGAGTCGGAACAGGCGTACAAGCGAGCGATCAGCCTGGAACCTACGAATGCGTTTCCGCACATGGCGTACCCCATTCTTTGCAGTTTCCTCGGCCGGCATGACGAAGCCTTGTTGCATGCCAGCAAAGCGGTCGAGCTCGAGCCACTGGATTTGATGACGAACTTCCGTCTGCTGCAGGCCAACTATTATTCGCGCCGGTACGAAGAGGCGGTCCGCTGCGGCCGCATCGCCATCGAGCTGACGCCAGACTCGCCTTACACGTTTTTTTACCTGGCTTTGTCTTTGGCGGCGGTAGGCTTAAAGGACGAAGCTTGGACGATGGCGAACACGGGCAAAAAACTCAACGATGGGCTGCCACTGGGCGAGGGCTACTTTGGCTATGTCGCCGGACTGCTGGGACACACACCTGAAGCCCGCAGCGCGGTCCGGGAACTGGAGGCCCGTCGCGAAAAAGCTTACAGCCCCGCCTTGCCCATTGCGTGGACCTATCTCGGGTTGGGTGAAACATCGGCCGGCTTCGATTGGCTGGAGACAGCTTTGGCTGAACACGATCCGTTCTTGGGATCTGCGATGGTATTCCCCGCCTACGACGCTATACGCGAGCAAGCGAGATTCAGGCGACTGGCACACCAGCTCAGACTCTTGACTTAGTGTAGGTTCCCGTCCGTTACCAATATGCGCGGATGTTTTAGGCCAGAGACTGCTCCCGTATCGTGGGCAACCCGGAAGTAATCACAACTTGCGTCACAGCCTAAGCAACTGGTTGGTGGACAAGGCGAAAGTCGAACCCAAGACTGTTCAAGGAATCCTTCGTCACGCTAAGATTCAGACGATGCTCGATCTGTACGCGTAGGACGACGGCGATGAAACACGGGCGGCGCAAGGAGAATATCTGACGGCGCTAGGAGTGGGTACGCAGATGGTGCAGTGAGATGTGGGCTGGATTGTGGGTTGAGGCTTTTGGGACCACACCCGGTAAGCTACTGAAACAAATGGTGGGCCTGGGTGGACTTGAACCACCGACCTCGCCCTTATCAGTATAGCGGCCGTTGGTCCCCCGCCTAGGAATATAGACCCATCTCCTGCCGGAAGGTCTGAGCAGGCACTGCTAAATATCAGGAGTGATATTTCGTTCAGGGAACAGTTCTTGCGAGCTCGAGAACTGAGAATCCAGCTGACTCTGCGGCCTTGGCCAATTGCTGATCTCCGCAGATGAAGCTCCTCCTGGAGGGACGCTGTTCGCACCAGATTAAGGACGCGGCAAGTTGCAGGCTATCGGCCGCCCGCAAAGAATGTTTATCTAGCAGCTGCGTCGCCAAATCACGAACCTGATCGCCGGGAAGAATCTCCCTCCACCCACGGTTCAGCAAACGCAGGCGTGCCACCGCACCGTGTTTGTCGAGATCGGTTATCTCCTTGTCGCGATGGAGGCGGCAAATAGCACTGTGAACTTCGACGAGACTTCCCCACCAAACTGCGGGCGCAAATCTCCTCAGATGGGACTGAGCGTGACGACTCGCGGCTTCGTGAACGCACAAGGGAACTAGCGCGCTGGCATCCCAAAACGCGGTCGTTTTTTTCACAGTTCTTCTTCTCTGTCGGCGAGAACGGCTTGAATCGCCTTGTTCCCTGCAACGCTTCCCGTTGGAATCTTCAAGAGCGCCTTTATATCGAGTCGCCCCTTGGGGAGCCGCAGTTTCCCCGCAGCAACCAACACAAGTTCCTGATCGTCGGCACCTTCCGCCGAAAACGGAACTAGTTTGGCCACCGGGAGATTACGGTCTCGGATTACCACTTCTTCGCCTCCTTTGGCGAATGTAAGGTACTTGCTCAGCCGGTTCTTCAGTTCCGCCACATTCACACTGCGCATTTTGCCGCCCCTCCCTCATGGCTATTATAGCCATGAATAGACGTAAATGGGAAGAGTCCAATGGTTGGCAAAATGGTTTGTATTGACGTTGGCCCCCGGACGGTGCCGGAAGCGAAGTAATACGGCGACTAGGAGCGCGAGGATACATAGGAAAACGATACCAGACAAGGTAACGGGTGATTGGCAGAGGGTGCGGCACCCGGTGCCGCCCCAGCTCGCGCAGTGCGTTTACCAGATACGGCTTGGCGTCTTCGAGCCGTTCGTTGTTCAGTCCGTGACCGATTGTGGCTAGCGTGTGCTGCTTTTTGGCGCGGCATTTTCCCCAACGTCAAGGCACGCAAGACCGAAGCTCGTAGCCGCTCCCGCCGCATGATCCCCATCCGCCGGCGCAAGAGCACCAGGCTCAGACGTTCTAAGCATGTTGTCGTTGGCAAAGCTCATAGGGTGGTCCTGGTTGTCAAATCCCTGATGTGGCGTGCTCGAGGCGCGGAAGTGGAGGCGAATACTTATGAAAGCGCTGCGATTCCGAACTTTCTTTATCGCGCTCGTTGCGCTCGCGGCGGCATTTTTGCTTGCGAGCTTTGCTACGCCGGATGCTCGTGGCCAGCAGAACACAATGCCGGAGTTGCCAGTTTCGCAGGAATCAACGCGGCTTGAACTGGTGATCGCCGGTCCTGAAGCGGTGCCGCTGCCTCGCAAAGACTGGCGCCCGCTCTTTACCGCCGTGCTGATCAATCACTCGAAGGAACCGGTCGTGTTCGTGCCGCCTCGAAACGATTGGTACGGGGAGCGGCGGCTGGAATGGCAAGCGGCCGACTCGAAAGGCCGTTGGCTGGACCGGCAACCGAACTATGCGATCGAATGCGACGTGCACGGCGTGATGCGGGCAGTGCCAGACTTACCCGTGCCGTTGCTCGACACGCAAGCGCCCAAGCAGATTCGCGACGCCAATCTCATTGTGTTGCAACCCGGCGAAAAGTACGAGCTGAAGAACCTCGCTGATCCGTGGTTCTCGCTGAGTTTTCGCAGGCACGGCTTGTACACGCTGAGCCTACATTTTTCGCTGGCGTCCGAGCATTACGCGTTGCCGAAAAACAGTCCATACGCGGAGGCGCTGAAAAACAGCAGGCACATCGAAGTCAGCTCGAATGAGCTGACGCTGACCATTAACTTGGCCACTGTGGTTCTGCGCTTGCGCAGGCGCGGCAGGGCCTCGCGAGACGGCGCTTTGCCAATTTCTTTGCCGTCAACGAAGAACAGACCGTGTCCAACCGTGTAGCTCACAGACTCGTCCAGCGGGGCATAACAAAGAAGGCCACTGTCATTGAGAGTGATTGTCCGCGGTGGCTTCGCCGAAGTTGGCAAATAGTTGGCAAATAGGTTTGTGAGGTAGATTCCCCGAAAGGGGGAAAGTGAGAATAGCCGCGTATTTATTGATGATTTGAATGGCGGGCCTGGGTGGACTTGAACCACGAACCTCGCCCTTATCAGGAATGCGGCCTTCGCCATGTGTTTGCCGCCATCATTGGGGTCCGTGCGTTCGATTCCTTGACATCATCGCTCTATGTATTTGGTGCTGGTGCTGTCTTTCGACCTCCGTTCAAAGCAGCCCACGACCGAGATTGAGAGATCGAGCGGCAGAATTGACATAGCCATCGAAGATAGCTAGAATCAGGCCAATGAAGATAAGCGTCGCCGAAGCCAAGAACAAACTGCCGAAACTCATCAAGAAAGCCGAGAACGGTGAACGCGTCACAATCTGTCGTCGCGGCAAGCCCGTGGCAGACCTGGTGCGCACGACCAAGCCGACAGGGAAGAAGCCCGAGTTGGGTTTTCTGAAAGGCAAGAAGATCGTGCTCGACCCGGACTGGTGGAAGCCGATGACGGACGAGGAAGTGGACGCCTTCCTGGAGGGCCACTACTGATGCGTGTCCTGCTGGACACGGTGGCCTTCCTCTTTGCCATCGAAGATCCGGACAGGTTGTCGCGGAAGGCGCGGACCGTGATGGGAGACCCGGCTAACCAGCGCGAACTGAGCGTCATTTCGCTGGCAGAGATCGCCATGAAGAATGCTGCAGGAAAGCTGAATCTCAGCCGCGAGGATGCGATGGACGCGCTAAGGCGCCTGCAGGTAAGCATGCTGCCGTACGCGGAAGCACACGCGTTAGAACTGATGACGCTGCCCGTGTACCATCGCGACCCGTTCGACCGCATGCTGATTGCGCAGGCGCTGGCAGAGGACGTGCCTGTGATGACCTGCGACAAGGAGTTCCGCAAGTATAAGGGACTAGAGGTGATTTGGTGATGACCAGGAAGCCCAGCAGGGAAGTAGGCGTCGACACTCTCCTTGCGAAGGTAATGAGGCGAACCGCCGAGCGGGGCCAGGAAAATTGACGCGAGGGTGAATGCGCTGATCGAGATTGCGCGGAGGCAAAAGGCCAGGTTGAAGAATTTCGCGCAGCGCGCGAACACTACGTTGCGGAAGAAAGAAATCCGCACACTCCGCGGGAACCAGATCGACTATGCGTGTCCTCACGGTCGGAAAAATCAAGAGGTTTAGGTACGTTGTGTCACCCATGTGTCCGGGCTGGACCTGAATTGATTGGTGGGCCTGGGTGGACTTGAACCACCGACCTCGCCCTTATCAGATGGGATGAGAAGGCCGGTCTCCAGCGGGCTTTTATCGTGCGATATGCATAGTATCATGGTCATTCGGAAATTCAGGGTCCCTGCATCAACGTTTAGGTGAGTAGGGTTTTCGCACGACAGCAACTTGGGACCGCGCCATCAAGTCGGTGCATCCAGAACGTGGGAAGAGGAGGTTGCTGCGCTTCCGTTCGAGGATCGCGTCAGCATGCAGACCCGAAAGGCTGTAGAGTGTCAGCCTGCCAAGCAGGCGAAACCATTCCGAGGAGAGCGCCTGCCTCGTGAGCAGGTGTGCTATCCACAGCCGCCTCCTGAGGCCGCGTTAAGACTCACGTGCCGGTTGACAACATCACTGGAACCCTTCGATTGAAAGCCGAAGGCTTAGTGATCGCCACGAACCAATTCCTAGCGGGGCATTCAGCGCAGAAGCGCACAACTTCATGGCACAACATTTCATCCCGCGGGTAGCCGCGTGCGCAGCGCTGAGTGGACTATCAAGGCCACGGGTGACGTTACGACGAGGCTGGGACGGACCTCTGATTTCCTGCTGCTGCGGCGTCGACGTCGGAAACTCGAGCGGGACCGTGGGAAGGAATCATCCGCGAAGCGGCCACCGCACTCGCCGCCGCAAGGCCGGCGCAGAGCAGCATTATCAGGCGAAATCCAAAGACGAATGACAGGTTAATTCCGGACTGGATAGCAGACGAAGTTCGGGCATCCAGACCTTCGGGCACCTCCATACCGCCGAGCCTGATTGCGTTTGACTGAATCTGGTGTAGAACGACGGGAGCAAGGTCCAAACTCGCGAGCGACAGCCGCAGCCTGTGACTGAATGCGCTGACCATCACAATTCCGAGAATGGCCACAGCCAGCACGCCGGCAACGCGGGAGACCGCATTGTTGATACCCGAGGCGGTACCCGCGCGTGTCTGATCGACGGAACTCATGACGACGGTTGTCAGAGGCGCCACGCTGACGGCCATGCCCAGGCCGAGAACAACGAAGGCAGGAAAAAAGGTCGTCCAGTAGCTACCCCCGACAGACGTCCAGGCGAACAAGATGAAGCCTGCCGCGGCTATGAGCGGCCCAACGACTAGCGGAATCTTGGGACCGTAGCGGGCAACGAGTCCGCCCGACCAGCGGGAAAGGAAGAACAATAGCAGAATCAACGGTAGAGCGGCTGCGCCGGTGGCGGTCGTCGAATACTTCTGCACCTGGATCAAATTCAGCGGGAAGAGAAAAAAGAAGATCCCAAGCGCAGCATAGAGCAAAAGCGAAAGCAGATTCGCGCCACTGAAGGCGCTCGATTTAAAAAGCGACAGCGGAACCATGGGTGAGGCTACTCGTTTTTCGACGAATGCAAAAACAATGAGAGAACTCAAACCAACGATCAAACTTCCGAGGACGAGGGGATGAGACCAGCCCAGCGTTGCGGACTCGACAAATCCAAACACAATTCCCGCCAGGCCAACCGTCGCGACCGAAGCACCGAGCCAATCGGCGCCTGGCGGACTAGAACTACGCGACTCCGGAACGTGCCACAACGAAATGGCGATCACCGCAGCGCCCAGGGGAATGTTGATGAAGAAAACCCAATGCCATGAAGCATGCTCGATCAACCATCCGCCCAGGACAGGACCTAGGGCGGCGGTGATGGCTGTGAATCCCGACCAAGTTCCGATCGCTTGGCCACGAGATTCCTCATCGAAGGACGCACTGATAATTGCGAGACTGCTGGGAATCAGAAATGCGGCACCGATCCCCTCTACACAACGGGCGATGATCAACTGCGAAATGTTCGAAGAAAGGCCGCAGCCAACCGAGGCCGCGGCGAATATTCCCGTGCCAAGTAAGAAAATAGAACGGCGGCCAACGGAATCGCCGATTGCGCCGCCGATCAGGAGCAGCGCAGAGAGAAACAAGCCGTAGGACTCGACCACCCACTGAACGTCTACGACCGTTGCGTGAAGACTGGATTGAAGGGCGGGCAAGGCAACGTTGACGACGGTACCATCGATGAATGCCATACTTGAACCGAGAATGGTGGCCGCGAGCACCCAAGCGCGTGATTGAGTTTTACATAGAGCACTAGAACTCCCAGACCGGATTGCGGGTTCATCACAAGGCTGCTTCACGCAGAATCTCGATTCTTATGGGTCTCGCTCAGATCCCAAGCTCACTAGAGTATGCTTCGTTTCCACAATTCATCCCTAGGTTTCAGTCTGTGAGCTGAAGGCAATCATAAGTCTCTCTGCAGGACTCGCGTGTCCTGCCCGGGCTGATGACTTGCACCACGAATCCAGCGAATAACGCGGACGCAGCGCGGCGCTCGGTGAATTATTTGAAGCAAGCCGGCGTTGACTTCATCAAAGTTCAATCCCCCGTCCCCCGTGACGCGTACTTCGCGATTGCTGACGAAGTGAAGCGGCAGGGTCTCCCGTTTGTCGGCCACGTTCCGGAGCTCGTTAGAGCGGTCGAGGCATCCGACGCCGGGCAGGACAGCATGATGCACAAGCCGCTGCCCGACGCCGATTCGGCAACACAACGTACCTGAAGGAAGAAAGTCACATCGCATGGGGCTGGGAATGGTTGGAGAACGTGGCGCAGCATGTCCGCTACGGTCTGCGCACGCTGCGCAAATCTCCCGGCTTCACCGTCGTCGCTAACGGTGCTGCCTTGCCTTCCAATCCTCTTGGTGGAATAATCCCGGCATGGTCATAGGCGACAGACTCCGCGAACTTCGCGACTCAAAGCAACTCTCCCAGGGAGACATCGAAAAGCGTACCGGCTTACTCCGCTGCTATATCTCTCGCGTTGAGAACGGGCACACCGTTCCGGCCATTGAGACCTTGGAAAAGATGGCGCGTGCGCTTGAAGTTCCAATGTACAAGCTCTTCTACGACGGTGAAAAGCCTGCTCAAGCACCAAAGCATTTCAGTGCAAAGGGTTCTGATAAGGATGAATGGGGAAGTTCAGGCAAGGATGCAAAGTTTCTAAACCAACTCCGCCGCCTATTGGGTAAGGCCAAAGAAGAAGACCGCAAGCTTATTTTGTACACGCTTCAGAAAATGGCGCGTTAGTAGCCTAGCGCCATCCATATCTCGTCTCCGCCCGTTTTTAATGTTTCGGTCTTGCTGCGCTGAGCACGGACAGTGCGCGTTTGATTGCCACACGCTCATCAAGATCTGCGGGGGTCATGATGCGAAGTCGAGCCGTCAATGTATCTCGCAAATGCGCAACTTTGCTTGAGGCATCAGGGGCATGTGGATTATGCACTACTTCTTGAAGTTCGTTCTGCCACTCGAATGATTTGTTGCTCATGCGGAACCTCCATCACACAAGGGAGGGCGAGGGGTCGCAAATATAGCACGACGTTGGGGCATTTCGGAATTTGACCTTAGTTCACGTGCCCCGAACCGAGGACTGCTCCGAGTTTATCCAGCTACTTTCCTCGCCTGCGCTTTCACTTTGGCCCATCGTTTCTTAGCAGCTTTGGAAATCTTCGCTCTACCGGCAGCGGACAATACCCTCTTCTTCACCCTGCCCAATTCGCGACCTGTCGAATGTCCGAGAGCCTTTGCTGCTGCCCTTACACCATCTAATTGGTGCTGCAATTTGCCGAGTTGCTTTTCCAGCTTTCGCTCTTCACGTTTGATTGCCGCCAAAATATTCATTCAAATCCTCCGCTTGAAATCTATCTCAACCGGAGAACTTGCACTAGATCGTATTGCAGATGACAAGTGCCCCGACTGTAGCCCACTCGTTTCGTGGATCACATCTCGTCCTCTTCGTCGCCTACTCGATGTTCTTCCTTGTGCTCACCCTCCTCTTCGTGCTCTCTGCGGTGCCGCTCATGTTCGTCATGATCATCGTCATCATCGTCATGATCTTCACAGCATTTTGCGCAAGGTTTTTTGCAGCAACCCTTGCGATGGTCTTCGCCACAACAACAATCGCAGCAGCATTCCCATATGGTGTAGGCAAACACCTCGATGCATCGGAACGGGTGTTCCGGGTCGTCACAGTGAATCTCGAGTTCGCAACCCCTCGACACCCGTTCGGTTGCTTTGTACTGGATGACCACATTCAGACAGGATCCAGGCCGAAGCGTGTTCGGGAAAGGATTGTTGATCAGGCGGTAATGCCGGCACCTCTTCTTCAGGCCAACATGGCGCACATGGAGGTTGCAGTCGCCGGTGTTGCAAATGGATATAGTTCGTTGCTCCCTGTGGCAGCATTTGACCCCGCCAAAGATGGTCGACCCCGTAACCGCAATTCTTCCCGAAGGAGCACGGCCGGTCACGGATATGGTTGCCGGACTAAGCGGGTCGTCGCTGGTCACAGTAATCGTGGCCGCCTTTGCGCCGAAGCTGGTTGGCTCGAAGCGTATGGGGACCGCAACCGCATCGCCGGGCCCGATGGTTATTGGAAAAGAGAGCACTTCCGGAACAAGAAATTCTCCGGAGGATGAGCTGATGCTGGTGACCGTCAGCGTGCACTTTCCGCTGTTGGTCAGCACCAGCGGCTGATCGACGAACGAACCGACGCAGCACTTCCCGAAGTCTCCGTTGTCGGCTATCACCAGGCACAGTCTCGGTGCCGGGGCCGTGCCGCTGACGAAAACCGTGGCTGGGCTGGCTGGATCGTCGCTAACGATCGTGACCGTCCCCGATTTAAATCCGAAACTCAAAGGCTTGAAGCGGATTTCCACGTCCAGCGATGCGCCCGGATTTATGACCAGCGGGAAGAAAGCGTTGCTCGGCGGTTCGAAATCCGCAGGCGCGCAACTGATGTTGAAAATCGAAAGTGGGCAGCTTCCCACGTTATTGAGCGTCAAGAGTTCGTCGGAGTGCGACCCGACGCAGACGTTACCAAAATCGCCGGCGTTCGCGATAACCGCCGCCAGTGCTCCTGTACCTTGCATTCCCGTCGTGGCCACATCCACCAGCGGAGCGGTGGGATCGTTGCTGCTGATCTGAATTATGGCGGTTTCGAAGATCCCTGGAACCGAAGGGAGATATTCAATGGTGAAGTCAATTTCCTCGCCGGCGGCCAACACCAGCGGCGTGGCTGGGTTGGCCAATACGGTGAAATCGTTCGAACCAAAAATGCGCTGAACACTATTGATGATCAGGTCCGAGACTCCAACGTTGGTGATCTCGAGCGTCAGGAACTGCGGACCAGAGCACACCACACCGAAATTCAAGTTGTCCTGCAGGCTCAGCGAGATCACCGGGCCCGTCGGCAACGCGAATTTGAATGCGCCTCTGCCATAGGTTCCGGCGCACAGCAGTCCTGCCTGTTGATTCAGTACCAGGTCGGTTACCGGCACGCGCGGGAAGTGCAAGTCATCCAGGATTGTCCAAGACAATCCGGTATCCATGGAGCGCAATACGCCCAGATCCGTGCCAACGTAAATTGTGGTGGGAATGTCCGTGCCGTCCAGTGCGATCGCGTTGAACGGCAGGTCCAGTTGTTCGCCAAGGCTACCTACGACCGGCGAAATATCCGTCCAGGCTGTGCCACCGATGGTAGTGCGGAACACATGTCCTTGCTGTCCTGCTCCAAAGCCATTGAATCCGCCAAGCACGGCGTATAGCACTGTCGGGTCAACTGGATCAAAGCGCACCCGCGGCACGTTCCTACTCGGCAGATTCCGCGTGATGTTCGTGAAGGTGACAGTCGCCGCGAGCGCGTTGGTGGACAGGAAAACCTGACTGCCCACGGCGGCAATCACCACGTTATTCCCATTCGCTGCCGCGACGTCAATGTCTCCGGTTCCTCCGAACGAACCGATTTTCCTCCAGCTCGTCCCGCCATTCTGCGTTTGCCATAAATTCTGATTGCCGCTGACGTAAACGAACCCCGCGTTGCTTGGGTCTGTGGTGATGGGAAAGATGCCACAGTTCTGATCGCTGGTCGTGCCGTAGGGAGAGATATCTTGCCCTGAAGGCACAAACTGGGGAAGATCGGTGCCGTCAACCGTTGAGAAAAAAACGCGAGTGCACGGAGCAGGCCAAAAGCCACTTGTCCCATACAGGCGCCCAAGCGTCACGCCATCGTAGGCAATGTCGAATCCGTCGCCGCTCTGAGGACTGTTCCACGTCGGGCTGGCTACACCTGCAGTGGTCATCAAGCCGTTGTCCTGCAGTGCCCCAACGATCACGCTTCCCGTGGCGTCAGGCCGTATGTCTATGTTGTAGAAAAGTCCGGTCTGCAGCCCGCCAGCCCCGAGCGCAGTCCATGCGCCGCCGCCATTGAAAGACACGTCGAGCCCACCATCGTTGCCGCAATAAACGACAGATGCGAGGCTTGGTCGCGGGAAGAAAGCCCAGGCGTGGGTGTCCGCGTGAGGCACGCCAAGTCCCGAAAAGCTGACACCCGAGTTGGTCGACTTGGCTTGGCCGACCGTACCGAAATAGATGATGTCCTTCACTCCGTCGCCCGGAGAGGCGGGGTCCACCGCCATATGAAAGCTGTATCCCCCTTGCGTCCGCGTGGGCATTCCTGTAGCCGCCTGCTGCGCCCACGTGCCGCCTTGGTTGGTGCTGATGAACACTCCAACGGGGTCGTTGGCACCGCCCGTGCCTTCCAGCGTTACGTAGAGCACCTGAATTCCTGCCGCGTTTGGCGGAGAGCTCGGCGGCGCGATCGCCACGATGACTTTGTTGAATCTCTTGGGGAACGCTCCCACCGCCGTCGACACAGCTGGCGTAGCGCCGCTTAGAATTTGGTTCCAATTCTGCCCGCCATCGGCTGAACTGAACACTCCTTGTCCGGAAATTCCGGCGTATAAAATGCGGGCCCCTGCTGGAGATGTCGTGTCCAGCACAAGAGACCGCGCATCGCCGACCGCATTGTTACCTTGCGTCCAGTTTTGCCCTGCATCATTCGAGAAGAAAACGCCGCTCGACGAAGCCAGGTACAGGTTATTGCTGTTCGCCGGGTCAACAATCACCACGTTGATGTTCTGCCCAACCAGGTTTATGGCATTCCCGTTATTTCCCGGCGGAAATCCCGATCCCAGTTGAATCCAGGTGTCGCCCTGATCAGAGGACTTAAACAGTCCCTGCGAGGAATCCGGCTGGCCAAAGAACCCGGAGTTGCCGGTCCCCAGTACGATGCGCTGGCTGCTCCCGGCGTACACAATGTCTGTATTGCTCGGGTCAATCGCAATGGCCGCAGGCTCGCCGATCCCCAGGACCAGTTGCCTATCGAATAGCGGACGCCAGGTGGTTCCGCCGTCTCGCGAGCGCCATACTCCGCCACCGGCCGTGCCTATATAGATTACGTTTGAGTTGAAGGGATGAATGGCAATAGAAGAAACTAGACCATTGTCCTGATTGCCGACTTCCGAGATGGGACTTGGACCGATCGGGGTCCAAACGGTGCCCTTAAGCGCCATGACGGTGACCCTCCCCTCTTTTCTGTCTGCCTTTGATTACCAATGGTTTCTTCGACGGGGTCAGCGGAACGCTTTTCCCCTCTCCTCCCAGATCTGTTGCTGTCGTGCCAATCGCGCCTGGGAGCTGCCTCCACTGTTTGAGCGCTCGCTCATAAGCCTCCGGCGTTGGCGGCTGGCTTCCGCGCCACCGGCGTTTCAGGAATTCCAGCTGGACTTCTCTTTCCCTGCCCTTCCGGCGCGGCCGTTCCCGTTCGTGTTCGTGCTCGCGTTCACGTTCGCGCTCACTATGTTTCTTGTCGTGATGCTCTTCCTCGTCGCCTTTCCGCTTGTTCATGACTTCCTCCCGCTGCAGGCTCGACTTTGAGCTATCGTGTTCAGAGATGTTCAGTTCGTGGGTGTAAGCGAGTCCCGACGGAGTCGTAGAACAACAACCGCTTAGCCCGCAAGGTGGCCTGCGCTCTCAATCCTTTTGCTTTTTTGACCTGGGTATTTAGGCGAAATATTCGACGCAGGTATTATGGTCATTCCTGTGGCGCTGTCAAGGCGCTAGGGTTACATTTTTAGATGGTTTGACGGGGGCCCTTGTGCGCCGCGCGGATAATTCACGATCGAAGCCGGATTCTTTCGAGTAAGGGGCAATATCGATGTGATCTAACTTTCCTGGTTTGCTAGCCAGCAAAGACGTAGCGAGTGCCAGGTTGTGCGGTTTGGCGGTTGATCAGTAGCCAGGCAATTCGCTTCCAGACGCGGCGATCAAACTCGCAGGCGCAGGAGCGATGAGTTCCCAACTGGATTACTTCCGAATCGCCGACGATTCGGGCTGAGCAGCTACGAGAAAACATCCGCAAGCCCGCGGACCTAATCTGCCGCCCGTGACACGAGGCATCAAGTCGTGGGCATCGTGCCACCGTCGATAATGTAATCAGCCCCGCTGATAAACGCGCCTCGGTCTGAGGCCAGGAAGGCTACCAGTTCCGCCACTTCCTCGGGTCGGCCTGTCCGGCCCATGGGAATGCCTCCAAGCATGTCCATAATCCGTTGCCGTGCAGCGTCCTCGCTGATGCCGCTGCCTCTGGAAATGTCGGCGATCATTCCCTTTGCGCCCGAGGTCTCGATGAAACCGGGCGAAATCGTCGTTACTCGCACCCCCTTCGGAGCAACGGCCTTTGCCAGCCCCTTGCTGTAAGTAGTAAGGGCTGCCTTGGCCGCCCCGTAGGCGAGAGTCGAATTGGGGAACGGTAGACGATGAGCGACGGAAGAAATATGAATGACGACTCCTGACTTACGTTCGATCATGCCGGGAAGGAAAGCGCGGTCAAGACGAACGGCGGCGAGCAGGTTGACCTCCAGTATTCTTTGCCAGTCCTCGTCGGAGAGCACTTCGAATCCGCCTGGTTTTGTTTCTGTTCCACCGACATTGTTCACCAAGACGTCGAGCCCACCCCACTCTTGCAGAATGCGATCGACGACGTTTTGGACACCACGGGCCGTTCCGATATCCGCCTTTAAAAAGAGAGCAGGAGCCTGGCCTTGAGCCGCCTCAGAGCGCGCGGTGGTGGCGACCGAGGCGCCGCTCAATGCAAAACGGCGTAAAATCGCTTCTCCTACACCCTTCGTGCCACCGGTCACCAGAACACGCTTGCTTTTGAACTCACCACCAAAAACGGCAAAAGGATAGCTGCTTGTCATGTTTCCTCCAAAAGGATGATGATTCGAGAGATATTTGAGTTTAGTGCCCGGGTCGGTTACATGCTGAGTTTTAGGTCAGGGCGTTCGACCAGCCGCCGCAGCATTGGCCCGAGATCTGGCGCCTCATAGAACGGATGTCCGCGGAAGATCTCCGCGCACTTTCCGTCCAGCGCGTTGATGGTCTCATGCACCTTCGGCGCGACTTGCCGCACCTCGCGGATTCGTTCGCGAACGAACAAAAGGTTTTGGGGATCGACGTAGCCTGCTTGTATGAAACCACGTGTTTTCTTGGCGCACCGGCAGGGGTTCGCTTGGTTCACGAGTCCGCACTTGTCGTTCATAAAGTTGCGCAGGTCTCGCCGCGCACGGGCCAGGCGTTGTCGAAAGTTGTCGGGAGTGATCTCCAACACCTCAGCGGCAACTTCTCCGATCGCTGTTTGTGAGTCTGACGTTCGCTTGTCCCCGGTGAATGTCACTACTGGGAAGAATCTAACGGCGCTCGAACGCTGGAGAATCCTCGTTGACGGCTTGGTCCAAATTACTCTCCTCTGCCGGCCTAAGAATCCCGTGCTTCTTCATCCGCGCAATTAGCGTAGTGCGCTTCATCCCCAATCTTGCGGCTGCGCCATACGGTCCATCGACCATCGATGCCGTCGTTTCCAACGCGTCCAAAATCGCTGCTCATGGTAGGAGCTTAGCCATGTTCGTAACGAATGCACAATTGGCTCTTAGTCGCGTCCACTACCACTTTGGTGGTGGTCGACTAGAACGGAATGCAGAAGAAAGACCTAGCGGGCGCCGGAGGTTGACCGAGCTATTTGCGAGGAGAAAGTTTAAGTTTGTCGGCCATGCGCACCAAGTCCACTACTGATCCAGCCTCCATCTTGCGCATTACATTGCCTCGATGGATTTTTACTGTGGGTTCGCCCGCTCCGATTTCGCCGGCAATTTGCTTATTGAGCATGCCGGAGACCACCAAAGTCATGACCTCCTGTTCTCGTGCGGTCAATGAGCCATACCTCTGTTGCAGATTGTGTACCTCGGCCTGTTGCTCATGCGCCGTGCGGTCACGCTGCAATGCCTGCGATCCGCATTTCCCCGCTGGGACGAAAAATCCGGTGTTCACAGTCAGCGCGCGCTCCAGAATGAATGGCCTGTCCCGCTGTCCGAAATACAACCTCTCGATCATCAGGGTGGATCATTTCGCGTAGCTTTTCTAAGCCATTGAGGTCTTCCTGTGGCGTCAGCCCGAAGATACGGTAGGTTTCGTCCGACCAGATCAGGTGATTCGTCTGAAGGTCCCATACCCAGTAGCCGACATGGGCGACGCGTTGGGCTTCTTCAAGCAAGGCTTTGTTTCCTGTAAGTTGCGTGATAGCTCTTCCAATGTCTTTTGCACATCCTCATTCGCCATGGTGAGAACCTCAGGGTCTTTCCGACTAAGCCTCGAATAACTTATCCCGTCGGCTTTTCGCCTTCAAGGTGAAGCGTCCGCCTACTCCTCGTTCGCAGCTTGCAACGCAACAGCCGTCTTTGGCTTAACTTGCGCCGGTGCTCCTGTTCACTCGTGGGTGAAGGCTCCGCGATCCGGCACGAACCCGCTGCACTGTCAACACATCGACAGTGGCAATTGCACGTCATGCACAAACACATTCTCTCCCTCAACAAGTCCTAGCTATCCAATGATTTATCGCAGTGGCCGGAGATTGCCCTGGAACTGCGCTTGCATTGTTGACGTAGAGCTCGCGCACGCGCGTGGTCGTCACTTCGTTTTGACTGAGATTCTCACACAAGGAGAAAACGCGATGAAAGCAATCATGAAGAGCGAGAAGATTAAAACGATCACGACGCACTACATCGATGGAGCATTCGTTGAATCCCATGGCCGTGAGGTCATGGACGTCATCAAGCCGACCAATGGGCAACTGATCGGCCGCGTCATGCTGGGAGACGAGGAAGATACGCGGCGCGCTATTGCCGCGGCTAAGCGCGCATTCGCCAGTTTCGGGCGGACAACAAAGGACGAGCGCTCGCGTTACTTGCGCCAGCTACATATGGCTGTCTCAGCCCGCATCGACGACTTAACGGCTGTCATGATTGAGGAGTACGGCGGAGTCGCCCGGTTCGCACGACTTATTGTGGAGTCGGGCGTCAACGCCTTCGCAGCGGCCCCAGTCTGTTTCTTTCACCAGACATTCATCTCCGTAGTTATTCAGGTCACAGCGTGTGCAGCACCATGCAGAAGTCTGCCCGCTTTCGCGGTCGGTAATGTGGTCCGTGGAACGGACGCAACCGATATCTGCCCCATTACAGAGCAGCATTTGCTTCCTCTCCAATCTCCTACCCGCACCGCCATCGATCCTCCTTACGGTTGATCTTTCCCCGTTGCTTCCGGGGAGCGATACGGGTTTATCCTGTTCCGTTGAAGTGACATGACAATAGGTTAGGTGCTCTCTTTACGCCGGCAGCGTTGTTTGCCCATGACGGAGGAGTACGGAGCCTGCCGTACCCGCTGCAAGGGAGCGCCGAGCATCTTCCGCTCCCCGCTGATGACGACGCTTAAGAGAATTTGCATATGCTCACCAATACTATTCACCCTTGCCCTTTGCCGCCACGATGCTAGCAGCTACACCGTTCCCTCACGGTTCGGGTGCCAACCTTGCGGTTGCAGGATTCGTTGTCGGAACGCTCTCTGACCAGTTGTTGCCTTCCGGCCATAGTTCGTAGGGTACTCGCCATGGGAGACGAGATTCATTCGAGAGAGTACTTCTCTCAGTGAATAATCACTTCAGCAGCTTTCAGTTCGCAGTCGTACGATCAAGCCTAGGCCCGTCTCCACCTAATGCTGGCAGATACACCGTGGCCTCGCGGTTTCGGTGCCGCTCTTGCGAGCGTGGATACATTTTTCCAAGGGCTCCAGAACAGTTCGTTGCCTCCCCGCGCTGCCTTGTAGGCTACGTGCGATGGGACGCACGGTCTGATCGAGTTCCTCCTCTCCAGACAATCATTTTCAGCAGCTTTACAGGTCGCACTAAGGGTTGCCGACCATCCAAGCTCTTTCGGCTTATCGACTTCGATGAAAGCTTGTGAAAATCAATGTAGACTCACTGAGGTTAGCGAATGACGAAAGGCGACGCCTGTGAAACATTTTCAGCCAGACGGCCGGCACACAGTGACTCCGCGGATTATCACGCCGAAGCCAGAAGAGATGGTTCATTTCGTTAAGGAGGTCTTCCGTGGGCAGGGTGAGTTCCACGTCAACCGCCCGGCGGAGATCCGAATTGGCGATTCGCTTATCATGATCAGCGACGGGGGTGGTCTTCGGGAGCCCGTGTCGGCCTTTCTGTACGTCTACGTTGAAAATGTGGATGAGACTTACCAGCGAGCGGTCGAGGCGGGAGCAGAAACACTTGAGCTTCCATCAGATCAACCGTATGGCGATAGAAGGGCGATGGTCAAGGACCCATGGGGCAACCTGTGGCAGATTGCTTCGCGCAAGCACGGCAAATAGGCATCGGGTTGTTTCCCTCCGAATCACTGGCAATTCTGACGTAACCCGATTAGGTAAGGATTGCTGACGATTCGCCAGTCTGAGAGATCTATCTCTAGGCGATGGCAGGTTTAGTCTGACTCACCTGTCGGCATAAAACAGTACGGCAAGTTCTGGGATGACCGTTTGTATCCAGGTCGGTCTAAACAAGAATTAGTCCGCAGAGGGGGACCCGATGAAGCGCACGTGGACGATCATAGGGGTAGGCGACGTTTCGGGCAGCTTCAAATGGTACCAGGCGCTGTTCGGTCAGCCGGCTACCCTTCCTGCCCATGATTACTTTGGGCAAATCCTCGATTCAGATGGCACTGTCTTGCTCTGCCTCCACCAGTGGGGCGCCCACGAGCATCCCTCATTGATGAGCCCCGATCACGGGACACCCGGCAACGGGCTCCTGTTGTTCTTCCGTGTCGATGATTTCGACCTGGCGCTTCAAAGAGCACGCTCTCTCGTCACTCGGCTCGAAGAGGAGCCACACGTGAATCCGAACACTCAAACCAAGGAGTTCTCGCTCCGAGATCCGGACGGATATTCCGTTACGATCAGCGCTCTCTCTGCGGCCTGAAAAGGCGCTGCAGCTGCCGAGCGCTGGCCGGCGCCGATCATCTGCGGCCGGCGGCAAAGAAAGCCGGAGCGCACATCGAGGACGGGCAGAGGTTTGGACTTCACAATTTGCGTCACAGCCTAAGCAACTGGTTGGTGAACAAGGCGAAAGTCGAACCCAAGACCGTTCAAGGAATCCTGCGTCACGCGAAGATTCAGACGACGCTCGATCTGTACGCGCAGGACGACGGCGATGAAACACGGGCGGCGCAGGGGGCATATCTGACGGCGCTAGGAGTAGGTACGCAGATGCTGCAGTGAGATGTGGGCTGGATTGTGGGTTGAGGTTTTTGGGACAACACCCGGTAACCTACTGGAAACAAATGGTGGGCCTGGGTGGACTTGAACCACCGACCTCGCCCTTATCAGCGTAGCGTGGTTAGGCTTTAGAACAACTTACAAGACCGCGGGGACTGCCAAACTACGCGGAAGTCGTACAAGACATCGCATATTGTGGGTTGGGTTGTGGGTTGGAAACAATCCATAGACTCTGAGACCACCTCCATTTCCCAGAACCTCGTTTCTGGGCCGCGATCGGCACTTGTCCAGCTACCCGATGAATCAGAATCTGGACAGTGGAACGGGTTGTCGATTTCTCGAATGTGGCTTACTGGGCCGGGGATGATATTGTCTCAATGGTTAGAGGAGACGATTCCTTTGCGGCGTAGAGATTTTATAAAAAGTACTGCTGTCCTTGGCGTAGCCGCAGAACTGGCTATAGGTGGAGTGCAGGCGAACGTTCCCGCCCACAACTGGGGAAACTACGACTTCGGCTCCGGTCCCCGCGTGGCCGATCGACTCAACCAGGGTCCGTTCCCTCAATACCCACCGGATGCCGTCATTCCCACCGACGACGTAGTGATGACCACTACTTCTTCGGAAGACGTCATGCCCAACTATGGCATGGGATTGATCACTTATATCACGGCAGACAGTGGCACGGAGGAGATCAAGTCCGACAATATTCCTCAGGCGATCGAAGACCTGGTTAAATTTCCCCTGGGACAGCAGCTTTATGTGCGTCCCACATGGAGGGAAATACAGCCGCGGCCAGGACGCCTGGAGCTCCCCGGCTATCTGAAGCTCGTCTTTGAATTGGCGAAGAAGAATAACAAGCGAATCGGATTCCGAGTTCAGATGTGCGCTCCAGACTATACACACGAAGCGGCCCTACCGGATTTCGTTCTCGACAAAGTGCCCAAAGTGGATCTGGTGCTTACCGATCAGGAAAACAGCGCTTCGGCGCAAAGATATCTACAAAACCCGCACTCGCGTTATCAGCCCCGGTTCGACCATCCTTTTTTTCAGCAGGCGTTCAAGGAGCTGGTCGGCCTATTGGCAGCGGAATTCAATGGCCATCCGCTTATCGAGTTTATGGATACCTTCATGTACGGCTTTTGGGGCGAAGGGCACACCTGGCCATTTGGCAATAATCCTTTCCCCAACTATCAGACAGCCGAGCGCACCTGGACGAGCATGCTCGAAGTCCAGCTCGAGCACTTCTCGAAGACTCCTCTACTGACCAATACGCAACCGGACTTCAGCCGAGTTGGTAATTCAGAACTATTAGACCGCACCGTCCGCAGCAATAATTGGATTCGGAGCGATACCATTTTTATTGAGAACGAGCAGATTGAAGCGCTCAGCAATCGTCCGCCCTGGACCGCGGCCTTGCTGGAGCAGGGACTACCGGGTAAACCTCCCGATTCAGGCGTTGCCTATGAAGGAATATCCCCGGCCGAGAACATGATCGCTCATGTGATGGATATCGGTGCGAATTACTGGTCGCTCTGGAACTTTCACCAGATCAGCGCAAAGAATCTGATGAGCTACTACCAGGCTTATCCGGCGGCGTTTGACCGGATCAGTCGCCGAATCGGCTATCGCGTGCGGCCGTCTTTCATCTGGACTTATAAGGACGATGGCTACACGGGGTTGATTGTAGGGTTCGCGAATGACGGCATCGCGGGTGTGCCGGGGATATTGAGGGTGACCGTGGACAGCCAGGACGGAAGGGTGCTCCAGAGCGGTTGCCTGGACGCTGGTTACCCGTTACCGGGCAAGATTCGGCAGGCCCAATTCGTGCTTCCGAACGTCACTGATTGGAAAGGACTAAAACTTAGAGCTGAGATAGAGGTGAAGGGAGTGCGCTATCCCGTGCGCTGGGCTTGTCACCAGAAGCTAAACGATGACGGCTCGCTCACACTTCGTTCCAACCTCCCTCAGCAGGTTTAGTCTGTGCTTGTTCCGCTCCTCCAAGCCCTGGCGCTTGGGCCTTAGCGCGGCTGGCCAATTTCCACGCGCATTCATTATTGTGCGGCGGCTCCGGCGGGAATCACAGGAATCAAGATCGCCGAGGGATGCTCGGCGTCGTGCAGGATCGTGTTGGTAGCCGAGACAAACTCGCGGCTCGTCGCTTGATCCTCGCCGGTGTTCAGGTTGCGATCAAAGCGTGGAAAATTGCTACTAGAAACCTCCAGGCGAAGGATGTGGCCCTTCTTAAAGACGTTGCCCGTGGCCCACAGGTCCACAGAGATTTTGTAAACCTGATCGGGATTCATAAGCTCGGCCTTCTCCTGCGAATCGCGATAGCGCATGCGGAGAATTCCGTCGGTGAGATTTGTAGCAAAGCCAGTGGGCGAGACGTCCACGAGCTTTGCTGTGAAATCGGTGTCCACGGCGGAAGATTTTGCCCACAGCTCAAGCGTGACCGGTCCGGTGACTTCCATATCCTCGGCAAACGGCTTGGTGGAATAGACGAGTACGTCGTCGCGATTTTCAGCGGCACGCTGATCGCGCGGACCCGGCTCGTAGTGCTCAGCGTCGCAGCAAAGCGAACCGCCGATACTGGGCACAGGGTTCGCTGGATCGTACGTGAATTTATCAGGCGCTTCTTTTTTTGGTGGCGCGAGGGAAAGGCCGCCGTCGCCGCGTAGCGAATTGGCCGAGCCAGCCGAATGCAGGAAGTATTGAGTGGATTTAGCTTGCGGCGGAGGCCAACCCGATTCCTTGTGGTACGTATTCTCGCCCATAACAAAAACGTGCACGGGCTTGCTCGCGTCCGCAAACTCGTTCTGCGCACCCTTGAAGAGATAGTCGTACCAGGCAAGCAGAACCTCCGTGGAAGGAAATTTAATCGCTTCATCGCCGAATTCGACGTCGCCGATGCGTCGCCCAAACCCGGCGTGCCCGCCGATCTGCACCAGCAGGCGCTGGCCGTTGCGTGCCGCGTCCGTGCCGCCGCGCGCCTTGATTCCCATGTAATTCCTCAGCGTACCGGCCAAAAAAATGTCGTACCAGGCGCCGATGTGCAGAGCGGGGACTCGAATGTCCAAAAAATGCTCCTCGATCGACCACTGCTTCCAATAGGCGTCATAGGAGGGATGCTCCAGCCAATCGAGGTAATACGGCGCAAGTTGAGCCGTCGATTCGGCCCCCGCTGGTAGTTCCGCGTAGTTGAACGCCGGGTAGTGAACGAGCGGAAGCGTGGGCGCGCCCAGCAGAGCGTTGGTGTTTTTCGCAATCAATCGCCACAGCGTGTTCGTCGCGAGTTGCGTCGTCCAATTTTGATCGAACCATTGCTCCAGCGCTCCACCCTGATACGTCCAACCATCGTGATAGTTGCTGGCCGTGTCCACGGGGCAGATTCCCGCAAGATGCGGAGGATGGGCAATTGCGACGAGCAGCTGTGTGGCACCGACATAGGACGCTCCCGTCATGCCAACCTTGCCATTCGAGAATGCCAGCGCGGCAGCCCATTCGACGGCATCGTAGCCGTCCTCCGATTCGTGCCGGAACGGGTACCACTCGCCTTCCGATTCGTAGCGCCCACGAACATCTTGCACGATCACAACGTAGCCGTGCGAGGCAACTTGATACGCTGGCGCAGCCGCCCAGCCCACGCTTTTGTCGTACGGCGTGCGCATCAGGATGACGGGAAACGTCCCGTCAGCCCTCGGACGGTAAATGTCCGAATGGAGTGTAACGCCGTCACGCGTTTTCATCGGGACACCATTCTGCGTGATCACGGCATAGCTTTGCTGCGCGCGAACGCAGCGCGGTGCCGAAAGCCATACGGCACAGATCATGAGAATTGCGTATAAAATTCTTCGTTGGAACATAACCGTCTCCTTGCGCGAAATGGAAGTGAAGCAGCGCCCACTAAATTCCACAAGTACGTTTGCTGTTTCCTGTTGACTTTTTATAGCGCTTCCCGAAGAAATGAAATGCTTAGAGTCCCCTGGGGAAGCTGCCGCGATAGGATGGATCATCACTTGGGATTCGTCCCGAGTGTGAGTGTGACAGGGACGAGGGGGCGATCCGGATCGACGATGAGCCAGGCTGCGGAACTGAGGAAGGCCAGACCGGCGGCGACCAGAAAAGAAGTGGTCCAGCCGAAATGTGCGGCGATGAACGGAGTCAGTGACGCGGTGACGGCGCCGCCAAGTTGCGCACCCATATTCATGAACCCAGACACCGAGCCCGAAAAGAGGCCACCGATGTCGGCGCTGATGGCCCAAAAGGAACTCTGAGAGAGGTACAACGCACCGGCTCCGCCAGCGAGAATGACACTTGCCAATGGCGCATTGTCGACGATGGATCCGAATGCGAGAAAAATGCCAGTAAGGCCGAGTCCGACGACCGCGACGCCGCACCTGCCGGCTCTGCGGCCTACGCGCTTGGTCAGGAAGTCAGCGACCAGGCCGCCTAGCGCGCAGCCTACTGCCATAGCTAGAAAGGGAAGTGTGGCATAGAAGGCGCTGGACTTTAGGTTCATGCCCCGGACGCGCGCGAGATAGATAAAGAACCACGCGAAGAAGATCCAAGCGACGTAACCGTAACCGAAATAGCTGAGAGTGATTAGCCAGACCTCGCGGTGCTTCAGAATGTTGCTCCACGGCACCGGCGCCGGGGTGTGCTTTTGCCCCGAAGGCGGTGTGCCATCGCCGGGCACGTGTTTTGCGAATGAGAGACCACTGTGAATCACTGCCAACTCCGACGCGGAAACCAGTGGATGCTGATCGGGCGAATCACGGGAGGCGAGGTACCAGATCAGTCCGACGGCCAGACCAAGGAGTGCGCAAATCCAAAAGGAGGTGCGCCAATCATGACGAATCATGATGTAGGTGATCAAGGAGGGAGAAGCGGCGGAGCCCACTCCGACTCCGGCGAAGATCAATCCATTGGCGAGGCCGCGTTCTTGGGTAGGGATCCAGCGGGCGACGAATTGATTCGAGCAGGGATACATGACCGCTTCGCCGACTCCGAGAAGAAAGCGAGCCAGCAAGAGAAGAAGAAGCGGATTCCGCAGGCCCGTGGGAACGGCGGCGGTAAGGGCGGTGAAAATGCCCCACCACATGACTCCGCCGGAGAGGACGCGACGCGGCCCCCAGCGGTCGGCTAACCAACCTGCCGGAGTTTGAAAGAGCGCATAGCCGAGAAGAAAAACAGTGGAGAGCAGACCGAACTGAACATCGCTGAGATGATAGTCCGCAGCGAGCCGGGTTCCGGCGATGGATAGGTTGACGCGGTCAAGGAAGGCGACGGCGCTTAGAACGAAGAGCCATCCGATGAGCAGCCAGCGGATGCGAGTTGGGGGTTGAGGTGAGTGAGCGGTCATTTGGATCGGATTTGTGGATCGGACTTGCCGAGTAGGGCGCAGCAGTGCTGCGCCCCTACAAGACGGGACGAACGCTCACGCGGAATGGGCGCGGAAGAGCTGGACCAGATGGTCGGCGATAATTTTTTCTTCGCCGGGTTTCAGCATAAAGGAATTCATGCCGAGGCCGTTGGGATTACTTTCCAGGACAATCGAAGGCTTGCCGCCGCGGAGCACCTTTGACGCGTCTCTCGGATCGAGAGAAATGTGGTTGGAATCCCATTTGATACTCATGTGCGGGACGTGATTGGCGACGTCTGGAACGGAATAAGTTGTGGTGACGCCCGGGATGCGAGTGATTTGGGCCGATATGGATTCGAGACGCCGCTGCCATTCCTTGTTGAGCGCCTCGTGATCTTCCTTCAAATACAGCTCGAGCGCTTTAACCATGCCGATGATTTCTTCTTTGCCGACCTTGGCGCAGCGGCCCAGCGTGTCTTCGTGGGGGCTGTTGTTGAGCAGCGCGTAGGCGACGAGATCTTTACGGCCGATCAAGAGGCCGGCACACTGCGGGCCGCGAATGGCCTTTCCACCGCTGAAGGCGGAGAGGTCGTAGCCTATGTTGGCGTAGTCCCAGAGGTGCGAGACCGGAGGCGTGTCGGCGGCGGCGTCGATGAATGTCGGGATGTTCAATTCCTTGCCGAGCTTTGCCCATTCATCGACTTTGATTTGGCCGGAGGCATTGGCAAAGTTCGAGAAATGCAGCATCGCTGTTTGCGGATTGACGGCTTTGCGGAGTTCGTCCGTGGTTTCGATTACGACGAGCTTGACGCCGGTGGCGCGGAGTTGATGATCGAACGGATTGCGATGGGATTTCTGAATGATGACTTCGGATTTCATTCCGGTGAGATCGGGAAGCTGCTCGATGAATTTGGGATTGTCTCCGGTGAGAATGCCGGCGAGGCCGGATTGCATGGCTGCCGCCGCGCCAGAAGTGACTAGTGCGGTGTAACCCTCCGGAAGTTTGAGCATTTCGGCAATTCGTTTCCCTGCAGCGACTTCCAGGTCTGGAATGCTGCAGAAGTGCTGACCGGCGAGAGCCATAACCGCTTCGACCTCTGGGCGCGCCAGGGAGCCGCCTAAAAGGGTCATGGTTCCCTGGCCGTTGATCACGGTGGTGACGCCGAGTTCCTCGTAGACGTTGCCCGAGGCGCCGAAGCCGGAAATTTTTGCAGCGCCGGCGCCAGCGGCTGGGACGGCAGCGCTTGCGAAAAGGCCTCTAGCGCTCGACATGGCACCGGCGACGGCTCCGGCCATGACGCCGAGGCTGCTCATGAAGGTGCGGCGAGTGGACTTCAGATTGAGTGGCATCGGGTTTTCTCTCCTCTAGGCAATCGCTACTTACGAACGACGGCGGCGGTGCAGTTGATTTCGACCAGTGAGTCGCCAGGGAGATTCGCAACCGCGACGGTGGTGCGGGCCGGGCCGCCATTGGGAAAATAGGTTTTGAAGACAGCGTTCATGCCGTCGTAGTCGTTGATGCTGGCAAGGAACACGGTAAGTTGAAGAATGGAGTCCATCGTGCCTCCGCCGGTTTCAACAGCAGTCTTGACCCCTTCCATAACGCTCTTCGTGTGATTGGTGATGTCTTTCGGGAACTCGGCTTTGTTGTGGGAGTGCGCGCCGATTCCAGCGATATAGATGACGCCGTTGTGGACGATGAGCGGAGTGATGAAACCCGTGCCAGCGGGCTTACCATCGATATCGAGCTTCTTGACGCCGCCCGTTGCCTGCGCTTCGGCAGGCGATGGCATCGCCGCCGCGGCCAGACCGATGCCAGGAAGCAATGCGGCAATACGGCTCCCAAAAGCCCTGCGAGTAAAAAGATTGGAAAACATTCTATTTTTCCTCCTTGTGATTTAGTTCCGAAATCCTTGCATTTACGGTAATGCAAAACTGAAAACATCGTTTCCCGACGCAATGGCGACGTATTGCTTTCCGAGGACCGCGTAGCTCATCGGAGAAGCGTAAAATCTCTGGCCAGTCGTGAAATGCCAGAGCGGCTTGCCGGTTTTTGCTTCCACGGCTTCGAACGATTCCGAGTCGTCACCGAAGAAAACCAGGCCGCCTGCTGTGGTCATCGTACCCCCCGCAGAACCGCCGTCGCCTACTTGGGGATACCGCCATTCGAACGCAGCGGTATCAAGGTTATAGGCGAGCAGAATTTTTTCACGCGTACCGCCGGGTGCGCGTTTGACGCCGGTCGCATAGTACGCGTGGCCTTCGGTGAATTTTTCCGGCTTGCGATAAAAGATGCCGCACTCTTCGAGCGCGAGGAAGTAGAAAAGATGGGTGGCCGGATTATAGGAAGGCGAAAACCAGTTCGTTGCGCCAATCATGCTTGGGCAAATCTCTGTACCTTTGTCGGACGGCTCCAGGCCGGTGCGAATGGGACGACCCTGCGCGTCGATACCCTTGGCCCAATTCAAATGAGTGACAAAAGGGACGGCAGAGAGAAACTTTCCGTCGGTGCGATCAAGGACGTAAAAAAATCCATTACGATTGGCCTGGACCAGCAATTTTCGAGGCTGGCCCTGATAAACGGCATCGATGAGCACGGGAGTCTCGGTGGCATCATAGTCGTAGAGATCGTGGGGCGTGAACTGAAAATACCATTTCATCTTGCCGGCGTCAGGATCGATTGCGAGGACGCAAGCAGTGTAGAGATCATCGCCGGGGCGCGGCCCGCCGTCGAAATCGGGGGCGGCATTGCTGGTTCCCCAATAAATGGTATTGAGATCGGGATCGTAAGTGCCGGGCATCCAGGTGGTGCCGCCGCCGCGAAGATAGAGGTCACCAGGCCAGCTGTCGGAACCGAATTCGCCAGGGCCGGGAATGGTCCATAAACGCCAGGCTTGCTTGCCGGTTTCGGCGTCAAAGGCGGCGACGAAACCGCGTACGCCGTCGTCTCCACCGGAGGTGCCGACGATGACTTTGTCTTTGACGACGAGAGGCGCGCTGGTGGCGCCATAGTTCTTGTTGCCTACGGCGTAGGCCACGTCCCAAAGAAGATGGCCTGAGCGAGCGTCGAGACAAACGAGATGCGCGTTGTCGGTTTCGAGAAAGACTTTGGAATGCCAGATAGCGACGCCGCGATTGTGGTGTTGGGAAGCGTCGTCGATAAGGCCTTCGGTGACCGGGCGCGAGTAGTGCCAAATAGCCCTGCCCGTGCGGGCATCGAGGGCGAAGGCGTCGTTGGCGGAGGTGACGAACAGGATGCCGTCTACGGCAACGGGCGTGACTTCGAGCCCGGTTGAGTCGCGCAGATGAAAGATCCATTGAGTGCGGAGGTTGCCGACGTTCTCGACCGTGATTTGCGAGAGATTGCTGAAGCGGCGGCCGGTGTAGTCGCCATTGTAGGAGACCCAGTTTGCTCCGGGAGGCTGGGCGAGCAGATCTTCGGGCCGGACATCGATGGAGGTGGAAATGACGGCAGAGGATTTATCTTGCCCGTGGGAGAGCGCGGAACCGCCCAGAAGAATGGCGGCGAGCGCGACGGATTTGCTGAGCGCGCGAAGCAGGGTCACAGAGGCGATCGTGGGTACGCGAGTCACTCGACAAGCACTCCTAGAGGCGGCCGAACTGTTTCACAGCTTCTTGAATGGATTTCAGCTTTTCGATGGTCGCGTACATGGAGTGCTCCTTGAAATCCATCTGCTGGGCGAGCTTGAGCGCGGCAGGCGCGGATGCGCGAGGCACAACGACAACACCATCGGCGTCGGCGACGATGATGTCGGCCGCATTCACGGTGACGCCGTCGCACACGACCGGGATATTGGCGCCAGCGAACCGGTAGTGCGTCACCGAAGTGGATGGAACGATGCCGAGCGCGTAGACAGGGAACCCGATTTTTTGCAAATAAGCGACGTCGCGGACGCCGCCGTCGATTACGGCGCCTGAGAAATTTCGCGAGTTCATGGCCGTGCCCATCAGTCCGCCCATTCCAGCGATGTCGGCTCCGTCTTCCACGACCATTACGTAAACAGAATTGGAAGAGCCATCATCGATGGCTGCGAGCATTCCGTCGAGTGCGTTCGGGTCGTGATTGGTTTCCTTCTTGAGAAGCACGGTCAGAGCGAAGCCCGCAAATTTGGTGGGGAAGATCGGGCGCATGTGATGGGACATATACATCTTGCGGCCAGTGATCTGTTCGAGCGCGTCGGAGACTGAGGCGACTTCCACGTGGCGGAAGCCGTCGAGCAACGAAGCGTCATCGGTAGCTGGCGCATCCACTTGATGAGTGCGAGCCAAGGGTGGCCCTACGGAGAGGCCGATGACCGCAATGACAACACTGCTCAACGCGACGGCCTGAACGACTCGTCGAAAATTTGCCGAACCAAATTGTGGCATCATCGGGATTCTCCGGCAGCTCGAGTGGCTGGACTGTAGCACTTCTTCGTGCCTGGCACTAGTTGCGGATAGACATTAATTCGATTGAATAGCGGCGTTTGCGCGTCTGTATGAGGATAGCGGGCTTCGACCGATCCGGGCAAGCTGCGGCGATTGCACGAAGGCAACCTTCGGGTTATGGGTGCGATAAACGTGTTTAGCAAAGAAACCAAACCCTCACTCTTCTTCTTCGTCGTCCCCAGCCTTTTTGCTCTTGGCCGCGTCGGTCTTCACTCCGCGAGCGGCGGACATCAGAAAGCTGATCAGATCGTTCAGCTCATCACGGTTGAGAGTTGCGCCGTAGTTAGCCGGCATCAGCGAGTCCGGTGAACGCGAAAAGCCGGCGAGCGCAGACTTCTGAAAAAGCAGAAAAGCACCGTCCAGTGTCTGCAGTTGGAGCGAGAAATTGTCTTCGTTTCGTACGACGCCGGAATATTCTTTGCCATCGCGCGTCTTCGCGATCATCTTGCCGCCGAAGCGGTTTGTACTGGCAGGTTTGACGATGGCTTGACGAATCTCGTCCGCAGAACGATTCGCGCCAAATCCAGAAAGTTCCGAGGCGATGAAGCCGCCTGACCCGGCGATGGCGTGACACTCAGAGCATCGCGGCTTTCCGTAGAAGAGTTCACGACCTCGCTTCACGTCACCGGGGAACTTCGCGGAATCGTCCTTGCCTTGAAGCTGGCGCAAATAGGCGACGACATTCTTGAGGCTGCTTCCGAGAGACGCGAAGGCAGGCATTCCCGTTCCTGGGACACCGCCTGCGATGATCCGTGAAAGCTCTTCGTCGGAGCGCCGCTGCGTTTTTTCACTCGTGGCGATATCCGGAGCGCGTTCGCCGCCGCGCCCATCCAAGCCGTGACACCCCGCGCAGCGCGATTCGAAGATTTGCTGGCCATCGACGTTCGGCATATTCGCGCGCTCGACGCCGTTCGCTGAAGGCGATGATTTCTGCGCTTGCGACGCGACTCTCTGCGTAGTCGACAAGGCGCAGAGGAGCATGAGGCCCAGGCCAGGCGCGATGCGGGCGGCACGAATATTGTCATCACGAGTCATAGATAACTCGATCTTAGGACATTCCCTCGCAGAGTACGTTGCGCAAAGTTCGATCCGGCTGCGGACTGCAATTCCAGCAAATCAGTGATTCGAGCGGCTGCGCACAGCGATGAGGGACACTTGCTCCAAGTCGGGATAGTGGCCTTCTTCATCGGGCTTTCGATCGCCCGGTTTGATCTGCTGAACCGTGGTCTGCGCAGGCAAAACTCCGCCGAAATATTTACGGTACACTCTCCCGAACGCCGCGGAATCCGATAAATCATCCAGATAAATTGTGGTGGAGACCACCTGGTCGAACTTCATGCCTGCTTCTTCCAGGTTGTCGAGAAGATTTCGCATGGTCTGGCGCACCTGGTCGGCAGTGGAAGCGGCGAACACGCCGCCATTTGGTCCCGGGATGAATCCGCTCTTCGCCGAACAATAGAGGGTGTCACCGGCGAACACACACGGGCTTGCGGTTGGGCTTGGCGGCATGTTCTTCGGCCGGATCGCTTGTCGCTGGGCCAAGTCGCGGACAGCCACGCCAGTGTAGGCGATATGCGCGCCTTCGGGGAGACTCGAGACTTCGATCGTGGCGCGCCCCGGCGTATTCCCATACTCAAAGCGCCGGGCGTAATGCTCATTCATGATGCGGCTCGGAATTTCTGAAGTCAGGTAAGGATTCACGAAGACCATGTTGCTGAGCGTGAGTCCCGCAGCTTCCAGAACTGTTTTCAGACGGTCGAGCGCGAAATCGACTTGCGCGGCTGGATTTGCCGGCACGTTGCCATTTGCAGGGTCGCTCCCAAGCATCGTTGAGACAAATAATCTGTCGTGCGTCAGCATTCCGGCGGAGTAGGCTTTGCTCGGCCGGAACTGGGGCACTTCTACGGCTTGCTTTCCTGTGAGATCGCGAACGGCGACGGCGTTGATTTGTACGGCAGGTTCAGGGAGGCGTGCAACGCCCAAGACTCCGCGCGCAGGTGGCACCTTCGGGAAATATTCGGCGAGGGCCTTGTCCAACGCGTCGTAGTGGCTCATGTCGTCGAGATAGACCTGGACATAAACGACGTGCTCCATCGTCAAGCCCCCCGCTTCGACTACGGCTCGTACATTCTCCAGCGATTGGCGAACCTGATCCGCAAAACCTGACGGGGTGCTTCCGTCGACGCTGCGAGGTCCCTGCCCGGAAACATAAACATAATCTCCGGCATCGATTCCGGGGGAGCCAAGCGCATCACTGCTCGCAGATGGCGATTTAGGCTGGACCGCCTTCAGCTGCGCGTGTGCATGTGACGTGAAACAAAGCAGCGATGCGCCCAGTAGGCACAAGAACTTCATGCCGGTTTTCCCTTGCGGGCTGCGCCAAGAATTTCGCGTAGCCTTTGGCCGACGATTATTTCTTCTCCGGGCTGGATGGTCATGGAAACCAGCTCGATATGATCGACTTCTCTCCGTTCTTTCCTGTCGGGCTTTGCCTTTTGTATGCCTTCGCGCACGGCCGGTACAAGGCTGGGGTTGTCAGCACCCAGCACTTCGATCGTGGGATCGTTTGCCCGCAATTGCGTTACGCAGTCGGTAATGGTAAAGCCCCATGCGTGCTGATCCCACGAAACCTTCAGCGTGGGGTAGCGATTTCCGTCATCGGGAATGTAGATTTCGGTCTTAACGCCCGGCACAGTTTCCACAAGTTTACCGATGCGGTCCACTCTGGCGTTCCATTCCGCGTAAAGTTTCTTGGGATCAATCTTCAGCCATGTCTCCACCGCCGTGAGGCAACCGATGATTTCTTCCTTGCCGACCTTCATGGCCCGGCAGACTGCTCCCTCCCAGGGAGCAGAGTTGCGCAGGGCCGCGTCGATCAGGTCTTTGCGGCCGAGCAATACGCCGCTGCATTGGGGCCCTTGCAGCCCTTTGCCGCCGGAAAATGTGTACAAGTCAATTTTCATCTGCGCATACAACTTGAGGTTGTCCGCCGGTGGAATGCCCGCCGCATCATCCAGCAGCATCGGGATGCTGTGCTCTTTGGCGATGGCGACCTCGCGCACGAGTTTGTCGCCGAGATCGGTGGTGTAGATCATCGCCGTGTTCGGCGTGATCGCGTTTGCGATGTCGTCCGGCGACTCGACGAGAACCAGTTTTGCGCCCGTCAGCCGGATGGCGCTATCGAATGCACTGCGGCCACCGACCATAATTACTTCGTGTTTCATTCCGGTGGTGTCGGGCAATTGCCAAATTTTTTGCGGATCGCTGCCTGCCATGCACGCCGCGGTGGAGGCGGCCATCGCTCCGGCCGCGCCAGTGGTGACCATGCCGGACTCGGCGCCGGTCAACTCCGCGAGCTTACGCCCCGCTCCGCGCTGCAACTCAACCATGTTCACAAAATAGTGTGACGCCTCCGTCTGGGCGGCGCGCACCTCTGGAAATTGCAGCGATCCGCTCAGATACGTCCACGTACCGCGGCAATTGATGACCGTCTTTACGCCAAGGCGACTGTACACGTTGTCGCTTGGCGCCAATCCGATCGCTGCGGCCGATTTTGCATAGAGGCTTTGCGCCGCGATCTGTGCGAGCAACGGCGAGGCCGCCAGCATTTTCATGAATCCGCGACGCGATGATTCTGGACGAATGGGCATGCGTACCTCCGAAAGATTCTTCCGTGCTATCGAGCAAAAATCAGGGTTCCAAAATGTTCGGGCACATGATTGGGATCGCGATTTGGAGCGCAAGTCTGTTGCCAGCACATGAAGTGACGTTGCGGATCCTCGCCGAGCCCGTCGATGCGATAAAGGTTGACGCGCCAAATAGTGCCGGCCTTCACCCGTAGATCACTGACGGATTTCAACGGCACACGCGCCGCCGCGTACCAAACGCGGTTCGCTTCGTCGATCCGTCCTTGTCTCTGCCAGCCGGAGTTCCACTCCGCGCCGTAGCTGTCGTGATCCAGGTCGATGGCCAGATCGACCCAATCGCCCGTAGGAGCAATCTCGAATTCCCGGTAATGCCGAATGTTGCTCCAATCGTCGCCCAGAAAGAACTCGACGACGTCACGGTCCCACAGTTTGAGGCGATCTTTGCTATTGTCCGCAGGCAACCAGAGATTCAATTCGCTGTAAGGGGAGATGAACAGGAGATATAGGTCGGTGTCAGTCCAAAAACCGCGGACCTCGGTCTTGAGCTTGGGATAGTCGAGCTGCAGCGTACAGTCTTTCTCGATCCAGGCAGAGGCTGCGTGCGACCAGGTTGCCGAGTTTGGATCGGTGTTGAGCTCGGGCGCCTTGGCCACATAGGGGACGGTAAACGACGCCGTTGGCGTGGTGACTTCGCATACATCCACCGCAAACGCGACGACCGGGATTAAAAGGAGCAGTGGCAGGCTTCGAATGGGTTTCATTGGTTATGGACGGGGCGCGTTTCGTAGCTCCGGCGAGATCTCGTAGGCTTTCTCGAACTCCGCGCGCGCCTGGTCTTCCTTTCCTTCCTGGTGTAGAGCTAATGCAAGGTTGTAGTGGGCCTCGGCGTACAAAGGCTTAAGGTGAACAGCTTCCAGAAATTCCGATTTTGCGCCGCTGTTGTCGCCGGATTGCAGGAGTGCCAATCCGAGATTGTTACGAGCTTCCGCGAAGTTTGGATCGCGACGAACAAGTTCCCGAAAAACGCTGATGGCACCTGCCGTATCGTTTTTTTGACTCAAAACCAAGCCCAATTGGATACGCGCGTCCGTGTACTTGGGATCCAAGCTCAGGGCTTCATTCAGTTCAGAGGCTGCCTCGTCGAGATGTCCCGATTGTGCCAGCGCAAGGCCGAGATTGTAGTGCGCCTCTGGAAGATCAGCATCCGACATCACCGCCTGCTGAAACTCTTGAAGCGCGCGTTCGCGGTCGCCTTCGCGCCAGAAAAGAAGTCCGAGGCTGGTGTGGACTTGAGCATAGTCAGGTTTCAATTGCAGGGCTTTGCGGTAAGCGTCCTCGGCGCGTGCGGGATCTCCTTTGCGATCCCAGGTGACACCAAGATAGTAGTGGCCGGTCGGCAACTCCGGACTCTGATCGATTGCCTGTTGAAAGAAACTCAGAGCGTCATCCAGCTGCTGTTTCTTCAACGACTCCACACCCTGAACGATAAGGAGCTTTGCCTGGGCCAGGCGAGCACGAAAGCTCTGCAACTCGTTCAACTCATCCAGCTCCTTGTGGGCCGCAGCGCTGTCCCCTTGGGTACGGAGAGCGATTCCTAAGCCGTAGTGGGCCTTCTCGAAATCGGGTTTCAATTCAATCGCCCGTCGAAATGCGGCGATTGCGCCCGCGATATCACCACCTGCTTTAAGTTCCATAGCGAGGTTGTATTGGGCATCGGGGTTCGCAGGATCGAGTTCGACGGCCTTCCGGAAGTTAGCAAGCGCCTCGGTGTGATCGCCCTGTCGTCGCAAGGTTATGCCGAGCATGACGTGAGCGCGCGCCATTTTGGGATCAAGGCGAAGCGCAGCGCGAAACTGGGCGGCAGCCGCATCCAGCTTGCCAAGCTGACCCTCTACTTGCCCCAACTCGAGATGCATTTCCGCAGTGGGCTTCAGCGCGACGGCACGGTTCAGCTCGCGTTCGGCACCGGGGTAATCATTCTGCTCCGAATAAACATGCGCGAGGAAAAGATGAGCACCCGCGTCGGAGGGCCCATACTCCACTGCTTTGCGGAGTTCCCTCAGAGCGCCAGCCTGGTCATGAAGGTCATACAAAGCAGCACCGAGACCGAAGTGGGCCTCGCCCAACCCTGGCTTAAGCCGAATCGCGGCCTCGAATTCTTCGACAGCTTGCTTCGTGTCACCTTTATATTTTAGTGCCAACGCAAGGTCGTAATGCGTGAGCGCGTCATTGGGGTCGAGCTCCAGCACCTTGCGATAAGCGGTGACGGCCTCCTCCCACGATTTGGAGCGAGCTAGTGTATTCGCTTGCTCGCGGTAGGCTTGGGCCGTCTGAGCTAGCGAAGGCTCCGAATATTCAACACTAAGAACGAGCGCACACACGATTGGCAAAACCCCACGACGGTGAATGATCGAAACTGTCCAGCCAGACTTCATCGAACACAGCCTAACATGCGCGCCGAGTCAGGCGGGGCTCCAAGGGGAGGCCCGATGGGACGGCTCGCCTGCTTTGCGGCGGCTACCAGTAGAATTTCGCGCTGACCTGACCAATGCGCGGATCGCGCGCATTGGTGACGATTCCGAAGTTGGAGCCGGTGATGTCCCCGCCGGGATTCATAAATTGTGCGTGGTTGAAGATGTTGAAGAATTCGAACCGGAGATCGAAAGCGAATCTCTCATTGATCGCCGTGTGCTTCAACATGCCGAAGTCGGTGTTGTTGAATCCAGGGCCGTGGAAGAAGCGTCGGTTGGAGGTGCCAAAAGTCCCCAGATCGGTATTAACAGCGAATGCGCTGGGCAGGAAGTAGCATCCCGTGCCGTCGGTAGTAGGGCAACCGGGATTCGGCTTGCGCGGATCCACTATCACTACTGGGCCCACGCGATTCGGCATATCCGTAGAGGAACTGCCAGACAGCGATGCATCTCCGACGCTCTGGTTCATCTGGACGGGAAAGCCGGACGAGAACCGCGTGATCCCCTCCACCTGCCAGCCCTGGGTCAATCGCTTCGGCCCATTGCTGAACAGCCGGTCGAAGGGGAGGGCCCAAACGTAGCTGGCCACGAAATTGTTCCTGATGTCACTCGATGACAGCCCTCGGCTTAACTCAGGATTTTCGAAGTTTACCAAATCGTTGAAAGCCGAAGAATCGTCCAAACCTTTAGCGAACGTGTACGCCAGCATGAACGTCACGTCGCCGGCTTTACGCTCCACGGAGACTTGCGCGGAGTTATAGATCGAATTGGCGCTCGTAAGCGTATTGGTGTTGGAGGAGCCGTAGCATACCTGCGCCCCGCCGGGGCAGAAATTTGGAGTTAAGATCTGCTGCCTGGTGCTGTAAACGCACCCGGGTAGAGGCGTGGGACTAAAGGGCTGACCAGGCGCTGGCACACACGGAGCGGCAGCCGACGGAAGCTGGAAAACGTCGTTCTCATTACCAGGTCCGCAACCGGGAGTGTTTCCTGCGGTGATGTCTATGGCCCCTTCTGCAGTGAGCTGCTGGCAAAGAGCGGCGGATCCGGGGTTCGCGTCCCTCTGTGTGATGAGGCGGTGCCCCTCGGTCCCGACGTAAGCCAATGTTAGCACCGTTGATTTGCTTAGCTCGCGCTGGATCGAGAGGTTGAAGTGCTCCGCGTAAGGCAGCCTGCTGTGGGTGTCGTAGCCCGGGAAAAAGTTGAAGGGCTCGTAAACCGAAAAGTCCAGCGTCTTGTTCGCTGGGGAGCCCGGAACGGGCGCGGTGAACGGAAACCGCTGTCCCAAGGACGCCCCTGTGGCTCGAACCAGGAACGGTTCGTCAAACATGACCGATACGGGTGAGGTCCAATATAGGCCAAACGGCGCATCCGCCACCTCGTAAAACAGGTTTAGGTCCTCAACCGAAGTGTAGTAAATCCCGTAAGCCGCCCGAATGCTGGTTTTGCCCGGGCCGCCAAATATTTTGCCCAGGGCCCCATCCGAAAATCCCGGTGAATACGCCAGTCCCAATCGCGGGCCTATGTTGTCGTATCTTGTGGGGGCTAATGTCTTGGGAATCCCAGCATCGCCCGGGAATACCAAACCCGAGGGCGAAAGCGGAAAGACCGTGGACTGTTGCCCAGGAGAGAAAGTCTGAATCTTTCCTTGGGTGTCATACCACGGCATGCTCACCTCCCAGCGCAACCCCAAATTCAGCGTGAGATTGGATTTCACCTTCCAGGAATCCTGGACGAAGGCGCCACCATAGCGTGTGCGCGAATCGAGGAACTGTTCGGCGGCCTGGGTGTAAGGAGCAGTGGTAGTTGAGGTCGCGCCGAGGAGGAAGTCCGCAAACTCGTTTCCAGTCACGGTGCCATCAAATGTGAAGCCCCCATTAGGGTTGGCAAAGTTACGTTCGTTCACTTGCAGGTAGCGGAATTCTCCTCCGAACTTCCACGTATGTCTGCCCTGGGCCTTTGAAAATACGTCACTAACCATATAGGTGGTGTTGGGTTGGAAGGTATTAAGCGTGGGCACGCCAATGTTTAGGCCCATGTTGGTAAAGGTCGTCTGAGGTACGTACTGTGCATATCCGGCCAGCGGGACAATGCCCAGAGTACCGGCGCCGGTCACAAAACCCAGGTCCGACAGGCTCGCGAAACTCCCAGCCGGATTGTCTTTGTGCACTGCGGTCCGGAAGAAGCTGATCCGGGCTTCATTCACCGCCGTCGCTCCGAACGTTTTGGTGTTGCTCATTACGAATTCTTGCGCCAGCGAAGGTGTGGTCGTTGGAAAACCCGGCACAGTGGCGAAGCCGGCCAGACCGCTTTCGACGTTCGTATTATCCCAATGGTAGTACCAAGACCAGTTTCCGGTCTTCTGGTTGATGAAATCCACGCGCTCCCCGATTTTGTCGTCGTTGGCGATGTTTCTCTGACTGTTATTCGAATAGTTCTGTGAATCTCCTGGAAGGGTCGGAGCGGGAATGTAGGCGAGGATTTTGCTGGACGGTGCTGACCAGGCCGAACTCACAGAGCCGCCCGGCGGCGCGATCACACCACCGGGAAAAACACAACCTGTCGGTGATGTTGGATCCGTGGTGTTGCAGCCGGGGAAACTGTACGCTTCGTCATTCCCGCCTTGCGGCGCCACGGGATAACCCAATCGCGTCGAAAGCACCTGTGCCCAGTAGGAGCCGGCAGGAACACAATTTGTTGTATTTGGGTCCTGACAGGTGCCGCTAGGGCCGTTCGGGGCCATGCTGGCAGGGTCGATGTTGCCTAGACGCTGGGCTGCCGTCGGAACCGTAACTAGGCCAGTCTCCGCGCCCGCCACCTGCCTCGTGCCTTGATAATCGGAGAACCAGAAAATCTTGTTCTTCCAGAACGGTCCACCCGCTGCATAGCCAAATTGATTGCGCCGCAATTCTGACTTGGACGGCGCGAAGTAATTCCGGGCATCCAGCGCGTCGTTACGCAGGAACTCGAAGGCGTCACCATGAAAGCCGTTGGTACCCGACTTGGTGATGGCGTTCATCACCGCACCGCTGAATTTTCCGTATTCCGCGTCGAAGCTGTTGGTTATCAGGCGAAATTCCTCCACGGAGTCCAGATTCGGCACCAAACCTGCCCCGAGGTTGCGTCCCTCACTGACATCTCCACCGTTCACCAAGAACGCGTTCGCCGTCTCTCGCTGGCCGTTCACGGAGATATTGCCTGGATTCAAATTCCCCGATACCGGACGGTCCTGTTGGATCGTCTGAGCGGTGCCGGGAGCAACGCCCGCCTGCAGTCCCAAAAGGTCGATGTAGCTGCGTCCGTTCAGCGGAAGGGCGAGCATTTTCTTAGAGTCGATAACATCGCCGAGTTGCGTGCTCTCTGTTTGTACTTGCACGGCATTGGCTTCCACCTTGACCGTTTCCTGCTGCACTGAGCCGACCTCGAGCACTACGTCGACTTCCATCTTGTCATTGACCTTCACAACGATGTCTGTCTCGACGAAAGCCCGGAAACCAGACGCGGTTACCGACAGGTTATAGGAGCCAGGGGGAAGCGCGAGAATCCGGTACGTTCCGTCCGCGGACGAGGTAGCTTCTTGTTTGAAATTGGTTTGCACGTTGGTCAGGGTGATGTGCGCACCCGCGACTACCGCCTGCGTTTTGTCGCGGACCACTCCTTGTATCGAACCGGTGACATCGGCGCGCGAAACGGCCGAACTAAAAAGAATTACGAGAACGAGCGCGGACACGGACGGCAAAGACCTGAGCCAATTTCGCATGGACACCCCCCTGAATGGCGCTACATTTACACGAACAAAAGCGAGAATCAAGCACTTTCGTATTATTACTTTCTATTTCGATCTATTATTTTTCCAGTTTCGCTCTATCAGTATTTTTGAGTTGCGGTTTCGACGTATGACGGACATCGTCAAGGGTAGGAGGGGGGATCTCGAAAAAGGAGAGATTGACAGCGGAATAAAAAGAAAGTAAAAGAAATGAATCGAAACCACTTCCATAATTTCGGGCTGGGCCCGCGACTGGCTGCCCATTCAACCTACACGCCCCAAATGACTGGTGTGGGAACCGATACTTTTGGGGCATTCGAATTTTAGGCGCGCGCATGCGAAGACGCTACATCGCTCTGGTGTTCCTTTCGATAGCCGCTTGTATTTGCCTGCCCGGTCTCGCCCGTTCGCAGGAGCGTAACTGGACGAATTACGCGCGAATTGGCGCCTATGGATTGAGTTCGAAGAACGCCGCGGAGATTGTACGGGACGCCGAAAAGGATCACGTATTCGGCATTGAAGTCGACAACGACATACCCGGTAGATATGAAAGTCTGCTCGACCCGGCAGACAAACTGAAGGCCATACGCTCGGTGGCCGAAGCCGCTCACAACGCCAACAACAAAGCATTCGTCTACATCGCCGGCACCGAATGCATCACCGCCAATGCGGAAAAGTCCGCCCATTCCGTGGTGAAGGATCATCCGGACTGGCTGCAGCGTAAAATCACCGGCGAGCCCGCCGTCTTCACCTCGGGAGCAGCTTTTTGGATCCGTCCCGGAGACGAGGATGTGTGGGTCAGCCCGTATGTGAAAGAGTGGCGCAATCTTTACATGCAGCGCGTTCGACAAATTGCCGCAACGGGAATCGATGGCATTTACGTCGACATTCCTTACTGGATGACTCACTTTGACGGCTGGGAAGACACGTGGGCGAGTTTTGATGATGCGACCGTTGCTGCATTCCACGAACAGACTGGGCTGGATGCGAAAAAGGATCTGAAGTTGGGCGACTTCCAAGACCAGAATTTCCGCAAGTGGATTGATTTTCGCATCGAGACAATGACGGATTTCGTTAAGGAAATCCGTCAGAATGCGCACAGCGTGAATCCCCAAATCATGGTGATACCGGAAATCTATCCCGGCATCGAACAGGAGGCGACGCGAGTGGGGGCCGACGTCTACCAAATGTATGGAGTGGTGGATGCCGTTGCCCACGAGTACGAATTCGGCGAGGGAGAGCACCTGGCTTCTTCGCGCTCGCAATTGGATTGGTTCCTCTATCAGGCGGGGATGCTGACGTTTCGCGCCTTCGCTCACGGAAAAGCCACCTGGATTTTGAATTATTCCTGGGATGGGGACAAGAATATTGACCCGCGTGAGGCGATGAAGAATCTGGCGATGTCACAAGTGGTGGCTGGCGCCAATTTTTGGGATGCTCCAGGGCATTCGATGGCTGGATCCAACGATAAAGCCACGCGCGCGGAGATCTTTCGGTGGATTGAAACAAACGAAAAAACCTTTTACTCCCCGCGTCTTCCCTTGCGTCCCATCGGCGTGTACTTCTCACCGAAGAGTCGAGACTATGATCCGAATGGATTTCTTTCGTCGTTTCGCGGGCTCCTGGTGCTGCTGCTGCAATCGCATCAAGAATTTCAGGTGATCACTCCCGAAACGCTCGCCGCGTTCCACGGTGACGTTTTGGTATTGCCGAGTGTCACTGTCTTGAGCGACGCTGAAAAACAGGCGCTAAACCGATTCGCGGGCACTGGGGCGCGCGTCGTCATCACAGGCCACAATGTAACCGGCCTGGCCACGTCCGAGCGCATACTCGCCTATGAGAGGTGTCCAGCGAGTCTCTATCTGGACGAACTGGGAAAAAACTTTTCAGGTGGCTTACGGGAAATGCCGAAGGAGTTCCTGCAAGTCCTCACCGTGAAAAGTGAAATGGAACTCGACGCCCCATCGACGATCTCTGCGAATTTCGGACTTGTAGATGGCAGCGCTCACCTTTTCCTTGCAAACTTTGGCGGGTTAGTTCCAGGGAGGGTAGCGACCCCAACTCCAGTAGCTGGAGCAAGGGTCCGTATTCGGGCCGCCCTGGGAAATTCGATCGCCTATCTTCCATTTCTTGGCCAGACTCAAATTCTCCATGGAACAAAACACGGCGATACGATGGAGTTTGAGCTTCCATCCATTCAGCGTGGTGCAGCGATCTGGATCGTTGGAAAATAACGGAAGATACGCATGACATCCTCAGTCAGCTCGGGAAAACAGAAAGGTCTGCAGGCGATCGCCGATTCGCGTGGCGTCATCGCGGCATTGGCCATCGACCAGCGCAGCGCTCTTCAGACATTGTTTGCGCGCGCCATGGGTGTTGTGGCAGCGGACGTTCCACGGGAAAATCTGTCCCAATTCAAGGAAGCAGTGAGTTCCATTCTCACGCCTCATGCGAGTGCCATCCTTCTAGATCCGGAATATGGTTTGCCCGCGGCTGCCAAGCGAGCCACAAACGCAGGCCTTCTGCTTGCCTACGAGCAAACCGGATACGCTAAAAATGTCCCTGGGCGGGTCCCGCGCCTTCTCGATCAATGGTCCGTTCAACGCCTTGTCGAGGCAGGAGCGAATGCGGTCAAACTTCTCTTGTACTATTCAAGCCGCTCACCCGCGGAGGTCAACGAGTTCAAATACGCCTTCGTGGAAAAAGTCGGTGCCGAGTGCGCGGCCTCGGATGCGCCTTTCTTCCTGGAGTTGGTGAGCTATGCGGACAGCATGGACGAGAAAAGTATCGAATTTGCGCGGATCAAGCATGAAGTCGTTGCTGCGGGGATGAGCGAATTTTCAAAGCCGCAGTACCGCGTCGATGTATTGAAAATCGGCATGCCCGTTAATCTTTCCTTTGTCGAGGGATCGCCATCCTCCGACGGAGCAATTCTTCACTCGCGTGAGCAAGCCAAGCAATACTTCCTGAGCGCCGCGGCCTGCGCTTCGATTCCGTTCATTTACCTGTCCGAAGGCGTGAGCAACGATACCTTCCGGTTTGGATTGCAGCTCGCCGCCGAAGCTGGTGTCGGGTTTTCGGGCGTGCTTTGCGGAAGAGCCACGTGGAAAGATGGCGTAGAAATATTTGTGAAGCACGGGCCTCATGCGCTCCAGGACTGGTTGGGCCGCGAGGGGGTACGTAACATCGAAAACGTAAATGAGTGCCTGGGCGGCGCAAGGCCCTGGTTTGAAGCAAGTCGTACTGCTACGTCAGGGAAGGGCTCCTGATGTTTCTTTGCGTGAGCCTCAACCCCGCGATAGACAAGCGGCTGCGGCTGGAGCGGTTGCGAGTTGGAAACGTCAACCGTGCAACGAATGCATGCCCCGCTCCAGGAGGCAAAGCGGCTCACGTTGCCATGGTGTTAAAAACTTTGGGAGCAGATCCTCTGTGGTTAGGTTTTGCAGGTGGAGCAACTGGGAAGCAACTGATCGAAGGACTCCAGGAGCTTTCCATCCGAGTGCAAGAAATACCGACAACTGCCTGCACGCGAACAAATCTGGAGATTGTCGAAAATGAAGGCGGTGTGACTGAAATTCTAGAGCCCGGCCAAACCATTACCGACGAGGAACTTCGGCAGTGCGAGAAAACCTTGACGGACATCTTGAACCAAGCTAGTGAACAGCCGACGGTAATTTTTTCGGGCAGCCTTCCGGAAGGAGTGCCACCGGACATTTACAAGACTCTTATCGAGTTGGCTCATGAATTTGACAGCCGCGTGTTTGTGGATGCCAGCGGCGACCCTTTTAAGTTCGCCCTGGCAGGGAAGCCAGATTTTGTAAAGCCTAACCGGGGAGAAGCGGAGTCCTGGAGCGCTCAAACGATCGACAACCCAACCTCGGCAAAGAGGATTATCGCCGCTATGCTGAACGCGGGGGCCGCAGCCGGAGCGATCAGCTTGGGGTCGGCCGGACTGGTTTGGCATTCCATGAACGGAGACGCGCTTTTTGCCGATGCTCCCAAGTTATCCGCCCAGTCCTGTGTCGGCAGCGGAGACGCTACTCTGGCGGGATTCGCCTTTGCCGCACAGCAGCGATTGCCAGCGGCCGAAGCGGTGCGACTCGCGGTCGCGTGTGGATCGGCGAACTGCCTCGCCCCGGGGCCCGGCCGCGCCCGTGCGAAGGACATTGCCAGTTTGAAAGATCAGATTCGCGTGGAGACTTTGGCGTAGCTTACAAAGAAAGGCTGGATTCACCGTCACATGCTGAGTGAGGAGCGGCGTCGCGAAATCTTGGAGTTGTTGCGGACGAACGGCCGCGTCCTGGTGCGGGATCTCTCCAAACACTTCCGCACGTCACAGATTACCATTCGCAAGGATTTGGAATCCCTGCATCATGACGGCCAACTGGAGAGAACCCACGGCGGCGCGCTTCCCAAGGAGAACGGAGCTCTAAAGGACAGCCCACTGCGAGAAAAAGAACGCCGGCACCGTCAGGAGAAAATCCGTATTGCCGCGGCCGCTGCTCGCAAAATACGCCCTGGGCAGGTGGTCATTCTGGATTCCGGCACCACCACCTCGGCGATTGCGCGAGCCTGCCGGAATATCAAGAATCTTACGATCATTACAAACGCCACAAATATTGCCGCGGAACTTGCCGACTCTCCGGTTGAAGTCATTCTCACAGGAGGCGTCTTGCGCCAGAATTCTTACTCATTAGTGGGGCCGCTGGCCGAAGATTCGCTCCGAAAACTGAGTGCCGATCTGTTGTTCCTCGGCGTTGATGGGTTTGACGTTCACTATGGCTTGACGACGCCAAACATCCTGGAAGCGCGCGTAAATCGAGCGATGGCGGAAGCCGCGCGGCGCACGGTTGTCGTTTGTGATTCCAGCAAGTTTGGCCGCCGGAGCCTGTCGCTGATTATGCCCGCCGCTTCTGTGCAAGAAACAATTACAGACAAGAACATCTCAAAGCATGACCTCAAGGCGCTACGCGAAGCAGACATCAAAGTGACTCTGGTTTAGCGTCGAAAATTCAACATTTGGAAAAAATAGCTATGCTGATGAAACCAACCGAGTATGCGCAGTCAGAAACTTACAAAGAGATTCTGTCTCAGAGTGACGTCTGGCAATCCGTTTTGCAGCAACTGAAGCAGAGCAAGTCCGGGGAAAGGACGCTGGGAAGCAACAACCGAAAGGCGTCCCGGTTGTTTGTTGGATGCGGCACCAGCTTCTATCTTGCGGACGCCGCCGCAACTTCGTGGACATTGCTCACCGGTGAGCCGGCACGCGCTGTTCCGGCATCAGAGATTTTGCTCTACCCTGCCTTGACGCGCGCCGCCGCCGGCGATTTACAAGCAGTGGTGATCTCACGATCCGGGCGCACCTCGGAGACTGTTCGTGCCGCCCACGTGCTTCGGAAAGAAATTCTTATACCCACATGGGGAATCACCTGCGCGGAGAAAAGTGAGCTTGAGGTCGAGTGCGATTCCACGTTGGTGTTAAGGGCAGCGGACGAGAAAAGCACCGTGATGACTCGGTCGTTTACGTCCATGCTAATCAGTTTGCAGTGGCTCGCGGCCAAGCACGCGGGAAACGCGGAGTTCTGTAACTCACTGGAAGTTATGGCCGCCCAATTCGCCACGCGGATACGCTCCTTGGCGGAACAGGTAGAAAACTTTACCGCTCGGCTTTCCTTTGAAGACTACATTTTTCTGGGCCAGGGTCCCTTTCACGGCATTGCGCGCGAAGCGGCCCTCAAGGTAATGGAGATGTCCTGCTCCTACAGTCAGTCTTTTCACACTCTCGAATTTCGTCACGGCCCGAAAGCGATCGTAACTCCCCGGACTGCCCTGACATTTTTCGTGAGTCAAACGGGTCAGCCATCCGAGGTGGAAGTCTTGGAAGAAATGAAGGACTTGCGCGGAGTGACGATTGCCATCTGCAATAAGGCCAATGAAAACATTCGCAGATCGTCCGATCTTGTTCTGGAACTGAATTTGCCTTGCGATGAATTAGCGTTGCTGGCACCGTACATCGTGCCCAGCCAATTGATGGGCTTCTATACGGGCGTGGCGAAAGGACTCAACCCCGACCTGCCCAAAAACCTTACCCGCGTGGTGGTGCTTGACTAAGTTCTCGAGGAGACTATCGCTTGGCCCTTTTCGACGTTAGTGTAATCGGTGAACTAAATCTCGATCTGATTTTGTACGGACTGCCGCAGACGCTGGTCTTGGAGCGCGAACACCTGGCCACGGACCTAAGCATCACGCTTGGCAGTTCATCCGCGATCTTCGCGCACAATCTTTCGCACCTGGGGAATCGCGTAAGTTTCAGTTCGTGCATCGGAGACGATCCGTTCGGCGACATTTGCGTGCAACGCCTTTCCGCGAGCAGTGTGGACGTTTCCCATGTTAAGAAATTGCGGGGGAAAACGACGGGACTCACGCTCATCCTGCCGCAGCGCAAGGATCGCTATATCCTTACGTATCCTGGCGCGATGTATGAAATGACCAATCGCGATTTGGACCAGTCTTTTATCTTCAATGCGAAGCATCTGCACCTATCTTCCTATTTCCTGCAAAAAGGCATCCGGCCGCAACTCATCGATATCTTTCGCAAGGCAAAGGAAGCGGGTCTGACCACCTCGCTGGATACAAACGACGATCCGGAAGACCGCTGGAGCGGCGACATTCAGCTTTTACTTCGGTACGTGGACATTCTTCTGCCCAATGAGAGGGAAGTATGCAAGCTGGCGCAGACGACAGATGTCGAGCAGGCGGCCGAGTCGCTTTCGAAGAAGGTGCGCATCCTCGTCGTCAAACGTGGATCGCAAGGAGCAACGGCCCGCGTTGGAAAGGAAAAATACACGGCATTTCCGCCGGTAGTCGATGTCGTGGACCCTGTGGGCGCCGGCGATACGTTTGACGCGGGCTTCGTCCACCAGTTTATCCGCGGGGCCAAGATTGAAGACTGTCTGAAGTTCGCGAACTGCGCCGGGGCGCTCTCGGTCACCCGCGCAGGGGGCACGGAAGCATTTCGGGATGCCGCCCATCGGGAAGCATTCTTACGCAAGCATGCCGCGCGCTCCGGCCAATCGGGTGCTACGCCTTCCAAACCAGTGGCCTAGAATCAGTATTCTCAGGGCGCCGGTGCGGCCTCCAGCAACAAACTGCCCGTGAAATTCACATTCAGCTTGCCGACAGGGCCCGTCACCGTTCCAAGTTCCTTGTGATGCACGTAGTCGGTTACTCGAAATGTTTCCGCAGGCAATCCTCTCAGTTCCACTTCTCCCTTCCATGCTCCCGGATTTGCAGAATCCTGTTTCTGGCCATCCCCATTTTCAGGACTGTAGAAGGCATAGTAGAAGTGCTGATCCTTTTCGATGGCATAGGCTTCGGGAATATCAAATCCATAGACATACAAATCCAGAAACTTGCCCTTGGAAAGCATTTTTTCGTTATACAGGCTGATCCATTCCTTCCAATGAGCTTCCTTTCCCTGGTTCAGATACACAGTCTTGAATTTCGCGCCGTAGTCCGGCCAGGTGAACTTGGTTCCCAACACTCCGCCGGTCCCCAGGGTCGAGGCGAAATCCTCTCCAAGATCCTGTTCGTTGTCACCGGATGCGTTGGTCACTCGAGTGAGTTCCACATGATCGCCGTAGACAGCCGCTTCGGGCCCAAGCAGCGCTTTGTACATCTTTACGCGGCGTCTCACCTGCACCGAGCCCACCGGGTCCGCCGTCACGGCCTGATCCATGTACCGAAGCCATGCCAGATTAGGCGGCGTACCACACGGGCAACTTTGCGTCACGCTATCCGGTTTTAATGCCCGCGTCGTCTCGAAAATGATTTTGTAGACGTCTGCCATCGCATAGACCGAGTCATACGGTGACCTGTGATGATGCTTGGGGTTGTAGCACAACGGCGTCGACCAAATATTGTCGAGTTTGTGGCCGTCGAATCCCCAGTCGCGAATAAAACGTTCCGTCACGCCTTTGTAGTATTCCTGAACCCCGGGAACCGCCGGACACAGCGTTGCCAGATTGCGTGCCATTCGCGCGGGTTTTCCATCTCTGTTGAGAATCAACCAATCGGGATGCTGCTTGACTACATCGGAAACGACATATTTTCGCCCACCATAACCATAGTGGCCGTCCTCCACGCCAAGCGGTAACCACCAGACCTGCATCTTCAGTCCCTGATCATGAAACTTCTTGATCATGTCGCGAATCGCATCCCCGGCAAACGCGGCCGCATTGGGCTGCCAATCGCCGTAATTGTTAAACCACCCATCATCCAGCGTGGCCCAGTGGATGCCCAATTCCTTCAGCTTCGGAATGGTGTCGAGCATCTGCTTCGGCGTCACACCGAATTCGTAGCCCCAACCGCACCAGCTCACCGCGTAGTTCTCTTTATTGTTGCGCGGCCTCTCCAGTCCTTCCTTGGCGAGTACTTCCGACCAGAGACTCAGCGGCTCGTAAAAGTCACCCCGATATACTGCAAGGAACGTTCGCGGCGTGGAAAAAACCTCTCCTGGCCTAAGGACCATCTCGGCGGGGACGCGCACTTCGGCCTCGACCTTTCCTGCCTCCGCTGCGCGCACCGGGATCGACAGTGTAAACGGGACTGTCTCCACATGACCGATGGCCTCGCCCACCTCTCGGCTCCAGAAAGCGACTACGGGGATGCCTCCGCCGACGTAGCCAAGGTCATCTTTCGTCGGCACGGGTGCGCCGAACGGATTTTCCTGCGAAAACTTTGCGGGCATAAGAAAAGTCTCGTCCTTACCCCACATCAAGCTTGCGCCCTGGAACGTCCACAGTGGATGCGAGCCAGATTTGGAATCGACCGGAGCCGCAAACTGGTGGCGCTGCAACGTTACCCAATCCAGCGGAACATCGGACTGCCCCGTGTTGCGAACGCTAAAGGAAAGCAGCGCCAGATTTGGAAAATCGTCGTAAATCTCAAGATCGAGCGTTTCGGTCAGGGGCGTTTCCGGAATTGTTCCGGCTATTTCGACCTGCTTTCCCAGCGCCCCGAGTTTTCCGGTGGTGTCACGCACTTGCGCCTGGCCAAGGTTGAGGAGCACTCCCGCGTGCTCCTTGCTTGCCGACGAGACAACCTGCGAAAAATCAGGAGATTTGCTCTCCAGTGAGATTGCTCCTTTTGTCCCCGCACGCGCGGCCGTCAAAGCTCCAGAGGGACTCAGCCGAAACTCCGCGGACGCTGTGCTCACCGTTATGCTTTCGCTCGAAACCTTCACCGCCACCGTGGACTTCGCGACAGCGGGCGCTGACTTGGTTTCTTCTTTCTGGCACCCCGCCAAGGAGAGGCAAGTAATAAGTCCGAACAAAAGCAGGCCAGGAATAAGCAAGCTGTGGCCATCGCCCGGTCCCGAAACCAGCTCCCCACGCAAATCACCCGGATGTTCCAGCATCTCAGTGCAAACCTTTAAACTGCGCGAAAATCTTGTCCGCATTTTTTATGATAGACCTTTTCGAGAACCGTATCGGGCAGTTCCATTCCATAGATTTCCCATCGTCCCTGGCCGGGGAAGTGCCAGTAGGCAAATACTCATCGCCAGTTTCGAGCCAACGGAAGTAGTTCGCGTACATTGCTTCCTCCAGCTCGCTGTCCGGTCCGAGGAGGATGCGGTCCTGGTAATCGACAGAGAACTTGCGTGACCGCCGTTGAGGAGGTCCGGCGAATCCTCGCTTCCGCGCCACAATCATATAGTACGTTCTATTGGCTTGCGGTCGAAACGGGATGCGCGGGGGAGCTACGCGGGCTTCGTGTTGGTGACTTTGATTTGGAGCGTGGTTTGGTCGGCAGTAATCAAACTGTGTGGCGCAGAAAATTCCAATCCCCAAAGAGCGACAACGCAACACCCGGTAACCTACTGGAAACAAATGGTGGGCCTGGGTGGACTTGAACCACCGACCTCGCCCTTATCAGGGGCTTTTGTGGTGCTATATGCATAGTAGCGTGGCGATGATTACCGCAGTTTGCTCACTCGCGCTTCCGATACAACACTAAGACTTCTCGTTACCTATCGCATGTCCCGATCTGGATTACTTCCGATTTGCCGACAACTCAGTGCTCTTTGTTGGCGTTACTAATTTGATTCCGCCCGTTAGTACATCCTCGCTCGCCGCCGGCAGGCACAATCGCAAAAATCAGCTAGACCGTTGATGCATCTGCAACAAGCGATCAAGGCTCCACAGCCCTCCACCCGCGGGCGAAAACGCCAGTCTGCTAAGTGCCGGCAAAGCCTTGCAGAGTTCTCTCTCACTGTCTCAAGTAACGAAGCGCAACACATCCTGATTTAAATGGCTTTGACTCAATCAGTTTCAATTGCAATTTCTCGGGCAGGCTGACGCCCTCCATCAATCGTCTGCCTTCTCCAACAATGGTTGGCATAACGACAAAACGATATTCGTCAATCAGGCCAAGCTCCATTAGTTGTGAAGGAACATCTACACCGCCGACCAAAATATTGTTGCCCTGTTCTTGGTTCAGTTTAAGTATTTCGTCGCGAAGGTTCGTACGAACAATTCTCGTATTTTCATCTTCAGCGCTGGCCAACGATCGTGAAAAAACAATCTTCTTCTTGGAGACAAAGGTTTGGGCAAATTCGATATCCGCTTTTGTCTCGGACTGGCTTTTTGCGATATCAGGCCAATAAGGAACCATCAATTGATAGGTTTTACGCCCATAGACGAGCAGGTCAAAATCTCGCAAGAGGTGCGTGTAATGTTCAAGTACTTCGTCATCGTCAGGGGGTTTGAATTTGGTATGGTCGCAGCAGCCATCCAGGGTAAGGTTGATTGCGTAGATTACATTTCTCATTGAATTGTCCTGACCCTCCTCTCGCGCCCGCGCTCCTGAGAGTTTGACTTACGATGCTCAAAAAGTATGGCGACCAGCGGTTCATAGGAGCCTCACTTGGATCAGCGACAGGGAGCGTACCGCAGAACGACCGCGCCTCTGCCTCGCTGAGCATCGCGACTCAAAGCGCCGAATACACCACCTGCGCAAAAACATCGCCGTTGAAAAACCCCTTGCCCCAAGTGGCGTCCAGGTCCGCAAACGGTTTGCTCGCCGCTATTTCGTCGGCCGATTTGCCGGCGGCCTTCAGTTTTTGCACGCGATCGCGGGTCACAACCAGCATGTCGCGGTACTTGGTCAGATCCGCTTTGTTGCCCAGCGGGCCATGCCCCGGAACGATTTTGGTGTTGTTGTCGGCCAAGGGGAGAATTTTATCGGCGGCGAGAATCATCCCGTTGATTTTCCCGCCGGTGCTGGCGTCGATGACCGAGTAAAAGCCGTTAAAAAAAGTATCGCCCATGTGAATCACGTTGGCCTTCTGGAAGTGAATGTAGATGTCCGAGTCGGTATGCGCCGGCTGGAAATATTGCAGCATCACGATTTCGCCGTTGGCCTGCAGTTTTTGGCTAGCCGTTCGGGCTTCACCCGAAGGGTCTTAACGCCCTGAGTGTAGTGCCATCCGGCCAATCGTGAAGTTGACAAACGGTTGACAAAACGGTTTTTTGAGGGAGAGCCCCGAAAAGGGGAAAAGTGAGAATAGCCGCGTATTTACTGGTGATTTGAATGGTGGGCCTGGGTGGACTTGAACCACCGACCTCGCCCTTATCAGGGGCCTTTAAGGTGCTATATGCATAGTATTTTCTTCGTGAGGAGAGACGATCCACTGTAGCACGGGCCTCGCTAGCGAACAATCCTACGCGGTCACTTTATGATAAAGCTGGTAGTGCTCATCGCCGATTGCGTGCGTCCGCGAGCCTCCTCGATCAGACTCAAGCAGGCTCGCAAAGTGCTTGACCTTCGCGGCGCGTTGACATTCCCTTGGGCTGCACAGAGTTAGATAGGAAGAGTATTTTCCCTTTAAGAGGGACGAAGCCAGTTCTCTCGTTGTAGGCCTCGCACCTGAGCAAACTCCCTTGTGTTGTCGCTAACCAGGGTATAACCAAGCGTAAGAGCATGAGCAGCGATGAGCAGGTCGTTGCCGCCGATCGGTTTGCCGACCCGCTCAAGCTGTGCTCGAACCCGGCCGTACGTAACATCTGCGGGCGAATCGAAAGGAAGAACCTGCAGAGCCCCTAGCACCACTTCGAGTTGTGTCGTGAGCCGCTGCGACCCCTTCTTCTCTGCACCATAGCGGAGCTCTGAGGCCACAATGATGCTGGTGCAAACTTTTGTTTCACCCACCTTCCTGATGCGCTGCGCAACCGTGCCCTGTGGATTGCGAACCAGATCCGAGACCACGTTGGTATCAAGCAGATAGCCCGTCATAGATCGACCCGATCAGGAGGCTCATCCAGAATCGGTGCGAAATTCTCATCGAGCCGGCTCAGGGTGGCAAGAACGGACAACAGGGACTTGGGCGGTGCAGGTTCGATGATCAGCCGGTCTCCCTCCTTGCGCATGACGGCGTCCTCACCGGGGAATTCGAACTCCCGAGGAATTCGCACAGCCCGGTTTCGCCCATTCTTAAAAACCTTCACGTGTCTTTCGGCTGTGACTAGTCGTCTTGGCATATGTCACAGCCTATGCCAATTCTAGGTCATTGTCAATGGCGCACCATTCCCACTCGAATACCAGCACCGACGATTGCCGCAGGCTACCCGTCCCTGATAAGGCGGACTATGGTCCAAGTAACGCAAGTGTCGATGACGGTTACCCCTCGAATCTGTGAACGCTGGTTTTGGAGGGAGGACTTCCACAATCCAATATGCCGGGAATGAACGTTTATGTTCTTTCCGTTCCTTGAGCGCCGTGGAGCAGTGGCCGTCAGCAAGAAATTCAAGCAGTCCGTGAATCCCCGCGCCAGGTCATGGTGTCTCCAGTGACGTCGGGGGCGGCATATGGCGGTTCCGGAAGTTGACAAATCGTTGACAAAGGCTTTGCGGGAAATTCCGGAGGAAGGCAAAAGCGAGAATGGCCGCATAAACACTGGGGATTTATGGTGGGCCTGGGTGGACTTGAACCACCGACCTCGCCCTTATCAGGAATGCGACCTTTGTAATATGTTCGCCTCGAACCTTCCATCGCGTACAACGGTTTAAAAAAAACCGCTGTGGCCATGTACAACGGTCTAGCAGGCTGCTGAAAAAGGCAGAAATTTTGTAACGAGGCGGCGCGCGGTGCGTCTCATTGAGCATGCGAGGAACCGATCAGCAGCAAGGACATGTTTTTAGCTACATTTCGCCGGAGCAGCGGGTACGCAAAGATCATCCGCTGCGGCCGATCCGCACGATGGTAGACCAGGTACTCAAGGAACTCTCGCCGGAGTTCAACAAGATGTATTCCAAAGTGGGTCGTCCGTCGATTCCGCCGGAGCAGTTACTGCGTGCTCTGCTGTTGCAGATGCTGTACTCGGTGCGCAGCGAGCGGATGCTGATAGAGGAGATCGACTACAACATTTTGTTCCGCTGGTTCGTGGGGCTGAATTTGGACGATGCCGTGTGGGATGCCACGGTGTTCACCAAGAACCGCGACCGTTTGCTGGAGGCGGAGGTAGCCAAGGAGTTTCTGGCGCTGGTGGTGGAGCAAGCCCGCGGGCAGGGATGGGCCTCGGACGAGCACTTCACGGTGGACGGAAGTTTGCTGGAAGCTTGGGCCAGCGCGAAGAGTTTTCAGCCCAAGAACAAGAAGGGTTCACCGCCGGATGATCCCGGAAATCCCACGGTGGATTATCGCGGCGAGAAGCGCTCGAACGAAACGCACGAGTCGAAAAGCGATCCCGAAGCGCAGATGGCGCGCAAGGGTGCGGGCAAGGAGGCCAAGTTGAGCTACAGCGGGAATCTGCTGGTGGAGAATCGCAACGGCTTGATTGTGGACAGTCGGGTATGGGAAGCCACGGGCACGGCGGAGCGCTATGCCGCGCTGGAAATGCTGCAGGAAATTCCGGGAAGCGGGCGCGCGACGGTGGGCGGCGACAAGGGCTTCGACACGGCAGATTTCGTGCGCGAGTGCAGGAATATTTGGGTAACACCGCACGTGGCACAAAACCTTGGGCGAAGAGGCGGCAGCGCCATTGATAGCCGCACCACGCGGCACGGGGGCTATGCCGTCAGCCAGAAGAAGAGGAAGCGCATCGAAGAATGTTTTGGCTGGCTGAAGACCATTGCGTTGATGCGCAAAGTGCGCCATCGCGGAACGCTGAAGGTCGATTGGATCTTCACTTTCGCCTGCGCGGCCTACAACCTGGTGCGCATGCGGAATCTGATGCGCAGCGTAGTTCCGACGTAGTAAGTCCGGGCCGTAGTGTCTTTGAACGGCGCTGAAACGCTTCTTTCGGGCGCTTGGTAACACGAAAAATCACGCCTCAGACGCTCAAAAACTCCCGAATGACTCGAACCAACCTAGAAATTGCTGGTTCAACACGATTTTTCAGCAGCCTGCTAGGGAACCGTTGTCCCGAGTACTGCTCGGCGGCGGTTTGGAAAACCGCCTCAGTTGGTCAACACGAAATCGCCAGGTAATCTTTCGACGAGCGGCCGTGCTTCTTGTAGTAGCGCGCCTGCCTCGTGAGCGGGGTTCTACGTCCGCAATCGGATAAAACGGTCTTGAAACCCATGTCGGGCGATACTACGAACCTGTAGAGAATCGCTGCTCGGGAGCTACAGCAAGCCTCCACCTGCTTTGTCATAGCTTGGAACTTCGAAAAAGATGAGCTTTTTCGAGCGACCTTGCAGTTTGTAATGCCAAAAATCTTTCGTTAAATTAAAGGCGCTTTCGGAGATAGTCAAAACCTAAGTAGCCGAGCAGACCGGAAATGGTGGCAATCACTAAGTTAGTCAGCGAGAAAATATCTTCAAAAGCGAACACCAAGGTCTTTCCTTGGCCGTTTACACGCGTAAACTCCCCCATCAGAAGATTGGAATAGAACAGAAAGATTATGAAACCGATCTCAACTATCGCTTTCCATGGCGGTGTCAAACGTTTGGGCGGTTTAGGATTTGAGGTCACCGGCTACCTATAACAAGAATCGCTCGCGCGACAGTGCCTGGTGGAATGGCCCCGGCCGCGGCCTTTTGTTCTTGCATTCTTCTATATATCGTATCACGATATATCTATGGGACGCCATCTCAGTCGGCTTCGCAGACCTTACATGCTGGCGAACCCATATCCTGAAGAGGTGCGTAGTCCCACGGTTTACGGAACTCTTCTATTTGACGTTTTTGCCTTGGGAGGTTCCCGCGAGCTTCCTGATCTCTCGACGGGCGACGTAAGCGAATGCGATTGACAGCACACCAAAGAAAGTGGGGACCGGCCATAGGATTTGCCGGACTCATATTCTTAACTTGCGGGGTTTCCGCACAGCAGCCCGCAAGCCCCATCTACGATTCCGCGACCGTTGTGACCATTACCGGAACCGTACAGGCTGTCGAACAACACCAGTGCTCACTGGGATGGAGGGGGCGCGCCTCGAATGTGATTCACCCAGCTACCTGGGTTGGAACTCATGCGATCTTAAGCACCGAATACGGAATCGTGGACGTCCATCTCGGCCCACCTAGGTTTCTCGAACAGCATCATTTTACCCTCGCGAAGGATGATCAGATCGAAGTCACAGGTTCCAAGTTTGCCGAACACTTACAAGTCCTCATAATCGCTAAAGAGCTCAAGAAGGGCCAGAGCTTTCTCGAATTACGGGACAGCACCGGCAAGCCTTTGTGGATGGACGACAGGTCACCAGTCCAGAGTTCTAGATTCGCGGTGTCTTCTTTTTTCACGGCGCTTACTGAGTCGGGCTTCCCCCCAAATCTTGGTGTGCAGATGTGCTACCTCGCGTTGACCAGAGAATTGGAGCCTTGGAGTGATGTGACGGCAATAAGGCAGTTCCGTTCTACTTTTGAGTACGCTCGCTGCATTGGCTACGCACTCGTAAGGCAAAACGACTTGCGGAATGGTGATCGATGCGGAATAACCTCCACTCCATCGGGAGTTCGTCAGGAGAATCTACTTATCCGGTAGGGTTTGTCGTGCGATGAACTGTTGCGCATTCAAGGTTATATTCGGCGTATGAGTTTCTCCTCATCGAGCGCCTCTACCACACGGTCACCGCATGGCGCGGAGGCTGTCGGCGTTTTTCTACTAGTTGGGGCCGTCATGGCTGCCCTAGCTGGCACGAGCCTAGTGTGGCCAGGAAAGATGCTTGGTCGCATGTGGGAAGTGAATCCGCGTGCTTATACTCAGCTTGCTCCCTATGGAAAGACTGTCGGGATTCCATTCCTCCTGCTCGGGATCACACTGGCTTTTTCTGGAGTGGGCTGGCTAAAACGGCGTGCATGGGGATGGCGACTGGCTGTAGTTATTATCGTGACGCAGGTTTTAGCGAATTTCCTGACTGCGTTGATGGGCGGTGTCACCAAGGGACTGGTTGGCGCCATCATTTCTGGCGCTCTACTTTTCTATCTTCTGCGACCAGCAGTCAGAGCCACTTTTTCAAGCAGCGATGAGCCGCGTTCGTTCACAAATTCGAGTAGGTGACACGGGCTCGTTTTGAGATGACGCCAACCCCCAGCATAGAGTTCTTGGTGTGGCTGGCTTTGATCGGCCAATAAATCTTATGAAATGATTTGTGCAAAAGTCTAAATGTCAGAACGGTCGAAAAAGCTAGCAAGTTACATTCGCAGGACAAGGGCTCTCCACGCAGAAGCGCTGCGAGATAACCAAGATGAATTGCTCGACAAGGGCTTCGCATTTTTGAAAATTGATATAGCGCGTGAATTTCACGATCAAATAAACGATGTAAATCACGAGCCGGGCTGCATGGGCACACTTGGCAGTGCATTCGCAAGCACAGCATCCCACGTGTTCAAAATCGGAGAGGAAGATAAAGGGCTGACCATTTCTTTCAATTCCAAAGAGCGGAGCGTGGAAATAAACGGCAGAAAGCCAATCAGGTTTTATTACTTGGTCCAAGTGAGACTATCTCCGGATGGAATGACGTGGGGTTACGCGGGGGGTGAAGATAATGCACACCTTGTTCCTATCAGCTGTAAACTCGATACCATCGTCGAGAAAGCATTATTTGCATTGTTCGGTGTTGAAGCTTAGCCATCGAGTCAACCTCTCCGAATCCTCAACACAATTAACAAAGAGCAGATATTTTGATTTGTCGTAATACGAAATGTGTGTCTGAAATGCCCGAGAGAGTAGGATGGGGTGAATAACGGATTCTAGAATCTGGCAACAATTCGCAAAGGGTTTGACTAGCGGTCAAAGAATTATTCGCATGGCTATTGTTGGTTCCATTCTGAAGAACGGTATGCACTGATCCGCAACACCCCGGAGAAGTAAATCCATCTGGCGCCCAGGAGGGCCTCACGGCCCTCCTGAATGCTTGTAATGTCTTCCTGGAGAAGCGATTACAATCCTCAAACTTCAGTTTGGCTGAACGACAACGAATCGGGTCGCTTGGCCTCTGCTGACCAAAAGCAAGATCGATTGATCGCGTACTCCCGCGAGCGCCCGATCATATTCCTCCACATTACGGACTGGTTTGCGATTCACTTCCTGAATGACATCGCCCCGTTGCAGGCCAGCCGCTGCCGCCAAGCTCGAGGCATCCACTCCAGTAATCAATACTCCGGCGGTATTCGTGGAGATCCCGAGGTCGCGCGCAACAGTGGGAGTGAGATTTTGCACTTGGACGCCCCGTAGCGCAGCGGGGCCGCTGTCTCCACCTGCTTCGGCCGTAGCTTTCTCCGAGAGCTCATCGAGCACAACGTTGATGTCATGAGTCCGACCGTTGCGCGAGATTTTCAAATGCACCGTCGTGTCTGGGGCCGTTTCTGCGATGTGCAGGCTCAGATCGTCTGGTTCGCTTACTGTCTTGCCGTTCAGATCGAGAATGATATCGCCCCGTTCGATACCAGCCTTCGCAGCTGGGCCACCCGGAGTTACATCACCAACCAATGCACCGCCGCCCTGGTTAAGACCAAAGGCTTTGGCCATATCGGCGTCCACGCTTTGGATGGAGACACCCAGATGGCCGCGCACGACCTTTCCGTGGTCCACAATTTGTTCCATCACGTTGCGGGCCATGTCTATCGGAATGGCAAAGCCAACCCCCTGGTTGCCGCCGCTTCCGCCGGTGACGATGGCGGTGTTGATCCCTACCAGGTCGCCGTGGAGATCGAGGAGTGCGCCACCGGAATTGCCTGGATTGATTGCTGCGTCCGTCTGAATGAAGTCTTCATAGTGTTCGATAGCGCCGCCAAGGCCCCGCCCAGTGGCGCTGACGATTCCCATGGTGGCCGTTTCTCCAACGCCGAAGGGATCGCCGATCGCAAATACAACGTCACCTACCTTTAAGTTTGAGGAATCTCCGAGGGTCAGTGAAGGGAGGCGCGTTGCGTCGATCTTGACGACAGCCACATCGGTCCGAGAATCCGCGCCGATGAGTTTTGCGCGGAATTTTTTCTTGTCTTGCGTGAAGACCTCGATATCGGACGCTCCCGATACGACATGGTTGTTGGTAAGAATATAGCCATCTGGATTCACGATTACGCCGGACCCTAAGCTGTACTCCCGCTCCGTCTGCGGCTTAGCAGGCTGCTGGTTGAATTGGTTTCCGAAGAATTGGCGGAAAAACGGATCATCAAAGGAGAAGCCAGGGAAGTTGTCGTTTTGTTGCTTGATCATTTTCGTGGAGGAAATATTGACCACGGCCGGCAAAGCCGGATCAATGACGGAGGCGTATCCGTTTTTGAACTCGGCGAGGTTTACGGCTGCAGGATCCTTGTCAATCTTAAGTGGCACTTTGCTGGCAGCCGAAGTACTGTTCCCGGTTTGTGGCACAAGGGCCACAAGAAGGAGTCCCAAGACGAGCATCGTCAAGATTGAGATCACGCCAATGCCAAAGACACCCAGCCCTAGTTTGGTGCCTGGTTTGAGTGGTATTAGATGATACGGCGGGGGGCTTGCATTGTAGCTATACATGTTACTTCTCCTTTTCGGAATCCTGAAATTGTAAATGCGTTGCAATGGTCTTCCACGCGGGATGACTCACTGGGACCGTCCGGTCTGGTACCACTGAATGTTTGCAGTTTTCCGCGGTCGGTGAGCGAGGCTACACTCCTGAATGAAAGAAGTGCACGTGCACTCGGAACCTTTGGCGGAACGTAACAGGAGTGGGCTTTCTCGATTTGTGTGAAGATCGTTCCCATTGCAGTGCTGCAGAAACTTGATGCTTCACGCATCTACTTATTACGATGTATTTTAGTGTGATATGGATGTCTCCAACATCGCTGAATATATCGCACTACGATATAATTCAGATCAGAACGCTCTTGGGAGGTCTGTGGACCTTTGCCAAGCTTCGCGGGCAGCAAGATTATCGCTCCGCTTGCACTTGTTCCGCGACAGTATCCAAACACCGTCAGCGCAGATCTTCAGTGGAAGGGACTATGGCGGATGGCGTCGTAGCGCCGCTGCAGAGCGCAGTCAGTTTTGTAACTTACCGTGCGCGTTGAGATCGGCCACCTCGCGCTGCTCTGTGGCTGTCAAATGACTGCGATCGCAGTCGTTCGATCCATCGAGGCATGCCTGAAGATTACGATCGCTGGTGCTTCGCGTAACGTCCTGTTTTTCTTGACTGCTCAACTGTGTGTGATCGCACTCGCCCAGCCCTTCGAGACAACTCTGCAGATTGCGGTCGTGGTTGGCGTCCGCTAGGTGCCGTTTTTGATCGACGGTAAGGTGCGTTGGGTCGCACTCACCCATTCCGTCCAAGCAACCTTGCAGATTTCGGGCGCGCGCTGACAGCGCAACGTCTTGGCGCTCCTGGTCGCTAAGCCGGGCCAAGTTGCATTCACCGATGCCATCCAGGCAACTTTGCAAGTTTTGATCCCGGTCTTCGCGTGCAATCTCGATATGTTGTTCGGTATTTAACTGTTTTTTGTCGCAGTCAGAGAATCCATTGAAACATTCCAAAAAATTACGATCTTGGGTAATGCGTCGCACTACTTGCAGTTCTTGCACATTCAATGCCGATCGATCACAGGTCGAGAATTCGTCCAGACAGTTCGATAGCTGTTGCGAATGCGGACTCTGTCGGCTCTGTGCTGGCGTCTGCAGTGGTGCGGCACCGAACACCAGCAGTGCGATGACGATCCAATATGCGAATTTCATGAAGTGGCCTCCAATCCAGCCGCGAACTCATGCGGTTTTCAGTTGAGGCGGATCGCCTGGAAAAAAGTCTCTCTTGGAAGACCGTTTAGGTTTTCAGGCGTACCTTCGGCCCCTACTAAGGAGTAGACGCATGGCCGCGGGCATTGGTTAGCCCGGCCCACCAATATATATCGTAATACGATACAAACAAAAAGCAACTCTTGCAAAATATATCGCATCACGATATGTTGAGGCTGCAAACGCGCCTCCCGGCTGGGATGGCCGACTACGGTCATGGGAGGTGAGCCGAAGCGGGGCCAGAGAACACTTGCTCTCCCTGGCCCCGCGACTGAATACCCAGATGAGTGATTCGTACCCAAGCCGGAATCAATCCCAGGAAGGAGATTCTTTGTATGCGAACGAAATGTTTCGTAATCGCAACCATGTTCTCGGCCATCAGTTATCTATGTGCGCTTCCCGCCTTCGCGCAGTCGTCACAGGAGGCGGGAAAATTGAAAATCCACGTTGATCCTAAACAAGCCTACGTCTTTGTGGATGGCAAAGCCATCCGTGACGGAAGTCAGACGATCGAATTAGCTGCCGGCGACCATAAAGTGGGCGTCTACAACTACGGTTATTTGTCCAAGACGGAAGACGTCCACGTCGGTGCTGGCGAGACGACCGATCTGCGCGTCAACCTGCAATCCTCGGGAGACGTCGTTGCGGGACCATTCGCCGACATCGAATTCAAGGGTGATCCCCGTGCTGCGGTTTTCTTGAACGGCCAGACTCCGGCCTATTTCGTCGGCCATGTCGACGAATTCGATTGGAATTGGATTTGGCACCAGCGCCTACTTGTAAAGCCCGGAACTTACCAAGTCACAGTGACTCACGAAGGAAACACCATATGGTCTGGGCCGGTGACTGCCAAGGCCGGCCAACAGGTGACTGTCTATCTTGACCGCGATGGTGCGATGAAAACCAAGGAATGGAAGGAAGGCTTGACCATGCCGCCGCAGCCTCGATTCCACGCGGGAATTGCAAGTGCGACCGTGCCAGTCGCTCCTGTTACCGCACAGCTGCAGGCGCAGTCGACCGACTTGAGTTGCGGACAGGCGACTGACATTGCGTGGAAATCCAGCGACGCAGCGGACGCTACTATCGCCGGTATAGGACAAGTGCCCGAACGTGGGGACCGGAGTGTGACACCCACGCATGACACCACATATGTGTTGACGGCGAAAGGCCCGGGAGGGGAAGCGACTCAGAGTGTAACGGTGCATGTTGACGCGATGCCGACGGCGACGCTGGCGGTCAGTCAACCGGAAATCCGCTACCACAAGATTGGGGACAAGGTAGTGGAGCAGGATACTGCCACTGTGAACTGGTCGGCTTCCAACGCAAATTCGGCCAGAATCGAGCCTTTCGACAGTAATTCGATAAGCGGGACCCGGACGGTGAGCGCCGATCCAGTGCAAACAAGCACTGGGCCGATCAATGAAAACCGAACCTACACATTTACGGCCACAAATGCCTGCGGCGGGCAGACGACCAAAACGGCCACGCTGCATGTTGTCGGCTCCATCGATCCACCGCCAACAACAACCTTACTTAGCGTTTTCTACCCAACGGCCTACCCCACGAAGCACCATCCGAGGGTTGGTCTCCTGACCGAAGAGAAAATGACCCTAGACAGTATCGCAACGCAATTCAAGAACTTCGGGGTGTATGAACACAACGCCGGCCTGGTTGTCGTCGGATACGCCGATGTGCGCGGTTCGCGCAAATACAACACCGCCCTCAGCGAACGCCGCGCCGCCCTCATTCGCGACTATCTAGTCTCGAGGGGAATTCCGGCCGACGAGATCAAGATCCGCGCCGAAGGAAAAGATAAGCAACTCGACCAGAAGATGACCGAAACGCTCCTAGTCAAAGGCGATCAAAAGCCGGCCAGGTGGATGGTCAAAGACAAGAAAATAACCTGGCTTGCCTTCAATCGCCGCGCGGACCTTGTCCTGGAACCCACCGGTCAGCAATCGGCAAAGGTCTATCCGGCTGACGCTCCTGATGCGCGGATCGCTTGGCAGCGCCGTGAACCGCCGCTGAAGAAAGTCGAGATGCTCTCAAAAGCATCCACGGCCAGCATCCAGCAGGCAAGCACCGGCAATTCAGGGAACTGAAGCGGTTTTTTTAACCCTCCCTCGGGTAGCCTGGCGTTCACCGGGACCGTCGCTCCGGCAGTCAAAAGCTGGACCGCCGAAGGAACGCTGGCGCCCGAGATGGAGCTGGGAACTTCATTCGCTGGTTTATCCCGGAGACTAAGGAGGACTAAATAATGAAACTCTCTTTGAAAGCTATGGCAATTGCGGCAGCGCTCTTGTGGGGCGGGGCGATGCTTTGCGTGGGTTTGATAAATTTGGTCGACCCCAACTATGGCATCAACTTTATTCAGCTGACCAGTTCGGTCTATCCCTGGTTTCATGCATCGCGGACCATGGGAAATGTTCTTCTCGGAACGGTCGATGGACTAATCGATGGTGCGATAGCTGGGCTAATTTTTGGTTTGCTGTATAACGCTGTTACCAGCATTCCAAGGCACACCGAGCATGCCAGCGCAAGTCCGTCTCACGTTTGATGGATGTGGTAACAATTGTGCCGGGGGACGCGCGTTGACTTATCTTTCCCGTTGCCCTTTGCAATGACCTGCGGGTCCTTCCGGCACACAACCGTTCCCGAGCCAATCTCACGCATTGGAGCGGTGAGGAGAACTTTCATAAGTATTTAGTAATTTAATTCCATGGTGCCCCGCCGGTTTCAGGGGAAAAGGAGACAGTTATGCACGAACAAAACGTAGTTAGACACCAAACGACGGAGCCACCGATTGTGATCAGGACTACAGGCTTGAGTGTCGAGGCGAGAGACATGCTTGACGCGATTGCCAGGCGGGCCTACGACATATTTGAAGCGAAAGGCAGAATTAAGGGGCGCGACCTGGATAACTGGTTGCAGGCAGAGGCGGAGCTGTTCGAACGGACACCCCTCAATATTGGTGAATCTCAAGATAGCGTGACTGTGCTGGCTGAAGTCCACGACTTCACTCCTAAAGAGTTGGAGATCGATCTGGAGCCTAAACGAGTGACCATTATTGGCAGGGGCCGGACCCAGGTGGAACAGGACGCAGGCACGAGCGCTCGCTCGCAAAAACGCCCGGTTCGTTTGCTCCGGAGTGTGCTACTGCCAGTAGAGATCGATTCATCTCACGCAACAGCGCGATTCAGAGGTGGAGTGATCGAACTCAAACTGAAAAAAGCAATACCAGGGAAAACGGGCACGAGGACTGCAGTTTCGAATAGCAACGTCGTATGAAGGAAGGCAAGGGAGAAAGGCTACTTACCCCCCGCCGCCAACCAGCTGCTACCGCCAGCGGCGGGTGGACCTTCAAATGACGAAGCATTCGGATGTTCGGTTAGCGGCTTCGTTTCCGGAGAAGCGGTTTGCCTCGAAGGTGTCTTTGGTTCTGTGTACTGAGGTTCTGGACTTTAGGCCGAGGTCGAAGCGAGCTATTATCTTTCAGAATAGTCGAAATAGCTGCCACGAGTGCGTCGCCGCTCGCTCGCAATTCGTGCAGCCGGTGGGGCACTACCCTTTCCAAAGCGCGCTTGCCTCGGGAAAGCAGGATTACGGAAACTCGCCGCTGGTCGCCGAGGCTGCGATCACGGCGTACATAGGCGTGTGCCTCAAGACGATCGATCAAACCCACCGCGCTGTGATGCCGAATAAAAAGGCGTTCGGCGAGCTGTCTCACGCTAGTGTCCTCCCCGTCAGGGAGTCCGCGGAGGGCAAGAAGCATTTGGTATTGTTGCGGTTCAAGGCCGGCTGCTTCCGCAGCCTCGTCGCTACCCCGAAGAAACTGACGGATACGATAGCGCAGTTCGGCCAGTGCCGCGTATTCGGAATCGCGAATTCTCCTTCCCATATTGTCATTGTATCGTATTACGATATAAATGCAAACCGACACTGCTTTGAAGCATCCTGGTCCGATATATTTACATCTAATTCGGTAAAAGGATTAGGGATGTACGAAAGGAATGACAACCTAGTTCCAAGCGAGCCCGGACCGCCAAGACGGCCGCGTCCAGCGAAAAGGCAAGCCGCTGAATTAGGGCAAAGATGCAAAGAGCCAACATTTACCGCAAATCTTTCGGCTGCAATGCTGGAAAACAACCGAATGAAGCGGCCGAAACGAGGAATCGACTTCCTCGTTGCCGTCAGCGGACACGGCCTGCTGCTCGCTCTTGCGATCCTTTTCCCGCTGTATTTCAACAACGCGATTGATTTCCATCAGATGGAAACGACGTATTTGGTGGCCCCGCCCCTGCCTCCGCCTCCTCCTGCGCCGGCAGAAGTTGTTCACTCGATCCGCCGTTCGAAGAGTTTTTTTTCGGACAACAAGCTCTTTGCACCACGCGTGATTCCCAAGCAAGTCGCGGAAATAAAGGATCTTCCGAACGCGCCTCAAACGACTGCAGGAGTACCGGGAGGTGTTGTCGGTGGGGTGCCCGGTGGTCAGCTGGGTGGAGTGATGGGAGGAATCTTGGGAGACATGGGGCGAGCGATGCCCTCTCCTCCGGCCCCGAAACCCATTTCGCATCGCGGACCTTACCGTGTTGGCGGCAGGGTTCAGCAGCCACGGATCATTCAGGAAGTTCACCCGGTATACCCTATTCTCGCGAAGGCGGTTCGTGTCCAAGGTGTAGTCGTGATTGATAGTGTGATCGACGCAAACGGTGATGTCACGGAAATGAAGCTCGTGTCCGGAAATCCGCTCCTTGTGACCGCGGCTTTCGACGCCGTTCGGCAGTGGAAGTACCAGCCAACCTTGCTCAACGGGACTCCAGTGGCAGTTGAAATGGAAGTAACCGTTCATTTCAGTCTTGGAAGCTAGATGCTACTGTCAGGCAAGACAAAAGCAGATTTGCCACTCAGTTGCTTTACAGCCGTGACTCATAAAGGTTCAGTAGTTCCTGTCTTCGGTTCTTCCCAGATCGAATGAATTTTATCCACATCCCCAGCTCCCGCCGAACTAGTTGGCTGCCGCATGCGCCGAGAACAACCCATCGCTCTCCCCTGACTTTGATCTATATATCGTGATACGATATATTTACGTTTGTAGAGGCAAAAAATGTCTAGGACCCAAGAAGCGAAGTCGTTTCGAACCTCGAAGGCCAGCCGCTACGATGATCGAAAGATTGCCCTGAGATTCGTTAGGACAATTTCTCGATGGTACGCGAGACATAGCTCTCTCTTCTGTCATTGCAGATGCTTCGTTGGACGTCGAGGGCCAGGTCAAAGAATATGGAACATGTAACGACTACGCGGTGTAGTCCCGGCCAAGTAGAAGGTGAGAGCGTGGCGGCGGAGGGGAACTGCCCCAAACCGAAATGGTGGAGACGACCCTTGGTCCGCTCGTTCGCCCACATTCGCGACCACGAAGAGCAAGTGTTTCTTCTACTGACTATCGTGATTGGTGTGCTCACGGGCCTTGCTGTTGTCGCGTTCATCTTGGTGACGGAGCGGCTAGGCATGCACCTCTATCCAATTGGTAGTGCGGCGTGGCGTCGCGTGCTGATTCCGGTTCTCGGTTCTCTCGGTATGGGGTATCTGCTCTATCGGTATTTCCCCGACGCTCGTGGCAGCGGCGTTCCCCAAACCAAGGCGGCCTTGTTCGCCCGGGAAGGGCGCATCACGCTCGCCACCGTGTTGGGTAAGTTCTTTTGCACCGCAGCGACTCTTGCCAGTGGTATCCCTCTGGGGCGCGAGGGTCCTTCCGTCCAGGTTGGAGGCGGGATCGCTTCAGTCCTCGGCCGGTATCTTGGACTGAGCTCCGAACGAGTCAAGGCACTTATCCCGGTCGGAGCTTCTGCCGCGATCGCCGCTGCGTTCAATACGCCGCTGGCCGCAGTCGTGTTCTCGCTCGAAGAGATTACTGGCGATCTTCACGCGCCCATATTGGGTTCAGTGGTGCTCGCATCCGCAACGTCTTGGATGGTCTTGCGGGTTCTGCTTGGCGACCACCCTCTGTTCCAAGTCCCTCAATATCAGCTCGTTAATTCGTGGGAATTCGGAATATATGCCCTGTTAGGAGTTGCTGGGGGCCTGGTTTCCGTGGCGTTCACAAAGCTTCTCTTGAGAACACGGGAATGGTTCATGACTTTGCCTAAGAAAACAGTTTGGTTCCAGCCCGCTGCGGGTGGCATCGTTGTTGGCCTGATAGCCCTGTTTGTCCCACAAGTCTTGGGAGTCGGCTATGGATATGTGGGAGACGCTCTGAATGGACGAATGACCCTCGGCATCATGGCCCTTTTGGTAGCCTTGAAGCTCTTCGCGGTCACGACCAGTTACGGATCTGGCAATGCGGGCGGAATTTTCGGCCCAAGCCTCTTTATGGGAGCAATGCTGGGTGGAACAGTCGGGGGCATCGCACACCACTTCTTGCCACATCACACAGCCTCGGCAGGAGCTTATGCTTTGGTAGGCATGGGAACTCTTTTTGCTGGCATAGTTCGGGCCCCGATGACTTCGGTTCTGATGATCTTCGAAACGACCCAAGACTATGCCGTCATTGTCCCTCTCATGATTTCGAATCTTGTCAGTTTCTTCATTTCCGCGCGTTTGCAGCGTGAGCCGATCTATGACGTGTTGGCCTATCAGGACGGAATTCACCTGCCGAGTGCCGCCACCCGTCAGCAGCGAGGAGGGCGACAAGTGGGCCAAGTTATGCGTCGTCCCGGGGAACCACTGCCTGCTGCGATGAGTGTCGGTGACGCATTGCAGTTGGCTTTGACAAGTCGGTACCGCTGTTGGCCGATTTGCGGCGACCAAGGCGTGATCGGCGTGGTGAACAAGCGAAAGCTCGAACGGGCTGCCGCGGAGTACGGCGGGTCGAAAGCACTCTCTGATCTAGTCAATCCGCAGGTGTTTCCTCACCTTCACGCCGATCAGTCACTTCAGCTTGCCATGGAGCGTCTGGGGAAATCCGGATTTGAACTCTTGCCCGTGGTCAGCCGGGCCGACGTGCACAAGCTGGAAGGTGTGGTACTTCTGGAAGATGTGCTGCAATCATACGGCATTGGCGCGGAACATGAAAACTGACCCCGACTAGAGGCTTCCTTGTCGACGGTGGTTCGGGGATGTCACTACTGGCAACCCGCTGGAACGTGGAGCAAGACTGCGGCACGGCAACACAGGATTTGGAAGCCGACGTGAAAGTCATCCATATGAGCATGTCGAATTCTGCCTCAGCTATTGACGACAGTGCGCCCAGGCTTGGTTCGCAAGCAGTGGCTCCAGATGGCACGTTCCTTTGCGGCATCCTTAAGGACGACGTTCAGGCAGGGCGAGCGAGGTCCCACACGACACCGTGGTGGTTGTGGTGGAATATTCTCAGCCTCGATGCACCGACGGTCGCTGTGACTTGGGCGCTGCTTCTTGCACGCCCAAGTCATATACGATTGAGAGCCGCCGATGAAATCGTTTTGAGTCTGGTTGTGTGGTGCATCTATGTAAGCGATCGCGTGTTTGACGGCTTGAAACCGACGAATCAGCGCGTGTTGCGCGAGCGACATGTCTTCTGCGCAAAGCACCGACGGGCTATGACGTGGCTCTTGGTGCTCGCGGCCGCCGCAGTGCTCTGGGTGACAGCCGACTTTTTGGCGCCTATGGAAGTAAGCGCCGGAATGAAACTCGCAGCAATAATTGGAGCATACATGGCTACCATCCATGTTGGTCATGGATCGATGGCACGTTTTGTACCGAAAGAACTAGCGGTTGGCATCCTTTTTGCGGTCGGGACAACTCTTCCCGCGTGGTCACGCCTTTCAGAATTTTCATGGGATGAGTGGATACCATTCGGGCTGTTCGCGGTTCTGTGCTCCTTGAATTGCTTGGCCATTGAGTGCTGGGAGAACGAACCTCATTATCCCGATTGGTTCCAGAGCCGTAGTCCGGTCATCCGATGGGCGGAGACGCGCATCAACCAGCTTGCGGCAGCTCTCGCCGCGTCTGCATTTGCAGTAATCCTGGTAAGGCGACAGCCCGGACCGTTTCGCTCTGAATTGCTGGCTATTTCTTTGGCAGCGCTTCTAATTCTTCTCCTAAACCGTCACAGAAATCGACTCTCAGGTAGAGCACTTCGAGTTCTTGCCGACGCGACTTTGGTCTTGGCCGGGGGGCTCGCACTACTGACCTAATATGGGGGAGGACTTTAACAAGATTTAAACAGCTTCGGGTGACTATGATGAATTGCGACCGGATCGCTCCTTACTACGAGATTCTTGAGCATTTCTTGTTTGGAAGTGCACTTGAGGATCGGCGATTCGCATTCTTGGGCGAGATTAGAACGTCTCGAAAAGCCCTCGTGTGCGGTGGAGGGGACGGCCGCTTTCTTGCCCGCCTACTTCGAGTCAACGCGCGGGTAGAGGTGGATTTTGTTGACCTCAGCTCTGCGATGGTCGAGCTTGCGGAGCGACGGGTCACAGGCATGGGCCGAACTTTTCGAAAACGAGTCAGATTCTATGCCGGCGATGTGCGGAGTTTTGCCGCACCCGCAGATTACTATGACTTGATCGTTACACACTATTTTCTCGATTGCTTCTCAAATCAAGAACTTGAAGATGTCGTGGGCCGACTCGCGAGCTGGGGGATGCCGCAAGCGAGGTGGATCGTTTCTGACTTCCGTGAAGCAAATGGGCCAATCGGCCGCCTATGGACGAGGGGCGTGATAAGCGGGCTTTATTCCGCTTTCCGGTTCGCCACGGGGCTCAAGGTAACGCGACTACCCGAATATAAGGCGGCGCTCGCAAGAAGGGGATACTTCTTGCGGTTCGAAGAGGACGTTATGGCTGGACTTCTTCATTCATCACTGTGGGAGGCAGACAGTTCGCAGGGCGAAATGGCTAAGAATCACGCATCTCAAGGCAAGCTACTCTGAGGGCTGTTAACTGAATTGTGGATCCCGCAAATCCCATCCGTCACGAATGCCATTTAAATCAGCGACATGCGGATAAGAGCTGGAGGCTGGGTTAAGAAGGCGACCGGGAAGTAATGTGATGTGACGGGAAACCGCCGGATGGAGTTTTCGTTATGCACGGTTCCATTCCTGTTGCTCGGAAACGTACTGGCTCTTTCTGGAGTTGGTTGGCTTGAACGGCGCGCATGGGGATGGCGACTGGCGGTAGTGATTATAGTCACGCAAGTTTTAGGAGATTTCGTGACTGCGCTGATGGGCGGTGTCAGTGAAGGAATGGTCGGCGTCATCATTTCTAGCGCTCTGCTCATCTATCTTTTGCGGCCCGAAGTCAAATCAGCTTTTATGCCACGTGCTCAGGAGTCGAACTAAAATCTGACGCTGGGTTCCATAATTTCACGTCCTCGGAATCTCAGCAGAAATAGTCACTGCCTCTCCATCGGTCCTTCTTCGCACATGAACTTTCTCGGGTGATATGTGGAGTGTCTTTGTTCCCTTAATCACAACTATCTCTACATCTCCTAACGGACAAGCAGACGTGTATCCATAGCTCGATTCATCGATCTCCACAGGGTCCTTTGCTACCGAAATGCACGGTGTCAGGCTAATAGTGCCTGAGAATGTATCGGCCACCTTCACTGTGATTCGTGTCGTCGGCTTCTTGGAACAAGAAACTAGTGCTAGGAAAGTGAAAAGAGCAATACCGAGGAAAAATTTCACCGGTGCCTCCGTGACACCAACTCCGTGTTCCGATGGTACATTATAACCGCTCAGCGTATTCCAGCTCGGTTTGTCCTCAGGAATATCAGGTTATGGAAGCTGGACGCGACGAAAGAATATGAACGATCTGACGAAATACCCCTCCCTCGTTCTTGTCCTCTCGGCACGCAGGGAAGCGTCCAACGGTACGGGTGGGCGACGTGGCACGGGCGCCAAAGTCCGAAGCTCTTCGCTTTCGGAGTCGGGAGGGAATTTCCAAGCTATGACAAAGCAAGTGGAAGCTTGCTGTACTTCGCCTGCAGCGATCTGCTACTGGTTCATAGTGTCGCTGATCTCGTGGGGAGTGCTGAGCCTCATAGGAATCTATTGGCGTCCTCTTCATGCGCCGTCAGCGGCTGCGTGCCTTTTCGCCATGGCCATCGGCTGCCTCGCCAACTGGACTAAAAATCGTTCCTTTCACTGCGCCATAACTGGACCACTATTTCTGCTCGCTGGCGTCTCTTTCCTGCTCCCAGGAGTGCGCGTGAGCCACGTCAACGCCCATTTGGTTTGGCGATTCGTTCTTGTTGGAATCGGAATCGCGTTTCTGCTGGAATGGAGGTATGCGAAACGCTCTGCGTCTTAGCTCTGCGGATGTGAATTGAAGAGATTCTGTCGTGGATAGCGCTATGCTTTATGGATGAACTTAAAAGAGCAAGACTTGAAAAGCGCATAGCTTGGGCCGGATATTTCATAGTCTTTGTTGGTACTCTCGCCCTTGTCTTCTGGGCATGGAGGCGACCATGAAGCGACGTGTAGGATTTGTCGGAGGGGCGGATTCAAAGCGGATGAGACCCCGGGTCTATCGCAAGAAGTAAATCGTCGCTCTCAACCCTCACACGATCTTGTGCAAGCGGCCACATCAGTAGATCACAGTCGCACAATTAGAGTCTGAAACTGAACGCCGCGCTTCCAAGCGCGTGGCGTTGGCGGTGCTCGACTTAATTGGGGGTGTTGAGAAAGATTTTATCATGGGCTATGGGCCGTCACTCCGCTAGTGGCCAAACGAGCAAAACGCGCTGCCCTGGTGCTTTCTTTGCCTGCGCTCAAATCTTCGCCCCCCCGCTTCTTGGCAGCCTTCCCGACTTTGGCTCCGGTAGAGTGACTGGCGTGCTGGGAAACGGAGGATTCGTAGAGAAACGAGGAAAAGGATTCTACCGCTCTTCTGATAGCTTTTGGAAGAGTTTCACTGTCACGGGGTTACTCAACTTCTAGTTCTTCTTTTTCTTTGGAATCGATAATCCTGATTGTGATTCCGGCTTCCAGAATCTTCGACCTGATTTCAGTCTCCTCTTTCATATTTTGCAAATCCTTTAATAGCTTCAGAAGTTGTTTGAATCTGGTGGACGAGAGGGGATTCGAACCCACGACCTCCTCATTGCGAACGATGGGGAAAATAAGCTAAGGCAAGGCGCCACAATCACTTAGCTTTTTTCACGAGGCCCTTAATTGGCAAGTCTGGCAAGCCGGTTTTCTCTTTGTCTTTTCAGTGCAGTTCGGCCTTAACAGCCGTGCAAAACGATTCTGGCAGGTTGGTGCTAAAAGATGAGCCGGAAACCAAATTCGATTTGGCGGGGAGCGCCGAGTGAATAGACACCTGTTCCCACCCCGACGCGGTCGACGTTGTGCCCGGCATAAGTGGTCCCGTTGATCTGCCCCCGCAGCTCCTGTCAGTAATCCGTTGAGCGAAGCCCCTGGCAAGTCAAAGTTCGCGAAATTGAAGAGGTTGTAGAAGCCCACGCTTGGTTGCATGGTCACCCGCTCACGAATGTTGTAGGACCAACTGATTTTGGCATCGAAGGCACGCAACCAGGAGAGATTGACTTGTCGCGGTGGCGCCAGCGGCACAACAGGCGCGACGGCCTTCAGTTGCTGCAATTGGGCGAGCGTAAACAACCCGTTTTGGATGAGCACCTGGCCCGCGGGCGTCGGCTGGTTGGCATAGGTGTTGTTGTAGTTTGTGATTACCGTGTTGATGTTCGATGCGTTGATGCCCCGACCGAAGCTTCCTACACGCGTGCCGGGAAGAAGGTCCTGCACTGTTCCGTCCCCGGTGAAGTCGGTGCGAAAGATTTCGCCCGGCCCCAGGTTAGTGTTCGGAACCACCAAAGAAGTCGAGAGCGGGCTCCAGAAATGTCCAATGATGCCCAGCTGGAATCCTCGCGGTAACTATGCATACCCCCCGAAGGAAATCTGGTGACTGCGATCCAGCACAGATGGTCCGAAATAGCGGTTCGGTTTGGCATAGTCGAGTGCACCAATTCCGAAGTCTTGGTCCGAAGCCGACGGACTGGTTGGGCCGTTGCCGGTGGTCCCCCCACTGTTTTCGAAGCGGGATAACGCGAAGCACCAAAATCGCGCACTGTTCTCAAACGCTCTATTAGGTGTAGACTCTGTGCAGCATAACCCCGGTAAATTCGATTCGTCGGCCCCAGTCAGCCGTCGCCGTCCCACGCCGCGCTACTTGGACCGCAGGTTCGCCATGTACCGTAATTCCATTTGTGTCTAACGCTGCCCAAGAAAGGAAAGAACTATGTCTCGAGGTCTTGTTCGTCTAGCGCTTATCCTTGGTTGCACTACGGCACTTCTACACTTATGTGGAGCGGCGCGAGCCGCCACCCTTTGCGTGAATCCGGGAGGCACTCACGGCTGCTACGCATCAATCCAAGCCGCGGTCAATCACGCGAAAGCGAGTGACACGATTAACGTCGCATCCGGCGTTTACAAGGAGCAGGTCACCATCGGGATGTCGCTGTCGCTGATTGGCGCCGACGCCGACACCACCGTGATCGACGCCACAAATCTTGCACATGGCGTCTTTGTGGATGGCTTCGACAATCCCGGACTTCACAACGTGACCGTAGCCCAGTTCACGGTACAACACGCATTGTTCGAGGGAATCTTGGTTGTCAGTGCCTCGGACGTTACCATCCGCGACAATCACATCATCAACAATGACACCACCCCGAACCTGAACTTCACGGGGGCGCTCACTGGTTGCCTTGGCCCGGACGGCAAAACACCACAGCCCGGCAGCGGAACTTACGAGAACGATGAGACCGGCGACTGTGGCGGGGCGCTTCACTTGGTGGGAACGAGTCATTCGATTGTCTCTGGCAATCTCGTCACAGGCAACGCTGATGGCCTTCTAATCAGCGACGAAACTGCGGAAAGCCACCACAATCTGGTCACTCACAATGTCTTTAAGGACAACCCGCTTGAGTGCGGCATCGTCCTTGCCTCTCATCCACCAGCAGGCTTCAGTGGCCCTCCTTTCCCTCCGCATTTTGGTGTTGACCACAACACGGTGGAGGAGAACGTCTCCACCGCAAACGGCGTAAAAATTGGCGGCTCTGGAGCTGGAATGTTCTCCGATGGCGCCGGCCAGGGCCGCGTGTCTGGCAATGTGATCATCCATAACAAGTTGACGGACAATGGACTGGGCGGCGTCGCCCTGCACACGCACGTAGGCCCAGCTTTTGGTCTTCCCGCAGACAACATGAGCGGAAACGTGATCATCGGAAACTTCATTGCCGGAAACCTCGCCGACCAAGCCGACACCGCGACACCTGGTCGCGTGGGAATCAACATCAACAGCGGCGGCGGCGGCTCTCCGGTTCTTGGCACGATCATTTCAGGAAATGTCATCCGCGACGAGGACGTGGACATCGCCATCAACACTCCCACTGCCGTGGATATCCAATTCAACGATTTGCTGGGTGGCAAAATTGGGGTCGCCGACGTGTGCGCCTTCGATGGCGCGTCAGTTTGCACCGGCAGCATTGATGCGACCCAGAATTATTGGGGATGTACCGCTGGACCTGGAGGCGATGACTGCACAACCGTGAGCGGAGCGGATATTCTTTTCACGCCATTCCTTCGCAAGTCCGTCAGGGATGATGAGGATCGTTGCGAAGACTAACCAACACCAAACCTAGGGATTTCGCTCTTGAACTGCAACGTGCAACACGCGACCTGATGTTTCACTACGTCTGCGAACGCACAATGACAGCCCAATGACTGACAGTCTGTGCGGCATCGCACAGACGCGAATCAAAAACTGAATCAAATGGGCTTCACGACAAGACATCATTACAGCTGCGAGGATCGATTGAGGAAAGCCCCTATGCTGATTGGCGCTGCCATGACAGATCCTTGTTTTGTGCGAAGCGTTGCAATCTGCTTCGCGGTTTTCGTGAGCCTAAGCCGCGAAAGCGTATGAAGCTGGAAGCCCAACATCGGGGCTGGCCGCCGGGGAAACGGTCCCGCTTTTGGACAGAATCAAGTGCTCACGCAGGCAAACCGACGCGGCGAAGCAAATCCCGGAAGCGCTCTTCCGAGCGAATCGAATCAAACTGTGGATCCCGCAAATTGTGGTGCGCAAAAACCTCGTCAGCCTCGTAAGTCTCTTGAGAACTAGCTCTTAAAAAACTCCTCGATTTCCCCGGGTCAACGCCGCTCCGCGACGGGTCGACTGTAAAATCTAGCTCTCATGACCAGAACAACATCTATATTCATGCTCCGTCGTCTCTTATCGATCGCACTTGGTCTCCTTCAGGAATCCCTTCGGTTCGGTCGAAGCCTGTTACGCCCACAGATTGCACTGGCTGCGGAGAATCTTTTCCTCAGAAAACAATTGGCCTTCTACCAAGAGCGAACCGTCAAGCCTCGTTGTCTCAATGATTCAGCCCGACTTTCTCTGCTCTTCTTGTCACGATGGTTCGACTGGCAGAATGCTCTTGTGGTGGTTAGACCTGAAACATTCATTGGTTGGCATAAGCGAGCATTCCAGATCTTCTGGCGTTGGAAATCTCGAGGCGGCAGGCCTCGAATACCGAGAACCCTCCGCGCCCTTATTGCGGAGATGGTGCGGCAGAATCCGACTTGGGGTGAAGCTCGGGTTGCCTCGGAATTGGCCCTCAAGCTCGGCATCCGCGTATCGCCACGGACCGTGCGGGCCTATTGGCCGCAAGATCTCAGTCCCGATCGAGGCCGTTGCTCACAGCGCTGGATGACCTTTGTGCGGAACCATGGCAAGGCAATCGTGGCCTGCGATTTTGCCATCGCTGTGACTCTCCGCTTCGGCATTCTCTACGTGTTCGTGGTGATGGAGGTGGGAAGCCGCAGAATCTTGCATGTGAATGTGACGCCTCACCCCACCTCATCGTGGACGTTGCAGCAATTCCGTGAAGCGATTCCCAGCGATCACGCATATCGCTGGCTTATCCACGATCGGTCTGGCATCTTCTCGGAAGCCTTGGACCGCGATATGAAAACCTTCGGTGTCGCCGTGTTGAAAACTCCGATTCGGGCGCCAAAAGCCAAGGCCTATTGTGAGAGGCTCATCGGTAGTCTGCGGCGCGAGTGTCTGGATTGGTTCATTCCGTTGAACGAGCGACACGTGCGCATGCTGGTCCGCGAATGGGCAGTTCACTACAATCAGGGACGGCCACACAGGAGTTTGGGACCCGGGATTCCCGCCCCTCTACCAGGGTATCCAGTCGCGGCGCAAATTCGCAGACACGCGGTTTCAGATGGATTCTCAATCAAAAAGAAGTCGATTCTGGGTGGTCTACATCACGAATATCGCCTCGAAAGGATTGCGGCGTGATTCCCATGAGGTTCTTGCGCCTGCCAACCAGGTGTTCTATCTACAACGATCTAGGGAACCGTTGCCTACAGTCGTGTCTTTTACTCGGCGAGCAAAACTTATGTGTTCAGGTTCATCCCGAGCAAGCATTCAATTGAAAGCTGATCGGTCAGCGTGGAGAATACAACATTCCATAGATGTTTCGGTATCGACGTCCGGAGTGTAATCCCAAACCGCGCGTCGCCCCCCTTATGTAAGCAACATCCAGAAGAGAAAAACGGAGAAAAAATCTTTGAAAACAGGATAAGTCTCGAAGATACACTCTCTCGAGAGAAGTGGAGTGCGGCGGCTAGCCCAGTAGAATAGGGAGGAGAACTCCCAGGCTAAGGGCAAAGAGCCAAAGTGCAGGCGCAGGTGTCCCCACGGGGCGGAGACGGCGCAGCTCCCGCGGTGAGGTTCGGGGATCAAGAAGAAGCGAACGCGTGTAGCGGTGATCAAACAGAAAAAAGATCAATGCGGTCACGGCACCATAAATCAAGTGACCCAGAAGGGATGGAAGCAGAGCGGAAGCGGCGTCCGCGCTCCAATCGCAAACCCCCGTCAGTAACAACGGCATAAGGGTCATCGGTCCCAAATACCACCAGATCAAACCAAACAACCATCCCCATGCGATGCTGGAGCCAGAACTTATAGTCTCGTTGCGAAACAGCATTCCGTAGGTCATACCGATTAACGCGCTCACGGACAAATGAATAACTAAGCCGCGAAAACCTACGAAGCTGGTGTCCACGCCAGCGACTTTTGGCAGGACGCCAGTGGCAATCATGACCGGCAAGGAAGCGAGGCCGCCGATGAAGCCGGCGACCGCGCCCCATCCCAGCGAGCGGAGGACGTGAAGGCCGGGACTTTCGATTTCTCGATTGAGTGGGTCAGACTGGATGAACAAACGAACCCAAATCTTGTCAATGGTGGCGTAGGCGACACCAAGAATCAGCCCATACAGGATGTGTCCGACCAGAGAGCCAAACACGGCTGTGCCTTGCTCCGCGGACCAATTGAGCGGCAATCCCGCAGCAAGCCGCAAGAGTGTCAGAGGCCCAAAAAACCACCAGAAGATCCCAAAACCGAGTCCCCATCCCATGCATGAACCGTACCCCCGAACATCTCGCTGGAAGAGTAGTCCGAAAGTCACACCGATCATGAGAGCGACGGCAAAATGGAAAGAAATGGTCATACGGCGGGAGCTGAGTTCCCCAAATCCCACTAGAAGAGGATAGTAGTTTCCTGAAGATACCCATCCACCGAAGACAAGACCTCCGAGTGTGCCTGCGAAACCTCCAGCTACGATGGCGCGTCCCCACGCGAATTTCTTGTCTGGCCGGGACGCGCGGAATCCTCCCCGGATACCCAATCCGACCCCGACGGGCATTCCAAGGCAGAGCACGTAGGCAACGAGTTCGGAGAAGTGTCCTTGGGCGTCCTGGAGCATGATGGCGGAACGTCCGGTAGTCGCTACGAGGTGAAAAAAGCCTCCGGCGGTGAGTATCCACAGTAAGAAGGAGGAACCCAAACCCCAGATGAGCCCCGCACCGGGGCTCGTTGCACGTCGAGCGAAGAACAGTCCGAAGGCAAGTCCGAAAGCTGCACCGAGCAGTCCACCAGAGAGGAGCGAGGTCCTCAAGACGATGCCCTGAAGTAAACCTCCAGAGGTACCCAGTGCAAACCCGAGGAGAGGTTCAATCCAGGCCGAACGGGAAGAGGTCGATTCGAACTGCGCATGTATCATTGATTTCATTTCTGGCACGGGTTCGCACCTACTTCAGAGCAATCGTCTGAACGATGTCACGCGGGAAAAAGAGGTCGAGAGTCCAGTCCATTAGCACGCGGATTTTGCGCTCCCAACCAGGCAATTTCGCAAGGTAGATTCCCCGCCACAGGAGCCAAGCGAACAGACCGGAAAACCGCAAGGATCTGCTTCGAATAAATGGAATGCTCAATTCAGCACAGGCCGTCTGGTGTCCCACCACGCAGAGAGCTCCGAGTGAATCGAAGTGGAATTTGCGGGTCGGCCGCCCCTCCAGTTGAGCCAGGATGTTGCTCGCGAGAACTTCCGCCTCACGCAGGGCAAACTGGGCGGTCGGAGGGCAAGGGTGTCCCGTCGTTGCGTCGGTGACTGCGGCGCAATCACCGAGGGCCCACAGACCGGCACACCATGGCACAGCTAGCGTGTCATCAACCACCAGTGCGCCCCTCTTGTCTTTTTCCAGCGGGAGTGACTTCAACAAAGGACTCGGCGTGGTGCCCGCTGTCCAAACAAGAGTCTCTGTGTGAATCTCACCCTCGCCGAGGAGGACCACGCCGGGATGCGCGTCTACGATGCGCGTGTTCAATCGAAAGCTGACCCCACGCAGTTGCATCTTCTCTTGCGCATACCGAGCTAAAGACTCGCTCAGTTCCGGCAGGATGCGATCCCGGGAATGAACAAGCACAATAGTTAACTCATGTGGATGAAGCCTGGGATAATCCGCCAATATACCGTGCGCGAAATCGTTCAGAGCACCTGCAAGTTCTACCCCGGCAAAACCACCGCCAGCAATGACAAAGGTAAGAAGCGAAGAGCGCAGAGCGGGATCAGACTCCAGATCGGCACGTTCGAACATCTCGATGACGTGATTTCGGATTCGAATGGCATCGAGAAGACTCTTGAAATTGAATGCGAACTTCTCGATGTTCGTCATGCCCAGGTAGTTCGAGATTGAGCCAAGAGCAAAGACTAACTGGTCGTAAGGAACTTCTCGCCGCCCGGATGCTCCATCCGCACCTGCATCGGGACGCAGAATTACCAAACGCTTTTCCAGATCCACCGCCTCTACCACGCCTCGAATGAACTCGGCCCGGCGAAGGGTGCTCCGCAAAGGCGTGCTGATGTGACTGGGTTCCAAACTGCTTCCGGCTACCTCCGCGAGCATCGGAGTAAATAGGAGCGCATTCGTCTCATTGACAAGGGTGAGGATGGTGGAACGGTCCCCGCGTAATCCTTCTTCGAGACATTCCGCGGTGCGCATACCAGCAAATCCACCGCCCAAGATAACAATACGTTTGTTGACTGAAACTTCCGATACTTTGGGGGTTGGCTCTGGACCGAAGAGATATTCGGCGCTGTCTTGTAAAGCCTGATTGGCGATCCCGAGAAAAGCGCCGTACACCACCCAGCCCACCAAGGCGGGGAAACTCTGGCGCATCTGCTCCGCGCTCCACTCAGGCATCTGGCCGGACAGCAGAGGGATCAGGATTACACTGACAAGGCCCCATAGCGGAACACCGAGCGACGCACCTGCCAAGAGGTTGTCCACATACGCTCGGCGTGTTGGCCGAAGCCCTGCAGAATAGGCAGCCCCAATGCCGACGCCCAGAATCCAGTTCCACAAAGCGTAGTGAGGGGTCGCTGTCAAAACGGCACTAGCAGCGGCTCCACTCAAGATACCGATAGAGCATCGACGGAAAATCGGGTTCATTGAGCATATTCCTTCAAAATGGCCCGGAGAGGGTGGCACACAAGCCAGAAAACCTCCGTGTCTATCTGATTCGGAGTACGCCAAAAAGTTCCCATTAGAGCAATCAAAAGCTGTTTCCGCAGGCCGGCAGAAGCTCAACCGCATCAATTTCGGCTCCGTCTGTTAGAATTTTGAGCGGAGGTGTGAGAATTCACATCGCGATGAGACGCAGGAGATATAAATGGACGATCTATACGCAATCAATGTGGCCAAGAGCGAATTTCGGGATTGCTTCAACCTCTCGGATGTGTCGCGATTACTGGAGATTGCTGATCCGGAGCTGGTTAATTTCTCCGATGGTCAGCCCTGTGAATTTGGCGCGAGCGGATTGGACGCCTTGAAGACTCGCCTGGCGAATCTGTTCGAACGCTTTACAGCGGAGCTGGCAGTGATTGTCATCGAGATTCGTCTTCAAGGAAATGTTGCCTACGACTACGGGTGGCATGACTTAACGCTGAGGCCGAAAGACGGCAGTCAACCCATTCGTCGCAGGGATCGCTATGTGGATATCTGGAGGAAAGACAAAGTGGGCAAGTGGAAGCTATGGATGTACATGGATAACCAAGACGTCGCCGATCCATTCCGGCCGGAGCAGATTCCGGCAGTCGGGGTACGAGTTCACGGAAGTTTCTGAAGCCTTTCGTGTAGGCGCTTGCTGAACCCCTCGGGCATCTGGAACACTCTTCCGTCGCCGACCAGTCCTACGACATTTCGGGTGCCGTCAACTACCGCAGTGCAATGCGCGCAGACTTTGAAATGCGCTTCCATTCGTTCGCGCACCGCGGGAGAGATATCCTCGTCAAGGTAGTTAGAAATTTCCCGCCAGACTTCGACGCAGCTGATTTCAATAGTGGCCATCGCGCCCCTCTCTATTCACCATGGTCTGACTCTCCGATACGGTTGTCCCTTAACCCAGCAACCGTCGAATCCAGGGGCAAGGCAGTCTCTCAGGAGCAGGCGCGCTCGATGATGCCGAGTTTTCACGGTTGCTTCCGAAATGCCTAGAATAATCGTCGTCTCTTTGATGCTCAAGTGCTGAACGTCCCTGAGGACTAGCACCTCGCGGTAAATGCGGCCGAGCGAATTGATTGCATCTTGCAGTGCTTGCCGTATCTCATTTTGTTCGAGCAATTCGGAAGGTATCGGTTGCCAGTCGGCAAAGTCTCTCGGCCAAAAATCTCCCTCTTCGCTTTGCTGCTGGTCGTCAATGGACTCGTAGAGGTGCGCGTGCGCCTTCCTCAATTTCATCTTTGCTTCGTTATAGGTAATTTGTATAAGCCAGGTGCTGAACTTTGATTCCGCACGGAAGCCGGCCAGGTTAGAGAGTGCCTTGAGAACTGCCTCCTGCGCGACTTCCTCCGCGTCAGCAGAGTTTTTCACAACCGACATCGCGGTTGCGTAAATCATGCGCTCATACGGACGTATCAACTCGTAGAAAGCCTCCCGGTCTCCGCCGCAGACGCTCTTTATGAGTTCAGCCTCGTCGCCCCGCCATTGCGGCTGTGTCATGCTCATCTTTGTCAACTGATCCGGGTCCCTTTTGTCCGTTAGAAATCTAGACTACCCGCTTGTCAATCTACTCTGATCAGTGTGATTCCAATCTCGTCAGAAGGTTTCGGAAGAAAGCTCCCAAGTCTGGCTCGTGTTAACCGTGAGCAGTCCGAACAACGTGCAGATCTCCCTTGCTATCTTGTCCATACGAAGGACCAGTATTCGGCTTTGTCAAGCGTCTGCCCTCGGATAGTCCGTATTGCTATTTGACCAACTGCCGCCAAGACCTGGCGCTAGAGCATCCCGCAACTGAAGCCTCGCCCTCAGGAGCAGGGTCTTGGCGTTCGCTACTGCGAGCCCGAGCAGCTGCGCAGTTTCGTCGATGTTCAGATGTGCGATGTCTCTCAACGTGAAGACTTCGCGGTACTTTTGTGGCAAAGATTCAAGCGCTCGCTGCAAGGCATTTTGGAGTTCACTACCCTCAAGAGCTCGCGAGGGAATTTCGAGCCAGTCCTTGAAATCTTTCGGTGCATACTCGTCGGCATTACCTGTTTGCTGCTCCTTCAGCGACCGGTCCATGTATCTCCGGTCCTTTCGAAGTCTGATCCGAGCTTCATCGATCGTGATTTGGATCAGCCATGTGCTGAATTTCGTCCCCCCGCGAAATCCATGGATGTTGCAGAGGCCTTTCAGGACCGCCTCTTGAGCGACTTCTTCAGCGTCCACCGAGTTCCTCAGAATCGCTTTGGCTACGGAGAGCACCGCGGGCAGGTGTGGCAGTACGAGACGCCAGTAAGCCTCTCTGTCTCCCCTGCACACCTGATTAACTAATGCCGTCTCGTTGTTCTCCACGCTCCACCTCGTTCTTGCTGCGCGCATTACCTCCCGAGCTTTGCCTGCACTTCCTTGTCGGACAATTCGTTCTTGATCGTTTCCAAGTCCTTGTCGGCTTTCTGAAAGCGGGCGTGGACTTGGTCGATAGCCCTGAAGACAGCAATGTTGTAGGTTCCGACGATGGCTTCGGACTTATGTTCTGCGAGGAAACTCTGAATAAAGAGAAGCTCTTTTCCCAGAGAATCGGTCGACGAGTCACCCATCTCAGGATTGACCTGGATCACGAGGTCGTTCCACGCTGTGTTGCGCGCGATCGGAACGACATGCCCGCGCTCCTGCCCATACAATAAGCACAGATAGGCGGTCATGAATGCGATAAGCAGGAAGGCGCGGAAAATGGAAAGGCGGATGGTTTTCATATGGCCTTCTTTAGTTCTTTCGCCCTCTACATTTGTTCAAACTACAGCTTTATGAAAGTTGGATTGTTGACTAGGGTGACTCCGTAGGCTTGGAACGCGGCATTCGCTGTCCAATTATTGTCGGTGCTCAACTCTCACGGGCCATAGGAGTCATTTGCCAGGCGAAAGTTGCATGAATAACGAAGAAATCGTCATAGCTGGGCAACGTCCAAAGTCCCGCGTTGTCGCAGGCAGGGATCGTGGTTCGCCCATTTGGGTCAAGCCCGGGATTTATGAAGGACTCGACGACGATATTCGACACTCACCGGTCGAGCTTGCGAATACCGAATTTCGACAAGCTTACAGGAGTAAAGGTGTGAATAGATTACGGTTAAGAAGATTTCACCCTATTAGTTTTGGTCCATTCGCAACTTCGCCATGACGCGGTCTATGATTGGGTCGGAGACACTTTCCGGCAACTCGAATGAACTACTTTCTGTTACGATTTTTATAGTTTTCCGGGTCGAATCGTACAGTACGTGGCAAGCGCGGCACTGGGACAGGTGCAGTTCAAGCTCTTTACGGACCTCTGGCGACACCTCATTCTCGAGGTAGTCTCCGATCTCAGCTAAGAATTCCTCGCAAGTGATCATTGCGCTATCCCCTTGACGCTAGTGGTGAAATACGGCGAGAGCCACTCTCGCAGCATTAGCCGGCCCCTGAGGAGCCGCGTCTTTACTGCCGGAACGCTTAGCCCCAACTGCCGGGCAACCTCATCCGCCGAAAGCTGTTGGATATCCCTGAGCATTACCACGACGCGGTAGGTTGGGGGAAGCGCCAAGATCCCCTTTTCAACGAGCTGCTTGATTTCCGATTTAGAACAGCACTGCTCTGGGTCGTCCTGCCAGGCCCTAACCTGACGAGGGCGAAAGTCCCGGTCTTCCTCGTACTCATCTCCATCCAGGCTCTCAAAGAGTTTTCCTCGTCGCAATCGTTGAAGTGCCGTATTTCTTGCGATACTCACAAACCAAGTCGAAAACTTCGAGCGGCCCTCGAATCCGCCGATGTGCTTGAACGCACTTAAGAGAGTATCCTGCATGGCATCTTGTGCATCAGCTGGGTTGCCCAGAATTGCTATCATAGTGCGATAAATTAACTGGCCATGGCGGCGAACCAATGTTTCGAAAGCCCCCAGCTCCCCACTCTGCGCTTGGGCAACCAATCCAGCGTCCGCGTCCTGGAGTGTTTCGACGAGACGCACAGCGCTCCCAGCCTGAATAGGAGTCTGGGTAGCGCCAGGAAGATTCATTTTATTTTTTTCAAAGATAGGAGGTGGCTCAAAATCAGGCTCAATTCCGATCCCCATTTGAAGGGTATTCGCGAAATTATTGAAAGCTGTGACTACCTCGCATTCCAAAATCTGTTTCTCGGAGAAACCAAGTACTTGAAGCTTGACAACGTCCTCGCGGGAAAACTCCGAAACACGCGTTCCCAATTTGACAGCGAAGTCTAGCAGTGCTTTATCGGACTCCGTTAGAGCGGACTCATGATGGTCCACGGCAATCTGGTCGCCTTCCTCCGAGGGCATACCCAAGCCTCGTAACATGTTGCAATGCACTGCAACGCAATAAGAGTTGAGATTTGCTGCCGATACAGCAAGCAGGATGCATTCTTTTTGCACTCGCGTCAGGGCATCTTCGGGTAGCAGAATTCTTTCCACAGCCTCCAGCTCGGCTTCCAGCAAGTCCGGCCGCAACGTCTGAGCGCGGAAAAAGTTCGGTATGAATCCGTGACTCTTCCGAACAACGGCAAAAGGTGCAAATGTCTGGGGACTTAAGTATGGAGCGGGCACGTACGGCGCTTTTCTGTGTGCCGCCTCATGAATGTGGAGCAAGAGGCCATGGAGCGCTCGCTCATGGGGCGGATAGATCTTCGTCGAAGCAAGCTTCCGCGGTCCGAAATCCAGCTCTGGACCCAAACCCAGTGAAAGCGTGCAGCGGTAGATGGCCAAAGCCGTCACGACGACGGCTTCGAGTATCGACTCGTCCTCGAATCCGCATGCCCGCAGTGCTTCGATGTCTTCCGAGCGCACCGAAGGAGCGTAGCGGCTTAGTTTGAGACAAAATTGCAGCAAGGTAAGGTCTGGTTCCGAGAGGTCCGTGTGCAGGGAGTCGTTCAAGAGGTCATCGACCTGACGATCCGAGACGCCAAGCGAAGAAAGGACCTTAGCGTCCAAGGCCACGCAATACGCGTCGTGTCGGTCAGCTGCAATGCTTAGAAGGATTCGTTCCTTCTGTATTCGGGGAATCGCGCCTTCCTGTAAGCGGACGGCACGTTCAAGTTTTGCCTGGGCCTCGACGACACGAGGTAACAAAGTCTGTGCGCGAACAAGATTAGGGACGAATCCAAGTGCCTCTTGAAACGTGACGAAGGGCCCGAATTCGTCTTCCAGTCGAACTTCGCTAAAAAAGCTCATTGCCCACCGTCGGCCGGCGCGGATCAATAAATGGCGAGTTTACGTCTCCGGATTCCCATTGTGCAACCTTGCGTTGGTCCGTCTCGACAAAGCGGATCTGGCGCGTCCCTTTCCCTGTCCGCGCCGTCTCATCTCGCGAGGATGGATTAGGAGCCTCCGCATGAGGGAACAATCCGCGTTTCCTAAAAGTTCGTCAGGAACAGCCCCCTCACCTTCCACTTTGGCACTGTCTTAGTCAATTCTGGGTTCTCCATTACCGGCCCGCTGATTCAGCGGCAGGACTGACGCTCAACCACACAATCTCAACTGCGCCGGGCACATATCAGATGATCGCCTGACTCGTTCCTCCCGGCAAGACAAGCTCGAATGAAGAGGTGAGCTTGATCGTATTGTGCAGAGTTCGGTATAGAGGGCAGCGCATAGCGTAAATGCCGTGCACGCGCTCTACTGTCTCCCTGACATCTTGTGAGGCCACCAGGCTCATCACTACGTGGATTCGGCGGATCACCAGTACATCCTCCTCCGTTTCGACCTCTCCAGTCACATCCGCGGTTAGCTTTCCGTTGCTGGCATCGATTTGGCGCGCTTCCAGCGCACCTCCGAAGGTTCCCATCATTCAACCAGCCGTTGCGGAAATGACGTAGTCGATGGTCGAAGAGTGCGACTCTTTCAACTTTGCTGGGTCAATTTTGTAGTGTTCAGCAATGGCTCCGTGAACGCTGAAAATCACTGGTTGTGACTCGCCGGGAAGGTACGCGATGCGGAGAGGTCCGTACTTTCGCTCTATGCGCGATCTCGAAACATAAACGACATCACTCATGGCTTTCTCCTTTCAAAGCTTAAGAATTGGTTCCATTTCATCATTCGATCGACTACTTGTGCTGAATGGCCTCCGGAGATCGTTTGAGGTCAAGGGGAAGAAGCTGTAACTCCCATCTCACCGGCACCGAGGTTGGAGGGTAGCAAACCGTTTTGTCACAGGCCTGATACTTCAGTTCCCCGGCAATCGAAATCGTCCTTTGCGCGGAGACCAAGGAGCGGACCGCATCGCGAGTCTTGGACGGAGTTACAGTAACATCCTGCGTGATGCGAAAGTTTCCCTCGAATACCGGGACATGTTCCTGGATGGCTTCCAAGTAGAGCACCTGCGAGTTTGGGTAAATGACAGGCTGGAGTTCGACTCCGGGAAGCTCTTGCAAAGTGAGCTGAATGGGCTTATACCCTTGCACCCCGGGAGAATATACGTGTACATCTGGAGGAAGCTCGATTTGGGCAATGAGGCTAACCCGGCCGCCGGGTATTACGCTCCGATCGGATTGTGCGAGGGTGATCCGAAGATGAGGAGCCTCGATATTCTGGCTCACTTCGGCGCTCAGCTCCGGAAAGAGCTTTGCAATAACATTGTTCGCACTCAATCGGTCCGTGTACTTTGCTGTGAAATATTTTTCACGAATAACCCCGCTGGAGTCGATGTAGAAGAATCCGGGCAAGGCCATCCCTTTGGTCATTCCTTTCGCTTCTGCGTTGAGCACTTCGAAGCTGCGGATGATCTTGGAATCTGGGTCAGCCAATAGGGAAAACTGGATTCCGTGCCGATCAGCGAAGTCCTTCAGGATGGCCCGACTATCGTAGCTAATCGCGGCCAGTTTAAGTCCTTGCGCCTCAAATCTCTGTTTTGCGTTTTGCAGCTGCACGAGCTGCGCTTTGCAGAAGGGTCACCAGTCGGCAGAACGGAAGAAGAGGAGAATAGTGCCCTTCGATCCCTTGAGCGTCTCGTTGGACTGTTTATGACCAAACTGATCGGGGAGCGCAAATGAGGGTGCTTGCTGCCCGATTTCCAGGCCAACAGATGGAGTAGCGGCGTGGTCAGTGGAAGGGTTTTCTTGCCCACTCGGAATTGCGAAGAATCCGATCAGGAAAAGGATGCAAACCGCAAGTTTCATATTTGCTCCAGATTCGATTTCGTTCCCTTGCCGTTGCAAGCGAATTAACCGTAGCTAAATCAGAATAGTTGAGCGAAGCTAATTAGAAAGCCGGACGGAGCCCGCTCCCAAGACCCTACCTGCATCCGGTTCTTGTATGATTCCCACGATCCTCAGGTCCCGTCGATTCCCGATATCGAAATTGAGCGTTATATCCCTCGAAAACTTGTCATTTCTAGCCACTGTTCCGACAGGGACAAGATCCCGCAAGACCGCCACGTGCTTCAGAGTTCTTCCAGCGTTCTCTCCGCGAGTCACGCGCGACTCGTCGCTCTCATCAGCTACCGCCAGGAAAACGTTCGCCGATTTCGCTGCGAGGGTAGAAGGCAGTGGACCGGTCTCGACACGGACGCCGAGCTTATTGGGTTCTTCAATGTGAAACAAAGAAAGCATTAATTGCATCTTTTCGAGTTTCACCGCCTTTTCGACTGCGCGGATCGCTTGCTGCTCGTCGCTGCCGACGAGCTCGTAATGCCCGTCAACGACAATCTGCGGCGTATAGATGCCGCCGAGTCCAAACTGGGCCGCGTATGCGCTTTGTCGTTCACTGTATTCGCGCGAAGAATAGGGATCCTTCCATCCGATATCATTCCAGTAATCCACATGTTCACTGAGAACGATGAGCTCCGCCCCGCTTACTGGCTGGGAACGGTCGAGCTTTTCTAACAGAGCATCGGCGGGAGGACAGCTCGAACAACCCTCGGAAGTAAACAATTCCATTAGCACCAGAGTCCGCGGGGCGTCATCGCTGCTCGGCATCGAGGATGGGCTGGCAGCATGAATATATCGAACTGAAACGCCCGCTAGAATCGAAAATGCAATCAATGTACCAGCTGTAAGACTGAAACGCATCATCCTTCTCCGTAACCGATTGAGTTTCACCGCGGGATTCCTAAAGTCGTGAAGCTGCATCCCCTGTTGACCCAGATCAACCGGTCGATCAGATTAACCAGCCGCCGTTTGGGTGAACGTGAAAGTCTCTTCCTCGGCGACCAGGAAAATTGGTGTCCCCCCTGAAGAAATCTTCACGGCGTGTGCCAGGGCTTCTTTGCCGCCGTCCGACGCGGCACACTCCTCCAGAGCTTGCATCGACGGAAAATAAACCTCGGCTATGCGGTAGAAAGGAGCAGCGCCTTGCGGCGAACTTAACACCTTTGTTGCCACTATTTTGGTTTTGCCACTCAGTTTCGCCACTGCCAGCGGGACGTGTTCGGTTTGATAGACTTTCTCGAAGGCACCAACATCCTTGGGGTGCGGGTAAATGACCACAAGCTTTACGTTTCCCATTCGAAGCTCCTATCGTGGCTAGTTTTGTAGTAGGGCGCTGGGCGAGGTCTCTCTGACAGGAAGATCGCAGTGCCTGCCGAGGTCACGTCTAGAATCGCCAGTTCAATGAGATTTTCGAGCAGCCCAAAGGTTTCAAACTTATTTTGGCAATCACGGGGCTGGTTCCATCTCGGTTCCGGCATGCCATTTCCACGTCTACTTGCCGGACTGGGGACCGGCAAGCTCATTACGCCGGATTTTGGAAACCTTTTAGCCACAAGCGCGTCTCACTGTCTGTACACGTTTGGAGGATGATTGTTGAAACAAGTAATATCGGTCGCTCCCGTAATAAAAGAGCTGGGACGACGCACGGATCAGCAACGAGATCCCCAACGTTTCAAAGGAGAAATCATGAAGAAGAGGTATGCAAGCATATTACTCACACTTATCTGTGTTCTTGGGCTGGGTGTGGCCGCCAAGGCTCAATATCGAGGCGAAGTCGTTGTAACTATCCCTTTTGAGTTCGTGGCCGGTGGGAAGACACTTCCTGCAGGCATGTACAGAGTCAGCCGCATTTCGGAAGATAAATCCGTGGGACTGGTTTTCAGCAGCTATGAGAATCGTTCAACTGTGTTTGTGCATCCTGTTGAGATCGAAAGCGCTCGTTCCGACAAACCTGGTGTAAGTTTCGAACAAGCCGGTGAACAGCACTTCCTCAGCAGAATTCAGACAGCAACCGACGTTTATAACATCCCTGTTTCCCGCTCGGAGATCAGGGAGGCCGCAGCGCGACCACACGACATCGGGTCTGCTTCAGGAAGTTCGGGAAGCAACTAGATCTTCTCTCCTTAAGGATATCCAGGGGAGTTCAGGCTGCGAGGTCCCACACCTTTCGATTCCTGAACTCCCTAATCACCTCAACGAGCTGCAAATTGCGCAGCGCCCATCCGCATGTAATGAACTTCCCATCAGGCCGGTCGAGAAAGTCCTTTCAAGGAGATACTCGAGGGAATACAACCCCTTTCGGACGACGCCTCGTGCGCGCACACTAGCTCTTCGCTAAAGCGTGAGAAGGGAATCGCGTAATCTGGAATTCTTCCGAAGGATGTGGTCTTGGTCGAAGCACCTTTTACCCGCGAAATAGTTTTTCGAAGAGTTCGCCAGGTTTTCCAGGATCTGGCACAGCCAAATTGCCAGTAATCTCCGGCAGTTGACGACATCGCGCCCCCTCGCTAGATTGCCCTTCAAATGGGACTGTGAAACTGCAGTTTGGCTATTCGCTACTCACATACCGCTTTCCGGATATGACGGCTTCAACAGCGGTGAGTAGCCCGGTTGCGGCCCCTACTTTTACAACGTAACCCCGCGCGCCTATCCTCAGAGCCTCTTGCACCACGTCAGCTGAAGATTCCAGACTCAAAAAGATTATCTTGGATTCCGGGACAAGTTTGCGGATTTGTCGAGCGGCCTCCAAGCCGTTCAGTGTTGGGAGACCGATGTCAAGTAGAATCAAATCCGGCTTCAGTTCCACGGCTTTCTGAATCGCTTCTAAACCGTCTGAGGCCTCGCCAACAACCTGCAAGTGCTGTCTTTTCCCAAGCGTCGCGCAGACAAACTGTCGAATTGATCCGAAATCATCGACCACGAGAATACGGACTAAAGGAGGTTGCATACAAGCTCCTGTTGTTAGGGGTTCACGGTCCATATTACCTATGCGTTATTATATTACCTGCTAGAACGCTTTCCTGAGACGCTGTTCTTGAGCTCAGCCTCGTAGGTCCGCAATTGCGAAAGTGTCTCGCTTATCTTTGCCTACAGAGACGTGTCGCGCCTGTTCGTAAGGAATCCAAACTATCGCCAACACGGGTCAGTGTGATTCCCATCTCGTCAAAAGGTTTCAGGAAACGGCACCCATTTGAGAATCCTTATCCTGCTCAACGCTTCGCCCTAACCGCCAATGAATTCGACCCTTCTCCGGAAACTATTTCGCCGGACGGGAATCTCACTTCCGGGCGGCTTTTCAGTGGAGAGCGGGAGCAAAGGGCGCGTCTCAGACCGCGTTCTGTCTGTTGTGGAACGGAGCTCTACCGGCTTGCAGACCGACCAAATCATCTACGTCGACGGAGGGCCTTCATGGAGTTTGTAAACGAGCAGAGTAAGAAAACAAAGACTTTGGCCGGCAAGCGAGAATGTGTCTGACTTGTGAACGGAAAACTACAAGGCTCCACTGCGTTGCCTGATTGCGACCTCAGCGGGCGTGCCTTAGAGGAGAGGCGCACGCCTGGATGGTTAATGACAGACAACACAGAAAGTAATGCGCGAAACGACCGAATCAGAGCGACTGAAGAGAACCTGATCAGCAGAATTTTGGATGGCGAAAAGGATCTATTCCTTGAACTTATCCGGCCTTACGAGCGTACGGTATACGCGACACTGATCACTATGCTGAGGAGCAAAGAGGACGCCGAGGATGTTACACAGGATGTACTTCTAAAAGCGCTGGCGCGTCTTCAGCAGTTTCGGCGGGAGTCGGCGTTTGGGACCTGGCTGATTCAGATTGCCATCAATGAAGCCAGGATGCGCAAACGGAAGATGAGGCATGGAACGATGTTTTCATTGACAAGCGCGGCCGATGACGACGGAGCATATGTCCCAAAGGATTTTGCGGATTGGCGCGAGATTCCTTCAGAGGCCCTAGAGCGTTCAGAGACTCGTGAGGCCCTGGCGAAGGCTTTGGCGTTACTCGAAGAACACTACCGGTTGGCCTTCATTCTCCGAGACGTGAACGAACTGAGCATCACAGAAACTGCCAACGTCTTGGGAATTACGCGTGGAGCTGTCAAAACGCGCCTGCGACGTGCTCGTTTGATGTTGAGGGATATTCTATCTCCGGGGTTGCAGCAAGGCGGCCAAGTGGGGTTAGCATTCAAAGAGGTAAGGAATCCATGGGAATAACTTGTGAAGAGGTTTGGCGGGACATCTCGGACTATGTCGATGATGAGCTAGATCAGAAGCAGAGGGCTGTGCTCGAAGAGCATTTCGCACAATGCCGGCACTGTGCCGCAGTCCTTGAAGGAACGTGCAACGTTATTCGTTTATATCGCGATGAACGGGTTTTGGCGCCCCCCAAAGGGTTTCACGATCGTCTGCACGCGAGGCTGAACCAGAAACTGAACCAAGGGGCGGATGAAAGAATCCACCCCTCGCGGCGTGCGGTTCTTGCTTGGGCCCTGGCGGCGGCTGCGGCAGTGCCGTTGGGCTTCGCTTTATTCTCAGCGAAACGATTTCTCCTGCCCGGGCTCGAACACCACAGTCCGACGGGCTCTCCTGATTCGCCTGCGGTTAAGGGACTTGTAGCGGTCTCTCTGGATGCAAACAACAAAATCTTTCACATTCCTAGTTGTCCCTATCTGCATGGCAAACTGAAATTTCTCTCAGTCGAGGAAGCTATTCGCGAAGGCTATTCCCCCTGTCCTATCTGCATCGGGAAGCGCAAGCCAGAGAAAAAAGGGTAGACCCCCGCGGATTGGTATTTGATCTCAAAGGCTGAAACTTTTTGAATTACATAGAGTCTCATTCTCTGAAATGCGCAGATTGCTTCACATGGCCTCCACCCTCCTGTGCGCCTTGATGGCTGCTGGCGCGGCGAGTTCGATGGCCGCGCCGGGAGCCGCAAGGTTGAATCATCTGAAGGGGAGCAGTTCTCCGTATCTTCAGCGCGCGAGCCAGGAGCTGGTCGATTGGTATCCGTGGGGAGAGGAAGCATTCAAAAAAGCCAAAGATCTCGACCGGCCAATTCTTCTCGACTTGGGAGCGGGGTGGTGTCCATATTGTTCGCAGATGGATCGAGAGAGTTACAGCCAGCCCGAGCTCGCAAAATTTATTAATGACCAGTTTGTAGCCGTTAAGCTTGATTACGATTCGCAGCCAGAAATTGCGGCTCGCCTGCAGCGAGCGCAAGCGTTCATGAATTTGCCGGTCGGCCTGCCGCTGACGGCATTTCTCAGTCCATCCGGAAAGCTCTATTTTGGCGGGGGATATTTCCCCGCAAAGTCCCAGGCTGGAAAACCGTCACTGCAAGAGATGATGAAAGGTGCCCTTCACATGTTTCGCGAACAGCGTGAAGCAGTCGAGCAGGCCGGTTTCGACGTGAGGAAGCAGGAAGGAACTCAGCTCCATGAATAGAGTCGCGAAAGTAGCACTGTCTCTTGCGTTTCTCGCAGGGAACGTCCCTACACTCGGCGCCAGCGAGAACCTCCGTTTGAATCCGAGACTCGACTATTCGAGCGACAGCCTCGATGGGCCGCTCATTAGCGGAGATCACATGGACGAGGCGACCTCTGCAGGAAAGCCGAATTACATAATTTTCTATGGCGAGGGTTGTTTCAATTCCAAGCGCCAGGCTCGCCGCACCGTGGATCTCTATCAAAAGTATAAGGGCCGCGTGCAGTTCGTGGTGATCGATCTGGACATCAAGCGGACAGCCCAACAGCAGGAGTTGGTGAAATCCTATTATCGGGGATACATCCCGCATGTGACCGTTCTCGATGCATCGGGAAAATCAGTCTACAACTCAGCGGGCGAAGTCGAGGAGTCTGCAATCTCGTCCATTCTGGATGCGTCGTTGAAAGACATGAAGTAGCACACTCAAAGTGCGAAGTTCCACCCGCGTAGAGCTGCCGAAGTGTGATCGCTGCCAGCGCAACTATCTCGAGAATTCCGCGCACTACTCTGCCATTTTAGTTATGCGTACCTGTTTGCCTGTTCGCGTGTGCGCAACGCGTCCTCAATTGACATTTGTGTTCCTCTGATTTTATCTAACGCAAAGATAAACTTATTCTCTGAAACTTCTTGCGCACTCGTTAGTCATATCCCTGTGGACGTTTCCTAGAAGTTTTCCGGAGATTTTCTAAAGGGTGTGGTTGTAGCTCGCTGCAAATCACAATTAGGGGGATGTGCAAGATGAAAAAATTGACAGAAGCTTTCCGCGCTGCGTTGTCCTTCGCGATTCATATTCCGGTCGGCCTGCGGGCCCAAGCCGGAACATTTAGCAGGATTAGGATCCTGGATAGAGCTAAGTTTTCATTATCCATCGCTGGAGCAGCGCTGGTGTTGGTCCTGATTGCCAGTCCAGATTTGTTGGCGGCCCAAAACATCGTGACCGGGGGCGTTACAGGCACCGTTACCGATCCCTCGGGCGGGGTCGTTGCCCATGCCACCGTGAGTCTTAAGAACCCTGCCACTGGCGAGACCAACACCGCTACCACGAACGATTCGGGAATCTATCTGTTTTCATTCCTTAAGCCTGGTGAGTACACGTTGACTGTGGCACAAACAGGCTTCAGCCCACTGAATCAAAGCGTGCGAGTGCTTCTGGGCCAAACAGTCACAGCCAACCTAAAGATCGAGATCGAAAAGGCCACAGCGAACATCGAGGTAACAGCCGGCGGAACACTTCTTCAAACAGAAGATGCGAATATCACGGCGAACGTTTCGAATCGTGAAATCGCAAACATTCCGAATCCTGGCGGCGACATCACTTACAACGCCATCCTTACGCCAGGCATTACGGGCAACACTTCCAGCGGCGGCGGGTTCGGTAACTTCAGCGCATTCGGGCTACCAGGCACGTCCAACCTCTTCACTGTGAACGGCAACGACTACAACGATCCGTTCCTAAACCTCAATAACTCAGGCGCAAGCAACCTTCTGCTCGGTTCCAACGAAGTAGAAGAAGTAGCCGTCGTGGTGAACGGCTATACGGGACAGTACGGCCGACAGGCAGGGGCACAGATCGACTACAACACGAAATCCGGCACAAACGCCTTCCATGGAGATGCGATTTACAACTGGACGGGTCGAGCATTAAGCGCCAACGACTTCTTTAACAACGCTGGCGGAGTTCCGCGTCCATTCGAGAACAACAACGCGTGGGCGGCGGCGTTTGGCGGGCCGATCAAGAAAGATAAAGCTTTCTTCTTTGTCGACACCGAGGGGACGCGTTACATCTTCGGGACCAGTCAAACGGTGAATGTGCCGACGCCCGCACTCGAGGCTTTTACACTTGCCAACGTTCCAGCCTCCGCGCTGGCCTTCTATACGAATGCTTTCAATCTCTACAATAGCGCGCCGGGAATCTCCCGAGCGGTGCCCGTGACTCAAAACAGTGGGGTGCCTGCAACGGATCCAACTTTTGCAAATAGCTGCGGAAGCCTGGGCCAGGTTCCTACCGCTGCCTCACCCAATCCGCTCTTTAACCCAGAATTTACAACGACGCCTTGCCTCGAGAGCTTTCGTAGCTCGGTCTCAAACGGCAATACCGAATGGCTGCTTACTGCCCGCGTGGATTACAACTTCAACGAAAATAACAAAGTGTTTGGCCGCGTGAAGTTTGATCGCGGCGCTCAGCCGACTTATACGGATCCCATCAACAGCGCATTCAACGAGCACAGCATTCAGCCCCAGAATGAAGGGCAGCTTAACTATACTCACATCTTCAGCCCTCGCGTGGTCAACAACTTCATCTTCTCTGACCTGTCTTACTCCGCGATCTTTGGTAGCCCAAACCAGAATGCGGCACTTACACTTTTCCCTGGAAATCTGGTCTCGTCAGACACAGCATTGACCGCCTTGGGGACAGGTGCAGGGGACTTTGCAGGCGGCTTCTTATTTCCGCAAGGGCGCAACGTGGAGCAGTGGCAGCTTGTAGACGATCTCTCGATTAGCCGCGGGAAACACAATTTCAAGGCCGGGGTTAACTTCCGCCGCGACGACGTCAGTGATTTTACGGCAAGTGAGCTCCCGTATCCCGCCATAACCACTTCCTTGGGCGGATTTGCGAGTGATTCTATTGATTTCGCAGCTGCGGAGCACTTCGCTCTGCATACAGAGCAGCCCATCGCATTTTATAGCGTTGGGCTGTATTTCCAGGATGAGTATCACGCGAGCGATAAGCTGAAATTGACATTGACGTTGCGCGCGGACCGGAATTCGTCCGGCGTTTGCCAATCGAACTGCACTACGCTGCCGTCCTCGCCTTTCGATCAATTGTCACACGATCCAACGATTCCTTATAACCAGGCTTTCGTTACCGGTCAGCACTCGATTCTCCCAGGCGTCGAAAAGGTGGTGTTCCAGCCGCGTTTTGGGCTCGCCTGGTCGCCGCTTGGGACGAAGACCGTAATCCGCGCTGGAGTAGGTCTGTTTACGGACCTCTACCCGGGTACAATTCTCGACGCTTACACAACGAATTTCCCGCAGGTCACAAGCTTTAATCTGCCTACGGGGAGTGTTGCCTTTAACGAAGCCGGGAGCGGTGCAACACTTCTTGGGCAGTGCAACTCTGCATTCCAGACGGCATACAACTCCGGTGGAACGGTCGGCAGCTTTCTGTCCGCGGCTCCAGCGGGCTGCGCGGTGCCAAATCTGGCGAATACAAACAGCATGATCCTGAATCCGAAGTACGTCGAGTGGAACCTCGAGATTCAGCATACTCTCGGCTCCCGGACGGTTGTTTCGGCGAACTACGTAGGCAACCGCGGCTATGACGAGCTTCTCAATAATCCCAATTTGAATGGTTTTGGGACCTTGGGACTGCCCGCAACGGCGCCCGATTCGCGGATTGGCACGGTTCAGCAGCTAACCAACGGTGCATACTCCAATTACAATGGAGTTACCGTTTCCGCCCAGGAGAGCGTATGGCACGGTTTCACGGGACGAGTAGCGTACACCTACAGCCATGCGCTCGATGTCTCTTCAAATGGCGGCATTCTTCCTTACAGCCTTGCAAATAGCATTCTCAATCAAATAGACCCGTTCAACCCAAGAGCGAGCTATGCCTCCAGCGACTATGACTTGCGCCATAGCTTCAATGCTAGCTACGTTTGGGAACTCCCCATTAAGGCCAGCAACCGCTTTCTAAACGGCGCAATTGGAGGTTGGACGGTTTCCGGTACTTTCTTCCGGAGAAGCGGATTCCCCTTTAGCGTGGTTGATGGAAACTTCGTTAACTCCATAGCCGCAAACAACTTGTTTGACGCGACGGTCCTGGCCCAGCCGGCCTCTGGAGCTTCCATCACAAGGTCGTGCAGCAACGGTGCTGTGAACAGCGCCACTCCTTGCTTTACGGCGGCACAGTTTGGCACTCCGACGAGTTTTGTTGGATCACTGGGGCGAAATGCTTTGCGCGGGCCGGGTTATTTCAACACTGATCTCAGCTTGCGGAAAAACTTCAGGCTGAACGAACGGTTCCACCTCCAGATCGGCGCCAACGCCTTTAACGTCCTCAACCACCCCAATTTCGCCAATCCGGTGGCGAATACGGCGGATCCTTCGCAATTTGGGCAGATCCTAAGCACGGTCACACCAGCGACGACACCTTACGGCGCGTTTGCTGCGGCCGCCGTGGATGCCCGCATCGTGCAGGTCACAGGCAAAATCACCTTTTAATGTCTGGAAGCTTGCGATTACCCGTCCGGCTTCGGCACCGTGCCGAAGCCGGAAGCTTCATTCAAAACGCGCGGCAAGAGCGCGACTCAGCAGAGGTTTTTCTGCACATTATTTCGATCGGTCGATACCGGGAAAGCGAGCCAGGAATATGGATGCAGCTAGTCAAAGTTTGCCAACGGAAGAGATGCTTGTAAAGGCGCTGTTGCAGGCCAAGTCGAGGACTTCACTAGAAAAACTTGGCATGCACGTCTCACGATACGGATTAGTAGTCACACTTCTGTTAATCGGCGCTCTCAAATTCACTGCTGGGGAGGCGCAAGGCATTCAGCCTCTTGTTGCGAGCAGTCCGTTGATGTTCTGGCTGTACAGAGTCCTCAGCCTGCAGGCCGTTTCGAATTTGATTGGAGTGATCGAGATCGTTGTCGCCGGGCTCATCGCCCTGCGGCCGTTCTCCGCGAGGCTCTCATTCATCGGCAGCATGGGGGCCATCGTCACATTCTTGCTTACGGTGAGTTTTCTTCTCTCGACGCCCGGCGCGATGCAGTTCTCACACGGTTTTCTGCTATTGGGAGACGCGGGACAATTTCTCATCAAGGACCTAGTTCTACTTGGCGCATCGATTTGGACCGCTGCGGAGGCGCGGAACGCGGACTAATTCCCTGAGTCTCCTTGTGCAACATGGCCGCGCTGGTTTGCTCAGATGTTGTCTGTGAAAGAACGACCCACTCGCGCGTCTCGCTCGAGCTGACTCCCACTAGGCAGTTCAGACAGCTCTCTTCGGCGAAAACACTTTCAATGATGTTTCTTCTTCAGTAGCTCTGCATCAGATTGGAGGATCAAAATCTCAAACGGTCTGTCTGCGAGTGATTACATCGTTCTGCAACCTTCGAAATGACGAAAATCAAAAAAAGAAAGAGAGTCTGCATGAAAGTGTCGAGGATTTCTAAAGGCCTGCTTTTGGGGGCAGCAATGCTGATGGCTACGGACGCATTGGCGGCCAATAAAGGTTCGCTTAAAATTTACGAGCCCGTGACGGTCAATGGCACAAAGCTGGCTGTGGGAGACTACCAGGTCAAATGGGAAGGGACTGGCCCCAACGTCGAATTGAACATCATCAAATCCAACAGGGTGATAGCCACGGTACCGGCGCGCTTGGTTGAATTGAGTCGTCCGGAACGTGATTCCGCGTCTGTGACACGGAAGGCGGAAGACGGAACCACGTCACTGACTGAAATCCGTTTCTCAGGAAAGAAGTACGAGTTGTCGATCGGACAAGAGGCAGCTTCAGTGGAATCAGGGAGCGACGGCAACCAGAAGTAGACGTCGGAACCCCCGGCGATAGAGCTGCAATGAGCAACAGTTGTAAGGTCCGGACAGCAAACACCAAAGGGCCGCTCGTACCGAGCGGCCCTTGTGATTTTCTCCGCCAATAAGAACTCTGAAACCTCTGTGAGGTTTGCGACTCTCATTTAACACCCTGATGACCTTCGCGGTGTTCAGCCTGCCTCGAGAGGTCACAAACACAGAATGAGTATGAATCCCCAAACGCAAACAGCGGTATGGAAGCGACCTAATTATTTGATCGGGCTCTTAAGGATAATGCGACCTGCGTTGGTGATGATAAGTCAGGCGTTACTTATGGCAACCCTCGTCTGCCGAATTGTCGGGTACTGAATTGCCATCTCAACCAAGGCCCGCTCTTGCATTATGGAAAGAAAAAGGGGCTGACGTCGCTGCTTCCGAAATGGATGAGGTCCGGGCAGTCAACGTTCTCCTGATCGGCGAAAGTCGTCACTCGTTTTCGTTTTGCCTATCCCCTCTAGCAAAGGTCGGTTGCGAATGCCACTTTGCGGAGTCGCGGCAAGAAGTAGTTCATATTCTCGGTTGCACTAAACTCGACATCGTACTCAGCCTAAACACCCAACAGACCCTGGCTGATTTGACGGCTCTGCTGGCAGGCTCGTGCTCGAGAATGTTCCACAGATTGCCTGTTGAAGAAGGTTGTTGGTGGCTGCCTGTTCTTAGAAACGGCGAGAGCTGCCTTGATGCAGCCGCGTTTCGCTCGAATGAATTTACTTGTGTTCTTGCCGAGATCGTAAAAGAGATGACTGCAGACGCCGCGGCGAGAAGGCCCGCAGCGACCTGAGCCCGGTTCGGAACAATTGAAAGTGGCACTGCAATTGGTGGCCGCGATCAGCTCTGTTGCCTTCCAACTGTCCTTGATTTCCATCTGCCTTGAGGAATCCGAAACCTTTATTCGATTCGCGACTCTCACCTAATGCAGGCATCAGTTTTCAGCTTGAATCTGAGACCGCTCTCGAAATCGCAGTATTGGCGCTATGTTTAGGTTCAACGGAGCCTGAAACGGTCAGCGCAAGTCCGCGATGGGGCGTTGCACGTTGCCCTCCTCGCGGAATTGCAAAGAAGGCAATTCCTTATGAAGGCAGCAATCAATTTACCCAAGACGAGTGCCGTAATTGAGTTCAAGACTGTTGGCATGACGAGTCACTCGCAAAGGAAAGCGCATCGCTTGTTGCGCAATAGGAACCGGGCGTTCATACCCGAACCCGGATTGGGAGAACTAAAGCCAAACTCGCCCGACAGTTCACCTTTGAGCGTCACGATCCGGCTGGCTCAGCAAGGCGACGCGGGGGCATTCGAAGCTATCTATCAACAGCACTGCCGCCGAGTGTATGCCCTTTGCTTGCGCATGCTAAGGGACCCCATCGAGGCCGAGGACCTTGTTCAAGACGTGTTCGTGCTGCTATTCCGCAAGATCCATACCTTTCGCGGCGAATCGGCCTTCTCCACCTGGCTGCACAGGCTGGCTGCCAACCTTGTGCTTATGCGCCTGCGCAAGAAGTCGCCACCGACTGTCTCGATCGAAGCGGCTGCCGATCTGGACGATGAAATCAGTTCGCCGGCCGTCGATATTGGTACCCGCGACTTATTGCTCGAGGGAGCGATTGACCGAGTGACTCTCGATCGCTGCATCGAGCGGTTACCTCCAGGGTACCGCGCAATATTTGTCTTGCACGATGTCCAGGGGTACCAGCACAAGGAGATTTCCGAGACGCTAGGACGCTCGATAGGAGTTTCAAAGTCGCAGTTGCACAAAGCTCGCATGCGTCTGCGTCAAATGCTTCACGAGGTTCAGCGAGAGAAGGCCCGCGATGAACGACTAGCAGGCTGCAAGATGGGTGATCGGTCCCGCACGGCCTTGCTGCCTTTAGCGGCCACTAACTCTTGATATTGAAGGAGAAGAGAAATGAAAGTTCCGAATTTTCTAGTACCGTTTGACGCAAAGATAGCCGGGACATCGAGTTCCCAAGAGAATTCAAAGACCGGTGCACCAGGAGAAGCTCCGCCATTCGCTCGTGAATCGAAGCAAGTTGTCCTTGCGATTCCAAAGGAGGTCTTTGCCGAGGCGATGCTGGAGAACAGCCCGACTAGACCACCGCGACGCGTAGCAGATTTTGTTGTTTCTGGAACCGTGCAAGTGATTTTACTAGTGGTGCTGCTTGTGGTTCCACTTTACTTCAGCGAAGCGCTCGATACTCATCAGCTCAATCCGACTTTGCTTGCGCCGCCACCCCCCGCAGCTCCACCGCCTCCAGCCGCGTCAGCACGGTCGGTCGCGCCGAAACGCAGGGCCTTGTCGGTGACAGGGAAGTTGCTCGCGCCGACAGTCATACCGCGTCAGGTTGCTCATCTAAATGAAGAGTCAGAAGCCAACGATTCAGCGGCTGCCATTGTCCAAGGTGATGGGGTTCCTGGGGGGATACCTGGAGGACAACTTGGCGGCGTGCTCGGCGGAAGTCTGTCTGGCGCAGTCCCTCCACCTGCACCTCCGGTCGCTTCGGCGCCGCGGGGCCCGATTCATGTCGGCGGAAAAGTGAAGCCACCACGACTAGTCTTTGGGCCTGACCCCGTTTATCCCATCCTGGCCAGAGAAGGCAGGATTAGCGGCGCGGTTGTGATTGAGGCTGTGATCGACACGCACGGAAACGTGGTTGAAATGCGGACAGTCTCCGGACACCCGATACTCGTTCTAGCTGCGATGGAGGCGCTCCGCCAATGGAAGTACGAGCCGACCATCTTGGGCACTGAGCCCGTTCCCGTGCAATTCCTCGTGACCATTACGTTCGGACGAAAGGACCCTCAGGGATAGAAGAAACATGAGAAAGAAAAATCCTTCATTTCCGAGAATACTTTGGATTCTCGGGTCGTTTCTGGCGTTGCTTCCCTTCTCTGTGAAAGCGGGGGACATGAGATTATTCTTTCGTTACACAGCAATTTTTAATCGCGGCGATAGTTCTGGAGCATCAGAGCGGATTCTACTGGGGCACCCCGCCACAGCAATCAGTGCGCAAAATACCAACGGCAGGCCAGTCGGGACCAGCAACGTTGTTTTAGCCTTGCCGGCCAGCGGCCGGACTGAGGCCCGGCTCGGTGCCAACAGCCGCAAGTGCCTAGCAAACGGATCCGAGCCAATCACCTCCGAGGCGATCTCGCACTCTCACTCGCTCTTGGACACCGGAGCCGCGCCGATTCACTTTGAACTCGCGGACAGTCTCATTTTCATGCAGGCAAGCATCAACGGATCTCATCCTCTTTGGATGATGTTGGACACCGGTTCGAGTGTCACTGTTTTTGACGAATCCGTATCGAAGATGCTAGGAATTCGGTTTCTTGTGGGAGGGAATGTCGATGGACCCGGGCAAGGGTCTTCCCAAAAGTTGGCATTCGCCAGCCACACTACTCTCATGTTTGGCGGGGAGGAGCTAGGCGATCAAACTGTGGCCACGCTGCCTCTGGACTGGTTCTCGCGCGAAGTGGGCAGAAGTACGGATGGATTCCTCGGCTCCAATGTATTCCGCAACTATGTCGTTGAGATTGATTACGCAAACCAAGTGATCCGTTTCTACGATCCGGCGGCCTATTCGTATTCCGGTTCGGGGCAGCATTTGTCACTCCAATTCATCTGGAAGGACATACCGACCATACGCGCGGAGGTTGTGATGCAAGACGGGACAGCAATCACGGGTACCTTCCTAGTCGATTCAGGAGCGACCACCGCGCTTTGGCTAACGAAGGACTTCAGCGAAGCACATCCAGAGTTTCTGTCGGCGCAGGAGACGGTCGAATTACCAAGTGTGGTTGCCGTGGGAGGCGAGGTAAGTGCCCGTCTAGGGCATGTGGCGGCTGTTAGGCTCGGAGCATTCTTGGTGTCTATGCCACTCACGCAATTTTCCCAAAATAGTTCGGGTATTTTCGCCGCCCCTAACGTCGCAGGGACCATCGGGGCGCAAACTCTGCGGCAATTCAAAGTCATATTCGACTACGCACACGGGGAAATGATTCTTGAACCAAACGAACACTACAGCGACCCATCTTAGTCAGGAAGAAATAGGCCAAAGTCAATGACGGCTCGTTAGGTGGAACCGTGCGAATTCGAAAGTTGGAAGCGGCATGAAAAGCAGCACGGTCAAGACTCACCTTTTATCGGTTGGGCGCATCTTCCTTCTTTTGCTTCTTAGCGCCGTCAGCTCGGGATTTAGCACGCCCGTCACCGCCCAGTCGCTCTTCACTGACGACGTGAAGCGCGACACACCCGGCCAAATCATCAAACCGGGAGTATCCCTTCATATAGACGTAAATCTGGCCCTCGTCAACGTCACCGTCACCGACCCGTATAACCGCATAGTTTCGGGGCTGGAACCGGACAACTTCCGCATCTTCGAGGACAACATCGAGCAGGAAGTTGTGAATTTTTCCTCCGAAGATGTGCCTATTTCCATCGGCGTCATCTTGGATCTCAGCGGCAGCATGGCCCACAAACTCGGCAAAGCCAAGGAAGCCGCCTTCCAGTTTTTCAAGACTGCCAATCCACAAGATGAGTTCTTTCTCGTTGGTTTCAACGAGCACGCCGAACTCCTCAGTCCGTTCACCAATAACGTGGAAGACCTGCAGGCCCGCATGCTCTCAGCCTCTGCGAAGGGGCGCACTGCATTGCTCGATGCGATATATCTCGGGCTCAGTCAGATGCGAGGCGCACAGTATGGCAAACGCGCACTGCTCATCATCTCCGACGGCGGCGACAATAGTAGCCGGTTCAGCGAAAAAGATATCAAGCGACAGGTACGCGAGGCGGATACTCAGCTCTACTCGATCGGCATCTTTGAACCGCTCGAGTATCGGGGCCGAACGCCAGAGGAACTCTTGGGGCCCTCGTTGCTCAGCGAAATGACGGAATTAAGCGGTGGTCGCGCCTTCACCGTAGAGAATCTAAACGACTTGCCGGACATCGCCGCAAAGATCGGTACCGAGTTACGCAATCAATATATCTTGGGATACCGCCCAAGTAATAAAGCCCACGACGCGCGCTGGCGGAAGGTCAAGATCAAGCTACGCACCCCCAAGGGGCTTCCCCCTCTCACTGCGTACTCGAAGACAGGCTATTACGCGCCCGGTCGTTAGGGTTCTTAAACCCGTGGGAGCAGCCATCAGCCAGGCGCTTGCGGAGTCTCAAATCCAATTCATGTTCGTGCTGAAAATGTCGAAACTTTTAGTCGCCTCGTGACTCTCATTCAGTGGACGGAACACGTTTGTCAGGGCGTTCAAGGCCGCCTCGAAATCGCAGCAAAGGGCCAGTTTGGTCGAACCAGGTAGCGAGATTCGCGATCTACGAGGAGGAAAGAGTGTCCGGATGGTGTTTCGCATCTCATTCTAATCGACAGGAGACTTTTCATATGACGAAGACGACAAAGGCCTTGCTCGCTGGTGCTGCGTTCGCGGGATTGTTCGCCGGAACCGGAGCAGCAGTTAAGGCTTCGACCCTGCTTCCTTCGCTGAAGACTTCCTTCAGCGCGCAGGATCAGGACCAGGGCCAGGACAAGAAGGACGACAAGAAGGTCAAGGAAAAGCACGCTTGCAAAGGCCAGAACTCTTGCAAGGGCAAGGGTGGTTGCAAAGCTAGCGACAATGGCTGCAAAGGCAAGAACACCTGCAAGGGCAAGGGTGGTTGCGCGACCGATGGCTCCAAGCCGCCTCAGGAGTAGTTTCAAATCAGGCGCAGTCCGATGTGGAGGGTTGGGAGAATTCTCCTGGCCCTCTTTCCTTCACCAAAGGAGTGGCAAAGAAGATGCCTGGAAATCGCTTTAATGGGTTTACAGATTACGGGATTGGAATTGGGCTCCGCGCTCCACATTACGAGCATATTCTTTCTCGCAAACCCGTTGTTGACTGGTTTGAGATCATCTCCGAGAATTTCATGATTGACGGTGGACGGCCGCTGCAGATCCTCGATCAGATTCTTGAACAGTACAAGGTTGTGCAGCATGGGGTTTCTATGTATTTCGGCTCGGCGGAAAAGTCCAACCGTGAACACCTCCGCCGGTTGAAAGAACTGGTGAAGCGCACGAAGACTCCGTGGCTTTCCGACCACCTCTGCTGGGGCAGCGTCGATGGACGCTACACGCACGACCTCCTTCCCATGCCTTATACGTTCGAAGCAGCTCGCCTTACCGCGCAAAAAGTGAGAGAGGTGCGGGACTTTCTCGAAGTTCCCATCGCTGTCGAAAATGTCAGCAGCTATGCCGAATATCATGTTTCGGAAATGACCGAATGGGAGTTCCTAAATGAGGTAGTTGAGCAGGCTGACTGCGGCATCCTCCTTGATGTGAACAATATCTACGTCTCATCGCAAAATCACAGCTTTAATCCTTTGACTTATGTGAACAGTGTTCCTGCGGAGCGCGTGGCGCAAATCCATATTGCTGGTCATTCGAAATTCAAAAAATACATCCTCGATACGCACGACCATCCGGTGCTCGATCCCGTGTGGAGACTCTACGAGCGCGCCATTCAACGCGCTGGCCATACTGCGACACTGCTCGAGTGGGACGACAGCATCCCTTCCTTCGAGGAAGTTCACAGAGAAGCCATGAAAGCCAATCGCTCCCTCGCCGACACGACGCTGCAGGTGGCAGTATGAAGCTCGCCCCGCTTCAGCGGGCTGTTGCCCGCGCCGTCATGCAACCTCTGACGCGGTCTGAGCGCATGCGGCGCACAGCGCCTGGCGGAGGGCGCATGAGCGCCTACGCGGCCCGGTTCATCAAGCCGAATGATCGGCTCACCTCATTTGAACGTTTAGAAATTTACAATCGGCAATACTGGTTTCGCCTCTTGTCAAGCATGATCGAAGATTTTCCCGGGCTGCAGGCCATACTTGGCAGCCAACGGTTTGAATCCATGTGCAAGGTCTATCTCACGGAATGTCCCTCACGTTCCTTCACAATTCGAAATCTGGGGGCGCATTTGGAGACGTGGCTGCGCCAAAATCCGAGCTGGATATCCGATAGGCGCGTGCTTGCCCGCGATATGGTTCGTCTCGAATGGGCAGACATCGAAGCCTTTGACGGTCGGGCGAAGCCCGCCCTTCGCTCCGAGGACCTTCGTGAGATCGACGTACCAAATCTCCAGCTGAGCATTCAGCCGTATGTGCGGCTCCTCGAGCTGCATTATCCGGTGGACGACCTGCTGCTGGACGTAAAACACGGGGACGACACGCCAGATTTTGCAAGCAACGCTGTCCATGAACGGAGAAAACGGATCAGGGTCCGTGCGGTGGCGAAGCTTGAACCTACGCAAATCTTTCTGGCAGTTCATCGGTTGGATTTCTCCGTTTATTTTCGCCGCATCGAGCCCGAAGAATTTGCGCTCCTCAGTGCGCTGCGGAGTGGAAAGACGATCGAGCATGCCATTGCGTTGGCTTTCAGGAAGAGTTCAGTCCCTGACGCGGAACGCGTAGCATTTGTTCAGCATTCGTTTCAGACCTGGGCAACTCTGGGGTGGTTTTGCCAGCCAGATGAAAACGTGCGCGGCGGGAAACGCCGCGAGAAAAGAGCATAGTTAGAAATCATGAGTAAAATGATCGCAAAAACTAAGCAGTGGCATAACCAGTTCTTCGGTTTGGTGTCGTACCTGGAGTCACCATTCCTCCTCTTTGTGCGGCTCTATTGGGGATGGCAACTTGCTCAAAGCGGCTGGGGCAAGCTCCATCATCTGTCCAATGTCGGGGAGTATTTCGCCACCCTTGGCTTGCCGATGCCCGCGCAGATGGCCGTCTTCATTGCCTGCGTCGAGTTCTTTGGGGGTATTTTCCTGGCTCTGGGCCTGGCCTCCAGAATCACAGGTCTTGTTCTCACCGTGAACTTGACCATGGCTTACGTAATCGGAGATCGTGAGGCGCTGCTCTCTTTCTTTTCCGATCCGGACAAGTTCATTGCAGCCGCTCCCTTCGCGTTTCTGATCGTTTCCCTTATTGTGCTGATCTTTGGCGCGGGCAAGATCTCTGCGGACACGGCGATCGCGTTTTTCTCTCGTTCCGCACGGGTGAAGCAAGCGAATTCAGTTCCAGCCTGATCGCTCGGTCTTCCAGTAAGAAAGTTTTCATGGTCATTCAATGCTCCGAACCCTTTTGGCGGGCTTCTTCGTCCGGACTACCTCGGTTGTGCTATTTTTTTTGGTTTGTTCTTCCTTTGCGATAGCGAGGGGCGGGATGACATCGAGTCTGCTGATCGGAAACGCTCGGATAGACATCGCGATTGAACGGAGCACTCTGCGAGTGCCGGCGAAGGATGTATTTCTTTGGGTGAAGTTGGCCGCTGAGTCGGTGACTGCCTATTATGGCCGCTTTCCTTTGCCTCAAGTCTCTATTCGGATCACTGCGTTCGAAGGAAAAGGCGTCCGCAACGGGATGGCGTTTGGCAATCGAGGCGGACGGATCACCATACGTGTCGGCAACGAGACTTCTCCTTCAGAGCTCGCCTCCGACTGGATGCTAACCCACGAAATGGTTCACCTGGCATTTCCCTCCGTAGACGAAAAGCACCATTGGATAGAAGAGGGGATCGCTACCTATGTTGAACCTATCGCTCGGATTCACGCTGGACATCTTAAAGCAGAGCAGATGTGGTCTGATCTTGTTCGGGACATGCCCCAAGGCCTCCCTCAGGCTGGGGATCGCGGACTCGATCACACGCACACTTGGGGGAGAACCTACTGGGGAGGAGCGCTGTTTTGCCTCCTAGCTGACGTTGAGATTCGCCGCCAGACAAACAATGCGAAGGGTTTGGAGAATGCCCTTCTTGGCATTCTCGACGCAGGCGGCGACATCCGGAAGGAATGGAATCTTGAGGATGCATTGAGTACCGGAGACCGAGCGGTCGGGGTAAGTGTTCTTCAGCCGCTGTACACCAAAATGAAAGACAAGCCGGTGAGCGTGGACCTGGACAGCTTGTGGATGCAGCTTGGGGTCCGATCGGATGGAGCCAGTGTCCACTTCGATGATAGCGCCACACTCTCTGCAATCCGTCGTGCCATCACGGCAGGAGAATCTGCGGCAGCGCGGCATTCCCCGCCCCCCAAGCCTTTCACGGTATTTGCAGGCTGGGCCGTAGGCTCTCCGTGATTGGCGCGGCGAAGTGAGCCGTTCCTAGGGGTAAGATTTGTTGGTGGTGAAAAAAAATGGACGATCAAGAACCGAAACCAGTGCGTGTGGCCATTGCCCAATCCGCCCCCGTTTACCTGGATAAACGAGCGAGCCTCGCAAAGGCCTTGGATCTTATCCAGCAGGCGGCCAAGCGAGATGCACGGCTCGTTGCGTTCGGTGAAACTTGGCTGGCGGGCTACCCTGCCTGGCTGGACGTTTGTCCGGGCGCGGCGCTGTGGGAAAACTCTTCCACGAAAGACGTCTTCGCAAGGCTCAGGTGTAACAGCCTCGTCGTTCCCGGTGAAGAAGTGAATGCGCTCAGCGAAGCAGCCCGGGATCTCAAAATTGCGATTGTGATCGGAGCGAATGAGCGCGTGGATGCCGGTCCGGGAAACGGAACACTCTACAATGCGCTGCTCACTATTTCAGAGGATGGACAGCTCGCAAACCACCATAGGAAGCTCATCCCGACCTACACGGAACGGCTCGTGTGGGGTAATGGTGATGGCCGCGGGTTAGAAGCAGTGCCCACTTCTTCGGGACGCGTTGGTGGATTGATTTGCTGGGAGCATTGGATGCCACTCGCGCGCATGGCCATGCACAATTCCGGCGAGCACATTCACGTGGCGGTATGGCCGACGGTCCATGAATTACATCAGCTGGCCAGCAGACACTATGCCTTCGAAGGCCGCTGCTTTGTCTTGGCCGTGGGTTTGATGATGCCGGCTGAGGATTTGCCTCGCGAGCTTCGTGATGGTGCCAAATTGCGGCCGGGTGAAGACCAATGGATCGAGCGTGGAGGCAGCGCGATTATAGGCCCGGACACTCGGTATGTCCTCGATCCGGTCTTCGATCGCGAGGAGCTGCTCGTTTCAGATTTGGATCTGACTCAAATTGACCGGGAGAAGATGACCTTCGATGTTTCAGGGCACTATGCACGTCCCGACCTCTTTCGGTTTGAAAGAAAAAATACGGATGCGAAGTGAGAGGACGAATCAAGTTGAATTTAGAAAGGGGAGGTAGAAAGTGCCAGAAGACTGTAATCAAGAGCGTAGATTTGAAGCATTGCGAAAGGAATTTGTGAATGAGTTTCAACGCACCAAAGAAATTGCCCATAGGCTCGTTGACGATCTGACAGCCATCAGCGGATACGTTGAGATCATGCTTACGCGCACCAAGCCCGTGCAGACATACTCCGATCTCAAGAAGATCGTTGATCGAGCCAAGAAATCGATGGCCCTCTTGCATGATTGCATCTCGAATTTGCACGAAGTGGGCCGGAGACACTCATAGCGCAGCTGCAAATCATTTCCCATGATTTCTACACTCCAAAGGGGATTCCAATAAATCGAAAGGTCGGACTTGATGGGACACGAATTTCAGGGACAGAAACTAATCGTCGTCGGAGGAAGCAGCGGAATAGGCAGGGCAGTCGGCCAGCTCGTTCTTGAACTCGGGGGTAAGGTGGTCGTCATTGGGCGTCGTGTAGACAAGACAATCGCTGCGACCAAGGAACTCACTTCATACGGCCCGGTGATCGGCGAGCCGGCGGACATAACCAACAGGGCTGAACGGATTGCGCTTATGGATCGTCTGGAGGCTCAACACCGCGACGCCACCATGCTGGTGAACGCGGCGGGCGTCTTTCTTCCCAAACCGTTTCTTGAGCACACCGAGGCAGACTATGATCGCTACCTCGAAATCAACAGGGCAATCTTTTTCATCACCCAATGTGTGGCCAAGAACATGGTCGCTGGAAGGAAAGGTGGCTCCATCGTGAATATCGGCTCGATGTGGGCCAAGCAAGCTGTGCAAGCGACCCCGTCTTCGGCCTACTCGATGGCAAAGGCCGGGCTGCATTCACTGACGCAGCATCTTGCTATGGAACTGGCGAGCGCTGGCATCCGAGTGAATGCGGTATCGCCTGCCGTCGTGCGAACTCCAATCTTTGAGGGTTTCATTCCGAAAGCACAAGTAGATTCGGTTCTTCGGGGTTTCGACGGTTTCCACCCAATCGGCCGTATCGGACGCCCCCAAGAGGTTGCGGAAGCGGTTGCTTTTCTGCTGTCGCACAAATCGTCCTGGGTTACGGGCGCCATTTGGGACGTAGACGGCGGCGTAATGGCTGGCCGCAATCAGTACAACTCTTGATCGAGAGCAGCTAGCTTCCCAACTAATCCTTGATTGGGAAGGATTCTAGTTGCGACATGTTGTTCCTGATCCAAACCTCTATTTCGTCAAGGTCCGAATACGGTGTTAGCCTGCAATTTGGGTGGGTGATGCCCGTGATTAGGAGCGATATTTTGGTCTCGACATTTCGCCGATAGAATAAAACTACTTTTTTTGTGTTTGCTCCAAGAAGGTAGCCGGTCTCGAGGCCTAAGCCAAATGAGGAACCGGAAACTTCCGCCATAAACAGGTCGCACTGTTCGAGCCATTTCATATCCCGCAGATAGACTTCCTTGGGTGTGATAAGCCGGTCTGCCTCCCAGGCATTATCCTCGACCAGATGACGCGTGAGCACTTCGTGGCCCATTTGGACCACTAGCTCCACTATTTTCCTTGCCGCCTCTAAAGAGGAGCGGTCTCCTGCTACGGTGAAGCCAAAATAGATTTTCATGACAATACAGAATTCTCCTGGAGACTCACGCTGCTGTCACCAAAAATCCTACCGCCCTTGCCCGAAGGGGGTTTTGACTGATAGCGGTCTCTATATCACAATCAAGTACCGTACGAGCAGATCCGGTCAGGGCAAAAGAAAAATTTCAGGGAACGGGACAACGTGAATGCAAGCAGGGGCACTCGCAGCCGCGGGACAATTCGTTCAAGGTACAAAATTGAATGTTGACGCGCTGTTTAAACGCTCTTTAGCATAAGGAGCATAGATTGAGATTTCCATGCGCGCGAGGCGCGATTCACAGCGATGGACATTCGGGGGTACGGGGAGTCGGATCAAGACAACGGTGAATATGAGCAGACTGTCTGAGAAAGGGGGCGATGACAATGGCAACTCTTCAGGAACGGCTGGACGAGTTTAAGAAGGCATTTGAATCCGGAGCTCCACCGTACAACGCGCCGCACGAGGCAATCGAAAAGATGCATCGCGCGACGGCCGAGCTCAAGGCTTCGGGCATCGAAAAAACAGCGCTGAAAGTCGGGGACCGTGCGCCGGCCTTTAGCTTATTCAATCAGGATCACGCGCAGGTTAGTTCCAGCGACCTTCTACGCGAAGGACCTCTGGTGGTCAGCTTCTTCCGAGGGCATTGGTGACCGTACTGCAATATGGAGCTGGAGGCTCTACAGCAGGTCCATTCAGAAGTCAAAGCATTGGGAGCGCAGATCGTCGTGATCACTCCTGAGCTCGAACGGTACACGCGCGCTCTTCACAGGAAGCTGAACCTGACCTACGACATCCTGACTGATCTTCACCTCAAGACGGCGGAGCAGTTCAGGCTAGTGTTCACACTGCCGGATTACTTGCGCGAGCTTTACAAGTCGTTCGGGAGCACTCTGGACAGATTCAATGACGAACCGGAATACCGATTGCCGATGCCTGCCCGTTACATCATCGATAAGGACAGCATTATCCGCGCAGCGGATGTGAACGCGGATTATGCGATTCGTCCTGATCCTGCCGAAACTCTCAGGCACTTGCGGACATTGACTCCGGCCCCAGCAAACTAGAAAGAGCAATTCACCGTCCGGGTCCACAACGAAGCGTTGTGCCGTAGCGAGACCGATTCCGCTATTGCCTCCGGTGATGACTGCTACTTTTCCTTCCAGCTTACTCATAAGCTCTCTCCTGTTTGATTTCCAGTTTTTAAGAAACAACTCTATAGACCGGATGTGACTGCGGTATCGATTCGTCCGTCGGATTAGTACCGACAATCGCGCCGGCAGTGACCGGTAATCGCTGGCGACAAGCCGACTTCTCGTTACCTATCTTGATCGCGACATGGAGTTCGTCTGGACTCTGAAGCATTTAGACAAGACGAGTTGGCAGAGGAGTTCAACACGCAATGGTCTGGCTCGGTATTGGGGAAACGGTTCGCGGCTTTGAAATTCGAGATTTCAGGGGAAGATAGTTTCAGCGGCGGCGCGTTCGAAGCTGCCCAGGAGGCGGCTGCTACCGCAACCGAGAAGCGGCGCTAGGGGCTGTACGCAACCAGCCGATGAGGCCCGACCAGGGCTCCTTTGTGGTTTTGCCGGTCGGAAACGAAAAGATCACTTGCTCTTTTCCGGTTTCCAGGTCAAGCATCCACACAGGGAAGGGCTCTCCGAAACTTTTTTCCTCCAAGAAGGCGACGAATCTCCCGGAATCCGAGACGCGGCAGCAGTATAAGATTCCCTGTGCGCTCAGCGCGTAATCTTTTCTCGCGCCCGTCTTGACGTCGGCTACGTACAGAGACGTGGCAGGGGTTCGACTCTTGGACTTCGGGTTCCACTGTGATTCGCGGAACAAGTACCGGCTTCCGGGCAGTCCTGCCTCCGCGAAGTTGCTCGATGACATTCGCTCCAGACCGCTTCCATCCTCTTTCATTACCCAGCTTCCTATCCTTGCGCAGGAATCCTTCGTCATCCCATCTGCGTCGCCTTCGTCGAGCATGAAAAACAGGCGCTCGCCATCCGCCGTCCAGCCTAATTTGCTTGGCTCGCAGCCCGGGAAAACCTGGCGAAGATCCGTCTTGTGCAGCAGCACGCCAGTGGCCACGTCGTGGATGAAAATATAATCGCTGCCGCCCACCCATTTCAGGACACCGACCTTCGTGCCGCCCGGATTGACGAAGACCTGCTGGGGATGCCAGAAATTTCCCGCGATATCGTCCTTATCCTGGAGCTCAACGACCTTTCGGTAGCGGTTTGATCCGTCTAAGAAAAGTTCGTAAACGGAGTAGGGCGTAGCTCGCAGCTCGGCCGGGAGGTGCTGGAGCTCCCTGCCTTGAGCAAACAGTCTGCCCTCGGCCGCAACCATCGTATCCTGCCCCCCAAAGGGCGACGGCGAAACCAAAACCAGAGGCGTGGCGGCTTCAGAGAAAACCAGCCTCTTTTCTCCGTTTGCGGGGTCGAACGAATAGATCTCAGTACTCTGCTCCCGCCACCATGGAGGCTGAGAGCGGATTGGAGTGGTCACCGAGAACACAACGGATTCTCCACCGCGCAGCGAAACCGAAGCCAGCAGGAGACAAGCCAGGCCGCAACCTCGCGCCATCCACTTATCCATGTCGAGCGACCTCCGAAGTTACTCTCTATCGAACTCCATTCTGGCCTGACTCGTTTTGCCTGGCCTAGCTGTCGCGCAGACGCAATGTCGCATCGGTCACGGGGATTAAATGAGGCGAGGGCTTCGTTGGCTAGAAGACGCGGGGCCGGATTCGCGTGCCGCCGTCTGCAGGCGGGGTGGCCGAGTGACAGTAATCCTACGAGTTGGCGGATTGGTACCGAGAAACGCGCTTGTGTTGACTGGTCTGGCCACCTGGCCCAGCGTGCGGTCTGAGCGGCCTGACACATGGTGAAAATGGCGGGAGCGACGGGACTCGAACCCGCGACCCCCTGCGTGACAGGTTGGCGTTCTAACCAACTGAACTACGCCCCCGCAAACTGACTAAAAATGACTTCGCGCTCCTTCCACAGCCGTGCAGTGTCTTGCGCTGCCTTGCACGTCTTTCGACATGACAAGTCAGCAATCTCGACAATGCCTAGCCGACTTTGGATGTTTCATGCGGGTCGCGCATCGGAACGCCCCGGATTACGGGATCTATGGCCTACTCGACTTTTGGCAAATTTTTGGCAAAACGGTTTTTTGATGACAAGTCCCCTGGAAGGGGAAAGTGAGAATCGCCGCGTATATATTGGTGATTTGAATAATGGGCCTGGGTGGACTTGAACCACCGACCTCGCCCTTATCAGGGGCTTTTATGGTGCTATATGCATCGTACGATGCTGCAGTTGGACTGAAATCGATGCAATTGGACCGAAGCATTTTGTGCACTTGGTCCGCTGATTCTCAGTGCCCTGGCTAGCCGGATTCCGGACGAGCATCGAGTCAGCATTCACAATGACTCTTATAAACAATCCTTCTGCGTGCATCAACCGATCGCACTCAGATTTGATGCATAACAACCGTTCTGCTCGGCGGCGGTTTGGAAAACCTCCACCTTGTCAGGTCTTGTGCGAATGTACCTACAACGGTCTAGGGAACCGTTGTCTTCAGGTTGGGCGAGATGTTGGAAGCAAATCCAGAACCTCGTTCGGCATGCTTGATTCTCAGAGCGGCGCGGATCGAAGAAGGGTCTCGATTTTCGAATCGAGATTCCGAGCGACTGCAAGCGCCTCCGCATTTTGATAGGGCGCCAAGAGGCTGGCCATTTTGTCATATGTAAGATGCACGCCGTCTGGCTGCTCATCAACCAAGATTGTGACCGGCGCGTAAGATCCGGCGTCGGGAACGTGCTTGGCCATTTCTTTCATGATGAGTGGATTTCCGATTAAGAACCGAGCAATCTTTGGCCTATCGAGCCCGGTCTCCTTCCGCAGAATTGCGCCGTGATCGAGTTCCATGAACATCATCAACCCGGTACTCCCAAGACTTTTATGGACCGCTCTTTCCAGTTCAGCAAAGGTCTGCGCGTTTTTGATTGCGCTGGCAAACTCGACCATGTCCGGACGACCAATGGCTGCCTTGAGCGCCGCCAGAACCGCTTCAAACGACTTGGACGATGTCACGCTAAGACGATCGATTTCGATCTTCCTGATGGTCATGTTCTTCCTTTGTACGACTAGAAAACCAATCCTCCCCCGTTATGAAAGCTGTCGGATGGCGAGGACGACCCTGGCAGGAGCGGCATGAGGAACTCCTTCGTCAGTGTCCGCCGAGGTGATGGCTGAACCATTCCAGCGCGGCCGCGCTCGACTGATTGAACTGTGATAGATAGGGATCGAAGTGGCCGCGCTGGATCGTAACCAGCCGCTTCGGTTGAAGCGCCCGTTCGTACGCGGCCAGCGCAAGATCCGTAAGTGTTATGGTGTCGCACAGCCCGATCACCATGAGCAGGGGTGTAGGGAAGCGGCTTTGATCGACCAGATCCTCTCTGGGCACAAAGAGCTGTTCATGGATCTTATCCGCCCCCATCAAAGGACGGTATATGCGACGGTGTTCGCCTTGCTCGCGAATAAGGAGGACGCTGAGGACGTCGCGCAGGATGCATCGCTGAAGGCACTAGCCCGTTTGAATCAGTTTCGCAGAGAGTCGAGCTTCGGTACCTGGCTGATTCAGATAGCGATCAATGAGGCGCGAATGAGAAATCGAAAACAGTGGCGCATACCGATGCTGTCGCTGACGGATGACAAAGATGATGCAAAACCGTACGTTCCAAAGGATTTCGAAGACTGGCGTGAGATTCCCTCGACAGCGCTAGAGCGCGTGGAAGTACGCGAGGCCTTGGTCAAGGCCATAGGTTCGTTGGCGCAGCATTACCGGGAGGCATTCGTGCTGCGCGATATGCATGAGCTAAGCATCTCGGAAACATCCGCTATTTTGGGAATATCGACCGGAGCCGTGAAAACCAGGCTTCGGCGTGCTCGTTTGATGCTGAGAGACATCTTGGCTCAAAGACTCGGACACGATGGCCGGCTGGAATGGGCTTCGAGAGAAGTGAGGAAACCATGGGAATAAGCTGCCAAGAAGTTTGGAGGGATGTTTCAGATTACATTGACGAGGAACTCGAACCTCTTCAACAAGCCGCGCTGGATCAGCATTTTGCTGAATGCCGTCATTGCACTGCGCTCCTCGATGGAATGCGCAACGTGATTGTACTTTACCGCGATGAGCGTCTGCTGGCTCCGCCAGATGGTTTTCATGAGCGTCTATATCAGAGACTTGGAGAAAGTAGGAATACTTCGCGCCGGTCCTTCTTGGCTTGGACGCTGACCGCTACTGCGGCGGTACCCCTGGGACTCGCATTGTTTTCTGCGAGCAGGTTGATCGTACCAGCGCACGATCCCAAGAGACCCACCAGCGGACCCGATGCGCGCCAACTTCCCGAGACCGTCGCAATATCCTTGGACCAGGATGACAAGGTCTATCACATAGCGGGTTGCTCGCATCTCCATGGCAATCCAAAATTTATCCGTGCAGAGGAAGCCATTCGGGAGGCATACACGCCCAGCGTGTATTGCATCGGAAAGCCGCAGCCGAAGAAGAATAGCTAGCTCCAGCCCACGGTAAGTCGGCCGCCAAGCTCATGCGACGAACAACTTTGCGTGATCTTGGATTTCATTTCAAACCGTTGTGCTTGGCCTCTGACTGCGGCACACAGCTGCACTCCCACCCGACCTTTCTTCGTGTGAATAAATAAATTTCGTTCGCTGAAACTTTCCGATTACTCGTGACTCTCATTAGCGTTAAACGGCAGACCGATCCTTCAAAGCACCGCGTAAGGGGCGGCGGGCCAGAGACTTGCGCTGGAAACGCTCCGAACTGGGAACCGGTTTGCTATGGGTGAACGAATCGAAAGGGGAATTGAATGATCGAACCAACGAAGAGACAAGAAAGCACTCCAGTGGGTAGTTCTCGTAAAAAGGCCATCCGCCTGATCCGGTCGGGCACCGCGGTTCTCTTATTCGCGGCTTCATTTACGGCACTCTATGGCCAAGCTCCCGACACAGTCAAGACTGCGGACAGCAAATCCCAGCTGTCTCCGCAGGAACAGAGCGTGCGGCGTGACCAAGCCTACGTGCGCGCTCTTCTGGAAAAGGGGAGCTCAGACGCGAAGGTCGAAGTCTCTCTAAAACTAACGAGTCGATTCACCAGCTTCAACTCGGCGGGTGACTTCCATGCGTATGCCACCAAGCTCATTACCGGAGAGAAGGCCACTCTGAAGCAGGTGAAACACGCTCAGCAAGCCGACGACCGTTCCCAAACACCGCCTGCGGCCGCCGTCGCAGGTAATTCCTCTGCGGTAGTAAGCGGAAATGTGGCCGTTCCGTCGAATCCCGTGGGAATCAGCAACGTGAAGATTTCTCAAGAGAGCAGCCAGAACAGCACTCAAGACACTACCTCAACGACCACTCCCGACAATAATCAGAATCAGGCGGCAGTTTCCAATGCTCCTCCGGCAGTCTTCGGGGGCGGCATATTTGCTCCTACTGTCTCTGCTCCGTCGAATGGAGGCGGGTCCCTTCAGGCCGGTTCTGTGGGCACCAATTCGAACTCTTCTGTGACGGCAGCCGCTGGAACCTCGTCCGAGAATGAATCATCGAGTTCCGGTACGTTCAACTCTGATCAAGGCCCTGGACCAGGACCGATCGGACCGGGACCCGGGTGCAATTTGTTCCCGGCACCGCCCTCCGTCGGCGCTAGCGTTCCGCTGACTTACTTTGGACCGCCGCCGTCGGAAACCAATCCGAGCCTGGTCGGTCCCGTGCAACTACTGAAGTCCGGGACCGTTGACGCGGCGCACGGAACCATCACCTTGCCGCTTTATTTGGGCCGCATGAAGGGCAGCGGGAAGAACGTTTGGTACATCTTGACCGATGTGGACGATCCAAACGTGGCTGCCGAGTTGGGCCTGAACTTCTCTGCAAAACTTACTTTCGCATCCAACGCGGCAAGATCTGCAAACCTCGCCGCGGATGGGACTCTCGTGTTTGATAAAGGCACAGTCGATTTCTCGCCTGTCCGCAGTATCGTTCCAGGACCTCCCGGAGCTGAATTTCCGCCGGTTTCTGCTCAGCCTGGCGCTGTCGGCGATTCAAACTATAGTCCCTTTGTGCAGGTCGCAAATGCCGGAGGCGTGATTTATAACGCGCCTATCGTGGCTTTTGGTGTGGACGCCAGTCAAATCAACTTCCCCGACGGGAACGTGGACTATAGCAAGGTACACGACGAAGTCGTGGCGATCGATCCGATCAACCAGACGGTGACCATAAACCTGATCAATGGGTTTAGCTTCGGCCGGCCCGTGTGGTACATCTCGATGGACACGAGTATTCCGCTTGGCGCGGCCATCGAACACAACACATTCGCACCATTGATGCAACAGCTTCATCTGGGTGGGGATGACAGCTTCTCCAGCCCTATCGAGCGGATTTTCATCGGCACGAACGGCGCCGAGTCGGGAGGGTGCAACAATCCTCAACGGCAAGGTCTGTCGGCGGATTTGGCTGATGGTCACCGCCCGAATAATGTCCTTGGTGGAATCCCGACCATCGCGCTGGATTACAGCCCCGCTTGGGATGCCCAGTTGTTTGAATGGACCAAAGATGCAATCGAGAACGGTTTCCGTGGTCAGGTGCGCGAAGAATTTCAAATTCTTACCTTCGTGCAAGATGGCCTGATCACTGGACCGGGTGGAAAACCATTTGGGAGTTCCGGCTTCGCCATCAACTGCCCGATTGCTCAACGCCTCGACTGACCAGCTGATCCCATCGAAATTCCAACTCGCTTCCGGTTCCGACACCGTGTCGGAACCGGAAGTTTTAGCCAGCATGTGAAGCCGGCGCACGATTCAGCGGGGAGTCCTGCATATTCGTTATCCAAGCCAGGCAGGAAAGCGAGCTCAGAAAATAATGGATACGGCTAACCAATTCTTACCCACAGAAGAAACGCTGGTGAAGGCGTTGATGCGCGCCAAGTCCACGAGCTCGCTGGAGAGAGTGGGAATCTATGTCTCGCGCTACGGCCTGGTAGTCACACTTTTGCTGATCGGTGTTATCAAATTCACAGCCGGCGAGGCGCAGGGCATTCGGCCCTTGTTGGCGAACAGCCCGCTGATGTTGGCTGTATCGAATCTTCAGCCTTCAGGGCGTTTCCAATCTAATCGGAGTGATCGAGATCGTAGTTGCTCTGCTTATCGCGCTGCGGCCGTTCTCAGCAAGATTCTCCTTCATCGGCAGCATTGGAGCCATTATCACCTTCGTGCTCACGGTGAGTTTTCTCCTCTCGACACCGGGAGCTGTCCAGTTCTCCCACGGAGTTCGTCTGCCCGAAATTTGCCGCTATTGCGCGAGACGGGCACGACCTCGTGGCCCTTCTCCTCCAATGCCTTGCTGATTGCGGACCCGATGGTCCCCTTGCCGATAACCACTACTCGCATGCTGCCTCCTCGCTGTCTTATAATTCGCACTCAGTGCGAGTTTGCAAGTGTGGACAGACACTCCCCTGCAGAGCCCGTAACCAAGCTGTCGCACTGAGTGCGCGTTTTACAATGGGTAGAGAAAATATGTTGGTTCAGATATGAACAGCACACCTGCTAAGAACGAAGGGCGGCGCGATCGCAAGAAACGTGAAACGCTGGGGCGTATTGCCGAGACTGGACTAAAGCTCTTTATCGTAAAGGGTTATGAGGGAACGACCTTGGAGGCCATCGCTGCCGCGTCGGGTATCGCGCGACGTACGTTTTTCTACTACTACAAGTCGAAAGACGAGATATTGATGGCCACCCTTGGGGGCGGTATGGTCGAGGCTCTTCGGCCAGCTCTCCTCGAACAGTCCAAAGATCAAGCACCCCTCCACGCCGTACGGAATTGTCTTCTGCAACTCACCTCCCGCCATGAGACAAAAGAGTCGATCATAGTGGACGGCTTGTTGAGATCGACAGAGGCGCTGCGTGCTCGAAAACTGGCGATTTTCGTGGAAATGGAACAATCGGTATTCGATGCCCATTGTGAATTGTGGCCGCAGGCGAAGCGTAGGGCGGCGCATCGGATGGTGGCGATGGTCTCCATCGGTGCTATGCGTGTCGCCATGGAGGCATGACGGCGGCAAGAAGCCTCTGGCGAAATATTTGCGCGAGAGCTTCGCCACACTCGAATCGGTGATCTGAAGATTCACGTCGGCCAGGCCGACTGCTTGCTGAACGCGTGCAAGGGTTGTCGTCTGAAGAAAGGCCATAATCATTTCGACTCCTCTCTCCTCAACAGGATGAACCTCTCGGGTAAGCTTTCGATAGCCCTTATGAACGGACCTCTGTTACCTGAAACGCGCGCGATAACCAGGCCACCCTCAATAGCTGACACCGCGTCCTGCGCACGCTCTATCGCCAGAGAGGAAGACAGTCCACACGACTCCGAGGCGAATCGGGCGAACGAATCGATCCAGAACGCAATCGCCGCGTTCGCCCGAGCCTGCACCGCCGGACTTTCCCGATTCAGAGTTAACGTGTCCAGCAAACACGGCTTCTTCCCCGAACCGTAGAACTTCCTCAGCCTTTCCCCGGTTTCCCGCAGACGTTCCGCCGGATCGCCCGACTCGCTAAGGGGTGCCAAGAGAGACGAAGCAAACTCGCCTGCGACCCGGTCCATCACGGTCGCCGCCATCTCTTCCTTGCCGCCGGCGAATCGATGGTAGAGGCTGGCTTTGACGAGACCCGTCGCCTTCATGATGAGTGACAGGGTCGTCCCATCGTATCCGTGGTCGCGAAACAAGGCGGTCAGCGTGCGAAGCACCTTGTCCTCTGAGAACTTTTGAAGCCCCATGCTCACCTTAGATGACGAAAGTGGACCGATCGGTTCACGCCGCGGACTTCCCCGAAAGATTCCTGCAACCGAACTGCCCGCACGACATCCAAGCTAATGTAGACCGAACGGTCTAGTCAAGAAAAAGGAGAAGCACAAATGAAAGCAGCAATCGTGGTTCTGGCCGACCCCAAACCGGGAACAGAAGAGGCCTTTGGCCGGGTCTTTAATGCCTTGTCGACAGCCTATGACTATAAACACAAAGGCGACGACGTAACGATCCTCTTCAATGGTCCGGGTACTCGCTGGTCCGGCATACTGACGAAGGCGGACCACCCTCTCAACGCTCTTTACAAGGCTGTGGAAGACAAAGTCGCCGGTGTTTCATGCGGTTGCGCGGACGCCTTCGGTGCCGCCGCCGATGCGAAGGCAAATGGATTTGCGCTGCTCACGGACAACCCCGTCCCCGGGACCACGGGTCTGCCGAGCCTTCGCAATCTGACTGAACGGGGCTATTCGATCCTCACGTTTTAATTCATTGAGGCGGACGGCTCCGAGGAGAAGCGGAGCCCCCCGCCGAATGAAAGAGGCCTCCTATGACAAGCGCACCTTTCCATAGCGGCGAGTTGATGATCCAGAAGCGCGCCGGTGAAGCCGCCATCGCCCGGAGGAATGGCTCCGCCATTTCCGGAAACGTGATGGTCGGGGCACGCCCGTTTTTGAGACTGCAGCCTATGATCGTGCTCTCCAGCTCGGACGAGGAATCCGCGCTGTGGGCGTCGATCATCTTTGGGCGGCCGGGCTTTCTGGCGTCCGACGACGGCTCCTCTCTGGATATCGATCTGAACCGGGCTCTTGTCGATCCAGGTGATCCCGTATGGGCCAACATCCGGCGAGAGAAGCGACTGGGTTCGCTCGTCATCGAGCTCGCCAGCCGTCGCCGTATCCGAATCAACGGCGCCGCCCGCCTGGATGAGAACCTCCACCTCAGGATTGACGTCGAGGAAAGTTTCCCGGCTTGCCCAAAGTACATTACACGGCGACACGTTCAATTAGTGTCTTCAGAAACCCCGCCAGCCGATGGAGCCCCGACACTGGACACTGAACCCACCCAAGCACGCTTCGCGACGCTCGCCAACGCGGACACAATGTTTGTGGCCACCCGCAGTGACGAGGGCGGCTACGATGTGAGCCATCGCGGCGGTTTTCCGGGGTTCCTGAAAGTCACCGGACCGCTCACCATCCAATGGCCCGAATACCCGGGCAACAGCATGTTCAACACCTTGGGCAACCTGGTGCACAATCCTGAAGCCGGCCTGGCGATTCCGGATTTCGAACGGGGCCGCGTCCTTCAGTTGACGGGCAGGGCGGTCACGTTATGGGATCAAAGCGATCCCGCTAACATCACTGGCGGCACTCATCGATTTGTCGAGATGACGGTCTCGCGGTGGCAAGAACTTCGGCTCCCCTCTGACCTGAGAACCGAGCTTCTCGATTACTCTCGCTTCAATCCTCCCGTGGTGACGACATGACACTAGCGGGTTCCCGGATTGAGCAATTCGCCCAGGGCGTAAAAGAGTTCGAATTGCGCGATACTGCTGGGGGCACCTTGCCCGCCATCGACTCCGGTGCGCACATCGAACTAGAGCAGGAACGGCGAGGCGAAGCAGGAGGAGGGCATCGGTTTTTGTTCTTGACCGTAAGGTCAAAAACGAATATATTATAGACATGGCGAGACCGCGTGAGTTCGACCTAGAGAAGGCCTTGGACCAGGCCATGCGTACGTTTTGGGAGCACGGATACCAAGGGACTTCGATGAGCGATTTGATGAAGGCGTCCCATGTCCAGAAGCAGAGCTTGTACTGCGCTTTCGGCGACAAGCACTCTCTGTTTGTAAAGTGCCTGGAACTTTATCGCAATCAGGTTGTTAGTCAGGTTAAGGCCATTGTCGAGAAGACGGCTTCACCTTTTGCGGCCGTGGAGAAGGTCATACGGTATGCGATTGAACCTGCAGCAGCCAAGAAAACGCCGCAAGGGTGTCTGGCGGCGAACACAGCGCTGGAGCTAGGCTTGAAGGATCCAGAAGCCGCGATGGAGGTAAGAAGGATGCTCCAGGGACTTGAAAGGGTATTGGAGGGAGTCATCAAGAAGGGTCAGACAAATGGAGAGATTAGCACTCGCTTTGATAGCGAATTGATTGCCAAAAATCTGGTTAACACGCTCAATGGGATTCGCGTTCTGGAGAGAACCGGGGCTTCGGCAAGACAGTTGAGAATGATCGTGGACATGGCACTCGACGCAATTAAGAGTTAATTTTTTTGATTCATTCTTGACCAATAGGTCAAAAATAAAAGGAGAAGACACATGAAAGCAGTGGAACTGAACGGGTTTGAGGGCTTGGAGAGCCTACGAGTCACTGAGGTGGAAAAGCCAAAACCCGGAGCTACCGAGGTGTTGCTCGAGGTTAAAGCTGCTGGCATCAACTTTGCCGAAATCGAGATGACAAAGGGGAGGTATCCATCTGTCAGGAAATTGCCATTCGTGATGGGCTTTGAAGCGGCAGGAATCGTGGTGGAAGCCGGCTCCCAAGCCAAGAACGTCAAAGTGGGTGACAAAATTACGGCTATTGTCTCGAGCGGCGGGTATGCCGAATACGCCACCGCAGATGCTGGTTTCGCCATTCCGATTCCCGATGGAATCTCCTTCGCTGAGGCGGCCACGATCCCTGTCCACGGCTTGTCTGCTTACGCTCTTCTGAAGTTCGCAGCCAAACCTCAGCCGAAGGAGAGTCTCTTGATCCAAGCAGCGGCTGGCGGCGTGGGTCTTTACCTGGTGCAACTTGCGAAAATTCTCGGCGTCACGAAAGTCATTGGACTGGCAAGTTCAAAAGAGAAGACCGATCTGGTCACGAGCCTCGGAGCCGACGTCGCTATTAACTACAGCAATGGGAGTTGGACGGATCAAGTTATGGAAGCAACGGGGGGAAAGGGAGTCGATATTGTATTGGAGGCAGCTTCCGGTAAGGTGGGAGAAGAGAGCTTCAAACTCGCGGCGCCGTTTGGCCGGATTGTCATGTTTGGAGCAAAGAACATTCACGACACGATCTCTACGGAGCAGATCCGACAGATCGTCTATAAGAATCAGTCTCTCATTGGATTCAACATCCCGACGCTACGACCCGAACAGATTGGCGAATGCGTTCCCGAGCTCCTCAATCTGATTGCCCAGGGGAAACTGAAGCTCTTTGCCAGCAACTCATTCCCCCTTTCCCAAGTGAAAGAAGCATTTGAAGCTCTTTCAAGCCGGCGCACCATTGGCAAGGTCGTTCTGATCCCATGAGGCGTGGGAGGCCCAGAAGTTCCGTTTCTTGGAAGTTCCGTGTTTGTTGCTGGCCGCAGATTTCGGGTGGATGGTCTTAACGCCCCTGAGTGCAGTGCCATCCGGCCAATCCTAAAGTTGGCAAATAGTTGGCAAAACGGGTTTTTGATAGATATTCCCCGAAAGGGGAAAAGTGAGAATAGCCGCGTATTTACTGGTGATTTGAATGGTGGGCCTGGGTGGACTTGAACCACCGACCTCGCCCTTATCAGTATTGAGGTCGTAGGTCCGCCGGGTAGCATTGGTGGAGTACACCTACCATTTGAAGTTGAAATATCCCATACGATGTGACATCCTATGTGATGTTACATGAGAAGGATCGTTCTCGACACCTCGGTGGTGGTCGCCGGACTTCGCACCCAACTGGGTGCGGGAAACGCTGTTCTGCGGTTGGTCGCTACGCGGCGGCTGGTGGCTTTGGCGACGACGCCTCTTTTTTTGGAGTATGAGGACGTGTTGAAGCGTCCCGAGCATCGGCTGGCGCATGGCCTGGCGCCCGAGGCGATTGAAGAGTTTCTCGCGGAGTTAGCCGCGTTGATCGAGCCGGTCGAAGTTCATTTTCAGTGGCGGCCGCAGTCCCGGGACCCGAATGACGAGATGGTGCTCGAGGCCGCGATCAATGGCCGGGCGGATGCGCTCGTGACTTACAACGTCGAAGACTTTGCCGGGCCCGCGGAACGGTTTAGGATTTCTGTGCTGCGTCCGGGCGAGCTGTTAAAGAAGGTGAAACCATGAGCAAAGCTACCTATCCATTGAAGCTTCCCCTCTCCATCAAGAAGGCTGCCCAGCGGCTCGCGAAAGAAGATGGCGTGTCGTTGAACCAATGGATCGCGGCAGCGGTCGCCGAAAAAGTTGGAGTGGTGGAAACGGCGGCTGACTTTTTCAAGAAGCGGGCAGGCAAGGCCGCCGGCGAAGGACTCATGAAGTTTCTTCGCACCGCGCCCAAACTCGCGGCAGAACCGGAAGACACACTCCGATAGCCACAATCAAATTCCTCGTCGAAGCAGGGGACACGAATCGCGGTTCGACTCGCACCTGTATGGCTTCGCAGGTTGCTCCCGGTTCTTGCGGCAGTTGGCGGTTTCATGATCCTGCAGCGGCGGTGCAAATCTCCCCTTGGGAACTTTCTTCTGGCTGTCCGCTCAGTGAGTTATGATTTGCACGTAGTCGGAATTTTCGTCGCTGCTTTTCGTTGAGGCCGATATGGAAAAAATGAATGGCATTTCTGGAAGAACAGCGAAATCGCTTCTTGGCGTCGTGGCGTTGATGGCCCTGCTCGTGGCCGTGGCCGCGTCATCGCGGGGACAGGAACAGATTTCTAAGCGCGGTATGGTCACTCCGCTCGCGAGTGCCAATCTCGTTTTCGACGGCGAACCCGCGTGTCTTAAAGTTGCGCGCGAGAACGGCGATCCAGACAAAGGTGCATCAACTTTCCTTCTCGAAGCTCCTTCCGGGTGCGCGGTTCCCGCCCACTATCACACCGCTGAAGAACAATTGATGGTGGTCCAGGGCGACGTGCTCACCGGGATGGACGGCATGGCGGAAGCGACGCTTGGCCCCGGCGGCTTTGCTATGATGCCCAGCAAAGCCATGCACTGGTTTACCTGCAAATCAAAGAATACTTGTCTGATGTTCGTGACGTTCGACCGCACGTACGACATCGTGTGGGCAAAGCAAGCGAAGTAACGCTCATCACAGTGCGCCGTCAAATTCCGCGTCGTCAATCGTCGTCTTTTTTGGAAGCCCGTTCCTCGTTATCCAAGTTGGCGATTCCGAGGCGCATCGTTTGCCAGGCCGGCAATTGCGCCGATCGCGGAATGCTTGCTCCGTTTCCCGTGCACTCGCGTATTTACTGGTGAATTGATGGTGGGCCTGGGTGGACTTGAACCTCCGACCTCGCCCTTATCAGGGGCTTTTATGGTGCTATATGCATAGCAATTACAGAGTTTGGGTACAGCATTCGGCTCTGGACCGAATGCTTGGGTGTTCGAAGCGAAATCGGCGGTGCGCAAGTTGTTGAACCGATAGAACTTTTCATTAACTTATTCAGTCTCAACAAGTGCCGTCATAAAAACGTAATAGGCCATACGGATTCGGGTGTTCGTTATGGCACTAGGAACCGAATGGCGCATCACCTTTAGCGATAACGTACCTACTCAAATCGCAGTGCATCCACGAGGTTGAGAAGCGAGGCGCGGCGGGCAGGGTATAAGCCTGATGCGACCCCAACCAGCAGAGACGAGCCCAATGCCATTGCGATTCCAGCCGGGAGGATGGGGACATTCCAGCTAAATACCTTCCCGGTAAGCGCAGAAATGAGAATTCCACTGATCACTCCGATGCAACCTCCAGTAGTACTCAGGAGGGAGGATTCGAGCAAAAATTGAATCAGAACGGACTTTCGTTTTGCGCCCATGGCGCGGCGGATTCCGATTTCGCGTGTACGCTCCGTAACTGCGATCAGCATGATGTTCATGATGCCGATGCCACCGACGAACAGGGAGACGGCGGCAAGGGCGGTCAGCAGCAGAGTAATAATCGAAGAGACGGAATCGGAGGTCTGCATCAGCTCAAGCTGCGTTTTGATTTCGAATCCGTTGCCGGGATGGCGGCGGTCGAGCAGCTTCTTCACCTGCGAAACGACCATGGAAATCTGATTGGGGTCCCTTGCGGTGATGGCAATGACGCGGAGATCGGTCGATCCGAGCAGCCTTTTTTGCAGAGCCGAGAGAGGAAGAAACACCCGGTCGTCCGTGCTCATGCCCGGGCCGAGCCCTGGGCCGTCGCCTTTCGATGCCAGGACGCCGACGACTTCGAAGTCCACGCCGGAAATTAGGATTCGCTTTCCGACGGGTGTCACGCCTGGAAAGAGATACCGTGCGACCGTCGCGCCGAGCACAGCGGACTTGGCAGCGGTGGCGTCATCTTCGTCGGTGAGGAAGCGTCCCAGCTCTAGTTGTGCCAGACGGACGCGCGCGTACGAAGCGGTGACTCCCATCACGAAATTGTCGGCAAGCTGGGTTGAAGCATAACTGACGGCCAGCCGCGTTTCCTGCTGCGGCGAAACTTCGACGACCGCGGGACAGTCTTGGAGAATGGCGCGCGCGTCGGAGAGGTAAAGGGGAATTGGCTGCCGACCAACGCTTGGAGGGGGCCCGGAATTAATGGCGACGAGGTTCGAGCCAAGGGACGCAATCTGATTCTGAATGGCGATGCGGGCGCCTGCGCCAACTCCCAGGGTGACCATGACCGTGAAGACGCCGACGATGATGCCGAGCATCGTCAACAAGGCACGCATCTTGTGCTTTCTGAGGCTGTCGAGTGATTCCGAGAAATAGTCGAACGGGCGCATGGAGCCTCAGGGGTTGAGAAGGCGCTGGAGAAAGTTTTTGGGCTTGGGTCCGGGAATCGGCGGAAGCGCTTGTATTGCCGACGCGGTTTTGCGTTCGAACTGAAGATCGGAGAGGTCGGGATTTGGCTGGAACTCGTTTTTCTTGACATTCGCAGTCAAGGAAACCCGGTCCGCAAGTTGAGGGTCGGCCGTCGCCAGGATGCGTGTTGTCTCGCCGATCTGGCCGCGAATGGCAACAGCGAGAGGCGTTTCTCCGAGAACCTGCACTTCCATCTTCCTAAGATGAATTCGATCTGGCGCGGAATCTTTCTCAATCGTGAATAGGAAGGCCCGGCTTCCTTCTTTGAAGACGGAGGGTGGGGGAACTAGCAGGACATTCCTCGCGATGGTGCGGAACAGCATGATGTTCGAGGGCATGCCGATGCGGAATTCCTGAGCTGGGCGGGGGACGGAGAGAATGACGCGATAGGTAGTTACTCCGTTCAGGACAGTCGGTTGTAGTGCGACGCTCTTCACGCTTCCCGAAAACACTTTGCTCTGGAACGCGTCAAGTGTGAATTTCGCTTCCTGACCGGTGAAGACACCGCCCATGTCGACCGCATTCACGTCTGCATCCACTTCGAGTGAGCCTTCCTCGGCGATTGTCATCAGGGTATTCGTGGGTTTCGAGACGGCGGCGTTCGGTCCGAGGCCGGCGACGGCCGTGGCCGAACCCAGCATCTCGCCCTTGTGGACATATAGAGCGATGACAACGCCACGAATGGGCGCGAGAAGATGTGCTCTGCTGATCTGCTCCTCGGCAAGGGCGACGGCTCCGCGGTCGGCTTCCGTTTGGTGAAGAATTGATTTGTAACTTGCCTCGGCAGTTTCCAAATCCACTTGGGCAAGGACCTGCGCGGCGGCAAGCGCCTGCGCGCGGTGCAGGGATGCCTCGGCGAGCGCGAGGCCGGCCTGATCCTTCTGCAGCGTTTGCTGTGCCTCGGCGAGAGCAGGTTGGAGAAGCCGCACGTCCATCGTGGCGAGAGACTGATTTACGCTGACACGGTCACCTTCTTGGACATTGAGGCCGGTGACGAGACTTTGCGTGTCGTACTTGATGTCCACCGTGCGGTGCGCCTCAACAGTTCCCGTGGCAGTGACAGCGGAGAGGAGGTCACCAGTTTGTACCTCGACGGTAGGGAGTTCGATGGTGTCTGTGCTGCGCGGCCAGTAGCGCAGCGAACTCAGCGCCAGGAGCGGGAGAAACACCAGCACGGCGAATTGCCCTAGCCGCCTCGCTGGAAATTTCCTGCTCATGTCTTTCGCGGGTGCGGCGTCCGAATGTCTTCCAGCATCAGCTGAAACTGATTGCGGTCGAGTTCGCCACGCGCGTAACGCGCTCGGAGGATTTCCTCGGCTTGCGGGGTTTCCGATTCGGAACTCGCAGAAGAATCTTGTTTGCGAAATGTTCGCAGCAGCCAGGGCAGGGACGAGAGCGCCAAAACAACAACGACAGCAAGTGTCACTGTTTGGTCGAATGCCGGACCCAGCCCGGGAACGAGAGGACCGGGTCCGAAGATCCCGGCCACATAAAGAATGAACAGGACGCCGAAACCAAGAGCGATAAGTTTAGCGACAACCATAAGGATCACTCCTTTCACTAGTTCTGCAGGGGTGGGGGCGGCGGCACGAATCCGTTCGGAGGCGCTGGCGGCGGAGCGCTTCCCGGTCGTGCAGGAACGACGATGGTTTGACCATTCGCGGTAATGGACATCGCGTCGAGGATGGTCTTTCCCGTCGCAGATTGGCGCTGGTAGCCGGTGACGGTTATTTCCGACTTCAACCGCGCTACGGAATCGATCTGGTAGGCAAACTCCGGCGGAAAATTCACCTGCATGTTGTTCGAAAGCACCAAGCCGGAGATTTCCCCTTCAGGTCCGTAGTTGAATTGCCGGATCGCGGCGCGAACCGTGGATGCGGGGACTTGCGGATAGACAGCCGATCTCGGTGGAGGCGGTGCGTCGGGACCGCAAGCGGCAGGAAGCGGGGCCGGGCCCCGTCCTCGGCGTGGACGTGGAGGTGGCGGTGTATCTGGTGGCGGCAGTGCTGGCGCATATGCCGCGGGGGGCGGAGGCGGTGGTGGTTCCTGCAGAGCTGTTTGTGGCGGGCGCGCTACAGCAGGCCGACAACTAGCCGTGAAGATTCCGAGGGCGATCATTGCGGGGACGACTAATAGAAGTTTGCTTTTCATATGGTCCGATCCTTCTTTCCTTCTGGCTGGCGGACTCTCGAGGTGCATGTGGCTTGCCAATACTGCGAAAGGATCGGAATCCGCCACAAGTCGAGCGGATTCCGCCACGTACAGCGGAAAAGTGAAAAGCCGCTTTGACGGCGAAACTTTGAAACTTGAGCGGAATGCGTACAGAGTTCGACCGCAAACCGTACGCGGAACCGGAAGCTATTGCTGAAAACACAGGCTGATAGGATGGTGCCGCTCGTGCTTTGTTTATGGTCTGAGGAATCGGGAAACAACGTGCGAACTTCTCAACAAGACAAGCAGCGCAGCCTTCGCTTCCTAGAATGGCTGAACTTCTTTTTGGCCGACGTGCAAACGGGATTAGGTCCCTTCGTCGCTGCGTATCTTGCTTCTTGTGGATGGAATCCCGAGAGCGTGGGTTACCTACTGACCTTCGGCGGTCTGGTGACGGTGGCCATGCAGACTCCCGCGGGGGCGATTGTTGACGCTGCCCGGCGGAAGCGTCTGCTAGTGGTTGCGAGTCTCGGTGTACTCGTGTGTGGGGCTTTCCTACTCATGTCCCATCCCACGCTCCTTTCGGTTTACGCCGCACAATTTCTGATTGGGGGAGCGGCACCGTTTATGTTGCCGACGGTTGCGGCAATCACGCTGGGTATCGTGGGCGCGAAGGCCTTCGACAAACAGTTTGGGAAGAACCAGGCGTTCAATTCGGCAGGCAATGTATTTACCGCTCTTTTGATCGCCTATGTGAGCTACAAGTTTGGCTATCGCTCCATTTTCGTCATCGCCGCGCTTCTCGCGATCCCCGCAGTAGTGTCAGTCCTCGGCATCGACAACAAGCAGATCGACTACGCACGCGCGAGGGGCGCCAAGGAAGGGGACAAGACGCTCAAGGCGGAAGGATTATCCGCACTGTTGAAGGACCGCGTACTCCTTGCGTTTCTCGCCGCCGCATTCCTTTTTCACTTGGCCAATGCGGCGATGCTACCGCAGCTTGGCGAAATGCTTTCCAAGGGAAATCCAAAGGCCGCGGCTCCCTTCATGTCAGCATGCATCATCGTTACGCAACTGGTCATCGCGATTTCGGCGGCCTGGATCGGAAGCCGAGCGGGAACAAAGGGACGAAAGCCGCTCTTGCTTCTGGGATTCGGCGTTCTTCCGCTGCGCGGAGTTCTGTACACGCTTACCCACGCGACCGGCGCTTCGATTGCGATTCAGATGATTGACGGAGTGGCTAATGCAATTTTTGGCATCGTCTCCATTCTGTTCATCAAGGACCGGACCGAGGGGACCGGGAGATTCAATCTGGCGGCGGGCGCGCTCGCCACGATGGTGGGCATCGGAGCCGCGCTCAGCACAACGATTGGTGGTGTGCTGATTCAACATGTGAACTATCGGGCGTCGTTTCTCGGTTTGGCAGCGATTGCCTTAGTGGCGTTTGGCCTGCTCTGGTACTTTGTGCCGGAGACGCTGTCCGATGAGGAAAAAGGCGCGCTCATACTCGGGGAGAGTGTAGCCTGACTCTCATTTTGCACATGATGCATCCGGCCACAGTTTTCATTTGGAGCATCGCCCTAGCCAGCATCGGGTTGATGCTGCTCCGTCCGAAAGGAATGGCGGAAGCCTACTGGGCCTGTGGGGGAGCGCTGCTGCTTCTCGCCACCCGGCTGGTCCCGCTGCATCAGGCAGCGCACGCCGTGCGCGAAGGTAGGAACGTCTACCTGTTCCTGGCTGGAATGATGATCCTCGCGGAACTCGCTCGGGAGGAAGGCGTATTTGAGTGGCTGGCCGACGTTGCCGCGCAGCACGCTCAGCAATCGGCCTGGCGATTGTTCATGCTGATCTATCTGGTGGGAACACTCGTGACCGCATTTCTCTCTAATGATGCGACCGCGGTCGTGCTGACTCCCGCTGTTCTTGCGGTAGTGCGGAAAGCAAAAGTCGAGCCGAAACCGTATCTGCTGGCCTGCGCGTTCATTGCAAATGCGGCCAGCTTCGTCTTCCCGATTTCCAATCCGGCGAACCTTGTAGTCTTTGACGGTCATGTTCCCGCGCTCGCGGCATGGCTGAAAATATTCGCGCTTCCGTCGCTGGCCTCGCTGGTCGCGACGCTTGCCTGCCTGGGCTGGATTTCACACAAGGAACTGCGCGGGGAATTTGCAGGCTCGGTGGATCGGATCCGCCTCTCGAAGGAGGGGAAGCTAGCGCTAGCAGGGCTGTTGACCGCGGCGGGGGTTCTCGTCGCGTCGTCAGCCATAGGATTGTCGCTCGGTCTACCTACCTGCGTGGCCGCCCTTCTTGCGATGGCGCCTGTAGCATGGAGCGACCGAGGCATTCTCCCCCGGATTGCCAGGGGAGTTTCCTGGAGCGTGCTTCCGCTGGTAGCAGGGCTGTTTGTCATTGTGGAAGCTTTACAGAACGCAGGCCTGCTTCGTTTCGGTCTCGCGGGATTGCACGCGCTCGCGCAGTTTTCCGGGTTGGTTGCCAAACTTACGGCTGCGTTCTCGGTTGCGTTTGTATCAAACGGGATGAACAATCTGCCGGTGGCCCTGATGAGCGGAGCAGCAATACAACACGCTCAGGAGAGCATTGCCATGGCGCATGCCATCCTCATCGGTGTTGATCTCGGCCCAAATCTATCGGTGACGGGTTCGCTCGCGACGATACTCTGGCTGATCGCGCTGCGCCGCGAGGGAGTAAAGATTACGGCGTGGCAGTTTTTCAAAGTGGGGATGATCGCCATGCCCGTGGCACTGATTGCCAGCCTCTTGTTTCTGTGGAGCTAGAAGAAATTGTCTAAGCAAACTTTATTCGTGGTCGTGACGGGTATTTGGCTTCTTATGTCGCCGAGGGCGGTTCCACTCGTCTGGTCTCAGGAAGTTCCGCCTCCTCCGCCACATCCGCCGGGCGCACACCCTGGACCTCCGCGTTTAGATGAACAAGGTGTCGGAGAGCGAATTCAAAAGGTGAGAAGCCGTCTCTCACAATTGAACGTGAAGGACAAGGACAGCGAAAGGTTAATCTCCATTGCGCGGCGCGAGTTGGGGCGAGCGGAGGAGAAGCTCCGCGGAAATCAGCTTTACGCTGCCGACCGTCTGCAGGCAGCGTCCGACGCATTTATGCATGCGGCGGAACATTCCGTACATCTAGATGAAGGTCCCAAGGGGCCGGTGCCCCAGACGACTGAGATCGCGGACCATTTGCAGCGCGTCTATTTCCGTTTACAGCAGGCGGATTTCTTCGCAGGTTCAAGTGGCGAGACGGACGCGAAAGCGTTGCCTGCATTAGCCCGGAGATTCTACGAACAAGCCCGCAAAGCGTACGATAGTGGGAGTTGGTTTGTGGCAGACGAATATGCGAAATCCGCGGACGACACCATTCGAGGCCTCGAGAACTTGGCGCAGGCGGCAGTACCCGAGCCTCCCCAGCCGCCCGGACCAAGATGAGCAATGAACAATTTCTTCCAACGTCGATTGCAACTGCAGTTGCTGCTCATCTTGTTGGCGGGTGTCGCTGTCGCGGCATTGAGTGTACTGCTCATCTGGGACAGCGTGCGCAAAGCCGAACGCGTGGTGATCAGCGATATGGGAAACCAGGTGAATTCCGCGATTGCGGAACTTTGCCGGCAGTATGCTTACCGCGCCGAATCCGACACAAACTGGCAGTCGCTGACGCTGGCATCCCAGGACATTTCGTTGCGCGGCATTTCACAAACCGTACTGCGATCATACCCGGGGGTGGAGGGCGGATTTTTCTCAGACGGCAAGTTCGTCGGGTACGCGTTCCCCACCCACGACAATCCGAGTGCAAAGACGGACGTTCCCGCTGCCGAGCGCTCGATCATCGAAGATGTCTCACATCGCGCCATTGCAAACGGTAGCGCACAGGAACTGCTGCGGGGCGGTAGCGAATTTGTCCTGATGCAGGCGATGAAAACGCGGGACCAGGATGCAGTGGCGTGGGCGATGCAGCGACGACCGCGCGAGAGTGGGACTACAGGGCGTCGGGCCCTTTTGATCGCTCTCGTACTCGCCGCACTTCTGAGTGTTGGCGGTATTCTGCGCATGGCCATTGTGCTGCGGCGCGGAGTTTCTGAAATTCAGGGCGGTCTTCAAGGACTAGAAAAAGATTTCAATCAGTCCTTGCCGGAGAGCTCTGGAGAACTAGGTGAAATTGCGAAATCGATCAACCGTATGGCGGTCGTTCGCCGAAAGCTAGAAGAGGAATTGAGGCGCGAGGACCGGCTTCGCGCAGTGGGGCGCACAGTGGCAGGATTTGCTCATGAGATCCGCAATCCGTTAAACGGCATCCGGCTGTCGATGCAAGTGCTGGAGCAGCGGCTCAATGGCGGCACAGTGCAAGCGCAGGACTTGAAGCTGGTGATGGGTGAGGTAGATCGGATGGATGCTCTCTTGACCGACCTTCTCGCTTTTCGGGAGAAGAAAAACGTTGATGTTTCCGAGCAGGATGTACTGCCTGTGGTTGAACGATGCGTGGAACTTGTGCAGTCACCGAATTCGAGGGCAAGGATTCGAGTCGAAACTTTCGCGGAACAATCGCCTCTTCTCGTCCGGGTCGATTCGAAACGGCTTACGCAAGCGACGCTCAACCTTTTGCTGAACGCCGTACAAGCTGCCGGAGATAATGGAGAGGTCTTGGTAAAACTTCGGCAAAGCGGTGAAAACGTGGAAATCGAAGTCCAGGATTCCGGACCGGGGCTGACGGTTGACCAACAGCAACACATCTTTGAGGCTTTTTACACCACGAAACTCAACGGGACAGGGTTGGGCCTCGCGGTTTCGCGCCAGTTGGTTCTCGAGATGGGGGGCGACTTGCGATATCAGCCGAGAGCGGGAAGAAAAGCGTTTGTGATTTCGCTCCTGGCGGTGCAGCGTGCGTAGAACAAAAATACTTGTCGCGGAGGATGATCGCACGGCCCGTGTGTCGCTGGCTGAACTGCTTGAAGGGCAGGGGTTCGAAGTTCTGTTGGCGGAAACAGGAACACAAGCCGAATCGATCCTTTCGGAGAACGAGCCCGATCTGACACTCCTGGATATCCGCATGCCAGGATTAGACGGCTTGACGGTTTTGCGGCATGCGCGCGAGCGCGGTTCTAACAGCGCTCTGATCATCATGACGGCACACGGGGACAGCAACACCGCTATTGAGGCGATGAAATCCGGGGCCTTCGATTACGTGCTGAAACCCATCGATTTTCAGTTGCTGCTGCCGCAGATCGAGAGGGCGCTGGAACATCGCCTACTCACCAAGAAATTGAAGCGCACAGGGCTGAAGCAGGACGAATCTGCAGAAGCTGCCGTCATCGTGGGCCAGAGCCCGGTCATGCAACATATATATAAGCTGATCGGGCAGTTGGCCGCTTCCGACGCAACGGTGCTGGTACGCGGGGAGTCGGGAACAGGTAAAGAACTTGTCGTGAACGCCATTCATTTCAATAGTGCGCGGGCCAAGGGACCGCTCGTGAAGGTGAACTGTGCCTCGATCCCAGACACTTTGCTGGAATCGGAATTGTTCGGACATGAAAAAGGGGCATTTACGAATGCCGTTTCACGGCGCATCGGCCGCTTTGAGGGAGCCAGCGGCGGTACTCTGTTTCTGGACGAGATTGGGGAATTGACGCCGCCATTGCAGTCGAAACTGTTGCGCGCGGTCCAGGAACGGACAGTCGAACGCCTCGGCAGCAACGCGGCCATTCCAGTAGATATTCGCCTGGTAACAGCGACTTCGCGGAATCTGGAAGAGGCAGTGCAGGAAGGCGAATTCAGAGAAGACTTGTATTACCGCCTTAATGTAGTGACAGTCCCACTGCCGCCGCTGCGCGAGCGCCGGCAGGACATTCCCGCCCTTGTCGAACACTTCCTACACCGTGGCGGGAGGGCGGCGTCCATCACACCGAAAGCCCTCACGATTCTCAGCGAATACCATTGGCCGGGGAACGTTCGCGAGCTGGAGAACACGCTCGAACGCGCCGTGGTTCTTGCGCGCGAAGGAATAGTGACGGAGAACGAGATCCAACTACGTCCAATGCAAAGTGCCACGGATGGAAGTTGGGCCGCACAGGCTCCACTAGAGGCTGGGTGGCAATCGAATCTCGCGGAGCTTGAGAAGTCACTTGTCGAGCGTGCTCTTCGCCAAGCGGAAGGGAACAAGAGCACAGCAGCAGAACTCCTCGGGATTCACCGTCGGCTCCTCTACGAAAAGTTGCGCAAATACAGCATCGAATAGGTCGCAGCAGCTGCTAATCGTAGTCCTGATCGCACGTCAGACTCCGCAACAGTAGCCTTGGTGGGCCTCATCATCTGCCCCGTTCCAAATGCAGCGGCGAGATGCTGACCTCCTCGGGGAGTGATCCTATCCTGCTAATCCAGACTTCCTGTCTGACAGAATTCCACAGGTGAGTTCGAAGGAAAAAACAGATTCCAATAAACTAAAGAAGACACGCGAGATGTCTTGGTGGGGCGCCCCGATCTGAGACCAACGGTCCCTTAAAGCCCAAGGCAGGCGTTGTAACCAACTGGGCTACGCCCCAAATCGACTATCCGACGACTTTCACGTCCTGCCCGTCCTTCTGGGGGCTTGCCGGGCCCTTCGGGTCACAGGACAGCTTCTCGACATAGCCCAATCGATTCCAGCCGTTCGGCCTTCACCCGAAGGGTCTTAACGCCCTGGGTGTAGTGCCATCCGGCAAATCCTAAAGTTGGCAAATAGTTGGCAAATTGGTTTTTTGAAAGATATTCCCCGAAAGGGGAAAAGTGAGAATAGCCGCGTATTTATTGGTGTGATTTGAATGGTGGGCCTGGGTGGACTTGAACCACCGACCTCGCCCTTATCAGGGGCTTTTTTGCTGCTATATGCATAGTATGCTCTTCATGGGGAGATGCAGTCCGCGTCTGATTGGGAACGAAGTTGCCGATCGCCATGCTTTTCAATTGGCACATTGGTAGGGGCACTGGGGATCGAACTAGAAACGACGTTGAAAGCGCGTAAGTTATTGATTCATTAAACGCCAAAAACAGCGAATGCGCCCAAGTGAGGTACAGGGCGGGTACACGGAGCCACACGGGAGATATGCTGTGAACAATGACGAGTTTAAAATTCCAAGCGCAATTGAAACGCGATCATACGGGGTGTGCTATCACCGCCCAACCCAACGCCGAGTAGGCCGGTCGGCGGAGAAGTCGTGTAAGTAAGCGCACCAAACCCAGTCTGCGTACTAGGCTTCCCCGGAATGCCAGCCAGCACCATGCTCGGAAGGCCAAAATTCGGATGGTTGAATACGTTGAAGAACTGGACGTCAAACCTGAGCTTCAACTGCTCAGTTAAGGGAACCAGTTTAGATAGGTAGAAGTCGCTCCATGTGAAATTGGGGCCGCGCAGTGCGTTGCGACCGATGTTCCCGAATTGACAGTTCTTGGGGCTGTTGCCAGCAAAACACGCCCCAGTACTCGGGTCCACAGTAGAGACGAAAGCAGCGGGATTGAGCCACTGAACCGTGCCTGGTTGTGTGACACCTGGAACGGGATTGTGTTCATAAAGGGGTACGTCGGGAACAACGCTTGCGAATTGCGGCCCACTACCGTTCACGATCCCATTTCCATTTGCTGAATAGGGCGTGCTCAGGACGGAGAAGGGAATCCCACTATGCCAAAACACAGTTCCCGACACCTGCCAGCCGTTCAGCGCGTAGCCAAGAAGACGATTTTTGACCTTGACCGGTAATTGATAGACATATTGAGCATTGAGATTGTGCCGGATGTCGTAGTCGCAGGGACCGTAGTCGCGAGCTAAGTCTCCAGGGAGGGGGGACAGGATTCCTCCTGCCGAAAACTGTAGGAATCCGCCGTTAGAGACGGTGTCCATACAACGGCTCCAGGTGTAGTTGATTTGTCCCATTAGACCGTGACCAACACGCTTCATGGCGGACAATTGCAGGCCATGGTAGTGACTGTTCGCACCGGTGGAAAACTGCGTCACGGCTCCGAATCGAGGATCTGTAGACTGCGCATAGGGAAACGGCGCGAAGCACCCCTCACAGACCGTTTGATAGCCGTTCACCTGCGTCAGATACGGCTGATTTACAGCACGAGTGCCGACGTATTGTGCGTGGATGCTTCCCGTGGTTCCCAATTCATGTTCCAAACTAAGACTCCACTCCATGAAGTAAGGCGCATGAAGTTTTCCATCCGGTACCGCCGTGATGGCGACTGGGGGAAGACAAGTTGTGGGATTCGCTTGTTCAGACGCGCAGGAAAGCTGGCCCTGCGGAAATCCCAAGCTGAAGGTTTTATTTGCGGCCACGGTTGCGTCAATCGCACTGTTAGGAACTCCGGGAGCAATCGCTGTACCGCCGACAGTGCCAAGAAGACCACCCTGGAAAGATTTAACGTAGGGTGGATTGACGCCAACTACATCGGCGATGCTGCCGGGCAAGATGTCACTGAAAACACCGAAACCAGCACGCAGCACGGATTTGGACTCAAATTGCCATGCGATCGCTGTCCTCGGCTGCATGATCGCCAGAGGCGTCGAGGAGAACACGTTACCGAGACCCGTTTGAATCGCAGCGTTTAAAGGCTGATTCACATCATGCGAGATCGAATCGAAAGAGCCGCTCAGACGAGCGATATGCTGATGCGGATTTAGTGGATTGGAGTTAAGAGTGTCCCGTATCCCGAACGTCCACGTCAACTTTCTGGTCACTTTCCAGGTGTCTTGAGCGTACAGGTCGAGATTCAGGAAGTTAAAGGGCTCGTTTGCAGATGTGGGAAAAGTCTCTGTTGCCGTGGACGCGACTCCATAGATGTATTGCGGCAGGGTGGTGTAAGTCACCGTTGGGACCGTTCCCTGGCCGAAGTCATAGTCATTCAGCCGAAGAATCCGAGTATTGGTTCCAAAACGCAGCTCGTGTGCCCCGGTGCTCCAGGCAAGGTTGTCATTGATAAAGAACCGGGAGGCGCGTCTTCCCTGGACCCAAGTGTTGTCAAGTCCCCCGACACGGGTAAAAGGCGCATTCGCGCCGCTACCTTGCAAAACGATCGGGAAGGCGGAGAGCGTTTTCTGAAAATCGCTAGGACCAAACAGGCTTCCATACCAGGAAAACGCAGGGTTGAAATAATTCACGAGATTCTGCGAAAAGACGTGCGTATATCCAGCTGCAAACGAGTACAAAGGTTGAGGAGAAAGAGCGTTGAACAAAGGATTGATGGGATCGGTGTAGGCAGCCTGGAGTCCGTTGTCCGTTTGAAAGCGAAACCAGGTGGTGTTTTTTTCATTGATGTTGTAATCGATCCGAAGAGTTTGGACCTGTTCATGGTCATCGCTCGAATGAGACACGCTCTGACGATTAGCGCAACCATTTCCATCATTTGCAATTGCGGGCAAACCTCCACCAACATCGAATGGACAGCCAAGTACGGTGAGTGGTGTTCCGCTGGTATTTCCATAGAGTGAAAACATCTTCTGATAGAACGGCACCAACTGCGGCGCGGGCTGATACCTCGACCCAGTGACAGAATCGGTCCCGCCCAAGGGCAGTTGCTGCAAAACGTAATTCTGAAATGCCGGCGTTGGAACTGTTGTCGCCGTGACGATGGGCAGTGCAATCCGAACCCACTCGCTATCGAAGAAGAAAAACAGCTTGTCGTGGATAATCGGGCCGCCCACACTGCCTCCAAAGTGGTTCAGTGTCGAACGCGGTTTGTGATTTTCTGGAGTTGCATTCGTGAAATAGTTGGCAGCATTGAACTTCGAACCATTCCACAATTCATACAGATTCCCATGAAACTGGTTCGAACCGGACTTTGTAACGTAGTTGACCTGCGATGCGCCGTACCGCCCCTGATCGACGGCATACGAAAGCGTATTGACCGTCACTTCCGATATTGAATTGAGTCCGAGGACAAGGTTTGTCGAGAGTCCGCTGTTCAGATTCGTCAGCGGATCATTCGTTTCCAGGCCATCGACGATATAGCCATTTGAGAGAGCAGGCAGTCCATTGAACTCAACGTTGCCATACCCGTTCGTACCGCCAACGAAATCATTGCCGCTGCCTGCCGTGTTGATGAGTGCGCCTGCCGCAAACTGAAGTGGGTAAGTTAAGTCACCCCCTGGATTGGGAAGGTCTTCCAGCGCGTGTGCATTGAGAGTCGTGGACGTATTCGCATTCTCCGGGTTGAGGATCGGGGCTTCACTGCTTATCTCAACGGTCTGGTTTGAGTGCGCAATCTTGAGTCTGAAATCGACAGTTTGCTTCTGGCCCAGGGCAGCGGATACAGCGTCATTCCGCTGTGGTTCGAAGCCTTCCGCTTCCACCTTGACGGAGTACGCACCGGGTTTCAGTTGCGGAAAGTTGAATCGGCCCGAGTCATCGGTACTCGCGGTTCGCCTCAGTCCAGTCTCCTTGTTCGTAACCGTCACCGTGGCACCAGGCACCGTCGCGCCGCTTGCATCGCTTACTTGGCCGACGATCGCGCTGGTAGTTTCACCTTGGGAGAAGGCTGCTTCAGGCAAGAGAGAATGAAACAACCCGACAAAAATAAATATCGAAAGAGTTGAACGCAGCATGGGCGTAGGCCTAGTTCCGTTCATCCGAACCGTTCACATAATTAACCTTACTTAAGATAAGTTATTAACGCAAGTAAATACGACCTGAAAAGTGAAATCTAATGGATTGGCAAGCTTCGGCAGGATCAATCCGCGATCGTGGTCGGATGTCGCGGCATTAGGAAATCAAGGGAGTGAATCCAATCCAACTTCCGGATTGCCGACAATCCACCCAGAACCCCGTCCTTCACTTCCCCCAACCGCGTTCCCGGCCGACTATCGAGCTTTCCAAAGGCGGTGCGGCAGTAAATAGGTGAAACCCACGAATGCCTCCCAGCTTGTGGATGTGCCTGTCAGTCCATGATTAAAGCCCGCATCAAAAACCAGGTTTTTCCGCGCCGTATAGCTAACTGCCCAAAGATTGCCTACTGCATTGCTTCGTAGGAATGGCTGGGTGAAGTGCCATATTTCTCCCGAGAGTGTGAACCGCTTTACGAAGGCATGGGAAATGGTCAGTGATTGACCGAACTGACCACGACGCACCGGTCCTTGCACCAATTCCGTGAAAAAAGCGTTCCCATCGTAGTGAAATCCCTTTACGTCCGCGCTTGCTAGTGCCAGAACTGAGTTAGTCGGACTTCCGTAATCAAACTCTGGGGCACCGCCATCATATGCACGATGGAAGTAACTGACCGACAACGTCGGTTTCGCGCTTTCCCCGCGGTAAAGCACACATTGTGCACCCAAGAAAACATCGGCCACGCGGTTAGCGCTGGTTCCGTCAGCGGTGGAGTGCGCTATGGGTTCAGCCGCGGCCAAAAACTCCAGACGAGGTGTGACTGCAAGCTTTATGACTTCGTTGAGGCTGTATCGTGACAAAAACTCGGGGGAATCATAGGCAGGTACAAAACCCGTTTCAAACTGGAGATACCCCACCGGAGTGAGCGTTGCGGGAGTCGAGACGGTAGGACGACCGGGATTTGCTTCTGGTTCCTGAGCGTTTTCTGACTGTGCCGCCGTCGGCTGAAGAGTGAAGGCCAGAAATAGAAACGAAGCAACTAAAGTGAACCTCAATTGCCCCCCTGGACTGGTAAGCAGTCGATCAGAACACCAATACTGACTTTGGGTAGATGCAGGCTGCCAGTAGTGGATGATGCTGAGGGCTGACTCCAACTACTTCAGGTATCGATTGACGATGTCAATGAGTTCGTCTGCAGCCTCAGCTTGTTCTGCGGTCGGCTTACCATTTGGGTCGAGGACGTGATACCGTACGTGGCCTTCCATTACTTCGGCCATGAGCCCGTTAATCGCGCCGCGGATGGCTGCAATGGTTTGTAGAACTTTCGAGCACTCTTGGTCTTCGTCCAATGCCTTTTCAATCCCCTCAATCTGGCCCTTAATTCTCCTGACGCGGTTTAGGAGCTTTTCTTTGTCCTTGGTGGTATGCGCCATCCTCTTCACTCCCTCATGGTTCAATGATACTATCCCGGAGTACAGTAATAAAACGCTCTTATGGACGGGTTCCACAAGGCCCAGGGGTGCTCACTACGAAACAGCCTTGGCGTCCAAAGAGAACATCGGGGTAGACTGAAGTTCGAGATGGAAGGCAAGCACAAGACGAGGCCCGACTTGGTGAGGGTATTAGCTCTTTCCCTGGCCGTGCTGTTCGCAGTGTTCGTTGCGCAAGCCCTAGACCACTCCCACGTAAAGGGACAAAATGAGGCCGCTTGCCAAGTCTGCCAAGCGGCGCACATTGGCTCCGGTCCGAAAGCGCTAGCCCCATCGCTGTTTAGTCCTCTTGTCGCAATCGGGTACATTCAGCCGCTTGTTGTAACGATTTACCAAGAGTTTTTCTTCCACGATGCACCCTCCCGCGCTCCGCCCTCCGCTTAATTCAGAACTACCACAGCTGTTTCGTTCGTAATCGCGCTAGCCCCATCACCGGGTCGGCGCAACCGCCATATTTCCAGGCGGCCACTCCAACAACAGCAAACACACATCGCCCAACTTAGGGGTCTGAGGAGAAATTCAATGGGTTTTAGAAAGTTGGCATTTTTCGTTTTGAGTTTCTGCTTCTTGTTTTGTGCAACGCCCAGTCGTGCCCAGATGGGTAATTCAGGGTCGATTGACGGTGTCGTGAAAGATCCATCCGGCGGCGTCGTTGCTGGAGCCACGGTCGAGATTTCTTATGCAGTAAGCGGCTACCGGCGGGAGACGACGACGGGAGCCGACGGCGCGTTTCGGTTCACGAACGTGCCCTTGAACACGTATCACATGGTTATTACGGCCCCGGGCTTCGGGAGCTACACGCAGGATGTTGATGTGCGCTCGAGCGTTCCTGTGAGTGTGGCGATCAGCCTCAAAGTTGGCTCCGCTGCGTCGACCAGCATAACGGTGGAGGCCACGGGCGGCGACATGGTGGAAAACGATTCGACCTTTCACACCGACGTGGACCGCAACTTGTTCGACAAACTCCCGCTGGAAAGCCAGTCGTCGTCTCTGAGTTCGCTGGTTACGCTTTCGACTCCCGGAGTCGCCGCGGATTCAAACGGTCTTTTCCACGGGCTGGGGGATCATGCAGAAAACTCCTTCTCACTCGACGGCCAGCCGATCACTGACCAGCAAAGCAAGGTTTTCTCGAATCAGATACCGTTGGATTCAGTTCAGTCGCTCGAAGTGATCTCCGGCGCCCCGCCAGCGGAATACGGCGACAAAACAAGTCTGGTGATCAATGTGACGACCCGTTCGGGCCAGGGGCAGACGACTCCACACGGCAGCGTGACGGCGTCGTACGGGAGCTTCGGGACGTCGAGTGGGGGATTTGATTTGGCCTACGGCGGCGAGAAGTGGGGCAACTTTATTGCCGTGGGCGGACTGAATAGCGGCCGGTTCCTCGATGGACCCGAGTTTAGCGTGATGCACGACAAAGGCAATATGGAAAACGTGTTCGACCGCGTGGACTATCAAATATCAACTGCGGATTCTCTGCATCTCAATCTGAGCTACACGCGTTCCTGGTTCCAGACGCCCAATTCGTTCGATGCGCAAAACGCGACACCCTGGAATGGAGTGGTGGTCGCAAACAACGGTCTCGACCCCAACGGCAATGTTGTGGGCCCCACCGACCAGCGCTCGAAAATCGGAACGTTTAACATCGCGCCGACGTGGAATCATTTGATTGGCCCTACCGCCGTCTTCACCGTAGGTGGTTTTGTGCGCCGCGACGCGTACAACTATTACCCGAGCGGCGATCCATTCGCCGACCTCGGCCCATCGAATCTTCAACAGGAAACCGTTACTCAAGACCGCACGCTCACCAATGCGGGCGCGCGAGCGAGCTTGTCCTACGTGAAGGGCATTCACAATGTGAAGGCCGGAATCGTGTACGAGCAAACGATCCTTACGGAAAACGATAGTTTTGGAATCGTCGATCCCACTTTCAACTCGCCGTGCTTGGATGGAGCCGGATTTCCGGTATTTGTCGGTGATCCCGGACTCAACAATCCAAACCAATGCGGTACGGCATCGTCCACAAACCCTGCTCTTTATCCAACACCTTTCGTAGCGAATCCTAATTTCGTACCGCTCCTTGGCTGCATCGACCTCACAAGGACGCCGTCGCCCGCGGACGGCTGCAGCAGTTCCTCCGCCGCCACTCATTTGTTCCACGGACACGAGGATGTGAAACAACTCGCTCTCTACGTCCAGGACACGATCACCGTGAGAAACTGGTCCTTCAACGTGGGAATACGCGGTGACGTCTATAACGGCTTTACTTCACAGTCCCAGGTCGAGCCTCGTCTTGGCATTGCCTACAATATCAAGCGGACGAACACCGTCCTTCGCGTTTCTTACGCGCGAACTCTGGAAAGCCCGTTCAACGAAAACCTAGCGCTCTCCAGCGTGGGCTGCAGGGACGTAGTTGTCGCCAACCTTTTCGCACTAGCGGGTGAAGGCTGCACAGACCCCAATACCGGGCTTGTCAGTACCGCCCCCAGCGTATTGCCTGCCGGGTACCGCAATGAGTTCCATGCTGGATTGCAGCAAGCCTTCGGGAAGTATTTGGTCGTGGACGGCGAGTACATCTGGAAGTACACGCACAACGCCTACGACTTCAGCATCCTTGGTGCGACACCGATCACTTTTCCGATCGCTTGGAATAATTCGAAGATCCCTGGCTATGCCATCCGCGCGAATGTGCCAAACTACCACGGTTTTACAGCGCTCGTCGTAATGTCAAGCGTAGCCGCGCGATTCTTCACCCCACAAATTGGCGGTGTCGGTTCGGTGCCGGGGGGTTCCTCGGTGTTCCGTATTGACCACGACGAGAAATTTAATCTGACGGCCCACGTGCAATACCAGTTCTTGAAGCGCGGGCCGTGGGTTGGCTTCAATTGGCGATACGACAGCGGTCTCGTGGCCGGACCCGTGCCTTGCGCGGGGGGCAACTGCAGCAACGGACCGCTAGGCAGCGATGCGGTAGTCGACGCATCGATCTTGTCTCCTGACCAGCAGTTTCAGGCGGGGCTCTTCTGTGGGTCAGTTCATGCAACGCCTACGACGCCTATCAGTCCAAATTCCCTCTGCCCGGCATCGCAGTACGGCTCTACATTCCTGCAGATCCCGGCTGCGGGAACCGAAGATGACGACCACAATCCGCCGCGCGTGGCTCCGCGCAACTTGTTTGACGTGGCCATCGGGCACGACAACCTCTTCCACGGCGACCGTTTTAGATGGAGCGCCCGGCTTACAGCGATCAACGTGGCAAACAAGACCGCGGTATACAACTTCCTTTCGACCTTCAGCGGGACGCACTACGTAACGCCGCGTGCCATGACGGCAGAACTCGGGTTTCACTTCTAAGGTTGACACTGACGGGAAAACGCTCCGCGAGGATTCAGCGTGAATGCCTCGCGGGGTTCCTCGGCCTATAGAAGAGGGCACAAGAGCCAGGGCAAATGAAGTCTCGCAGGTGATCCATGGCACTCCAGGTAAGATCATCGGCCAAAAGCAGAGAACAGCGAAGAACGGCGGTCGTCCACACCGTCATTTGGGTCTGCGTTTTCTTAAGCCCGCTTCCAGATAGCTCTGCAGCGCGGACTCACGCTCAGACCAAACCGTCCCGTGAAGCAAGCTATCAGTTCCGTTTCAAAGTCACAGATTCTGAGACTGATCTTCCGATTCAAGATACCTCCGTCTCTCTGGTTTATTGGCGCAGAAAAAAATCTGCTGAAGAAAAGAAGGAAATTGAACTCAAAACGGACAAGAACGGCATTGCGGAATTTCCAAGAGTGACGGCCGAGAAATTTGCCGTCAGCGTAATCGTGAAAGGCTACAAGCCAACCTGGCGTTGGATCCGGTCGAACCAGCCAGAAGAGCTGATTCGGGTGAGGCTTGAGAAATGGGTAAGCACGCCCAAATAGGACGGGGCCGAAAGGTGGTGAGCGTTTCTGTCGCAACCTCGGGTAGAGGCCTGTCCAAGCCATCGCGAGGTCAGGAATGGCGAAAGGACCTTTTGACATCCTGGCTGTTCCAAACGTGCATAAAGCTACAGACTTCTCTTGATCGCCGTTTCCTGAGATTTGGGATGACGGTGCAAGAAGCAAGCGTGCTCCTTCGCTGCGTAGAAGCCCGGAGAATAACGCCGGGACAACTCGCGATTGCTCTCGGAAGAGATAAAGGCAAGATCACGCGGTTCGTCGACCGTCTTGAGTCAAGCCGTTTGCTCACGCGCGATGTTGATCCATGCGACCGGCGGTTTTCGATCCTCAAACCCACTGCAAAGGGAAAGCAGGTAGCTCGGGCCCTGGCATCAGCCTTCGACAGTATTCGAAAAGAACTCTTCGTAGGAATATTGGAAAGCGATGTCCTGCGGTTAAGCAAGATGCTGCCAGAGCTGCACAAGAATGCGGTCCAACTTGGGTCTCGGCATAAGTGCGACGTAGTGCGGGGACGCAAGCGGATTGGAAGCCAGGGGATGAAAACGGAAGGCCCGCAGACAAGTAAACCTCAAATCGCCGCGGACGTTTTGACGCCTTCGCCTAACGGGGATGCGACCAACACAGTTCCTATTGGGCAGGAAGGCCATAAAAGTGAACCGTTCCGGTATGAGCAAAGCGGCGAAGAAAGTGCCACTCCGGGAAACCTTGTGGAAGAGCACAAGGAATTGGTTTTGAAATGAAACACGTATTTCACCTTTCATCGAAAGCCCGTGACGCGGCAAGTCCGCGGACGGCACGGAATCCTGCTGATGTGGTCCGGCTGCTTGTTTTTCTCACAACCGGAACGTTGTTCTTGCCCGCCGTGGCAACCGCTACCAGCGTGGTCGCGTTAATCGATAACACAAATCACCGCGTGGTGATCGCGGCCGATTGCCGCGTGAATCGCCAACTTTCTTCGGTTTCCGAGTGCAAGATCATCGCTGAACCTGGTTGTACAGTTGCAATAGCGGGTCTTTACGAAGAGAAGACGACGGCATTCCATTTGCGACAACTTGCCGACGCCGCATGCCGGTACCCTGGTGACCTTCGGGCGAAGGCAGAAGCGTTTCTCCGGATTTCAAAGATTCCTTACGAACGAGCGATTCGTCACATTCGTGCCGCAGATCCAAGCGACTTTGGCCGGACGATAGCAAACAAGCCAACCGAGGTCATTTTTGCTGGGGTCCTGAGGGGCCATCTCGCCTTGTTCGTTAGAGGTTTCGTTTCCGACGCGAAGGGAAGGATTGCAGCCGAGCGATACGAGAGCACGGACAGTGCGAATTCTTCGATAGGTTATTTTGCTGGCCTCAATCGTGATATCCGGGAACACATGAAGTCCCGCGATCAATGGGAGCGTATCGGATATGTCGCAGTTGCTCGTCAATTTGTTGAAATGGAGATCCAAGAGAACCCAGGCCTAGCCAGCCCTCCGATTACTGAACTTGAAATCGACGACCACGGAAGTGTTCACTGGATTTCCAAGGGAGCGTGTGACGACGCTCGCGAAGCCGACTAATATGCGTCCATATCTTTTGTGAGTATTGGCGCTGAACCGGCGCTCTTGAAATGTGAAAGCCCTCTTCACAGGGGCGAACGAGAGATTCCCTTATTCGCTGCTGGGGGTGCGGCCAGAGGGCATCCCCAATTAACGGAATGGATGTAATGTGTGTTTGCGAAATTCCTTTGGAAGGGGTAGCAGCTCGTTTGCGTCTCTCGACCGGCTTGCCCACTCAACCAAAGCCTGGTACTGCTCGAATTCTGTAATTCCCCCGAGCCAGCAGGTGCCGTCTTTGTTCGAGATGGTGACTACATTCGGCAAATCGCATGGCCCCAGACAGCCACTTATTGTGAGTTGAACCCGCTTCAACAATCCTCTGGCGCGCCACTCAGTTTTGAGCCAGTCAACTGGCACCGCAGGCCTGCCGTTGGCTGTGTTTCCGCAACAGCATCCCTGGCAAACGGCGACGTGGCCGATAACCAGCCGTTTTGTGACCAGCGAAAACTTGTCGTTTTTACCCACGCTGTTCCACCCCAATTGCAGCAGCACGCGCGTCCGCCCAATCTTTTTCTACTTGGGTATGACGGCAGACGGTTGAGAGAAGAATCCACGAACCAGATTCTTGGCCGAAGAGATTGGGGGAAGCAGCCTTGCAGAATTCAAGATGAAAGCCATTTCGGAGGAAACGTGAATGAACGCAGCGAGAAGGGGATTGAGAAATCCAAAAGCCGCCAAGCCGACGCCAATGCTATCAACGACGAGGGTTCCAACAAAGTTCTGCATGATCGTTCGGTGGCAGCGCCGTGCGATTGATAGGGTCTCGACGAGCTTCGAGAGATCATTGCCGATGAGAACAACGTTTGCACTTTCGCGCGCAACGTCTGTACCGGAGCCCATCGCGACTCCGACCGTAGCCTTCATGAGAGCAGGAGCGTCATTGACCCCGTCACCCACCATAACGACGTTACGTCGAGCTTTGGTGAGTTTGCTGACAAATTCCAGTTTGTCCTCGGGCAAAAGTTCAGCGGCTATTTCATCGACGCCCAGCTTTCCGCCAATGTCCTCCGCCACGGTTTTGGAATCTCCCGTGAGAAGAACTGTCTTCAATCCCATCGATTTGAGATCTTGGATTGCCTTTGTTGCTTCCGGTCGAAGCATATCCGCAATGACGAGCGTCCCAAGGAACCTGCCTTCTCGCGCCACAAAAATCTCTGAATCCGTCAGCGAGATCGTGCTGGCTGGGAGTGCAATTCGATGTCCATCAAGAAAGAGCCGATTACCCACGATGATTTCGACACCTTGACGAGCCGCGATGATTCCTTTCCCGGGGGTGTACTCGAATCTTTCGGGCTCTTCGCCCGAGATTCCCATGTTTGATGCCTTCTTCAGAATTGCCTTGGCGACCGGATGCTCAGACCTTGATTCCGCAGTCATCGCCGCTTGCAACAAGGAAGGAATCGGAATTCCGGCAGCGGGACGTACAGCGATCACCTCGGGAGTGCCATAGGTTAGGGTTCCCGTCTTGTCGAGGAGAACAGTATCAATAGTCGCGAGTGCCTCCAGGTAGAGGCCGCCCTTGATGATCGAGCCGAGTTGCGCAGATCGTCCAATCGCCCCAAGGATTGCCAAAGGTGTTCCCGCTGCAATGCCGCACGCGCCAGCAACGATGACGACAGAAATGGTCGAGCGAACATTGTGAGTAATCAGGAATGTGAGGGCAGCAGCTCCGAGCGCGAAGTAGACCAAATAGCCCGCGAGACGGTCGGCAATTCCTTGAATGGGAGCACGCGATTTTTCCGCCCGTTCGACTGCGTCGATGATCTTTCCGAACGTGGTGTCGCGCCCCATTCGATCAACTCGGATTTCGAGCGCACCAGATTGATTGATCGTGCCAGCGTAAACCGATGTCCCGTTGCTTTTCTCCGCAGGCATAGACTCGCCTGTGATTGTTGCCTGGTCGACGAAGGAATGGCCTCCTACAACGACGCCATCCACAGGAATCCGAGCTCCGGGCTTGACCAGAACGACGTCGTCAACCACGACTTCACTTGTCTCGACGTTTCGCCACGATCTGTCTCTTCGTACCGTGGCAGAGGTGGGTAAGAGACCGACCAAATGGCGGATTGCGGTACGACCGCGACTCACCGTGAGTCCTTCGAGGATTTCGGCGACGAGGACAAACAGGGTGATGACAAGAGCCGTGAATATCTCACGGATCGCCAGAGCAGCCACGATAGCGATGGCCATGGAAAGCTCCATCGTCATGCGCCGCTGAACGATGTTTTCGTAAGCTTCGTGGAATATCGGGAAACCGCCAACGAGGGCGCAAATTACACCGATACCAGTTACGTAGGGATTCCGCGCGCCGCCGAGGAACCAAATGGCCCCCGCCGCTGCTGCAACAAACAAAACGCGATTGATCTCTCGCCAGTTCAGTGCGTGTGCGTGATCATCTCCCGGGTTGGGGTCGCCAGGTGAGGAGCTTTCTTTCTTAGGTCCAGCAACGTTGACTACTGAATCCTTCACACCCGCTTGGTTCATTGGCTTTTCCTTTGTTAGAGCTGCTTCGTGATTCACCCCGTCATTTCAAATAGGCTCGAACTACGTCGATCAGTTCTTCAGCAGCTCGCGCCCGCGGAGAGGTCTTGCTGTTGTCGGGAGAGAGGACATGAAACCGAACGTGCCCTTCCATAACCTCGGCCATCAAACCGTTCAATGCCCCACGGCAAGCAGCCATGAGTTGTAGGACCCCGGCGCACTCCTGCTTGGATTCCAAAGCGCGGGCAATGGCATCAACCTGGCCGCGAATGCGCCGAACGCGTGTTCGAAGCTTTTCTTTGTCTTTGCTTGTGTGAGCCATACGAGCAGTATACTATAGTCCAGTATAGTAACACGATTAGGCAAGTTCGTTGCGCACATTTCTTAAGGGCCTGCGGATCAGAGTTGAGGCGGTGCCGGCTTCGACCTGACAGGGGGCATTCTCGACATAGCCAAATCGATGCGAGCTGTTCTGCCTTCACCCGAAGGGTCTTAACGCCCTGAGTGTAGTGCCATCTGGCCAAACGTAAAGTTGGCAAATAGTTGGCAAATCGGTCTTTTGCGAGATATTCCCCAAAAGGGGAAAAGTGAGAATAGCCGCGTATTTACTGGTGATTTGAATGGTGGGCCTGGGTGGACTTGAACCACCGACCTCGCCCTTATCAGTATTGCGGTCCCTGGTCTCGGAGTGTCATTCTTCGCGATACCGGATGCGGTGCCTATCTAAAACACAACACTTAAGGCGGCTACTTCATCTTTGCGTAGGGATTAGGAATGCTCCGGGTATTCTTTCATCCAACGTCGCAAGAATTGAGCCCTTCGCCCTGGCGAGTTGCACAAGATGACCGTCGGTAGTTTGCTTTGCAGTCTTGACCCAAGCTGGAATGTTCGAGACATCATGATCGTCGGGGATGAAAGTGAACTTCGGGGAATTTCCTGTTTTAAGGCGGAGTAATAGCGTGCGTGCGTGGGCGATGGTGAATCCATACTGCGGTGCCTGTGCGAGGACCCGGACGAAGCCAAGTTCCGTAATCGAACAAGTTGCCAATTCCGGATCTCCCCTTGAGGCCAGAGTGTGCACCCAACTAGCAACGCGCTCGTGGAATTCGTGCTGGAGGAAACCCAACGCAACTAGGCCGTTCACGTCGAGGAGATACTTCATGGGAAGTCGGATAAAATGTCACAGACCTGTTTGCTGCTCAAGAGTTGAGCGTCTGGACCCGCACTCAGAACCGGAAGTCCGGTAATGGGGTCAACGACAATACTTACTTTCCGTGCGCGCATGCTTCGTGGAGTCAACACAATGCGCCCACCCTCCACCTTTGCGTCGAGTGGATCTCCCGTCCGGAGTCCCAGTTTGCGGCGAATCGGACCGGGAAGAACGACCTGACCTTTCGTTGAAACCTTGGTTTCCATGGTAAGACAATCTTACCCTAATCTGTCTCCTGTAACAACCTCTACACCTGATTGACGCGACGCTGGACCGAAATTCATCAATGACTGACCCAAAGCGGGGCATCGTGGTCCAGGGATGATAAAAGTCATCTCTGCTGGAGTTAGACCGTCTGCGACTTTGATTCGTTGGTCGGGCCGGGACATACGTGGTTCGATAAGCTTACCTGCATCACATTCGACCGAAGCCACGGCATCATATTCAAAACCTTTTGGAAGTGTAAATTCTCCTGTGCCGTTGTCGATCTGTGGTGCGCGCTTAGGCCGAAGTGGAGGGAGTGGCCAGCAACGGAGTCTTGGGCAGGTCTCGTCCCAAAGGCATCCTTGCTAGTACCTCCGCCATTTGCATTACTCCCGGCTTGCCCGTGACGCGCCAAGAATCGCGCTGCCGATCCGATTACCATAGTTAACTCTAGAGCACCCAGAGGTTAAATTCTCTGTGCAAGAAACGAGGCGTTGCGCTTTCTATCTATAGGAGGGCGATCAGGTAAACAACATGCCGAGGTCATGGTTGGCCCTGATGACGGTCGTTCTATTAGTGGGCTGCACTCCATCCCGCCGCAGCTCTCAGCAGGAGACTCCGCCGCGCGACTATCTGGAACGGGCGTTTTTCGAGCTGAGCAAGAATCCCCCTCCTTCGATCGATAAGGAAGCGCTAGAAAAAATCCAAAGCATCGTCTCAGACTTACGAAAGAACGCGAGCCAGAAGAAGAATTACGCCGCTGAGCAAACGAACGCGGCCAAGCTTGGCTATCGAGCCTTTCCCGCCATTGTACCTCTGCTGAGAGACCCCGATCCTTGGGTCCGTGACTCAGCCATTGCGGTCCTTTTCCAGCTGGATAGGAAACGAAGTACGCCGTTCCTTCTAGGAATGTTGCTGGATACGGGAAAAATCCAATACTGGGACGATGACGTATCCATCGATACTACAGTCGGGCATTCAGCAGCGGGTCTACTGGCAAGCGCATTCCGCAGCGCTCACGGTTTCGATACTTTCAATACACCGCTGGATGAGATCGGACAGCCCCAAGCCGAGGAGCGCGCAAAACAGAGATGGTGGGCGTACCATCTTCTCTATTGCGATTGGAGAGACACCGCTCGCGGCAGCGATTGCTGGCTGAATGCCCAGGCGCTTCTTTCTCACATACCCGCCCCTGACTTCGCCGAGCATTTCAAGTCGGAACCGGAAAGGTTCAAATACATCCCGGTCGTCTGGCCGCTAACGACCGATTATTCAAGGATCGCTTCCACAAGGCAGTCGGTTCACCTAGACCTGGTCTTTGAAAACTTTGGCACAGAATCGCCTCCGGATGGCTTCGAGCGCGGCACTCACGTTTTCCGCCTAATTGGTCCCGATGGCAGGGAAATTCCAGCCACTCCCAAGCTCAACGAAATCGTGAAAGCCGCCCTCTTCGCCCCGCCCGTCTTTACGTGGAACGCCTATTCTTGGGACATTGATCTCGCAGTTGCCTACCACATCTCGCGTCCAGGACAATACCGGATTTATTACAGCTATCTGCCGCCAGAGTCGCTCCGAAATTCAATCTACGGACGGGCATTCGAGCTTCAGTTCTGGAATGGACGAGAATACGTGAATTACTACGATTTCTTGGTTCACTAGCCGAGCATTGGCGATTGCTTCTGTTTGGGCCCGTCGTAGGTGGTTTTCGCCGTTCCTTGGGTGCTCGGCCACACGGAACTAACCGCTGCAAAGTTCGCCTCAGGCATCATCAGCGACTTCCGTGGCGTACTTCGTCCGCGATGACCGAGCGCATTTACCACAGCCATTCGGCGCTCACCGTCGGAGCGGCCGCTCGATTCGGGTTCCCATCGTCGAACCCGCAGCAGTGATACACGACAGTCTGATCTTGCTGTGTTCCGCTTTGGCCGTGCCCGACGGCTCATGTCACACCGATCTTCCCAGTTCAGTAGGCCAGCCTTTTTCTGCCGTTCATTTTTCTGGGCACTGCTTCGGGCCGAATTGCTGCGCCCGGCACTTTCGCGCCTTCTGCTTTTTCGTCTCCTCCCAAGAAATCTTCGAAAACCCCATCAAAGATTTCTTGTGCCCCTCCCGAAATGCAGTCGCTCGGTTTGGGAGCAGCGGCCTCTCGCTTTTGGATGCCCCAGAAAGATGGGGCAGAAAAAGGAGACATTTTCATGTCCTACTTATATGTTAAGCGGAATAGCTTCGGGCCGAGGTTTCCACGTCGACGTTTCCGACATTAGAGCATGGTTCGTCTTGCTCTGGCCACTCCCGTAGCGAAGACCTGCGACGCCGGAGGCGGCGCGCTTAGGTCGTAGCGGAGGGAGTGGCCAGAGACGGATTATTTGGCGAGCCTCGCAGGCAGGGGCCAGTGATTGCGGATTCGCCATTAGGAAGCTCTCCTGATTGGAACGCCTCGTGAACTGATTGAAAACGACGGCTCCACGACAAAGTCAGACGACACACCCTTAGTGGGACAATGTTGGCAGTATCCGAGGGACAGATGAAACCTACTCTCAGCCGCCTGCCGTGGTGTCTCTTCATTGTCTCGTTGCTCTTTGTGCCGTCGGCAAAAGCACAGGACAATCCTTCGCCGATCAGCGTGGTCCAATCGAAAATGAGATTCGATTTTGAACCCCTGGTGCAATTCGTTCTCCCTCTTTCCAATTCTTCCGGTAAATCCTTCGAAGGAAACGTCAAGCTTGAGCTCCTGGACAGCGAGGACAAAGTACTGTCCTCCGGCAACTCAGAGATTTCCATCGATCCCGGAAATTTCTTGAATAACCTCGTCGTTGGCGAGTCAGGCCTTCCGACAAAGAGTCCTTCGGACCTTGCTACCTACCGCCTGAAGTACACCGTCACACCGGCCGGCGGCTCCGCGTTCACTCCGTTCGAGGGCATCGTTCAACTTGGCAGAATCATGACCAATCCCTACCAGATTCGTACTTCCTCCCTCGGGCAGGTTCGTCCAGGCACGAAGTATCCGGTGAGGGTGAGGATTGAGAATCCTTACACCGCCCATCCCTACGCAGGTATCGAAGTCGTGGCCAGCCTGAAACTTCATCTGTCCGATTTTGCGAACGAGGAACCCAAGCCAATCGTTCGCAAGGCAAAGTCCGATGCAGAAGGTTATGCCCTCTTCTCTTTCGATTTACCTCTCGGACATAAGTACGACGAAGGTGAAATCACAGTTTCTGTTCGCCGCGGTGTTTTGCTCGAACAGGAAACGATCGACTTTAAATACCCTGACGAACCACGATTCTCCCTGATGACGGACAAGCCCATTTACCAGCCCGGACAAACGGTACACATGCGCGTGCAAGCCTTTGGACCGGATAACCATGCGCTTTCCGATGCGGATGTCGAGGTCGCAATCACGGACCCGGAAAATCTGAACGCGTTCCGGACCAAGCTCAAAACATCTAACTTCGGGATCGCCAGCGCGGACTGGCAAATTCCAAGCAATCTTCGCCTTGGAGAATTCACGATCTCCGCCTCCCTCGGAAGCGGAGATTGGTACTCGAACGCTGGGGCGGAACGGAAAGTAAAGATCAGCCGCTACGATCTTCCCGATTTCAGCGTTGAGGCCTCGCCGGACGCCGCGTATTACACGAGCGGCAGAAACGCGAAGGTAAAGGTGGCCGCCCGCTACCTGTTCGGCGAACCAATAAAGCAAGGCCGCGTTCGCATCGCCCGTGTAAGCAGCCGGGAGTGGAATTACAGTTCGCAAAAATATGAAACAGAAGAGCAGGATTTGGCTACCGGTGAACTCAGCACCGACGGCACACTCACCGCGGAAGTCTCGTTGCAGGATGATTTCAAGGATTTCGCCACTGATAGCTACGAGAAATATCAGGACTTGAAATTCGTCTCCTACGTCACGGATGCCTCGACGAAGCGCACCGAGCAGCGGCGCTTTGATGTGCGCATTACACATCAGCCCATCCACATGTACATGAGTCAGGTCTTTTCTCCTATGGGTGGTCCACTCGCAGCAATCTACATCACTGCTTCCTACGCGGATGGAACGCCCGCCTCTGTGTACGTAGCGATTGAGGCGCTGAAACCACGGGAGGACGTCGGCTTTAACGAAGATGAGAATCATCCTTTGGAAGGCGTGTCCTTGAAAGTGGTTAAGACAAACGGCTATGGCCTTGTAAAGGTGAGTGACCTCGCCATTCCGGACGAATGCCGCCTGCCAATTCCTGGCATCAAGGGAGAATCGGCATACCTGCGACTCAGGGCGCGCGACAGCAAGGGTGAATCCGGGATCGAGTCAGACTACATAAGTTTCGATTACTCCACGAAATACCTGCGCCTGCGCGCGGAGAAGGCGCTGTACCGCCAAGGTGATGACATCCATCTGCAGGTCGAATCCAATTTGCACGACGACAGAATCGTCATCGAAGTAGCGGGAGAATCGGAAGCGCTGCAATCGAAAGTGGTTAGCTCGGCAGGCGGCCGCGGAAAAGCGGACTTTCCATACGATCCGCGATTCCACGGAGAATTGCGAATTCTCGCCTATACCATGAGCACGCTCTCGAGTGATCATCCGCAAGGCTTTGCGAAGGTTTTCTATCCCGCCAAACAAGAGCTGGGTTTGGCGCTTCACATGACTCAAAGCAGTTATAAGCCCGGCGAGCAGGCCGTCGCAGATTTCAATTTGACCACAGCAGAGGGGAGCGCCGTCCAGGGCGCCCTGGGAACGGTGGTCTTTGACAAGGCTGTCTCGGAGCGCGTACGCACCGACGAGGATTTCGGCGGCCGCGGATTCGGGTTTCTCGATTACCAGTGGTGGTTTCACGTAGACCCGCGCACCATTGCGGGCATCTCTGCAAATGACCTTTTGCACTGGGACAGCCGCCGCCCTTATCCGGAGGGTTTGGATCTTCTGGCGGAAGTCTTGTTAACGGAAAGCCAGAACTCCTATAGCAACTCTTACGGCCGCGAAGACAAAATTGAGATCGCGGGGGGCGAGAATTATTTCTCCAATCCGGCGACCTATTTTTCGAAGATCATCGAGAAAAGCCTGAAGGATGCGAAAGCAGCTCTTGAGTCTTCCTACAAGAAAACGGGCAAGTATCCGTACAGTCTCGCTGAATTGAAAAGCACGCTGAAAGCGAATGGGGTCGAGTTCGACGCACTGCGCGACCCTTGGGACATGCCGTACGAGGCGGCCTTTTCGGCGCAGCAAAATCAAGATGTTCTCGAACTGAAGAGCGCTGGACCGGACAAGGTGAGGAATACCGCGGACGATTTCGTTGTATCGGTCATCCAGCGGCCGAATTATCTTGTTGCTCTTTTGGATGACGCCTATCGCAACTCCGAAGAGTATCCGCACGATCTCGAAGAGCTGAAAGCCACGCTTCGAGAGAAGGGTGTCGACTTCGACGCGCTGCGTGACCCTTGGGGCACGCCCTACGAAGCCGCTTTTTCCGTCCAAGGGCAGTTTGACGTTCTGGAGATTCGCAGCGCCGGGCCCGATCGCAAGCCGGGCACGCAGGATGATTTTCCGGTCGCCACCGTCTGGAGACCCTACTTTGGTAAAATCGCGCACACGATTGACCGGGTCACGCAGAACTATTTTACGCGGACCGGGAAGTACATCCGCGACTACGAAACGCTCCAAAAAGAGCTTTTGAAAGAGAGAGTCGATCTGGATGCTTTGCGCGATCCATGGGGAACCGCCTACCGATTTTCCTTTAGCGTTGAAGGGAATTTCTTTGCGATTCAAGTGACCAGTGCGGGGCCCGATCGCGTTTTTGCGACCCAAGAGAAGCCTTCAGTAGACGACGTCTCGGTTTGCCATTCCCGGATCCAGTATTTTCAGCGGGAGAGCGCGGCCATCGATGCCGCACTGGCTCAGCAGTTTCTGAAGACAGGTGTTTTCCCGGCCACGACGGAGCAACTCCTGCCTGTATTGGAAGCCGCCAAACTATCACCCGAAGATTTGAAGGACCCCTGGGGTCGTCCGTACTACTTTACATTCAATGAAGGCGCCTTTTACGCGAACAGTGTGCGCATCAAAACGTATTCCGTCTATCCCGACCGGCCGCGACGAATCACGCAGGCAATGCCGGTCACCCAGCACGTCTCCTACGTCCACGTGATGAGTCGCGGCCCGATTAGAGAAGAGTGGACGCCTTTCTCTGTGGCCGATTTCACCGGCGTTCTGGCCGAACAGAGCAGCCACGAACTTATGCCTGCGCCGGCGACGGACCGGACTTCACTCACTAGCGGAACGGGCGGAATCAAGGGGCAAGTCACCGATCCTTCAGGCGCCGCGATTGGCGGCGTCAAAGTCCAGGCTCTGGGGCCCGAGGGCAAGCCATCTTACGAAACGACTACGAGCCCTGACGGAATCTACGTTTTACGGAACATGCAAGCGGGAATGTTCGAAGTGCATTTCACCCAGGCGAGTTTCTCGGAGGCCGTCGTGGCGCGAGTGCCGGTGCGCGCTAGCGAAGTAACCAGCCTGGATGTGACATTGACCATTGCCGACAGCCGCCAGGTCTTGCAAGTCGTGGCCAGCCCCGCTTTCATACAGACCAGTATGGCCAGCGTCGCCTGCCAGACTTGCGAGACCGTCGAAGTCACCGCGCAGAAGCCGGCTGCGACGGCGACCAAAAACAAGGCAGGCCAGGAATCCCCGCTGTTCACGCCGCGCGTCCGCCAATATTTTCCCGAAACTTTACTCTGGACTCCGGAAACGGTGACTGATGCCCAGGGCCACGCTCAGCTTCGATTCAAGCTGGCCGACAACATTACGACTTGGACGATGTCTGTTATCGCTTCAACCCTGGATGGACACGTCGGCACCGCGCGAAAAGATATTTCAGCGTTTCAGCCATTTTTTGTGGAACACGATCCCCCGAAGGCCCTAACGCAGGGTGACGTGATTTCGCTGCCTGTCGTGCTGCGCAATTACCTGAAACAACCGCAGTACGTAAACGTCGAAATGAAACCAGAAACCTGGCTTTCCCTTTTGTCGCCGCAGGCGCAGAAGATCACTATTCCAGCCGGAGGCAGTGCCGATGCCATTTTCGCGCTCCGGGCGGAGGGCTCGACCAAAGCCGGCAAGCAGCGCGTCGTCGCTTCCAATAAAGAAATGGGCGATGCCATCGAGCGCGTGCTCGCGGTTCATCCTGATGGGGAAGAAATCTCAAAATCGATTGTCGATCTGATCGCAGGAGACCAGTCGAGAGTGGATTTCGACATTTCGGAACACGCCATCCGCGGCTCGAGCGAAGCGCTTTTGAAGCTATATCCAAATTTGATGGCCCACATAATCGAAAACGTGCAAGGAATCGTGGGCCGGCCGGCCGGATGCGCGGAGCAAGTTGCTTCGACCACGCTCGCAAGTCTCCGCGCGCTGCGCATCTTGCAGAAAGCGGGGCAAGATGATCCCGCGAAACCCGGGAATCCCAACGCCGTGGTGGCCCGCCGTGCGCGAGAATACGTTCGAGAAGGCTACGAGAAACTGCTCTCCTATCGCGGATCGGACGGCGGATTCAGCTACTGGGGAAAAGGCGGCTCCGATTTGGCAGTCACCGGCCACGTCCTGCGTACCCTGATTGACTCGAAGGCCTACATTGATGTGGACCAGAAACTGATTGAAGGCGCGGGCGATTTCATCATCAAGCAGCAGCAACCTGACGGCAGCTGGCTGTCCTTTTCTTGGCGGGACAACAAACCCAAGCCAAACGCGACTCTTACGGCTTATCTCGCCAGAGTGCTTGCGACGACGACCAATCTCTCCGACGGGTCAACGGGAAGCAAGACCGCGGCTGCAAGCGTCGAAAAGGCGTTGCACTTTTTGGAAGACCGGTTGGACGAGTGGAAAGAATCCTATCTCGTTGCAAATTATGCCCTCGCCGCGATTGCCACCGGCCGCAGCGACTTTCAGGAGAAGGCGCGCCAGCAACTTTTGGGCATCGCACACGACGAAGGCTCGACTACCTACTGGAACGTGGAGTTGAATCCCACTCCTTTCTACGGATGGGGGCGAGCTGGCCGCTTAGAAACAACTGCTTTGGCGGTCGAGGCGCTCTCGATGTTGCCCGCCTCGGCTGACGTGGACGGGCAGACTGCAAAGCAGGCGCACCGTGGTTTGCTCTTTCTTTTACAAGGCAAGGATCGTTACGGCTCCTGGTCATCCACTGCAGCTACGGTGAACGTGATCGACGCAATCATTGCTGCGATGCCCAAGGGAGAGATTCCCGGCGGGTCATCTACAGCAACGGTGTGGTTGAACGGGCAGCAGATAAGTTCTGTGCGTATCCCCGCGCCCTCGGAAGTGACAGGTCCCGTTTTCGTGGAAATGCCGGGCACGATACAAAATGGTAGAAACAAAGTTGAAATCCGGAGACCGCAGGATACTTCACCTCTAATGACCCAGGTTGTTTCCTCCGAGTATGTGCCGTGGGAGTCTTCCGCCGGGACAAAAGACAGCAATGTGAAACTTGGCGAAACGCGGGCGCTGCGGCTCGACGTTCGTTTTGACAACACCAAAGCAAAGGTGGGCGATGCTGTGCGGTGTACCGTCAAGGTGGAAAGGATTGGATTTATGGGCTACGGCATGATGCTCGCCGAAATTGGTTTGCCTCCGGGCGTGGATGTTGACCGCGCCTCGCTGGACGCGGCATTGGAAGGCGAAGGTTATGGGAGTGGGCGTTACGATGTCCTTCCAGATCGCATCGTTTTCTATGTGTGGCCAAAGGCCGGAGGAACAGAGTTCACTTTTTCGTTCCGGCCGAGATTCAGGATGGAAGCCAACACCACGCCATCGCTCCTGTATGACTATTACAACCCCGAAGCACGGTCTGTCGTGATGCCTGTGAAATTCATTGTCAATTAGCCGTTGCTGCTCTTAGTTCGCTCCTGCGGTCAGATTCGCCGGTAGTCCGTCGTGATACAACGCTCAGTCGTTGTTGCGCACAACCAAAGCCCTCTCACCTGGCGTGAACTCGCAGCGAGAAGACTTCTAGACATCTCTGACTTTTCACCCTTTCTCCGCCATCGTTGCTAATTCTGGCTTTTCACGCCAATTCGTACTGAGTGTGGTAGCCCGCCGTCCCTTTTCTGCCACTCATTTTCTCGGGCACTGCTTCGGGCTAATTCCTGCGTCCTGCAGCTTCGCGTCTTCTGCTTTCTCGGTTCCGCCCCTACACCATTGGGTTCCCTCCCATAAAGCAGCCGCTCGCTTTGGAAGCAGAAGCCACTCGCTTCTGTGTGCCCCAAGAAAATGGGGCAAGAAAAAGGAGAAAATTGTGCAGAACAATGGCGTGAATAGCGTCAGCATCGACCTACCAGATTACAACCCGAGCCTGGGTTCGCTGGAAGTGAATCACAATCCGCGGAACAATTCGCTGGCCTTCAATACGAGGCTCTTCAGTCCGAACACGCTCGGTACGTTTGGCAATTCTTCGCGGCGCTTCTTTTACGGACCCGGCATAGACAACTACGATATGGCTCTGCGTAAGATCACCCGTGTCACGGAATCCGCCTCACTGGAATTCCGTTTCGAGACCTTCAACACGTTCAACCATGCGCAGTTCGATGGCGCGAACGCGGTGGACGGTAACATCAATGATTCCACCTTCGGGCAAATCCTGAAATCGCAGCCGGGACGCGTCTCGCAAGTTGCCCTCAAACTGAGCTTCTAAGCGGCAACTAATACGTGGGCTTCGGTGCAAACCGGGGTCTCAGGATTCTATCGGTTCGCTGGCAGCGTTCCTTCAAGGGATTGTTTTTGCGAATTGATTCTTGATTTTAAGGTTCTATCGCGCGCAACCTTAGAAGTCCTGCAAATCGTCGGTCGGCAACGCCACGCGCACGGCGTTTAACACTGCGAGTAAGTCGATGATCTCCTGCGCGATCGCTCCTCCGATCGGGGGCAAGTAGCCCAGCGCGGCGGCGGTCATCCCCACGATGCTTGCGGTCATGCCGCCCAGCGCGCTTTGCAGCGCAATACGCCGCATTCGCCGTCCGATGTGCATCAGTTCGTCGATCTTTCCGAGCGAGGTTTCGAGAATCACCGCATCCGCCGCCTCGGTAATAATGTCGCTCTGCGATCCAAAGGCCACGCCGACGGTCGCTGCCGTCAATGCTGGCGCATCGTTGATACCGTCTCCGACGAAAAGCGTCTTGGCCCTGGCGGTTTCCTGTTTCACGATCGCCACTTTCTCTTCCGGACTCTTTCCCGCCCATATTTCACTAATGCCAACGCTATCGGCCAAATACTGCACCTCGGACTCTCGATCGCCCGAGACCAGCATGACCTTGCGAACTCCATGCCGTGGTTTCAGATGCTGGATGAACAAGCGGCTGTCGCTTCGCGGCGCATCGTGGAATCGCATTGTTGCCGCGTAGCGCTCGTCGATAAAGACCACGCACTCCAAACCGCTGCTCATCGCGGGCAAAACGGTGCGCAGTTCCTCCGCTTGCTTTCTTCCTGTTATTCGCACCGTGCGTCCTTCGACGGCGCCTCGCAGCCCTTCTCCCGGCGCCTCGCTCAATTCCGTAACTCCCAGGAGTTTCGTCTCCTGCTTTTGCGCTTCGCCGGTAATCGCGCCAGCCAGCGGATGCTTCGAATACTGTTCCAGACTGGCTGCCAATCGCAGCACATCCTGTCTCTCAAATCCTTCCGCGCAAATGATTTCCGTAAGCGTTGGGCGTCCGTACGTTAGTGTGCCGGTTTTGTCGAAGATCAACGTCTGGCAGGAATCGATCTGCTCCAGTACCGCCGGATTTTTGATGATGATCGCTCGCCGCGCTGCCAGGGAAATCGCACCAATGATCGCCGTGGGAATCGCCAGCAGCAGCGGACATGGTGTGGCCACCACTACCACCGCCAGGAAGCGATGCATGTCTCTGCTCACGAGCGCAGCGATCCCAGCCACCATCAGCGCGATCGGTGTGTACCGCGCGCCCAATTCATCGCCCAGCCGCCGCAAGTGCGGGCGCTGCTGCTCGGTGGATTGCATCACCTTCATGATCCGCGCGTACCGCGAATCGACGGCCAGCTTTTCGGCGCGGATGACCAGCGCCGCATCGCCATTGATTGCGCCGGAAATCACCTGCGAACCTGCCATTTTCGAGATTTCATAAGGTTCGCCGGTCAAATACGCCTCGTCCATTTTTCCGCGGCCTTCGATCACTACGCCGTCCACCGGGCAAATCTCATGCGGCAGCACGATCAGCAAGTGACCGATTTGAATCTCTTCTAACCTCACGTCCACGACGCTATCTGTACACCGACGGTGCGCGACGCCCGGCATTCGCCGCGCCAGCGCGTCCAGCACTGACGAAGCCCGCGCCGTTGCAAACTCTTCCAGTGTCGCGCCACCCGAAAGCATCAGCACCACAATGGCGGCCACCAAGTACTGCCCCAGGGCCACAGCGGTGAGAATCGAGATTCCCGCAAGCAGATCTGATCCGAATTCCCGCTTGACCAGTTTTTTCGCCAGATCGAAAACCAGCGGTGTTCCACCAACTACCAGCGCGACAACCAGGGGAGCCAGTGCAACTCGCAATGGCGCATGTGTCGCGTAGCGCAGCACCAGATGCGACGCGATGGCCAGAATCGTGATCCCCGCAATGTAGGTCTCTTTGGGAAGCCTGGAAAGAGTCGCGCGAGCAGTTGCCATTGTCTGTATCTTACAGGAATCGCGACGCCGGAAATATGAACACCGTCCGCGCAAAGGGAATCCCGATAGAGATGTTCGATAACCCGACCACACATCTAATTCAGGTTGTCTTAAAAGTGGTTCCCCACGATGAGTGTCCGGCATCGTCGCGTAGTAGTGATGGATCTGCGCGGAAAGATCAAGCGCGTCTGACATCGCGATGGAACGCCACGCCTCCATTTGACCTCCGCCTGGAACCACATTAAGCTGCGCGGGACGATCGTAAAATGTCGAAGCATCCTCCTGTTCGCTACTCTGAGATTGGCTGCCGGATTCCCAAGGAATATTTCTGGGTGATCGGCTGCGGGGAGAGCGATGTTGGAATCGAAACCGGATCGTACGACGTAGCCCTGCACATGGCCGGAATCGAGAATTACAACGTGATGCTGTATACCTCGGTGTTGCCGCCGGAAGCGGTCGAGCTCCCACATTTGCCTGATATCCACCACGGGTCGGTGCTCGAGGGAATCATCGCGATTCAGCATACCGAAAGGCCGGGGACGCGGATCACAGCTGGTGTGCTTCTGGCCAAGGTATACCGCAATTCGGACGGCTCGTACCTGGGTGGTTTTGCCTGCGAGTATGCAGGAAACGGGTCGCTCGAAGAAGCGGAAGCCAATCTCCGGGAAGCGATGCAGCAGCTTTTTGCGCGGCGTTACAAATCAAAGTTATACAGACTCGAGTTTGGAAAATTGGTGGTTAGGACCTACACACCAGAAAAATCGTTCGGGACGATTCTGGTGGGCATCGGCTTCGCCAGTTACCTCGTGCCGATGTTGCAAGCCGAAGTGGACGTCACCCCTTCCCACAAAGAAAAGTCGCACGTGAAATATACAACACGCTGAGTACTACCTGAAATACGCGAGAATCTCCTGGGGAAACGCATTCAAACTTATAGGAGAATTGCTCCATGTCCCTCCTCAATCTGCTCCTAGGCCGGCCTCTCGCGTCGGACGAAGCACGTGCCGAGTGCGTCGGTGCGGCCGCTGGGATTCCCATCTTCGGTTTGGATGCGCTTAGCTCCGCGGCCTACGGCCCGGAAGCTGCTTTGACGCTACTGATTCCTCTCGGCGCGGCGAGCATCGCTTACGTGGTTCCCATCAGTGTCAGCATCATTGTGTTGCTCATCATCGTCTATTTTTCCTATCGGCAGACGATCCAGGCGTATCCCGGCGGCGGTGGGTCGTACACCGTCGCAAGGCAGAATCTTGGTGTCTCCGCCGGCCTCCTTGCAGCAGCTGCGTTGATGATTGACTACGTCCTGGTGGTCGCCGTAGGTATTTCCGCTGGTGTCGGAGCTCTGGTTTCCGCAGCGCCTAGTCTGCAGCCGCATACGCTTGCGCTGTGCCTGGGAATTTTGGTGGTCATTACCCTGATCAATCTCCGGGGCATGCGGGAATCCGGCCTGATCTTTATGGCTCCTACCTACGTGTTTATTGGAAGCCTGCTCCTGGCCATTGCGATCGGCCTTTTCAAGGCGTTCGCTGCAGGTGGTCATCCCGTGCCGCTTGAACCCCTTCCAAGAATCGCAATGGCTGCTGCGGTGCCAAGTGTATGGCTGATTCTCCAAGCCTTCGCTAGCGGATGCACGGCCATGACCGGCGTCGAGGCGGTGAGCAACGGCGTCAAGGCGTTTCGCGAGCCCGTCATCCCCACGGCCCGCCGCACTCTAACCATTATCATTGCTCTCTTGATTGTGATGCTCGCCGGAATCGCCTACCTCGTTCGCGCTTACGGCATCGAGGCCACGGACCCGGGGCTGCCCGGTTATCAGAGCGTGCTCTCCATGCTTCTCGCTGCGGTCACCGGCAGAGGCGCCTTCTACTATGTGTCAATCGGCTCGATTCTGTTGGTATTGGCCCTCTCGGCGAATACTGCCTTCGCTGATTTCCCTCGTCTTTGCCGTGCCATCGCTCAGAACAACTATCTTCCTCATTCCTTCGCCACGAGGGGACGGAGGTTAGTGTATTCGCAAGGCATCCTGGTTCTTGCCGTTCTGGCCGGACTGCTTCTGGCTTTGTTCGGTGGAGTAACGGATCGTTTGATTCCGCTCTTTGCCATCGGCGCGTTCCTGGCGTTCACGCTTTCGCAGGCCGGGATGGTAGCGCATTGGAGACGCGTGGGAGGTCCTGGCTCGACGCAAAGCATGCTTGTAAATGGTCTCGGGGCGATCGCGACTGGCATCACCGTGGTGGTTGTCCTGGTTGCCAAGTTTGTGCAAGGCGCTTGGATTACTGTTCTCCTGATACCGGGGCTCTTCGTGGTGATGGGTTTTGCGCGGCGCCACGATCACCGTATCTCCCTGGAGACTCGCAGTGCGACACCGCTGGAGTTAAACGATCTTACGCCGCCGCTGGTCATTTTACCGATTCAAAGCTGGAGCCACATCGTCAAGAAAGCGTTGCGCTTCGCTCTCAAGATCTCGCCGGACATCCGCGCCGTTCACGTCGATTGCGGAGAAGGGTCGGCGGCCTTTCAGCAGCAGTGGAACCGCTACGTCGAAGAGCCAACGCAGCAAGCAGGGGTCGTCACTCCACAACTCGTGATCCTGCCTTCGCGGTATCGTCTGATCCTCGCGCCAATTGTGGAGTACGTTCTGGAAGCGGAGCGGTGTTGTCCGAACCAACAGATTGCGGTTTTGATTCCGGAACTCGTGCAGCACCGCTGGTATCACCATTTGCTTCACAACAAGCGCGCCTCGGTTCTAAAAGCGCTCCTTTTGCTGAAGGGCAATCAAAGGATCATTGTGATCAACGTTCCTTGGTATCTCTCCTCTTGAGAGCTGCGATCGCCCTTCCGCTTGCTCAGTCGCAGTATGCCGCGTGACGAAGGAATGGGTGGAGCCTGAGTTGTTCTCGGTTTTTTTAATACGTTCTCATTTGAGGGTGCAGCGGCAAGGCGGAAGCGTCGCTATGTGCGACCGTGATCGCGAGGACAATACGGGACAGTCTAATTGCGCGATGCTTGCTCGTGTTACCACCGCGTTGGTGGCATTCCTATTGGCCGGAATGGTGCCACTACACGGCCAAGATCAGCCTACAAATGCTGCGGCTCCCGGCCCGATCGCTACGGATCGTCCGGCAATAACGAACTCCAGCGTCGTCGTGCCGGCTGGCACCTTTCAGATGGAGAATGGTTTCCTCGAAACCAGCAGCCAGGGGCAAACCATCGTCGATGGCCAGTCCTTAGTGCGTTTTGGTGTCGCCAAGAGGACGGAGCTACGTTTCACAGTGCCGGACTATTTCTACAACCTGAACGGCACCGGCAGTTCCGGCTCGGGATTCGGCGACTTCGCTGTCGGAGTAAAAGAACAGCTTGGCCCCAGGCCAGGTGGATTCGATGTGTCCGTGATCCTGTTTCTCAGTTTCCCGACCGGCGCCCGCACCGTGTCCAGCGGCGGATACGATGGCGGGTTGCAGGTTCCGTGGTCGCGCGCGCTGTCCGCCAAATGGACGACGGCCGGAATGTTCTCGGTGTACTGGCCCACTCAGGGCCGGATGCGAAATCTGACCGGCGAGTCCACCTTTGTGTTAGATCGGCAAGTGACCGGACCGTGGGATGTGTTTGTCGAATACGCAGGCAGGTTTCCAGAACGCGCCGGGCCGCAGCACCTGCTGCACTTCGGAACAGCACTAAAGATTGCCAAGCGGCAACAGATTGACTTCCACGTCGGAGTGGGGCTGTCGTCTGCCGCCGCGGACCATTTCATAGGGATTGGCTATTCGTTCAGACTTGACGGAATGCGGCGCGCTAATAATGCGTTTGGGTAACTCGTTACAACCCAACTTCGCCCCTGCAAACCGACTGAAAATCATTTCCCGCTCCTTCCGCAGCCTTGCCGTGTCTTGCGCTGCAATGTACGTCCTTCGACGCGACAGGGCAGCATTCTCGACATATCCCAACCGATGCCAGCCGTTCGACCCTCACCCGAAGGGTTTTAACGCCCTGAGAGTAGTGCCATCCGGCCAATCCTAAAGTTGGCAAATAGTTGGCAAATTGGTTTTTTGACGGATATTCCCGGAAAGGGGAAAAGTGAGAATAGCCTCGTATTTACTGGTGATTTGAATGGTGGGCCTGGGTGGACTTGAACCACCGACCTCGCCCTTATCAGTATTGAGGTCCTTGGTCTCGGCGATCTCCAGTGAGCTTTTTAGCGAAGGCCGCAACCGGCTCGCAGACGGAGTCGAGGGGCATTTTTCAGTCCTCCGTTTCTGCTTTCAAACTCGCCGGTGGTCGAATCCACGCGTTGTCATCTCGTCACGGGCTGCGAGGACCTGATCAATCTCGTAGTCCTCAGCGGGAAATGCCTCGCCGGCGATGCAGGTGAAGCACGCGTATCCCGCCGAAACGGACCCGACAACCCAGATGGGTGCCCTGCAGGAGCAACGCGCTCCCGCAAAGGCGTCAGAAACGCAACTGCGCAAACCCGTGAGCAGCTCCCTGGGACCCTCGTCAGGATTAACCTGGACGTGCAGCTCGACGTACTTATCGATTGCAATCCGAAAGCCATCCCTCTGCTCCCCTCACCCATGCCTAGCCGACCTTGGATGTTTCATGCGGGTCGCGCATCGGAACGCCCCGGATTACGGGATCTATGGCTCCCACTCGGCTTTTCGCAAATTTTTGGCAAAACGGTTTCTTGATGACAAGTCCCCTGGAGGGGGAAAGTGAGAATCACCGCATATTTACTAGTGATTTGAATGGTGGGCCTGGGTGGACTTGACTATCAGTATTGAGGCCCCTGGTCTCGGAGTGTCCCGCACCTGCTCGCCATAGGTGAGTTCATAGGCGCGCAAGTGTCCGAGGTCGTTGCTGATCGTGAGCAACGATCCGTCGCTCGGATTGGACCTTCCTTCTATCCGTATTTCGATTCGGAGGACCGGTTTCGCACCTCGGGCCACGCCCATGGCAACGAAACTTACCTTGTCAAGATCGCGATAGCGCCGTGAGGCCAAGTTTTGCCGACCAGTTCCGTTCGAGTGACACGCTCGATCCCGATCGTGCTCGCTAATCGACCGGATCCGGTCCTCCGTATTCTGGAGATTTCCGCTCCGTCCATTGATATCATCGCCCCCTACGTGATATCGTTTCAACGTACTCGAGGAGTCGTGTATGCCAGCAATTGTTGTGCGCAACATTTCCGCAGAGACTCACCGGGCCCTGCGCGTGCGGGCGAGGAAGCACGGACGGAGCACTGAAGCCGAAATTCGTGCGATTCTTGATGGGGTCGTACGGCCACGTCTAAAGCTCGGGTCGGCGCTCGCTGCGCTCGTGAAACCATTCGGCGGCCTCGAGCTCGAGATTAAAAGAGACAAGAAGCCAGCGAAGCCGGCGAGCCTGGCGTGATCCTACTCGATACGAACGTGGTCTCCGAGCCGATGCGGTCGAACCCCGACCGAAGCGTGCTTACATGGCTCGACGCGCAATCGGTGGAAAGCCTCTACCTCGCGACCGTGAGTCTCTCCGAGCTGCTGCTCGGTATCGCGAGTCTCCCGGCCGGCAAACGCCGCAGTGCACTCGCCGGAGCCCTCGACGAGCAGATCATCTCGCTGTTTGCAGAGCGGATCGTGCCTTTCGATATCGCTGGGGCAGAAGCCTACGCGGAGATTGTTACACGCGCTCGCCGGCGTGGTCATTCGATCGCTGTTGCGGACGCCCAGATTGCGGCCATTGCCGCTTCCCGTCGATTCAGTGTAGCTACACGCGATGAAGCTCCTTTCCGAGCCGCTGGCATCACGGTCATCAACCCGTGGACTGCGGCGCCCGGGGCTGAATAGGCGGTCGTCACTGTACGAAGCCCCTTACGTAAGAGCCCGATCAGAAACGCCATAACGGCGTTCGGCGATTTGCACCTCAACCTCAGCCTTGTCTCGCCGTTTGATAGGAACGTGCTGGCCACGACTCCGACCCGGCAATGCACGGCGCTTCGCTACGATTGTCGACGGACAGGATGCGGTCCATCCCAGACGCACTCTTGCTGGACCACGGCGTCAAGCTGAAACGCAGTAGTGCCCGCCGCCAGAAACGACTGGAACTTTTGGCACATTTTTGGCAAATCGTTTTTTTGATTCCCTTGTTTGCCTGATACTGTCTGAGCACTTCTCGCGTTTGCGAGTCCAGTTCGCCCGTGAATTTGGTGCCATATCCGAAACGTCCAAGGATTATCTGCGTCTGGATAACGATTTTCGGTTGAAGGGCTGCAAACTTTCTGGGGTCGCTGGCGCTCCGCAAACTCTCAACCTCTACTCCATGGTCTCCGACGATCCCGAATCCTTCGCCGACCTCGATGGCCATGACTGCTGTGATTTTTGGCAGAACTAACCAGCATCTCCAACTTCGGGGATCTTTCTGCCCTGGGTAAATGGTTTGGTCGAGGGCCTTCTTGCTGTCGCGGGCCACCCCATCTTCGGAGGAATCACGTTCCGGTGCCAGACATAGCCTTCCGCAGGTGTTCGCGTGCCAGCATGAGTTGTGGATGCCCTGGCACAAGCGTACCTCCGAGGATGGCCACTGCTCTCTCGAGAAGAGGTACAGCTTCTGTCCGCCGCTCCGTTGCGTTCAGCAAGCTGCCCAGATTGATCAAGCTTAGAGCCACGTCAGGATTATCCGTTCCCAGCACTTTCTCCTTGATCGCCAGCGCTTTCCGATAATGGTGTTCCGCCTCTCGGTGGTTTCCGCGAACGGCGAGAACCGCGCCCAAGTTATGCAACGTCGCGGCCACTTCGTAGTGTTCCCCGCCGAACTCTCGTTCATAAACACCTAGCGCACGCCGGTAAATCGCTTCGCTTTCGTCATATCGTTCAAGCCCATCGAGAATCGCCGCATACGCCATCGCATCAGCCATAGTACGAGTATCGTTCTCACCCAGGTGCAAACGCGCAATCTCCCAAGCTGTTCTCCCCGGCTCATCAGCGGACGCAAAGTCTCCTTTGGAAAACAGAATTCCCCCAATATTGTGATAGATCGTATGGGTGTCCAAACTTCTCTCTCCATGAAGGGCCACAACGGCTCGCAGAGCTTCGCGGTAGAGCGCGATTCCTTCGTCAAATCGTCCACAATATTTGTAGAGAACGGCAAGCCCATTCAGCGCATGCGCGGATTCCTCCGAGCCTTCACCGAACTCAGCAGCGGCGATCGCCAGCGCATGTTTCAGATTTTCCTCAGCACCTTTGTAGTCCCCTAACGTGCGCCGAATCTCTCCCAGCGAACTAAGGGTTCTTAAGCGAACTCTCGCAGCAGTTTCATCTTTCGCAGTGTATGCATGCGTATTTTCGATGACCAGCGCCCGTTCAGTCGTCGTCAATGCAGCATGAAATTCTTGCAGCCCTTTTTCAATATCAGCCAGATCATTCAGAATGTTCGCTGTGTCGAGCGAATCGGCTCCTTCGCACCCCTCGATGATTCGAAGTGCCTCGCGGCAGGCAGCTCGCGCCTCCTCGAGCCTTCCTTCGGACTCCAGTGTCCACGCCCGTTCCTGCAGCTCGATCGCTTGCTCGATTGTCATGGATGCGCGATGACCATCACAGTCTTGGCACGCCGCAGCACGCAATCCAGACACTTTTGCAGATTTTCTGGGTCCAGCGCCGCGAAGCTTTCGTCGAGAACCACCAAATCGGCGTTTTGCAACAACGCGCGAGCCAGAAACAAACGGCTCCGTTCGCCCTGCGACATTTGCCAACCTGTCTCTCCAATCATCTGATCCATCCCGCTCGGCATTCTTTCCAGGAGTGGCGTCAGCCCCAATTCCACGCAGAGTTCTCGCGCTTCTTCCATATCCTGCGCAGAATGAGGATACGGTCGCGACACCAGCATATTGAAGCTCAGCGAAGCGGAGAGAACGTGATTGTCGTGATACTGCGGCGCCACGGCTACACGCCTCCGCCACAAGTTTTCACCCATTGTGGTCAAATCCATGCCCCCCGCGAGAACGAATCCCCCTGAAGCCTTTCGCATGCCAGCCATGAGTAGCGCAAGCGTGGACTTTCCGCTTCCCGAATCGCCTTCCAGCAACAAACGATCCCCGCGATGGATTGTCAGCGTGCAGCCATTTAAGACGCGTTCCTGACGTCCTGGATGAGTGAGACTGACATTTTGCAATTGAAGGACCTTCTCCGACCGGAACATTGCCGAATTTGTTTGCGCTGAATCTTCCGGCTCTTTGACTGCATCGAAAATCGGTTTTGCGTTCTGCCATGCGATATACGCAGAGGTTCCGCTGGTCACTCCGAACCCCAGTTTTTGGAAGGACCCGTACGCAAACAAAATCCCGCCAAGACCAATAGCTAGTTCCGAGAGCGTCGCTGTACCTGCAAAAAACGGTGGCAGGAGTGCGATGAGCGCAACAATCAGGTAACCCCGCGGAATCAGCGCTTCGATGATCACCGTTGACTTGTCCAGCTTTCGCGAAGCATTGGCGTACTCCTCCGTTTCGTCGTCTTCAGTCAAGTGCCACTCCCGTGGAGATTGCTGCGCTAGCCTCGTCCTATGGCCCGTCATGTTCTCCACCAAACGATGCGTCAGTCCGAGCCGCAATTTTGTCCAGCGTGACCGCAGCCTGCCGTTTTGTGTAGTCAGAAAAGCCGCGAGAGAAATCCATACAATCAGCACTGTGATTTCGAGACTCGTGGATGCTCCCCAGACAAACGCTATCGGTATCAGCGCCAATTCCACCGCTGCCAGCAACATTTGGAGCCCGCCGCTGGTTGCCAGACGTTCCAAAGTTTCCGCTTCAAAGGCCTGGCTCAACAGCTCGCCCGTCCCTTTGCGCCGCATCACATCAGCATCCGTCGCCATCGCGCCTGCCAGCAGCCTCTGTTTCAACAATCCACCGAGACCGATGGAAAGCACGCCTTCGAGCCAACGCGTGGCGACTCGCAGTATCAGGACACTCATCAAACACAAAGCCCAAGCCGCCAGCCAACCGCCATTCATTCGTCCGCTAAGCGCACCGGATCCCAAGGTGACCCAACTCGCCAGTAGCAACACCGTTTCCGACGAATGCGCCACAATCAACGCCCCAAAACGCCAGACGATTCCCGTGGTCTGCAGTTGTTTCCAGAAATTTCCGTTCGGTGGTGCCGCGCCCGCCAACGGATCGACTCGTAGATTTCGTTGCTGCGCCGGAAGCTGCGCAATGTAGGTGGCTAAGCGTGAGTCCATGCGCGGGCCTCCTCGTTTTCGCTAAGCTTTCCATCGCTCATGCGTAGACGCCGGCATGGCAATGCGGTCCACACGCGTTGAACTGCCTGATCCTTGTCGAACATCGTCCTGTATCGTGATCCGGCCATTTTGTAGAGCTGCTTCGGTGATCCCTGTTCGCAGATTCGGCCCTCTTCGATAACAAGTACACGATCAAATTCCAGCGTTTCAGTGACGTCGTGCGTGATGCAAATCAATGTGGACGCCTCGAAATGCCGCCGTGCACTACGCAGAAAATTGCTTCGGTGCCGCCGGTCGAGTCCGCGCGCCGGCTCGTCCAGTAGCGCCAACCGCACACCGGATCGCCCAAGCGCGCGTCCCATTCGAACGCGCTGCCCTTCGCCTCCAGAGAGAAGCGCACCGCCCTCGCCAACAGAAGCTTGCAAGCCCTCCGGCAACCGTTCCAGGACTCCAGCCAGGTCTGCTTCTTTCAGTAGGGAATCCCACAGCTTCGTGGCATGGTCTTCGTTTCCGTAGACCAGGTTATCCAGCAGCGGTGCGCGAAACAGGTGCACTTCCGGATCGATCCAGGCGGTCTCTTCCCGGAGTTGAAAAAGCCGTTGCGTGTCCAGCGGCGCCCCATCAATCTGCACAGTTCCGATCGCGGGCTTGTGCCAACCAAGCAACAATCCAAGGAGGGATGATTTGCCGGCGCCAGACGACCCCACAATACCGATATGCTCTCCCGGTGCGACGCTGAGCGTGATGTCCTGAAGAATCGTGTGCCCACCCGATACCACCGCCACGTTGTTCATCTCGACGTGGACTCCGCCGGTCTCGCTTGCCTTCGCCCCTTCCGCAACTTTCTCCACTTGCGAACCCAGCGGCTCCATGAACCGTAACATCGTGTTGCGAATCGCCGCCGGTGACCATGCAATCGCTGCCAACTGTTCGCCCAGTGTAGATATCAAGATCACCCAATAAATCAGCAGCAGCAAGTCGCGCACATTTCCCGATTGCCCTGCCTGTCGAACCACAATCAGCACGGTCAACCCGAACGTGCATGCCATCTGCAGAGCCTCCGCGGCGATCAGCAACTTTTGCCGCCGCAGTCCCGCTTCGGCCCACTGGCCGAGCTGTACGGTTTGCGATGCCTGCAGTGTGCGCTCCGCGCAGTGCGCTTGAATCGCCCGTACCCCGCGCAGCGCGTCGAGATAAAACACGCTTAGCGTTCCGCTCATCTCCCGGCACCGCAGATCGCGTTCGATCACTGCCGGCTGAAACAAGAGCGGTATTCCCACCGCTGCGACCGCCGCCAGCGCTGCCAGTCCCGCAACGTTGGGATAAAACCAGCCGATTGCCGCCACCGTGAACGCCAGACTTGCCGTTAACCCGATGAACTGTCCCGCCAGCGCTGGAAGCTCGCGTAGCAATTGCAAGGAATGTGCGCGAGACGCCATGTCGGAAATCAATCGCGATCTGAAATAGCGATCCGTCAGAAGGGGAATCTTTAGTAGGAACTTGGTTCTCAGCCGCAGCTCCAGATGCCGTCCCAACCTCAGCAACCCCATCGTGCTATGCCATTTGAGGGCAAGAAGCCCGGCAAGAAAACCGATCACAACTACGAAGGCCCCCAAGCGCTGGCCGCTCACGTTCAGATGCCACGCCAGACTTAACAAGCCGCGGAACAGTAGCGCTTCGAAGGCCACGCCAGCCTCTACGGCAAGAAGAGCCACCACGATCGATCCAGGCAAAAGCCATCCGCTAGCGCGAATCGCCTCCCATACCGGCACCCACAACCGCGGAGGCGGTTCCTTCAGCACTGCGGCCAGCGACTCAGGCAGGCTCTCTATCGCAACTTCCCGCCGCTGCCCCGTCGCGGTCATCACCACAACTCCGCGCAGAAGGACGGTCCCTAGGTCTTCCGTTTTGCGGGCGTACCAGAACTCGTTTGGAATCTGCTCGGGATTGCGCTCGCACAAATTCAGAAGATTTTCTGTTTCCTCCCCGCGCTTCAACTTCCCTGTTTCCACCAGACATCGCGCCAGGCGCAGCGCGGCATCCAGATGTGCCCGGTCCGCCCACATTCGCAGCACAATCTTCAGCGCGCTGATGCGCTGCTCGATTCCCGAAGTAAACTCCGAAGACTCGGACCATTCTTCCCAGCTGCTCCTCGACACTTTCTGTTCGTGCATGTAAATGGACATGAGAAATCTCCGCCGGTCCACCCACACGCGTCCTACCGCTGGGTCCATCAATTGAATGAGGTTGCCTTTCACCGCCCAAACAACGACGAAGTGCCTGCCGCCGCCCGGCATCATAACGACGACGATGGCTGGCAAGTACGAGGAGTTTTTGAGGAACAGAGTGTCCGCAGGAACCAGAGCCTGCCGCGCGTCGAGCCCCATCTCCTGCGCAACGCTTTCCAGCGTGTCGATCGATGTACCGTCCACATCCGTCTGGCACGCTTCCCGCAACCTGCCATAGGAGAGGTACACACCGTATCCGCCGAACAACGATTTCAATGCTGCCGGCCCGCAGTCCATCATGGAGGTCTGAACCACTTCGGGGACGAAGAGACGCCGTTTCACTGGTGACCCTTCAGCCACTGCCCCGCGGTTCGCAGTACAAGCGAAAGCGGCGTCACCCGTTCGACGGAGACTTCCATCGAGCCGGGCATTCCATGTTCAAGTTGTCCTCGGAAGTTCGATTCAGGTTGGATCTCAAACTCCACTCTCACGCTGCCATCCCGTACTTCTTCCGCAACCTGCGCCACCTTCGCGGATACCGACCCGAATTCTAGCCACGGAAATCCGTCGAGCCGCATCGTTGCCGTCTGCCCCTCGCGGATTCGCCCGAATGCAGCGTTTGCAGGAAACTGCGCTACCGCGAACAGCTTGCCAGACGGCACGATCGAGGCGAGTTGTTCACCCGGATGTACGACCGCTCCAGCTCGCAAAATCATGGCCTCGGCAATACGCCCATCGACCGGTGCTCGCACTACGCATCGTTCAATTTCATACTTCGTCTGTTCCATCCCGGCGCGAAGCTTGTTCTGCTGCGTTTGTGCCACGGCGATCTCCTCATTCAGCCGCGCAATACGCACATCTCGCTCGCTCTCGCGGGTAGTTTGCTCTTGCGGAACTCGCCGCGCCGCGCTCTCATGCTCTTCCGCTTCCGCCTGGTCTTTTCGCAGTTCCGCTTCCGCTTTATCCACGTCCTGCTTGGCCGCCAAGCCCTCCTGGTGAAGCCGCTGCACTTTGCTCAACTCCGCCTCGTCATATTCCACCTTGGCCTTAATCTGGCGAATCCTGCTTTGCGCCTCGGCAGTACTGAAGGCAGCCGTCCGCCGCTCCTCAGCGCGCGCTTCCTGTTCCATGGAAATCTGTGTGTGCAGCCTGTCAATTTCCGAACTCAAACCCTCCGCATTTGCTTGTTCTTCCTTCAATTGCAATTCCTGCGGTACGGGATCAATTTCCACCAGCACTTCGCCCTTCTGGACGGCATCCCCCACCCGCAGCTTCGCCTGAACCACCCGCCCAAGCAGTGGTGACTCCACCGGAGACGTCGAGCTATTCAGCTCCACGCGAGCCAGCGGCGAGACTTCATATAACGTTATGTGTGCCCGGGCCGCCCACCAGCACCAGCCGATCAACACCACCAGCGTACCGCACGAAATCCAGGTCTGCATATGGCCGGTGTCCGCGAGTAGTCGGGAAAAAGTTCGCGAGAATGCCGTTCGTGTTTCCATTTTCTTCTCCAGAAAACAAAGTGGCCCGCAGCAAGGGCTGATTTGGCCCCGGATCAATTGCCAAGAGTGCCAGGGAGGTAAGCCCATTGCCGCCCCCTCACACTTACCAACCATTGGGGCTAGCGAGCCACGGTGTTGTGATTCGCAGCCAGCTTTCCAGCCTTTACGCTCGTCTTGATTTTCATAGTTCGTCTTCTTTCTCGAAATTGTTGCTTCGACCCTAGTGGCGGGTCGCCGCAATTAACGAACGACAGGGTTGTGGTTTCTGGCCGGTCTCCCGGCCTTCACGTTTGTCTGGGTTTTCATCGATTGAATCCCTCCTAGGTAGGGCCGTTCCCCTCTGTCTCTAACAGCGCAAAACCCCGCCGAATCTACTCATCGCCGCACAAGAATTTCAGAGTTGCGAACGCTGTTCCTAAACTGTTGATTCGCAAGGATTTTATCATTTGACACCCAACGGTGGACTCGATACGCTACGCCCCAAGTCATGTAAGGTTTCCTGTTCTGAGGTCCCCCTGTGAGCACATCCCGGTGGGAGCGCACCAAACAGATTCTCGAGGAAGCGCTTCGGCTGGCGCCCGACCAGCGACTAGCCTATCTGGATGTAGTCTGCAGTTCGGACCGCGAGATGCGCGCCGAAGTAGAATCCCTATTGGCTTCCCATGACGAAGCTGGAAGCGAGTTCCTTGCGGCGGGCGTACCTGAACTTCTGGGCCTTCATTCCTCGATCAGACCTCCGGAACTGCCCCTAAACCAGGTGATCGGACATTACAAGTTGTTGGAAGAAATCGGCCGTGGCGGGATGGGTGTGGTGTACAAGGCGGAGGACACCAGCCTGCACCGTTTGGTGGCCCTGAAATTCCTGCCAGACAAAGAGGCGTCAGACCCGGTAGCCGCGGCGCGGTTCCAGCGCGAAGCGGAAGCGGCCTCCACGCTTAACCATCCGAACATCTGCACTATCCATGAGATAGGTCAGCAGGACGGCCATCGTTTCATCGCCATGGAGTTCCTTGAGGGAAGCACGCTGAAGGAGTTGATCGCTGGGCGGCCCATGGAGTTGGAGCGGCTGCTTGAAATCGCAATTGAAATTGCAGACGCCCTTGATGCCGCACATACGAAGGGAATCATCCACCGAGACATCAAGCCGGCTAACATATTTGTGACCGCGAGAGGCCACTCGAAGATTCTGGACTTTGGTTTGGCCAAAGTCTTCACGCATGATCTGCTGGCCACTCGCTCGGAGACTGGCGTGAGCGAGCACCTCACGAGTCCCGGAAGTGCGCTCGGCACGGTCTCCTATATGTCACCGGAACAAATACTCGGAAAGCTACTGGATGTGCGCTCGGATGTATTTTCGTTTGGGATTGTGCTGTACGAGATGACCACCGGAATTCTGCCCTTCAAGGCGGAAACTTCCGGCGGGATCTTCAACGAAATTCTAAACGCCACTCCGATTGCACCCAGTCAGCGAAACAATCGGGCTCCCGCCGAACTGGATCACTTGATTCAAAAGGCCATGGAAAAGGACCGCGACCTCCGCTATCAGAGCGCGGCCGACCTGCGCGCCGATCTCAAACGTCACAAGCGCAACACGGATTCCAATCACCGGCCGATTGCTCCACCTTCGCCCACAAATTTCTCGGCACAAGATGCATCCCGCGCGCCCAATAAACGCTTGGTGCTTCTTCTCCCCCTCGCCATTCTTCTCGTCGCGGCTGGCGTCGGCTACAAATGGTTCCGCAGTCATCCCGTGGTTCCACGCTTGCTGCTCAGTGAACGGCAGTTAACCCACAATCTCGCTAATCACCTTCTTCACATTTGTTCGATTTCACCGGACGGCCGTTACGTGGCTTTCGCAAACAGCAACGGACTACACCTCAAGACCATCGACACTGACGAAGAACACGACCTCGCTCTCCCCGGCAATCTCGGAAAAAATATCAGGACCATCGACTGGTTCCCGGACGGCGAAAAACTTCTCCTCACAACCGACCCCGAAGAGAATCAAAAAGAGGGAAATGTTCTCTGGATTACATCCATCCTCGGCGGCGCTCCGCGAAAGCTGCGAATCCGGAGTGGCTTGGGCAGGATTTCGCCGGACGGCTCTTCAATCGCCTTCATCGGTTACAAAGAAATCTGGACCATGGGCGCAAACGGAGAGAATCCGAAGAAAATCCTGGCCGTTGACGCCGGACACGTGTTTGCCTTGGAGTGGTCCCCCACCGGTCGGCGAATCGCTTTTGGTCTCGAAGAACCAAGTGGGAGTGGAGCGTCTATCCAGTCGGTGGCTCCGGACGGCACAAAACCTCGTCTTGTCTTCAAGAGCTCAACGATGAACGACCAGGCGAGTGCATTTGCCTGGACCAGAGATGGGCGTCTGATTTTCACTCTGCCCGATTCCATCAGTTCGGTGAACACCTCCAACCTCTCGTACGTTGTGGTCGATCCAGATTCCGGAATCCCCTCAGGCGAGCCCGTGAAATTGACCCATTGGGATGGCTTCTGGGTGAGTCCATCTGGTCTTAGTAAAGACGGAAAACGTCTTATTATCACAAAGGACCATCTCTGGCAGGATGTGTTTGTCGCCGAGTTAAAAGATGGTGGCACCCGTCTTGAAAAGCCCATCCAACTGACTCTGAGCGACAGCGATAACTATCCAAGTTGGTGGTCCCGCGATGGCAGGTCCTTGCTGATTACCTCCAACAGAACCGGCGGGAGGGGACAAATCTATCGCCAGCAACGGAGCCAGGAAACTGCGGAGCTCATTAATTCTAGCCCCGAGGATCAACACGATCCTGAAGTCACTCCGGATGGAGCATGGATTCTCTATTGGGCATCCGCGCACTCGTCAGGAGACTCCAAATTTCCCCCTCAAGCCTTGATGCGCGTCCCCACAGAGGGTGGGGTTTCCGAGCGGGTTCTCGCGACTCCAGGAGATACCGGTTTTCTCTTCCACTGCGCGAGGCTGGCAAATAGCCCCTGTGTCCTTAGCAGCATGGACAAGGATCAGCTCATTTTTTACTCCTTGGATCCCTTTAAGGGGCAGGGGAAGGAACTTGCCCGAACAAGAGTCGGCGAGCCCGGCTCCTGGATGAATTGGGCTCTTTCGCAAGACGCCAGAAACGTCGCCGTGACTGAAGGCGAACAACTTAATACTAAAGTCCGCCTCATTGACCTGCAAACTGGCACGCAACGCGAAATACCAGCACCGACTATCATTCCTGGCGGCCTTTCCTGGTCTAACGATGGGCGCGCGATATTCGGCGCCGCACAAGGACAAAGCGACTTTTACCTGCTACGCCTGGACCTCTCGGGAAAATCACCCATCATCCTCGGTCTGCCGTCAGGGTTTCTATTCGCCCCGGTCGTCTCTCCCGACGGCCGCTTTCTCGCCTATGCTCAGCAGTCTGAGGAAACGAACGCCTACCTTCTGGAGAATTTCTGACATTCGGCTCAACCCCCTCAACTCGATGTTCCGCCGCCACTCGACTTGATCTGTTGCATCCCAGAGGGACCCCACCGCAAAATGCAGTTGCCGCAGACGGCTGCTTTGCCGCCTGCGGATCAACTGCACATGATTGCCTTCACGATTAACGAACAACGGTGTTGTGATTCGGCAGTTGAGTATTGATTCGTCCAGCCTTTACGCTCGTCTTGATTTTCATTGTTCGGCTCCTTTCTTTGAAGTGTTGAGGTCAGCTTCCCTCTATCTCTAACAGCGTAAATCGTCGGCGGATTTAATCATCTGCCTGAGAAAAACTTGACGCCCAGTCGAGATGTTCTAACCCTTTCATTTGGATAGGTTTTAGCATTGACACCAAAAATGCGACTCGATAGGCTACGCGCCCAGAAGCGTTTCCCACGGCAGAGAGTTTCCGGTGGAGCAAAAGCCCTCAACTGAGGTCTCACAATTGTTGCAGGGCTGGCGCGCCGGTGACCGCCAGGCGCTGGACGCGCTTCTCCCTCTGGTCTACAAGGAATTGCGTCGCGTAGCGCACTTTCAGCTGCGCAACGAGCGCCCCAACCACTCGTTGCAAAGCGCCGGTCTTGTAAACGAGGCTTACCTGCGCCTGGTAGGCATGAGCAGCCCGCAGTGGGAGAGCCGCACCCACTTCTTTGCCATCGCGGCCCAGCTCATGCGCCAGATTCTTGTTGATTATGCCCGGCGCCACGGCGCCGCAAAACGCGGCGCCAATATGCCGAAAGTCACACTTGAGGATGCCATGGTGGCGTCCCGCCGAAAAGACATGGACGTGATAGCCCTCGATGATGCCCTTACGGATCTCGGTAAAATAGACCCGCGACAGAGCCGGGTCGTGGAACTCCGCTACTTTGCCGGCCTCTCCCTCGAGGAAATTTCCCAGGTCATGGAAATCGCTCCCGCTACCGTCCAACGGGACTGGACGGCCGCCCGCGCCTGGCTCCATCGCGAGATGTGCAGGAAATCCACCTTTTCGAGCCGCGCTATTGCGCCAACAAACCGCGAGCGTTAACAAACTACGGCGTCGTGGCAAGGAATCGCCCCGTCTGTCCTCACTTGGAACCCGGATAAGACGGGGGAAAACCCGCGGTACGGATGATAGGGGACCATGGAAACGGCGGCATCATTCGAAGCCCGATTCGCGCCATGGTACTACCCGACGGTCTCACCAGATAGGTAACGAGAAACGCGATTGTATTGACTGGTCTGGCCACCTGGCCCAGCGTGCCGTTTGAGCGGCTTGACGCATTGAGCGGCCTGAGACATAGGTGAAATTGGCGGGAGCGACGGGACTCGAACCCGCGACCTCCTGCGTGACAGGCAGGCGTTCTAACCAACTGAACTACGCCCCCGCAAACTGACTAAAAATGACTTCCCGCTCCTTCCACAGCCTTGCAGTGTCTTGCACTGCCTTGCACGTCTTTCGACATGACCAGTCCAGCAATCTCGAACAATGCCTAGCCGACTTTGGATGTTTCATGCGGGTCGCGCATCGGAACGCCCCGGATTGCGGGATCTATGGCCCACTCGACTTTTGGCAAATTTTTGGCAAAACGGGTTTCTTGATGACAAGTCCCCTGGAGGGGGAAAGTGAGAATCGCTGCATATTTACTGGTGATTTGAATGGTGGGCCTGGGTGGACTTGAACCACCGACCTCGCCCTTATCAGGGGCTTTTATGGTGCTATATGCATAGTATCATCACCATTCGGAGACTCAGCGTTTCTGCATCAACGTTTAGATGAGTAGGGTTTTCGCACGACAACAACTTGGGACCGACGCAGAACGACGTCAACGGGAACGTCCATACAACGGCCTCCGCGGCCGTTATGGCGGCCAGTCGGGCACCACGCTACGTAAAACTACTAAGGCAGGCGGCCATCTTTCTTAAGGACGCAAGCGTTCCTGCGACTGGTCCGCTTGAAAACCAATGAACACCCTCGACAACCACCCTCACTCGGTTGGCTAGACTCTAGCGGTTCTGCCCGTTCCGGATTAAGGTAGTACACGATCAGTTCGGAAGTGAGGCCATGATTCACAAGGACAAACGGCTTCGGAATTACGGCAGCGCCCTCTAAGATCGATAAGTCTGACCCACATGGTGCGGACGATCTTGATGCACGGGGTCGCTCCCTAATGTGCCGTCAAGTAGCCGCCCATCGTTAGACGGAGAAGCCGGGGGTCGCTCCCCCGGCTTCATCTAACAGTTCCGGTCCTTCACGTGCGCTCTGGAATTTGTTCTCTTTAAGGAGCATATTAGTTCCGAATTCGGAGGCGTGCCGATGCCTCTAACAGGCGCGATCCCGGAAGGCCCGAGCTTCTTTTGTTCCCACTGCGGAGCCCTTTATGCTGTGACGTATTCGCGACTATCCGACACCGACAGCAATGTCGCTAGGTGTGTTGTCTGCGGACAAATCATGGACAAATGGGATTCGACCAAGGTGCCTACCTTCAAGCTCGTTCATCGACCTGACGATTACTAGTCGCCACTTTCGCAGCTCGGATCAACGCCCCACCAGTTCCGGCAACCTCGCAACATTCACCGCAATCCGCCGCGCTTCGTCCCTAAGCCGGCCCGCATCATTCATTTGCATTTGCTTGAACCTACGTGGTCGGCGAATTGCATCCGCAAGTCTTCGCCATTCGGTCACCATTTCGCGTTGAATGCGACGCAATTCTGATCGGTTATCGCGGGGACCATCTTCAAACAATGCTCGGCGTAACGCGCGCAGTCCTCGTCCGAAAGTCGTTCCCGCTGGCCAAGGAGTCTTCTCCTTCAATGCAACTGTGCTCCCTCGTCCAACGCAGATACTCACCACCCACGAACAATAATTTCTTTCCAGGATGGCCCCACATGGACCAAAATGAAGAAAGCCGATCATCGCCTCCAGGTTCTCGCGGGCGCCATAGACGGTTCGGGATCCACTCGCCCTGTTTGCGGCTGTAGTCGCGATTGAGCATGGACGCCACCGCGTCGACCCATAGCCCATCGATATGAACAACCCGACCGTTCGCGTTGCCTTGCGGTCCGAGCGCCGCAAACGGATTAGAATGCACGGCGAACGCCAACGCGCGGACCGATTCGGCTTCCAGCTGCCAGGAATGCGCGCACTTGCACGTCAATCACCGCGGACCCCGGTTTCTTTTTCAGTAATCCGCGCGACGAGACGCGCCATGCCGGCCAGCGGAACCCCGATCCAGGTGGGGCGATTGGCGACCTCATAGGTGATCTCGTAGGCGGCTTTTTCAATCAAGAACAGATCGAGTAACGCCCGCGCAGCCGCGCCGCTGCTCGACGCGCCTGCCTCCCAATACGCGCGCAAGAATGCAGTGGAAGCGCGAGCGCGAAATCGATCGATCAGCTGATCACGCTGCGCCTCATCCACCGGCACTGCACGGATCGCCCGACGGTCGATCAACGTCGCGCCGACATAATCAATCGAACGAAGCAGTCCCGCGACATCGCGCAGCGGACTCGTCTTGGCGCGGCGCTCCGTTATGGGGGTGGCGGGCTCGCCTTCGAAATCGATGATATGGGCATCACCGCTGGCGACCAGAACCTGGCCCAAATGAAAGTCGCCGTGAATGCGGGTCATCAGCATTCCCCTGCCGGATTCGCCCAGCGCACGCACGGCTGCTGCGATACTGGTCTGCCGGTTCACAAGCTCCTGTGCACGTTCCTGATCCTGTTCACGCTGCCACGTCTGCACACCAGCGATGGCCTCGACCGCCTTTTGAAGGCGTTGCTCCGTTTTCTTTGCCCATCCGGTGGCATCGCGGTCATCAGCAGTTTTGGGGGAGAACGCGGAATTCGACGTCTCGCGCGCCAAAATGGCATGCATTTCGCCAAGCCGTCGGCCGATTGCCCCGGCAATGGCATCGCAGTCGGCGAGTAAATCCGCTCTGGATCCGGCGACCGGCTCGGCTGGTGCCTCCGCGTCGAGCGCACGCGTGAGGTGATCCAACATCCACGACCAGGCGTCACCTTCATTGCGGACAAATTGCAGTGCGATCGCCAGCGTTGCCTGAGCTCCGTCCGCCGCGACATGCACCACGTCGCCGAGCAGCGCCGGCGCGTGCGCAAAACCCTGAGAGGTCAGGTAGTGATTCATTTCTGTCTCTGGGTGCTGTCCGGCAGAAATGCGACGGTACATCTTCAACATGGCCACGTCGCCGATCGTGAGTAAGCTGTTGGATTGTTCGGCGGCCAGCATATTGACCTCTGCCTTGAGACTTCCCTCGAGTTCGATCGCGGCCGGCTTCAGTGGGCTGAAAGCGCAATACGCCGTCGTCGCTCGTAAACTCTTTGCCCGAAGCAAGGCAGCTAAGAAATCGATGGGCAAAAGACGGAAGCGCAAAGGCGTCCGTGAGCAAACCAACGCGCGGGCCGCGCCGCACACGCGCGACGGCGAGCATGTTGGCGAGTGCCGCAGATGGTTGGTCCTCCCAAAGAACCGCCAAAGGTAGAAGCCAATGCGTTGTCGCTCCAGTTGTCTTGACCTCTGCCACGGTAAGCAGAATTTCGTCGGCATCATCGCCGATATTGACGAGATGCGTAACTCGCGCGGCTTTGATCGGTTGATCTTTCAAGCCGAACCAACGGCGTTTGGCAATGTATTGCGGTAATGCCTCGTCTTCGACGAGCTTAGCCGCGGGCGAGACCAGTGCTTTGGCCAAACTACCGCGAACAATCATCGTCACAAACTCGGGCAGCGGCTCCGGTGCCGGGGTGTGCCAAGTAGGCTGGTCGTCCGTTGTCGCCAGTGCGAACCAATAGAAGCCAAACGGCGGCACAGTGAGGAGGTAGGTCAGTTCTCCTATCGGCGGGAACTGCGATCCGGCACTGAGTTCGACGGGCACGCGACCAGAAAAATGCGACAGGTCAAGCTCGACCGCTTCCAGACCGTGCGAGAGATTAACGACACACAACACCGTGTCGCCGTCGTGTTCGCGAATATATGCCAGAACTTTACGGTTCTTAGGAGAAAGCAAGGTCAACGTGCCGCGACCGAAAGCGGGATGGCTTCTACGTACTGTCAGCATCCGCCGTGTCCAGTTGAGAATCGAATGTTGATCGCGACGTTGCGCCTCGACATTGACGGCCTGATACCCGTAAAGCGGGTCCATAGCAGCCGGTAGGCTCAGTTCCGCCGGATCGACACGGGAGAAACCGCCGTTACGATCAGGTGACCATTGCATCGGGGTGCGCACGCCATTGCGATCGCCCAGATGGATGTTATCTCCCATGCCAATCTCGTCACCGTAATAGATGACGGGGCTACCTGGCATAGACAGCAACAGACTATTCATCAGCTCGACGCGTCGTCGGTCGCCTTCAAGTAGGGGTGCAAGGCGACGACGGATACCGAGATTAATCCGCGCGCGCCGGTCGCTGGCATATGCTTGCCATAAATATTGACGTTCGCTGTCGGTCACCATTTCGAGCGACAGCTCATCATGATTGCGCAAGAAAATCGCCCATTGGCACGCATCAGCAATTGGCGGTGTCTGTCGTAAGATGTCGGTAATGGGGAAGCTATCCTCGCGCGCAATCGCCATGTACATGCGCGGCATCAATGGGAAGTGAAATGCCATGTGGCATTCGTCGCCATCGCCGAAGTACTCCTTCACGTCCTCAGGCCACTGATTGACTTCCGCGAGCAGCATGCGGTCGGGAAAGTTGGCGTCGAGCTCTGCACGAATTCGCTTCAAAATCTGGTGCGTTTCAGGCAGGTTTTCATTAGTCGTGCCTTCACGCTCAATAAGGTACGGCACGGAAGCCAGCCGCAGTCCATCAACGCCAAGCCGTAGCCAGAATTGGATCACGCCCAGCACAGCCTTTAGAACCCGGGGATTATCGAAATTCAGGTCGGGCTGGTGCGAGAAGAAGCGATGCCAATAATACGCGCCAGCAACTGTATCCCAGGTCCAATTGGAGCGTTCCGCGTCAACGAAGATGATGCGCGTGCCGGCGTACTTTTGGTCATTGTCGGACCAAACATAGAAGTTGCGCCATGACGATCCTGGCTTTGCCCGCCTGGCTCGCTGAAACCAAGGGTGTTGGTCGGAGGTGTGGTTGATCTCAAGGTCGGTGATGACCCGAATATCGCGGGCATGCGCCGCGCGGACGAACTGACGGAAATCGTCGAGCGCGCCATACTCTGGATGAACGTCGCGATAGCCACTAATATCGTAGCCGTCGTCAAGCAGCGGCGAGGGATAGAACGGCAGCACCCATATAGCGTTCACTCCGAGGTCGGCAATGTAATCGAGTTTTGAAATCAATCCCGGAAAGTCGCCGATACCGTCATTGTTGCTGTCGAAGAACGATTTCACGTGCAGCTGGTAGATGATGGCATCCTTATACCAGAGCTGCTCCGCGGCCGTTCGCGCCTGCGTGACGTGCACCTCCACGGCTTACGCTCCAGCGTTTGGCGTGATGCGCCAGTGGACCGTGTCAAATCCCATGTCCTTGACGCGGGCCAGATGTTCTGCCCCGTGTAGAATGGGCCCGCCATTAAGGGATGGAAGTATAGTGTTTGGGGCAAATTTCGCGCGTCGTTCGTCTATCGAACCGCTCTCTGCAGGCATACTCACACGGCCGCCCTGATAAATTCGCAGCGAGCCCTTACTTTCTAAAGCCAGTATGATCTAAAAAGTTCCCGAAGCGGACCGTTCTCACGCTGGAAGGCGCTCCCACTACGCCGACGCCACGATTACTTCCCGCGTAGCTCGCCAATAGAGCGGAATAAAGGATCAACGGCAGCTCGCTGACGACAATCCAATCGCTCTAAGCCCGACTGCAGGAGCCAGCGATCGCGAACGGCGCCGACCCTTCTGCCGCCGGCAAACTAAGCTGGTGTGACTTTTATGCAATAGGGCAGGACAAACGCTGCGCCGGTGAACCAAACACTCGGCGTTAAAGTTTGTTTTTGCTTTCCTGGCGCAATTCTCCTCTTGGACGGAAAAACTTTGAAGTCCCGACACCTCGTCGGGACTTTATTTTTTTTGCCTCGCGAAGCGGAAGCAGCGACCATTCGATTTGAAGCGAGCGCGCATGGCGACATCAACGCCGGAGCTTCCTTTGGCGGTACGCCTAATCAAGCAGGCAAAGAAACTTGCGATCCGCGAAGTCCGTGGCAGCGCAGTTCCAATGAAAACACCAATCGACTGCTGAGGCAGCACTTCCGGAGGGGGAGCGACTTATCGGTGCATTCGCAAACTTATCTGAACAAAATGGCTTGTCAGTGACATCCGAAACCCCAGCGGAGAGATTTAACGCTGACCGGTTGGGTCGGCAGCGGCGTATTTCGGACACAGGTCGGATATCGCGCCAAATCCCAAGAAGGGCCAATCGCGTCGCTTCGCACTGCGAAAAAACGTCGCTTCCGCGGCGAGTTCGGATGCAATTTAATCTGAAAGCCGACCGGCGGGACTGCGGGGTGTTCGGCGGGTAGACGGGGCGCAGGAAAGGGCCGTCGGGCGCGGTAGGGATTCTGGCCGGCGGAGGGAGGCGACCTATGACTGTCAAAGCTATTCTGTCCAGGAAAGGCAGGGTGTCGTCGCGATCGAACCGAGTGCAGCTTTGGAAGTCGCGATCGCAACATTGGCAGAGCACCGGATAGGTGCTCTGGTGGTGCTAGGCGCGGCCCGGCGGGTCATTGGCATTTTGTCCGAGCGCGATGTCGTGCGCGTTCGCGGAATTCGGCTCGGATGCGTCAACCAAACGGCTAGCGCAAATTATGACCCGCGAGGTCGCGACCTGTGGCGAGGCCGATACGGCGGTCTCCATCATGGAGCGGATGACCGCAAACAAAGTCCGACACATTCCGGTGGTTGACCGGGATCGGCTGGTCGGCATCGTGTCGATCGGCGACATCGTCAAACACCGTCTGTGGGAAATGGAGCAGGAGTCCAAGTGCCGCATCTCCGCCAGTAATACCACAACCCCATAAATTGTTCGTGGTGGCCGACAAGGAACCTCAGGATAAAGAGAGCAGCATTCGCCCTGGGCCCGGAACAGGGCGGTAAAGAAGCGTGGGTGAGTGACCGCGCGGTCACATCGTGATAGGGAAACTGCGGATATAATTTCTGGATGTCGGGCCTGATCGTAGTTCCGCAGGTTGTGGTCGCAATTTTGGCGCCGTGGGTCGGATTTCATTCGGACAAAAGAGGCCGGCGGCCGCTTGTTCTGATCGGCTTTGCGCTCGAACCTGTGCGCGGATTTTTGCTCGCCGCCACTGCCGCTTATCCGGCGCTGGTGCTGGCGCAAGTCTTGAGCGGCGTCACCGGTGCAGTCATCGGCGTATTGACCGTGATCGTCGTCGCTGACCTGACTGCGGGCACGGGGCGATTCAATCTTACCATCGGCGTGCTCGGCGCGTTAAGCGACATCGCCGCCTCGATCAGCACGACCGTCACCGGCTATTTGTTTCAGTCGCTCGGGCCGCATCTCGGCTATGCGCCACTCGCGGCCGTCGCCGTGCAACGGCCTCGGCGCGCCGGTCGTGTTCTGAACCGCGACTTAGAGAAACGCACAGATGCGGTTGGTCCTTCTTGTTGCTGCTGCGGGCTTCGCGAGCCTAGCCTTCACTCTGCCAGGGCCGGTCTTGTGGGCGCAAGATGCTGAGAAACCTGCCATCGCACCGGCACCCCGAACGATCAATCTCACGCAGGAACAGCGCTTCATCATTAGAGAAAACGTAAAGGACTTGAAGCTGACGAAGGCGCAGGCGAGTGCAACTGAAACGATCGGTGATCGAGTGCCAGACAATATCGAGCTACACCCGATGCCTCCGGAAATCGCGAACAAAGTGCCGCAAGCAAAGTCCCATTCGTTCTTTGTTAAAGATAGCGATAATGCCATCGTCCTCGTCAGTCCCAGCGATCGGCGTGTCGCGGATGTGAAACCGGAAACCAACAAAGTAGGCTATTACAGCCGAACGGCTATATTCATTCTGTTCGCCGTCGCCGCAGGCTTGACGGGCACGGCCGGAGCTTCTCTGCGCTAATTCAACGCGAATGGCCGCCCGTGCGGCGCGATCGGTTTATTGACCCCGGAGAGGCTTTTTTATATCGAGGCAACAGCGCGACAAAACGATCCCGCTGCCACACCTCGATATCGTAGCTGGTCACGGTTCGCAGCGCCTGTTGGACGGCTTCTTGATCGTCCGCGCATTCGATATTTTTCGCGTCAACTCGGTGACAGTTATAGTCAACGGTGTAAATGCGATATTCAGGCATGACTTGCTCCCCAAACTCTAAGGGGTTGCAGCGGTCGCCTTTCGGGGTGCCGGTCGAGAGTTGAAATCTCAGCGACTTTGAGCGTGCCTTGAAGGATTGATTATGCGCCTATCGCAAATTGATAGCGAGCTTAATCGTACGCCCGCACGCGCGGACGCGACTATTTTTTTCTGACCCGCTCGGCCGAGATGGTTATGCCGGCCAGCCTCGGGTTTTTGTGCTATGTTTGATGGACTCAACAGTCACTTGCGGCTTACGCGCAAGCGTTGCGGTCACCGCCACGTAGGATTTCTCTCAAAGATGCGCGCTCTCCGGACGGTTATCGCGCTCATGTTATCGCCCCTTGAGGGTCCATCGTGCTCGACCCTACATAGTAGCGCATGTGCGGGAGGGTCATCCGGAGCAGCGCGCCTTTTCGCCTCGCGATCGTCGAGGGCTTGGACGTGCGCGCGAGCCGCTTTCATAACCATCCACCGCGCTGAATGGCGCGCCCAGCCAAGAGCTATTGGTCATTCGGCGCAACCATCACACGGGCGAGCTCGTCGCTGCGGACTTTTCGCCGCGGTGTTGACGCGGACTGAGCTACGAGAACTTCTTGTCGGAAGCGTCTTTCCCAATCATTCGTACGCGCTCGAATACCGACGGGACCGGAGCGCTTGTTCTTTTCCGCCTTTGGTTTTTTCTTCTCGCGATTGCTTCTCAATTGGCCCTTTGCACCTTGTCCTCCCTTCGCTTGCGTTGGATACGGCGTTTTGCTTGCCCCGCATACCACCGCCGTACATGTAGAGCAGCCTAGCGATGCCGTCCACGACCTGCTGAGAATGACGTCGCAAGCCATCTCTCAAGGAGGTGGCCAAGGAAAGTTTCCCCTTGATGAGGTCACGGAAGAATTTGTTCAAGCCACCGTGCTCAAATTTTTTCAACGCTTAATATCCGAAGGATAGAATTTCGTTCTGTTCCACCCGCCGCTAGCCGGGCACCACTGGGTTGTCCTCAATCTTGGTACTCTGAATCTCCGGCATCCTTTTGCTTCTGCTGCTCTTCGGCGATCAAACGACCAAGATAGTTCCGCCGCTCTTCATTGGTTGCGGCGATACCGCTCGACATTTTGATGGCGAGTGAAGTGACTCGCTGCGAAGATGGCAACTGGAGCGGATGAATACAGAGCTTGCACGGTCGCGAGTGCACCTTGGTGATCCTGCTTAGCGTGGTGGGCCGGTGTGGCCATTATGCAATAGGACCACGCAATCTTCGGACCGGTAACCTAACACTCCCCAGTGGAGTTGGGGTTCGCTATCCTCGCCGAGTACTCAATTCTCCTTTCTGTTGAATCCGATAACTTTGAAGTCCCGACACCTCGTCGGGACTTTTTTCTTGAGCAGACTGGAACGTCTTTAGACGGAGTTTGATTTGTTCACTGACGCCATTCCATTCGAGACGATTTTCGTCAGTTCAACTACCGACTGGCTGAACGCCCCATATTGCGCGATCTGACGATGAAGGCGGTCACCGTCATTGTTCAGCTTCTCGCGCAGCCCTTGAAGGTTCTCAATGAGATGGTCAATCTGTTGAACCGATCGGACCGATATCCCCGAGACAAAAGCAGAGTAGTCATTATCGGTCTCTCTGCTCACATCTGATAATCTAGCCTTTCTCTCCCGCAGTACGTCACGCATATCAGTTTCGATTGCGGTTACATTATTTGTTGATCCCTTGCTACTCATAACGCCACCCCTGACTTTGACCGGTCACTTTTAGATGACCAACAACAAAGAACCAAATTAGGAAGGGCTAAAGTGTGACAGCTTAAAGGCCTATTTTGCCTTATTTTGTTGGTGAGGAACCTTATTAAGGTCCTCACTTTCAGATGCTATAGACTGCTCAAGCTCGGAGTTGTTGCTCGGCTTCGCATCGATCAGCTTCGGCCGCCAAGGCGCCAGTTGGGCGTCCGACCCGTCCTGCTCTCGACACCTTTTCAAGCCTAATTGATTCGAAATCGGGTCGGGGGACCTCTCATATTGAACCAACTGCGGAATCCGCAAGGCTTTGGCGTGGACAAATCTCGAATACGAGCGGCAGACATTCACACCTGTGTGGGATGCGAGCGGCACTTCAAGCGCGTAATTGATGCCAAAGGGAAGCGTGTGCGGTCCCCGGCATTGTTAGCGCGCAGCTGAGAGTCCTATTTCTTCGCCTCAGGCCACCTCTTGGCTCTGGTTTTGCGCGACCTGATCGGACCCAGCCGCTCCCACGCGGGCTTCGGATCCCGCCGTGGAAGGCTGTCCCATTCCCACGACAGGGTCCGATCAGAGACCAGGAACAAACCGGCTTCACCAACGCGTCCGATTTGCTCTTTGTCCTTAGGGTTCTTGGGAGCCATCAATTCTCTCCGAGGCCGTGCAGTTCGTGAGTCCTATAGTAGCACAACGCCGCTTGAATTACTCAGTGGGGGCGATCAGCGCTCATTGCTGCCTCGCAAAGGGCCGGCCCACCTGATCGGCTTCTTCGTCTCATCAGGCTGATGTTCGATCACCCCAGTGGGAGCTGACCGGGGCTAAGTTAGATCCATTTCCAGACGCCCTATTCAGCTCCTGGTGCTAGCGGGCCAACTAGAACGGCCTACCACTGAGCTTCGCATGCAACGCACCCGCGCCCAATATCACCGCGAGCACCAACACGGCCAGCATGCCGCCCGGAGTGACGCCGAGCTGGCGAACAGCATCAGCAGCGGCGCCCAGCGAAGCGCATCACGATGATCGCCGCGACCTGATCGCCGCGACCGCGACGATGAAGATACACCAGCCGAAGCTGAGTGGCGGCGGTTGAGGACTCAACTCCTCGTGCCGCAGGTCTGCTTTCCTAATACGGCTAGTCAGTGTGTGAGGCGTACCATGGCCAACCTGTTAGAACAGGCGATCGACTGCGACGACGCAGACCGCGCCGCTAGGATCATCCAAGACGCACTCGGCATCGAGTCCGGCGACGTCGCCGACTATGTCTTCCCAAAAAAATGGCCTGCTAGTCGTGAGCAGCGCGCCCGCATTGTCGGCGAATGGCTTAGGGCCGAAGCCCGTTTCCTGGCTTCACCGTCCATCGTTCCTGAATGACCGCCGCCTCGCCGCTTCCCGCTACCTTGGGACATAGAGGAACACGACCGCAGTTGTTTCATCGTCCGTGACAACAACGGGCGGGCGTTGGCTTACGTGTATTTCGAGACTGAGCCCGGCCGACGCACTGCGGCCAATCTGCTCACCCGCGATGAAGCGCGGCGCATAGCGGCGAACATCGCCAAGTTGCCGGAGCTCTTGCGGCCGGACGCAAAATAAAAAGCCCGCTTCGAGGGCGGGCATCTTTGGTTCCTGAACATCAGCGGAGTGCGAAGCGTTCCCGCCATCCCTCGGCGCTCGCTCCGCACTCCGCAGTACGCAACTCCGCCCAATGCGCAGTACGCTGGGGGCGGTCGCTGCTCATTTAACTTTACAATTTTGGAATTGTTCCCATGAGAATCAAAAAAAGGCGAACATCGCCAAGCTGCCGGAGCTACTCACTCGGCTGCCGTGCTAGTCGCGGCCGAGAGAGATCGTACAAGGGGCCTAAACCGTAGATAGTTGCAAGCTAGGCATGTTCCTTTG
>CAVPLA010000031.1:0-82202 GCA_963705855.1 uncultured Acidobacteriota bacterium
GGGCGGCCATGGCTTCGCGAAGGATTTGTTCTTCTTGCGTTTGTTGCACGAGGGCTTCTGCGATGGCGGGCGTTTCGGGTAGAGGAAGGTTGGCGTCTCCGTCGCGGCTGACGACGCGCTGCTGTTGCCGCTTCCAGCGGTAGCACTGGTGATGAGCGACCTGCATGAGCCACTTTGGAAGCGCGCGCGGTTCGCGAAGTTCGGGGAGGCGCTGGAGCAGCTCGACGCAAGTGGCTTGGAAAACCTCGGCGGCTTCGTGGGGAGGCAGTCTGTATTTGACGGGGATCGAATAGATGAGCGCTTTGTATTTTTCGATGAGAAGAGACCAGGCTTCTTCGTTGCCGGAGAGGCATTCCTTTACGAGGCGTTCATCGCTCCAGACGCGGGGAGTTTTCTTGTCTACCTTCGTTTTGGTGATTACCGGCGTCATCGGCTGGTGTTCTCCGCGCCACTTCGGAAATAGAGTTGCTCAACGTTCCAAAGGGCATAAGGTTCCAGAACAGCCGGATGAAAATTGGCGATGGAGTTTTTTGCGCCGACGAGAATGTCGGGGCTCGCCAGGAAAATCATGGGCTGATTCTCGGCGAGAATTTCCTGGACACGATCGTAGAGTTTTTTGCGCCGGTCATAGCCGGGCGTGGCGAGCTGCTGTTCCATGAGGCGATCAATTTCTGCTTCCCAGCCTGTGGCCGGATGGGACTGCGAGGGGTTCCATAGATGCGTGCCGCCGCTCGATAACCAGACGTTGAGATCGGCATTTGGATCGGCGTCGAAACTGGCGAGTCCCAGGACGCAAGCATCATATTCCTTGGTTTGCGTGACGCGATCGATTAGAGAGCGGAATTCAAGGGGCACGATCTGAGCGTGGATGCCGAGCTGTTTTAGGTCGTCTTGAATCAAGGTAGCCATTTTGGTTCGGTCGGCGCTCGAAGAACTGGTGAGGATAGAAAATTCCACGGGTTTGGCGTCCGAGTCCATGAGTGTGGGTTCGCCGTTCGATGCGGCGGACCAGGAAAAATCGGCTTCCTTCAGAAGAGTGCGGGCACGATCTAGGGAGCGAGGCGAATGCAGGATCGCAGCGTCGATCCAACGACGGTTTCCAGCCGTAACCGGGCCCCAAAGCGCGGCGCCGCGTCCTTGATAGACGAGACGAACGATGGCGTCGCGATCGACGGCAGCAGATACAGCTTGGCGGAATTTAACATCGCGAAACCATTTTTGTTTACGCGTGAGATCCGCAGAAGATTTTTCTCCGAGGTCGTTCAGGTTGAAGAAGAGGAAATTGTATTCGAGGCCGGGGCCGGCGTCGGCCATGGTGTAGCCGCGCTGCTGGCGCCCGAGGACTGAGAAATTTTCCGCGCCGAGACGGGAGATGATATCTGTTTCGCCAGATTGAAAGCGCAGAACCTGAGCGTCCGCGCTTGGAACGAAGAGAAAAACCAGCTCATCGAGATACGGTAGACGATTTCCTTTCGCATCCGTTTTCCAATAATAGGGGTTGCGCTCGAGAACTAGTTTTTGGCCGGCGACGTATTCTTTCAGGCGAAAGGGGCCGAGTCCGGCCCATTCCTTGGGCTGGGTGGAGGTCGTCCATAGCTGCCCGAGTTTTCCTTCTTGGTAGGGTTTTTCGAGGAGATGCCGCGGCAAGATGGCGAAGCCGTCGAAGAGTCTTTCTTCGACGCCGTCGGGCTTGGCGAATTGGAAAACGAGCGTTTGAGCGTCCACTTTGCGGACGGTGATGGGCTTGCCGCCAACGATCAGCTGATCGCGCTGGGTCGCATGGACACTTTCATCGATGTAGACACGAAAGGTGAAGAGCACATCGTCAGCATCAAGAGGATGGCCGTCGGAGAAACGCAATCCTTGGCGCAAGGTTAGCGTGTATTGAAGGCCGTCGGCGGAGATTTTCCACGATTTTGCGAGAGCTGGTTCGGTGAGCTGCGTTGCGCGGTTGATGTGAACGAGATCCGCCTGCATTGCACTGATTACTTCGCGAGAAGGAGAATCGGCGGCCGTAAGCGGGTTCAGAGTCTTCGGTTCAGCGCGGAGCGAAATGACGAGCCGTCCGCCTGAACGACCGATTTCCCCTGGCAATGCGAACAATTCTTCTTTCGAATTCGCTTGCTGTGGCTGCGGGAAGCCTTTGCCGGGGAACGCAACAATTGCGGCGCAAGCCAGGAAGAGGCTCAAGGTGAAGTGGCGGCGCCAGGGAGATGAGCGATCTTTTCTCACGATGGGTTCCATTTACTTTTCTCATCTATCTTGTACGTGCCGGTGCGCTGCTGCAATGCACTCGCGAGTCCCAGGTATCCGAGAAAGAACGGCACTATTGCCAGGGCAGGCAAGTACATCCACCAGTAAGAGACCAGCACGCTGTATTGCTGGAGAGTTGCCAAAAGATTTCCCCAGCTGGACATTGGTTCGGGTACGCCGAGGCCGAGAAAGGACAACGTCATTTCGGCGAGGACGAATTGAGGTACAAGTATTGTGGCTTGCGTGAGCAAGACGCTCGCAGTTTCCGGCAGGATGTGGCGTCGCAGCAAGTAAATATCTGAGGCACCGAAACCTCGCGCGGCGCGGACAAAATCGCGCTCTTTTACGCTAAGCACAACTCCGCGAACCAAGCGAGCGGGCCGCGCCCAGCCAACCATTCCGATAACGACCACGACGAGAAGGAAGGCTTCGAGAGGCCTGACGGAGAGCGGCAAGAACGCGCGCAGGGCGAAGAGTAAATACAACCAAGGCAACGCGAGAAAAAGTTCCGCGATGCGCATCAAAAGATCATCTCGCCATCCACCGAAGTAGCCGGCGGCCATGCCGATGAGCGTGCCGAGAAACAGAGTGATTCCAGCGCCAAGCAATCCGGCGAGAAGAGAGACTTGTCCGCCATAAAGAATGCGCGAGAGTTGATCGCGGCCGTAGGCGTCGCATCCCAGCAGATAGACCCGTGCACTGGCGGCGCCGAAGAGATGAATGCGGGACGGCACAAAACCCAGCAGACGGTAGGTGGCGCCGCAGGTGAAAAAGTTCAGAGGAACGGCTGTGGCATTGTCTTCTTCGTATTGGTCAAAGGAACCCTCTCGCAAACGAAGCGGATAGAAAAACGGACGCAGATGGAAGTGTCCATGCGCATCCATCATGTGAATGTGCATGGGAGGAAAGTAGGGGCGCTTACGGTCTTGTTCGATGGGATCGTAAGGTGCGAAAAATCCCGCGGCGGCGACGATGCTGTGGAGCAGCACCAGGACAACGAGCCATTTCGTAAGTTTGCGGCGTTGTTTCATTTTACGCTCGCTGAGGTGCGGATTCGGGGATCGGCCCAATAGAGCAGGACATCAGCGAAAAGATTTCCGCCAACCAGAAAAATCATTGAGAGAAGGACGCCGCCGATAACTACGTAGAGATCGCGCGCCAGAATCGATTCGAGAAGAAGTGGACCGAGGCCGGGCCAACTCATGACGACCTCGACGAGCAAAGAGCCACTTAAGAGTGTGCCGACGCTGAATCCAAAAAGAGAGATGAGCGGATTTGCGGCGGCACGAAGCGCGTAACGATAAAGGAGTTTGCGCCGGGGGATGCCGTGGCCGGCGGCGGCTCGAAGAAAGGGAGCGTCGAGAACCTCGGCGACAGACGCGCGGACGTGGCGTACGAGCATTGGCAGAGTTGCGGGGACGAGGGCGGTCACCGGGAGCGTCATGTGCAAGGCAAGGTCACGCAGCTTTTGCGGCGCGGACAATTCATCAAAGCCGACGGAGACGAGACCTCCCGTTGGAAACCAGCCGGTGCGGACGGCCAAGATCAGTAAGCCGAGAGCAAGGACTAGATCAGGGATTACAAGGAGTGTTGCCGTGGTCCATGAAAGAACACGGTCGGGCGCACGGCCGAATCTGGCTGCGCTCCAGACGCCGAGGGGCAGGGCCAAAAGCCAGGCGAGGAGCGTGGCGGTTATGGTGAGAAGAACAGTGTTTCTCGCTCGCACCCAGAGAAGCGGGGCGACAGGGCTGTTGTAAGCAAACGAGAATCCCATTTGGCCGTGTGCGACGGCGTTCAGCCAGTGGGCATAACGGATGGGCAGCGGGCGATCGAGCTGGTATTGCGCACGCAGGGCGGCGACGGTTTCTCGAGAGATTTGTGGATTCAGGCGCATCTCATCGAAGTAGTTTCCTGGCGTCAGAGCGGAGAAAAGAAAAGTGAGCAGGGAGACACCGAAAAGAAGAAAGATGGCGTGGAGCGCTCGGCGAATGAAATAGCGCATCAGGAATGCACCAGTACGCCGGGCGTTTCGATGAAGCGGGGCATGGCCGCGATAAGTGAGCGAGTGGCTTGGTGACGTGGCGAGCGCAGAACATTTTCTGCAGGACCGGATTCCACAATGAGGCCGCGATCCATGACGGCGATTTGATCGGCCAGATGAGCGGCCATTGCAAAATCATGGGTGATGAAGAGATAGGTCAAACCGAGAGAGGATTGCAGCTCCAGCAAGAGATTGGCGATTTGGGCTTGCACGGAGCAATCGAGCGCGGAGAGAGCTTCGTCAAAAATGATTAGTTTTGGATCGAGGGCCAGGGCGCGGGCGATCGCGAGGCGCTGTTTTTGTCCGCCGCTGAGTTCGTCGGCTCTTCGCGCGGCCATTTTGCGCGGGATTGCGACACGGTCGAGAAGTTGCAGCGCTCTGACGGCGCGGTCCGGTTTGGTGAAGTGTCGCTGCACGAGAAATGGCTCGCTGACGATATCGAGGGCAGTCCAACGCGGATTGAGCGAACTTGCGGGATCTTGAAATACAAGTTGAATTTGCGGGCGGAGCAGGCGCTGCTGATTCTCGTCGAGTGCCGTGACATCGATACCCTCAAACCAGATGTTTCCCGAGGTCGGACGTTCCAGGCAGGCGATACAGAGAGCGAGCGTGCTTTTACCGGAGCCAGATTCTCCGACGAGCGCTAGTGTTTCTCCCGATGGAATTGACAGGGAAACGCCATCGAGCGCTGCGAGTTTGACCTTCGAGCCCGCAGATCGTCCGGCTGCGTAATGCTTCACAAGATTTTCGACCTTTAAGAGTGGCTGCATATCATGATTCCTGGAAGTGAGTCAGCCAGCAAATTTGAAACAGGAAACTTCGTGTAGCTTGCTCACCGCGGCTGCCGCGGGTTCGTCGCATTTGCAAACTTCCATTCTTTCCGTGCACCGGGGCTCGAACCGACAGCCACTTTCAAGCGACGAGAGGTCTGGCGGATCTCCTGGGATAACGTGCAACCTGGTTCTGCGGGCGCTTTGGTCTTCGGCAAAGTCTGTTGGCAGGCACCGCAGCAACGCCGCTGTATAGGGATGCTGCGGCGAGGAGAGCACTTTCGCGGCTGGGCCAATCTCAGCGACGCGGCCGGCGTAGAGGACAAGGATGCGATCTGCGAAGCCTGCGAGGAGAGCGGGATTGTGGGTGATGAGAATCATCGCGAGGCCCAGCTTCTGCCGGAGGGTGCGAAAGAGTTGCAGGATTTCTGTTTGTGTTGTTGGGTCGAGGGATGCCGTCGGTTCATCGGCAATAACTAGGGAAGGCCCGCAGGCGATTGCTTGGGCGATGAGTACGCGTTGACGCTGCCCCCCGCTTAACTCCTGGGGATAAGAGCGGGAAATGCGTTCGGCGTCGACGGGAAAAACCGATGCGAGAAGTTGGCTGGTTTTCTCGTTTAGAGCGCGCCGATCCAAAGACATGTGCGCAGCCAAAACATCGGAAACCTGATGCCCTACATGCAAAGTCGGATGGAGAGAAGAGGAAGGTTCTTGAAAGATTAGGCCGATGCGTCCGCCGCGAATTTTCCGAAGATCTTGCGGAGAAGCCTTCAGGAGGTTCTTTCCCTCGAAAAGAATTGAACCTTGCCGGATTTTTCCGCTGGCTGGCAGAAGCTGCAGGAGGGACGCAGCTAGCGTGCTCTTGCCGGAACCGGATTCACCGAGTACGCCGAGGATTTCTCCTGGACCGAGCTCAAAATTAACGCCTGAAAGGGCAGGGCAGACTTCACCCGTGCGAGCGGAGTACGAGGCGTGGAGATTCTTGACTTCAAGAAGCAGCGTCATTTCTTGGACCAGGGGCAGGCACTTCCCGCCCATTATTTATGGTCTGTTATAGGGGGGCAGACGGACAAGACGGACCTAGTTCCACGCGCAGGAAGGTTATTGACGAGTAGGAACTAACTGGCCTTTGGTACAGGATAACGCGGGCTGCGGTGGAATTCGTTCAGAGACGAGGCTACTCAGCCGTGTAGGTGACCTCAAGACGATGAATGAGAAAGCAGGATAATACGAGAATCGCGAGGGTAAGGCATAGCAAACCGAGGATGGCAACAAACGGAGAGACAGGTTCGGCCACGATCGTAAAAATTGCCAGGGGACCATCCGTGGGCAAGTTCACTGGGCAAAGATGCTTCAGATAGAAAGTGACGCTTAGCCGCTGGGCCCAGGAAGGAAAGATCGGAGCGATTGTTTCCCATCCCAGCAGCATAGCACCGGGGATGATCGGATTCTTGAAGAGAAGACTGAGAGCGAGAAACACGGCGCCGTAGCCGAGGCAAGCGAGAGCCGTCGCCAGCAGATAGGAGCCCAGCTGGCCGAGGCCCGGCCCGTCAAAAACGTAAGATCTGCCCGCTGAACCGAAGCGGCTATACGTGAGACAAAAACAGGCAAAAACCGCTGTCTCGAAAAGTGCGATGGAGATGATCGCGCCGGCCAGAAACTTTCCAATCACCAGAACTTCTTTTCTTACTGGAACGAGAAATTGGTAGTGGAGTGTGCGCTGGACCATTTCGCCACGGAACAGCCAGGTAAAAATACCCATGCAGGCGAAGAAGATGCCGAGCCGGAAATAGTAGAACTGGATAATTCCCGCAAGTACGAGTGTATCGTTTTCAATTTGGGCAGGGTCGATGTCATGTCTGTCGAAAATGTTGTGCGCGAGCAGAAATAACACCGGTATCCAGGCGAGCAGATGAAAACCAATTCTCCGGCGAGTGAAGAGGTTTCGGCGAACCTCCGTGCGCACGAGGACGGAGATTTGACTGGCAAACAGCCGCCACGGTTGTTCTTTCAGAGAGATTTGGGCGCGGGCAACGGATTCCTGGAGGCTCATGTTGGGCTGCCATCCGATCCGATGAGATATTGATAGATGGAATTTACGTCGTCGTCGGCGGGAGCAACGGCATCGACTTCGAGCAAACCGCTTGACACGATTTTGTTGAGCAGGAGGGAAAACTGCTCGGCGTCGCGCGTGCGCACCAGGACACTCTGGCCATCATTCAAAATTTTGGCTTCGACGACGTGATTGAGATCGAACGCGGCGGACGCCAGCGCCGCGGGATTCGAGCAGCGGACCAGGATTTGCATGGGATGGTCGCGGACTTCGCGACGAACCTCTTTAATTTGGCCTTCGGCGACAACGTAGCCGCTGCTCATCAGCACGACGCGATCGGAGATGCGATCGACTTCCTCCAAGATATGGCTGGAGATGATGACGTGCATACCCTGCTTGGCGATGGCTTCGAAGAGCGCGATGGATTCGGCGCGGGCCATGGGATCGAGGCCGTTCAGCGGTTCGTCAAGAACCAGCACGGAGGGATGATGCGCGATGGCCTGAGCGAGACGAATGCGCTGGCGCATTCCTTTGCTGTAACCCGCCACTTTGCGCCGTGCGACTTGCGCCATGCCCGCGCGTTCGAGGGCTTCGTTCGTGAGCTTTGTGGCTCGGTCGTGGCCAAAACCATGGAGGCGCAGCGGCCAATAGATGAAATCGTAGCCGTTGGTGCCGGGAGGGAAGGAATCGAATTGCGTGCAATATCCGACTTGCCGAAAGAACTCGATGGGTTGTTGGGGCGTGAGGCCGAGAACGTAAATCGCGCCGTGGGATGGCTTGATCAAGCCGGTGAGCAAATTCATCAGCGTGGTTTTGCCAGAACCATTCGGGCCGACGAGGCTCGTGATGCCTGGTTCGAGCGAGAAATTCACTTTGTTCACGCCGAGAACTTCTCCGTAGAACTTGGAGACGTTGTCGAAGACGATTTGACGGGCGTCAGGAGTCATCCGCGCACCGTCTCACGGGCGCGCAATCGCGCATTCAGAATGACAAGCGCAAACAAGCAGAGACAAATCAGGGAGCCCCATGCGTCAGAAATTGGAATCTCGTCCCATCCCCGGCTGACCAGCCGTCCGGATTCCTCACGAAATCCATGTGCCACGATTAGCTGGAACATATACGAGAAATTCAGCAGGCGGCCCCAAATGGTGCCCATGATGGCGTTGAACATCTCCCCGAGGCCCGCGGGGATGAAAAATGTGATGAAGACTATGCCGGTAGCGACAATTCGCAGCTTGACCCACGCTGAGACGGCTAGAGAAAGGAGGGAAAGTGTGAGTATCCAAATCGCCGAGCACAACACGATAGGAACAACCATCCACAGATGCGACCATATCCAGCCGTTTCTCGCCAACCCGGCCTGGAGGCCAAATAAGAGCAAGCAGGGAATCCAAGTGACAGCGGACAGGAGTAGGCCGAGGACGGCGAGTTTTCCAAAAACATAATCACCACGGCTGAAGGGGCGACTCAGAAAAAGCGGGAGGGCACCGTTCGTTAGATCTCCAGCGATCAGGACGGGGCCAACCCAACAATTCAAAAGAAAGGCTGCCTGGGTCTGCACCATCATGATGACGATGAAATATTGGCTTTCCACCTTGAAAAAATCCATTTCTGGGCGCAGTTGCATCAGCAACTGTAAAGTCTTGTTATTGGCGACGAAAATGAAGCCTGCAGAGAACAGGCAGGGGACGATACAAAGAATCAAGAGAAGAACGAAGAAACGAGACTTGAACAAGTCGGCGAATGCAAAGCGCGTCAGGACGAAAAATCGCGACCATGTGGGTGTCAACGGACCGGTGTAGGAATTGTATCTGCGCTTATAGACGGCCATCCGGCGCCCCCGTCTGTTCCATCGCGTTAAGAAAAATATCTTCGAGCGAGTCGCGGCGGTGATTCATGCGGCGAATTTGCACGCCGCGATCCGCCGCGACCTTGAACACTTCCCGGATCTCGACGCTGTCCGGCATGACGACCTTGATGCGGCCGCTGGTGAAAACCGCACATTCACAACCGAGGCTTTCGAGCGCGGTGGTGAATGTCGCCTCGGCGCCAATCGTTTCCAGTTCGAGGAATTTGCGGTTGGCGCGCCGCTCTTCGACAAGGTTGCAAATCGAGGCGATTTGCCCGTTCCGCAGGATGAGCACCTCGTCGCAGGTTTCTTCCACGTCGCGCAGAAGATGCGAAGAGAGCAGCAGGCAAATATCGCTGGCCTCGCGGATTTCGCGAATGAGTTCGATCAAGCGCTTACGTGCTGGCGGGTCCATGCCATTAGTCGGCTCGTCCAGAATGAGGACTTTGGGGCCATGGGCAATCGCTTGCGCCAATTTCGCGAGTTGTTTCATGCCGAGAGAATACGTTCCCACAGGGCGATAACGCGCTTCGCCCAGGCCGACGTAGACGAAAGCTTCGTGCGCGCGCTCCATGGCTTGCTCGGAGGGAAGGCCGGAAATTTCCGCCATGTAGCGAACGAAACGGACGCCGGACATTTTCGAAATGAAAGCGTCGTTTTCGGGCATGTAGCCGACTAATGAGCGAAGTGTTTTCCCGCTGGAGTGAGAATCGAGCCCGAGCACGCGGGCGCTGCCTTTGGACGGAGTGTGAAAACCAAGAAGAGTGTTGATGAGAGTGGACTTGCCAGCGCCGTTGGGTCCGAGGAGCCCGATGGCGCGGCTCTTCAGAACGCCGGTGAGCCCATGAAGAATCGTTCGGCCACCGAGTTGAACTTCGAGCTCATTGAGCTCAATCGTTGGAGTCGTCATCTAGAAGTCAATACGGATTAGCCTATCGTGAAGTTCCATGATCGGACAAGCCCAGCAGGTGCAGCAAGGTTGGAAAAGCTGGATTCAAGTCAAGGAGCTTGCCGCTGCTCGCCACTTCGATACGATCGCTTTCTCCATACGCGCATATCACGCTCGGCTTGGAGTCGGTTGCCAGTTGCTGAAGCATCGCCAATTGTCCCGAATTGAGCTGGGAAGCGAGCGGTTTCAAAATCGGGCCGAGATTTTGATAGAGCATCGCTGAAAAATTGGCCTGGTTGTCGTTGGGCAACAGAGCGCGGAACGAAGCGGAACGCGCCAGCGATGTGCCGTTCGCGTGGGTTTCTAATGCGGCCATGAGCAGCGCGCGTGAAGGGCCCACGATCATGTATCCGTCCGCGAAAGTGTAGTCGTACTCGGACGTAACGGCCGCGAGTCCCGGAGATTGCGATTGGATTGTGTAAAACGTTCGGCCACCGACTTGCGCTTGATTGAGCGTTAGGCCCGGCTGGTTTGATTTTTGCGCTTCGCGATTAGCAGCCTGCACCATTTTTTCGATGGCAAGCTGGAGCGCACCTGATTGGTTGACTTCGATAATGGCTTTCCAGGAAGGTGTGGGAAGGACCGGGCCATCGAGAGCAAGAGTCATCTCTCCGCCGAGGGCGCTCGCGAGGTCGTCGCGAATATTCAAACCGAGTTCTGTATTTAGTTGAGCCAAATTTTGGCTGAAGTTGGGGTCCGCAGCGCCGAACGTGCTGAAGAGGTCATCGAACATGAGCGCTGGTTGCTTCCCAACGAAAGAGACCGCCGCGCCTGCGTTGGCGGAAACATAGTCGAGCGAGCCTACCGGAGCGGGAGCGGCCAACCAGGAAGCAACGCCGCGCCTCTGGCCACTAAATTCCAGAGTGATTCGATTGTCTGCTTGACTGGAACCCTGGCCACGCGTGGCGATCAGATACTTTATGTCGTTGAAGCCGCTATTCTGCAGCACATTCGATTCATGTTGCTCGGCGTGCGTGGAGTTCAGAATCTGGCCGAGATTCGCAGCGACCAGAGTCTCCGTGCCCTGGCTGTAGACGTTCAGAATTCTTTGGCCGAAGTCAGTTGCAGCAAATTGAGCCGCTCCGGCGTCGAGCTGCCCGCTCATCTCCTGCACGGAAGCTGAGTCGCCGCCGACAACGAGCATGTTCGGCCTGACAAGCATAATCATTCCTCGCTCGCCAGCTGCAAGGGAGGAGAGCGACTGAGGGTCCACGACGCGCAGATTGGATTTGCCTTGCGTGCTGGACAAGGTAGCGGACAGGTTATTCTGCAAGAAACCTTCCAGTCCAGGCTGCTTCACCTCGGCAAGCAGGACGGGGCCCTGCTCGCGGGCTGCGGGGCCGGTTCTGAACGTGATCACCACTTCGTCGCCCAAGTATTGGCTTATGGCTTGGATTTGTCCGATCAACTCTTCGGGAGTCGGATGCTGATTCGCGTTGCCGCTCTTGTTCCACCAGTCTTGCAGAACTTTGCTCTGCGAAAGCTGCTGCTGGAAGATTTGATTTGCTTGCTGAAGCGCGTCTCCTAGATTGGGGATGCCGATGTACAGGACGGTGTCAGGCGCCAGCAAGGGGAGGATTTTGCTCTCGTACCGCGGGCCGGGCGTCGGGATGGTCTCGAGTTTTTCGCGAAGTTTTGAGAATTCCGCAAGCAAAGCCAGTTCGTGATTGAGGTCGTCGCTCCATCCAATTTCTTGGCTGACAGGAACAAAGCCGACGCTCGACGTCGTGGCCACCTGCTCGCCCGAATGGAGAATGGATTCCATCCCAGAATGCTTGACGTGGACTTCACCCTCAATCACGGAGACACGCGAGCCTTTGGTGCCGGAATTCACGGAAAAGACTGTTCCTGTGACTTCTACCGTGCAATCCGGAGCGCTGACGTAGAGGTGGCCGGTGCGACGATGCGCGGCCTGGACGATGATGCCGCCCTGGTCGAGATGAATGGTGGTGTTGCGGCGATTCGCGCTGACAGCCAATTCCGCGCGCTGATTCATTTCCACTCTCGAGCCGTCGAAGAGCCTGACTGTGGCGTGGGAATCTGCAGCGGTGCGGATGAATTCGCCCTGGGTGACTTCGTCGCCCAGCTTCAATGCCTGCTCGCCGGTCGGACCAACGCGATACGCTAGACCTGCAATGGAGTCGATACGTGCGCGGTTGCCAGGAGGGCCATCGACGTACCAATTGCGCCCAGTCCAAACCAATGCAACCAGCACGGCCAATGAGGCTGCCGCGAAAGATAGCGTGGAAAAGCTCCACTGAAAACCGCGCGACGATGGTTCCATTCGCCAGCTATCGCTTGTCTTGCTGTCCACTGCCCGGCCGTGAGCATAGGAACGGCAGGAAACACATTCCCGCAGATGGTCTTCGACGATGAGCGCGCGAGCCTCGGGCAGTTCTTGTTGATGAAAGGCCGGCAGCAAAGCACGAATATCGGCGCAGCCACGGATGGGCTGTAGTAGGCTAGCTGTGGCTTCCTCGCCGAGCCCTTCTTGCAGCTTCTGCCACACGTGCTCGGCGGATGCTGAGAGTGTCTTGGCGTCGGGCTGTTCCGCGCGGAGCTCGGAGATCGCTTGATCCAGCCGAGCGTCTTGCTTCGTTCGAAAAAATTTCATGATGCACCTTTTCTAAGTCCACGAAGACTCTTTTTCAGTCGCGCGCGAGTCCGATGGAGTGTGACTGCAACCACAGCCTGCGATGTATTCATCATCTCGGCGATTTCCGGGTTGTCCAGGCCTTCGATATAGCGCAGGGTGAACATCTCGGCCGTGCGGGGACTTAACTTGGCAAGCTCCTGGCGAAGCCAATTCTTTATTTCCATCGAGGAATGCGCTCGTTCCGGGGAGAGGCTGGGATTGGATTGCAGCTGGTCCGCCGTTTCCACAGGTACGACCTCGCGATGGCCCCTCGACCGAATGAGATCCAAAGCGGCGTTCACGGCTGACCTGTGTAAATAACCTTGCAGATTGGAGATACGGCTGTGGTCGACCGTGCCGCGGGCCAATCGGAGGAAGACGGATTGTGCGACGTCCTCGGCGTCGGCCATGCTGCCGGTTACGCGGTAAGCGGCTTTGAGGACACAAGCCTGGTGGGCGCGAAAGACTACCTCAAGCTCTGCGGCTGCTTGCGTCACCATGATGTTTTCTATCGCGGCCGCCAAGTATCCCTCCTCGGCTCTTCTACAACCTAAGACGCGATAGCCAGAAACTTCTTAACACACAATTTGGGATGGGAGGTACTTTGCTTGGCCCTGGGACTGAGATTTACACCATCGCTTATTCGGCGTTTTTCATGCCTAGCAGGCGGTCGGCTGTTCTTGAACTTCCACGACCGGTTCAAGTTGCGACCCGCAGGCATGTACCTGTGCCAGCGATTTTAGAACGCGCTTTGGAGAAAGATGCGGAACCGCCTCGATCGCGAGTGATGCCGCAGCTTTCGCAGCGCCTTGGCTTCGATCTGGCGGATTCGCTCCCGGGTAACGGCGAACGACTGGCCTACCTGCTCCAGCGTCAGTTCATTACCGTCCTCGAGGCCAAAGCGCATCTTGATGATTCTTTCCTCGCGCGGTGTGAGGGTCTTCAGGACGGAAGCCAGATGTTCCTTCAAGTTGAGATGAATAGCCGCATCCGACGGCGAAACGACACCCTTGTCTTCGACAAAGTCGCCGAGGTGGGACTCTTCGTCTTCTCCGATGGGCGTCTCGAAAGACATAGGTTGCTGCGCGATCTTCTTGGTTTTGCAGATCGCGTCGATGGAGAGATCCATGCGCCTCGCGAGTTCCTCGGTAGTAGGCTCGCGTCCGAGTTCTTGGACAAGTTGCCGGCTTGTGCGTGCCTGCTTGTTGATCGTCTCGATCATGTGCACAGGCACGCGAATCGTACGGGCTTGATCCGCGATAGCGCGGGTAATGCCCTGGCGAATCCACCAGGTTGCGTAGGTGGAGAATTTGTAACCGCGGCGCCACTCGAATTTGTCGGCGCCCTTCATGAGGCCGATGTTGCCTTCCTGGATCAAATCGAGGAACTGCATGCCGCGATTGGTATATTTTTTCGCGATGGAGACGACGAGACGGAGGTTTGCCTCCGTAAGCTCGGTTTTTGCCTGTTCGGTTTCCGCTTCGCCGTGCCTGATCGCTGTGAGCGCGCGCTTCAGCGAGTCCAATCCAACCTCGCACGATTCTTCGATGTTTTTACGTTCCCTCCGGCGTGTACGCAGCTCATCGCCCGCTCCGTTTGCGCTTTCCGAGCGGGAGGTGCTTACGCGGCGTTCCAGCCGGCCAATCTCGCGATCAAGCGTATGCAGCCGCTCGGCCGTAATCCGCAGAGTGTCAATCAGGCGCCTCTTCTCGGCGTCGCTGAATTCGATGGAGCGCACCAGCAACGAAATTGCAATGCGCGTACGAGCCAGACGGCGCCGCGCGCGTAGATATGCTAGCTTCTCGGATTTTCCAGTGTTCTGAAGCTTGAGCGCCTGCTTCCGTCCTAGCTGGTAGATCTTCTCGATCTGATGTATGGTCCGCAACGTTCCGCGCAACTTTTCTTCAATCTTCTCGTCGGTCAGTTCTTCTTCCTGGAGGTGGACGATTCTCTTAATGGAAAGAGCGCCTTTACGAAGCTCCGCACCCACGGCGATCAATTCTTTAGCCACGATCGGCGAGCGTGATACGGTCTTTAGCACTCGCAACTTGCCGCGTTCCATACGCTTGGCGAGAACTATCTCCGTCTGACGCGTCAACAGCGGTACCACGCCCATCTCACGCAAATAGGTGCTGACCGGATCGGTGCTCTTCTGCACGGAGTGCAGCGGCCGTTCGATCTCGGTTTCTTCTTCATGGATCGCGTCGTTCCGGGGACCGAGTGCGACTCGCTGCGTGACTTCGAGCGTCGTGTGCGCAGCTCTCGCCGCGGCAGCATCTTCGAAAATCTCAGTGCCGTCGCGCTCGAAGGTGGAAAAGAGATTGTCGATCTCCTCCGTGGTGTGTTCTTCCGCGGAAAGGACCTCATTCACTTCCTCATTGAGCACGTAGCCGCGGCTCTTGCCGAGGCTGATAAGGCTGCCAACCAGATCGTGTTTTTCCTGAATAAGCAGAGCCAAGCGTTTTCTCCCCCGTACGGTATCGCCCGAGACTGACGGTCCTGCCTGCACACCACAGCATGGCCAAGGAAAAAGACCACAAGCTTTCGTGGCAAACGAGAAGGCGGGATCCGAATTACAATTCTGGCGATAGATTCGCCGCGGTGACCGTCATGACAAACTCGTTCATCCCGACGCGCTCGGGTGACGGTACCTTTATTCTGGAATTTGTTCCCTCACAGTATACGCTATTTTCGGCTTCATTTTCGGGCCAATTCGCGATCGTTTTGGCTGTGCGGCTAACTTCTTCGCCTGCAAGGATTTACTGAGAGCGGCGTTCGGATCAGGGGAGAGTAGCTTCGATTTGAGAGGGCATTTGGGATTAGATTGCCTTAACTTTTTCGCCACAATTCTAAGGAACTTCCGTCGTGGGAATTACACAAGTATTACAGAAGCCCGGCTGCACGCGTGCTACTTTGGGATTCATGAGCATCCTAGGCCAAGACAAAACATTTTCTCAGCCCATTAATTGGACCACATCCCTTTTTATGCTGGCATTTCATATCGGCGCGGTCGCCGCGTTGTTCTTTTTCACCTGGAAGGCGCTGGCGCTGGCGGTTGTTCTTTGGTGGATCGCCGGAAGCCTCGGCATTGGCATGAGCTACCATCGTTTGCTCACTCACCGCGGCTACAAAACGCCGAAGTGGATGGAATATTTTCTGACGGTCTGCGGAACGCTGGCACTCGAAGGTGGGCCCATCGCCTGGGTGGCCACCCACCGGGTTCACCATCAGAACACTGACAAAGAAGGTGACCCACACTCGCCGCAGGATGGCGGCCTGTGGGCACACATGGGTTGGATCATGACTGGGCAGGCCATGCATAGCAATGCCAAGGAGCTTCTGCCCTTTGTCCCCGATCTGCGGAAAGACAAGTTTCATATTTGGATCACCAAGTGGCACTGGGTCCCGCTCACGGTTCTTGGCATATCGCTCTTTGCGATCGGCGGCTGGCCGTTTCTCTTGTGGGGAGTGTTCGTGCGAACCGTGTTCGGGCTGCATTCCACTTGGCTGGTAAACTCTGCGACACACATGTGGGGTTCGCGGAGGTTCCTTACGGATGATACTTCCAAAAACAGTCTTTGGGTCGCGCTGCTTACCTTCGGGGAAGGATGGCACAACAATCATCACGCTGTTCCGCAATCGGCGCGCCACGGGATTGTCTGGTATGAAATTGACCTGAACTGGTACGGCATCTGTGCATTGCGTGCGCTCGGCCTCGCGTGGGACGTTAAGCGCCACAAGCTTGCGCCGGCGCCGCGTGGCGATGAACGGCACGCCGTGATCAAGCCGGAGGTTGTCCCGGCAGTTTCTCCCCTGGTGATATCTAGCGGCGATTGATCCTTTCCCCCACGATCCGGTCGAGATTCGCGCACGCGATCAGGCGACCCACAAGTGAACTTTACTGTCCTGCTGATATGGCAATCGCTCGCCCTGGCGTAAACTAAGACGTCATGCGCATCACGCGCCGCACCAAAGCTATCGCGTTCTTCATCGCGCTCGGGGCTTGCCTCGTTGCCCTGACGATCGTACTCAATGTCAGTTGGATCATTTTCCATTGGCGGCAAGTTGTTCCGCTCGTCCTCGGCATCATTTTCTTCGGTGTGCTTATCGCGGGGCTGGTCGTCAACACTATCTTCCTTGTCCGAGAGATCCGGCGAAATGAGCAGCAAGACAGCTTCCTCAATGCCGTCACCCATGAACTAAAGACGCCGATTGCTTCCATCCGTCTTTACCTGGAAACGCTGGCGAGCCGGAACCTGGATGAAGCCAAGCGCCGCGAGTTCTATCGCATCATGATTGACGATACCGATCGCCTGCTTGGGACTGTCGAACAAGTGCTGAAGGCCGGCGAAGTCCGGCACGCGAGCGCGCGAAAGAACTGGCAGGAAGTGCAATTCTCAGAGATTGTTCGCGAAGGCCTGGCGCTCGCGCGTCTGAGGCAGAATCTTTCTCCAGAAGTGTTGAGTCTTGGCACGGCGCCGCCCGAGGAAATTGTAGTCCTGGGGAATCCGGAAGAATTCCGCACCGCCGTCTTCAATCTGCTGGACAATGCCATCAAATATTCCGGCGAGAAGAAAAACATCGTGGTGGATTTGCTCACGCCCAATATCGATACGGTTCTGCTGCGCGTGCGCGATCGCGGCATCGGCATACCGCACAACGAAATGAAGCGAATCTTCAAACGCTTTTATCGCGCGTCGAATTCCAAGACAGATAAGGTTAAGGGAACGGGCCTCGGTCTCTTTATCGTGCGCTCCATCGCCCGCCGCTATGGCGGCGACGCCTTTGCCGAGAGCGAAGGTGAAGGGCGGGGGAGCACGTTCACCATTCGTCTTCCCAGGGTCTACCAGGCATGAGCCGCATTCTCATCGTTGAAGATGAAGCGCACCTGGCCGAGGGGCTTCGCTTCAATCTCGAAGCAGAAGGCCATAGCGTGCAGATTACGGATACCGGAGAGAGCGCATTGAAGCGCCTGCTGAAGGACCGAGAAATCTTCGATGCGCTCGTGCTGGACGTCATGCTGCCCGGCAAGGACGGATTTTTGATTGCGCGCGAGTTGCGCAAGGCGCAAAACTATACTCCGCTGCTCATGCTTACCGCTCGCGGCCGCCCGGAAGATGTTCTGAAGGGATTTGAATCCGGCGCGGACGACTACTTGCCGAAACCGTTCAATCTCGCCATTTTGATCGCCCGTGTTGAGAGTTTATTGCGCCGGAAGAACTGGCAGAGTTCAGGGAATTCTGTGTCCACGCAAGATGTACCGCCAACTGCCAACTCCCCGTCGCCGGAAATCTTTCGTTTCGATGACAAAGTCGTGGACTTTCAGAACCTACAATTGCGTGTGGGCAACCAGGTCATTCCGCTTACCATGATGGAAGCCGACTTGTTTCGCTGTCTGATCAACAATAGCGGCCGCCCCGTCTCTCGCAAACAATTGTTGCAGGAAGTCTGGAATCTGCACGAAGACACCGACACGCGAGCCATCGATAACTTCATGGTGCGTTTGCGGCGGTATATTGAGCGGGAGCCTGGTAAGCCACACTACCTGCTTACCGTTCGAGGCATAGGCTATAAATTCGTGCCAAGTCCCGGCAGTAAGAATCCAAAATAGTAGTTCGAGCATCACGTGGCCGCCAATTTTTCCTCGGCGGCTCCCCCGTTGTATTAAGCCACAACGCAATACCTGGGTTGGGAGATGCACGCCCACGCGGAGTAGCGGTATTATGCGTCCGGAGCGAATATAAATCTCATGGCAATCGTGGCTGGAGTGGATTTTGGAACTTTGAGCGTTCGCGTTTCCATCGTGGACAGCGAACGAGGACTGCTGGCGACCGCACTGGCGCAATACCCGCTCCACCGCAGACGCGAAGATCCGGAATATGCCACGCAGTCGCATGACGATCAGATGCGCGCGTTGGCGAGTGCCACCCGCCAGGCAGTCCAGAAAGCGAACATCTCAGGCGATCAGGTGGAAGCGCTTGCAATGGACACTACCGGTTCTTCCGTGATTCCTGTTGGAGAAAATCTTGAGCCGCTTGATGAATACTATCTTTGGTGCGATCACCGGGCCAAGGCAGAAGCCGCGGAGATCACGGAAGCGGCGCATCGAGAAGGACTTGCCGCCATCCAGTGGTGCGGCGGAGTGTATTCGTCCGAGTGGGGCTTCTCGAAGCTGTTGCATTGGCTACGTCACAATCCAGAAAGTCGTGCGCAATTTGTATCCGCTTTCGAGCATTGCGACATGGCGGCGGCGACGCTGTGTGGCATCACCGATCAACGCAAAGTAAAGCGCAGCATTTGCGCGATGGGCCACAAGTGGCTATGGAATCCGGAGTTGGGCGGTCTGCCGTCGGAAGAGTTCCTCGTCAAAGTGGATCCTCTTTTTGCGGGAGTACGAGAAAAACTTCAAGGCGAGTATGTCACCTCCGACCAAATTGCCGGAAAACTTTCCCCGCTCTGGGCCGAAAAGCTCGGGTTGAAGGCGGGAATTCCTATACCGGTCGGGGCATTCGATGCGCATTGGGACGCCATCGGCGCTGGTTGCCGTACCGAGGACATGGTGAATGTGGTTGGCACTTCGACATGCATCATTGGGATTACCCCGTCGGTCAATCTGGTCCCAGGAGTCTGCGGCGTTGTGCAGGGGAGCGTCCATCCGCGGCACACAGGCATTGAAGCAGGGCTTTCCGCGGTGGGCGACATTTTCAACGCCATTGCCACTCGGGCTGCAACCGACGTCGCGACGCTGAGCCGAGGACTAGAGAAGTACAAACCAGGACAGACCGGTCTTCTGCGCATTACCTGGGACAACGGAGACCGGACTGTGCTGGTGAATCCGAACTTGCGGGGGATCACGCTCGGCTGGAATTTGCAGAGTACTGCGCAGGACGAACTCTTTGCCGCCATCGAAGGCACAGCGTTCCACACGCGAATTATTCTGGACCGAATGGCGGAACACGGGGTGCACATCAAGCGAGTAATCAACGCAGGCGGCATTCCGCAGAAGAACAACGTACTCAATCAAATCTACGCGAATGTGCTGGGGAGGCCGGTTCTCGTGCCGAGCAAGAGCGTTGTCAGTCTGGGCTCGGCAATATTCGCTTTTCTCGCGGCTGGGATATACAAGACCGTGGAAGGGGCCCAGGATAAGATTTGTCCCGACCATGCCGTGTTTGCGCCGGAACCGGCAGCGGAGAAGGTCTACAACTCTCTGTATGCACTCTATCAAAAGCTTTATTTTGCTTTCGGACAGCCGCGCGATGCAACGCTCGGCGATGTTCTCCCCTCGCTGATCCACATCGCCGAGAGGGCGAATCAGAGTTCTTCGTAAGCCGATTCGCGCGCCGGCCGCCAGGGCCCGTCAAGCAACCGGAAAAGTGTGAAAGCACGCATTAGCCGGAATGTTTTAGTGCGCTATTCGTGTAAGCGTTTGCTCTAAGGCGCGTATAATGCCCGTCGGATTAATCGAGAGAAGCCGACCTGAGGAGGCAAACATGTCACAGCGATCGCAATTGTCGCGCCGGGAATTTGTCGGCGCGGCCCTCTCCGCAGCCACGGTAAGCTCAGTGCCTATTCCGAATTTCTTCTGTTCATCCTGGGGAGACAATCCAAGCGCCACCGATCCGACCTGGAAAGATGAAGGCGTTCTCTTTGTCGATAAGTCTCCATACGCCAAGCTCCATAACATTCCAGTACACGCAGTGACGATTACACAAGGATTTTGGGGAGCGCGCCGCGAGACCAACGTCGACAAAAGCATTCCATCCATGGAGAAATTGCTCGAAGCCAATGGCCGGATGAACAATTTCTTGCGACTTGCCGGCAAGAGCGATGCGGCGCAGCATGGCCCGCTCTACTCGGATTCCGACGTTTACAAGTGGACGGAGGCGGCCGGCTTCGCGCTGCAGTCCGGCGATCGCCCAGAACTGCGCGCGACGGCGGACAAGATCATCAAAGAAATCGTCGCGGTTCAAGAACCCAACGGCTATTTGAATACCTATTACGTAGGTGACCACGCGAAGGATCGGATGGCACCTCAGGTACAGCGATGGGGCCACGAGCTCTATAACCTCGGCCACATGATCCAGGGCGCGATTGCATATTATCGCGCGACGGGTGACCGGACCTTGCTGGACGCCGGGATGCGCTTCGTCGACGGATACCTGCTGCCCAATTTCGGCCCGGGACCCGACAAAAGACCGATTCTCTCCGGGCATCCAGAAATCGAATTGGCGCTGATCGAGCTTTACCGTACCACCGGAGACAAGCGCTATCTTGAATTTGCGGGCTACATTCTGCAAGGCGATGATCGCATCAAGCTGCCGCAGGACGGCTATGTTTATCAATTCAGCGGAATTCCTTTCACGTCGCGCACACATCTCGAAGGCCACGCCGTTCGTGCCATGTACGCCTGCTGCGGGGCCACGGACTATTATCTTGAAACCGGGGACCAATCCTATGGGAGGACTCTCAACGTGCTATGGGAAGACCTTGTGTCATCCCAGATGTACGTGACGGGTGGAGTCGGAGCGCGCAGCGAAGGCGAAGCGTTCGGCGATTCCTATGAATTGCCGAATTTCACAGCGTATGGCGAGAGTTGCGCGGCGATCGGCAACATGATGTGGAACTGGCGAATGCTCGCGGCCACGGGCGACGCGAAATTCGCCGATGTCATCGAGCGCGCTTTGTACAACGGAATTAATTCCGGCATGTCGCTTGACGGCACTATGTATTGTTACCGCAATCCGTTGGGATTCGATCCTTCCGGCGGCGACCAGATTCGCAATCCGTGGTACGACACGACCTGCTGCCCGCCGAACCTGGAGCGCACGTTTGCTTCCTTGCCCGGATATTTTTATAGCACCAGCAAGGACGGACTTTATGTGCATTTGTACGGCAATTCGCAGCTGGATTGGCATCTTGAGGACGGAACCGGGCTGAAAGTCGTGCAGAAGACGAACTATCCATGGGATGGCGCCGCGGATATTATTGTGACGCCGGCCAAGCCGACGGAGTTCACGTTTTATCTTCGTGTGCCGGCGTGGTCCGAAGGCACGCAGGTCTCGATCAATGGCAAGCAGGTTTCGGGAGCGACTCCGGGCAAGTATCTCGCTTTGCAGCGCCGCTGGTCGTCCGGCGACGTTATCAACTTGAAGTTTGGCATGACGCCGCAAGTGATCGAAGCAAACCCCAGGGTTGTGGACGATTACGGCCGTGTTGCGGTGCAACGTGGCCCGCTTGTCTATTGTCTCGAGCAACTGGACCAACCGGATGGAGTGGCGATATTTGATGTGTCTCTAGATATGCGCCAAGAGGCTTCATCGAAGTTCCGCGAAGAATTCAACAACGATTTGTTGGGGGGAATCGTTGTGTTGAAACATATTGGAGCGGTCAGCGTGAAGTCCAATTTGCATAGCTCACTTTATCGTCCGTACACTGCCGAAGCGCCCAAAGCGCGGCAAGTTGAGCTGAGATTTGTTCCCTACTACGCATGGGCGAACCGTGCGGCGACGCCAATGCAAGTTTGGACGCCCATTCTTCGGGCATAGCGAAATCGCAGCACCCGCCTGCGAGACGCAAGCAAGGAAAAAAGCCCCGCAATCATCTTGGGATGTTAGTTAAGCTGAATATTCAAAGCGACCACGGACGCGGGCGGAAATTCGAGCACAATGCTTTCCCCGTTTACGCTCAACGCCTTCGTCACGGGAACAACCGCGACTCGCTGATCGAAAGTATTGTGAGCGTGAATGTCAGCGTTGCTCAAAAAACTCATGCTGGCTTCTTTGACCGTTGCGCCTCTCAGGGCGATCTCCGCCAATCGGGGGTCGCTGGTGCTCGGATTAACCGCGGTGATCGTGAGGTTCTTGTCGCGCACGGACGCTGAGCCGCGTAATCCCCAAAAGGACGCCGGACTGCCATCGCGATCGTAGTGCAAATTCGGCGACGAGAAAACAGTGCGCAAAGCCTGCCCTCCCTGATGGCTTGCATACAATTCAAACACGTAGCCGACAGGCGTAATCACGAATCTATTTTCATGAGCGAGGTACAAGCTGTTTAAGCAGTTGATGAGCTGGGCGCAGTTCGCCATCGCAACTTTCTCAGGGTGCTTGTTGAAAATGTCCAGCGTCATTCCACTGAACACGGCGTCGCGCAAGGTAGGCATTTGTTCAAGCTGGTCGCCAGGAGTGGCCTCGCTTCCTGGCCGATACCATGGCCCCCATTCATCCACTACGAGCTTCACCCGGTGCTGATGATCAAACTCGCTTAGGACTTGCCAGTGGCCATTGACCAGGCCTTCCATTCGCTCGCCTTCCCGGAGCAGTTCATACCAATCCACGGGCTCGAACTTTACCGCGTCACCTTTGCCAGCCACCCATTCCTGCGTCTTTCCGCGGCTCAAGTTCCACGCATAGTGATGCAGAGCCATTCCATAGATCCGGTGCAGTTCCCCCGGACCCTTGCGCAGCAATTCTTCGAGAAACTCCCTCGTCCAACTCCATTCGTCCGTGTTCGGCCCCGACGCGATTAGATTCAAGTTATCGCCGTACATTGGGAGCCAAGTGGAATATCGTCGAAATTCCACTGCGTATTCCTGAGGCGTGAACTCGCCGCCACAACCCCAAGATTCGTTTCCCACGCCCCAATATTTCACGCGAAACGGCTCCGGAAAGCCGGCCGCCGCGCGCGCATCGGCGAGCGTAGTGCTTCCCGCCGGTGAATTGCAGTATTCCACCCACTGCTGGAAAGCTGAGGCTGGCAGGCTCCTCACATTTGCGGCCAGATACGGTTCCGCGTCGATGAGTTTGCAGAAATGCACGAACTCATTTGTACCGACCGCGTTGGGATCGTAGCGATGGCTGGCTGGCGCTTTCTCGGATTCGCCCATGGCCCAGAAGTTCGTGCGCCGCGGCCGTTTGTCAGCGGGACCGATGCCGTCGCGCCAGTCGTAACCGTCCGCAAAACATCCACCGGGAAAACGAATCACCGAGGCTTTGATCTTGCGCATGTGTTCGATCAGGCTCTTCCGAAGCCCATCGATATTCGGCACCGGCGATTTTTCTCCGACCCAAATACCGTCGTACAGCACGCCGCTGAGATTTTCCACAAAATGGCCGTAGATGTTGGGAGAAATAGTGCCTAGCGGCTCGTCGAAAAGAACTTCAATACGGGAATCCGCGGCCCGTGAGCTGGTGACGGACGCCCACCCGATCTTTGGAGCCAAGAAGAGCGAAGCAGCTCCAGTTGCTCCTTGCTGCAAGAAATCACGCCGATTCATCATCTCGGTCTCCTCCGTGGCCGTGGCCGCGGCTAATCCCAGTGGGTCACAACGTGCGCTCGGAAACACTAGCAGACGTTCACAGGTCGAACGCACAATACGGCTTTCTGCCGGTGCCCTGCAAGGGTCTTTGGAAGGGAAGCCTGGGCTATGTCTCTTGAGTTCCCAAGGGAGCGAGGGCCGTTATTTCTAGATCGCTGTTTGACTCTGCAAGAAGCGCGGAGTTGTGCTTCCCTTGGACAGCGTTCGTCAGAAGCGGTAGTTCAGCTCGCTGTAACCGAGCGCGCCGTTGGAATTGGTGGGGTAGATTTTTTTGATTACCTCGCCGCCTACTGCGTATCCGAAGTAGAGGCCGAATGAAACGCTGTGCTTCCACTTATAGTCGCCGCTGATGTCATACAGAGTTGCGAGGGACGTGTCACCATTCGAAGTCCTTCCGTTGAAACCGAATGTCCACGGCTGAAACGCGCCACCACCCGTGTACCACAAGTCATTCTTATTGCTCAGCCAGAGTCCGTGTACATCGCTCCGGATTGTAAGTTTCTTGGTTGGCCGCAGCATTACTTCTCCGAAAAGGTCCGTATTATTCATGGAGTTGAAGAACGGAAAGCGGGCGTAGATGCGAGGAGTGGGAAGAATGGCGAAGAACGTGCCGTGGGTGTTGTCCGCGGGATTCCCATCGCCGCTCGAGTAGTAATAGCCGCCGCGAAACCATGGATGAAGGCGCTCCCAAAATGTCGGCTGCCATCCTCCTTCGATTGCGCCCGCGCCTGATCGCTGGGTCAATTCTCCCCAACTGCCGCTCTGAAGAGCGCCCCAGCCAAGTAAATCAAACGTGCCTGCGGAGGTCGGCGCTGCGAGGATGAAGTGTCCGCCGTACGTACCTATATTGATGCCACCGAGATCAGTGGCTTTGGCGGTCGCCGGTCGGTTGTCCGTCTTTACGAGAGGGCGATCATCGTTGTAATAAATTCCGAATACGCGCCACTCTGCGTGAGCACTGCCGATTTCCGCTTGGCGCGTGAGCGCCACATAGGTGACGGGTGTCTTCACCCATCCCCAACCATCGACTTGAAACACGCCGCGCGTGGGTATTGCGCTAAGAGCCGTAAAGGTCCACGGACCGTTCGAGTAAAGGTACTGCAGCCCGTCAAAACTTCGCATGACGTCCGAAAAGCCAAAATTTCCGAGCAAGCGCTGACCGATGCGGTCCGCCTTCAGCGATACCAAGGTGGGATCCTTGGGCGTTACCTCGCTGCCGTCGGTGAACTCCATGCGCCCCATTCGCAAGCTGGAGTGCTCTCCCTTCACGCGAAAAAATGCCTGCTTCGGGAAGATAAATGCGGCGTTCTGACTGTTGTCATTCGCCGCGTAGTAGGATCCGCCCAGCCCGTATTGGCCCAAGGGAGCTGGATGGACCGCGTGGTCCGGGATGCCAAGCAGAATAGGCGCCTCAAACTCGATGTTCCAGTCGTAGTGTTCGTGCTTTTGCGAAAAACCGAAACGCACGACAGTTCCGGAATAGCTGTAGAGGTTATTGCCGCTTGGAGGCTCAAACCAATTCCAGACTTCGTATCTTTCCCGGATGCTGCCGGAAAAGGTGACACTCCCGAGTTGGATAGGTTGCGTGTTCGGCTCTTGTGCCTCAATTACGGACCCGACCAACAGAAGCAACAAACAAACGAGCAAGCTTTTCACGGAATCTCCAGTTCACGGCAATTCCAAGCAGTTCAATGAGGTGCTGCCTGGGGCGCTATCCGCTGCAAATTCGCCTGAGTACAAGCGAACCGCGGCGTTCCCTCGACGTGACGAATCTCAATCGCCTCGTGGGTGTCGTACTCCGAAGCGCAAACGAAAAAGTAGCGTCATTGTAGTTCGCAGAAATTCGAGCGCAATAATTGAAAAATACTATGAGTAGGCGGGTTGCGGTGGTGTGCTAGAGAAGCGGTGCCAGAGGAAGCGGAGGAGCTACAGAATGCGGGTCAGACCCGGGGCCGCCAGGTCTGACGAGATCGAGGCAAGTCGCCTCTGGAGCGATGAGAGTTCAGAAGCGGCAGGCGAGGGTTTACTTAAGTTTAGCCAGAATCTTCTTTTGGTTCTGCACGATGGTATTCAAGGTGGCCTGATTCTTCAAAATGGACGCCTGATTTTTCTTGATCGTTTCCTGATTTGCCTTGATGGCACTCTGGTTTGCGAGAATCGATTTCTGGTTCTGCAAAATACGCTTCTGGTTTGCAATTACATCATTCTCAGACATTCTCGTGTCCCCTCATTTCGGAAATGGTGTTCGTGCGACAGGATTCTACGTGTGGTTCGCCAAGAGCCTCGCCATTTTCATCTTTCAGGATGATAGCGTCAATAGTGCTTTCGTAGGACATAAGAAGGGAGGTCCGCTGTTCGCGGACCGGCAGGCTCGGCGCTAATATGAATATACTATTGATGGTCCAACGGCCGCGTGGGAGTATCCCTCGCTGAGGAAGACCTGGTCTTTCAAATTTTGCATCTTATTGGGAGTTCTTGGAGGGTAGCGGCATGGCGGTTTCCACTCCTGCGATTAGTGGTGCGCACATTCCAGCGGCCGCAGGTTCCAGCCTTTACGATAAGCTGAACTCGACGTGGCATGAGCGTGCTCTGCAGGTGTTCATGGCTATCGTTCTCGCTCACTGGGCTGAACACCTATTCCAGGCATATCAAATTTATGTAATGGGATGGCCTCGGCCCCAGGCCAACGGACTTTTGGGACTTTGGTATCCGTGGCTGATTAAGTCCGAAGTGCTGCACTATGTCTATGCGCTGGTGATGCTGATTGGGATTTGGGTCCTGCGTAAAGGTTTTACGGGAACAGGCCGCACGTGGTGGACCGTGGCTCTGGTCATTCAATTTTGGCATCACATCGAGCATCTCCTGCTGATCACCCAGGCGACCACGCATCACAATTTCTGGGGAAAGCCCGTTCCAGTGAGCGTCCTGCAATTGGTCATACCTCGCGTGGAGCTCCATCTCTTTTACAACACGATCGTGTTTATCCCCATGGTCATCGGCATGTACTACCACATGTTTCCGCGCAAGGGCGAGGAAGGCTTGTCTGTTTGCACTTGCGAGTGGGACAAAGAGGAAAAGAACGCACAAGCCTGCGCGGCCTAGGAGTTGTTTTCCGTTCTTCGGCAGCGAGACCTTCGACCGCGAAGTAGAAATCCGAGATATTCAGGCGACTTGAACTCGTTGGCCACTCCTTCCTCCAATCCGGTACTCTTGTCCATTGAGGCGCCCCGCTTCGATTTGCTTCGAGTTCCCGTTCTTGGCGGTTTCCTGCGTTGGCGGCATTCGCGCACCCTTCTGCAAATTCCCCTGTTCCTTGTCGCCGTCGTGATGATTCTCCACGGAATACTTGGTCCCACGCTGGCACCAAAAAACCTGGCGACTGTGCTCACATGGGTACACTTCCGCGGCGCGTTAGTCCTGGTGCTACTTTGTGCGGGTAACTTTTTTTGTCTGGCATGTCCGTTCATGCTCGTGCGCAACGCTGCGCGTCGGCTGTTTCGCCCACGTTTCAACTGGCCGAGAGCGTTGAGGAACAAGTGGATTTCGGTCGCTCTCTTCATCGCAATCTTGTTCACGTACGAACTTTTCAGCTTGTGGTCCTCTCCTTGGTGGACGGCTTCACTGGTTATCGCTTACTTTGTCGCGGTGCTGTTGATCGATGGGTTGTTCAAGCACGCTTCCTTCTGCAAGTTTGTCTGTCCGATTGGGCAGTTTAATTTCATTGCGTCGACGCTCTCGCCGCTGGAAGTTCAGGTACGCGATCAGGGTGTCTGCAATCGCTGCGCGACAAAGGATTGCATCCGCGGACGCCGAGAAGTCGGAATTGAAAGGGCTGCCGCTGAAGCCAGCTCACGTGCGGCGGGGAATACGCATGGTCTCGTGATTCTCCAGCGGGGCTGCGAACTCGCCCTCTTCCAGCCCCGCAAAGTGGGCAACATGGATTGCACGTTTTGCCTGGACTGCGTGCATGCCTGCCCCCACGACAATGTCGGTGTTATGAGCCGGCTGCCGGCGGCGGAACTGATGATCAATCCGATTCGTTCGGGCATCGGGTATTTCTCGCGCCGCAAGGATATCGCTGCCCTCGCCGTTGTATTCAGCTTTGGCGCGCTTCTCAACGCGTTCGGGATGGTCAGTCCGGTTTATGCGCTTGAGGCTTGGATGGGGAAGCTGCTTTCCGTCAGTCATGAAGCGCCGGTATTGGGCATCATCTTCGTGGTCTTTCTCGTCGTCGAGCCTGCGATCTTGCTCGGCGCCGCTGCCTGGCTGACACGCGCGCTGGGAGGCAGCCAGTTGGCGCTCATTCCGCTCGCCGTGCGCTACAGCTACGCGGTCGTTCCCCTTGGATTTGGGATGTGGCTGGCACACTACGGATTCCATTTCTTCACGGGAATTCTCACCATCATACCGGTCACCCAAGCGGCGCTCGCCGATCTCGGTATAAATATATTCGGCGGCCCACTTTGGACATGGACCGGTTTGCCGATGCGCTTTGTTCAACCGATGGGGTTGGGATTCCTGTTGCTGGGGTTTGCCGGCTCGCTCCTGGTAGTACATTATTTGGCGGAAGAAGATTGCCCTCTTCAACCGATGCGCGCTTTTATTCCCTGGGCGGCTGCTTGCTTGCTGATTGGTTTGGCATCAGTTTGGCTTATGTTTCAGCCCATGGAAATGCGCGCGATGCTGATGGGCGGCTGATGGAACGCCCAGGGCCAAGGATGAAAGGAATGGGCAAGAGCCGAGTGCTGCGCGTCCTGCTCGTTTTTTATCAGACGAGCTTGCTCGCGATCCTCTGTTCGCAAAATGTTGCAGCGCACAACGGTCCGCCCTTTCCGATCATCACCGACCAGCGCGTGGGACCCTGCATTGTTTCTCTGTGGACGCATCCGGACGTTGGCATGGGCCTATTTTTCGTCATGGTTGATCCTTTGCCAGGTGAAACCATCCCAAAGGACCTCAAGATTCAGATCGGCGTGCAACCCGTCAGCGGGAGGCTCGCCGAGGTCGTCTATCCGGCGAGCCTTGAAGATTTGCGCGGGCAGGTCGAATACAAGACGGAAGTGCAGTTTGATCAGCAAGAATTTTGGAAAGTACGGCTTATTTTGTCCAGTTCGGCAGGCGGCGGCGAAGCTCTCTCGAAAGTTGAGGCGACGCCTCCGGGTTTTGGGCGCTGGGACCTCTTGCTATATCTTTTGCCGTTCTTGGGAGTCGGCTTTTTGTGGGTTGCCGCCATCACAAAGCGGCGCCGGCTGCGAAAACTACGAGCCCAGAAGGTTGCGTGAAGTTTTTGCGGTTGTGCTTTCTGCGTGAGAGACTGAAGGACAAATTGGTGTGTCATTTTCTTGCCGAGAGCAACGAAGAGGAATAGTGTTACGAACCAAACTCACATTCGCTCCTTTGAGCAATCGCGGGGCGTCTGCATGTCACCGCATGTCAGCCTCTTTCCCCTGGCGGGGCATTAACTTCTTGTTTCTTTGCTGCGCGTTGAGCGTGGGTTTGTGTGGATGTGGCTCTAGCACAAAGCTTCCTCAGAAATCTTCAAAGGAATATGCGGAGGCAGTTTCCGCGTTTTATATAGGACTCGCTGCCTTGCAAGTCGGCGACGATGTCCACGCTGAAAGTGAACTTTCTGAACTCACGACTCTCGTGCCCGCCGAGCCGGCCGGTTGGGCGAATTGGGGCGTTCTCGCTCTGCGGCAGCAAAAATTGGATGTCGCCGTGCAACGGATAGAGCGCGCTCGCAGTCTTGCCCCCAATAACGATCAGATCCATCAACTACTGGGACTATTGGAGAGCAACCGCGGAAATTCAGCAAACGCTATCGCCGACTGGCGCAAGGCCGTTGAAATCAATCCGCGCAACTATCGCGCTGCCTACCAGCTCGCGGAAGAAGTGGAACGCCAGGCGGACGCCAACAGTGACGCGGAGTATCAGCGCTTAATTCAACAGATTCTGGCGGCTCAGCCGGAAAATCTCGCCGCTCAACTCGAACTCGCTCGCGTTGCCGCTAAGACCGGAGACACCGCGACATTGAAATCAATGCTGACGCGGATCGGCTCGCGTTCCACGAATTGGCCTGCCGAGGTGAAAGCGCAGTTGTCCGCCGTGCAGTTGGCGGCCGACAGCACGAATGCCCGCACGGCAGCGACACGAATGCCTTTTCTGCGAAACACGCTAATGCGAGTTCCGGAATTTCGCGAGAGCCTCGCCGTATTGAAAGCGCCGCCGGGCGAGGAAGCGGAACCGTTCACTCATTTCTTGCGCTTGGAGTCGCCGGACTTCACTCCCGCACCTGCGGACACCGCACTTGCGTTTGACCTGAAGCCGGTTCTGAATGGCGATGCCGCTCAGTGGGCTTGGATTGGCGCGGTTGCGCTGGGGAGTGCAGGCGCGCCAGTTGTCGCTCTGGCGAACGGCCGGGAAGCGCGCCTGTCGACGGGTGCGAAATTTCCGTTCCCCGGCGGTTCGTCTGGTGCCGCGCCGCTTCCCGAGGGTATCTTGCAGATCGATTTTAATTATGATTTCAAAACGGATCTGGTACTTGCCGGTGCAGGCGGCGTGCGGCTCATGCGGCAAGATACTCCCGAAAAATTCACCGACGTCACTGCAAACACCAAGCTACCGAAAAGCGTTACGAATGCCTCATACACCGGGGCCTGGGCTGTCGATATCGAGGCCGACGGCGACCTCGACATTGTTCTCGGAAAGAAAGATGGTGTTCCGCAAGTCCTTCGAAACAATGGCGACGACACCTTCACTGTGATCCAGCCATTCCTAGGCATATCGGGAGTGCGAGCATTTGCTTGGGCAGATTTCGATTCAGACGGCAATGCCGACGCAGCAATTGTCGATGGCGCTGGGCGCCTTCATATCTTTCACGACGAGCGCCAGGGCCAATTCCGTGAAGTCGCGCTTCCGTCGAACTTGCCGACGGTTAAAGCGCTTGGCGTTGCTGATACGGATAACGACGGCGTTCTGGATTTGCTTGCCGTTGAATCGAATGGCGCCATCGTCAGCGTTTCCTTCAACGAAAGGAACGGGTGGAGTGTTGCGCCGCTCGTGCAAATTCCGAATCCCACAGCCATCTTGTCCGGCGACGTTCGGCTGGAAGTCGCCGACCTCGACAATAACGGCGCGCTCGACTTGATTCTTAGCCAAGTCGTGCCGCCTGCTGGACAATCTGCAACAGCGCCGCTGATATGGCTTGGGGATTCGACATCGAAATTTATTCTGCTGGACCACACTCGAGAGCCAAGCACCATTTTTGATATCGCAGACTTGAATGCCAATGGTCGCCTCGATCTGCTCGGCTTCGATGCGAATAGCAAGCCAGTGCAAGGCGTGAATCACGGTTCGAAGACCTATCACTGGCAGGTGGTGCGGCCTCACGCGAAGCAAGCCGTTGGCGACCAACGGATCAATCCGTTCGGCGTCGGCGGGGAGATCGAAATTCGTTCGGGCCTGCTGGTTCAAAAACAGCCCATCAACGGGCCGCAGCTGCACTTTGGTCTTGGCAACCAGACGAGTGCGGAGGTTGTGCGCGTCGTTTGGCCGAACGGCACGGTGCGCGCTGAATTTGGACTGAAGGCGGACCAGGAAGTTGTCACCGAACAGCGATTGAAAGCTTCCTGTCCATTCCTTTTCGCGTGGAACGGCGCGAAGATGGAATTCATCAAGGATGCGGTGCCGTGGGGCTCCGCGATTGGACTGCGCATCAACACGCTGGGGTCAGCGAAAATCGCAGCTACGGGCGAGTGGTACAAAATTCGGCGCGATCAGCTTGTTCCACACCACGGATACTACGACCTTCGCATTACGGCAGAGCTCTGGGAGGTCTACTACTACGATCGTATCGCGCTGATAACAGTGGACCACCCTGTGGGGACGGAAATTTACGTCGACGAGCGCTTCGTGATTCCGCCCGCGAAGCTGGGTTTCACAACGGTGGCCACTCCTCACAAGATTGCTCGTGCTACAGACGACAACGGCAACGACGTAACGGACGTCGTCAGCACGTTGGATGGGCGGGCGCTCGATTCTTTTGGCCGTGGCCAGTATCAGGGAATTACGCGCGACCATTACGTTGAGATCGATCTCGGGGACGACGCTCCGCAGAGCGGTCCGCTTTATTTGATCGCGCAAGGTTCCATTCACGACACCGAATCGTCCTTGAACGTGGCGATCACGCAAGGGAATCGCTGGCACGCGAAAGGCATGAGCGTCGAAGTTCCTGATGGCCGCGGCGGATGGACTGCAGCTCAATCGAATCTCGGTTTTCCCGCAGGCCGCAAAAAGACTGTCCTCTTCAACCTTACGAATATTTTTCGCCCGGGGTCTCCGCGCAAGGTGCGCTTACGAACGAATCTGGAAATCTATTGGGACTGTATCGAGTGGGCCGCCGGCGATCCGGGTGCCCAGGTGAAAACGCAGACGCTGGATGCGCAAGTCGCCGACTTGCATTATCGCGGCTATTCGACAATCGATCGGCCAGACGCTGGCGCGCCGGAAGTGCCAAATTACTACGAGATTCTGGGCACAAAACAACGCTGGCGCGATTTGATTGGTTACTACACGCGATATGGTGATGTGCGCGAGTTGCTGAATCGCGTTGACGATCGCTACGTCATCGTCAACTCAGGTGATGAGATGTCGCTGCGGTTTGCCGAACAACCGCCACCGTCGGCCGGCTGGCTCCGCGATTTTATTCTAGTCGGCGACGGATGGATCAAGGATGGAGATTTTAACTCGACCTTTTCAAAGACCGTGTTGCCGTTGCCCTACCACGCAAAGCAGGAATACGTCGAACGGCCCGGTCGGCTGGAAGATGAGTACGTCTATCGCAAGCATCCGGAAGACTGGGAGAACTATCACACGCGCTACGTCACGCCAGATGTGTTTCAAAATTCGCTCAGGAGCGCGCCGCCCAAGTGAAGCAAGGCATCGCAGCAAGAATTATTCTGGCGATCGTCTTTGTGGGCCTGGTGGTCTCTCCCCTACTCATCAAGCGCTTTGCGTCGCGCCACGATGAAACGAAAACGAAGCTGAACCTCCAGACGGCACTGGCCCGCCATGGTTTCTATTTGCAGGAGATTTCGCACTCGGCAGGAGTGGATTTTGTTCATGAAGCGCCGACGCTCGACCCTCGATTGAACCACATCATGCCGCAAGTCGCTTCGATGGGCGCGTCCGTCTCGATCGTGGATTTTGATCGCGATGGGTGGCCGGATATCTATGTGACAAGCAGCAAGGAAGGAGCAAAGAACGCGCTCTATCGAAATATGCACGACGGCACGTTCAAGGACGTCGCGGAAGAGATGGGCGTCGCGGACGTGAATCGCTCCGGCACAGGTGTTTCGATGGGCGCGGTCTGGGGCGATTACGACAATGACGGCTATGAAGACCTCTTGTTGATCAAGTGGGGCAAGCCGGAATTATTTCACAATGATGCGGGACATGGTTTTATTCGCGTGACCGATCAGGTGGGCCTGCCGCCTTGGATCAACGCGAACACCGCGCTGTGGTTCGACTACGACGGCGACGGCCTGCTTGACCTGTTCATTGGCGGCTACTATTCCGAGGACGTCGACCTATGGCACCTCGCTTCCACCAAGATGATGCCGGACAGTTTTGAGTACGCGAAGAACGGCGGCCGCAAATATCTTTTTCACAACCTAGGAAACGGCAAGTTTGAGGAAGTTAGCGAAAAAGTGGGCATCAACAGTCGCCGGTGGGCTTTGGCCTCCGCCGCAGCGGACCTCCGAGGCACGGGCCACCCTGATCTTTTCATAGCGAACGACTATGGAGTGTCTGAGCTTTATTTCAACGACGGAAAGCGCTTCCACGAAGTCGGCGAACAAACGGGCGTTGGATTTGCTCCGAAAAGCGGAATGAACGCAAGCTTTGGAGATATCCTCAACCAGGGCCGCTACGCCGTCTACGTGTCGAACATTTCCGAAGAAGGTGTGCTCATTCAAGGAAACAATTTGTGGATGCCGAAAGAGAACACCAGCGGGGACAACTTGCAGTATGAAAATCTGGCACGTGATTTTGGCGTGGAAATCGGCGGCTGGAGCTTCGGCGCGCAATTCGGCGATCTGAACAACGACGGCACTCTCGACTTGTACCTGACCAACGGCTACGTCTCGCTCGACCACAATCGCAGCTATTGGTACGATTTTTCGAAGATTGCCGGCGGACACAGCGCCATCATCAACGATGCGAAAAATTGGCCAGCGATGGAAGGGCGAAGCCTGTCCGGATACCAAACGAAGCATGTCTGGCTCAACGACGGAAGCGGAAGGTTTGTCGACGTAGCGCAAGCAGTGGGTGTTACAGACACCTATGACGGACGTGCAGTTGCATTCGCGGACTTGTGGAACCAAGGCGTGCTCGACGTCATTGTCGCCAATGAGCGGGGGCCTTTGCTGATTTACAAAAACACGGTGATTCCCGAAAACAAGTGGATCGAGTTTGAGCTCGAGGGGACCAAGAGTAATCGAAGCGCAATCGGCGCGCAGGTCACGGTATTTTGGAACGGTCAACAGCAAGTGCAAGAAGTTTCAGGAGGCAGCGGGTTCGCCGCTCAAAATCAGCGACGATTACATTTTGGACTGGGCAAGTTCCCGCAGATCCAAAAGGCCGTGATTCGCTGGCCCTCTGGCAAAACCCAAACCATCGAAAGCCCGACTCCCAACGAGAATCACGTGATCAAGGAACCTTCATGAGCCAACAGACCGTTCCCTTGACCCCGCAACCTATCGAATCAACCTCGTGGAAACGGTTTCTCAGTCCGGAAAACCGGTACCTCGCGCCGATGTTCATCACCTGCATCCTCATTGTGGCTCATTTATCCTTCGGCATTTTGGAAAGTTACAAGAAGACGGGGATGGCGATTGCGGCGAGTCTGCTCACGGAATTAGTCCTCGGCCGGATATTCACGGGCAAATGGCCCAACCTCGCGAGCGCCTACATCACCGGCATCAGCGTGGGCATCCTGGTTCGGTCGCCGGCCTTCTGGCCGTATGCGGTCTGCGCGGTCGTCTCCATCATGTCGAAATATGTCCTTCGAATAAAGGGGCGCCATATTTGGAATCCTTCCAACTTTGGGATTTCCGTTCTGTTGTTTCTCGCGCCGGAAGTCGTGGCGACCCTGAGCATTCAATGGGGCAACTATCTGCTGCCCATGGTGGTGATCTGGATCCTCGGATCGGTCATCATCTGGCGAGTGCGCCGCTTCCACATCACAGGCGCGTACGTTGCTTGCTTCATTGTCTTCGCCTTTCTGCGCAGCTACATCACCGGCAGTCCCTGGCAATCCGAGATTGCTCCACTCACGGGACCGATGTATCAGCTCTTCATTTTTTTCATGATCACGGATCCGAAGACGACGGTGCGATCCAAGTTCTGGCAGGGTGTCGTCGTTTCCCTTATAGCTCTCGTGGAAATGATTCTTCGATTGTCGCAAGTGGTTTACGCACCGTTTTATGCTCTGTTCCTGGTGGGGCCTGTGGCACTACTTATCGAAATGTGGTTCGACTCTCGGCGAACCGTCTCTGCGCGCGTGGCTGCATGAAGAGGCAATTTTTCGCGAGAGAATTTTTTGTATGGAAGCCGCAAGTAAGATTTTTTCTCTTACTCGTACTGTCATTTGTTGGAGCAGGCTGTCAACATAAGCCAACTGCCGAACCCGAACTGAGGGTGTCGTTGACACAGCCGCCATCACCTGTGTCATCTTCTCCATCGGCGATTCAGCCTCTGGTAGAAGCCATTCCGCACGCGAATTCCGAAGTAGCCCGGTCTTCCGGGCCCATCGAGTTCGTGGACGTCACCGCGCAAGCAGGCATCCATTTCAAACACAACAGCGGCGCATTCGGCAAAAAGTTCTTGCCGGAAACGATGGGAAGCGGCGTCTGCTTCATCGACTACGACAACGACGGCTGGCAGGATATTTTCCTCGTAAATTCGATGGACTGGCCGGAGCACAAGACCGGCAAGTCTTTTCCAGCGTTGTACCACAACAATCAGGACGGAACATTCACCGATGTGACGCAGCAGGCGGGTTTGGCTATCGAGAGTTACGGGTTGGGCTGCGCCGTCGGCGACTACGATAACGATGGGTACGACGATCTCTATCTAACGACAGTCGGCTCCAACCACCTCTTCCACAATCTCGGCAACGGCAAATTCGCCGACGTCACCGCAAAAGCAGGTGTAGCCAGCCCCGGATTTTCCGCGAGCGCCGTGTGGTTCGACTACGACAACGACGGCAAGCTCGATCTCTTCGTTACGCACTACATCGAATGGTCCATCGAAAAGGATCAGTACTGCACGCTCGACAACAAGAACAAGTCGTACTGCACGCCGCAAACCTACAAGGGGGAGAGTTCTCGCCTTTATCACAACAAAGGCAACGGAGTCTTCGAAGACGTCACCAAACAAGCCGGTCTGCTGGATTCCGCAAGCAAGGCACTGGGCGTAGCGTTGCTCGATTTCGACAACGATGGCTGGATGGATCTCTTTGTCTCAAATGACACCGAGCCCAACAAGCTTTACCACAACAATCACGACGGCACATTCACCGACGTAGGCGTCAACGTCGGAGTTGCCTTCAGCGATTCGGGCAGAGTGCGCGCCGGAATGGGCACGGACGCGGCCGACCTCGAAGGGACTGGCTTCCCAAGCTTGGTGATTGGCAATTTTACAAACGAGAGCATGTCGCTTTATAAGAATGAGGGTTCAGGCCTATTCACCGATGAGTCCCTGCGCTCCGGTATCAGCCAAATGACCAGCCAAGCGTTAACCTTCGGCTGTTTCTTCATGGACTACGACCTGGACGGGCTTCTGGACATCGTTGCTGCGAACGGCCACGTCTCCGATGACATCGCTGTCGTTCAGCCGACGTTGAGATATGCGCAACCGGTGGGAATTTACCGGAACATCGGGAATCGGAAATTTGAAGACTTATCGACGAAGTTGGGCCGCGCGATCCAGAAGCCCGTGGTTGGCCGCGGGATAGCGTTTGCTGATTTTGACAATGACGGTGATCTGGACCTCGTGATCACTTCCAACAATGGTCCGGCCCGCCTCCTTCGCAATGACAACGCAAATCAAAACGACGTTTTGCGCGTCAAGCTGATCGGTACCAAGTCCAATCGCGACGCCATCGGCGCAAAGGTCACGCTCACCACGAGTAGCCGTGCCTTGGCGCGCGTGGTCAAGGGCGGGTCAAGTTACTTGTCTCAGAGCGAGTTGCCGCTGACGTTTGGTTTGGGGAAGCCAGGCAGCACGAGGATCGTTCGCATGCAGATTATTTGGCCCAGCGGCCGCAAGGATTCGATTGCTGACATAAAGCCGAACCACTTTGTCACGATCCAGGAAGGGAAGGGAATTGTCTCCACCGCTCCCCTCCACCTCGCTCCAGGAGCCATGGAGACAAGTTCGTCTCCGCCGCGATAGACTAGGCAGACCAAAGTCCGGCGTTCATCCTAATGTCAGGGCGCCCGGATTTGAACCGTGGCCTCGTCGTCCGTCGCCGTTAACTTGGCTTGATCTCCGACAGAAGTCCTCCGAAGTTGCGGGAGACGCTTTCTCAGCTTCAGTCTCAGCTCTCTGACGATCATACAGCTCACATTATAATCTTTGGCCTATGCATCCCGTTGCGGAACAAGCGGTGATCGCGCATGACGAATAGCATGGCGTTCGTTGGCATTTATGGAATATCTCCTCGTTACCCAGATCGGCTATCGCGAATGGCGGTACTGCACAACTACGCATACATGAATGAGCCGGCAATTTGAGAAGGCGTCCGGGGGGTTGAGGCAATACTCCAAACCACCCTTGTCTGCGCTTTCTGCAGTCGAAAACAAAAACCCCGCTCGCTGGGTGTGGTGTGCGAGCGGGGTAAGTTGCCTACTCCCGGGGTGTGGCTAGAAGTAGATCTTTCCTCCAAGCTGGAGAACTCTCGGATCAAACGCAGAGGTCACCGCGCCGAAGTTCGAGGAGCCAAGGCCAGTGCTTACGGCGTTAAACTGCGTATGGTTCCAGGTGTTGAAGGTTTCCAAACGCAATTCCAAATAGCTGCCGCGAGATTCCCAGAGGTTGAACCTCTTGAAGAGCGACAGGTTCCAGTTGTCGCGTCCAGGTCCGCGCAGGTCGTTGTGGGGAATAGTTCCCCAAGCGCCGATGGCTGGAGCCGAGAACGCGCCCGGGCTAAACCACTCATTGACCGTGTGAGGAGTCGTGAGTGTGCCAGTCAGGTTTGGCCGGTTATTACCGCCAGATACGCCGTTGCCCTGTTGCCCGCCGGTGAGGGTGATGTTAATTGGCAGGCCGGACTCCATGGTGACGATGCCGGAGACTTGCCAGCCGCCGACTGCTGTCTTCAACAGGCGGTTCTCACTGTGGCGGAAGACCGGGATGTCGTAGATGAAGTCCACGACAGCCACGTTCAAGCGGTCATATCCGCTTGATCCCACGTCATATAGCCAGCCTGCCCAGGGGTTGGACACGGTTTGCAAGTCTTGGCCGCCGTTGCCATTGGTGGGGTCGACCGCGTGCGAAAGCGTATAGAACGCGCGAAGGGTCAGGTCATGACTGAGCTGCGAGTTCAGGTCCATTTGCAGGCCATTGTAGTGCGTATTGGCTTCGTTTTCCGAAAGGGTAATGGAATTGAAGCCCGGGTAGGGCAGGCCTGGTGCGATGTTGTAGTTGACCGACGGTTGGCCGGGGATCAAACCAGCGACTTCCGGTATCTCCGACTCGTTAAACAGGTTGACGTTCCGGTAGTCGTTCTGGTGACGACCCACGTTGCCAACGTAACTCACTGTGAACACCGACCTGGTTCCAATGGCGTGCTGCACGCCAACGCTCCACTGATAACTGACCGGCGGCTTGTAATCGCTTATGTCCAAGCCCGTGATGCCGGCAGGGTTAATCGGCAGAGTCACCGGGGTGCCGTTAGCCAGAGCGATACTCGGATTGAGCATCGTCACTTGGGGAGTGTTGACCTGGAGACTGAACGGAATATTGGGACCGGCGTTGTACATGTCGTTGCCCTGAATGCGCTCGTACATGATGCCGAATCCCCCGCGGACAACGGTTTTGCCGCTTCCCGTTACGTCATAGGCAAAGCCAAGGCGAGGACCGAAGGTGGCCCAATGATTGTTGACTAGGCCCTTCGGGACGCCGACCGTCCCGGGTACGCCGATGCCGTTCAAATAGAGCGGAACGCCGGCGAGGATGGGATTGGGGCTAGTGCCAAGACCCGGGCTTATGCCAGTGCAGCCTGGATTCGCGCCGGTCACTGCATTGAAAGCGCCGCCGCAAATAGTGCCGTTTGTGCTCATGAGGGCGGCGTTAGCCGGGTTATAAAGCTGCGGGTAGAAATTCCCCATGCGGTCGTTCGCTTCATAGGTGTGGGGGATGCCGTCCCAACGCAAGCCGAGGTTCAGGGTCAACCTGCGGTTCACGCGCCAGTTGTCCTGGGCGTACGCGGCCCAAGAAACGTTGTTCCACTGGCCGCTATCCTGCACGGCGAGCTCTTGATAAGAGTTAGGCATGCCGAGCAACATGCTGGCGAAGCTGTTTCCGCAAGTGGTGCTGGCCGGGCAAGCCGCGGTCCCAGCAGTGAACGTGTTGTTGAAGCCGAAACCACCTTGGGTTTGACCGAAGAGGTCCTGGGTCTTCTTGTAGAGCGCCCAGCTGCCACCGAATTTGAACTGGTGGGCGCCATGTGTCCAGGAGACGTCATCGCGGACCTGATAGTCATCGGCCTTGTTGTTCCACGGCCAGCTGGAGATTTCGAAATTCGCGTTGCTCTGGCCACTCAAGTCGATGTTAGGAATGCGGTTCAAGTTGTTCGGTCCACTGAAGAGCCTGGAGGTCGTCCCATCGTAACCGGTGGGAAGGGCCAAGCTAGCCAATCCCGTGGCTGCATAAGGGGTGATGTTGATGCGGTTCCCGTTGTAGTTGAAGGCCACTTCGTTGATGAGCGTTGGGCTGATCGTGTAGGTGGTATGGATGACGGCGCTATACGAAGGATTGCCGAAGTTATCGCCGACCGTGGGAACGTTGTCTCCGCTCCACTGGCTCTGGGCAAAACCCTGTGTCACTTGTTCGGCGATGTAGTGCCCGAAGACAGACAGCTTGGGAGTGAAGTTATGATCGATGCGGACGATCTCTTCCCTCAAGGTTGTGCTGGAGTTGGCGCCGCCGTGGAACTCGGCATTTCCCTGCCCGTCAACCGTGTTGTTCGCCGGGAAAATGCCGGCCCCCACCAGAGCCGCTGCGTTCGGATTGATCATGCAAGAGGGAATGATGTTGCCTGGGAACTGCGCACCTCCTACGATTCCTCCTGGCGCTACCCCGCCAGGACAATTGGCAAAGAGAACGCTGGAGGCGACTTGTGCATTCGACCCTGTACAAGCCCCAACCGGAGTCCCAGGCCCGCAGAACGTTGGAACAAATATCGGGTTTGGCTTGGCAAGAGTCAGCAGAGAGCTGAAATTCCCGCCATAGGTAGCCGTGCCGGGAACCGTCTGGTTGACCGAAGCGCCCTGGATCAAGGGGCGCCATTCCATATTGTAGAAGAAGAACGTCCTCTTTTTGTCCGGGTTGTAGAAGTGGCCAAAAGTTACCGGGCCGCCGACGTTGAAGCCGTAAACGTTCAGGCGCAGCGCGCTGTTGGGCACGAAGTAATTCTGCGCATCGTAATAGTTGTTGCGATTGAATTCCCAGGCGGATGCATGGAATTGGCTCGTTCCAGACTTCAGAACCATGGTCATCGTGCCGGCGGAAGAGAGACCATAATCCGCGCTGTAGTTGGAAGTAAGAGCGCGGAACTCCTGAATAGCGTCCGACGATGGGGCAATGCTCATGCCGCCCGCGCCGCCGCGGTCATCGTCTTCGCCGCCATCCAACAAGTAGATGTTGTGGTTCTGGCGCATGCCGTTGAATTCCACATTGTTGTCGCCACCAACAGGAGTGTTGACCTCCCCTGAACTCATGCCACCAGCACCAATCTGGCTCGAGGCTCCTGGGGTCAATACAGCAAGCTGGTAAATGCTTCGCCCGGCCACAGCGAGCTGGCTCATCTGCTGGCTGGTTATAAGGTTGCTACGCTCTCCAGAATCGGTCTGGACCTGGACGGCGTTGGCTTCGACCGTAACAGTCTCTTGCGACGCGCCCAATTGCATCTGGAAATCGACGCGCATGCGGGCTCCAACGGTCAGGACGATGTCTTTTTGTTCCGCGACCTTGAAGCCTTTGGCCTCGGCTTTGACAACGTAATGGCCGATCTGTAGATCGACAGCGACATACTGGCCGGAGTCATTTGTCGGAATGACGTGAGTCGCGCCCGTCTCCGTATTAGTCAGAGTTACAGCAACATTCGGGACGACGGCTCCAGAAGGATCGGTAACAGTGCCAACGATCGTAGCTTGTTGAGCGAACGCTGAACTGGAATAGCAAACCAGGGCAACTAAAAGCATAAATAAAAAGCGCGGCGTGAACTGCTTAACCTGAGTTAGAAGACTTTCTAGCTTGCACACTTGGAGATACCCCCTTTTAGAAATTAGGCCGCGAGCTTTCTCATCCCTCGAAATGGAAAACTCTTTCTGGCCTACAGGAGCATCCGCACCGACGCCCCGCATCTCTCGCACCGGGACCAAAAGTAAAAGGCGATACGCAATATCGATATTTTTAATCTTGCGCAGAGAAGTGGTAGGGCGCAATATCCACATGAGCTAAATTCGCTATGACCAGTCGGAAGGAGACATGAAGAAAGTACCGAGCGCGCTCTCGCCCGTTATAGCCGTTGATCGGAAGGCCGTAAAACCTCTGCACAAGCAAATCTATGACGCCTACCGCGCAATGATCGTCAGCCGAAACTTGGGGGCGGGCCAGCAGATTCCATCGACTCGAGCGCTTGCTATTGAACTGAAGATCTCTCGAATACCGGTGCTAACTGCGTATTCTCAGCTTCTGGCAGAAGGCTATTTCGAGGCTCGCGCTGGTGCGGGAACCTTTGTCTGCAGTTCCCTGCCAGACCAATGGACGTCCAGTGATGGAATCTCGAGCGGTTCAGCTGCGATTCGTTCCGGTGCGCGGGCTGCTTCGAAACGTGCGATGCTGCTTGCTCCGTACGAAAGGCTCCCCTGGCTGCGCGGCTTGGGGGCTTTCAACGCAGGCCAGCCAGCGATCGACCAATTTCCATTCCAGACGTGGTCCCGCTTGGTTATGCGCCATTGCCGAAGTCCCCACGCTAGGGAAATGTACTACGGAGGACCGCTTGGTTTCGAAGAGCTTCGCAAAGCCATCTGTACCTACCTCAGAACCGCGCGGGCGGTTCGATGCGACCCGCAGCAAGTCATGATTGTCGCCGGCTCTCAGCAGGCTCTCGAGATAGCGACGCGCGTACTGCTCGACGATCGAAGCGCCGCGTGGGTAGAAGAACCTGGGTATTGGTTGACACGGCAGGTGTTAACTGCGGCGGGCTGCCGTCTGGTGCCCGTTCCGGTGGACAGTGAGGGCTTGGATGTCGCCTTCGGCGTCAAGAAGTGTCACAAAGCCAAAGCCGCTTTTGTCGCTCCATCTCATCAATACCCACTCGGGGCGACCATGAGCGCTTCACGCCGCCTTCAGCTTCTCGACTGGGCACAGAGTTCAGGGTCCTGGGTAATCGAGGACGATTACGACAGCGAGTATCGGTATGGCAACATGCCAATCGCTTCTCTGCAAGGCCTCGACCACAACTCTCGCGTCATCTATATCGGAACCTTCAGCAAGACTTTGTTCCCTTCCTTACGACTCGGCTATGTCGTTATCCCACAGGATCTGGTCGATCGTTTTGCGGCCGTACGGTATGCCATGGATATAGCACCGCCACACTTTTTCCAGGCAGTACTCACGGACTTCATGAATGAAGGCCATTTCGCGCGCCACATTCGCCGCATGCGCCAGCTTTACGCACTGCGCCGAAGTGCGCTTGTCGATGGACTCCAAAGAGAATTCGGTTCTGCGCTGGAAATACATGGATCGGAAGCTGGAATGCATCTCGCCGTCATCTTACCGAAAGGATTCCGCGATCAGGAAGTGGCGGCGCGCGCGGCACGTGAGAAACTTTGGCTTTGGCCGCTTTCCCCGGCGTACTTGGGCGCGACTCCTCGCCAGGGATTTATCTTGGGGTTTGGGAACACGATGGCGGAAGAGATGCCCAAGGCCGTCCGCCACCTAAAGAGCTTGCTCTTCGGTGAGAAGAGTTTGAGTGGCAAAACGACTGGTTATAAGGGAATCCCCTAATGTGGTCATTGTTGCAAGCCGGGTGATGAAGGAATATACCTAGTAGGAGAAAGATGTTCAGGCGCTCGGAGTCGTGCGTTCCGATGCTCTAGGCTGCTCCACCAGGAAGGCTGCAGCTTCGTGAATGACGTCTATTGGAAGCCCCCACGATTCGGCTCCGCGTAGCGAGCTTGAACAGACTAAGTATGGATTCCTCAAATCGTAAGCCAACTTCGATCACTCGCCTCGGGCAGGCCTTAATCCGTCCGAACTTCGAATTGCGAATTGACTCCCTGCTAATTCAAACGGGGGCAGTTAGCATGTGTTTATTTCTTTCTTTTCTATTGGCTAGCGCAGCCCGCCCTGGAACGCACTTCGCCGCAGCTGATAACGCATTCACCACTCCCGTGCTCGTGGAGTTGTTCACCTCGGAGGGCTGTTCCAGTTGTCCTCCGGCGGACGCACTATTGGAAAAAATGGACGCCTTGCAACCCGTTCCCGGGACGCAACTGATTGTCCTCAGCGAGCACGTGGATTACTGGAACCACGATGGCTGGACAGATCAATTTTCATCCGCTTCCATCACGGACCGGCAGAGCGCGTATGTCCACGCTCTTGGATTGAAAACCGCGTTCACTCCGCAATTCATCGTGGATGGAAGCGAGGAGTTACGGGCCCATAACAACGGGGAAGTCGTACAACTTCTTCAAAAGGCCGCCTCCGCTCCGAAAGTTCCAATGCGGCTTGCATCGCTGAGCGTAGAGCCTGGGAATCCCGCCATCGTTCAAGGGCGTGTCGAATCTGATGTCAGCTCCGAAAAACATAGAGCCGATGTGTATGTCGCAATCGCCCTCGACCACGCAGCATCTCAGGTCTCGCGCGGAGAAAACAATGGGCGTCATCTTGTCCATGTCGCGGTTGTGGCTGAATTTACAAGAGTGGGCAAGCTGGAGACGGGGAAGAGCTTTGGCCAAGATTTTCGCGTCAAGCTCAAGCTCCCCCGTCCTGCTCCGATGAATCTTCGGATTGTGGCGTTTGCTCAGGAGTCCGGCCCCGGCAAGGTGCTCGGTGTGGTGTTGAAGACCGTCGGAATTAACTAGGACTCGCCATGAACAGAATCACTCTTGAAAGCAATCCCGTTGCATATTCCGCGATACTCGAGAAAATCGCCAAAGTTTGATCGAGTTCTATTCGGCATCGCGATCATAGCCCTCTGCGTTGAAACTTGATCTCGCCCCCATTTGGGCAGCCAATGATTCCCAACATCCCGTGTTCCAGCGGCTTTGCCAGACTAAAAGTGATACGGAATGATTTGTCTAGCCGCACGGAAACAGCGGCGGGTTGCATCTTGTTCCGTAAACGGCTTCCGTAATCTTTGGAGCAACCGCTGACTCCTGGTGGGTCACGTAACCGAATCATGTGGTTTTGGACAAATCTCACTAGTCCTATAACGGCTGGGCATCCAAAGCAGTGAATTCAGGACGAACAGAATCAGCCAGTTGCGACCTAGGTAAAAGTGGGCTTCGGACGACCTCAGCGTGCTTTTGTGCTCAACACTACGCGCGTCAGCCTTCCTCGAACGGGACTTCTGGAAAGCGAGGCTATGGCTTTCTTGGATTGTCCGAGAGGGCATAGGGTGGAGTCGGAGACTCGCGTGTTTGAAGCACGGGCCTGACTTTTCCGATGGATACTTCCCCTCGAATCCGAGCGTCTCAAGAACCCGATAGCTACCGCCAGGAATAGTTCCCAGGTGGAACGGACTCTTTGCCAGAGACACTCATGACGCATTCCATCACCACCTTGCCGGCACAATTCAGAACTGCGATCGAAATGCTTTCCTTATGCGCGTCCAAGCCGATATATTTAGTGCTAGTCATAGAGGGTGTTCCTTTCTTGTAGGGAATGAGCCAAGCACTCAAAACCTACTCCAAAGAACCTGACCACTATGAGTCTACGCACGATGAGTGTGATAGAGTTAACTACAATATTTACCAGAGGTACTCCAATGAGTGCCCGGCTCCGCCGATTCAAGACCAAGCTCAGGCGTGTTAGCTGCCTGACGGTCTGTTCTGCTTTCCTCGCGATACCAAGCGAATTCCCGAATCAGTCTTCCGCCGACATGAGCCAGCTTGTTAAAGCGAGTATCGACGCGGTTGTGCTCATCGTAGTTAGCGATGCTAACGGAAAACCCGTTTTCGAAGGCAGCGGATTCCTTGTCTCTGCCGATGGCCGGATCGTGACTAACCATCATGTGATCGCAGGTGCGTCCTTCGCCACGGTGAAGCTGAACAATGGCGCGTTCTTCCCGGTTGAGGGGTTCATCGCGGACGATACCGAGCACGATCTCGCAGTAATTAAAGTGCCGGGCAGGAGTCTTCCTTTCCTTAGTCTCGAAGATTCAGATAGCCTCACCGTGGGACAGCATGTCCTAGCCATCGGAAGTCCACTGGGACTCGAAAATTCTGTGTCGGATGGCATTATCAGCGGGTTCAGAGAATTCGAGGACGGCAAGAACTGGATTCAGACCACTGCCGCAGCATCACACGGAAACAGTGGCGGACCACTTCTGGTCATGGATGGGAAAGTCGCCGGGGTTTTGACATGGAAAGCAGGTGAGGGTGAGAACCTAAATTTCGCCGCTCCCAGCAAGTTGATTGTGCCACTCCTGGCAAACTCAACTGTACAGCCCTTGGGAACCAATTCGAAGACCGCCGGTACTTCGTCTACGGGACTGAACAAAGAGAAAGTTTGGACTTCCTTGGCCAGTGGTCGTGATTATAGGTTGCGCATCGAAGGGGATTACATTTACACCGAATGGGTCAATCTGCCGACGCAGTTACAGACCACGACTGCTTTCATGCGTTCTGAACTGAAGAAAGAGCGGGATAAGTGGGTAGGAAAGGCGCGGTCATATCTCCCCTACACATTCAAGTCCTCCTACCTTGACTTCTGGACGACTGGACAGCGAATGGGAACGGAGAATGCGAACTGGTGCACAGTGGAAGTGCAGTTCGAGATCGACAAGATTACCGAAACGCGAATCGAAGGACGCTCATTGTCATCGAGTTCGTTTGATGCAAAGAAATGTAAGTCTGAAGGGAAAATGGGATGGAAGCGGTTCACTTGGATTCCGAAATGACCCAAATCAGGCCACAACTCCTGGTCGCGTAAGCGGACATGAGAAGAAGCTGTGAAGAAACCCTCTGATTTTCCATGTTGCAAAAAAAGAAGTCTGCCGTAAGCTCGCGGCATGAGCCAAGAAAATCCGATCAGCAAGCAGCCTCTGATTCGTTACGTGAACCGACAGCAGATGAGTTGGCGGGCCGTAGATATCCATACATCCTCCTTTTGAATGTACCAGCGTCTGAGGCTTCTGACGCACTCCGGATTTGCGGCGCCAACTTCGCAACTTCACCACGCCGATGCTCTTTGCGGATTCCTTCACGATGTGCCAAACCGCCTTTACCGTCACCCCATCTCCCCATGCCCTTCCTACACTGCCTATCGCGCGCGCGGGGCCGGCTTCGTCAAATTCTGACAGGTCACATGAGTGGAGATGCGGTGCCAAGTTCGCGGCGAATAGCCGCTGTGAATATATGAATGTCTAAATCTTAAAGGAAACGGGCAGGAATACTGGAAAGGCCAAAGACTGACAAAGACTTTTCTCCGGGTGATTTCTCAACGCGAGTCCGCTGAGAAAATCGGTCATAAGTTGGCGACCGAAATATTCACAATTTTATTCCCGCCGCACAAACTGCCCCGCTTCGGGGAATTATCCGAGAGCGTCCTTGGTCTTACACGCTGAAGACAATGAAATGTCTCGCAATTCAAAACCGCATCAAACAAGGAGATTAGAAATGATTTGGGCTCGACATTTGAAATTATTTACGAAGGTCGGCGTGGCTGCTCTTGCACTGGGCGCTTTGGCGACAAACGGGAACGCGCAGAATACATACAAAGGTAAGTTCACGCTGCCATTTGAGACTCACTGGGGAGGCGCCACACTGCCGGCAGGCGATTACACTTTTGCTCTGCCATCCACGGGCTCCCCATACACACTTTACATCCGGGGAGAAAAAGTCAACGCCATGATCATGGCCACTGCCACCGACGACAGAGGCGTTTCGGACCACGCGCAATTAAACCTCGTGGACATCGCAAATGTGCAGACCGTCCAAACATTCGATGCGCCGGAGCTTGGAGTGACTTTTGTCTACTTGACGCCCGCACAAAAGCACATGGGACACAAGGAAGCTCATCAAAAGACGGTGCCGCAGACCGCGCCTGCATCACAGTCCAGTGAGAACAGGACTTCCATCTCGGTTCACGCTGCGGGTCGCTAAGGAAAGAAGTCATGCAAGCTACTGCAAACGCCGGGGGCAGAACACCAGTGGTTGTATCCCTGGCAAGGCCCGCTGTAGAAAAGCGGCGTAGCCTAAACAGGGATGCACATTCCAACACGGAAAGCATCTCGAAGAAGGCTGCGCCGCAAATCTTTCCCGTAGGCAGCGGCGAACTGAGTGAAGCGGAGGCCATTCGGCGAGCCCGCGACGGCGATCGGATCGCGTTTGAATGCCTCTATCGCTTGCATAGCCAGCGGGTGTATGCGGTATGCCTGCGCATGGTAGGAAACACGGCCGAAGCGGAAGACCTGACTCAAGAAGCCTTTTTGCTTTTGCTCCGCAAAATTCACACTTTTCGGGGCGAATCGGCCTTCTCTACTTGGCTGCATAGACTGGTGGTCAACATCGTGCTCATGCGTCTGCGCAGGAAGTTACCACCCATCGTCTCGATCGAAGCGACTCTCGACCCGAACGATGAAACGGTTTCTCCTGACGCAGCGTCAATGATTGGTGCGCCTGACTTGTTGCTGGAAGGATCGGTTGACCGAATCAATCTCGAACGCTGCATTGAGCAGTTGCCCGTGGGCTACCGCACGATATTTGTTTTGCATGATATCCAAGGATATGAACACCACGAAATTGCCGGGATGTTGGGGCGCTCGATAGGAGTTTCGAAGTCGCAGTTGCACAAAGCACGCATGAGGCTGCGTGAATTGCTCCACGAAGTTCAACGTGAAAAGACCCGCGATGAGCGCATGGCAGCTGTTAAGATGCGTTCCCGATGCGGCGAGGCTTTGCTCCTGTAGTGCCGAATCGGTGCGAAGGACGACAGATATGCTCGATGTAAGTCTCCTTTCGGAGATCGACCTTTTCAAACAGCTCCCTGATTCCTGCCTGGAGGCGCTCGAGAAAGACAGCAATGTATTGAACTGTAGTGCCGGGCATCTATTTTTTCAGCCCGAGCAGACTGGCAGAGTTCTCTTCGTCCTAGAGAAAGGCTCCGTTCGCACGTTCAGAACCTATGGCGATAGAAAGCTAACGCTCACAGTGCTTCAACCTCCTGCCATATTCGGCGTAATAGGCTGTTTTGGCCATGGAAAGTACTATGCATCCGCAGAAGCCATCGAGTCTTCGCGCGTTCGAATGATTTCGCGCGACAGTATCCAAGCTCTTTTGGAATGCGCTCCTCTTGTGGTACACAGGCTCGTCGACCTGATGAGCGAGCGATGCGTGCGCTTTCTCCAGAGGATGGAGACCCTCGCTCATAAGGGTCTGATTCCGCGTCTCGCAACCCTGCTGTTAGAGAAGGCGGAGAACGGCGTCGTCGCTGGTATGACTCATAAAGATCTGGCCGACCAACTCGGCCTTCACAGAGAATCCATCACCGCCACATTGGGCGAATTGCGAAGCGCGGGCATTATTACGATAAAACGGAAGACAATACGCATTCTTCATCGAGAGCGACTCGAACGTGCCGCGCAGGAATAGAGTCTGTTCGAACTTCTGCGTACTTTTGTAAGTATTATTACATTTCAATTCCGTAACCCACTTCGGTCAGCAGTCCTCTAACACCAAGACAGACACTAGCTTCAAGTGCGCGTGCCTTCATCGCTCGCCTGAAACCTAGCAGGCTGCTGAAAAAGGCAGAAATTTTGTAACGAGGCGGCGCGCGGTGCGTCTCATTGAGCATGCGAGGAACCGATCAGCAGCAAGGACATGTTTTTAGCTACATTTCGCCGGAGCAGCGGGTACGCAAAGATCATCCGCTGCGGCCGATCCGCACGATGGTAGACCAGGTACTCAAGGAACTCTCGCCGGAGTTCAACAAGATGTATTCCAAAGTGGGTCGTCCGTCGATTCCGCCGGAGCAGTTACTGCGTGCTCTGCTGTTGCAGATGCTGTACTCGGTGCGTAGTGAGCGGCTGCTGATAGAGGAGATCGACTACAACATTTTATTCCGCTGGTTCGTGGGGCTGAATTTGGACGATGCCGTGTGGGATGCCACGGTGTTCACCAAGAACCGCGACCGTTTGCTGGAGGCGGAGGTAGCCAAGGAGTTTCTGGCGCTGGTGGTGGAGCAAGCCCGCGGGCAGGGATGGGCCTCGGACGAGCACTTCACGGTGGACGGAAGTTTGCTGGAAGCCTGGGCCAGCGCGAAGAGTTTTCAGCCCAAGAACAAGAAGGGTTCACCGCCGGATGATCCCGGAAATCCCACGGTGGATTATCGCGGCGAGAAGCGCTCGAACGAAACGCACGAGTCGAAAAGCGATCCCGAAGCGCAGATGGCGCGCAAGGGTGCGGGCAAGGAGGCCAAGTTGAGCTACAGCGGGAATCTGCTGGTGGAGAATCGCAACGGCTTGATTGTGGACAGTCGGGTATGGGAAGCCACGGGCACGGCGGAGCGCTATGCCGCGCTGGAAATGCTGCAGGAAATTCCGGGAAGCGGGCGCGCGACGGTGGGCGGCGACAAGGGCTTCGACACGGCAGATTTCGTGCGCGAGTGCAGGAATATTTGGGTAACACCGCACGTGGCACAAAACCTTGGGCGAAGAGGCGGCAGCGCCATTGATAGCCGCACCACGCGGCACGGGGGCTATGCCGTCAGCCAGAAGAAGAGGAAGCGCATCGAAGAATGTTTTGGCTGGCTGAAGACCATTGCGTTGATGCGCAAAGTGCGCCATCGCGGAACGCTGAAGGTCGATTGGATCTTCACTTTCGCCTGCGCGGCCTACAACCTGGTGCGCATGCGGAATCTGATGCGCAGCGTAGTTCCGACGTAGTAAGTCCGGGCCGTAGTGTCTTTGAACGGCGCTGAAACGCTTCTTTCGGGCGCTTGGTAACACGAAAAATCACGCCTCAGACGATGACTCGAACCAACCTAGAAATTGCTGGTTCAGCACGATTTTTCAGCAGCCTGCTAGGAGTCCCATGACATTTACGTTGCAGCGAGGCCGTCAGTCAGTCCGTTGCCTGAAGGCGGTTTGTTAAGAAACCATCGAAGGGGTGTGGGAATGAAACGAAGTGCTCTGTCTAAGTTTCGGAGTCAAACCAAGAACCAGCTGGGCAAAACCCATTTGTCTCTGTCTTTGTTGATCGCAGCGATAATTATGCTGATTCTTCCGTCTATCGGCCAACAAACTGCAAACGCCCAGATATCTACGGGTTCGATTTCTGGAACCGTCGTGGACGCGCAAGGTGGTGTAGTTGCTGATGTAACGGTAAAGGCAACCCTTGTCGCAACAAATCAAGAATCTTGCCATGGCGCAAGACTGTTGGCAGCTCAAGAAGGGTGAAACAACGACGATCGAGTTTTTGGCGCAAGCAGCAGGCACATACACATTTAGCTGCTGTCACACTTGCGGGGTTGGCTACAAAGGAATGAAGGGCGAGCTTGTTGTCGATTGATAGGCAACAGATGTATTGATGTGCCGCCCAGGAAACGCCCTCACTTGAGGCAGACCGTCGCTTGGTATTGAGGCGTTACAAGTTTCTGGATTTGGCAGGAATAGTTCATCCGCGAATCCCTCGCGACAAAGGCGGCGGGGACTTCACACCGATGAGTAAGCCAATCCTATAAGATTCAGCAATTCGACAAACCTGGGCTGGCTACGAATCGGGTCGTAGACAGGATCTACTTTCAAGAAAACCATCCAATAGGACCGCTCTTCCAGACCTTTTCGCAGCCAATCGAGAGCCGTTTCGAATTCCCCCAGGCCCAGATGAATGCGAGCAACCATCGGCGACGCGACGTACCACCCGATTTTACCGTTCGTCATATCGTCCAGAATAATCCGCGCTTCTACAGTTCTTCCAGCCAAAGCATAAGCATGAGCCAACGCGGACAATACTTCCTGTTGTCGAGAGAGCTGCAATGCGTGCTCGAAGGCAGCAATAGCTTCCGCATACAGCCCCATTTGGACGTAAACTCGCCCCAGTTTTAAAAGTGCGGGGAAGAACCGCGTCTCCTGTTCAAGAACCGCAACGAGCTGCTTGACAGCACGGTCGTACTGACGTGAGAAAAAGAAAGGTTCCGCGACATTCATGTTGGGGATCAACGAAAAAGGATCGAGTTCCCGCGCGGATCTCTGCGCTGCTTGCGCTTCCTCGAAACGGCCCTGGGTATTCAGAAAAGCTGCGTACCACTGATACGTGGAGATGTAACTCGGGTTCAACTCGATGGCGCGGAGGAATTCCTGTTCTGCCTCTTCCCAATTCCAGTCGTACCAGAAGCGCACAAGAGCCAGTGAAGCATGGCACTCGCTCAAGGATGCATCAATCTCGATCGCACGCTTTGCCGCGGCTGCTGCTTTTTGGCCGGCCGCTTTTGGCGCGAGAGCGCCAAACCAGGAGAGCAAGCCGCAGCAATCGGCAATACCGGAGTAGGAACGCGCGCAGTTTGGCTCGATGGATAGAGCCATTTCAAAAGAGGCGATCGCCTTTTTCTGTCCCTCTTCCGTCCTCTGACCAAAATAAAAGCGGCCGCGGAGATAAGACTCGTGCGCCAAGGGATCGAACGCCGGCGATTTCAACTCGGATTGGGGCAGCAATTCCAAGGACAGTGCTCGGCCCACTTGGCGCGCAACGTCGGCTTGCACGCTCAAAATGTCTCGCAGTTCGCGATTGTAACTTGCGGACCAGAGGTGGGTCTGCTCGAGTGCCTCAATCAATTGCACCGTGATGCGAGTGCTATTTCCTTCGCAGCGAACGCTCCCCTCTAAAACGTAACTAACCTTCAGTTCCGATGCGATTTCAGCGATCGATTTTCGCGTGTTCTTGTACTGGATCGCGGATGTCCGCGCAATCACGCCCAGCCGGCGCGGTTCGAGCTGGCCAAGATGGGAAATCATCTCTTCGGTCAAGCCGTCGGCGAAATATTCCTGCTCTGGATCCGCTCCGAGGTTTTCAAAGGGAAGAACAGCGAGCATCTTCTTCGCATCGAGAGAAGACGAACGCGCGGGAATCATAACAGGAGCGATGAAGCGGTAGCCGAGCCGGGGGAGAGTTTCGATGAAGCGGGAGCTTTGCGCTGAGTCGCCCAGCAATTCGCGCAATTTATTGACGGCCGTATTTAGATTTTGGTCGTAGCCGACATGCGTGTCGGGCCAAAGTTTTTCGCGCAATGCTCTGCGTGTGACGACATGTCCGGCTTGCTCGAGCAGAAGCTGCAGGATGCGAAAGGGTTTCTCCTCGAGACGCACGAGCATTCCGTGCTTCCGCAATTCGCGGGACTCGAGATCCACTTCGAACGTGCCGAATCGCATAATCGATTCGGGGTACTTTATTTCGTTGATGGCGAGGACCTTGTTTCCCTTGGAACCCATTTCCGTGGGAAGAGTTGCCAACCCCGCGCTGTTCAGCCGTGATATTTGCTCGTAAGTCGTTTTCACTGATAGCCCTCCAAGTTGATAAAGACTTGTCCCGTCCTTGATTTATTCCCGGCGCCCCTGAGGCATCCAACTGCGGAGAAAGCATGGGCATACGCAAAGCGGTTGCCTGATGAATGACTGATGAACGAGAGGAGCAATTCAGAATCATGCGAAGAGTACGAGTGTTTTTGCTGGGGCTGGCCTGTGTCTGTGCGCACATCTTTTCCACGCCAAGTGCCCAAGCTCAAGGAAACAGCTACAAGCAGACCAATCTGGTGTCGGACACGCAAGGCCTGGCACCTGTGATTGATCCGAATCTGGTTAATCCATGGGGAATTTGCATCATCCCCGGCGAGCCTTTTTGGATTGCGGACAACGCCAGCCCGATGGGTGTGACCTCTCTCTATAATACAGCCGGGGCGATACAAGGGGCTTTTACGATTGCGCCCCCGGCTGGAAGTTCCAATCCCGCGACACCGACGGGATGCGTCGGTAATTCCGCGGGAGGCTTTACTCTCAACGGCGGCAGCAGCATTTTCATCTTTGACACGGAAGATGGAACTATTTCTGGCTGGACGGGCGGAGCTTCTTCCATTCTTGCGGTGGACAATTCCGCCAAACCAACTGCCGCCACCGGCGCGGTATACAAAGGCCTGGCGCTCGTCACCAACGGAACAGGCAGTTTTCTCCTAGCCACCAATTTCCGCTCCGGCCAAGTCGAGATCTACGACACCACCTTTAAGCAAACCCAGGTCTTAGGCGCCGGTGCATTCAACGATCCCGCTCCGCCAGCAGTACCGACGGGTTCGGGATCGCCCGGGTATGCTCCGTTCGGCGTCCACGTCATTACCGTCAACAACACGGCTATGGTCCTAGTGACTTACGCGCTGCAGGACACGCCCATGCACGATCCACTAAAGATAGCTGGTTCAGGTTTCTTGGACCTATTCGCCACAGATGGCACGATGGTTCGAAGGATTACAGCGGACTCTCACCTTAACGCTCCCTGGGGTGTGGTTATCCCGCCGGCAGGATTCGGCGGTTCGCTGGCCGGTGATCTGCTAATCGGAAATTTTGGCGACGGCGCCATCAACGCTTACAACTTCTCCACCGGGGCTTTTATCGACCAGATGAAGGATTCGAACGGCGCGCCAATCCTCAATGCCTCTCTTTGGGACATGGTGTTCGGCGGCGGCGGAGCGCAATCTGGCGATGCCAACACCATGTACATTACTGCTGGTCTCACCAACGAAATGCATGGGTTGTTCGCAGCCATCACTGCGAACACCACGCCGCCCGCGGCCACCGCAGACTTCAGCATAGCCGCGTCGCCGTCGACATTGACGATTGCAGCGGGGCAGCCAGCCGCCTTTACGGTAACTCTTGGAGGGCTCAACGGATTCGGTTCCGCCGTTACGCTCGTTTGCTCGGGCCAGCCGGTCGGCTCTGGCTGTAACTTTTCGCCGGCATCGGTTTCGCCGGCGAGCGGCGGAACCGCAACAACGATGATGACCATCACGACGTCCTCATCGCCCTACAACCCAGCAGTGCGGATGGCGAGGAACTCCACCGGAGGTATCTTCGCTACGCTACTTCCGATACCTACCCTAGGACTTTTCGGCCTGCTTGTTGCAGGCAAGAGAAACCGCCAACGCCTCCAAGGGAGAAAATGGTTCCACTTTCTCGTGAGTAGCTTCGCGCTACTTATCGTCGCAGGAATCCTCCTCGCGGCGGGTGGTTGCGGCTACAACGCGAATACCGCCGGCAATGGCACCCAGCGAGGCATGACGACAATCATGATCACGGGGACCTCAGGCAGTCTCTCTCACTCAACCTCGGTAACGCTTACGGTTCAATAAGGCAAGAGGGGCCAAAGTTGGTAACAACTTTGGCCCATTTCCTCGAATTGAACGTTTGCCGCCCGGATTGACGAGCATAAGTCCTTCAACTTTTAACAATCCAGCCCCACGCAAATTGCTCGAATTTCGAAACTGAACGAAAGCTCGGTCTCGATGAACACAAATCGGAAAGAAGGAGAAAAAGATGAAGGAAAAGAGTGGCGTCTTCACAAGTGGTTCGAATCGACGTTCTTTCTTAAAACGTGGAGCGGTGGCCGCAGGTGCAGCTACACTGGGCGCTGGACTGGTCGCGGGCAGATCGTTTGCCTTCGATCAGGATCGGGAAGACAACGGTCCGGGAATTACCAGGGGCGACATCGCGATCCTCAGATTTTTACAAGCATTGGAACAGGTTGAGGCCGATCTGTGGCAACAATACTCGGAACTCGGAGGAATTCAGGACAACGAAGTAAGCGGAGTCAACGGCGGAAATGTGCCGTACACACAGGCCCTGCTAATTCTTGACGGGGATATGGCGCAGTATATTCACGACAACGCCGACGACGAAAACAGCCACGCTAGCTTCCTGGGCAAGTACCTGGAATCGAAAGGAGCTGAGCCGGCTGACCTGAGCCAGTTCAAGACCTTGCCGAGCAGTAAGGCCGACGGAGCAAGGCAAGTCGGACGGCTCACCAACCTCACCCAACTCACCGTCGACACCAGCTTTTGGTCACGGTACCGCAGCATTACAAATCCGGATTTCGATCCGAATGCGCCGTTTGTTCAAGCCGTCCCCAGCTTGAATGTCGGGCAGCACACCGCTATCCCGAGAAGCAATGATGATACGGCCGGCAGCGTCATCAATCCTGATCCTACTCAATCGACCTTCACCGACCACCTCAAAGCGATCGCCTTTACGGCGGGGTTCCACTTTGCGTTTATTGAGCAGGGCGGGACGAGCCTGTATCCGGCGCTTGCGCAGCACGTCACCAATCTCGAAGTCTTGCGAATCCTGCTGAGCATTGGTCCCAGCGAAACCATGCATTTCCAGACCTGGCAGGACAAAGCCGGCAACGCGACGCCTCTGACGGACTTCGATAAGATCAACAATTCGAGCGTGACCTTTTCGACCCTCAGCGCAGCCCAAGGGGAGACGAACCCGGAATCCCTGAATGGCGACACTCTGCAGGCCAACTTGATCATGCCGGAGCCTACAGACTTCCTGGACAAGAAGTTCGGCCCGGTGGCCATCATCCGCCCATCGTCAATAAAGTTCGGCGGCGCGGTAGCCTCTGTCGTCAGCTTCGCCCAGGACGGACTCTTCCTGGACCCCAAAACGAAGAAAAACACTGGGCTCGTGCAAAAGCTCATGCAGTTGGCTGAAGAAGCCGATGAGGCCCGCCGGCAACTTTAGGCCGTTGGGCAGACAGTTCATACCTTACCTTTCTTAGCCGCGCGTTTAATGTAATGCGTCTGGGCCCAAGTCATTTCGACTTGGGCCCTTATCGCACCGATGGCGGATCCGTAAAACGGTTTTACATTTCCTAATTCTTTCCTGCCAATCAACCCAAACCAGCCACCCAGCGCCAGCAACCGCAACAACGTGGCGATTCAGCCCAGCCTGATCTTGCCCGTCCCCTGCGAATTCATCAACGCGGATTTGCCGCACGTCGCGATCATTCGATCTCTCGATGACAAATTCGGAGGCGCGGCGGCGACCATTGCATCGTTCACGGCCGATGGGCTATTTGTCGGGCAGTCAAAGGAGTTCTTCCGGGTAGTGAACCAACTGGCAGAAGAAGCGGAAGCGGCCCAGCGCGAGTTTTAGGTTAGGAGGCATATAACCGAAGCAAACCTCTGCGCACTCGACGTGTACCGAACACGGCGGGCCCTGGCCTTTTCAGCCAGGGCCCATTTTTGTTGCCGGCTGTAACAGTGGTCGGCTTAAGCCAAGATGCCCGCCGATGATTTTCACTCCTCGATCGAACTCGGTTTGGCTCCAATCTTGATTCTAGTATTCATATTCTCCATCGTTTGCCTCCGTGGAACGTGCCGGCAGTTCACCGGGTCCGCTCAGCAATATTGTGATTTTCCGCCGCCGCAGGGATGGGTCCGCCGTTGCCTGGATGGTCATAGCTTCGTATCTTTCGCCTGGGATTAGGTTTGCTTCTGACACATTCTTCGCCGGGCTCCCCAGAAAAATGTACTGGTACCAAGATTTTTTCTCCGTTTTTCTCTCCCCGATGTTCCTTAAATAAGTAGGGGACTGTGGTCGAGATCTCTTCCCCAGCCTGGAAATTTTTCAGGGGATGAAAGTTTTTTCTTACTTTTTACCGTTTGGATGTTTCTTATATAAGTAGGGGACTGTTTCAGGGAGTTCGCTTTCAGCCTGTGAACTCTCCGAGGGACTAAAGTTCTTTCTCACTTTCTCTCGACTTGATGTTCGCTAGTAAGTAGAGAGCCCCGGTGAACTTCTTACGATGAGGCGGCTCGCAACAGTTTCTTGTAGGTCAGGCGGTTAACATTGCAATTGAGCTTTTTCATTTTTGAGGCTTTCTAATGTTGTGGGACATGTCTATTTCAAAGAGGCTTGATCGGTATTTGCAACACGGGAGGGTGACGGGTGCACGAAAGACACAGATCACCGCATCCGTGACCCTCGCGGTCACCTTGGCCATCGAGCAAGTGCCCACGAAACATGAGGTTGCCCACGGCGCGACAATCAATTTGGACGCGGGCAAAACACCGTGTTGGGCTCAATTGGACGGTCCGTTGAAAGCGTATTTCCTCGCCCGATCGACACGGGAGGTCGCAAGGCACGTCATTCTCAGCCGCGGAGATCACTTCATACGAGCCGACTTCTCACTACCAATCGCGGTAAGTCGCCATTAGACCACACCGTGCCCGCTTTGCGTGCGACAATACATTGAAATCAGTTGCGGTTCGAGTGTTCCCTAATTACTGATGAAAGAAGGGTATTCGTGCGTAAAGTTGCTCTCGTGATCTTATTGACAGCGTTCGTCCTCGTAACAGCAGCTCTTCCCCAAGAAGTTGCTGGCGATTGGATCGGTCAGCTGAACGGCAGTTTCAAGGTCCGAATTCATATCGAAAGGACCTCCTCTGGCTATAGCGGCACTCTTACCAACCCCAGCGGTAATGAAACCGCCTTCGATGAAATCACATCCGACGGAGTCCATTTGCATTTTGCAGTAACCAAGCTCAACCTGAGCTACGATGGCGTCTGGAATGAGCAGCAAAAGGTGTGGAGTGGCAATCTGACATTTCAGCAGGTCTATCAGCTCATCCTAAAACGGGCCACTGAAGACTTGACACCGGTCGTTCACAAACGGCCCCAGGAAGATGCCATCACGGCCGGACCACTACCCTATCTGCAGCGGGATGTCCGGTTCAATAATCTCGCCGGGCTTAACAAGCTCACCGGTACGCTGAGCATGCCCAACGGCGAAGGACCATTCCCGGCTGTTGTGCTGATCTCCGGCACTGGCCACAATACTCGCGACGAAGATGTCTGGGGCCACAAAGTATTCGTTGTTTTAGCCGACGCGCTGAATCGCAACGGCATTGCCGTTCTTCGCTACGATAAGCGTGGAGTCGGAGGCTCTACGGGCAATTTCGACGCAGCAACGACGCTCGATTTTATATCCGATGCCGAGGCGGCCGTGACTTGGCTTAAGGCTCAGCCTCAAATCGCCGCTCACCACATTGGATTGCTCGGTCATTCTGAAGGTGGCATCATTGCGCCCGCCGTTGCCGCCGCGGATAAAAGCGTGGCATTCGTCGTGATGATTGCCGGTCCCAGCATTCGTGGCGACAAACTGTTCGTGCTGCAGTCGGCCATGACGGCGAAGGCTTATGGCGCGCCGGACGACTATATCGCCAGACGCAAGATCTTCGATCAAGAACTTTATGACACAATTCTCTCGGCACCGTCGGATGCGGTGGCGCTCGACCGCGCCAAGGTAGTCGTCGCTAAAGGCGTGGCCCAAAAGATCGTCGATCCGAACGAAGCGGAGACCCTACCCCAGGACGATACACGACCCTGGGAGCGGTACTTCCTCGCCTATGATCCGGCACCAACCCTAGCCAGGCTAACCGTGCCGGTTCTAACACTAAATGGATCACTGGACGTGCAGGTACCAGCCAAGGAAGACCTTGCCGCCGCCCGCGAAGCATTGAAAAACAATTCGAACGCGACTGTCATCGAGTTGCCAGGGATGAACCATCTCTTGCAAGACGCCAAAACTGGCGCACCGAGCGAATACAACGACATCGAAGAAACAATGTCGCCGACTGCACTCAAGATCATTACCGATTGGGTGATTATGTACACGAGTCCGCGTTCAAGAGAAAAACTGGCGAAATGCCGAAACTGACTCAGATCGCGGTGGGCACCCACCACATGATCAATCCCGATAACGCGCTTGTGTCCACGATGGGAGTAGTTCTCAGTTGGTCGGCTATACAGAAATGATCCCAAAACGGCACGGGAAACTGACCAACCGCTCGGCGAAGTCAGCTCCATGCTGGAGGTATCGCCCACGATTGGTAGTCGTGATGAAAACGTAGAATCAGTTGTGGAGAAATCGCGGCAAAAAATGAGTGTTGTGCGAATAAAAACTGAGGAAGTGACTCGCTGGATGGTGCAGCAATTCGTTAGCGTTCCTCGGTTTAGCTTAGCTCCGGCGAATCGTGATTAAAACACTCTGCTGGCTGTTAACCGAGGGGTTGAAATCCTCTCACACCAAGCGGACAAGACAGCAGTGGCAAGAACGGCGGAGCAGACTGAACTTCGTAACGCGTGACCATCGATTTGTCTTTGACCAGGATGATGACGAGAAGTGCACAAGGCCCCCCAGTTTTCCCTCACCCACCTCATGACATCCTTTTAAGCTGAGTGAATTCAATAGTTTCTTAATGATAATGGCACTCCTGCCTTTTTGAGTTCTTGCCTGCGCACAATGCAACGAAGTCATGGAGATTGAATGATTTGCAAAAACCGACCTCCTGCCTGCGAGAAATCCACAAGAGCTGTAACAAAAATATATGGCTCTCTAAGTAATGGAGAACAAACAAAATAGATTTGGTCGGGGCGCCGAGATTTGAACTCGGGACCTCCTGCGCCCAAGCCAGCCGGGCTATCTCTTGGAAGTCCTTCCTTTTCAATGTCGTTTTTGAAAACAAAAGAGTTAGCGCAAGATTTGGTAGTAGCACGATGTACCGAAATGTGGCTCCGCATGCGTGGAGTCCCCCCAATTTTCCCCTCAGCGAAGAACCAGCGAAACTCCTTCTACCGATTCCCGGCTCTTGAGTAAAACCAACCTTTCGGTTCTTCTCCGAAGGGTTGATGTTAGTCCGCGTTGTGACCGACCTTGAAATGTGTTCCTTTTTGCACGGTAGCAGTTTTTTCCAATGTCTAAGATACGGCCGTGGATCACCCGCCGTTGATCCGAAGCCACGAGGCAAGGAACGGCCACTGCAAAAGCCGAACGTATGCACACCTCGCTTATTCGTGTGTGACAACTTCGAGCAAGGTCCGGGGCACCGAATGCGAGGCTATGGAGACGCCGGGCATTGATTGTTTGTGCTGAGGCTATCTAAGGCTTTAAGGGGGCACGGGGCCTGCGCAATCGAGCCAGCTAATCAAAAGATGAAAACCGAGGTGAACCACCATGGCACAACCGCAGAGAAAAGAATCACATCCGCCCTCCGTTGGACACGAGTCTATTGACGGGACGCTGAGCAGATCAGTGCTCCAATTTAACCTAGAAAGCGAACTCGCCCAACTGCACCGGGATGAATCGTGGCTGTCCCCCACGGGGCGAAGTTCGAAGACGCTTGTAAAGTACCTGGATCTCCGCATTGTGCTGATCGCTATGAAGGCGAATACGCGCATGCATGAGCACACGGCGGCAGGCAGAATCTCGGTGCACACGCTTAACGGCCATATCCGGCTTCACCTGCCCGAGCGGGTGGTGGATCTCCCTGCGGGGAACTTGCTCGCCCTGGATCAGTGCGTTTCTCATGATGTGGAGGCCTCCGAGGACAGCGCCTTTCTGCTGACGCTCTCGTGGCCACCGGAAACAAAGATTGTGGAGGCGAAGCCGCGCGGGAAGGAGATTACCGGCCCTAATCGAAAATAGCGGGAAGTCGCACATGCCGGTCCCGGCCGTCTAGTCCGGCGTTCGCGCGCTCACCGCGAACATTGCTCTTGGGCGGTGCGATAGAGGGACGAGCTCTTGGTCCAAAATAACCCCGCGAGGTACACAGTGAAGCCACTATCTTTGCGTGTTCTTCGATTATTCAGAGAAATGGGAAAGGATCGGCTGGATCTCCACGCGCTATTCGAGGCGGCAGGCAACGAACCAGCCGAACGGGAGGGCGTGCTCGACGCCATCGATGAATTGACCCGCACGGGTATGCTGGACGCATGCGGCAGTGACTTCTACATGCTGACTGAAAGAGGTAAGGAAACAATCGCTCAGTCTTGAGTAGCTGAAAATACCTGCCCGTACCCGCGAACCGTGGTCCGGAAACAGCAGTACGAGCCCGACGCGAAGTTGCGCTGAAGTGAGAACAACATTTATGGACATGCTGGAAATTGTTGCGATCGAGATCCCATGTAGCGCTTGCGGGGGGCGGTACGAGGTGACCCTCAAACAGATCGCGCTCTCACAACAGATGCTCCACGAGGGATGCCCGGTCCAGATAGTAGATGAATGCCCGCCTCTTGCTTACTCCGGCCTGGTGGATCAAAGACTAGTCCAGGAGCTTCAAAAAATCTGGATGCGCCTCGAAGAAAAAGCACGTGGGGCCAGCGGAGAACTGAAATTACATTGCCGATAATGGAGCATGTGCTGATGGAAGCGAGTTGGTAACACAAGACAATGGTGGCGGTGGAGGTGGTCAAAGATGAGTTCACAGCAGGCACAGAGTAAGCGGGAAATGCCCATTGCGGAAGTCCTTCGTTTGATCGATCTCGTGAATTACCAAGAAGGAGCTGTTGTCAGCCGGACGCTAGTCAACCGTGCGACGGGAACACTCACGCTGTTCGCCTTCGATGAGGGCCAGGGCTTAAGTGAGCATACAGCTCCGTTTGACGCAGTGGCACATGTGCTTGAGGGCGAAGCGGAAATTACGGTTTCTGGCAAGCCACTACGGACGACGGCAGGCGAAGCGGTTCTCACGCCCGCAAATCAACCTCACTCGCTGAAGGCCCTCAGTAGATTCAAGATGCTGCTGACGATGATCCGCTCGTGAGCGACGCGGACCGGAGGACTTGATTTATATGAAAGCACCAGAAATGCCCGCAGTCCTGACCATTGGGCATTCGAACCGCACATGGAAAGACTTCCTAGAGCTTCTGCGGGCGCACCACGTCAAGCGCGTCATCGACGTACGCAGTGTCCCCCGATCGAGACACAACCCTCAGTTCAACCGGGTGACCCTATCGAAAAAGTTGCGGACCGCGAGGATCGGCTACGTGCATTTGCGAAAGCTCGGAGGCTTGCGCCATGCACGCCGCGATTCTCCGAACATGGGCTGGCGCAATGCCTCATTTCGAGGCTTTGCTGATTACATGCAGACCTCCGACTTCGAAGCAGGGGTACACCGATTGATGAAATTAGCTGGGCAGAAGCGGAGCGCAATTATGTGTGCGGAAGCGGTTCCATGGCGATGTCACCGGTCGCTCATCGCGGATGCGCTCACGGTGCGCGGGATTCAGGTTGACGACATTATGAGCATGAAACGTTCCCAGGTTCATTCGCTCATTCCTTTTGCACGCGTGCAGGGTCATCGCATCACGTACCCTATCCGGAATCGGGGCGGCGGGCGATCCCCCCTAGTTCGTTTTCCAGAGAGTTTACGGAAGCACCGGAAAACCAAGGTTTAAGAATGTGATGAATAATGCCTCTTGACTATCCATTGTGGCTGCGGGCAGCGCACTTTTTCAATTTTCTTCTTCTGTCGCTTCTCATTCGGAGCGGTCTTGAGATCCTGAGCGCACATCCGAGACTGTACTGGAACGATCACTGTACGCCGGGCAGCGAATGGCTCAGGTTTACGAAGAAGCAGCGACCTGAGGACCGACTCTGGACGGCGAGTGACGAAGAAACCTCATTCCCATCCGCGATTGCCCTGCCAGGCCACGAAAATCTAGGTCTCGGACGGCACTGGCACTTTCTCGCGGATTTCGCGTGGCTGCTGACAGGTTTGACATACGTGGTGATGCTGTTCGTCTCTCCGGAGTGGCGACGATTGATCCCGACTTCCTGGCAGATTGTCCCGGACGCATGGCATGCAATGCTTAGCTATCTGACCTTCCATGTCGTGGAAACGGCGGGAGGTTATAACGCGCTACAGCAGTTGAGCTATGCGGCAGTGATATTCCTGCTTGCACCGTTCAGCATTGCGACGGGAGTAGCGATGTCCCCAGCTGTCGCCGCTCGTTTCCCGTGGTATATCAAAATCTTTCACGGACGGCAAAGCGCACGGAGTCTGCATTTCTTGGCTCTTTGCACCTTCATCGTATTCTTCATCGGACACGTCACGATTGTGGCCCTGCATGGTTTCCGGAGAGAACTGGCGCTGATTGTTCTAGGACAGACGCACGATCCGCAGTTGACGCTTGCTCTCGTGGTCTGGCTATCCGGGTTGACCGGCATCGTGGTCATCCATACCGTGACCACCGTGTGTTCGCGTCGTCGCCCGCGCTTTGTGCAGAGGGCCACGCAGTCCATCACCGATCCGGTGCGCACACTCCTTTTCGGTCATGAAATGTCCGCGCAGCATTACTCAAAAGCGGACGTCTCGCCATACTTGTGGGTCAATGGCCGGCCTCCGAAAGAGGAAAGTTTCCTGGCGATGGCGCGCGAAAACTTTGCAAATTATAGCTTGGAGATCGGCGGATTGGTCGAAAAGCAACTGCATCTGACACTGCAGGATCTCCGCGCCATGCCGAAACAAACTCAAATTACCAAACACTGTTGCATCCAGGGCTGGTCAGGCGTTGCGGAGTGGGGTGGCGTACCGCTGCAGCATATCGTCGGACTTTGTCATCCGCTTCGCGCCGCCCGCTACATCGTTTTCTACGCGTTCGACAATAAATCCACATCGGAACCACACGCCCAAGGACCGGGGTACTTCTACGGCACGATTCGCCTGGAGTTAGCGGAGGATCCGCAGACGATTCTTGCCTACGAAATGAATGGCCAACCGCTTCCGATTGACCACGGAGCGCCGCTCCGGCTGCGCGTTGAAACACAGCTTGGATTCACGATGGTGAAGTACATCCGCGCGATCGAATTCATCGAGAATTACGAAAACATTGGCCAGGGCCAGGGCGGTTGGCGGGAGGATTACCAGTTTTTCAGCCAGGAGGCGGGTATTTGATTCACGAGGTTTGGCGGTTCCGCGAAGGAAAACGACGACCGGAATTGACCGAGGCACATATCAGAAGCCGAAGACCGGAGAAGAGTAGGATGCGCGAACCAGAGGTTCAAATTGGAAATTCCGGCTAAGCAAGAGCAGCAGGTCGTCGCCGAATAAGGACAAAGTGAGTTCGTTCCCATGCCTTCCGAGAAAAACATGCGCGTGCTGGTCGCCGCCAAGGGCGGCCCAGAAGTCCTGAAGTTGGTCGAAGAAGATTTGCCCGAGCCGCAGGCGGGTGAGGTGCGAGTCCGCGTATTGGCGGCGGGCGTCGCGTTCGCTGATGTCCTGATTCGACGCGGCCTGTACCCGGACAATCCGGCGTTTCCGCTCACGCCCGGCTATGACATTGTCGGTGAAATCGATGCCTTGGGACAAAACGTAGAGGAATTCAGCCTTGGGAAACGCGTCGCCGCCCTCACGATGACCGGTGGCTATAGCCGATTTACAATTGTTCCAGCCGCGGGGCTTGTTGCTGTTCCGGACGGACTTGATCCGTCCGAGGCCGTCTGCCTGGTTTTGAACTACGTAACTGCCTATCAGATGTTGCATCGTCTCGCGCAATTGAACGCCGGTCAGAAATTCCTTGTTCACAGTGCGGCAGGAGGTATTGGTACCGCTGCCCTGCAGTTGGGAAAGATTGCGAAGCTGGAAACCTTCGGTACGGCCAGCAAGGCGAAGCTCGGCTTGGTCTCCGCGCTCGGCGCTGTCCCCATTGACTATCGGGCAGAAAAATTCCCCGCTCGCATCCGGCAGCTGGTCCCCGATGGTCTTGATTGCGTGCTGGACCCGGTTGGCGGAACGCATTGGTGGGCCTCGTACACCTGTTTGCGGCGTGGCGGCATTCTGTTGTGCTACGGCGCACAGGTGAATCTCTCCGAAGGCACGCTGGCAGCGGGCTTAGGTTTTGCGCTATTCGGCCTGATGAGGGTTCTTCCCGACGGGAAAAAGCTCCGCTGGTACAACTCCGGGACTTTTCGTGATCAGCACCCGGAATGGTTTCGCGAGGATTTAACCATTCTATTTAATTTATTGTTGGCGCGCTCCATCGAGCCGGTCATCGCCAGAAAGTTTCGGCTTCGCGACGCGTCTCGCGCCAACGAAATGCTCGAAAAGGGCCAAGCGGCGGGCAAGCTGGTTTTGTTGCCCCAAACGTGAGGCTAGGCATAGACATCGTGAAAATACCCTATCAGAAGGAGACCAATTATGAGCACTGCGGCGGCATCACCAAGTTTCATCTGCAACCTGAAGGATCGTAAGGAAGTTGCCGAAGGCACCATGTCCTTCGAGTTCGAAAAGCCATCGGGATGGACATTCAAAGCCGGCCAGTATCTCGATATGACTTTGCTGGATCCTCCGGAGTCGGACGCCGAAGGAAATGTGCGCAGTTTTTCGATCGCAAGCGCCCCTCACGACGAAACCTTGCTGGTGGCCACGCGAATGCGTGATACGGCGTTCAAGCGCGTGTTGAAGACGATGCCGTTTGGAACCGCTGTCAAGATCGAAGGACCTTCCGGAGATTTGATTCTCCAGAATGATTCTAAGCGAACGGCCGTTTTCCTCGCAGGTGGGATTGGTATTACGCCGTTTCGAAGTATTGTCCATTGGGCAGCGAAGGAAAAGTTGCCGAATCACGTTTTCCTTTTCTATTCCAACAGGCGGCCAGAAGATGCGCCGTTCCTCGAGGAACTCCAGCACCTGGAAAGGCAAAATCCGAAGTACAAGTTAGTTGCCAGCATGACTGAAATGGAGAAATCGGCTCGACCCTGGAATGGTGAAACCGGTTTGATCGATCGAGAGATGCTCGGGAGGCATTTGAAGACCGCAGCGTCGCCGGTCTACTACGTCGCCGGTCCGCCCGCCATGGTGAAAGGTTTGCAGGAAATGTTGCGCAAAGCGGGAATCAAAGCCGGCGACATTCACGCGGAGGAATTTGCAGGCTACTGAGCTGATTCTCCTTACGGCGCGAACACGCTCCATGCGGCCGGACTTGCGTGAGAAAATGAAGAGGGCGTAACGATATCAGGGATGAGAATGGATGGCTCAAAATGGAGAATCTCGAATCGGATGCATTTGTTTTTTTTGGCGCCACGGGGGATTTAGCATACGAGCAGATTTTCCCCGCGCTTCAAGCGATGATCCGGCGCGGCCACTTCGATATGCCAATTATCGGGGTAGCCAGGTCCGCGAAGGGTCTTGACGGCCTTCGAGCACGCGCTCACGAGAGCCTTGAGAAGCACGGCGGAGTGGACTCACGAGCGTTTGCGACGCTATCGGCAAGACTCCAGTATGTCAACGGAGACTACGCTTCGCCGGAGACCTTTCGCCAGTTGCGAAAGGCCCTTGGCTCCGCCGCTCGCCCTCTCTATTACCTTGCTATACCTCCAGACCTATTCGCGACCGTGGCTGAAGGTTTGGCCCATGCAGGTTGCGACAAAGGAGCGCGGCTTGTCGTTGAAAAGCCATTCGGCCGGGATCTGTCCTCAGCGCAGGCACTCAATAAAACGCTCCTTAAATCTTTTCCAGAATCAGCGATTTTTCGGATCGACCATTACCTTGGCAAGGAGCCGGTCCAAAACCTGTTGTACTTCCGCTTCGCCAATTCATTCCTCGAGCCAATTTGGAATAGCAACTATGTGCAGAGCATACAGGTCACCATGGCTGAAAACTTCGGCATGCGCGGGCGGGGAGTCCTCTACGAAGAGCTGGGTACGATCCGTGATGTCGTACAAAACCACCTGTTAGAAGTCGTGGCGCTCCTCACGATGGAGGCACCAATCGGTCGAGAACCTGATGCCTTGCGATATGAGAAGCAGCGGGCCTTTCGAGCCATGCGGCCGCTTTCCCCTGCGGACGTCGTCCGCGGCCAGTTCCGCGGCTACCGCAATGAGAAAGGAGTTGCTCCCGATTCACAGGTAGAGACTTTCGCCGCCGTCAAGTTGTACGTTGACACATGGAGATGGGCGGGGGTCCCGTTCTATATCCGCGCCGGCAAGCAACTGCCTGTCACGGCAACCGAAGTACTCGTTGAACTCAAGCGCCCTCCGCAGGCCGTCTTCGACCCCATTACGCAGGGTGACGCCGATTATTTTCGGTTTCGTCTCAGCCCCGATGTCTCCATCTCGTTGGGCGCGCGGGCGAAGCTGCCTGGGGAAGCGATGGCGGGTGAGCGAGTCGAACTTGTCGTGCGGCAGACGCAGACCGATGAGATGACGCCTTACGAGCGTCTGCTTGGGGATGCTCTTCGGGGTGATCCTATGCTATTCGTCCGAGAGGACGGCCTGGAAGCTGCTTGGACAGTTGTCGATCCGATCTTGGGAAACGCGACGCCGGTTCACGAGTACGAGCCAAATACCTGGGGCCCGATTGAGGCTGACCGCATCATTGCGGGTGACGGCGGCTGGCACAATCCCAAGGCGCTCGCCGGAAAAACGCTTGTGGCCACAAAATGAATGGCTCGAGCGACGCTGCAGTGCTGATCAAGAGAAAAGACTGCTCCGTGCTCGACGAGGGTAGGAGTGACAAGATCTGGTACGTTGCCGCACACGTGAGAGAGCGATATGAAACCAAAATCTAACAATCCAGCATTCGGGTGGCCTGGCATCGAGCCGAAATGGACCCATGGCGATAAAGATGGAGTGGGAACGGCTTACTCGGCCTCTAGCCGAATCTGGTTCACCTTGTGGAACGGTATCATCACCGAAGTCTATTATCCGACAGTGGACCACCCGCAAATCCGAGATCTTCAGCTCCTCATCACGGATGGGAAGACTTTCTTCCATGACGAAAAACGTAATCTCAAATCAAAATGTGAGCGTCTTTCCGATCATGCCTTGGGTTACCGCATTACGAACGTTGATCCAGACGGCCGCTACGCCATCGTTAAGGAAATAATCACGGATCCCCACCTCGGCTGCATTCTTCAGCATACCCGGCTAACTGGTGATGAAACGTTTATCTCAAAACTGCGGCTCTATGTGCTGTGCGCGCCTCATCTTCAAGTCGGCGGAGCAAGCAACAACGGTTACGTGGTGGAAGTTGCGGGCCGAAAAATCCTGTTGGCGCAAAAAAAAGGGATTTGGCTGGCGCTCGGCGGTACCGGCAACTTTTCTCGTACATCGTGTGGCTACGTAGGCCGAAGTGACGGCTGGACCGATCTTGCGGGCAACTTTCAAATGGACTGGGAGTTCGATAGCGCGCCTGACGGCAACATTGCGCTTACGGGAGAACTGGGCCAGGACGTTCAACGCGAGTTCACCATGGGCCTGGCATTCGGCAACACTAGGCACCGCGCCATCACAACACTGATTCAGGCGCTCGGCGTTCCTTTCAAAGACCATCACAAACGCTATACGGAACAATGGGAGCGCGCCAGCGCCCGAGCCCTTCCGCTGGAAAAGGTTTCCACGGACAAAGGGAACCTATATCACAGCAGCTTTGGTTTGCTTCGCGCTCACGAAGACAAGTCCTATCCGGGAGCATTTATCGCATCCCTGTCGATTCCCTGGGGAGAAGCAAAAGGTGACTCGGACCGCGGCGGGTACCACCTGGTTTGGACGCGCGATATGGTCAACAGCGCTTCGGCCCTGCTTGCTGCCGGAGATTGTGTTACGCCCTTGCGGGCGCTCATTTACCTGGCCGTCGCGCAACTCGAGGACGGTGGCTTTCCCCAAAACTTTTGGGTTGATGGGGGGGCCTACTGGCGGGGAATCCAACTCGACGAAGTCGCATTTCCTATTCTTCTCGCCCGGCAGATCAAGCGTGTTAACGCGCTTCAGGATTTTGACCCTTACCCGATGATCGCACGCGCGGCCGCTTATCTGGTCAACCACGGACCTGTCACTCAGCAAGAGCGCTGGGAGGAAGCGAGTGGCTATTCTCCCTCGACGCTCGCCTCGAACATCGCTGCCCTGATCTGTGCTGCGTTCTTTTTCCGCGAGAGACGCGATGAGAACACCGCGAAATTTCTCGAGGAATATGCTGATTTTCTAAACTCTCACGTCGAATCCTGGACAGTCACGACGCAGGGTTCGCTCGTCCCCGGGATCAGCCGGCATTACATACGAATTCTTCCCGAGAGCGTTGACAACCCCTTGCCAGCGGAAGATCCCAACCGCGGCATCCTCACGATTGCGAACCGTCCGCCGGATGCTCAAAACCAGTTTCCGGCCAAGGACATTGTCGATGCCGGATTTCTCGAACTCGTGCGTTATGGAATTCGAAAACCGGACGATTCGCTGATTGTGGATTCGCTGCGCGTGGTGGACGCTGTGCTCAAGGTTGAGACTCCCTTTGGACCCTGCTGGCATCGCTACAACAATGATGGGTATGGACAGAGAGAAGACGGCGGACCTTTTGTTGGTTCGGGAAAGGGACGGGGTTGGCCGCTATTGGCGGGCGAGCGCGGGCACTACGAATTGGCTGCTGGCCACGATACAAAATTATTCCCTCGGGCCATGGAAGGTTTCTGTTCAGCTACAGGTCTCTTGCCCGAGCAGATCTGGGACGAATCGGACCGGCCCGATGTTTATATGTTCTCGGGACGGCCGACGGGTTCAGCGATGCCACTTATGTGGGCACACGCCGAGTATATCAAGCTGTTGAGGTCCGTCGCTGACGGCCGAGTTTTCGATCTGGTTCCAGAAGTCGCGGAGCGCTATCTCTCGGGACGCACCACCACTCGTCATTTGTTCGAGGTGTGGAAGCAGAATAGGCAAGTACGTCGGATTAGAAAAGACCATACACTTCGCGTCCAGGTCGACGCGCCGTTTCGCCTCCACTGGACGACCGATGAGTGGCGCACCGTCAGAGACACACAGTCCACTGGAACGGCACTCGGAATTGAATTTGTGGATATACCCACACTCCCAGAGCAGCGCGCACCGATTCGATTCACTTTCTTTTGGACGAGCAAGGGCTCCTGGGAAGGCCGAGATTACATGGTGGATGTCGAATCATAGGGGGCAACAGTAATGGATTACCTAGCGCTTGGCGACGCTCTCGAAGAGCCGTTCTCATTTATTCACCAACAAACGAAGACGCCGAACGCAAACAAGGGCCAAAGAGATGGCAACAGATTCCAAGTGGGGGGCAACGATGAAGCCGACACAACAGCTCCATGATCTCGGCCAGAGTCTTTGGCTCGACAACATTACACGCGGGCTCCTAACGAGTGGGACGCTCCGACGCTACATCGACGAACATTCGATTAGCGGGCTCACCTCAAACCCCTCGATCTTTGACCATGCGATCAAGGACTCGAACTTCTACGATGATGCCATCCACGAAAAGATGAAACAGGGTAAGTCAGGTGAGGCGCTCTTCTTCGAGCTTGCAATCGAGGACCTCAGGCAGGCCGCCGATCTGTTCCGACCGATCTACGACAGGACGAATGGCATCGACGGTTGGGTGTCCGTTGAAGTTTCGCCCACGCTCGCTTACGACGCACCCGGTACAATCGCCGAAGTCGGGCGGCTTCACGCTTGGGCCGAGCGGCCCAACCTTTTCGTCAAGATTCCCGGTACTCCCGAAGGCCTTCCAGCGATCGAGGAGTCTATTTTTACCGGTGTGCCAGTGAATGTGACCCTGCTCTTTTCCCGCGAGCAATATCTGGCATCGGCGGAAGCTTATTTGCGCGGCATCGAGCGACGCATCAAAGCGGGATTAAATCCCGATGTTTGTTGCTTGGCTTCTGTTTTCATCAGCCGATGGGACAAGGCGACCATGGAGAAAGTTCCCGGAGAGTTGCGAGACAAGCTTGGGATCGCCGTCGCCAAGCGAACCTACAAAGCATATCGCCGACTGCTCGATTCGGACCGATGGCTGCAACTGGCGAATGCTGGAGCCCGACCGCAGCGACTGCTTTGGGCTAGCACGGGAACAAAGGACCCGACTGCTTCAGACGTTCTCTATATCAAGGCGCTCGCCGCCCCATTCACCGTCAACACGATTCCTGACAAGACATTGCTTGCTTTCGCGGACCACGGCTCAGTGGGTGAGCTCCTGGCTGCTGACGGAGGGGATGCCGAGGAGGTACTTGCGAAGTTCGCTAAAACGGGCATTGACTATAACAAGCTCGGCACTGATCTCCAGCGAGAAGCCGCCAAGTCATTTGTGAAAGACTGGAACGAGATGCTTGCCTCGATTGCATCGAAGAGCGCCGCGTTCAAAGCTGCTGGGTAGGTTCCGGCTTTTTCTGTCCAGGAGGCCGCTGCCGGAACATTTTGGAAATGGAGGGTGCGATGTCCCATGCGTCTCCGCTTGCTGGCCAAAGACCTGTTTGGTTGGACGACAAAACCAAATCTGTCATGGACCGTGCCATCGCGCGTGAGCAAGCGCTTTCGCGCATGCTGATGACTTATATCGTCACGGGGCTGGTCTTCATGCTGCTCCCGGGAACATTTCTCGGCGTGTGGAACCTCATCAAAATCAGTAATCGGGAGGCAGCAGAATCCATCGCTCCTGCTTGGATTCAGGCGCATGGCCATGCGCAATTGTTCGGCTGGGTGGGTACTTTCATTCTCGGGATTGGCTTCTACTCAATCCCGAAGTTGCGCAAGCTGAAGCCGTTTGCACTTTGGGAAGGGTGGCTATGTTGGGCACTTTGGGTCGTCGGGGTGACCACCCGGTGGCTTTCCGATATTTATCCTTGGCATTGGCGCATTCTGATGCCAATGTCAGCGGTACTTGAAATACTAGCGTTCTTGATTTTCTTTCAGGCCGTTGCGAGTCACCGGCCGTCAAACGGTGTGCCGAAGCCGTGGGAATCTTGGATTTTCGTCGTGATTGCCGCAACTCTAGGTTTGCTAGCTTCGCTCGCACTCAATCTCGGGGCCTCAATTCAGCTGGCGCTCTATGGGAGTTCACCGGCGTTCCAGCATGAATTCGATCAGCGTTATTTGATTGTTTCCGCTTGGGGCTTTCTCGTTCCCATGGTGTGGGGGTTCAGCTCGCGTTGGCTCCCGGTCTTCATGGGGCTGCGACCCTTACGAGGTTCTTTGCTCCTGGTAGCCGCTGGTTTGAATACGGCAGGTGTAGTGGTCGGATTCCTCGAACGCTTTACAGCTGCTAGCGTTCTCTTGCTGGGAGGAGCAGCAATGGCAATCGTTGCAATCCGCTTCTTCGAGCCTGCTGCGAAGGCGGCGAAGACGATCAATGTTCACGGAAGCTTTCCCATATTCATCCGGATTGCCTATGGATGGCTACTGACAGCCGCGACACTCGGCATATGGGCGTCGCGCGCTGGGGAGGCACCAGGAATCTGGGGGGCATCGCGACACGCGCTCACTGTTGGATTTATCGCGGCGATGGTTTTTTCCGTCGGGCAGAGAATTCTGCCGTCGTTTTGTGGGATGCGTGTGTTGTGGAGTCCGAGGCTGATGCTAGTGATGCTGGTGCTGTTGATGACTGGCTGCACGCTCCGCGTAACGTCTGAAATCCTCGCCTATCAGAATGATGCAGCCTGGGCATGGAACGTTCTGCCTGTTTCTGCGCTGATCGAACTGGCGGCGGTTACGTTGTTCGCCGTCAATCTGTTTGTCACCTTTCTCCGACCACCCCTTGTCGTCACCACTCCGCTTAGCATGACCACCGAGTAGTGTCGAACAAAAGTGCAGCCGCGCCCGGAATGCATCCGTTATAACGTGAAGTCCCTTCTCTTACCGATTTTGGTCGGCCACTTTCACGTCCGAGTCTTCACTAGCCTTAGTGCCTTGCCCTTATGAATAGCTACGTGGTCAGTCTTGTCACTCTTGATGAGGTATTGAGGTTCTTTTTTCGAGGCATGGTGCACATAGCCCTTGATTCGTACGTCTGAAACAACCTTCTTAAAAATCACGCCTCTGACTCTGCCGGCTTCTGAATTCCATTCAACGTGGTCACCACGCTTAAAGGTCTTGGACATCGGACTCGCCTCGATTCAGGATCATTCGCACGTGAAGATGTAGGGTCGAATCGATCATTTTACTATGCCTCCCACGCCAATTTTCCCTACGATGCGAGAATGACGAGCAGTTCGTCCATCATTGGAATTTGTGCATCTGCGCGCATCTTAGGTTGCGAGAAATACCAAGTCAACGAGTGCGGAGGCGACAGTCTACGTCTCTGAGAGTTGTGTCTTCTTCAATAAAGCGCCGGAAGGGAGCCTGAGGTTCTTTGCCAAAAGCACACTGTGGGGTGCTGGATTGGGTGCAACTAAAGAGAGAAGGATGGCTCCGAGTCTTATGTAAGCGACACCAGACGCGGCGCTTAGATTTTCGACCACCTCGGCTGTTAACCGAAGGGTTGAAGTCATCCGCGGTCGAGGCGGGGCCGTCGATTTGTTCCTGACCAATCGATGAACGGGAAGTGCGCAGGGTCCCCTCACTTTTCCCCTCACCCATCGCATGACCTCCTCATAACTTACGTTAGTTCAACAAATTCTGAATGGCACTCCTGCCTTTTTGAGTTTTTGCCTGCTGATGGTGCGGCGAAGTTGTGGGAATTAAATGGCTTGCGAAAACCGACCTCCTGCCTCCGAGAAATTCACAAGGGCAGTAGCAAGAAAACAATGCTCTCTAAGTGATGGAAAACAAAAAACATAAAATGGTCGGGGCGTCCGGATTTGAACCGGAGACCTCCTGCGCCCAAGGCAGGCGCGCTACCAGGCTGCGCTACGCCCCGACAATGACTGCTTTATTCATTCTAAAGCACTTCCCAACTTTACTCCTAATCCGAGTCGTCATTTTTGGCCTCACTGTGCCAAAACTGTGCCAAATACTTTTACTGAATCGTAGCTGTGCCAGATTCTAGCGGCATCTCGTTGGCTTGGCGGTTCATTTTCTCCAGGGCCTCTCGCTTCATCTGCAATTTCATCTGTGAATACTTTTTGAAGACCTTTGCGTCGCCCTGTCGAAGGAGTTGTGTAACCCACTCGTCGGCGACACCGCCTGCACTGAGCCGGGTCGCATAGGTGGAGCGCAAGTCATAGATCCTGAAGTAGGGAGCTCCTGCGCGTTTCAGTGTCTTCCGCCATGCAGTCTTAAGATTCTTATGGTGACCGGACGGATTTTTGTCACTTGGGAACAAGAAGGGCCCGATCCCCGAGATCAGCATCTGGCTCTTGAAGGCTTCGATCGCCAGAGGCGTCAGGGGAATTTCAGCGATACCGTTCGGCGTCTTGGAGTCGGGTATCCAAACAGTGGCATTCACAAAGTCCACTTGGTCCTTCCTCATGGGTGTGAGCTCCTTGTACACTCTGAGTCCCGTTTCCGTGATGATCTGAACGATATTCCGAAGATGTGGCGGAGCCTGTGATTCAATGCGGCGTTGCTCTGACCAGGTAACGTAGTGAGGCCGAAACAGGCCCCTCACTGCCACCGGGAATTCAACGCCCCAACAGGGATTAGCTTGCAGGAGCTTCTTGCGCACCGCTACGTTCAGCATTCGCCTGAGAACCCTCAACTCCTGATGAACCGTAGTTGGCTTGAGCACTCCCATTTGCCTGTAGCCGAGCGCGGTCTTGACTCTAACCGTTTTTCGAAGTCGGTCACGAAGGTACAGCTCGATATCATCCGCCGTGATTTCCACCAGTTTCCTCGGACCGAAAGCACCCTTGATGTGCTTTGCGACTCTTAGATTTACCTGATGGGTCTTCTCTGCTCGCACGGGCGGTTTCGAATAGTTTTCTAGGAAGAAATCCGCCCATTGCGCCAGGCTCAACTTTTCGCCTTTCCGTACCACATCCAGAACGTTGCTGTCTCTGGCCTGAAGCCGTTCCCGTAACAACTGTTGGGCCTCCTGCCAGTCTTGCGTGAAGGTGGATTCTCTTCGTCGCGCGCCGCTCCTGTCGCGATAGCGAATCCACCAGAACGGCGTCTCCTTCCTTCGATATACAACACCATCGTATTTTCGTGACCTAGGCATTCTCCATCTCCTGTTTGAAGGAAGCGCGGAACGTTTCGAGATCCGATTTGAGAAACCGGATATTGCGACCCATTACGCGGAGATGGGGAATCTGCTTACGCTCAACCCAAAGATACACAGATTGGGGACTAACGCCAAGATACTTTGCCGCTTCTCTCAAGGTAAGTGGATATTCTTCCGAAAGGCTGGAGGCATTTTCTTGCGGCTCAACGAACGTATGTGCAACGTTTGAAGGACTGCCGGTGTCGCTTCTCTCTCCCCCTGTAGTCTCGTTGGGCGTTTGAATTGGGGATAAATTGAATGTATCTCTGTTTGGGGACATCGGCTCAGGTGATCGCCTATCCGGATACGCACTTGCTGAAAGTGCTCCGGACTTGTGATGCGATGGACTCGCTGCAAGGCGTGAGCCATGTCGTCGGTCGGACGCTGGGTTCTCACGCATGTCGAATTGGAAGCTGCGGCGCATAGGCTCTACTTGAGTGCCAGTTGGACGGACTCTCCTTTCGCGACTGCTACTTTGGATGAGGGATGTTGAGCTTCAGAGTTGTAGGTCTGTTGGCCTAGCCAGGATTTGAATTCTACGTCTTTGTTGAAGAGGAGTTTGAGAGCTTCGGTGACGACGTAAGCCGCGGAGGAATCGATGAACTCAGCATATTTGTCGAGCCTGAGTTTCACGTCCTCCTCAACGCGAATTTGAATGGCTGCCGACTTGGGTTGTTTGGGTTGTGACTTCAAGAGTGGCAACTGATTGTCTCCTTTCGACATGCAATCTTGTCGGACAAGCCGTATGCGTCGCCGCATACAAACTGTCTGACAGAACTCTTTCGCTGCTAAAGCTTGGCGTGCAATTTTCGCCACCCTGAGGCGGGAGCGACCCCAGGACGCCGTGACGCACGGTGCGTCAAATGGTGGGGTCGCTCCCGCCTCAGGCGCGGTCTGGGCCGCGCACAATTTCGTTCTTCGGGACGATTCATCTGATTGATTTCCGTAATGCTGTGCTCGATCGAGGGTGAAGTAGCTGGTGAGGTTGCGGTGAAGTAGGGGGGTGAAGCCCACTTCACCGGAACTTGAGAATTTGACGGCCAGGAGCGAGGCTGTCTCGCCCTTGGCGAAAAAACATGCGCACCGGAATGCAGCAAGGGGCGGGAGCGACCCGGACAAAACTCTTGGGCGGATTGACCGCCAAAAAGTGGGGTCGCTCCCGCCCGTTTTGGTTTTTTTTCCACGGTGACTTTTGGTTGCACTGCCTTCTGCATGCGACTCTCCTCAAAGAAATTGCGCGCTCCACGGGGTGAAGAAACAGGTGAAGACGAAGGTGGAGTGTGTAGTCCTTACCTTCTGCACCTGTTTCGCCCAAATTCTCACGCCGCGCGCCAAAAGAATTTTCTTGTTGGGCTGGAGCGACCCACGACTCACTTTGGCCACGGAACCGTGTGCAAAAGTGGGGTCGCTCCAGCCCAACTCGGCGCCATTCCGCGGCCATTTTGCCCATTCTGTCGTGCGCAACTTCTTCTTGCCTGGCCATTTGCTCGCTCGCCACGGTGAACGCGAGGGTGACGGATAAGGTGATCTGTGCCTTTCACGCACCCGTCACCTTTTCGCGCAGCAGAAAGCGTTGGAAGCCCTTTGACATTGCCGAGGCCTCTACTATTAAAGAGGCTTCGAGAAAGGAAAAAGTAAGAAAAAATGTTGCCCCCTGACCTGCAAGAGACTGTAGTGACTATCTTCATAGTAGAAAGTCCATCGAGTCCCCTCTACTTACTAGGGAACATCCAGTCGGGGAAAAGTGAGAAAAAACTTTAACCCGGCGGAGGATTCTCATGCCGGCACAGAACTCCTTTCCACAACCCCCCTACTTATATAAGGAACATCCAAACGGGAAAAAGTAAGAAAAAATCTTAATCTCCCGGAAGAGCCCCAGGCTGGCAGAGAAATATCCATCACAGCCCCATACTTACTTAAGGAACATCCGGAAGGGAAAAAGAGAGAAAAAATCTTGGTACTAGTACATTTTTCTGAAAGTCGCCCGGAGGAGCGCGCCCACAGAGGGGGAGGAGAGAACAGGAGACTAAATCCGGCAATTCGCATCGTTCCGAGTCTTGAGAACTCCTTGAACGAAGTGCATTGATAACCGTTTCAACGCCAGGGTCCGCCGGGCTTCCACGTCTTCGTGAACGAATGTCCTTCCTGGACGGTGCGGAGCGGGAGAGCCAGAAAGTTTCGGATGTCTTCCATCACAGACTTGAATTCAGCCCTCTCGACGTAGGACTTGTTCTTCGCGCAAAACGCGGTCCATTGCCGTTTCTTGTTTACGTCGTCATAAAACTCGGACGTGAAGGCGACGGGCAGACCTGCCATCGGAAGGTCAGTCCCACGTTTTTGAAAGGTGTTTTGAATCGCCTTGGCGAGAGTTTTTCCTTCGAACGCGAACGTGCGGGACAGAACCTCCAGATCGTAGAAATCCTTCATGCGGGTATTGGCGATTCCGAGTTTCACAAGTGCTTCGAGTTTTTCGGCAACAACCGTTTCTTTCGGATAGGCCAGCAAACGCGGGCCAGGGAATTCCAGGAGCGTGGGATAGTCGGTCTCGGAAGGTGCGGGTGTGACGATGTCGCCGAAGCCGATGTCAATCTGAATGGGAATCTTTGCGCGTTCGAGATACGCAACAAAGGTTACCCGGACGCCTTCGTAGTCGGCATCCTCGGATATGCGTTCTGCTTCGACGGTCTCGGCGTCGAAGCGCAGGCCGTCCTCGTCTACTTCCAAAACGCAGAGTTCCCGAAAAATATGGGCGAAGCGCTCCGGGGCGTTGTCACCGCGAGCGAGGAAATCAGCATCCCTTGTCGGACGATAGCGTTGTTCCGTCCACAACTCGAAGAGCAGCGCGCCTTTCAGAATGAAAACGTCGCGGTGACGGGAGCGGCTCAGCCGGAAGAGAATACGTTCGAGCCCGTACTTGACGAGGATCAGTCCGAAATCCACGTTGCGCTGGCGCGCTAGGTTCGCGAGCTTCTGGCGGACGGAAGCGGGGAGGTTCTTTGGGGCCGGTTTGGTCAACTAGAGTGACTCCAGATAAGGGCGCATGACGTTGGCGACGCGGCAGACTTTGGCGGCGGCAGCGAGTTCGTCAATCGAAGCTTTCTTCCGCCGGCGGCATTCCTTGAGGGCTTCTATGGCGACATCGAGGCCAACCTTACTGCGAAACTTGAAGCAGTCGGCGACCGTCTTTGCCGGTGAAAACACTCGAAGAGTTGCGCCGGAAATAGAATATTCTTTCATTCCAAAGTGAAGGGCAGGACCGGACATGCGCACGATGCGGACCGAGGGAGAGGAAACTTTGGGAGCCCAGGCTTTGTGACCGATCGCCATCCAGGCCTCGTGGGGAGACTGCGTGGTGAAATTGTGAAACCGGAGGGCGGACAGCAGGCAAACGATTCCCTTAGGGATTTGGTAAGCCGCCTCGATGAGGGAGGTGTTCTCGGTTCCGGAGAAATCCCGAGAGGAATAGAGACCGCGGCCGACCTTTTCCAAGTCCCCCCGGCGAGCCAGCCGCGGGAGATACGTTCGGGGAATGCCGAGTTCCCTGGCGTCTTTGGCCCTTACGATCTGGCGTTTCGACGCCAGCGTGCGGAGCTTTTCGGCTTTTGACTTTTGCATGATGCCCTCGGGAACAGTGTACCAAATCCTCGGCAGATGTAAATAAGTGCCTAGAGTATGTAACATAGGGCTGTCGAGAACGGCAAGTAAGGTCGGCAGGGCGTCTGAGTGATTCATCTCAACACAAAATAGGGTCAGCGCACCTGGCTGCCAAGCAGATGATCGCTCTTTCCGAAAGAAACCGTCTGCCTCGTGAGCAGCGGTTCTAGCCCGCAATCGGATACAACGGTCTTGGAAATCGTTGTCATGATTAGCGTGCGGATCGCCAACATCACGCAACCCTTCGGTTGAAAGCCGAAAAGGCGTGCTCATTCTAGCCCCAATCTGGATCGTTTGGCGTGGCGCTGTCACGACAATGTCACATAGATGAAAGCTAATCTCATCGAACAATTGGGGCTGCTTTTCGAAGATTTGCTACAGCGGTCTAGTCTAGGGAACCGTCGTTTGGGATTAGGAAGCCATTATGGATGAGAACTCGGCGGGTCGAACGGGCACAGGAACTGAGCTTTCCCAGCGTCCTTTGAGAAGAGTGTCGGAGAAGGTGGTATTGTCCGGCAGTATCTTCGAAAACGCGGCAAGAACAAAGGAACCCGTGCTTTTCCTGTTGGTTGGTGCCCGGCGCTTTCAATTGCTGATAGCTGCTTTTGGCTTTTAGAAAGCCCCGCTTCGAAAACCTTTAGTAAAAGTAGTAAAAAGAAAACAAACCTTGAAGTCAACAGACTTGGGCTGACCCTGTCGTCACCGAAAAGGACTCCCGGGCGCTTCCAGTGGTGTGGATTGTTGCGCGTTATCATGAACCAACGCGCCATTCCGCCCAGAGCCAAACCATGGAACTAGCGAACTTCGACGATGATCAGGGACACATCGTCGGCGAGAGGGCCATGCCTCCAGGCAGCCACGCCGTCGAGGACCGCTTGCCGCATTTCCGGCAATGGAAGCTTTGCGGAATCGAGGACTAATTGTGCAAAGCCTTCGACGTCGAGCATGTCGTCGTGATGGTTAAAGACCTCGACGAGGCCGTCAGTGTAGAGGATTAGGCGGTCTCCAGGCTCAAGATCAATTTCGTCCGCGGACTCGCTTGGAGTTGTTTCGGAGAGACAACCGAGAATGCCGTTTTGCGAATTCAGTCGGCGGACACTGCCATTTGACAGGAGCAGTGCTGGGGGGTGGCCTGCGGCAGCAAAGGTCGCGCGGCGCCCGCGCATACTCAAACGAACTGCAGCCATAGTGAAGAAGAAGCCGTCTGTTGCGATTCGATCGTGCACGAAATCGTGAATGCGTCGCAGCATGGTTCCGGGCCCAGCCTTGCGTTCGAGCTGATGCAGTGTTTCGGAGTAAATCCGGTTGGCCATAAGCGCCGAACCAATGCCATGTCCCGATACATCGCACACGAGGATCGTTAGAACTTCGTCGCTGTGCGGGAAGACCACGCCGAAGTCACCGCCAATAGTATGCGCGGGGCTGTAGTAAGTCTCGACGGAGACATCGTTCCAAACCAGGCTTTGTGGTGCGAGCGATTGTTGGACACGAGCAGCGAGTGAGAGTTCGGCCTCAATTTCCATCTGCCGCTTTTCGAGTTGGGCGTTGGATTCACGAAGTTGCTCCTCGACGCGCTTCTGTGCGCTGATGTCGGTTACGATAAGTAGAACATATTCCTGTCGGTCCGGCCCCTGAATCACTCGCCCGCTGAAGATGGCCGGGATCTTCTCGCCATTTTTACGAGGCAAGTAGAACTCAATGCGACTGCGCCCGTAGCGGTGGCCTGATTCATGCTGTCGCATGATGTACGGAATATCTGTCGCCGGGAAGATCGCTTCCGGAGTTCGGCCTTCGATCTCCCCACGTTCGTACTGTCCCATCCGGATCAGCGCTTCGTTGGCGAAAATTACACGAAGCTGATCATCGACAATGACCACTCCCTCGTTGAGCTCTTCAAGGATACTCTCCATCTGGCGAAGCCAATCCGGAGTCTTGATATTGACGTTAGGCATGGCTTTGTTTAGTTGAATTCGTTCGCGAAGATTGTATATCGCGATCGAGCAACCGACTGACGAGAGCAAACAGAACACTCACCGATATTCCAGACATCAACACACCGGTGATCGCCTCCAGAGGCCCTAAGAGTCGCCAGTTGGACGGGAGAACCAGATCACCATATCCCACAGTGGAATAGCTTGCTGCGGAGAAGTAAAAGGCGAGCTCCCATGACGGGAAGCAACGCGTCCGGTAGAAACTGGCCCACAGAAGAATCACGAGCCCGTGGAGAATTACAATTGCGACTGTCGATTTCGCGACCAGGGTGGCGGCGTAAACTGGCCCATGCTTGTGAATGTCCCTCGCCAGAACACGCTTTAGCCATTCAATAAGCGTAGTTACGCCGGCGCACTGCAAGCAGAGTGTAAGACTCAGCAGAAGAACAGTCGCGGCAAGTTGATTAAAAAGAATCATTGCGAAGCTTTCCGACAAGCGGTCCACTCGCTTTAGACAGCCCTTCGGCCGCGGTGCCAGGTTCAGCCTTTCGAGTAGATTCCATGGAGTCCCAGCCGACGAACGGACCGATTTGACCCGAACGACGAGCTGCGGCGGCTTGTGCTTCGAGCGCATAGCGCCCGAACACCTGCTGCGCCGTGGATACGCGTTGGGGGCGTCCTTGGCTAAAGAACGCAATTCCCCAGTTGGAAAGGACGGAAAGCCGATTCTTGAAGCCAGTCAGCGCGGCGAGGTGGACGATAAGCCAAAGCAGCCAAGCAGGAAAACCGGAAACGCGCAGCGGACCGATCGCAGCGATTGCACGTAAGCGCGAGATCGTCGCCATAGTCCCGCGATCGCGGTACCGAAATGGCCTACGCGTATTGTCGCCTGCGATCCGCCGAACGATGGTCCGCGCCGCGTGACAGCCGGACTGGATCGCAACCTGCGCTACGCCGGGCAGCTCATCTAGGCTCATCAGGTCGCCAATCACGAAAACTTCCGGGTAGTGTGGCAGCGTGCAATCGGGTTCGACTTTGACCCGACCCGCGCGATCAAGCTCTGCACCCGCCCGCTCAGCGAGCATGCGGCCGAGCGGCGAAGCCTCAACCCCGGCGGCCCAGAACTTCACTGCCGCCTCGATCCACTTCAGTTGCGGATCGGCCGAGTTGGTCGCGAGGCCGCGTTCGTCCACACGAGTGACTCTCGTGCCCACATAAACCTCGACTCCCAATTTTTGGAGGTCGCGGAGAGCGCGCTCGCGTAGCGACTCGGGAAAGCCGGGTAATACAGTTGGTGCGCTGCCGAGGAGCACGATGCGCGCTTCCGCCGGATCGATGTTGCGGAAATTGCGCCGCAACGAATGGCGTGACAGCTCTGCGAGCTGGCCGGCGACTTCAACGCCCGTCGGCCCCGCGCCGACCACGACGAATGTCAGCCAGCGACGTCGTGCGGCAGGGTCGGGCTCGCGTTCGGCCATCTCGAATGCGCCGAAGATCCGCCCGCGCAGTTCGAGCGCATCATCGACCGTCTTCATTC
>CAVPLA010000032.1:0-185187 GCA_963705855.1 uncultured Acidobacteriota bacterium
ATCCGCACCCAGGATTCGATTTCCCACGGATCTTTAAGGGCATTGTTTTCAGCGAAAAATTGAGCATGGCCTGCCCGCCGCCGCGGACAAAGCGGTGAGCGGGACGCGGCTCGAAAAGCACCGTAGGGGCATCCGAGTGGTTCTTGGCAAGCTGTTCAAGAGGCGTAATGTCGTCAAAAATGTAGAGTCCGCGTGCCGCCCGTCGAGTGGAAATCGCCGATCGTCAAAAATCTTTTACCAGCACTTCCCGAAGCCGACGTCAGGAAGGCCTGCGGGGGTCCATCCCAGTGCCCTCCGTCATCCAGCGAGTAGTACAGACCGTTCCCCGTACCCGCAAATAACAAACCTGCGCAGTTTGGATCTTCAGCGATGGTTCGCACGTAAGCCAGAGGGTGCTTTGGCAAATTGCTGCTGATCGGTTTCCAGGTCTTGCCGAAATCTGTTGTCTTATAAATGAATGGATCGCGGTTATCCATCATGTGAAAATCGACCGCGATATAAGCCGTGCCCGCATCGAAAGTCGAAGGAGCAATGCTGGTGATCGTTCCCAGGGAGGCAACCCAGAAATACTCTTGGTGACATTGGTCCAGCTGGCAGCACCGTCTTTCGTATACCAGACCTGACCATCGTTCGTGCCGGCCCAGACCAGACCCTTTTGGATTTTGGAAGGTGCGATGGCGAAAACGACTTCTCCGTAAAACTGGCCAAGGTTGTCCCCCACAATTCCGCCGAGGAAACGATGCGGCTTGGGTCCTGCGACGAGAGATCTCGGACTGGTTACCGTCCAACTTTGGCCGCCATTCGTCGTCTTGAAAAGGACTTGGCAGCCGTAGTAGACGACGTTGTGATCGAAGGGATCAACGGCCAGCGGCGAGGTCCAATGGCACCTATATTTGATGTCCGTCGGCGGTGCATCCAGCGTATGAAGATAGGGGCTTACGGAGCGCGCCGCTTTGATTCGTGCATCCCAGCGGGTCACTTCGTCCCCATAACATGTGGCCCACACGACGTTCGGATCGGCGAGGTCCGGGATTGTAAAGCCAGATTCACAGCCGCCCATGTGACGATCCCATCCCGTTTCTTGTGAATCGATGGGCACGCTCGGCCCACGCATATTTCCGTCATCCTGCATGTTGCTATAGAAGTAGTACGGAGTCTGGTCGTCGACGGCCACGTGATACATCTGGCCGATCGGCAAAGTGACGCGGTGAAAGCCGCGTCCGTGCACGGTAGTGATAATCATCCCGGCGTCATCCGTGATCACAAAGCGATCGGGATTTATGGGTCAATCCAAATATCATGAGTGTCTCCGCCCCAGCGAACCTCTTGAAAATTCTGCCCGCCATCCAGCGACTGATGAAACGAGCTGTTCGCCACCAGAACTTCGTTATCATTTCCGGTCGAGACCGCGATTCGGATGTAGTATCCGGCCCGCCCAATCAATGCTCTCTGGTAATTGACGGCCTTCCAATGCGAGCCTGCGTCGTCTGATCCCATACCGAACCTTGGTCTTTGCTCTGAATCAGCGCGAAAACGCGGTTCGAGTTTTTTGGCGCAACGGCCACGTCTATTTTGCCAAGCGGAGAATGAGGCAAGCCGTGTTCTTCGATCCGCGTCCACTTCGTTCCCCCGTCGCGCGATACGTAGACACCGCTGCCCGGACCTCCGCTAAACTCTGCCCAAGTGTGCATTTCCAGCTGCCACATCCCGGCAAAGAGCACGCGCGCGGATTGTGCGGGATCCATGGAAAGACCCGAACAGCCGATGTTCTCTCCAGCAAAAAGCACACGTTCCCAGTGCTGGCCACCGTCCACCGTGCGGAAGACGCCGCGTTCCTGCTGCGGGCCAGTCGCGCGTCCAAGCGCGCAGGCAAAAACAATATCGGGATTCGAGGGATGAACGATGATTCGGCCGATGCGGCCGGTCTCCTGCAGCCCCATATTGGTCCAGGTCTTTCCGGCGTCCGTGGATTTGTAGATTCCATTGCCGATCACATCGCTATCGCGGATAACCCAAGCCTCGCCTGTTCCCGCCCACACTACACTGGGGTCCGTTGGTGCGACCGCAAGCGCGCCAATCGCTGCGGCGGGCTGCTTATCGAAGATAGGAGTCCAACGATTGCCGCCGTCCGTCGATTTCCATACACCGCCGGAAGCGGCTCCCGCGTAGTACGTGCTCGGATCGCCGGGCACTCCAGCCACAGAGGCAATGCGGTTTCCAACGCGCGGACCAACAAAGCGGAATCGAAATTGGCCCTCGTCATCCGAATCCGTGTCTGGTTGCTGCGCGTGTGCCGTTGAAACCCAGCACAAAACCATCAGCAGTGCGAGGCTAACCTTTCCGCTTCGGATGAGCGCCACGAGAACCTCCGGCAGATAGAGATTTTGGAATTCGATGGCCCAGCTCAAACTGGATCACGCTGAACGCGCAGAGTATACATTATTCGCCCAGCCCTCGAGACGGTGGCCTCCAGCATGGATTGGCACCGATTATGTTCTGAGAGATATCGTGGAAAGTGTGGTGCCGGCGGAGGGAATCGAACCCACGGCCTAGGGATTATGAGACCCTCGCTCTACCACTGAGCTACGCCGGCATAAATACAATTCTTTCATGCTACGAAGTCGGTCGCAAAGGTGTCAAGCATTCCTCGGTAGCGAGCCATTCAGGCTTTTCGGATTCCGCCTTGAATTGGAATTTTTTAACGTACTCGTTTTGCTTCTCAGCGCTGATGGAAAGGCTCCCAGCAAGTCCCATGTCGTCTAGTACTACCGTACCGTTGACCCTACAACTCCCAGAACCTATCCTGACCGCGTAGTGAACTCACGGTCCCGTCGCGCTAGGCGAAAGCATAGCGAAAAGGCGGGACGGTTAGGTGTGTACCGATACGGAACAGGTCCGTAGAGCGAGGTACTTGACATCCCTGTAGTTAGGGATAGAGTGCCTCTGGGTGTCGTTCATCCCCGGAGGCAACATGTCCAGGAAACTCGCAGTGGTATTTCTCGCCATGCTCGTTTTGGTGGCGGCTATGGGCTTGAAAACCATTGTTACGGCGCACGGCGATGGATCCGTAATTATGGCAAACGGCGGCGCACCAGCGCCACCGACACCGTATAAAAATGGCGGCGCGCCAGCACCCCCGACGCCCTACAAAAACGGTGGAGCACCAGCACCACCGACGCCCTATTGATAGCTGCGCGGAATAAACAGAGATTGGCTTAGCTTTTCCGCGGAGCGGGATCAGGGGCGTAGAGAGGAACAAACGTGCCTGGTCCATTTGCGTGCCTTGTTTGGTTCGTATGCATGCTCTGTGAAGCGGCCGTAGTGGTGTGTGCGCTCAAGAAGGGTGCGTTTCGCCGCTATCTTCTCTTGAATTTGTACATGGGCGGAGCTGTGCTCAGCGAGCTGGGGAGATTTAAAATCCTCAGCGAATACGGCTTCAACTCCACGCAGTATCGTTACTTCTACTTTTATTCGGATGCGGTTCTCACGATCTTTCTTTATTTCGCCCTGATTGCCCTATACTCCCACGTTTTCAGCGAAATGAAGGCAGAGCGCTACGTTAAGATGGGCGCACTCCTTTTGCTCGGCGGGACTGCGGCATTTACGGGTGCTGTTGTCCTGCAATCCTCCGCAAAGCTTGTCACTCACTTCGTAGTGGATCTATCCCAAAACCTTTATTTCGTGGGCTTGGTTCTCACCTACGTTCTATGGGGCGCCATCCTAAAGCTGCGCGAGACACGTACGCGGCTCATCCAGCTTGTTCTCTCACTGGGCGTCTATTTCAGTTTGTTCGCCGCCAACTACGCCATTCGAAACTTGTACCCGCCCCTGAGCTCTGTGTTTGTCCCGTTGATACAAGTTTTTGGGCTATTCCTCCCACTAGCTTGGGCATACGCCTTCTGGCGCTTACCTGAAGAAGCCCGACTCGTGCCTGCGCGCCTTGCGGTGATCCCCCGATGATGGCCGCAATCATTCTCGTCTGCTCGGTGGTTTTTTTACTGCAGTTCTTCGTGTCCTATTGCCGCTCCCTGATCGCGGCTTCCATCAAGCATCCTCTTTCTGCGGAGGTGCAGGATGTCACTGGCATAAAGAGCTCCGCGACGGGCGACGATTTTGCCCGTGTCGTTCAGCTCCTGCATCTTTGCCCAGATCGTCCGGAAGAACGCAGCGGAATTCAAGCCATCGGCGCCTATTTTGGACTCTTGGGGTTTGTGCGCGCCAGCGTTGCTCGACTCGTTCCTTCGCTGCTTGCCTGGACGGAAACCGAACGAGGGCAATGTACCTATTTTGCGGCGGTGACTCTGGAGCGCCGCATCGCGTTCAGTCGAGACATGTTCGCCCAGCAGCTCGAAACTTAGCGATGGGCTGTAGCTAGACTCTTCCGCTGTCCTCCTCCCCTGCATGACTGATTAGCGACATCCACGCCTCAATCTCTGCTTGACTTTCGCAGGCGCGTGTTACTCTCAACTGGTTCTCTCCTCACCGGAGTGGACGCGTCCGCAGCGCAAAAACAACCGGTGACAAAAACATGTCTGCAATGTAGTGCCGTACTGCCTTCGAGCGTACGTGTCTGCAATTTTTGCGATTCATCCCTTACGCTAGGTCTTTCTTCCGAATCGGCTATTTCTGCGTCTGGTGTTCAGGAACGGTCTGGACTACCGACTGGCCGGAATCAAGCGAGTGCCGCACCCGGCCGCGATTCGGATCCTGCCTGGCGTGGCGAGCTTGCACAGCGTCTCCAAACCTACCGGGTTCGGAGGCGAAGGGTTGCGCCTAACCTTGCTCAGTCAGCACTTCCGTTCGAAGAACCTGCGGCAGATCCGCCGGTTCATGCTTCCATTGGTGTCGCTGAACCTCCGGCAATGGCAGATGAGGACTTCGCTTTCACGATCGCGATCGGCCGAAACGCGGCGACGCGTGAAGACGCACGAATGGTCATTGACGTATCCCTGCCTCCGGGTTTGGAGCAGGCCTTCGAACAAACGCCCGCGAGAGACGCGCGGTCCGAGCAGACCGGCTTGTATCCAGTCGCCTCCATCGACGAGCGTCGAATTGCAGGATTGATAGACGCTGGCTGCTTACTCTTCGCCTATGGCGCCTTCCTCACACTCTTCGGTTCGCTTGGCGGGCAATTTACATTCAGCAAATTGAGCGCAGCCGTGTGCGTCACGACCTTTGTCATCGTGTACTTGCAATATTTTGCCCTCTTCACTGTTTTCGGCGGCACTACACCCGGCATGATGCTGCGCGGCCTGCAAGTCGTCAGCTTTTCCGGGGAATCTCCCACGCCGCGCCAAATGCTCTGGCGCAGCGTGGGCTATATGCTTTCCGCAGGAACTTTTTTCATGGGTTTTCTGTGGGCGATGTGGGACGAGGACGCCCTGACCTGGCACGACCGTTTGTCTCAAACGTATCTTTGTCCGGCACGAACATTTGCCGACATCGACGTCACCCACCCTGCTCATAGCCGCTGAGGCGCGAGGGAGTTGCCTCCATCTTATAGCAATCTTCTTTAGCCGCGGATCTCGCGGGCGATGCGCAAAATCGCGTTCAGGCTAAGTTCCACATCAGCTTCCGTCGTCGCCCAGGAAGAAACGCTGACGCGCATCGCGGATTTTCCTTGCCATACCGTTCCGCCGCACCAACATGTGCCCTCCTCCTGAACCGCATGAATCACTTTCTCTGTGATTTCCGCACTGCCGAAAGAAACGAGCACCTGGTTGATGACGACGTCATTCAGCACTTCGAATCCTGCGGCGCGAAATCCAACGGCAAAAGTTCTTGCGTGTGCACAAGTTCGCTCAATTAAGGAGCAAAGGCCTTCGCGCCCCATGGACTTCAGAACAGCCCATAATTCCACGCCCCGTGCCCTTCGTGACGCCTCCGGCGTGTGGTACATCGGTTCGCGCAGGGCGCCCGCTTCGAGGTAAGCGGCCGTCATCGTCATCGCGGTACGCAACGCAGAGCCGTCTTTCACCATCACGATCCCGCTATCGTAATTAACGTTCGGCCATTTGTGCGCATCGGTGGCCCAGGAGTCCGCCTGCTCGAATCCATCGGTCAGGTGCCGATACTTCGGCGATACGCCCGCCCACAAACCGAATGCTCCGTCGACATGAACCCAGGCGTCCTGCTCACGCGCGCGGGCGCAGAGTTCCGCAGCTGGGTCGAATGCTCCGCTGTTCACGTTGCCAGCCTGGATGCACAAAATGGTGCGCTCGCTTAGTCGCGGTAGTTTGTTTGCGCGCATTCTTCCTTGGGCATCCACTGCAACGCGCGCCAAACGCTTTTTGCCGAACCCGGCAAGGCTCAGTGCTTTAAGCAGCGAAGCATGCACTTCGTCACCCACTACGACGTCGATGGGCGGCGCTCCGAACATGCCATCATCCGCGACATTCCAGCCTGCGTGCGCAAGAAGAGCCTGGCGTGCTGCCACCAGCGCCGTAAAATTCGCCGTCGTCGCGCAGGTCACAAGCCCCCCTTCGCATTTCTCTGGCAGACCTAGCGCCTCGCAAACCCAGCGCACTACCACCTCTTCCAACTCTGTCGCCACTGGCGACATCACGCGCAACGCCGCATTTTGATCCCAGGCTCCCGCCAGCCAATTCGCCGCGAGAGACGCTGGCAGGGTTCCGCCAATGACGAAACCAAAATATCGTCCACCCGTTGTCGCCACCGTCGCTGGAGAGCCAATTTCATCCAGCTTTTCCAAAATCTGCATCGGATCGCTAGGCGCGTTTGGAAATGGTTCACGGAATCTTGTCAGGTGATCCAAATCTCTTTTAGTTGGCGCGACCCGACGTTCCGCGATTTCTTGGACATATTTGCGCGCAATCTCTGCTGCCTGCCGCAAGAGTTCATCTCTCTTGGACAATTCGTTCGTGCTTGTTTGCTTTGTCATTCGGCACCTTCCCCCAACACCGTGTTTAAAGTAAGCAACACATCGGCCAGTACGGCGCAGCCAGCGCCGATCTTGTCAAAGATGAGCTCAGACTAAAGGATTGAAAAGGGAAGGAAAGAGCCGAATTGTCTGCTATTTCTTTATTACGGCTTCGTCGGAAGCGATCTTGCCATCGCGAATGAAGATAATGCGGTGCGCATGCTGCGCGATATCATTTTCATGTGTGACGAGAATGATCGTGTTTCCTTGACGGTAGAGATTCTCGAAGAGCGCCATGATCTCTTCGCCCGTCTTTGAATCGAGGTTGCCAGTCGGTTCGTCCGCCAGGACAATCGATGGAGAATTGACAAGGGCTCTGGCAATCGCCACGCGCTGCCTCTGGCCTCCCGAAAGTTCGTTCGGTTTGTGCCCCATCCGGTCCACGAGATCCACGCGCTCGAGCGCCTTTTTTGCTTTTTCGATGCGTTCCTCGGCCGGCGTACCGTTATAGATCAGCGGAAGTTCCACATTGTGCAGCGCCGTCGCGCGCGGTAGCAAATTGAATGTTTGAAAGACGAAGCCAATCTCTTTGTTACGAATGTAAGCTAGTTCGTCGTCGTCCAAATCGCTCACTAGGCGTCCCGCAAGCCAATATTTTCCCGCGCTTGGAGAATCTAGGCACCCAATGAGGTTCATCAGCGTGGATTTTCCCGAACCAGAAGGCCCCATGATGGCCACGTACTCGCCCTTGCGAATCTGGACGTCAATACCGCTGAGAGCGTGCACCTGCTCCGAGCCCATTTCATATACTTTTGTGAGAGCTTCCGTCTTGATCACGATACCGGAGCTGACCAAATCTTCCCGGTACGAATCCGTTGCTGTCGTTGTCTCCACGGGCATGCATTTCTCCCTCGCTACACTATCTTCATCTTCGTCAGCTCTGTTGATCGTCCTGTTGTTTCTTGGGCGCCGAGTTATCTATCTTCACGCTCGCTTCTGGTTTCAGCGTTCGCAGCGCTTTGTAGCTGCCGACAACTATCTCGTCACCGACTTGCAAACCCTTGGTGACTTCGATGTCGGTAACGCCCGTGATTCCTGTTTCGACTGGTCGGAAGAATGCTTTTTTGCCGTTAACGACAAAGACGCCCTGTATTTCGTCTTTCTTCGGATCCCCAGCTGCAGCTGGTGGGGGCGCTGCCAGCGTAACTCCCGAACTTCCCTGACCCTTCGCGGTCTTGGCCGCTTCCTCCAGGTCCTTGCGGGTGCGCACTGCCAGTGCCTGAATCGGGATGGCAATCACGCTCTTCTTCTCGGCGGTTTTGATCTTCGCCGTCGTTGAAAGGCCCGGACGCAAATTGTCCGGCGGACTGTCGAGTCTCACAACCACTTTAAAATCCTTGGCTTCTTGCGTGCTCGTCGTCGATTGCGTTGTACCCAGACCGGAGCTCCGTAACGTCGCCGCCGAACCAATCTCCGTCACTTTACCCTTGAACACTTTTCCGGGCACGGCGTCGATGGTCACGTCGGCATCTTGTCCGAGCTTCACGTTAACAATGTCCGTCTCGTCGACCTTCACTTCCGCGGTAACTACGGACATGTCAGAGAGCGTCATGATGAAGCTGCCATTCGCATTCTGCATGCCCATTACCACGTAGTCGCCAACGCGCTCAGGCAAATAGCTCACGATTCCGTTGATGGGTGAAGTGTACGTGGTCTTTGACAATACGTCCTTGGTCCGTAACAGCATTGCCTGGTTCTGATTTACTTGCGACCGTGTTTGATCGAGCTGTGCTTTCAACGATTGCACGCGAGCCCTCGCCGAGTCCACCGTCGCTACGGCTCCGTCATAGGTGCTCTTCCTCTGATCAAAATCCTGCTTCGGTATCAAACCGTCCTTGAAGAGTCCTTGCCCGCGCTCCCAATCCAGCTTGGCCTTCTCCATGTTCGCCTGCTGAGAAACTAGGTCTGCCTTCGCTGCTGTGTAACTCGCGTCAGCCGCTTGCACACCGGATTCCGCGGTATTGACCGCCGCTGACTGCGCTTGCACGTCGGCATTCGCCTGCACATTCTCCTGCAGGAGCAATTTGTCACCCTTCTTGATATGGTCGCCTTCCTTAACAAAGATCTCTGTGATTCTGCCGTATCCCTGAGCCGTCACGTTCGTATAAGTCGTTGGTCTGATCTCTCCCGAGGCAGTCACGAGCGAAACCAAATCGTCCTGAGTCGCCACTTTGGCCGTCTGAACCGTTACCACACCCTTGTTTGCCTGGTTGACGCTGAACACCACAATCCCTATCAATACCCCGGCGACGACCACCCCGATTACTACTTTTTTCCACGTCTTCATGTGATTCCTCTTCAATCCACCCTGGCAGGGTCACTCTTGCCGTCCCCGGGCAGGCTACCCGAAAGGAGACACGATTCCGTTGATTTCTTGCCGTCCTCTACATTACATACGCCCGTGTGGGTCGAAATGTTTCGCGAGAGGTTGCTGCGCACCGCGCGGTTTGGGCTCCCCGCCGGGAGCACTTGGGGCCGACAGGCGGGGCATCTCGACCCAACTTCAGCAAGTTGGGCCCCGATCTCCCCTATATTCTAGATTCAAAACAGTCTAAAGGAAAGAACTCCTCTAATCTAAAGAGTTCCTCAATACCCTCGCGACAAACCGACCTACTCCCTTATGACGTACCAGCGCGCATTTTGTTAACGGTAAGCCGCAGCTTTCGTGGCATTTTGCCCCTCTATCTGAACTGCTTTGATGCTATACTTTTGTGATTCGTCGGGTGGGCTTCTCTGAAGTAACTGTCGGTTCCGAGAAGATTCTACCCAAAAACCGCGGAGAGGTGGCAGAGTGGCTGAATGCGGCGGTTTGCTAAACCGTTTTAGGGAATAAACACCCTAACGGGGGTTCGAATCCCCCCCTCTCCGCCAGAATGTAAGTAATTGAAACTACAGGTCTTATTTCCAGACAGTTCTCGTGTTACTTATTCTTGGGTTTTTGCCCGCCTAATGTTACTATTCGGTTAAGTAAAGCTGACTTGTAACTATTTGAGAAAACAGGACTTCCGATTCTTGCATCTGGGGGTTCGAAGTTTTCCTTCTCCGCACCACTCAAACTTGCAAAGAAATTACGATTTCTGACAATCGAGAAATTCTTGTCCCTGCTGTGCCGCGCAAAGTCTAGTCGAAGTCTCCTCGAGTCACGTGGCACTCAACGAACAGGACCGATGATCTTGTTCAGGATTGTCGCAAACGCTTCACTGCTTCCTCGGTGAAAACTTGCCACGGAGGCTGCGAACATTTCATCCTGCGTAACTAGATCCCACGCAATCTCATAGCCGGACTCTACAGCCAGCTCTCGAATGAATTCACGTTGTGCTCGTCCGTTTCCCTCGCGAAAAGGATGCAAAGCGTTGATCTCGCCAAGGTAGTGAGCGGAGCGTTGGCAGAACCCCTTAGAATCGTTCCCTCGCAAATATTGCTGGCCGGCGAGTTGATGAAATAGCTTCTGCAGTTCCGCTCGGATGTGCTCTGGTTGAGCGAAAAAGGAGTTGCCCTTGGCGATCGGAACCGAGCGGAATTCTCCGGCCCAGGCGTATACGTCCTGGAAAACATACTTATGGATATGTCTCAAATGATCTGAGTCAAAAGATCCGCGAACCGGATTTTCGTGAAGTTCGATAAGTCGTGCGAAGAAATGGTCACTTTCAAACTGGTTCAAGCGATTTGCATCGCGAATGTCTGCTAGATTGCGGAGGACGGACGTATCCGGGTAGAGATAGGGATCACTCTGAATGTTGTCTTCTTGACTCAATGCCTGGAGTAGAGGCGTTTAACCGCAGCTGTTAGCTGCTTCGCTTCAAGCCGACCTTCGATGTATTCGTTCGCAAGCGCTAGTACTTCTTTGCTAGGGGCCAAGTCCTCAAGGCGGAGCGTGGCCAGCACTTCGCGCACACTTCTTTCGCGTTTGGCACGGGAAGAAGCATCGAGACGCTTAGGAGGGACGGTGGTGGTGCTCATCAGAGCCTCTCTGAATACCTCTATTTTACACCAGACTTTGTTTCAAAACATGGCCGATTTCGCGGCCAGCGGCCAACTGAGCTGGGAATCCTCAATCGATGGGGGTGGACTGAGCCGCATGGCAGTCGAAGCGCTTTTGCTCGAGACGAAAGACACGAACGGAACGGTGTTTGAAGGCGTCGGTACAGATAGGAACCTAGGAGGTCTAGTGACAAACACAGCGACACTCATACTTGCTTTATACGAAGAGGTTCGCCGTGTCCCAGTTACTAATCGGAGCATAATATAGGTGACATTCAGAAAGTAATGTGTTAGTGTGTTGGGCATGGGAAACCAAGATGCTCGCTCGCTGCCGGCGGAAGCTCAAGAAGATCTTCGCCGACGAGTCGTTGAGGCAGTTCAGAAAGGTCTTTCGCAAACTGAGGTGGCTCGAGTCTTCGGGGTAGCTCGAGGTACAGTGAGCCGCTGGATGGGGATGGTGGAACGGGAAGGACGACGGGCGCTGAAAGCACAACGGCGAGGACGACCGCCGGTTTCGCGATTGGCAGCGCATCAAGCAGCCACGACGGTGCGCCACATTCTCAGCGGATGCCCGGACCAGTTGAGCTTGCCCTTTGCGCTGTGGACCAGAGAAGCGGTGCAAGAGTTGCTGTCGCGAAAGTTCGATGTGCAGGTTTCGGTGTGGACGGTGGGACGCTATTTGCGGGCCTGGGGTCTGACCCCGCAGAAGCCGGTACGGCGAGCGTACGAACAAAATCCGACGGCGGTGCGGAAATGGCTAGAGGAAGAATATCCATCGATTCGAGCACAAGCACGACAGTTTAAGGCGCAAATTCATTGGTTAGACGAGATGGGGCTCCGTTCAGACCATCAAGCGGGGCGATCCTACGGACGGCGCGGGCAGACGCCAGTGGTATTTGGTACGGGTCAGCGCTTTCGCTGCAACATGATCTCTGCCATTACCAACCGGGGGCGGTTGGCCTTCATGATTTTCCGACAGCGTTTTACGGCGCGGGTGTTTCTGAATTTTCTTGGCCGTCTCCTACGCCTGACGCGGAAGACCAGGAAGAAGGTGTTTCTGGTTGTGGATGGTCACCCCGTCCACAAGGCGCGATCAGTGACACGTTGGCTGGACGAGCACCGCGAACAAATCCGGGTTTTCTTCCTTCCGTCCTATAGTCCGGAGTTGAATCCGGATGAATTGCTGAACCAGGATGTGAAGACGAACGCGCTCGGCCGAGTCCGTCCCATAAACGTCCAGGAAATGATGGACAACGTTCGCTCCTACCTTCGAATCACACAGGCAAGGCCCACGGTGGTGAAGAACTACTTTTGCGAACGCCACGTCCGATACGCCGCCAGTTGAAAAGTGTCACCAATTTAGTGCTCGGAGTAATATGTCTGCCTAAATCGAATGAGGAGGCGTAGGAATCCGGTTTCGAGATTCAGCAGTGTGTTCAGAAATCCCTAGAGTGTGACGACTCGGAAGTGATGGAGACTTCAAGCTGAACCTGACGACATTTCAGCGCTGAACCTAGTATACCGTCGCGGTTAATGTTAACCGAAGCATTACCGGCCCGAGGATCTCAGACAACTCACCACACCGCATCAGTCTACAGGATCCGCTTGCAGCTCAGATCGGCGGCGGTTTGGAAAACCGCCTGCAGTTTAGATCACCGGTAAGCGTTCGGTTGAAAGCGGAACGGTTTATTAGTTGTATCGCTCCGTTCCAGGGAACTTCCGACGGTGGCCACTTGGCGGATGCTCCACTTTTTTCGTATCTGGTCAGAGCGCAGTGTTGGTCGCAGAGCATCTGCCAACATGCGTCGCCCCCGAAAGATGCGACCTTTCAATGCAGCATTGCCAATACCCAACACGTGGCATGTGTCCGCAGCGGATCGGCCCTTTAGAAAGTAGAGTTGAAATGCATCTCGAATGGCTGGCGGAAGTTGACGGACCTGTTTCGTTAACAGCTCATTGAGTTGGCAGGTTGCACAGAGTTCTTCAGGGTCAGGCCCGGCGTAAACAATTTTTTGCCACAACCGTTCTGGTTGATCATCCATCATCTCATCCAACGAGGTTTGTACATGAGCAGTTCTTCTGCGACGAATCATCAGAGCGGAGTTGATGACGATTCGAGTCAACTATGTGGAAAATGATGACCGGCCTTTAAACGATCGCAGATTAATAAACGCATTACAGAGGCTGTTCTGCACGGCGTCCTCGGCATCCTCCTTATTCCGCAAAACGGCATATGCGGTCCGGTAGAGCCTGGCGGCGTGGGTTGCGAATAACTCATGCTGGGCGGGCGAATCGCCACGAAGCGCTTGCCGGATTAGATTCCAATCCTTTCGGGCAATTCGTGAAGAAGGTGCTCTGCCAGAATTGGGAGTCGTCGAACTTTGCCCACTAGCACTGCCTCCGTGCTTCCGGGCATTCCAAATCAGAGGTCGGTCGGGGCCTGGGTAGCAGAGAGGAATTGTGTAATGCGTTCATGGGAGAACCTGTATTTCGCTTGGAGAAGCGGCAATTTCCTTGCCACGGTGAAGGAGAAAGGGTCGCCTCACAAGTCGTTGAATGGGCAGGGAAATGAAGATTCGGAAGGCCAAGTCGCGCTCACAGTGAAATCGCCGTGGTGATGGCAGACTAACGGTTGGTAGCTGATTGGCACATGTGAACTGCGATCCGACTTTATTGCCGATCAAATAGGTGGGCGAGCGAGTCGACGTCTATACCTGCGGCGCGCCGGAGAGTCGACCGCCCATCTATAAAGAGTGACTTCTCGGCTGTGGTCAGCGATTCCCAATGGCTTGAGGAAGTTCAGAAGGCAGTGGCAGTTGCTCTTCCGGAGAGAGTGCTCTGCGCCAGATGACGCGAATCACCACCATCAAAGGGATGGAAAGGTAGATGCCCACAATTCCGCCACACTCAGCGCCAACCATGACAGCGAACAGCACCATCAACGGATGAATTTCCAAGTTTCGTCCCACGACGCGAGGCGAGATGAAATAATCCAGAGCCATCCTCCAGACACCTAAGAGGACGGCCATCCAGATCCAATGACGATGCGTGAGAATACCGACGGTGGAGATGACTGCCGCCGAACTCATCCAACCAGCTACTGGAACGAATTCCAGGACTCCGCCTAAGAGACCCAGTGAAATCGCGCTCGGGAAACCAAGAGAAAGCATGGCCGCCGAATAGAACACCAGGGAACAAGCGCCGAGGACAACTTTGGCCCGGATGTATTTTCTTAGCATGGTGTTCAGTTCTTCTGCCACTTCCCGGATCGTCTGGCGATTTCCTTCTGTGGAAACGAGTTGGATGAACTCGTCGGTTATGCGTCTGCCGTCGGCAAGAAAGAAGACCGCGAGTATAGGGACCGCAACCACTGCCACTAGCGCATTCGAAGCGAACTGTTCTGCGGACTTAGCGAATGATGCGATCTTTTCGCGATGATCGACAAGGAAAGACTTCAATCGGAGTTCTTCGAGTTCGTTCCAGCCCTGGGCGTTTCCAATTTTTATGGCAACGTCACCGGTGGTGACGCTGTTTAGCCAGATGGGCGCTTCGTCAAAAAGCTTGTCAACGTGGGTCGAAACAAGTGGGGAAAGGCCCTGCGCTGCAAGAGCAACGAAGATGAGGAAGACCAGATAGGCTTCCACCACGTGGGGTCCTCTCAAGTTCTTGAAAAAGAGAGAATGCCCTTGGAGGAATCGGACGACCGGATCAATTAAGTATGCGAAGAGGATCGCAAAAGCAAAGATCAGAAGGACGCGTCGCGCAACGTAAAGAACTGCGAGCACAAGAGCAAATAGAAGGATGGTGAGGAAAACGTTCGACGTTCGCCGATCCGGGAATGCCATGTCTTCACCCGCGTCTGGCTGTACAATGCCAGCGCTTGTGAACTCGTATCAACGCGTGCTTCATGCGCAGGATCGAACGATTCCAAGCTTTTTCATGCGGAAGTGGAGGGTAGACCGGTTCAATCCGAGTTTCGTTGCCGCTCCCTTTGGTCCGGAAAGCACCCACTTGGTTTCTTGCAGGATCGAGCGGATATGCTCGCGCTCGACGTCTGCCAGAGTTTGCGGTTTTTCATTTCCGTGCCCGGGCGCAATCCGTGAACGAAGGTCTCTAAGTGGGACTTGCAAAACGCAGCCGGGGGAAAGAATTACTGCACGCTCAATAACATTTTCTAGTTCGCGAATGTTTCCCGGCCAGCCGTATTGAGTTAGGGCTTCCATCGTTCCAGACGGGAACGTATCAATCGTTTTGTTCATCCTTCGCGCGGTCTCTTGGACAAAATGCCGGACAAGCAGTGGCACGTCGTCAGGCCGCTCACGCAAGGGAGGAATGGAAATCGGAAAAACATTTAGACGGTAATAAAGATCACTGCGAAATTCTTTCTTCAAAATCATGTCTTCCAAATCGCGATGAGTCGCGGCCACAATCCGAACGTCGACTTTTTTCGTTCGCGTACTGCCCAACCGCTCGAACTCGCGTTCCTGCAAGACGCGTAGGAGTTTGGGTTGCAACTCGAGGGGGATATCACCGATTTCATCCAGAAACAGTGAGCCTTGGTCTGCCACCTCAATGCGCCCCGTTTTTTGAGTTATGGCACCGGTGAAGGCGCCGCGCTCATGGCCAAAAAGTTCGCTTTCGAGTAAGCCGCCCGGGATCGCCGCGCAGTTGAGTTTTGCAAATGCGCGGCTCCGCCGCTGGCTGCGGTAGTGGATGGCGCGCGCGATCAGCTCCTTGCCGGTGCCTGTTTCCCCGAGGAGCAGTACGGTCGAATCTCCAGTGGCCACGGTTTCAACCAGCTGCAGCACGCGTCGCAGGGCTGAACTCTGACCTACGATTCCTTCGAACGCCGTCTCACCGCGATCATGCTGGTTCAAAAGGCTTACCTTCACCGTGCTCAGTGGCCCACTGGTGAAATGGGGGTCTTGGTCGCGGACCAAGGGGAAGCCGTTTAAGCTCATCGCAATACTCCAGTCGTTTTCATTCGCTGTGCCTATCTGCGGAACGCTTACGATCGCTCGGCCTTTTTACCGACTGTTGCGTTCCCTTTTCCCGCTCAATCCACTCGCGAATATAGGGCGGGCAATTCTTGATCCGAATGCCATTCTCCTCGCAGCGCATTAGGAAACTCACTGCATCCCTATCCGCAAGAGTGACATCCTTCAAGTCCATGACCAGGTGGCGAGACGCCGATTCCAACTCGAACAGCCGCTGCAACTCGGTAACATCGTCCGACTCGATTCGGCCGCTCAGGGTAAATACCACGCTTCCGTTCGCTGATCGCTGGATTTTCAGCATTAGCAGCCTTCTGTATGACCATCTTTATGCTTACCCTTGCATTTCGGCAACCAGTCATAAGCAATTGAAAAATAAGGCCTTGGCAGCATTGCTTTTCGCGATGGTCGTGAATTCGCGGTTTTTTCGCGAAGTTGGTCCGTGAATTCTATTGGCAAATCGGCAAGGAGTGATGGGAAGTTAGCGCGACTTGAACCGAAACTTGTTGATCTTCAGCGACCTAATCTTTGACTCCAGAGTGGAAGCGGGTATGCCCAAAATTGCCGCTGCTCCCGAAGGCCCGGAAACCCTGCCAGCGGATTCCGCCAATGCTGCTTCAATCTCTTGCTTCTCTTGCGCGGTAGACAATTTTGCAAGAGGCTGGTTTGCTGAACGAGCCCGAGGAGATTCAATAGAAAGCCAACTTTGGTCGACCGAGAAAGTCTCCGACTCACAGACGATGACGGATCGTTCAATCACGTTCTGGAGTTCTCGAATATTTCCGGGCCATGAATACGACTGCAGCAGTTCCAGAGTATTCTTTTCGATCACGCGGATTTTCTTGCCCGCTTTTCTTGCATAGCGATCGATGAAGTATTCGACCAGCACGGGGATGTCTTCTTTTCGTTCCGCGAGAGTAGGAATCTCAATGGGGAACACGTTGAGGCGGTAATAAAGGTCTCTTCGAAATGCGCCGCTCGAGATGGCGCTCTCCAAGTCGCGATTGGTCGCAGCAATCACTCGCACGTCCGCACGAATGGATTGGCTTCCGCCGACGCGCTCAAACTCGCGTTCTTGAAGCACGCGCAACAAAGTAATTTGAGTTTCCATGGGAAGTTCGCCGACTTCGTCCAGGAAGAGCGTTCCGCCCTCGGCGAGTTCAAACCGGCCCAGCCGTTGCTGCAGCGCGCCGGTGAATGATCCTTTCTCATGACCGAACAACTCCGATGCGATCAAGTCGCGTGGGATTGCGGCGCAGTTCACACTGACAAACGCGTGAGAGGACCGCTGGGACCGCCTGTGTATGGCCCGGGCAACAAGTTCCTTGCCCGTTCCGGTATCGCCGGTGATCAAAACCGTGGAGTCAACGGGAGCAACCTTGAATACCCGGGAAAGCACCGCTTGCAGGGCAGGAGATGTTCCGACGATCTCCTCAAACATCGAAGAACGATCGATCTCCTCTCGCAATGCCAAATTTTCGTTTCGCATTCTCTCTTCGGCCCGCTTGCGGTCCTCGATATCAATCCCTGTGGCGTACCAGCGAATGATCCGGTCCTGTTCATCTCGGAGCGGGTTGTAGTGGATGAGAAACCACCGATACTGTCCGTCTCTGCGACGGCCTCGTTGTTCCTGCTCGAACGGAAGACCACGCGAAAGCGCCTTTAGCCGTTCCTCGTGTATTTTCTCCAGGTCTTCCGGATGAAACACACGCGTGTGGTAGTCGGGCGCCATCACCTCCTCCATGGTGAACCCGGTATAGTCGAGCACCGCCTGGTTTGCGTATAGAAACGAACCATCCGGTTTCAGGACGTGGATGGCGTGTGGGATGGCATCGACGATTCGTCGAAACTCTTGTTCGTCTTGCCGCAGTTTGAGTTCGTCGCGTTTCCGGTCCTCAATGTCGACGAGTGTCCCGTACCACTTGACGATGTTTCCCTTCTCGTCGCGCAGCGGTACGTTGCGGCCTAAAAACCATCGATACTCACCGCTTGCCTGCCGAACGCGTAACTCAGACTCGATTGGTTGCCCAACCGCCAAAGCAGCTCGCCAGTTCTCCACTGATCGGTCGAGATCTTCAGGATGGGTAACCTTCATCCAGCCCCAGCCCAGCCACTCCTCGCGAGACAGGCCCGTGTAATCCAGCCAGCTTTGACTTACGAAATCAACGCTGCCATTAGGGAGTGCAGTACCAACGAAGGCCGGTATAGTTTCGATAGTGAGGCGAAGTTCCCTCTCGTTCTGCAGAATTCGCTCTTCCGCCTGCTTGGCGGCCGTGACGTCCATGACGGCACCAACAAACTCGATGTTACCCGAATCATTCCGCGAAGCCTGGGCCACAACGTGGACATGTTTGACGGAAGCGTCTGGCATCAACAACCGATGTTCAAGATGGAAATTCTTTCCGTCTTGTGACGCCAGCTCGATTGTTTCTTTGACCAAAAACACGTCTTCCGGGTGAATCCGTTCGAATACTAGGTCTAGCGTGGGCTTGAGCGCTGGATCATACGAAAAGATTCGAAAGGTTTCCTTTGACCAGAAGATTTCACTCGTGGAAACCATCCAACCGAAGCTGCCGGTATGACTCAGTCTCTGAGCCTCGGCCAAGTAGGCTTCGCTCCGCTTGAGCTCCTGCGTCATCTGTTCCTGCTCTGTGATATCCAGACAGGCACCGACAAACCGAGTCACAATTCCATTTTCGAAGACGGGAGTACCGAAATCTTGGATCACGCGAACCTGGCCATCAGGTCTGATAAACCGATACTTCTGGTTGAACTCTCGGTGCTGTTCGAATAGCTGAGCAACAGCTTGCGCGCCACGCTGGCGGTCTTCCGGGTGCAAGCGACCAATCATGTCGTCATTTGGCGGGTATCCCTTTGCGGGATCGTAGCCGAATATCCGAAACATCTCCGCAGACCAGTATTCACAGATATCTGGGGGCCTATACGCCCAGCTTCCAGCTTTGGTCAGTCGTTGGGCGTGAAGGAGGAATGATTCAGTCAACCTGAGCGTCTGTTCAGTCTGCTTCCGGTCCTCGATATCAATACTCGATCCATACCACTTGACAATCTTTCCATCGCCGTCCCGCAGCGCGATTTTGTGGTGCAACATCCAGCGATACTCTCCATCCGTCCGGCGGACCCGTGCTTCATACATGAAAGGCTCGCCACTCGCTAATGACGCTCGCCACCTGTCCACGATTCCTTCGACATCATCGGGATGAATTGTGTCAGTCCATTTCCAGCCCTGGAGGTCCTCTAGAGAGCGTCCGACGTACGTAAGCCAACTTTGATTGAAAAAATCGAGATAGCCGTCAGGCAGACCGGTGTGGATCAGCGCGGGAGCGGAATCGATGACGGCGCGAAGGTCCATGGATTGCCCCGGAGTGGGCACGCGGGATGCCATGGTGTGCATTATATTCTCTTTGGACTTTTTCACATCTCTCAACGGCCCAATAGCCTCTCTTAGACAATTCGCGAAGAAAATTAATTTTGCTTGTCTAGGCGACTGTCAACATCTGCCCAAATGTAAATCTATTGACGGAGAACTCGCGCGCTCCCACGACGTAAGTAACGCAACGCACCTAGTTTGAACGCAATTCGGGTGCACTCATTTTGGGTCCTCAATTGCCTTGAATTCAGAGAGCGCCGTATAGACGCACCTTCGGGCGCGAGTCGAATTCAGGAGATGAGCGGATGATCGCGTATCGTTTGCTCCACCCACAGGAGCCACCGCAGCTTCAAGAAGTGCCCAAACCATTGCCTGGCGCGGCGCAGCTACTCATTAAGGTGGGTGGCTGTGGGCTGTGTCACACGGACATCGCCGTAATGGGCAAAACCAAAGCGCAGCTCGATGAATGGCATGCGACGCCTCCATTTACGTTGGGTCACGAAATTGCCGGTTGGGTGGCAGAAATCGGACAAGGTGTTGTCGGCTTCAAAGCTGGCGAACCTGTCGCTGTGGTTCCTGTGTGGGGAAGTTGCGGACACTGTCCGCCATGCCGCCGCGGAGAGGAAAACTTCTGCTTTTACATTTCGACCCTCAATGGAGCCGGCATCGGATTCGACGGTGGTCTTGCGGAATACATTCTTGTGAATGCGCGCTTCGCCGTTTTGATGGGCGACTTTGATCCGGTCCTCGCTGCACCGCTTACGGATGCAGGCCTTACCACCTATACCGCGATGAAACCGGCTCTGCCTTCTCTTGTTCCCGGCACCACTGCCGTGGTGATCGGTGTCGGCGGTCTTGGACTCCTTGCCGTTCAATTCCTTCGGACTCTCTGTTCTGCGCGAGTCATCGCCGTTGATAGCGATGCAACCCATCTGCAATTGGCGAAGGAACACGGCGCCGACAACACGCTTCCCAGTGACACAAGCACGGCGGAACAGATCCGGAGCCTCACCTCTGGCGCCGGCGCTAATTTCATTCTTGATTGCGTTGGTGCCGAACCGACCCTAAAGACCGGCGTGGCTGCTCTGGCACGACTCGGCCGACTGACCCTTGTCGGTGCCGCGCTAAAAACGGTGCCGTTTGGTTTGCACGAGGTGCCGTGGGGCGCTCAGCTTGCAACGAGCATGAACGGTGGGACGGTCAATTTGCGCGAGGTGATCGAACTCGCGCGGCTTGGGCGAATCGAGACGATCGAAGATCGCTATCCGCTCACCCGCGCCGCGGATGCCTACCGCGATTTGGTGGGAGGAAAGGTGCGCGGTCGCGCGGTTTGCATTCCGGGTGCAGCGACGAGCGTAGCTTCAACCAAAGTTTCCTAGAACGGCGGATCGCAAGTTTTCCAATTGTTCGTGTGGTGCCGCAAGCGAGGGAAAGGAATTCCGAGGATGGGTCTAACAGAAGCGATCAAAGTTGCGGCTATCCCGAACGAGTCCGCGATAGTCGCCGAAATCCATGAATTCTTTTCGCGTTACGGCCCCACATTTGTGGAACTAGCAGACGGGGAACGCTCGGATCTCAGCGCCCTGCTCGCGTTCTACGGCGCGCCTCTTAGGTTCATTGGTTCGAACTTCCACATGGTTATGAAGGACGACGCGGCGATAACAGGTGAGGAGGGAATGGGCGGCGAAATTGGCAGGTTGCGGCATGCGCATTTTGCCGGGTCAGCGCTGGATCGGTGTGACATCAAAATTCTCAACACCCAGGCAGCACTCATTGATGCGTTGTGGGTGCGTCGGGATACCGCAGGCGCGGTAATGGCGCGATTTGGTGTCATCTACTTGATGGCGCTGACGGAGCGAGGATGGCGCATCACGTCGGCAGTAAACATTTCCGAATAACAGCGCAATTGAATCTGGTTACCGAAAGGCACCGACCATGAAGTCGTCGAAAGATGTCACCTACGCACTATTCAAGGATTTCACCGAAGTCAATTCTCCGAATTACGAAGCGGATCTGAAGTCATTTCTCCAGGAGATGGAGAGTGATGTCCGGTCCTCGGTCAAAACCGAGGGTCGTGCTGTCCGGCAGGCGCACGCCAAGAGCTACGGTCTCCTTCGCGCAAGGGTTGCGGTTGTTGATGGCTTGCCGCCGGAGTACGGCCAAGGAATCTTTGCCAACTCCGCTGAGTATGAAGCGGTGGTGCGTTTCTCAAATGGCTTGGCGCACGTTCGGCCCGACGCTCTGCTTGGCACCGGATGCGGCATGGGAATCAAGATGTTCGGCGTCCCTGGGGCCTCGCTTCTGGAAGACGAGCGCGACGCCGGTACCTTCGACTACGCGTTCATCAATGCGCCAATATTTTTCTGCAATACGATCCGCGATTATCGTCACGTTAGCTTCAAGTCGCTTCCGGACGCGTTGGTGGACCCTGCCGGACGCCAATCGTGGTTGCATCAGTTTCTGACGGATGGTGGAACGCTCCCGCCAGAGCAGTGGCTCTGGGATGAGCTACTGGCATTTCTATCCAACCTGCATATCCCGTGGCAGAACCTACTCTCATACACCTATTGGAGCATGGGTGCTGTTCGCCACGGCGACTACATTGCAAAGGTGAGGTCTCGGCCGAGCGCGACTTCGGTGGAGCAAATTCGCCATCGTGACGTCAATCCCAAGACGAGTCGTGAGCCGTTCAGGGAAACGTTAGTGAACGAGTCTGGTGAACGAGAACATTACTTCGATCTGCAAGTTCAGTTACGCACCGACCCAACTCGAATGCCAGTGCAAAACACGTCGATCGTGTGGCAGGAGGAGCTGTCGCCGTTCGTAACGGTGGCGCGCATCACGATTCCGGCACAGGACATCTCCCAACCAGCGAATCTGGAAGCAGCGGACAAAACTTCGATCATGGCGTGGCGCGTCCGGGAAGCACATCGTCCGCTGGGGGAAATCATGCGCGCGCGAAAAGAAGTGTATCGGCATTCCTCTATCCTTCGCCACCAGCTGAACAAGCAAGAGCGGCGCGAACCATCCTCGCCGCAGGAGGCGCTCGGAATCTAACCGGTCGACGAAGGACTGTCCAAATCGACTTCGTTGTTGAGATTAACGGTAGTCACAAGCAGGGCCATTATGCCGACAACAAATATGCCGACAATCGAAGTAGGTGACATACAGGCGACAGTCCTGCGTCCGCGTCCCTCTCCCTATAGGGGACAGTACGTGGTACTGCGAATCGACGACGCTGCACAGGGACGCGAAATGTTGCGTCGCATTCTTCCACACGTAGCGCCTGCGGCCGATTGGTGGGCACCGACTTTGCCAGGTTGGCTGGGAATCGCTTTTACGTATGAGGGTCTCAAGGCACTCGGCGTGCCGCCGACATCGCTCGAAAGTTTTCCTTCGGAATTCCGCGAAGGCATGGCGGCGAGAGCACTGCTTCTGAATGACGTCGGTACGAATGATCCAGGGAACTGGGAATATCCATTTGGCACCGCGGACATGCATGTCGCCCTGGCGATCTACTCGAAGGACGACCAAAGCCTGGAGACAGTTCTGGAGCGAGCTCGACAGAGTCACCACGAACTCCCAGGAATCTCCGTTGTGTACCGATTGAAGTTCAGTGAGCTTCCGGGAGGCCGCAACCCTTTTGGGTTTAAGGACGGACTACACAACCCACATGTGGAAGGAAGTGGCACGCCGATTCATCCAGGGTATGGCCCGCAGATCAAACCTGGCGAGTTCATCATGGGTTATCCGGACGAACTCGGAGCGATATCCACAAGCCCGGAACCCGAGGTGTTACGGCGCAATGGCACCTTCGTGGCTTTTCGCAAATTCCACACAAGAGTTGCCGAGTTTCGGAAATACATAAGGGAGCAGGCCTCATCGCCTGAAGGAGAAGAACTAATCGCCGCGAAGATGGTGGGCAGATGGCGTAGTGGTGCACCCCTGGTGCTCGCTCCAGAACGTGACGATTCGAAGCTAGGCGCCGACGCCGACCGCAACAACACTTTCAGCTATCAAGACGACGCGCAGGGGTTGAAATGCCCTTTCAGTTCGCACATTCGACGTGTAAATCCGCGCGACGCTTTGAAGAACGATCTTGTGGCCACAAACCTTCATCATTTTCTCCGGCGAGGCACGAATTATGGCGCACCTCTGCCGGAAGGTGTGCTGGAGGATGACGGCGTAGATCGCGGCGGCGTCTTCTTGTTGATCGGCGCACATCTGAAGCGTCAATTCGAATTCGTACAGTCGCAATGGATAACAGACGGAAACTTCATCAGTCACGGAAGGGAGCAGGACCCTGTCCTCGGCACTGACGTAGGCGACGGAATTTTCACCATCCCCAGGCGGCCGGTCAGGCGCCGTCTTCACGGTCTACCGCAATTCGTTACCGTACGCGGAGGCGAATATTGCTTCATGCCTGGGCTGCGAGCGTTGAAATGGATGGCCAATCTCGACGCAGGCGTGGATCGCGAAAGGACTTGAATCAACAAATCGGCCTAATGCCAAGAACAAAAAACGACAAAGGAGAAACAAATGGCTGCCTCAAACGAAACGAAGAATGCGGTCAAAGCCCGGCCGGGTACAAAGGCTGGTCAATCGAATGAATTCACACTCATCTGTGCGCTGAAGCCAGGAGGTGCGGAACGCATGCGCAAACTACTGGCCGATGGTTTCACAGGCGAACGCCAAACAAATACGGATCGCATAGCCACAGTGCACGACTTGCGTTTCGTAATCTTTGATAACGACACGCGGGTCATCTTCGCCTCCACCTTCGACGGCGACTGGGAGTCCTACATCAACGATTTCGCGACGATCCTTCCGGATGAGATCGATTTGTTGTTTCACGAATGCGCTGGCTACCCAGGCATACACAGTCCTGAAATCAAGGACTGGATCGTGAAACAGCAAGTCAGCGCTTTGGCCTTCTACAGTGCGTATCCCGAAGCGTCCGTTCGTGAGGTGTGGAAGGCGTTAAAGACGAAGAAGGCATTTGACGCACTACTGGACGCGGCGAGTTGAATTGACCGCGCGTACAAGCGTTGGGAATATTTGCGCGTGGCGAACTCGTGTCAACATCTGCGCAGACGGGAATATGTTGACACCGATCCTCTTGCCCGTAGCCCATTCCGTGCACCAAATCTCTTTCCTTCCAACCATATCAACAACCGGTCTCTTGGCTTTCGAAATGCTTTGGTCTAGGCCTCGAAGGGAAGAGAAGGAGCAGCAAGCATGGCGGCCGCAAGCACTCCGGCACCGATGCCGGCCAGTCAACCAGAACACGCACCAGCGCAACCGAAGCCCCGCTGGCCATGGCTGAAATTTGCGACGCCCATTCTGGTCTTGCTGCTGGCAGCTGCAGTGACTGTCACTCTTACGAGAGATTGGAATGCCTGGGAAGGTGGAAGGGCTGAGCAAGTTACCGACGATGCTGTGGTTCGCGGGGATCTGACCCCGCTGAGCACAAAAGTGGCAGGGATCGTCCGGAACGTCAAAGTCTCCGATTTTCAGCGCGTACGCAGTGGGGATCTGCTCGTCGAGCTCCAGGACGACGACTACCAGGCGCAACTTACGCAGGCGAGTGCGGCAGTGGAAGCGGCGAAAGCCGCCATTGAAAACAACCGAAGGCAGCGTGAGCTACAGGATTCACGAATTCAGAGGGCGCTCGCCGGAATAGACCAAGCCAAGGCGCAGATTGCCGCGGCTGCGGCGGGCATAAATGCGGTTCAGGCGGATGTCGTCCGAACGCGCGCAGAGCGGACGCGCCAAGAGGCTCTGCTGGCTAGTCAGGCTGCGACGAAACAGAGGGTTGAAGGGGCGGTCGCGGATGAGGAGCGATTCGCGGCGCAAGCAGCAAGTCGCGAGGCAGATCTCGAACAGGCAAAAACCGCATTGCGAAGCAACGAGATCGCGGTGGAAACAGAACGGCGCACGAAAGCCGTACTTGAGTCACAAGATCGACAACTCATTGCCGACCTTCATGCCAAAGAAGCCGCGCTGACCGTGTCGCAGGTCAATTTGGGATACACGAAAATTCATGCGCCGGCGGACGGGACTGTGGGCGAAAGACAAGTGCGGCCTGGACAACTCGTTTCTCCGGGCACTCAGGTCCTGACGTTTGTCCCCGAGACGAAATGGATCCAAGCGAACTTTCGAGAAACGCAACTTACGCACATGAAAGTCGGCGACCCGGCCGAGATACGTATCGACGAATATCCGGGACAAGTTGCGCGAGGCAAGGTGTTAGAAATCGCGCCGGCCAGCGGGTCCCAGTTCGCTTTGCTGCCACCCGACAACGCGACAGGAAATTACACCAAAGTCGTTCAGAGAATTCCGGTGAAGATTGCGATCGACGATGCCACTCTCGCCGCGAAGCTGCGTCCCGGCCTTTCCGTCGTTGCCACCGTACGAACGTCGCACTGATCGGAGCGTACGATGGCCTCGCAGACTGCGGCACTTCGCTCACCAACACCTGTACAAATTGCAAAAGCGATTTCTAGTGCGATGCCGTCGGAACTTTCACAGAGTCCACTGCTTGGGATCCTGGGCGTCGTTATGGGTGCTGGCATAGTTACGCTGACCGGCCGCATGCTCACTCTCGGTACGGCCGACCTCAAGGGAAGCTTGGGTATCGGCTTCGATGATGGCGCCTGGATCGGAAGCTCGTACAACGTGGCACTCATGTTTATCGGTCCCTTTACCGTTTATGTTGGCGGTTTGCTTGGAACTCGCCGGGTCCTCATGATTGCAGCGAGTTATTTCACGCTCCTCTGCCTGCTGCTACCCCTGATCCACAACTACAGCTTGCTCCTGGCGACATTGGGTCTTGCAGGACTAACTTCCGGAACGTTTTATCCGCTGACGCTCACTTTCGCGCTCCGAAATATTCCGGTGCGATTCCTTCCGTTTACCCTGGCACTGTATGCAACGTTCGTGGACGGAGCCGTCAACATTGCTCCTTCCCTTTACGGCTGGTATCGCGATCATCTTTCGTTCCGCTGGATGTTCTGGAATTCCGCCCTGCTCACGCCGGTCATGCTTGTGTGCATCTACTACGGAATTCCCGCGGCTCCGCCCGGCAAGAAGCCCGGCACCGCGCCCAGCTTTGCAGGATTTCTGTATGCGAGTGCCGGCTTCGCGATGTTGTTTGCGGCAGTAGACCAGGGCCAGAGGCTGGACTGGTGGCGGTCGGGGCTTTTCAACGGGCTCTTCGGCGGAGCGACTGTTTTCTTGCTCGCCTCTCTCATACGGAGGTTGCGAAGCCCAAATTCGCTCGTCGATCTGCCCTACCTTCGGCAGTGGAACACTACGGTTCTTAGTTTTTGCTTGGGACTCTTCCGTTTTTGCCTGCTGGGAACCATTATCCTCGTGCCGCAAGCACTGGCGGTTCACGGTTTTGAAGCCGACCAGATTGGACCAGCGGTCCTCTGGACTGCGGCTCCTCAAATTGCGATTGCCATCATCGCTGCTCTACTTCTTCTCCATGGACTTGATTCCAGGTTGTTGTTGGCGGTCGGCTTCGGGTGCATGGCGGCAGCGTCGATTCTGAATGCCGAGTACACGAGCGCGTGGTCGGCAGCGAACTTTTATCGCTCGGAGCTTCTAATGGGAGTGGGTCAATCGTTTGCATTCATCGGCCTGGTTTCCACGATCGTCCTGCAGGCTATTTTTACTGGCGGACTTTCGAAACCACAGGCAGTGCTGACATTCTCGGCCTTCTTTCACACGGTCCGCTTGCTCGGGGGACAGTTGGGAGTCGCGTTGATGACGCACTTCATCGCGGCGCGTGAGCAACTACACTCGAACCTTCTTGGACTTCATGTGCAGGCAGGCAACTGGGTCAATGCTGCGTCTCTTCGGCAACTTACGGCTGGACTCTACGCGAAATCTTCGGGCTTGCCCGCAGCAACGGGCCGAGCAGTCGGCCTAATCGGTGCCCGTGTTCGATTGCAAGCGTACACACAGACGTTCATCGACGGGTTTCACCTGGTGGCATGGGCGTGTGTGGCGGCCCTCCTCCTCATCGCGGTACTCCGGAAATCCCCCCTGAACTACGGTGAACTCGGCTTCCCCGAGGGAGAACCCGAGTCGAACGAGGGAGCAAAACATGAATAGACGCGTCACGCTTCTTTGCATTCTGTTTGTGCTGGTTCGGGTTGCGCCGCTCACCGCACAAGACGCGAAGCCGGCCACCCCTCGGCGCATTACCCTCGAAGAAGCCGTGCAATTCGCACTAAAACACAACCATGTCGTTCGTATCGCGGCGTTGAAGGTGGAGGAAAAGGAACATACCAAGAACATCGCCCGAAGCGCTTACTTCCCGATCCTGCGCAATGATAGCAACCTCGCACGGGTGACCGACACGCAATTAGTCGCAATTCCCGCGGGAAGCCTTGGCACAGTCAGCGGAACCGCAATTCCGGAGCGCACGACCGTCCTGAACCAGGGCGGACACACGTTCATCTCGAGCGGAACGCAGCTCACCCAGCCCCTTACGGATCTCTGGAAGATTAGAGCAGCGAACGACATTGCTGCTTCCGTACTAAACGCGACGCGAAGCAAACAACAGCAGACGGAAAATGAAGTTGCATTACGAGTTCACCAGATTTATTACCGGACATTGATTGTCCAGTCTCATCGGGAAGCAGCCCAGGCAAGGATTCAAGCGAGCGAAGATCTACAAAAGGAGCGTGTTCAGCAGGTGAGGTACGGCAGCACGCTTGAGGAAGAAGCTATGGAAAGCCGGGCACAGTCTCTTGAGGCAAGACAAGATCTTCTCACAACGGAATTGCAGCTCTCCGATCTGAACATGCAGCTCGATGATGCTATGGGTCTGCCTCTCACTACAGCACTCGTCCTCGATGCGAGTGTTCGGCAAGCACGCGACAGTTGCAAACGTGAGGAATGCCTTCGCGTGGCACTCGAAGCGCATCCGGAGATCGTCGAAGCGCGTGCGGAAATTGAAAAAGATTCGGCCGCCGTGAGGCTCGCTAAACGCCAGTATTTGCCGGATGTCGAAGCCTTCGCTCGCTACAGCTACCAGGATAACGTACCGTTCTTGGCCCGCAATTTCGGAACGTTTGGGGTTCACTTTGGCTACGACCTTTTTGATGGCGGCAGGAGGAGTGCAGCGATTGGGGAACACAAAGCTCAGTTGGCTCAGGCCGAGGAGAATCTCGCGCGCATCAAGGAAGAAGTCGAGCTCCGGGTGCAAACGGCGTACAACAAGCTCGAACGAACACGCCAAATGATCAAGGTGTCGGAAGAACTTCTCGCATTGCGCATGGAATCGCGCCGCATTTTTGTGCAACAGATCAAAGAAGGCACTGCGCTCCAATCACAAGTTGACTCAGCTACCGCGCATGAACTCGACGCCAAGACTCTGCTCCTGCAGTCTCAATTGGATTACATCCAAGCGGAAGATGAAATGACCGAGGCCATGGGAATTGCCCCACAGGACTAGTGGAAAAGTTTGTGCTCGCACTCGATGAATCTTGGAATAACTGAAGGAGATGCCTGTGTCAGAAATTCAGAAGACGATCCACCCAACCTTGCACCATTACGGCCTCACGACTGCCAACTTACAAACAATGGTGGAGTGGTACGCGACAGTGCTGGGTATGACGGTTGTATTTCAAACTTCCAGTCCACTCGGCAAGAATGCGCCAATCCAGGTGAGCGCTGCCTGGGTTACCAACGATGACGCGAATCATCGAATCGGTTTGATTGCCATGCCGCAGCTTGCCCCGGACGCGCAAAAAAGTAGTCATGTCCGTCTGCAACACACCGCGTACGAATACGATTCGCTGGACCAGCTTCTGGATACCTACATTCGGCTCAGAGACAAAGACATTAATCCAATTCTTTCCGCCGATCATGGCCCGACTACTTCCATGTACTACGCAGACCCGGACGGCAATTGCGTGGAGCTGTTCGCTGATAATTTTGGGGATTGGGAAGAATCCGGGAACTTCATGAGGCTCTCAGCGGAGTTCGCAACGATGCCCATGGGCAAATACTTCGATCCGGAAAAAATGGTAGCGGTTCGAGCGGCCGGTGCCACAGCGGGCGAGATCCATCGCCAAGCGTATGCCGGAGAGCTGAGCCCTGAGCTGCCGGTGGATCCGCGTGTTCTGATGTAGACGTTGGACCGAGAAAATCAAGATGTCGGGAGGGAACCGCGTGAACGACTCCATAAGAGTTCCGAAGGTTTCCTCATTTACAGATCGGAGCCCCATGTTGGCACTGCAAGCTCTAAAGCCACTTATTATTTGTCCTAGGGTTTTTCCATTCGTCCTCCTCGCGATCGGTTTGAGCGCGGGAGCCGCCTTGGGGCAACAGCCTTCAACGGCAGGGGCTAATCTGTTTGCGTCATCACCCCAATTGGGGAAAATGGTCGATGCCGAACGAGCACTTCCGATCACTTCGTTTTACTCACACATTGAGCTGAAATCGGGCGCTAAGCCTGGAACTTTAGTTCGATCGGAACCGGCAACAGACTACGATTTACCGCCAGGGATCACCGCAACGCGCATCCTTTATTACACTCGAACGGCTAGCGGCAATGACGCATTGGCGTCCAGGGTTGTGCTCGTGCCGTACGGCCCCTCTCCGAAGGGTGGGTGGCCGCTTCTTGCTTGGTCACATGGCACCAGCGGGGTGGCCAGAAGTTGCGCTCCTTCCCTGATGAAGTCGCTGTTCTATAACTGGGAAGGCCTCTATGAGTATGTCCTCATGGGTTACGCCGTGGTTGGCACGGATTACGCTGGCCTCGGAACGGAAGGCCGCCACGCCTATCTCGACATGTTGAGCAATGGCACGGATGTGATCCACTCCGTATCGGCGGCGCACGCCGCAGTTTCCACGATGAGCGAGAAATGGCTTGTCATCGGACATTCGCAGGGCGGTCTGTCGAGCCTGGGAGTTGCGGAGCTAGAAGGTGCAATCAAGGACCCCAATTTTCTTGGGACAGTGGCGCTCGCCGGAGCGAGCGATCTCGAAGATGGAATCGACGCCGTTGTACGCGCGAGATTGCCGGTGCTCAATGGGCTGTTGGGATTCTGGGTCTTTGGGGCCAAGACCGTTTATCCGGAACTGGAGCTTGAGGACATTCTGACCAGCAAAGCACTCGCCATATATAACGCTTCTGTGAATGACGGCTGCAGTGCAGCTAGCGGTACATTCGCAGCACTCCCCACGGATGAAATGCTGCTGCCGGGTTGGAATGACAACAGATATATCAAACAGTTCCTCGCACGCAATCAACCGGGAATCCAACCGACGTACGGTCCCTTGTTACTCGTCGGTGGCGGGGACGATATCTTGTTTACTGAATCCGCGGGCAAAAAAATCTTTCAGCGTCTTTGCAGTTCAGGAGCTCGGGTCCAGCGGAATCTCTACTCGGGCCTTGGGCATGATCCAGTTGTCTACGGGTCCTTGCGAGACCAGCTGGACTGGATTGCTGCCAGATTCTCCGGAGAACCGGCACCAAGCAATTGTCCATCGCCGAAATGATTCGCAGGACGGAATCGCGAGCGACTCCAAGGTGCTGATCGCTGTTACCTCTGGCGTTAGATCCTTTTTGATGAATCCACCGCTTTACAAGTCCCCGTCAACAGCTGCGCAGTTGGGAATATGTTGACACCGATTTCTGAGCGCAGTGTTGCGTCTCGCGGATAAGACACCTTTTATCAGCGCATTAAGCAGAGGTTCATTTGGCTGATGAAATGCCCTTAGTCAGCGTCGGAATGCGCAGCGGTTGCAGGTTCAGCGGTCTGAAGAAGTTGAGGAAGGGCAAATGACAACCGACGACAACGGTAGGGTCGGCCGCTTATTCGTCTTAGATCTGAGCGGTGGCCGAATTCTCTCCCTGAATCCGGATGGCTCCGACCGAAAGATCATCGTAACGGAATGCCGGCATCCAGATGGCGTCGTAGTCGACGCCGGGGCCGGCCATATTTACTGGACCAATATGGGTGTCCCCAACCTGAATGACGGATCCATTGAGCGCGCGGATGTCGATGGGTTGCATCGCAAGACGATCGTTCCACCGGGCGGCACATTCACACCGAAGCAGCTCCATCTCGACAGGAAGAACAAAAGACTTTATTGGTCGGATCGCGAAGGGATGCGCGTCATGCGTTCGAATCTCGACGGTTCGAAGATTGAAACGCTGGTAGAGACGAGCCAAGGCAACACTGACCGACGCGACGCCAGCAAATGGTGTGTGGGGATCACCGTGGATGCTGATCGTGGACATGTTTACTGGACACAGAAAGGTCCTGACGACGCGGGACAAGGACGCATCTTCCGCGCAAATACCGAAATACCAAAAGGGCAGAGCCCAGCCAATCGTACCGACATTGAGACGTTATTCGACGGTCTGCCCGAGCCGATCGATCTGGAACTCGATGTCCGCAACCGCACGATGTATTGGACTGATCGCGGCGACGCACCGCGCGGTAACACGGTGAATCGTGCTTCAGTGGGCGGTTCGGTCAAGAAACAGGGTCCGGAGATTATTCTCACGCACTTGATGGAAGGAATTGGTATCGCTCTCGACCTCAAGGACGAACGGATGTTTCTTACGGACCTGGGTGGTTCCGTCTATTCGGCCAAGCTCGACGGAACGGATAAAAAGACCCTGCTCTACGCCCAAGGCAACCTTGCCGGCATCGCCTACGCCGAATTGCCGTCGAGAAATGCGTAACGATATTCCTGAACACGACGATCACATTCACGGCGAAAGGAAATCCAATCATGTCTTCGAACAAACCAGTACGTCGCATCGCGATCGTGGGCACAGGTGTCATCGGCGCGAGTTGGGCAGCGCAATACCTTGCGAGTGGGTTCGATGTAGTTGCGAGTGATCCTGCTCCTAACGCAGAAGCCAAATTGCGCGAGTACGTAGATGCTGCGTGGCCTGCGCTCACGGCAATCGGGCTTACACCGGACGCAACACGCGCCCGCCTGACGTTCGCCTCTAGCATGGAGGAAGCGCTTTCAGACGCCGACTTCGTCCAGGAAAACGGGCCGGAGCGTCCGGATTTCAAGATCAAACTGTTCGCCGAGATCGATGACGCGACTCCCCCGAATTCCATCATCGCCTCGAGTTCCTCGGGTATCACGATGAGCGTCATTCAATCCGGCTGCAAGCGGCCAGAACGCTGCGTGATCGGCCATCCTTTCAACCCTCCTCACGTCATTCCGTTAGTGGAAGTCGTCGGGGGAGTGAAGACCTCGCCCGAAGTGATCCAGCGGGCGATGGAGTTTTACGCGTCCATCGGGAAGAAACCCATTCTGCTGCACAAGGAATTACTCGGACATGTCGCTAACCGATTGCAAGCGGCTCTGTATCGAGAGGTTGTGTACCTGATTGAGCAAGGTGTTCTGAGTGTTTCGGATGCAGATGATGCCGTGAGTTGGGGGCCGGGACTTCGTTGGGGAGTGATGGGTCCCAGCTTGTTGTGGCACATCGGCGGTGGGGAAGGCGGGATTCAGCACTTCATGGATCACCTGATGGGTCCGCTAGCGGGCCTGATGAAGACCCTCGGGAATCCCGAGATTTCTGCCGAACTGAAGCAGACCATCACCCAAGGGGTAATGCAGGAAGCTGGTAATCGTTCGGTGCAGCAACTCGCCCAAGAAGAGAACGAAGCGTTGCTGGGGCTTCTAAGTTTGCGCAGGAGAGGTGCTGCCAAGCTGGCGTCGGCAAAGTAATCCGTCGAGCCTAATCGAGGAGCAGCACCGAACACTTTCCGCTGAGAAAACGAGATTCGAAGGGAAGAAGGAGTGAGCCATGAATAAATCAGAAGCTGCGGTGGCGCGGACAAAATCCGACGGGAAAGCGCAAGGAAGTTCCAGCAGCGCCAGTTTGACGGAGACGCTCCAATCAAAACTGAGCGCACCAGCGACTTCACCGGAGTTTGATCTCTACGCCGGCCTCGAGGAACTATTGAGTGGCGTGGGACTCAGCGCTGCGGACTCTGGAGGAAAGCTGACGTTTTACGGACATGATCCGATCGTGCCCAGCTGTTTCCGATTTGGCGCCATGGCCGCTGTTGCCCTTGCTGCCAAAACCATAGCGGTGGCAGCGCTCTGGAATTCCCAAACTGGCGAAGGACAGGACATTCATGTCGACGTGCGGAAAGCTCTCCGGCGCTTCTGCTGCTTCTTCGAAGGGAAATGGGAAACGATCAACGGACGCCCTCCGGCGATGGGTGTGAATCGAGATAACCCGTTCTTCGAATTGCCGCTCTTCCGTAAAACACGCGACGGGCGTCACATGGTGGCTCTCAACCTTTACCCCAGGCTGCACGCGCGGGCGCTGAATTTCTTGAGGTGCAGTGACAGCCCCGAATCCGTTAGCAATGCCATTCTGCAGTGGCGCGCGGAGGAGTTGGAGGAGGCCGCGGCAGAGGCCGGGCTTGTCATCGCCATGGTGCGTACCAACGATGAGTTTCGCAAAGAGCCCCAGTACACCGATGTGCTCTCCAGAATGCCACTGATTACTTTGGAAAAAATCGGAGAGAGCGAGCCGCTGCCGTTCAAGCACGGCGCAAAGAGCCCATTGGAAGGCATTCGCGCGTTCGGACTGGGGCACGTGATTGCCGGAGCCGGCATCGGCAGAGACTTGGCCTGCTACGGTGCCGACGTCCTCAACATCTGGAGGCCTGATGATACGGAGGTGGAGGCCTTTGCCTGGGATGTGCAGGTTGGGATGCGTTCCACGATACTGGATGGCTCCAAAGAAGATCGCGCCAAGTTCGATCACCTCTTGAAGGATGCCGACGTGTTCTTCGCAAATCGGCGCCCCGGTTACTTGGAGAGATATGGCCTTACCGCAGAAGAACTCAGCCAAACAAAGCCGGGATTGATTCACGTCAAGGTAGTCCTCCACGGCGAACGGGGTCCCTGGTCAAATCGGGTTGGCTTCGATGAGATCGGCGCAGCAGTGTCGGGATTGTTTTCCATCGAGGGGACACCGACTGAGCCTAAGTCGCCGCCAATTATTCCCATTTGCGACAACGTGGTGGGCTGGCTCGGCACCATCGGCGTTCTTGAAGCCCTGCGACGGCGTGCAACCGAGGGAGGAAGCTATCGTGTCGTCGTATCCCTGACCAGAACCGTGCTGTGGCTGCTCTCGATAGGCATATTCGACAAGGCGTACGCGCGGGAAACCGCCGGCTCTTCGGAGGAGCACACTTACGTGGCGCCGGATCTCTTTACCGCGGACACGCCTCTCGGTCGCTATCAAGGTGTCACCGAACAGGTGCAAATGTCACGAACACCCGGGTCCTTCCGGACAGTTCTTGTGCCTCACGGGTCTTCGAAACCAGAATGGCTGGAATCGTAAGAACTGTATGGAAGCGCCAAAGAACGAGACCGTCGGCGGTTAACGGGTAGCGATCCCAGGCGAGCCGTTATACACATCAGTGCGGAATCGGCGGTTGCTTGTCACTACGAAAGATGCCAGCTTCAAAAAGATCCTCTTGCTCAACTTCCTTCGATCGAAATCTTGACGGTTTCTGACGGGCATTCTCGTCCTCCCATTGCATCCACGCCGATGACAACATCTGTGCAGTTGGGGGCATGTTGACAGCGAGTTCCCACCACGCTGCGGCGGCACGTTCCTAACACACTTCTTTTCAGCGAATTCACTCGAGAGTGATTTGGGGTAAGAGTTGCCTTTTGATTGGTGGTCGCAATTCACCGACGGTTGCAGTTGTGGTGGGCTGAAGGTGAACTGGAGAAAGCATGTCCCAACCGAAGATCGTGATCGTTGGCGGAGGGTTTGGCGGGTTGGCGGCCGCCAGGGCACTAAGGAATGTGCCAGCGAAGATAATTCTGATCGACCGCACAAACCATCATGTGTTCCAGCCGCTGCTTTACCAGGTGGCGACTTCCGTGCTGTCCCCCGGCCAAATCGGTTCTCCCATCCGCGGGATTCTTCGGAATCAGAAGAACGCGACGGTGATCCTGGGTGAAGTCACGGGAGTGGACAAAGAGCAAAAGTGTGTCTTCGTCAGTGACGCCGACAGGGAGAACGTATCCATCACATACGATTACTTGATTCTCGCAACAGGTGTGAGTCACAGCTACTTCGGGCATGACGGATTTGAAGAATTTGCTCCCGGGTTGAAAGGCCTCGCCGGCGCCGTGGAGATCCGAAATAAACTGTTGCAGGCGTTTGAACTGGCCGAGGCTGAAGAAGATCCCAGTCGTCACCGTGATTTGTTGACCTTCGTACTGGTGGGGGCGGGTCCCACTGGCGTGGAAATGGCTGGCGCGATTGCTGTGCTCGTGCGCAGCACGCTTAAATCGGAGTTTCGAAGAATCGATCCCACCTCGGCACGCATTGTCCTTGTGGACATGGCCCCGCGAGTTCTCCCTCCGTTTTCGCAGGACCTTTCGATGGCTGCGAACCGCCGGCTCGAAAAATTGGGCGTCGAGGTTCGACTCGGACACAGCGTCGACCACATTGACACAGACGGAATCATCGTGGCGGGCGAGCGCATTGTAAGCAAGACCGTGATCTGGACCGCGGGTGTGGCCCCGTCGCCTGCTGGCAAGTGGCTAAAGGTGGAAACCGATCGTGCTGGCCGGGTGCGTATTCAGAAAGACCTCACCGTCCCTGAACACCCGGAGATCTGTGTAATTGGCGACACCGCATCGCTCGAGCAGAACGGGAAGCCTCTCCCCGGCGTGGCACAGGTAGCGATGCAGCAAGGGCGTTACGCAGCGAAACTGATTCGCAGTCGGATCGCTGGTACTCCCCCTCCGGGCCCGTTTAGCTACTTCGACAAAGGCAGCATGGCCGTGGTGGGCAAAGGATTTGCCGTGCTGCAAAGCCGCAAGGTCCATCTCAGCGGGTTCGTGGCGTGGCTCGCCTGGGCGGCGGTCCACCTCCAATACCTGGGGCAATCGAGTCTGCGTGTGAGCGTGTTCTTGCAGTGGATTTGGACGTATTTGACCGGGCAGAGAGGCTCGCGGCTGATCGTAAGTCCTCGCGTGCCGGAATCAAGCAGGACCGCATCGGAGACCCGCAGCGCAGCGATCTCAAGCAAATGAGGGTGGGAGAAAACGCGGTAGAGATGACATGGGGAATTCAGATTTTCAGTTAGGAAAAGTGGCATGGCCGAGAACAATGAAATTCGAGAAAACATGGACGGGCGGAACCTCAGATTCAGAAACCACCATTGATCAAAACGCTAGACGGAACTGGGGCCTGGAAGCCACCTTAAGAACGCGGTAATTCGTGACTCTACTTGCTACTAATTTTAACTGATTTGAGGGTATTGGAACCCCCGTAGAATCTGGCGATTGGAGAAAATTAAAAATGAGTGTTGAAAACAAGAGACATACCAACGCTCACCAACCCATCACCTCCCTCTCACCAACGGAGGTTTGAATCCCCCCCTCTCCGCCAGTTCTTTGTTTTCAGTGGGTTGGAGTCCTTCCTAAAGCATTTCCTAAGAATTCCTCAAACTCAGTATTGAGAAAAAGAGGGATTCTCATGGCTGGCAAATTTTCGATCTACAAATACGTGAAGCTTGAAGGCAAGGGCTGGCGGTACGCACGTGCTGCGTATCATCCAAACGGAAAAATCAAACTGGACGCCGTACTTGTGAAGGGTGTAGACGGGAAGAACGTGGAGGAGAAGCACCCCGAAGGCTCTTACTTCCTTAACTTCAATAACACGTGGATTCCCGTTCGCGGGGATGCGCTGGAGGCTCAGCACCAACGCAAGTTGAAGCTCAATCAAGTAGAGTATGAGCGGCTGCGCGGCAAGACGGCGCCTCCCAGACCAAACCTCGTTCAGTTAGGGAGGAAAATCATCAACGATGAGGTTGACGCCTACCTCGCCAATCTTGAACTCGCCAAGCGACCGCACAAAACCATTCAATCCAAGCGGGGTTTCCTCACCTCGTTCTTGCAGATCATCGGCAAGACCTACGTGGACGAGTTCAGCCGGGACGATGTGCTGAAGTTCCGCAACAAACTCATGACTGAGTACGTCGCGAAGTCCGTGGACACTCAAATGATGTGTGTCGTGACGTTCTTTAACCAATGGCTCAAGACGAAGTTGCACATGCAGAAGAGCGACTGGCTGGAATACGACCAGAACGACCCTGAGCCCTACAGCGATGGGGAGGTTATTGCGCTTGAGAAGCACACGACAGGGAAGATGAATTTGCTGGTCCGGCTCTTCCGCTCTACGGGTTGCCGTGACATGGAAATCGCGCATCTCACCAGTGACGATGTGAATCCCCGCACCAAGGAAATCCTCATACGCCGCAAGGAGTGCAACGATTGCAAGGACTGCATTTCCCGCGGCGAGGATGGCAAGGGTATTTGGAAGCCAAAGACAAAGGCAGGCACCCGCAGTATTCCCATCAGTGATTCACTCTTGAAGGAATTGCTCGCATTGCCAAAGGGGCTCCGCTTCCCGAAGGAAAATGGCAAGGTGGACGGTCACCTGCTCCGCAAACTCCAAATTGCGGTGAAAGACTCTGGTGTGCCGAAAGTAAAACTGCACCGCTTCCGCGACACATTCATCACGAACAAACTCAGGGACAAGATCGACGTGCGCACCGTGCAGCGGTGGGCGGGTCACGAGGACGTGAACGTCACAATGGGATACGCTGCGTGGCTCGACGGTCAGAGCAAAGCTGCAAGGGACGCTGCCAACCGTGAAGACACTCGCTACAAGACAGGCACTCACGGCGACTAGAACCCATCTTAAATCGGATTCGGCTACTTCTGGTAAGCTCGCTACCTGATAGCTTCCAGTACCTCTTCATCCACCTGGACGACGTTGCCTAAGCGCCGCCTCATCGGTAAACACTAGCCGACTTATCGGTACCTATCGTGGTTCACGAGACGATAGCTTCGGATTGCACAGTCAAGCGCCGTTCAACACAGCAGTGCGGATGCCGTTTAGTGTCAAAGCAGGCCGCGGTGGCCAGCGTAGTTAAATTAGCGCAGGTGTCAGGGTTCAGAGATCAGGAAACAGAAATCGCGAGCTCCAAAATTCACACTTGACATCGACGGATAATTCACTACCATATGGTTGTGAATAAATTAGATACAACATTTGCGGCTCTGTCTGATCCAACCCGCCGGGCGATGATCGAACGACTCTCCCATGGGCCTGCCTCGGTGCATGGATTGACGGAACCGTTTGCACTCTCGCAGCAGATGATTTCAAAACATATTGCCTACCTGGTGCGGGCGCGGATTGTGATCAAGACGAAGCGTGGAAGAGAGAGCGTGTGCACGCTTAGGCCAGAGGCGATAAAGACGGTCAGCGACTGGGCGATTAGCTATCGCCGATTCTGGGAAGAGAGTTTCGACAAGTTGAGTGTGGTTGTGAATCAAATGAAAAAAGCGGAGGTCAGAGATGACAAAAAACACGGTTAACGAGAAAGAGCGAATGGTTATCACTAGAGTGTTTGATGCCCCACGCGCATTGGTTTGGAAGGCGTGGACAGACCCGAAATATGTGATGCAGTGGTGGGGGCCGAAGGGTTTTACCGCGCCTTTTTGCGAGATCGATTTTCGCGTAGGAGGAAAATTTCTCTGCTGCATGAGAACGCCGGATGGGCAGGAGGGCTGGAATGCTGGGGAATACCACGAGATTGTTCTGCACGAGAAGATCGTTTACTCCATGTACTTTTCCGACTCGAAGGGAAACAAGGTTGAGCCTGAGGAGTATGGAATAGAACATGAGGCCATAGACGATGCGCACGACGTGGTTATTTTTGAGGATTTTGGAAACGGCCAGACGAAACTCACCTTCATTGGAAATGAAACCATGCAGAACGCCATCGAGAGCGGTCAACTGGAAGGCTGGAAGCAGATACTCGATAAGGTTGCTGAAGTTGTGGCGGGGCTGGCACAGGCGAAATGAGAAGCTAAAGCTTGGATGATCGTCATGTGCGAGCTACTGAACATGAAGTAAAGGCAGGCGCAACAGAACATGCAGAACTTGGCTACTGGAGAAGACTATGCGAAATAACATTCTGACACTCATAACTGTGCTGCTCTTGAGTCTCGCTGGCACTGAAGTTAGCGCGTCAGGAGTTCCTAGGAACGCAGAAAGTAAAACTGGATACGCACCGATTCATGGCATGCGGCTCTACTACGAGATTTATGGCCAAGGTAAGCCGATGGTTCTGCTCCACGGCGGAATCACCGCTTTCGAAGGCTTTGGCACTAATATCGATGCTCTGGCGAAGTCCCGTCAGGTGATTGCGGTGCATTTGCAAGGACATGGAAACACCGCCGACATCGATCGTCCTTACCGCTTTGAAGCACTGGCCGATGATGTAGCCGCGCTGGTCGCGTACCTGAAGCTGGGGAAACTTGACTTGGTCGGCTATTCATTCGGTGGAGGCGTCGCATTGCAAACTGCTATACGACATCCCGAAGTCGTCGATCACCTGGTGGTGATTTCCTCTGTCATGGCCCAAACCGGATTCTATCCGGAAGGGCTTGCCACGTTCGCACAGATGAGCAAGAACGCACCGATGCTTGCAGACAGCGTCAAAAAGTCACCACTTGCGACGATGTACCCGAAGACGAACTGGGAAACGTCGTTCAAAAAGATGGGCGAACTGGCCAGCACGCCATTTGACTGGTCAGCGCAGGTCAAGGCTCTCAAGTTACCGACACTTTTGGTCTTTGCCGATGCCGATGCCGTTCGCGCCGAGCATATCGTTGAATTCTACAAGGCTCTCGGTGGCGCACAACGGGACGCCGGACTAGACGGATCGATGAGGTCGATGGCGCAGTTGGCTATCCTTCCCGGCACGACTCACTACGACATCATTGCTAGCCCGTCGTTGGCGGTCGTAATCGGTGAGTTCCTGAAGCGATAGCCCGATTCGGCGCGCGGGCAACGCCGCGCACTAGTTTATCGGCTCATTCCAACTGCGTTGGCGATCGACGTAACTTGTTCGGCGTCCAAGACAGCAGTTTTGGACGTTTCGACGGCGAGTTGTGGTCCTAGCTGCTCCGCGTTATCGGTAAACAGCATCGCATCCTGACTGGCGCGGGATACGGCTACATACGCGAACCGTCGAAGGGAAACAAGGTTGAGCCTGCGGACCATGGAATAGAACATGAGGCCATAGACGATGCGCACGACGTGGTTATTTTTGAAGATTTTGGAAACGGCCAGACGAAACTCACCTACATTGGAAATGAAACCATGGAGAACGCAAAAAACAGCGGGCAAGTAGAGGGCTGGAATCAGATACTCGATAAAGTTGCCGCAGTTGTTGCGGGGCTAGCGCAGGCGAAATAAGAAGTTGAAGTTTTGATGATCGTCATGCGCGAGATACAGCTAAGGCTGGCGGCGGAGGCTTAGTTAGAACGGGCTTCTCGTCGCTTGGCCGAACAGTCGCATTTCCGGCTAAGTGACGCTCAACTGTTGCCTTCAGGCCAATGCGCTCAGCGACCAATGTTTACCGCACTCAACATTAGTCCTGTGAAACGCGCATGTGTTTACCGACACAGTTTCACTTGGCGAAAAGTCGGCTTCTCGTACTTCTGTCTCACGGACTAGTCGAAGAGCTGCCCGTCCCCCAATTTCCGACTCTGCTTTTGACGTTTTGCGGCGGTCTTCCAAACCGCCTGTCGTGTGAGTTGCACTCGGCTGTTTTGAGATGCTCTCAAGTGCTGTGAATTGCTTTGAATTGCTTTGAGCCCACCTCAGTTGCAGTTTTGGCGGTTTGCTAATTCACTCTGACCCGTTCGCACTGATCGTTCTTCGCTTGTTTTGTTAGCTTTAGAAGCTCCTCAGTTGCACCAAAACACCTCATTTGCAACCAAATGCTTACCAAGCGCTTACCAAGAATTTGAGCGATTTGGCGGCGGTTTTCAAGACCGCTCTCGAACACACCGTCGCCTTACTTTAGGCGGTCTTTGACATGAGCCAGCGAAACAAAAAATGCGAAGCGTGCTCCTACGATTTGCGCGGCGCGAAAAGGCGGCACGTCCGTGGGCCGGATTCCCGCGAAGGTAGGTTCACTTTGGTCGCTCCGGGTGTGGGGGCTTCGACTCGAAATCAGTGGACAGGCTGAGTTCTTTCCAGGACCTTGCTTCTTCTAGGCGTGCGAGGTCGTTTTTCTCCGCCCCGTTGTACGCATCGCTACCGAGCAACAGTCGCAATGGGGGTTTCTGTTCCTGCGTCAGTCGCACGATCGCTTGAGCCGCCTTTTTCGGATCACCGGGCTGCTTACCGTTGTAGTCGCGTTGAAACCTGGCGGTGGCTCCAACAGTCGAGTCGTAGTCGGGATTTCCTTCGCTCAGTTTGGTGGAACTGCCGGCGAAGTCCGTGCGGAAGCCACCCGGCTCAACGATGGTGACCTTGATGCCTAGCGGCGCCACTTCGCGCGACAACACTTCTGAGAAACCCTCGACACCCCATTTCGCAGCCGAATAGGGCCCACGCCCTGGAGGCCCGATCCTGCCGCCCATCGACGAAAACTGAACAAAATGACCGGCTTTCCTTTGGCGAAAGTACGGAAGAGCGGCCTTCGTCACGATGATCGTCCCGAAGAGATTCGTTTCGATTTGTGCGCGAAAATCCGACATCGGCGTGTCTTCGACGGACGAGAGATTGCCGTATCCTGCGTTGTTGATAACAACCTCCAGAGAGCCAAAGGCGCCGATCGCCGCCTTCACTGCGCTCGCTGCCGCGGACTCGTCGGTCACGTCCAGCGCGAAGAGCTTGATCTGGTCACCTTGGCGCTCCGATAGGTCATGTAGAGACTCGATGTCCCTAGCTGTCGCCAACACTTTATTACCCGCCGCAAGGCCCGCTTCGACAATCGCGCGACCCAGACCGCGAGAACTGCCCGTCACTAACCAAACTTGCGCCATTCATCCTCCTATTATTCGCAATCGGTTCCTCAGGATATAAGAACTCATTGCGAAGTCGTAGCTATGTCGAAATCGCACGTGCCGCGCCCCGCGCAACCAGCATGCAACTTGTGATCAGATATCCGGCGTTGGCTTCATCTATGCATTTCGGTCTGGCTTTGCGACCGCTTAAAGCGGCTTGCATATTCGCCGGCAGTAATGCCGAGAACACGTAGAAACGTTCGGCGCATGGCAAGAGGCGTCTGAAATCCACAAGCATCCGCGATCTCCTTAAGACCCATCGCGGAGCTATCGATCATTTGCTGTGCCGCCTCCACGCGCATGCGATCGACGAATTGCCCTGGATTCATTCGCGTTTCGCGGAGACAAACACGGGTGAAATTGCGTGAGCTCATTCCCATCCGTTTAGCAAGTCTTTCAACGCTTAAATTCTCACGCAGATTCTCGATCATCCAAACCTGCAGTTCGCGGAGCGGCTGCGATGTTGCCGCTTGCCGCGAGAGCATATGGCTGTATTGGGACTGTCCGCCCGGACGAACGAGAAACATCACCAATATCCGTGCGATTTCGAGAGCAACCTGGTGACCGTGATCCTCTTCTACGAGTGCCAGCGCCAAGTCCATCCCAGCCGTAATACCTGCCGACGTATAAATCGACCCATCTCGCAAATAAATCCGATCAGGCTCAACTACGACGGAAGGATATTGCCGCGAAAGCTTATCGCAATAGGCCCAATGGGTGACCGCCCTTTTGCCGTTAAGCAGTCCAGCGGCTGCGAGCACGAACGTTCCGGTACAGATAGCCGCCACCCGACGCGATCGAGATGCCAACCCAATGATGCGGTGGAGATATTCGTCGTCATACAGTTCGTCATTCGCCCCTGGGCCGCCCGCAACCACTAGTGTATCGATCTGAGCTGCCAGCTTTGTGAAGGGAACGGCATCCGAGATTTTGAATCCATGATTCAGTTGCAATTCCGTTGTGCCTTCCGGGCTGGCCACGGCCACATCGTACTCTGGAGCGAATTTAAACACCTCGAGCGGACCTACAAGGTCCAGCATGTCAACGGGCTGCGGACCAGTAATTACGATTCTCCTCATCTACGCCCCCTCGATCCATTAAGCCGTGTCCGAACCTGTGTCCGATTTTGATTCATCTATGTCGTAGCGTTGAAGTCTTGTTGGAAGTTAGTGTTGCCCTCGTCATCTACACACAGCCACGAAGCGGGAGTCAACGATCTCTCTGACCTTTCATAAACCAAGGTCAGTCCCGATCACAGGAGCATTGGATGCGAAATACGTATCGCGCGATGGAAGTAACTTCGCCAGGCGTTTTCTCCTTAGTTGAAAGAAAGATTGCTGTCCCCAGCGCCGGACAGGTGCGTATCCGCGTCGAGGCTTGCGGTGTATGCCATTCGGATGCAGCAACTGTAGAAGCACAATTTCCCAACGTTTCCTATCCGCGCGTTCCTGGCCACGAGGTTATCGGACGGATAGAAGAAGTGGGTCCTGGCGTCACGGCGTGGAAGGTCGGCCACCGTGTCGGAGTTGGATTTTTCGGAGGTGAGGACGGAACCTGCGAGGCCTGCCGCCGTGGTGAAACGGCTTACTGTGCAAATGCCATTATGACCGGCATCACAACTGACGGTGGCTACGCGGAAGTGATGATTGCGGAGGCACGCGCGCTTGCCCTGATACCGGACGGACTCAAGTCAGAAGATGCTGCCCCTCTTGTGTGTGCCGGCATAACGACCTTCAACGCGCTCCGTAATGCTGCGCGTGCCGGCGACACCGTTGCCATACAGGGAGTCGGTGGACTTGGCCACCTTGGCGTGCAGTTTGCGCGAAAGATGGGCCTGCGTACCGTAGCCATTGGTGGAGGCCCTGACAAAGAACACCTCGCGCAGAAACTCGGAGCGCACGTCTACATAGACGCCAAGGCGCAAGACGCGGCCGCAGCACTGCAAAAGCTCGGAGGCGCCGACGTCATCCTTGCGACCGCGCCAAGCGGGGTCGCAATCGGTAGCTTGCTGCCCGGTCTTAAAACTCGGGGCAAACTTGTGGCTGTCGGAGTTTCAGAGGATGCCATCCCAGTCAATGGTGTACCGCTTATTTTCGGCGGACGCTCACTTGCCGGCAGTCTTACCGGAAGAGCGATTGAGACTCAAGACACCCTGGATTTCAGCGTACTCACAGATGTCCGTCCAATGATCGAAACGCTCCCGCTAGTGAAAGCGGAAGAAGCATACAAGCGAATGATGGGCGGCAACGCGCGCTTCCGAATGGTTCTCACCATGACCTAAACAAGTTCAAAGCTTGCTTCAAAACGGGTCACAAACCTAATCCGCCAGAGGGAGGCTTCGATGAATCCGTTCCAGGAAATTTTTAGCAAGCAGAAAGCATACTACGATTCGGACGCAACCAAATCGTACGAGTGGCGCATTGACCAACTGACACATCTCGAAAACCTGTGCAACGAAAACTCTGAGGCTCTAGAGGCTGCGATGGGCAGTGACTTCAAGACTGCCAGTCAGGAGAAAGTCTTCGAGATCATGGCTCCGCTCGGCACCGCAGCTTTCGCGAAAGCTGAGTTGAGAGAGTGGATGAAGCCTGTGGATGTAGTCGTTCCGAAGGCACTTCGGGAAAGCGGACATACTGCCAAGGTCTATCGAGAGCCCTATGGCGTGACTCTGGTAATCGGCCCTTTCAATGGACCGTTGACGCTGCTCTTCGACCCGGCGGTCCAGGTCATCGCTGCTGGCAATCCTTGCATTCTCAAACTCTCCGAAGGTCTGCCCGCCACAAGCAAACTCTTGCTGGATCTCGTACCCAAATATTTCGATCCGCGGGCCGTCACTGCCGTCTCGGGAAGCAGAGAGGAAGTTACCGAACTCTTAAAGCTGCCTTTCGACTTCATCTTCTTCACCGGTAGTGTCAAGGTGGGTAAGATCGTCATGGAGGCCGCTGCAAAAAATCTGACACCCGTCCTCCTCGAACTCGGCGGACAGAACCCTGCATTCGTTGATCCGACTGCCAATATTCCGGACGCGGCCAAAAAGATTGTCTGGGGTGCGACGGCTTGGGGCGGCCAGTGGTGTACTTCACCCGGATACGCTTATGTGCATGAATCCATTGCCGAGGAATTCGTTCAAGAGTGCAAGAAAGCTGTCGTCGAGCTGTACGGGAATGATCCGAAGAGCAGATTTGACGACTACTCACGGATCGTAAGTCCCAAGGCGGTCGAACGTCTCGCAAGCCTTATCGACCAAAGCAAAGTCGTCGTTGGCGGTGCATCCGACCCGAAGGCACGCTACATCGATCCCACGATCATTTACCCCGTTACCTGGGACGATCCGATCATGGAGGACGAAATCTTTGGACCGCTCCTCCCAATCCTTACCTATAAGAGTATGGATGCCGCCATTCGTGAGGTGAAGAAGCATCCGAAGCCCCTTTCCGGTTTCCTCTTCAGCCGTGACCAGAAGGCGATCGATCATTTTCTCGCGACCTTGTCCTTCGGCGGCGGCGCCATTAATCAGGTGAACATCCATCTGTTTATCGAAACCATGCCTTTCGGCGGCGTCGGATTCTCAGGTATCGGCCACTACTACGGCAAGGCCGGCTTCGATGCTCTGACGCATGCGAAATCGGTCCTTATCTCTCCTCCCGACGTGGCCATCGAGCATTTGTTCCCGCCGTACACGGAGGAGAAGGTCAAAGCGCTCAGCCAGTGGTTTGAATACTAAAAGGAGGGTCGTCCGTAGTTTTCCATCAAAGGGGTAAATATGGTTTTGGCGGGAATCAAAGTAACCGACACACATCTAGTCCGCGACGCGATGGATCTGGCCCGCAGTTCTTCGGAGCTATACCTTTTCAACCATGTGATGCGTTCCTGGCTATTTAGCGTTTTGCTTTCCGAAGACGTCAAACCTTCGCCGAACCCCGAACTCCTGGCTGTTTCCACTGTTTTGCACGATCTGGGTCTGACCGACCGCTACATGGCGGAGGAGCGGTTCGAGGTCGATGGCGCCAACGCAGCCCGCACGTTCCTCAAGGAGCGCGGTATCGCGACCCTGCAGCTGCAACTTGTCTGGGATGCGATCGCCCTTCACACAACCCGCTCCATCGCTCTCCACAAAGAGCCCGAAGTCGCAATAACCCATTCAGGTATTGCGGTGGACGCTATCGGGGTTGGTCTCGATCGAATTCCGACGGATAAACTACAGGCGATCCTCGCGGCGTTCCCTCGCTTGGCGCTCAAGAACCAGCTCCAGTCATCCCTATGCAACATCGTTCGCCGCAAACCGGCGACCAGCTTTGACAACATTCTTCGGGATTTCGGCACCCGCTACGTCGAAGGGTTCACTCCTCCGAACTTCGCGGACGTCGTCACAAACTCGCCGTTTTCTGAATAGTTCTTCTGGCGAGGACATCCGTCCATGAATGTGTTCCGCGCTGCTCTTTCTAGTGACTTTTGGATTACGGGGATCGCGATAGCTCGTTACATCCCTCGGGCCTTTCGTACAAAGCAAATCGATGGGAATCTCTTTTTCACGGAGGAGAAGCGGCAGGAGTATCGGCGACGTGTCGAGAGTGTGACGCTGAATTCGCGGCGCAAGTGGGGAACCATGGAAGTCGACCAGATGCTTCACCATCTCAACCTTGCATGCGGAGGTTCGCAAGGCTTCTACGATCTTCCCGACGAGAGCTATCTGATCTCCCGAACGCTTTTCAAATGGATTCTCGTTGACTGGTATTCGGAGCAGCCCGTTGGCTTGCGCCTCCCGACAGGCTTCAAAATTCCGCATGCACAGAGATTTGAATTTGCTTACGAGAAGCGGCAGCTACTCAAAATCCTCGAGGCCGATTGGAACGCGATAACCTCAGAACAGTGGAAGCCTCATCCAATGTTCGGCAGAATGTCGCCGACGGAGTGGGGCAAGCTTCTGCAAATCCATCTTGATTACCACCTAAAGCAATTTGCGGCATGACAGCGTGTTGCGCTGCCGATTGCTGGAGGATTCGACAATACCGGAGACGGAAATCCCAAAGGATGCCTTATGACAAGAGAGCATCTCCAACACGCGATCAATATTATATACAACCAGATTTTTAATCAGGGCAGTGCCGATCTGCTTCCGGGTCTTGTTTCCGGGCCATACATTCAGCACAACCCGCTCTTTCCTAATGGGCTCGACGGCATCATTGCCTACATCAAGCAGGCCGGCAGCATTCCCTGCGAGGTGAAACGTGTTGCCATCGACGGGATCTTGCCGTCATACACGTGCGTTATTTGAATTGGGCCGGCAAGGAAACTGCTGGCGTTGACATCTTTCGCTTCGACGGCGAAGGCAAGATCGTCGAGCATTGGGATGTCCTTCAACCCGTCCCGGCCTCCTCCAACAACCGCAACAAGATGTTGCCGCTGCGCAGGAACGGTACAAAAGCTGCTACCGGCGGCGTGAGTTTTGGAAGTGCGATGTTGAAAGCCTCTAGCCTTTCGTAAACGGACACTTTCTTCTCCTTCGCAGTCGGTTACGTTTCTAGCCTCGCAGTTCTAGCTTTCATGTAAGGCAATGATTGGATCCACCATCGTCGCGCGACGAGCGGGAATGTAAGTGGCCAGAAAGGCGACAACCAACAAAATCAGCGGGACTGTGACGAAGACGATCACATCAATCGGATGAACGCCATACAGAAGACCTGCAATCATCCGTGCTGAGATTGCAGAAAGGATCAATCCAATCGCAATTCCAGTACCGGCGATCAATAGCCCTTTGCCGAGAATGAGTTTGAGAATATCAGGCCGCTGGGCTCCCAAGGCGACTCGGATTCCAATCTCACGAGACCTCTGCCCAACTATGTAAGCCAGCAATCCATAGATGCCAATGGAGGATAAAAGCATCGCGGCGGCGGCGAACACTCCAACCAATTCCGCCGAGAATCGGCGCGGAGCAATAGAAACATCCATCACATCGGTCATCGATCGGACATTGAATACTGGCAGAGCAGGATCGACAGTTTGTATCTCACTCCGAATCTGCGATTCGAGGAGTGATGCGGGCAGAAGCGTCCTTGCCACCACGCTCATGGGCCGCCCTGATTGCTGATAGATAGGTCTGAATATGTGAGGGACACCATCTGTGTCGAGTCCGTCTTGCTTCATATCCTTGACGATTCCGACCACGGTTACCCACGGCAGGCTGGGATTCCCCCCCAACCGCAAGCGCCTGCCGATAGGATCAATGCCCGACCAATAGCGTCGCGCCGTCGTCTCATCGATGATGGCTACGTCCTGCTTTCCCGTTTCATCGCTTTCAAGGAAAAAACGCCCACGAATCAATGGGGATTGCATCAGCATGAAATAATCGGGACTCACTCGAATTACTTCCGCTGTTAACCCTTGTGAAGAATCGGTCGCGCGGTCCTCAATCACCAGTGCGGCGGTTGTTGTTGGACGCGCGCCTGGCAAATCCGAGGTCATGGCGGCCCGATCGATTCCTGGAATCGTGGCCACACGCCGGATGACGTCTCTGATAAAAGATGTCCTTTTTGAGAAGTCTCCATACACATCCGTCTTGGGATCGTTCGGTACCGGTAGCCAGAAGCTTGCAGTAACTACTCTCGAAGGATTAAAACCCGGATTCTCCTGAAGCAATCCCCAGAAAGTCCGCAGGAGCAAGCCGGCTCCAACCATCAACACAACAGCAAGCGCCAATTCAGACACAATCAGCAGACTCCTCAACCGGAATGTCTTAGCGCTGTAACCGGAGCCTTGAGCACCTTCCCGAATTGCGGCAGTCATATCGGCTTTCATTGCCTGAAAAGCTGGAGCGAGCCCAAATATGATTCCGGTGAAGATGGAAATCAGAAGAGCAAAAAGCAGCACCGTCCGGTCGACACCCACTTCGGCAAGCCGGGGAACCGAACCGGGAACAAAGCGAATGATGAAACTCAATGTCAATTTCGCTGCGAGCACGCCTGCTACACCCGAGATAAAGGAGAGCACGAGAGCCTCCGTCAGCATCTGGCGCACCATGCGAAAACGGCCAGCCCCAAGCGCCATGCGAAGTGCCATTTCTCTCTGTCTTCCTGAAGCGCGAGCCAGTAGAAGGTTTGCTATATTCACGGATGCGATTAGCACGACTAGGACTACCGCGGCCATTAATACCAGCAGTTGGGGGCGCACATTGCCTACGAGTGAGTCCTGCAAAGGTTGGATCTCGATGGACCATTTGGCCTCAGGAGGATAATCATTCGGGAAGTCAGTTCGGAGTTCGCTGGCCATTGCCGTCAGTCTCGCCTGAGCCTGCGTTACATCGAGGCCAGGTTTCAGCCGTCCGATTGCCCCTGGCAGCACCGTCACGTTGCGCGCGGGTTTCGGATAAGGATCCCCGCTGAACCCGCACGTGACCCACACTTCCACATCCCTCGCGATCGTCTTTCCCGGGTGGCGAAATCCGGCAGGAAGGACTCCCACAATCGTGTACGGATCGTTGTCCAGCTTTAGACGTTTTCCGAGAATATTCGGGTCGCCGCCGTAGGATCGGCGCCACAAGCCATCGCTAATCACAGCTGCTTCTGCAAAACCCAGCGCAAAGTCCTGAGAGCCAAATAGCCTCCCGATTTGCGGCGATGCGCCGAGCATGGAAAAGTAGTTGGGGCTCACCCCGAGCAATTCAAGACGTTCCGGTTGTTGTCTGGCGCCGGTCAAGTTGGTGCTGGCAGTGACGACAACGCTTACTTCCTCGAAGACGCCGGCTCTTGACTTCAGATCCTCCAACTCGGGGACAGAGAAGCGGATGTCACGCAACCCTATTCCAGGATTGTTGAAAGTGATCTTCACCAAACGACTGGGGTCGTAGTACGGCAGGGAACGCAATAGCACCGCGTTTACGATGCTGAAAATCGATGTGTTCGCCCCAATTCCCAATGCCAGCGTGAGAATGATTATGAGAGTGAAGCCGGGACTCTTCCGCATGATGCGGAAGGCGTACCGGATATCGTTGAATAGTATTTCCATGATTTCATTCCCCCAATGAATCAAGTTCTCGGATTGGTCACATCGTCCGGATCTCCGTTTCGACGTTTAAAGCTTTACAATTGGGAGCATCCGTGTCACATTATTTAGGCATTTAGCTTAATGTCAAACACCAAATTGGCTCGGAGAGAAAATGGAAGCAGATCGCGTGTTTCGGGCGCTGGCCAATAAGCACAGGCTCGGTATATTGTTCTGGCTGCAGAACCCTAGGGGGCACTTTCCTCCGCAGATCGCCGGGGACCTTGTCCGGGACGGAGTCTGCGGCTGTTTGATTGCCGAAAAACTTCGCGTCAGCCATCCAACTGCAAGTGAACACCTGAAAATCCTGTCGCAGGCAGGCCTAATTCGAGGAAAGCGGATTAAGCAGTGGACCTTTTATAAACGCGATGAGAGTACGATTCGGAAAATAAAGAAAACGGTATTTCCCAATGTTTAGAATATATCGCGCAATATCGCGCGTGAAGAGAGCGGTCTACTCCAACACGAGTTCGGCGGCATACACAGTCTACCGAGAGGACCAATGGCAGAGACGTTCGAAGCATACCGAAACCGAGTCCTGAGCTATCTTGGCGATGAGGAGCCCATCGGTGTCCAACAAGCCACTCCATCCCAGCTCGAGCGTCGACTGCGCGATGTCGCGCCCGAGGAGTTGATCCGGCGTCCTGCACCTGAAAAGTGGTCAATCGCCGAGATCGTAGCGCACTTGGCGGACGCAGAGCTGGCGATGGGGTGGCGATTGCGAAACATGCTGGCGAATCCGGGCGTGGCCCTGACGTGGTGGGATGAGGCCATATGGGCAGAGCGCTTGGGTTACGCGCAGCAAGAGGCGAGCCTTTCGGCGGGGGTCTTTCGGGCGCTGCGCGAGAGCAACCTGCGACTGTTGGAGTCGGTCCGGCGCGCACGGTGGGTGGAGTTCTACGGGGTCCACGAGGTACGCGGACGGCTAACGGTCGAGGAGTTCGTCCGCTTGGAAGCGGCACACGACTTGAACCATCTTCGGCAGATCGACCGCATCTTGGGTGGGTGTATGACCGGGCAGTCGTGATGGCTCGGGAATGCCGCCGAACAAGCTGTTGCAGCCGACGCCCAGTCAGCAGGTGTTTCTCCTTCGGCTTATAAATGAGAAGGTGGCGTCAGGACTGTTGCCGTGCAGAACGCGCGCGAACTCGATCGTGTAATCCACAGTTATCCTGCGAAGTTCGGTCTCTGAAACCGCGCCCGTATAGACACCCAGACAACCAGCAATCGATTCAGGGTGCCTTCGCGACGTTTCCGATGGCTTGGTGGCTTACCGCAAGACCCGAGAATTCCGCACACAGCAAGAACTGCTCTTCAAGTCCGCCGAGGATGCGGCGCGTCTTTCTCACATGCGGTACAACGGTGGTGTCACAGGATATTTGGAAGTCTTGACCAACGAAACCAACGCCTTCTCCACGGAGCTCGGCCTCGTCCAGGCGCAGCTCAATGAATTATTGGCTGTGGTTCAGCTGTACCAAGCATTGGGCGGGGGCTGGCAGCAATAACAGGTGATACAAGCAGTGCAAAACTGCAACGCCATCACCCAGATCTCAAGGTTCCCGACGGTTAGTTATAGTCTTCATTCTCAGCGACAAACTGCGTTGTCAGTGACCAAGAATCCCCGTGCCTAGCGGGGTTTCCGGAAATTCTGAGCCACCCGTCAATAGCCGGAAGGGCTAAGACTCTCTCTGTGCCCCCGGTCGGTGAACCGGTAGGGACGAGGGAGGAGGATGTTAGGAATGTTAAAGCGTCACGAAGTCGAAATTCTGCTGAAGGCCGGTCACTCCAAGGCCGAAGTGGCCCGTCTGGCGGGAGTGTCTCTGTGCTCTGTTAAGCGCATTGCAGAAGAAGTTCCGGTGGTTCATGTCGATGATGCCGCCGAGCGAGAGAAGCGGCGGATCGGCAGACCCAGCATCGTTGAGGATTTCCGGAAACCCGTCCTAAAGATTCTGGAAGAAAAACCCGACCTACCTTCTCTGGAGATCCTTCGCCGGGTTCGAGAGGCAGGCTACCAGGGAGGCAAGACCGCCTTGTACGCTCTGGTGGCCTCGGTTCGTCCGAAACAGATCAAGCCGCTGATTCGTCTCGAAGGTCTACCCGGAGAATTTAGCCAACATGACTTCGGCGAAGTCGACGTTACCTTTCTTGATGGGTCGATTGATCGTATCCACTTCTTCGCTTCTCGCCTGAAGTACTCCCGATTTGTGTGCGTGTGGTGAAGGACCAGGCCGTGGAGAGCTTGGTGCGCAACCTAGCCGAACATCTCGACCGTTGGGGTGGAGCTCCGCTGATGTGCGTGTTCGATCGGCCGAAGACCGTGGCCTTAAAGTGGCAGAGAAACGGCGAGTCACGGAATGGAATCCGGTCTTCGCTTACGTCATGCTCGAGCTGGGCGTCGGAGTGGAGTTGTGTCGGCCTCATAGTCCACAGCAAAAGGCTTACGTTTCACACTGCACCTCTTCAGCTGCATTCGTTGATAGTTCGTTCTTCCGTAAGTACGACTCCTTATGAGCATACTTTCCTCGCAGGTCAGCCGCGGGAACTTCGTACAGGCATTCTTCCTTGTCGTTATAACGGTGGGCACGCAGCAAGCCGCGGTCCCTCCATTTCTTAACGGACCCAACGCGGATGCCCAGGTGTCCCGCCACTTCTTCTGCTGTCAACTTACCGGCCGCGCGTAAGCGAGTGAAACGATCTGTCAGATTGTGAGCATACTTGAGATGCACGATCATGGTTCGGGTAAAAGGCTTGCCCAATCCAGAGCGCATTCCTTTTTGATTTAGTATCAAAGCGATTTCTCGCTCAGTGTGCTCATCGAGGAGGCGGTCGATCTCTCGAATCACCGCTTCGCTCGTCTGCGAAGCTCGTGTGCGGGCAGTGGCCGGGGCAGCGTAAAACTCCTTGTGGCGCCACCCTTGAAGCGCACGTGCATAGTGATCTGGTCGCAGCGGACGACGGTTTTTCCGGCGTGACGATGATGAGGGACTGTTTCCAAGCCGACCAGACCCGCCGGGCAACCACCCGGAAAAGCTTATCGAAGAGGCCGGGGCTCGGGCGAGGATGTCGACGCTTCAGCGCAACGAGTTGTTGACGCAAAGCAAGATTCTCGAGAAGGAGACTTTGCCGTCCGCGAAAGAGGCGCACCAACATTCCGAATAAGAGCCAGACAAAGCGAAACATGATCAGGATCTATAACAAATCGGTGTTGAGATGGCAGCAGCTATGTTATTGATTTCACGGTGGGCTGGAGTTTTGGCGAACAACAAGGCTTCATGTCCCTGCTGCTGATCTGGAGATCGAAACCGTTCGGATCCTTAATGTGAAAACTGTTCTCGGTATCGGGTTGTGGGTTAAGCCCGCGACGCTCCAGTTCAGCCTTCACAGCATTCTTGTGCGAGCGGCTCAGTTAGCGGCCGGCAAGTTAGGACAGATTTGGCGATAGGGTTGTTTAGGAAACCAACGCTTCCATTCATCGTGAGACAAGTTGATTGTCAGTCGGGCACAGGCTTGGTCTCGCAGATCTCCCGAACGCCAGAGCCAAAGCGCTGCGGCGTGTTCGTCGTATCCGGTTAGCAGAAAGCGGCCGTCGGGACTGAAAGCAGCCGAGCGGAGATAGCCCGCATCGGGGAGCTGCGCCAGGCGAGCGCCGGTCGCGGCATCCCATACGGTCAAACGTCCGTGCGTAACGGTGGCGAAGGAGGCGGAAGAAGGATCGGGAAGGATCTGATCAATTTCACCGCTGGCAGTAAGAGAAAAACGTTGTTTGCCGGATGGTATATCCCACACTTGCAGGTTTTCGCTTTGGGCAGTGAAAAGGACTGTGCCAGCAGGGTTGAAGGCGAGGCGATTCAATTCAGAGGGCATAGGTATGTGGCAAACGCGGGCTTTGCTAGCGACACTCCAGATATCGATAAAGACCTCGTTTGGCGGTTTATTTATCTCGAAGGCCAACAGTCTGCCTTCGTCCGCCGTGCGCAGCAAATCAGGAGGAGTGCCGTCCAGAGACGAGGTCGGCCTTAGACTGGGTAAGTTATACAACCGGCTAACGCTTTCATGCTGGACAGCGAACACCTTACCCGATGGGTCGATACGCATTTCTCCGGAAACGTTGGGCAAAAGAGATACGGAAGACTGGTCAATCGCAATGAGAAACAACTTGTCGCTCCACTGGGCAATCACATTGTTGGGATCGAGGAAAAACAGGTTGTCTATCACAGGAGCGCCTTGGAACTCGATGTCGCGGAGAATTTTTCCATCCATATCGGCAATTTTAACCAGAGATAGCCAGTGTGCTGATCTCGTGGCGATGGCGAGGCGCCGGCCATCTGGACTAAACGCGACGCTATGGACGTCGGCGAGCAGATTGAAGTAGGCAGGCCGGTCGGCGCGGTGCGTTTCGGAAACCAAAACCGAGCCCTCCATACCACCAGCAGCGAAGCGGCCGTTGGCGGCGCTAAAGGTGACAACCTCGGCGCCCCCGCCAACCGGTCCGCGTTCCAGTTCTCTTCCTGAAGGAAGTTCCCAGACGCGTGCGGTGCCGTCGTAGGAGCCCGTGCCCAGTTTTGTCCCATCTGCATTGAAGGAGACGGCCGCTACAGCAGAATCATGTTTGAGTTCAAGTATCTGGCGGCCAGTCTCCACGTTCCAAACATGCGCCACACTATCACCGCGCGCCGCATAAGCCATCAATTTGCCATCGGAGGTGACTGCGACATTGTAGATCCATTGCATCGGAGTAAGCGTTTCAGACGAAGCAACATGAGTGGCTTTCAGCAGTTGCCGGCCGGTGGCTACATCCCAAACAAAGGCAAAATCGCCGCTCGAACTGGCTAAACGCTTGCCGTCGCTGCTGAATACCAAGTTGAAGGCAGCTTCACCACCAACGAGCCTGCGAAGAAACTTTCGATGTACTGGATCAAAAAGCGAGACGGTGCCCGCAGAAGATAGCGCCGCGAGGAGGTCTCCGCCGGGACTAAAGGAAGCCGAAACCACTTTCTCCGGACATTTGAAATCGGCAACAAGTGCCGGTTGATCGACATCAAAAATACGCATATGACCGTCATCACTCGCGGTAACAAGGTGGTTGGCCTTGGGCTGGAAGGCCACTTGCGAAACTGGAGCACCGTGGGCAATGCGCAGCAGTTCTCGCCCTCCGGGCACGGACCAAACATGAGCAATGCCATCGCGGGTGCCGGTCGCAAGCATCGAGTTGGAGGAATTGAAAGCCACGGAAACGGCCGAATTGTTATCCAATAAACCGCCTTGCGGGTCGTGGGGGAGTTCGATGTGAGCCGCAGGCTGTTCGTCCGGCTCGAAAAATCCGAGCGGTTTGTGGTTCACAACATCCATCAGTTGCGTGGAACCGTCATCGCGCGCAACAGCGAGGATTGCACCATCAGGTGAGAATGCCATGTCGCGAATACGTTCAGCTGGGTTTGCGTCTTCAGGCGGGTAGATTTGCGCGCTTGCCGGCAAAAGAGAAACCGCTGCCCGCAACGCCTGATTTCCTTCAAAGGACGGGTTGAGACGGTTTGATTCGATAGCGAGAAGCGCGGCCTCGCGAGCTTGATCCGGATTATCGACAAGGACTTTGGCAGAGATCGCAGCGAGGCTGGCCGCACGATTCTGCACCAATTCTTCGTGGCTCTGGAGAGTTTGACGCAAAGCGAAGAGTGCGATCAGAAGGATGCTGAAAAGGGCGGAGGTGGCGAGCAAGCGGTTTTGGCGCCGGATGCGAATATCTGCACCGTCGAGTATGTCTTTGGGCCGGTTGTGCAGCGTAGCGGCCAGTTGGAGGACGGCTTCGTGAAAGCGCGGCTCGCGCATGCGAAGGGGAGGAGCGCCGTCTCGTGCCCAATGAAGATCGAGGAAAAGAGGTTCCTCGGTAAAAGAGCGCAGAAGGCTTTCCGGAAGAGAGTTAGTGCTCTCGGAAGTAAAAGAGCCGGCTAGATGATCCCATTTCAGAGAGCCGCCAGTAAGTACAATCAGGACGCGCGACGTCCCGTTTCTGCCAATCCAATATTCTGTCTCCCTCGCAACCCAAGGTGAGGCGGCTGCTTCAGGCGAAGCAAATAAAATGAAGAACAAGGATTGATCCAGTGCATCCCGAATGCTGGACCAAAGCGCAGGATTCACGGCCAGGTTCGTTTGATCTCTGAAGATGTGCAAAGCGCGCAACTTGTACCAGGGCCTGGCAAAAGAGTGCAGAGCCGATTGAAGGGCGGCTGCGAGGCCGCCATCGGCTGTGTGACTGTAAGAGATGAAGGCGTTGTAGACCATCCGTTTTTACGAAGATACACCAAGCGGACGGCAGAAACGACGCGAGTGAAGTTGCATGCAGGCAAATATCAACGATCTTGTAGCTGCTTGACGACCAAGCATTCTCTCGAATGCAAACGCATACTGCTACACGGTGCGAAAAACAACCGCAGTGTAAAAGGCTCCTGATTGGATGGCGACGACCGAGCTCCAGTTTCCTGTGCGGGTGACGCACGATTCAGATACTTCCCGATGCGCTTGCAGGGCTCCAATTCACTTAGTCTGGGATGCAGGCTCCTGCTGCTGCACCGACGCCCATTTCGCGTGCTCCTGCGAGACCAGGGACTCGATCCTTTCCGCCAACAATGCGTGCGCATCTGGCGTACCTGCATAAGGCGCAGCCTTTCCGAGGTAGACGTATTTCTCATGCTTAAGCGATTCACAGGTAGAACGGTACGCAATCCAATTCTCCTGGTACTGGTTGAGGTGCAACATTCCTTCCAATACCGTAATCAGAACACCGAGTCCGCCAGTCACCCACACCATTCGTGAAAAAGTGAACGCTGACAAGAAAGGGATTATCGCGGCAGCCAAAATCTCAAGCATCTTTATGCGCTTGAAGTAGTTTTGATTCGTGATGCTCTTTCGGTCATACCAATCTATCTGATCTTCAAGTCGCTCCATAATAGGATCAGATTCAGGTGCGTGGGTGGCTTCAGTGCTCATGGGTTCACGATTCTAACGCTAACTTCTTGATTTGGAAGTGAAAAATTTCGGCTAGCCTCACCGTATGCTGTTGTTCGTAAGAAAGCCGCCGATAAGATTGCCAATCTCAAATCCGTCGGCCACCGACTTTCGATTCCCCGCCGTGTTTGAACGAGGACTTGTCCGATCTTGTTCAGGATTGTCGCGAACGAATCACTACTTCCTCTGTGAAAACAGCCACTGAGGCCGCGAACATTTCGTCCTGCGTAACTAGATCCCACGCAATCTCGTAGCCGGCCTCCGCAGCCAGCTCTCGAATGAATTCACGTTGCGCTCGTCCGTTTCCCTCGAGAAAAGGATGCAAAGCGTTGATCTCGCCAAGGTAGTGTGCGGCGCGTCGGCAGAATCCACTAGAATCGATCCCTCGCAAAAATTGCTCGCCGGCGAGTTGATGAAATAGCTTCTGCAGTTCCGCTTGGATGTGCTCTGGTCGAGCGAAAAAGGAGTTGCCCTTGGTGATCGGAACCGTGCGGAATTCTCCGGCCCAGACGTATACATCCTGAAACAGATAGTGATGGATATGTCTCAAATGATCTGAGTCAAAGGATCCGCGAATCGGGTTTTCGTGAAGTTCGAGGAGTCGTGCGAAGAAATGGTCACTTTCAAACTGGTTCAGACGATCTGCATCGCGAATGTCTGCTAGGTTGCGGAGGACGGACGTGTCCGCCTAGAGATAGGGATCACCCTGGATGTTGGCTTCCTGACTCAATGCCTGGAGTAGAGGCGTTTAACCGCCGCTGTCAGCTGCTTCGCTTCAAGCCGGCCCTCGATGTATTCGCTCGCAAGCCTTACTACTTCTTTGCTAGGGGCCAAGTTCTCAAGGCGGAGTGTTGCAAGCACCTCGCGCACACTTCTTTCGCGTTTGGCACGGGAAGAAGCATCGAGACGCTTACCTAACGACCTAGCGAAATTTAGACGCGCTTCTGCGTCACTGTTTTGCGAGTTAAACGCGATTGATTCTCTCAGAAAAGGCAACTGGAGGAGGCTTCGTTTTCACCAACTTCGGCTGTTTGGTGGCGCTAGTTGATGCAAGCTCAACCACGCCAGCGACGATTTTGCGCGTACAATGCTTCCTGTTTCCAGGGTCAAAAGGGAACCCCCGGTCTAACAAGGAAGGTCCTCATGCGACGGCGCGAATTCCTGAAGCTCGGAGTGGTTGCAGGCGGCACGGTCTTGCTGGGCGGCACAGGCCATTTCGGTGCCCTGGTGGGCACTCCCAACGAGATCCCTAGCGTAGACCGGCTGGTTTTAACCAACCTAGTAGACAATGTTTACGACATCTTCGCGAAGGGCGGGAAGATCGGCAACGTTACGGTCACTCGGAATACCTTGCCCTTTCCCTATGGTTCCGACGCGATGCTGTTGTCGGAGCATGGGCTCGCCTATCACCTACAGTCCTTCCGAGGAGACGAGGAAAAGCAGATCCTGCTGGACTTCGCTCTCACCCCGCGCACACTGACCAACAACTACCAAGGTTTAAGAGTCGATCCTTCCAACGCCGACGCCCTGATTATCAGCCACGGGCATGTGGACCATTACGGAGGCCTGCTCGACGTGGCCCGAAGCCTCCAAGGACGCGCCAAACCGGGGCTAACCCTCTACGCCGGAGGACGCGATACATTCTGCCACCGCTGGGTTGTGCAACCGGACGGGAAACAGCTCGATTACGGAGAGCTCAAGCGGGATCAGTTGGAAACCCGAGGATTGAAGGTCGTGCTTGCGGAGGAACCGACTGTAGTGGCAGGTCACGCGATCACCTCAGGTCACATTCCACGAATTACCGAGTTTGAGATGTCGCCTCCGGCAGCTCGACTCGAAGCGGGCGCGACCGGTTCCGCCTGCGAGTCTACATTTCATTTCCCTCCCGGTACGGTCAAGATTGAAGCCAAGCCGGGCGACTTGGTGAAGGACATCTTCTGGGGAGAGCACGCCACAGCTTACAACGTGAAAGACCGCGGACTCGTCGTGATCTCATCGTGCGGCCATGCGGGCATCATCAACTCTGTCCGCCAGATCCAGAAGTCCACCGGAATCGAGAAGGTGCACGCCGTCGTTGGCGGGTGGCACTTGGCCCCGTATCCTGATGAAATTATAGCCAAGACCGTGGAAGCCCTGAAGGAGATCAATCCGGACTACCTGATTCCGATGCACTGCACTGGCTTCCGCACCATGATGGCAATAGAACGCGAGATGCCGCAGAAGCTCATCCTACCCTCCACGGGTACGCGGGTAGTCTTCGGCGGCTAGTCGCAGTCCCCTCTCTCATAGCGGATGACGGGCAACCCTTCCATAATCCGGTAAGGTAAGCCGACTATACGGGAATAGACCATATGTATGTGGTTCGTCCGGTCGCCGCGAGTAACACATTGCTGGTAGAATCGGGCTTTAAGGGAGGGCTGATTGCAATGATCCGATCGCGTTGCCTTCTCATTCCGTTGCTGTTTAACGTTCTTCTCCCCAATGCTGGGATGTCCAAGGGTCAGGCCGTGACTGTCTCTGCGGAGTCGGACGGCACCGTACAGATTACCGCGCGGTGGCCGTTGCCATGAGCGAAGGTCTGGAGCAGGGTCTTGCTCTTATCGATGACTTGCTGGCGCGCGAGCACCTCTCCCAGTATCACCTCGCGCACTCGGCCCGCGCGGATATGTGCCGCCGATTAGGGCGAATCCCGGAGGCCCGTGCTTCGTATGAGGAGGCTCTTACCCTGGCGCCCCAGGCATCGGACCGCCGTTTTCTCGCCAGGCGGCTTGCAGAATTAAAATAAAAATAATTCGCTGCCGCTGTCGATTTTTTCCCTTCGCGACGACTATAGAATGAAGATGCAGTGCGCAAGGCTGTGCTACTGGCCCGAAGACCATTAAAGGAGAAGTAATGGCGCAATACTTGGTTGCGATTTACCTGCCCGACGACTTTGACCCGTCTAGCGCGGACAAATCGATGGAGCACGATATCGACGTGCTCAACGAGGAGATGGAGGCTAAGGGTGTCAGGCTCTTCGCTGGCGGGCTGCGCCCGGCGAGGGACGCGAAGGCGCTGCGAGTGCAGCGCGATGGCAAGGTGCTTATCACCGATGGGCCATACCTGGAGACGAAGGAGCACGTGGGCGGTTTTTGGATACTGGAAGTCGCTGACATGGACGAGGCATTGGCGTGGGCACGCAAGGCCGTCGTCGCTTGCCGGGCGCCGGTTGAGGTGCGCTCCTTTTTTCGAAGTGACCCTACTGGGTTGCTGGCCCGAAGGCCGTTAAAGGAAGGAATGACGCAATATTTGGCTACGATTTTCCTATCGGACCCCCGCTGGCAGAGATGCAATCCTCGCCGCGAATGGCGGGAGCTACGATCTGTTGCTTGGTCGTCGCACCTATGATATGTGGTCCGGCTTCTGGCCAAAGGCGCCGAGCAGTCCGATGGCGGACCGCCTCAATGCGGCAACAAAATATGTCGTTCCCCACCGTCCGGAAAGTCTTGCATGGGCCCGTTCGAGGGCCTTGGGCCGGACATCGTCGAGGGCATTCGCCGCATCAAGTCGCAGGACGGCTCGGACCCTATCCTTTCGGGTAGCTCCACGCTGACATCGCCGCTGCTCGAGCATGGGCTTGCGGATGAAGTCCTGCTGGTCGTCTTTCCGGCCCTGTTGGGCACGGGGAAGCGCATCTTTGCGGAGGGAACCCCGCCACGCTCATTCGAGTTCGTCAGCACGAAAGCGCTGGCATCGGGCGTCATCATCAACACCTACCGGCCCGACGTACCTTTGCGGACCGGCAGCATGGGCGCATAGGCGTAGCGACCTCAGAGGGAGGACTCAAATGAGAAAGCTAATCTTCGCGATCAACACGACCCTGGATGGCTGCGTCGACCACACCAAACAATTTGTCGATGAAGAAAAACTTGAATATTTTACTCACCTCACGCGAGAGGTTGACCTGCAGGTCTTTGGGCGTAAAACCTATCAATTGATGGTTCCCTATTGGCCTGAAGTCCTCAAAAACCAGTCTGAGACAAAAGCAGATATCGAATTTGCTCGGGCATTTGATTCCACCAACAAAATTGTTTTTTCGCGGTCACTAGCCACCGCTGAAGATAGAAATACCAGGATTGTTCGTACCAACCTTCGCGACGAAATACTTAAGTTGAAGCAAGAACAAGGCAAAAATATTTTGGTCGGTGGTGTAGATATTCCTTCACAACTTATGGAGCTTGGCCTGGTGGATGAATATCGTTTTGTCGTTGGGCCAACCCTTGCAGGAGCAGGGAGACGGCTGTTGGAGGGTGTTAACCTGCCGGAGAAATTGCAATTAAAACTTGTTGAGTCAAAGTTTTTCAAATCAGGATGCGTTGCGCTTCATTACTCGAAACAGTGACAGAAAAATCTGTGACACCTGTGCTGCTGGCCGCCATCAAGGGGAGACGAACCATGAAATACATTTGTTTGGGCTACTACGACAAAAGCAAACACGACGCCATGACCGAGGCCGAGAAACAAGCGATGTTCGACGCCTGCTTCACCTACGACGACCATCTCCGCGCCAACGGCCACTGGGTCGGTGGAGAACCGATTCAACCTGCCGAAACCGTCTTAACCCTCTATTGGAAGAACGGCAAAGTCGCCACGACGGACGGTCCTTACGCCGAAACCAAGGAACAACTCGGCGGCATTCTCATCCTCGAAGCCCGCGACATGAATCATGCTCACCAGCTCATATCCCAGCATCCCGCCCTCAAATACGGCGCCATCTTCGAGATTCGTCCCGCCGGCGACCTCAACGAAATGCTGAAGCTCGCCTGACAGAATACAAATCAATTTCGTGACCTCACCAGCGCGACGGCAATCGTGCCGGCTCGGTCGACTCGGTCGAAGTGTGAATGGATAAGCACGAAATCGAAAAATTACGGAGGAAGGCAATGACCCGAAATCAAATACGCATCACTTTGCTGAGCGGATTCGCACTCGTCGCCGCTCTGATCGCATCCCGGCCCGTCGCAGCACAAGATGCAAAGCAGCCGTATCCCAACATGGCCCCAATCGAACAATATCTGATGGATCGCGACGCCGAAATCGCCCTCGCCCGCAGCGCCGCTCCAGACGCCATCTCCCACGACGCCTCAGTGATCGTCCTGACCCGCCACGGCTTCGAAACCGCGGTGGAAGGCAAGAACGGCTGGGTATGCTGGGTGGGACGCGGATGGATGGGCATGTTCGATCATCCCGAGTTTTGGAATCCAAAAGTCCGCGCCGCGGAATGCATCAATCCACCAGCCGTCCGCTCCGTCCTGCCCTATGCCTACAAACGCACCGAATTGCTGCTCGCCGGCCATTCCAAACAAGAAGTCATCGCCGCAATCAAAGCCGCAATAGACAAAAAAGAATTACCAGCCCTGGAGCAGGGGACTGTCTCCTACATGATGTCGAAGGATTCGTATCTCAGCGATTACGGCGGCCACAACGCCCCGCACATGATGTTCTACGAAACAACGAAAGACGGTGCAGCCTGGGGCGCAAATCTCACAAACTCCCCAGTTCTCGCCGTAAATTACTGGTACATCTCCGCCGAAGCCTACCCACAACTCAAATCCTTCCCACCACTGTCAGTCTTCCTGGTAGGAGTAACCAAATGGTCCGATGGAACGCCAGCACCGAGCATGTAAAGACCTAGCGGCTGATCTCATACTCCCCATCTACTTCGTGACCGCGCCCGTGCTCGAACGGCCGGAATTGCTCAAGGATGATACGCTTGCCTCCGAAATTGGCAGCCGTCAGCGACATGACTGGCGTGCTCAGGCAGACCTGCCGCCCAACGACCCGCAGATACGTCGTGCTGTTCGAGAGCTGGCTGAGAATATCGCGACGGCCATCGCACGCACGTCAGGTTCAGCTCCCGCTCCGGCGCCAGCCAGGCGCAGCGACGATTCCGACGACGACGAGGCTTCCAAACTAGTCGAGAGTCTGGGAATGTAAAGAGAGACAAAAAAGCGTCGAAAACTCGTTTTGTGGGTAGATGACAGGCCGGACAACAACATCATTGAGCGTCACTCGATGGCGGCCTACAACATCGAATTCGTTCTGGCCCAATCGACGGGTCAAGCTCTGGCAGAGATGAAGAAACAACAGTTCGACGCGATCATCAGCGACATGGGCAGACCTCCGGATTCGCGAGCCGGTTACACTCTGCTGGAAGCGGTACGAGGCAGCGGGGATCAGACTCCTTATTTCATCTACGCTGGGTCAAAGGACCCCGCGCATGTGCGCGAAGCGCGCAGCCGCGGTGCTCAGGGCACCACGAATATGGGCGACGAACTGCTCCAAATGTTGCTGCAGGCCCTGAATGTGTGAAACCTCCGATCCGCATGACAAATGACAGACTCTGGTGTTTTTCGAATGCTTTCATGGAAAGGCGGATGTCGCGTCGTCGGCTCGGCGCTGCAGCGCACCGCGCGGTGGGAGCGCGGCATGGTGATTACCGTTAAGTTTCTGGATGGCGATCAGGGACTGAAGACGCGCTTTCGCGGTTCGGCATGGCAACGGGTGAGCCCTGGCCTTGCCAATCTTCAATTCGCTGAAACGAAATAGCTCTGAGAATCACTACAAGATTGAGGGATATTTCTCCTCGTGGCTTTTCCGCCGGAGTGAATCAAAATGGAGGATCGCACATGGCAACATTCAAGCTTGGAAAGCACGTACCAAAGTTCGACAAAAGAACCTTGTTGTTCGGAAAATACCTCACTGCGCAGCTGCCGGCGCCACCGGCAGCCGTTGACTACTCAAAACGAGTACCCGTTTGGCCTATGATGGGCAATGACACCTACGGCGACTGCACTTGCGCTGCGGCCGGCCACATGATCGAGGAATGGACCGCGAATACTGGAACGGAAAAGACCCTAAGCGATCCGCAGATTCTCGCTGCCTACAATCACTTCGCGAAAGGTAACGCCGACGCTGGTGCCAACATGATTGATGTTTTGAAGTACTGGCGGAAAACCGGGATTGGCGGTGACAAAATAACGGCCTTCACGCAATTGGAGCCAAAGAACAACACCGAGGCGATGGACGCGGTCAATCTATTCGGCAACTGCTATATCGGAGTTGCGCTTCCCGACTTTGCCGTCACACCCGGAACCAACTTTCTAGAGACACCTTGGGTCGTCCCGCCCCAGGGCCCGATTGGAAACGCAGCGCCAAATCCTCAAAATGGACACTGTATTCCGGCGGTCGGATACGACGCGCGAAACTTGTATGTCGTAACTTGGGGCGCACTAAAATCCATGAGCTGGCAGTTTTACGATGCCTACATGGATGAGGCATTCGCAGTTCTAAGCGCTGATTGGATTAACACGAAGGTTGGATCCGCGCCTTCGGGATTCAATATGACCGCCCTGCAGCAAGACTTGGCACAGGTGACCTCGGCTCAGGCCTCGGGAGCGGCAACCGCCTGAGGCATGCACTGTCCGAAGCTCGGATCGTGGCGGCGGCTTCTGAGTCGGTCGCGATCGGTCGCAAAGCTCAACGGGGAGACGGCGAATTGGAGGCCGCTCGCGAGTTGGTTTGTGTCTGAGCGCCCCGCGTTTTTTCGTATCTACAGTGACCGCCGCCTCGTGTCTCAACGCCAAGTTTGACACCGCTACAGGAGCGAACCACTCGGCTAAAGAATGCCCGGTCAAAGCAGCGCAGAAGAGGAGACGCAATGGGCTGCCGCTCACACCCTCATCGTTCAGCCGGATGACGGCCGCACTTTGATCTTGAATGCCCTGAACGCCGCGAAAACGAGCATCGATCTGACCATCTACGAAATCAACGATTCTCAAATCATGTCGGCCCTAGCAGCCGCAAAGGCGAGGAAGGTCACGGCGCGTGTGATCTACAACTGGTACTCATTCCCCGCTGATATGCAGCAAAGGCAGATTACTCCCGCGATTCAGCAGCTCACGAAGGTCGGCATCCAGTGCCAGCAGGCGCCGCGCACCTTCGAGGTGACCCACCGAGAAAGCCTTCGTCATCGACGGCACAACCGGCATCATCATGTCGTTCAACCTGACTAGCGAATACTTCGGCATGACGCGAGACTTCGGGATAGTGACAACCGTGGGGCCGGAGGTGACAGAAATCGCAATCGTGTTCGAGGCAGACTGGAACGACAAGCCCGTCACGCCCAAGGAGGCGTAACTGGTATGGAGCCCAATCAATTCGCGCACAAAGCTGACGTCGCTCATCAGTAGCGCCACGAAGACTCTGGACATCTATTGCGAAGAGGTGGACGATCCCGGGACGCTTGGAGCAATGGTTGCTGCTGCTAAGCGCGGGGTGAAGGTGCGATTCATCGCTGCAGTGCTGAGCGGGCAAGGGAATGTCAACGGCAATGCGCGGGGTGTCACCTACCTGCAAAGCGGCGGTGTGAACGCGGTGTGCAAGTCGTTCCTCTGTAGCGCTTCTCCTCTTGACAACCAGTAGAAGAGGCGTATATTCCTCTTGGTAGCCAAGGGGAAGAAGGTTTATGCCAGACAAGCCGAGTGATCTCGTCCAGGGCACGCTCGATATGCTCATCCTCAAAACGTTGGCCCTAGAACCTATGCATGGATACGGGATTTCCGTCCGAATCGAACAGATGAGCAAGGGCGTCTTCCGTCTCAATGCTGGCTCGTTATTTCTCGCGATTCAACGATTAGAGAGGGACGCGCTAGTCGATGGCGAATGGAAACCCACTGAGAACAACAGGCGGGCGAGGTACTACGCCCTGACGGCGAAGGGGCGAAAGAGGCTCGACAGCGAAACACGAGAATGGGGCAGGCAAGTCACGGCCATCGCCAGAATTTTGGAGGCATCGTAAGGGGTGAGCTATGTCTTTGCTCAGAAATATTGCAACTGGGCTCCGTTCCCTTTTCCGAAGGGAGCAGGTGGACCGAGAGTTGGATGAAGAACTAGGCGCCTACTTGGAGATGGAAGCGGCTGAAAAGATAAAACAAGGCATGAGTCGCAAGGATGCCGTTCGCGCCGTTCGCCTGGAGCGCGGCAGTCTCGAAATTGCGAAGGAAGTTGTGCGTTCTGGCGGCTGGGAATCCCTGGTGGACACGCTGTGGCGAGATTTGCTCTTCGCTGTCCGCATGCTCCGCAGGAATCCGGGTTCAACTGCAGCTGTCGTCATCGCGTTGGCGCTTGGCATTGGCCTGAACACGACGGTATTCAGCTTCGTGAATGTTTTGCTGCTCCGCCCACCTGAAGGTGTCAAAGCACCCGAGGAACTGCGGGAGATCTGGATGCACAATCCGCGTGATTCTGGCGCCCAGGCCTATCTGCCGTTGACCTATCCGGATTACCTCTACTACCGCGATCACAACCAGTCCTTCGAAGGAATGCTGGTCTATAATTTCGAGCCACAGATGGTCACCTGGAACCGGTCCGGCGAGGGGCAGACTGAGTTTGGTCAGCTTGTTTCAGGCAATTTCTTCTCCTTGCTCGGCGTGAATGCCGTTCTGGGACGCACGATCTCAGCAGAAGACGATCAGCCGGCCAATCCTCAGCCCGTCGTGGTGCTTGGTTATGGCTTTTGGCGCCGGCACCTCGGTTCTGATTCCACGATTGTCGGAAAAACTCTGATGCTGAATGGCGTGAACTACAACGTCATTGGAGTAACGCCGGCACGTTTTACTGGTCTCTTGGTAGGCTTCGAGCCGGACTTCTGGGCTCCCACTTCGATGGTCGAACAAATCACAAGGGACAAAGGAAGGCTTAGCAACTGGGGCGTACATTCGCTCATAGCCATTGGGCGCCTGAAACCTGAAGCTAGCACAAATGGAGCGCGCGCCGAGGCCGGCGTTCTGGAGCATCAGATCGAGAAGGAACATCCTGATCTGAAAAGAAACCTAGGTGCGACGGTGTTCCCTGCGACGCTCGTTCCTGCTCCTTTCCGCATTTACGTCAGTGCTTTTACAGCGTTGCTCATGGCCGTCTTCGGGTTAGTGCTTCTGATCGCGTGCGCGAATGTTGCTAGTTTCCTCCTCGCGCGCGCGACCGGACGAACACGAGAAATGGCCGTTCGTTCCGCATTGGGCGCAGGACGAGGGCGACTGATCCAGCAAATGCTCGTCGAAAGCACACTGCTCTCCAGCGTTGCAGGATTACTCGGATTAATTTTGGCCTACTGGACAGCGCCGCTCCTGCTCGCATTGAAGCCGGCGAGCCTGCCTATCACGCTGAGGCTGCCCATTGATTGGCGAGTGCTCGTTTTCACGATAATCGTATCGCTGATTTGCGGTGTGGCGTTTGGACTAACACCGGCCCTCCGCAGCGCCAAAGTCCAGCTGGCTTCGAATCTCAAGGACGAAACTCGGCCAGCCGGTTTCCGCAAGTCCAGATTGCGCAGCCTTCTTATGACAGGTGAAGTCGCCACATGCACAGTGCTGCTTGTCTGCGCTACCCTGTGTGTGAGAAGCCTCCGGAACGCCAGTTCGATCAATCCCGGCTTTAACACCCAGCATGTGATCGCCGCGACTCTCGACCCCGGAAGCCTAGGTTATTCTGACACCCTAGTGCGCACCTTTTATGAACAACTATCTGAGCATGTTCGAGCGCTTCCCGGAGTAATCGCGGCAAGCTTCACCGACCATCTGCCCCTTGGACCTGCGCGCGAGCACACCATCCTCGATCCAATGCACCCCGAGTCAAGCAAAAACGACACGATACCAGTCGACATACTGCGCGTTGCGCCCGAGTACTTTCAGACCATGGGTATTCCGTTGTTGCGAGGTCGCGACTTTGTTTCTTCCGACGGTGCAGAAGGAACCGGTGTGGCGATCATTAACGAGGCCTTGGCAATACGGCTCTCGAAAAACCAAGATCCAGTGGGCCAACGAATGACCTTTTTCAGAGAGAAGTCCAGCACCGAAGTCATTGGAGTCGTCCCTACCGGCAAGTACCGAACCATCGGCGAGGCCCCTGTACCCGTTGCTTACCTGCCTCAGTTGCGGGCGAGGCGCACACTGGTCGTGCGCACCTCCAGTGACCCCGCAACTCTACTAGACAGCATACGGCGCGAAATTCATTCGGTGGACCCCAATATCGCCCCAACCGATCTGGAAACCATGCAGCAATATATGAGCCTCCCTCTCTTTCCTGCCCGGACCACCGGTCTCTTGCTCGGTGTGTCCGGATTTCTAGCGTTGGTCCTAACTACCATCGGGCTGTTGGGAGTCATTTCCTACCTAGTTTCACAACGCACTCACGAAATCGGTGTGCGCGTTGCCCTGGGTGCTCAGCGGAGCGACATCTTAAATCTCGTCGTCCGGCATGGGCTGTTTCTGACCTTAGTTGGCTTGGTTATCGGCCTCGGCATCGCATTTGGAGCGGTACAGCTTCTTTCATCCTTGCTTTACGGTGTTGTCCCGACCGATCCAATCACGTTTATCGGCGTGACGGCACTCTTGTGCGCGGTGACTTTGCTCGCGTGCTATCTCCCCGCTCGACGTGCGATGCGTGTCGATCCTATGGTCGCTTTGCGCTACGAGTAGGAGCTACGTATGCCCTTCTTACGGAACATTACAAGCGGCCTCCGATCATTGTTCCGAAAAGAAGAGGTCGACCGGGAGTTGGATGAGGAGCTTCGCGCCTACCAGGAGATGGCAACTGAAGAAAAGATCAAGCAGGGGATGAGTCGCAAGGCCGCCCTTCGCGAAGTGCGCCTGGAGCGTGGCAGCGTCGACGCTGCGAAGGAAGTCGTCCGCTCTGGTGGCTGGGAGTCCGTAGTGGACACGTTGTGGCGGGATCTGCTCTTCGCCGCCCGCATGCTGCGCAAAAGCCCCGGCTTCACGCTCGTCGCGATGCTCACCCTCGCTCTTGGCATCGGTGGAAACACCGCGGTCTTCAGCGTCATGAACACCGTTCTCCTTCGTTACCTTCCTCTGCCCAACCCTCAGCAACTGGTATTCTTGCGCCTTCCCAATGCGCAGCCCGACGGCGTGAGCAGCACCGGTGACGGCGACAGGTCTTTCTCCTACCCGGTGTTTGAAGCGCTTCGCAAAGAGCACGCCGTTTTTTCTGACTTGATGGCCTATGTGCCTTTAGCCGTCGACAAAGTGGCCGTGCGCATCGGCGGGGATCCCGAAGAAGCGGAAGGCGACATGGTCAGCGGCAACTTCTTTTCTGGGCTCGGCGTTTCCTTTACGCGCGGTCGCGGGTTCGCGCTAAAAGACGAGACCGCGCACGCCAGCGTCGTCGTTCTCAGCTATTCCTACTGGACCACGCGCTTCGGCCGCAGTCCCTCCGCCATCGGCCAAACCATTTACGTAAAAGGCGTTCCATTCACCGTGATCGGCGTGACCGCTCAAGGCTTCTATGGCGTCGAGCCTGCCTCTTCCACCGATTTCTGGATTCCGCTTCAGAATCGCCCCGAGCTCACTGCATGGGACGAGGAGCCCTCGCTGGACACTCTCTATGGCACTCCGAAGTGGTGGTGCATTCAGCTGATCGGCCGTCTCGTTCCAGGTGTCACGGAATCTCAGGCACTGGCGAAGTTAGATCCTGTCTTTCAAAGCGCCGCGCTTATGGGCCTGGGCACTCCCGATCCAAAGGCGAAGAAAAACATTTTGGCCTTCAGTTCCACGCAGGGAATTCAAGGTCTGCGCGACGACTATCAAAAGCCCATCCAGATTCTCTTGGCCATGGTCGGACTCGTTCTTGCAATTGCTTGTGCCAACGTGTCGATGCTCCTCGTCGCCCGCAATTCCACTCGCGCCCGCGAATTTTCGGTGCGCATGGCTCTCGGCGCTGGCCGCGGCCGTCTTTTGCGGCAGACGCTGACGGAGAGCTTCCTCCTAGTCGCCGGTGGGGCGGCCTTCGGTTGGATGTTTGCGATTTCCGGCAGTCAGGCACTCGCCGCCTGGTCAGGCATGGAAATTCCGTTCGTGCTTGATTCGCGCGTTTTGCTCTTCACTTTGGCAATCTCGATCAGCTGCGCCATTGTCTTCGGGCTGGCCCCGCTTCGTACGGCTGTCAGCGTCCCCGTCGGAGTTACGCTCAAGACCTGCAACGCCACCGCCTATTGCGACCAGAGGAGCTCCTGGTCAGGAAAAGTTATCGTCGCCTCGCAGATGGCCTTATGCCTCATCTTGCTGATTGGCTCGGGACTGCTCGTGCGTTCCCTACGCAACTATCAGACCTTGCCTTTGGGCCTTCGCGTGGACGGGCTTCTCGTGTTCGGCACGGATCCCTTCTCAGTGCACAGCGACGAGGAAAAGGAGCACTTTTATCAAGATCTGCTTGCCCGCTTGCGTGAAGCTCCCGGCGTTGAGTCCGCTACGCTCGTCTCGCACCGCCTAGGTTCCGGCTGGGGGTGGAATAGCGTTTGGACCATCGACGGCGTGGAGCCCCAAGGGCCTTTTTCTGAAATCGGCATGAGCGCGAACCACGTCGGCCCCGACTTCTGCCACACTCTCGGCATCCCCATTCTCCGCGGCCGCGACGTTACGGACGCCGACACGCGGTCCGCGCCCAAAGTGGTTCTCGTCAACGAAACCTTCTCAAATCGCTTTTTCCCGAAGGGAGATGCGCTGGGCCATTCGGTCGGAAAAAACGAACCAGAAAACAGGTTCACCATCGTCGGCGTCATCGGCGACAGCAAGTATAAGCGTGTCGACGAAAAATCGAAGCCCACTCTCTACTTCCCCTTCGCGCAACACACTTCGATCCCCAACATGCAAGTCGAGTTGCGCACCCTCGGCAATCCCGAAGCTCTCATCCCCAGCGTCCATGCCGTTCTCCACGGCCTCGATCCCAATCTTCCCATACAGAAGCCCATGACCCAGCGCGCCCAATTCGACGAGTCTTACTCGCAGGCCCGCCTCTTTGCCCGCCTCTCCATCTTTTTTGGCGTCCTCGCCGTGTTGCTGGTCGCCACTGGCCTGTACGGCACGCTCGCCTATCGCGTCGACCGCCGCACTTCGGAAATCGGCGTCCGCATGGCGCTCGGCGCACAGCACGGGCAAGTGCTGTGGTTGATTTTGCGCGAAAGTCTGCTGGTCAGCGGGGCCGCCATTCTCGCTGGCGTTCCTGTTGCCATTGCTGGCGCACGCCTCATGCGCTCCATGCTCTTTGGCGTCCAGCCCGGCGATATGATCTCGTTTCTGCTCGCTTTGTTCGGCGTAATTCTTGTTGCGCTCGCGGCTTCAATCATCCCCGCGCGCCGTGCGATGCGCGTCGATCCCCTTGTGGCCCTGCGTTATGAGTAGGAGATAACTCGTGTCCTTGTTGCGCAACATTACGAGCGGCCTTCGATCATTGTTCCAAAAGGAACAGGTCGACCGGGAGTTGGATGAGGAGCTCCGCGCCTATCAGGAGATGGCGACAGACGAAAAGATGAAACAAGGGATGAGCCGCAAAGAAGCCCTTCGCGCAGTCCGCTTGGAGCGAGGCAGTCTCGAAATTACGAAGGAAGTCGTGCGTTCTGGCGGCTGGGAATCTTTCGTGGAGACGTGCTGGCGGGATTTGCGCTTTGGCGTTCGCACACTGCGCAAGTCCTCTGGCTTTACGACAGTGGCCGTGCTTACATTAGCGATCGGCATCGGCGCCAACACAGTGATTTTTTCCGCTGTCTACGCTGTTTTGCTAAAGCCGCTCCCATTTAAGGATTCAGACCGGCTCGTTTTTATCGAGAAGAAAAATCCTCCGCGCGGCTGGACGCGGAATCCTATTTCCCCCGCAGAAATTCTCGCCTGGCGCGATCAAAGCGGAGCTTTTGAAGATATCGCCGCATATACACCGCAGACCTGTGTGCTGACCGGAGCCGGTGAGGCCGAGGAAGACCCCTGTGAAGTCATTTCCAGCAACCTGTTGCCACTGCTGGCTGTGGCTCCGAGTCGCGGTCGGCCGTTTTCTGCTGAAGAGGATAGGCCCGAAGGGCCGCGCGCCGCGATCCTTAGTTACGGGTTGTGGCAGCGACGGTTCGCCGCGGACAAGAATGTGATTGGCCGCGCTTTTGATGTCAACGGAGATAGCTATACAGTCGTTGGAGTAATGCCCTCCAATTTTTCACACTTGTATGCATCTCCTTACGGCGCGCTTCCTGAGCTGTGGTTGTCTGGAATTGGGCTATCGCCCACGCTCGTATGGAACGACTACTTGGGGATTGGCCGGCTGAAGCTTGGTATTAGCTTGCAGCAGGCTGAGGCGCAGATGAACACCGTGTCGGAGCGTATCGAGCCGATGCATAACGATCTGAAGGGGTGGCGAGCCCAGTTGATGACCTTGCGCACCAGTGCTTCAGGGGATACGCGTGCAGCCCTTTTCGTTCTAATGGTGGCGGTGATCTTTGTTCTGCTTATTGCGTGCGCCAACATCGCCAACCTACTGCTTGCACGAGGCTCGGGCCGCGCGAACGAGTTCGCAGTGAGAAACGCGTTGGGTGCCGACAAGAGTCGCATTATTCGACAACTCTTAACCGAGAGCTTAGTGCTTTCTATCGCCGGTGGAGTTCTGGGAGTTTTGCTGGCTTCTTTGGGATGCAAAGCCTTGGTGGCGCTAGCTCCGCCATTGCTGGTGAAGTCCGCCCCGGGCTTGCCTGCCGGGGCGACGGACGTGCGGGTTCTCGCTTTCGCTCTTGTGGCAGTAATAATGACCACTTTCTTCTTTGGTTTGGCTCCCGCGCTTCAGAGCGCTCGCCCGAATGTCACAGAAACCCTCAAAGAAGCCGGTCGCAGCGCGCTGCAGAATCCCCGAAACCGCCGCTTTCAAAGTGCGCTGGTGGTCTCTGAGATTGCACTCGCCATGGTGCTTTTGATTGGGGCTGGACTTATGGTGCGGACGCTCGCGGGGCTGAGCCGCGTAAACCTAGGCTTCAATCTGATGGATGTGCTGACGCTACGCGTCCCGCTTTCGGGGGAGCGGTACAAGGAGCCACAAGCGAGCGCACAATTCTGGGAACACGTGGTCTCTGCTGTTGAGTCATTGCCAGGTGTTGAAGCAGCAAGCGTCTCCCGCGGTCTGCCAATTAACGGGTGGGACGGGCAATTCTTCACCATCTTGGACGATCCCAATCCTCCGGCGGGGCAGGTGCCAGCGGCCAATTATGTTGTTATCGGCCCACATTATTTTCGCGCCATGGAAATTCCCTTGCGTCGAGGCCGCAGTTTCAACGATCACGATACGCAGAGTGGCGAAAGAGTCGTGATCGTGAATGAAGAGCTAGTTCGATCTTACTGGCCGGGCAAAAATCCATTAGGGAAGCAGTTGCGGATCGGGGGCCAAGGCCCGTGGCGCACCGTCGTAGGAGTCGCTGGCGATGTCCTGAGTCAAGGACCTGAATACGGCTTTAACCCAGAGATGTATATCCCGTATCAACAATTTCCGTGGTTAATGGAAGGCCCAAAACACTTGGTCGTGCGCACGTCGGCGACCGTGAGGCCAGAGAGTCTAGTGCACCCGGTCACGGAGGAAATCCATCGTGTTGACAAGGAGCAGCCCGTGACGGACATCGCCACGATGGAGGAGATTGCGCTAGAACCAATCAAGCAGCAACGCATGGTGATGGCGCTCCTGACGTCATTCGCCTGTCTGGCACTTGTCCTTTCGGCCTTGGGGATTTACGGCGTGCTTTCATATTCCATTGCCCAGCGGACACGAGAAATCGGTTTGCGCCTCGCGTTGGGCGCCGACCAAGGCAGCGTGCTGCGACTGGTAGTAGGCACTGGCGCGCGGCTTGCGCTTTTCGGGATTGGCGCGGGAACGGCAGTAGCATTGGCTCTGACGCGAATGATGACAGATTTGCTTTACGGCGTTCGCCCGGCCGACCCAGTGACGTTCGCTGTCGTGACAATAGTCCTCGCGTCAACGTCGATTCTTGCCTGTTACATCCCTGCGCGGCGCGCCATGCGGGTCGATCCCATCGTGGCCTTGCGTTACGAGTAGTTCCCGCTATTCTTGCTCCGAGTCGAGTCCTCATCCCGACTCCAACTGAGTTTCAGTCATTTCCTGGGCACGGCTTCGGTCCAATTCCTGCGCCCGGCAGCTTCGTTTCTTTCGATGTGGTCGAAGACAGCCATTGGGGTTCGGTCGCCTCGAATGCGGATTGAGATTTGATGGATTGCGGAAAATTCCCTGGTTTCAGCAACATGCGGGATCTTCGATGTCAGTTAGAAAGCCCACGCATTCGGTCGAGAGCCGAATCCTTGGTTTAACCGTGATTGATCTCATAACCGCAGAGACATATTGCCGCAGTTGAGTTTGGTTCGCCTTCATTAATCGCGATTACATCGTTATTCGCGCACTCGACATTTCCCCATGGAAGGGCAAGTTTCTTCGGAATGTTCCGTAACTCACTACGCGATCAAGGAGTTGGCTCCCCGGGGAGGATTCGAACCTCCAACATTTCGGTTAACAGCCGAATGACCAACTTCATCAGAACTTGCCGGAGTTGGCACTAATGAAGGAAATCAGCAAGTTGTGACTAAACCCGATGAATCTTAAGGAATGGCCACATCCCAGCTTCGGTCGCGCGCTGGAGGCATGTTCTCACCACAAACCGTCAATTTTCTGAAATGCCGATTTGTTCAGGCCAGTGCCGCGGGGTTTTTCAGATACCGGTTCACGACAGCATCAGCGGCGCGATAGGCCAGAGCCATTAGGGTAGGTGTCGGATTCGCTGAGGCGTTCTGCGGGAACGACGACGCGCCGAGAATGAAGAGATTCGACATCTGCCAGTGCTGCAGGTAGGCGTTAACCACCGAACGGTCGGGAGAACTTCCTATTATCGTCCCGCCCTGAATGTGGGTAAATTGGTAGCGCGTTGCGTCGTAGCTTCGCAAGCCAGAAAACGGGGTAACTTCCTTCGCCCCCATCGCACGAGCGATTTCCATCGCTTTCGCAGTCGCAAACTCCGCCATCCTGCGCTCGTTCTCCCGCCAGTCAAGCGTCAAACGAAGCAGAGGGTCACCAAAATGGTCCTGGTAAGTGGGATCCAGATCCATGCAGTTGCCCTTATAGGCGAGGTGCTCGCCTGAAAAAACGATGCTGCCGGTGCGGTCATAACAGTGGAGTGCCGCCTTCTTCCATTCCGAACCCCAGGTGGCTTTTACGTTCTGTGGGACGACACCGAAATTCGCGATTGGCCGGAAGCCCAAACTCAAACCGAACAGGGTGCCTCCCCGCAAAAATGGAAGTCCGCTGTGATCAAAGGCATCACCATCGAAATCACTGACGCAGATGGCGGTAGCACCCGAGCCCATAAAGCGGTTCAACGGCTGATCGAAAAAGGCTGTCGCGGCGGGAAGACAGACTTGGTGGGTGAGATTTCGTCCAGCAGTCCCCTTTCCGGTCTGGGCGTTGTAGGGCTCCCCAATTCCGGAGAGGAGCAGGAGTCGCGTATTGTTGAGAGTCCAGGAAGCAAGAAACACAAGTTCGGCCGGTTGAAATACTTCTTCACCCCTAGCGTCAATATAAGTGACGCCGCGTGCTCTTCCCCCGCTTTGCGCATCGTCATGCACGACACGTCGGACCCATGCTCCAGTGCGAATAGACACGTTCTTCCGTTTTTGGATCACGGGCAAGAGGGTGTTCGTGGGCTGCGCTTTGGCACCGATCATGCACCCAAACCGCTCGCAAAACCCACAATACGTGCACCCTGCTCGCGTAACACCGTCGGGGTTCGTGTAGACCTGGCTGGCAGTGGCAGCGGGATTCGGGTAGGGATGATATCCGAGCGATATTGCAGCGTCGCGGAACATGGCAGAAAAGTAAGGGATCTTCGTGGGAGGTGTTGGGTACTCAGCGCTGCGCCAGCCCTCAAAAATATTGCCTCCTTCAATTTGCTTTCCGCGAATATTTCCTGCCTTGCCCGAAATGCCCATCAGTGCTTCGACACGCGCGTAATGTGGCTCCAACTCGTCATAGGTAACGCCCCAGTCTTGAATCGCGTGATCCTCAGGCAAACGTTTCGGGCCATATTTCTCCGTGGTTCGGGAGAGCAATTCAAAACAATCCGGCAGGAAGCGTGGACATATCCCATTCCAGTGTTCACCTGCACCACCAACACCCGCACCTGGAAGAAAAGATCCGTGTTGTCGTAAGGGAAGAGCGCGCTGGCTCGCAGTATGCCGGAGCGTGACCGTCTCGAGTGAAGCGTCCTGCATCATGCGGAGGCGAATCGCGTAATCCAGCTCATCCATGTCCTCGCCGTAGTCGTCCGTCTTGCGGGGCCCTCCGCGCTCAAGCACAACCACGGAGAGCGCAGTGCGGGAGCCAAGTTCCTTGGCCATGAGCAGGCCAGTCCATCCGCCACCGACGATCACCACATCCACAGATGGCAAGGTCTTCATTCCAGGTCCTCACTGGGGCGGACCTTGCGCCCCGTCACCTGGCGCAAGCTGGCGGTCTTCGGGCGAAATGCCTCACCAAAATGCTTCTCCACATCGTCATAGTTGCTCATTCGCGGGCCGGGGAAGCCGATCAGCTGCCAGCCCATCATGTCGATGTTCCCACCATGCATCGGATCGCAGAACATGCCTTCGATAGTGTTCCGCCGGAGGAGGGAAAAAAACAAAGTAGTTTCGATTTGCTTCAGCTTTTCGTCTTGCTCCGCAGCCTCCAGGCGGTCGAATCTCTTCAACTCTTTGATTCCCTGGCGATAAATCTGCTGTGGCGTCGCTTGGCCCTGATAGCCAAACTCCGCTGGTGCATTCTCTTCAAACGGCCCCTGGGTGTAGCGATGGCGGTCTCGTCCCCAGGGTCCTGCTAACTGTCGGTCGATGTAGACGGCGACGCCTGCTTCCCGCGCGCCGGGGCCTGCTTCATCGCTCGGAAAGATTCGTGAGGCTGCTGCGGCAACAATCAGGGCTTCCGCTTGAGAGAAAAATCGAAGAGGAATGCGAATAGCTTGGATGGTTTCCGCAGAAAGACGAAAAACTTTGCGATCCAGAGAGTAGACCAGCACTCCACCGATGCTGGTCGCTGACAACGTGAGGAACTCACGGCGTCGCATGATGCGGCAGCATAGCAAATCTGGCCGCGTTCTGCGTAGCCGTGAGTATAGCCAGGGTTTGCGCAGGAGTTTCAGATATTCGAGCGCGGCGTTAAAGTCGAAGGACGGAAACATGCCGAGCGATTTGTCGAGCTCTTCGACACCTCCGCTGTAGTCAAGGTACAGCAGGCAATCGACGAAGGAACGTTCCCTATCGGTCAGAAGGACGTGGTCGGGTCCCAGGGTGACGTGAAGAAGCTTTAGCACCAGGGCTGTATCACTTTTCCCGCTCCTATAGGCTAAGAACGAGATCAAGACGGTCGTACACGTCGGCTCAACACCGCACTTACTGGAAGTTTGTGACAACGATTTGCGCCACTTTCTTCGCGAAGTCGAATGTGGCTCTCAGGTTGCCGCCGATAAACCGCACGTTGCCCGTGACATCTTGAGCGAGCTCGGATTTGCCGGCCTTTTCCGTAAACAGGCAGTGCACCTTGATCTGAGTGGCACCGGCAACTGTGGTCACCTGTCGCTTTCCCTCGCTGCCCTTCTTGAACCCGTACACGTTGCTGTGAAGGATCACGAGGTCGGCAGCGTTGGCTGCAGCCGTGTCTCCGTCGCGGTACACGTGCTGAAACTTGTTGGTCTTTTGCACCTGTTCGATCAGGTTCTCATAGAGCGCCAGTTGAAATTCAACGGGAAGCTTCACTTCGTCGGACTGGACCATCAGAATCTGGATCGAGGACGCTTGAATCTTTGCCTGCGCCTTGTCTTGCGCCAATGCCGTGCTCCCCGTGAAGTGGAGCACTAGGGCGAGTGGCAGCAGGGCGCTCAAATAGCCGATCAACTTCATTGCTTTTTCTCCTTCGGTTTTGCCTGCGCCTCCGCTTCCACTTCAACGGGAACGCTCGTTTTTGCACCCTGGCTCAGTAGGGCCTTCTTTGCATCGAGCACGTTGCCTTCCGGCAGAGTGAAGATCGCCCCATGGACGCCGCCGGATGGATCGAGATACTCGATCGAGAGGGTGTCAATCTTGGTTCGGAACAGGCTTAGGAACCTTCCGGCTCCGTACGGCGCGAACATCGTGAGCGTGCCAACGGTTCCACCGATGGTGCGCTCGGTGTCCTTGCCTGTCATCACTTCCTGGATCGTGGCGGCCGGCACAACTACTTTTTTCTTCCCCTTCGTGAACACGAGAGACGCATTTTCGACGGCGAGAGTTCCGGTGACGTTATGCTTCAAACCCTCGAGTCCGAGGACTTGTTTTGTGTCAGCGAACGACATGACGTTGCCGGTCTTTGCGTCTTGGGCGAGGCAGGGCACGGCCAGCGAGCCGACTCCCATCGAGACCGCCGTGGCAGCAAACAGAATCGTGAGCGCCCGGAACATTTTCATATTCGATTTCTCCTCATCTAGGCGGGAATTTCCGATTTGGACATCTGTTTCGTGCATCGTACGCTCCTCCTGCCCACGACACAACGAATTTGCCACAAATGTCGCTGCAAAATGAGAATGTCCGGTTTGTGCAAAGTAGAAAAGGCCGCTTACATGGATGGCCGAGGGGCCCATGGAAACGGAGCGGATCGCGTTGAGCCAACGAGAACGGGACCGATTGAAAGTGTTGCCTGAGCTACAGCAAGGGCGATTAGCGCAGGTTGCGGCGGCCCAGCGGATGAAGTTAACCGCCCGTAAGGTGCGCCGGTTGGTGCTGCGCTTGCGCGAGGAAGGAGACCGGGCGGTGATCCACGAGGGTTGCCGCTGAGCCGGGAGACCTTGCGGAAATGGATGAGCAAGACGGCCATAGGCGACGCGAACCAGACAGACCTAAAGCACCGTTTTCTGCGGGGCGGCCTTCCTCCCTTCTTTCTGCCGGAGAAACACCCGGAACGCGACTTTCAGGAATGGATGGACGCTTACTGGGCTAAGGATATCCAGGAACTCTTCCGTCTGGAGCGGCGAGATTCGTTCCAGCGATTCACTGAGCTGGTCATGGCACAAAGCGGCGGCATCTTTGACGCAACTCGATTTGCCCGCCCTTGCGAGGTAAGCCGGCCAACCATCACAAACTACCTACGCGCTCTTGAGGCAACGTTCGTCGCTCATGTCATTCGCCCCTTCAGCACTCGTCGGCCCACTGAGATAGTCGCTGCGCCTAAAGTCTATGGCTTCGATACCGGTTTCATTTGCTACTACCGAGGCTGGCAGGACTTGCGTGATGATGATCTTGGGACGTTGTGGGAGCATTTCGTGCTGAATGAAATTATGGCGCGTTCGCAGAGCCGAGAAGTGTTCTATTGGCGCGACAAGCGCGGGCACGAGGTGGACTTGGTCATCGCGACCCACCGAAAGAGACCAGCGGCCAGCGAGTGCAAATGGTCCGCGAACAATTTCGATCCCACAAATCTTATTGCATTCCGGTACCAACATCCGGAAGGCGACAACCTCGTCCTCGCTCACGATGTGGAGCGTGCCTTCACCCGCAGCTATGGAGACCTAAGAGTGCGCTTTGATGGCATTCGGTCCTTCGCCGATTCGCTTTCCGATCCCCGGCCGGATGTGCCGGTTGAGGCAGAAAAACTAATAAATCAAGGACGCCAGCCTCGCCATTCCTGAGGAGCAGGAAGCGTCCGTGAGCGTTGGACTCCACCGACGATCTAGTCCAGCGGGCAGTGCAGGCGCTTCGCAAGATGCAGAAGGTGGAAGCTGGCAAGGTAAGTTTCACCACGGCTGAGCTTTCAGTGACGAACGCTGGGGTCGAAGCCCATGCCGTCGCAGCGAAGGCAGAGACGGTTCAATACCGAAGTTCGCTGCCGGACATACTTGCCTACTTGCAGAACGAGACCGAGCTTACGCGTTCCACCCTTGTACGAATTCTCAAGGAATCTGGGCGATTATCGGAGTTCTTCGTGAATCCTCAGCGGTCCATGGACTCGAAAAATCTTATACCCGTGCAAAAATATCTCCGTCTCGAAGTTCCACTCTCCGACCGGCGCGAACACTTGCCCCTTCGCTCAAGTTTCGCGCGCCAAAGATCCGCTTGTTGAGTCACCGCTGATTCGCGCGCGACGGCCAGACGAACTACCGTTGCCAATTCCCAATGAGTTTGTCGATCTGGTATGTAGTGCTTTCGCATCTCCCCCCGCCGCACCTCGTGCCTGTTGCGGATTTAGGGGAGGGATCCGTCGCAGGATCCAGCCACAGGGAGCAATTTGTTTGTGAGTCCCCAAAAAGTAGTTGACACAGGCAATAAGTAGTTCTAAAAAAACTGCACTCGCGGCGAGGAAATCGGCCCCCCTGGTTGCTCACCCGAGAACAGGTCTTAGCCATGAAAGCGCAGCAAGGTAAGTTCGTGGTCTTTTTCGACGAGCTGGAATTTGCTGAAGGTTTGGCTTCGACTTCATTCAGCAGGGTGATTCAACTGCGGCAATGCCACCATACTTATATCCCTAACTATGGCAATTTCCGGCAAACAAACCACTTCTCTCGATCTTTAGCAAGTCAACGGCGCGACGCTTTCAGCTCTTTTGGAGCGGCATCGCAGGCGCCCGCAAAGAACACTCAAATGTCGGTTTCCGCTATGTCTCCAGTGGTTCGGGAATCGGTGTCGGTTGAGACGGAGAACCGGGCCCGCACTTCTAGCGGATCGGAGGCGACAGGGAATTTATAGAGCGAGGTTCTGAGGGAGTAGTTCATGTCCGATACGGATATCGATATCGCATTGCGCATCCGCGTGTTGAACCCACAGCGGCAGGCGCTTGGCGGAAGCGTTGATTTGGAGTTCGCACCGCAAGTCAGCGGTCAGACTTTGAATGTCAAGAGCGCCGACGCCTCGAAAGACATCGATGTCCGCGGTCTGCAGCGCACTCCACAGGGATTGTACCTGGTCACGGTGACGCCTGCGGATGTGTTTCTACCCACGTCGAAGTTTGTCAAAATTCCCACCAGTGGTTTCAACGTCGAGACCTTTGTAATCGACAAGGGCGCGGCTCAAAAATTCCCGCCGCAGCAGTTGGACGCACAAACGATCTCTACTCAGTTGGGAGTCCGCCTTGCGGGACGCCCCGCAGATGGATCGCAATCCACAGCCAACGGTTCTCCGCAGCAAGTTGTCTGGATCGACGCCGGTGATCAGGTTCTAGTCCATCTTGACAGTGTCACCGTACGCATCCTCTCTAATGCGCTCCTGGTGTCCGTTGACCTGGAGACCGACCAGACTGGACGCACGCCGCTGATTGTGTCGCTGGCGTTGTCGACAGGGGACGCGGCTGGCTTGCTGGCTGTCACCAACGAGTTGCCGCAGGGAAACGGCCTGCTGGCTGCGCGCTGGGGTCCTAACCTACAAGCCGCTGTGTGGGCAAGCCTCTTGGGACTTGCGCAGGATCTCAGCGCGACGCAAAACGGCGTGCCCCGCGCTCTCAGTCTGTCCGGGGGAAAGCTGACGCTTCAAGCAGGTACACCGCTCCAGGCTCCGCAAGGGGCACCGCCTTCCCGAGGTAGCCCATGATCTCCACACAAGGACTGGCCGGAGAATTGGGCGACCTCGGGCAAGCTATTGGCCTGATCGACAGTAATGGCAATGTTGACGCGGGGTGGTTCAGCGACCCACTTGGCAAGGCCGCTGGGATCCTATCCAGCCCACAACGAGACGCCTTCCTCCGCTTGCTCGACGCGTTGCTCCCTCCCGTCTCCGGAGACGGAATTCCAAGCGATGAGAGTTGGCATCCCGTCCTTGGCAACCAGTCCCTCGGCAACATCTATCTCACCGTCAAGAACAACGGCAACGTCACGCTCGGGATGGCGGGTGACATTGGGTCCGCCGTTGGTTCTTCGGGCGTGACCGCGCGGCTCCGCGCCCAGTTGCCCCTCGTCAGCGCGAACTCGAACGTTCAAGCCGTTGCTGGAACGGCGCAGGGGCCGCTCAAAATACAACTCTCCGTTCAGCTTCCTCCTCTGGCGATTACTCTGAGCGGGATCGTCATCGACGCCACCATTGCGCCACCGAATGAAAGCGTCACGGTGACTTTGAAGGGTCTTTCGCTGGACGGCGGGCCACCAAACGACGTCGCGCTTGATCCAGCAAATCTGAGTTCGGAAGCGTCCAGGCTCGTCGTTGCTCTGCTCAAGCAAGTGCTCGCGCAGTTGGCTCCCACGGCCGCCGCAGGGACTGAATTGCAGGCGGTGGTGCAACATCTCACCGGTTTGCTGGGATTCGATGGCGACGGAGTGCCAACATTCCCCATCGCGGATCTGGCAAGCAACCCGGCTGCGCTTCAGACGTGGCTCAGGTCCCTGACGCAAGCTCCGGCCATGACAAAGTGGCTGGGTCATCTGGCGGGGTTGATTGGTTCTGGCGACCTCACGGTTAACGGTGACGGTTCACAGGGAAACCCATGGAGCGTACCAGCGCTTTCCTTTAATCCCCAGTCAGGTCTCTTCTTGGTTGCGTGGACGGCGCCCGACGCTGTTCGATTTGGCGTGCAAGCCTCTTTTCTTCCAGCGGGAGCAAATCCACCGTTTCGCGTGGACGCTCAAGCAATACTCGGGTCGATCCCCTTGAATGGAACGGGGTCGGCTGCAGTCCTCCCAGCCGCCTCGGTACTGTTCCGTGCGCCCGGTCAAACGGGCGCGCCAAACCTGGTGGGCTCGGCCCAGATTACTGTTGGCTCCCTGCAAGGGGGCATTCAGTGGGATGGCAGCACGCTCCGTCCTCTGCTCGAACTCGACCAAGTCACTCTCGCCGGACCACCGAGCGCTCAATACCCACGAATCGATCTCACGAATACGAACTCCGTCGCAGCCGCAGCCAGTGCTGCGGTTCGCAACACGATTTTGGCAGCCCTTGGCGGAGGAGCGGGATCTCATCTGGCAGCGCTAGCGGGTCTCGTCCAACCCGCGGGAGATCCGGGGTCGCCTCATCTGACGGATTTGGCAACGCTTGTTGCAAACCCGGCTCAGGCCATAGCAGGTTTCCACCGCGCGGTTCTTTTAGATAACACCCATAACTGGTCTTTCCTAATGACCGAGCTGGCGCTCTTGCTGGGGATCAATACGCCAGTTTCGGGCACTGGGACATTCGTCGATCCTTGGCGAGTAGCCCTCGCGCCAGCGGGGCCGTTGACCCTGGAACTAGCGGCCTGGAATGCGCAAACAAATCCGGCGGCTACGCAGCAGCTTCGGTTGGCGCTGCGAGCTTCAGCGAGCGCAACACCGCTGCAGTTCTTCTGGCTTGCGGAATTGCTGGCTTTCGACCTGCCTGCGAGCAGCGCCGGTGACGTGCGTTTGATGGGAGGGCAACACCTTGTTCTGCTAGCCAGTCCGCTCGCGCCTCAAGTTGCGGTATCCAACGTTCAGTTTGGCGCCGATTCCTTCCGGGCGCAGATGGACTGGCAGCCGGGCAGTTCCATGAGCTGGACGGCGGAGATCGACAATTTCAAGCTCTCGGTCGGTTCGGCCAGTGTTACCGCGAACGCATTACGCTTCCCGATTGCCGCGGGATTCGATGTAACCAACCCCGCCGCGGCGGCTGCCGCCCTTGGCGTTTCCATTCCAAATTTGGAGGAACTTCTCGGGCTGCTGTTGATGAAAGCAACTCTGAGCTGGGGCGGAATGCCCGGTTTCGTGCTGTCAGGCTTGTTAGGCGTCCACGGGCAACTCAACGGGTTGTCTGCTGACTGGCCCAGTCTTACAGACCCTGGCGCAGCAGGCTCCTTGCTTTCCAACCCGTTTGGGGCGTTGCGCAACTGGCTCGCAACGGTTGCGCAAAACCTCAGCGCGGACGGTTCTCCGTTCCTTCTGCAAGGCTTGAATTGGCTCCAGACTCTCCTGAATGGGACGCTCCCGGCAACGCCGGACGCGCCTATTGCTATGCCTGTTCCGAGCGGTTCGGGCACGTATGACGATCCTTGGACGCTGCCTCTTACAACCAATGGCCCCTCCGCGGATCTACTGGCCTGGCTCGAACCCGCTGGACCGCCCGCGAACTGGGCAACACAGCTGGCAACTCTTGCGGGCAACTCGGCCACGTTTGAAGATCTTGCAGCGGCGGCATCGCGACTCGGCGGATTCCTGCCCGCCGTCCGCGACGCCGCTTCCGCCCTCGGTCCGAGACTTTCTCTCGGATTGGCCAACCTAAACAACTATTTTTCCCTGGGCGACGGCGTCGTCCCGAGCGCGTCTCAAATGCCGGGCGCACCGTGGGTGCTGGGGACTCCGATCACCTCGGCCCACCATTTGCAGCCACATGATCCGGCTGCCATCTCTCAGATTTTGTCCCAAATCGACCAGTGGGCGGGGGGAACCGCAAATCCGCGCGTGGTTCTCCTCCTCGGGCCCGCGTTCAGCGATCACACCATTTGGAGTGACCTGCTGGCGAGCCCCAACCGGCACGGCACGACCGACCCTGGCGCGAACTTCAACTTGCGCGTTCCCGGAATAGACCCGTCAGCGGTGAACTTGAACACGGTGACCGTGGCGGTCGATTACTATACGGCAGACCTGGCGGATGACGGAACCGGCGACGTTACTTCGCTCACTAGTCAAATCGCGCGCTTGATCGAGCGCCTGGGTCAGCTGCGCCCGGGAGTTACGGTGACACTGGTCGCGCATTCGACGGCGGGCGTTGCTGCGCGCTCGTACACATCCGCGACGCCGGCGCCGCAAGTCGCCGGCCTGATCACTCTCGGCACTCCGCATCTAGGCGCCGATTTGCCGTTCATCAACGATCTGGACACGGGGAACGCGGTTCGCTTTCTTCAAGGGCTGCGTCCGGGAATGCCGGGGAGCCCGCTTCGCGACGCGCTCGACCACATCATGCAAGCTCTGGATGGATACCTACCGCCGCCGAGCCCGGGAATGCTCCCGGTAAGCGCTCCCTATCCCGTCGGGAGTTTCGCCGGCAGCGGAAAAATAGACACCGGAGGAAGGCCTGCTCTGGCGCTGGGAGGAACGCTGAGCGGAAGCGTTCTCGACCTGGCCAAACAAGCAGCGAGCGCGCTTGCCACCCAGGCGGCGGGCGCAACCGGGCAAGCACCCACACATCTCAGCTTCGGTCTGCGCGGGCATGCCGCTTTGCCAGTCGCAAATCCTAACGACGTGCAAGTGGACGTGTCCGTTCGCACGAGCGTGTTCCGAGTCGCGCTCGCCTCCGGTGCGGCTTCCCCGCCACACTCGGCGCAAGCACTCGGCGTACGCATCAGCCTCAGCAAGCCGGACGACTGGCTGGCAGGCGGGCCGCAAAGCTACGCTGGGCCAGGCAATCCGCTCGCGGACGTTCGCGTTCGATGGTGCGACCTTGGGATCGACGTCGAAGCTGGCGCGGGGCAGGGGCAAGTCAGTGCGAAACCATTCCTGAATCTTTATCAGGCCGCTTACCACGGGCAAACGCTGGGTCACGTGCAGATTGCCGACAGTGGCGCGCAGCCTTTGCTTGGTGAAGTGATGCACGCGATCAGCGTCCCATCGCCGGGCGCGAACTCGCAAGTAGCGCAACTCCTCAACGCATTGAATGCCCTGGGGATTGTGACTCCGGACACGCAACCGCCCGGCATAGGCATATCTGCGGACGCCTTCAATGCGATCTCCACGGACGCCGCTTCGTTTTTCAGTTCGCGGCTGACGAACGCCCTCTCCATACCCGGTGGGTTGCTGGGCTTCAGCGGCCCGTCCAGCGGACCATGGACTTTTCCTCTCGGCGCTTTGCCGCTTCAAGCGGTCATCTCGTCATCTCCGTGGACGTTTTCGATTCAGACGACTACGCCGGGTCTGGCGATTGCGTCGAATGCCTCACTTTCATTCTCGGCGGGTGTTGCGATTCCCGCGCTGACGGCCAATCTGAATGCGACTCTGCAAATTGGCGGATTCAATCTGGTTTACAGCCAGACGTCCGGCACTCTGGTCGCGCAAGCGCCGCCATGGCTCCCCCCATTCCAAGTCTTTCCGCTTCCGGCCGCAGCTACAGTCACGACGACGCTGAACAGCGTTCTGCCGCGCCTGCTATTTTCAGCGGCTGGCGGAGCTCTGTTGGAGTCGTTGGCAGGCCCTGGGTTCGCCATCCCGCCGCTCGACGGATTTTTCTCGAACACAAGCGGCGCGGCTCAAAGCTCGCCGGGTATCGGCAACAGCAGTGGCAACGGCTTCGACTCAGGAAAAATAAATGACATCCTACAGGCTATCAATCATCTTGCAGGTTTTGCCGCTTCCCCGGGGTTGACCGTACCCCCAGGGATTCAGCTTACGGCCTCCGGCGCAGGAACAGACTCCGATCCGGTCACCTTTAATCTGGCAACGACCTCGCCGTTGGGGGGAGTGCTGGGAGTGAAGCTGACCGCGGCGATCGATAAGTTGCGGCACGTAACGCCGGGCGGAACGCTGTCGTTGACAGTGCCGTTACCCGGTACGTGGCCGTCGGTGACCATCACGTTTGGCTACACTGGGTCGCAAGTTTCGCTTTCCGTCGCGCCGCAGGGAATACCCGCGATTCAAATTCTGCCCTCTTTCAGTGGCTTAGGTTCTTTGCGCGGCGCTGCCGAAGCACTCTTGCCACAAGCCCTCGACGCCCTGGTAGATGTACTCAGCAATCCGGGACCCGCGCCGGGATGGCTGACCACGGTGTTATCCGTCGCTGACGCGCTTGGCGTGTACGACAACGCTGGGCACTTCGCTGCACATGGAGCCGATCTCCAGGGGCTGCTTAACGGCGACTATCTCAAGCTTTTTGATCCATCCAAGCGTGCCGGCGTCGTCACTGCCTTGAAATCATTCTTGGACGGTCTCGGAGTTTTTCCGTCCGGAATCTCCGTATCAGGGTCCAGCCTCACTTGGCAGTTCGCCCTTCCCGCCCCGGCGACGGGCACCGTTGGCCTTGGTCTCGGTTGGGACACCGGACCCGTTGCGCAACTCTCCGCGACTGGAGTGAAGCTGGGAAGTGGCGCGATCATCGCCGGTCTCAGTGCAGGCTTCTCCGGTGGCAAGGTGCAATGCGCGACCGGCCTCGGAGTCAATCTGGTAACCCTCGGCATCAACCTTACCCCAACGTTCTCAGTGGATTTCAGTTCAGCAGGGGGCGGCAACAGATTCCAAATCAACTTCTATCCGCTGGCAACCAGCCCCACGGTGAATGGTCCGCTCACGGTTACTCTGGCTCCGACCGTGAGCATTCAGAGTGGCGCAGGAACTCCGCTTCAGATCGTGGAGACGTTGCTGGTTCCGCTTGCTGCGCAGGTTGTTTTCGCAGCCGCGCAATCCAAGCTCACGACGGCTTTGTGGACCGGCGGGCCAACACTTGAGGACGCGCTTGTTGCGGCTCAACTCGTCAAGAAAGGCGCGACCCCTCCGCAAGATTCGCTGCAGAGTCCTCTGCCACCGATCACGACGATAGCGGCGGGTCTGGCGGCCGCCCTGTTGCCAACGTCGATCAACCTTTCACCCACGCTGAGTGTGGGGCTCGTCCATGCAAACTCACGTACGGGCATTGCGCTGAAAGGCAAATTGGACTTTACGGTTAGTTCCTACGTTCTCAGCGCTTTGTTTGGTGCGCCGGACAGTTGGGCCACCGACAGCCCGGGCGCGAACGACGGCCTGGCACTCTTTTTGTTCGACGACACACTGCAATTCAGGCCAGCCTTGCTGGTTGCCGGCCTCGGCCTAGGCATTACAGGCGCCGACGACGCGCCTCTTGTCAACATGGATTTTTTCCGGCTGGGCGGCTTCAACGGCTACCTCTTCTTTGACGCTGAGCTGCAAGGCGGACTAACCGTCAACAGCTTTGGGGGAGGAATCGAGTTGGCTTCGCTCGGACTTCCCGTTGGTCTCGCGACCGGCGGTAACGTCGGAGGCGACAATCCGGTTGCCGCCAGCCTGCTTAGTTCCAACAGCGGTTCGAGCTCGAATCCCGGCGATTCCCAGCCGGTAAATCCCGGCGTGGATGTGGACGCCTGGTATTGGAGTGGGCCCAGTGGTGATGGGCAGTTCCACATAAAGTTCGGCGGTCAGACCGGCACGCTTTGGATCGGTGTGCACAGTGGATTCGGGCCGATCTACATCGATCAGCTTGGCTTGAACGTCGATAACACCCAGGTCGGTTTGCTCATCGACGGCAGCGTGCAGGTGGCTGGCCTTACGGCTCAAGTCGATGAGCTCACAATCTCGGTGCCCTACAAGTCCGTGCTCACGCCTTCAGGGTGGTCGCTTGATCTCAAGGGGCTCGCCATCGGGTTTGATTCGCCCGGCGTGACGCTTGCCGGAGCGCTGGTCAAGAACGATGGTCCGCCGGTTGAGTATGACGGCCTGATTCTCATCGAGATCTCCGACCTCGGGTTCATTGCGGTCGGAGCCTACTCAACACCTACGGACCCCAGCGGCGACACCTACACTTCCTTGTTCGTTTTCGCCGGTGTTTTCGTTGAGATTGGCATTCCGCCGATCATTGATATTTCCGGTCTGGGTCTCGGCGTTGGCTACAATCGCGAAATTATCGTACCCACGGACCTGGACCAGATCCCCAGCTTCTTGTTAGTCGAAGCGCTCGATAATCCCGGCCAAATTGCCGACGATCCCATGGGCGCTTTGATGCACATCCGCAGTCAGTTGCCGGCGCGCCGGGGAAGTTTCTGGCTGGCGGTGGGCCTCCGGGGTACTTCCTTCGCGATCGTAAATGTGACCGCCGTCTTGTATGTTGCGCTCGATCGCGGCGTTGAGATTGGCCTGCTCGGCGTGGCCCGCATGGCGTTGCCTGCCGACGACACGGCGCTCGTCAGCGTCGAATTGGCACTGAAGGTTCGGTTCAGTTCTGCCGAGGGAGTTTTTTCAATTCAGGCGCAGCTCACGGACAACTCCTACCTGCTCAGCCGCGACTGCCAGTTGACCGGAGGCTTTGCTTACTTTGTTTGGTTCAGCCAATCCCAGTTCCTGCTCACCATTGGCGGCTATCACCCGGCGTTTCACGTTCAGCCGCAGTTTCCCCTGGTGCCGCGCGTCGGCTATCACTGGTCGTTTCTCGGCGTCGTGGCCATCAAAGGTGAGTCGTATTTTGCGCTGACCAATACGTGCGTGATGGCCGGCACCCGTTTTGATGCCACGTATGGCCCGGATTGGATCTGTGTCTGGTTCAGCGCCTATTGCGATTTCCTGATTTCGTGGGATCCCTTCTACTACGACGCGGACATCGGCGTCTCGGTAGGAGCGACGTTCAGTATGCACGTCTGCTTCATCGGCTGCGTGGACATAGATATAACGGTCTCTCTTGGCGCCAGCCTGCACGTACTCGGACCTCCGTTTCATGGTGATGTTACGGTCGATCTTGCCGTCGCTTCGGTTACTGTGCCCTTTGGGCCGAATCCCAATCCGCAGCCGGATCCGATTCCCTGGCCCGCTTTCGTTTCCAAGTACCTTCACTCCGGTACACCCGGAAATGAACCGGTCGTCGCGCACGTGATTACCGGCCTGCAGCCTCCTGAACCTGCTGGCGGCCAGCCCTCGCCTGGAACCCAGGACCAGCCGTGGAAAATGACGCCGGAGTTCTCGTTCAGGACGGAGACGCGAATGCCAGCAATGGAGTTCAGTTTCTTGACTTCCGCCTTGCAACGCGACGAAAGCCAGATCCCGTCCCTGGTCTTCGGGCACTACGGCCCCCTATCGAGCGTTTTTCAATTGGACGTCGCCCCGTTACTTGTGGACAGCGCGCACCACTCAATCACCAGCCAACACGCAGTTTTGATCGACGGCTGGAACCCGGGCATCAATGGCTGGAGCGCCGTAGTTCCTGCGGATAATCCCCAGCCCCCGGTCAGCATCGAATTTCAGGTTGACAACCAACACTTCCAGCTCCAACCAATCATCGGCCAATTTTCCGAAGCCCCATATCACTTGCTTCCGCACGACAATGTGCCGGCGGCAGCAAACACGGTCCCCGTGCTGGCAGGACTGCAATTTACTGGGGTGGCCGTGCTGCGCCACCCAAGCTTGCCAATCCCCATCTCCAGCTTGTACGACTACGGGTTCTCCCGCCCGTTGCCTTTCGCAACTTGGTCGATCACGCAAATTGGAAATCTCAAGGCCCTTGGTGCATCAGCGGATACGCTGAGTCAGCTTGCTGCGAGCAGCAACACGCATGTCTTGCTCAACGCGAGCAATACGCTGCTGAGTGGCTCTGGTTTTTTTGCCGACGCGCGCACCGTCTCGGGCCTTCCGGCTCAAGGGCTGCCGCCGATGGTGTCGCGCTCGCTCTTACATTTCCGTTCGTCGCCACCGGCGTTCTTGCCTCTCGCCACCGGATGGACGATGAACCCTGTGGGACTGCCGGCCCCGCCGATGATCAGCCGCGTTGCCCCTGTCCTACCCGTGATGCTTCAAGCTCCACGGCTTCGTGCAGTGCTTCAGGGCCGTCCTTTGCCGAGCGTTGACTCGCCTCCACCATTGCGCACAACTGTGAGCACGATTGCGGCTGCGCAGCAAGCTCCGCGTTTGTCGCCGCCGAAGCTGGACACCATTCCCGGCGCAAAGCTTCAATTTGTGCGAGCAGCGAGCGCGCCACGGCCCACCGCGGTGGCCCGTTCGTCTCGCACGCTCCGCAGCACGGAAACGGGATGGTCTCTCGGCAAGGCTCACCAGACGGCATTCAGTAATGCCCAGACGGCGGTTACGACCCGTGGAGTTGCGGTTCCCGCGGGCGCCTCGCATGTTTGGGATGTTCCGCCCGGACAGAAGCTGTCCGTTCTGGTCGCAGGGCAAGCAGCGGCCCGCGTCACCTTCCTTTCCCGGGCAGGATATGTCCTTGCCGACCACGAGCTGCTCCCGGGAAGCCAGCCGCTCCCGCTTCCGGACGCGGTGGCTGGAGTCGCCGTAACGTGTTTGGGGAATCCGCCCACAACGACGCCGGTTCCGGGCGCAAATTCCCCGGCCACTGGGCTCGGTGCAGTCACCTTCGTAGCAGGGAATCGAAATGCGATCGTCGGCTGGCAAACCGGCAACCTCGTGCCGCAGGTCGGCTCCACATCTCTCCTTGGCCGGGGATGCGTAATCATCCTGGCGCAACCTGCGCTGACCAACAAGCGGAGGCTGCCCGCTGCACAGGCTATGGTTCGGCTGTCCGAGGCTCTGGCGGATCAGAAGGGAGTCGAAACATGGCTGCCGATTCCAGTCAGTGTGGTTGGACTCTTGTTGGATATTCTTGACCCTACCGCGTCGCAAGATGGGGACCTTGCCATCGCCGTTAAGGGTGGGACGCTGTCCACCCAGCCCGTCCGTGTCGTCGGCGGCAATCGCAAGATGTTGTTCTACGACGTAGTTTCGCGCGACGCGAACGCCACATACCTTTCTGTGTCTGTGGCCAGCCGCAGCGGCCTGCGCCTCTCCGGAATTGTCGGGCTGAGTGGAAGTGCACAGGAATGGGGCATCCGCTTGAACGGCCAGGTTCCCGAACATTGGGTTAGCGAAGGGCCGCTGACTCCAGACGGCCAGGTTACGGTGACGATTCTGGGTTCCGGCGCTGCGCCCGGAGGTCAACAGAGCGGACCGGTCTCCGCGCAGCCGCCCGCAAAACCAGCGACAGGAGGTGGCTCGTGAGTACTCCGGCTCCAGGACATATGATTCTGTACGACGACATCACTCCTCCGCTTGTCGACAATTCCTATCGCATGACGTTAGAGACCAACGTCACCATCGATGGGACGAATCAGCCGCTCGACTCGAAGCAGGCTTTCTTCAACATCGAGGGCCCTCGTTTTCGCCTTAGTCCCACGGATGTCGCATCCGTTGTCCCTCCGCGGAATGGACACGGCCCCTTCACGGAAGTGGTGCCGCACATTGCGATTTATCGGCGTACGCTTCCTTGGGAGCGCAAGATCAATCCCGATGGCAGCGCCGTCCCGGTGCCGAAGACGAACGCGGATTTGCCCGCCCTTCCACCAGACGGACTCCCTTGGCTCGCTTTGCTGCTGTTTGAAGAAGGCGAGTACACGCTCCTCCAGAATCAGCCCCTCGAGCAGGTGCTGCCCGCGGACGCGCTGCGAGCCATGGGCAATCCGCAGGGAATTACCTGCGACACAATCGAGATTCCCTCGGATCTTCTCGCATCCGTCATGCCTTCGCTTGAGGAACTTCAGCTCCTTGCGCATGTACGCCAGGTAAATGTCGATGATCGTGAGCTTAGCGTTGGCAGCAAGGACGGTTTTTTCTCTGTCATCATGTCCAACCGTCTCCCTTCTCCAAATTCGAAGTGTCGGGCCTGTCTGGTCTCGTTGGAGGGTCGCCTTTCTTTGGTGCCGGTGGAACCACCGGGGCAACAGGCGGGCATTTCGCCGGTGTTCATAGGGACGATCAACGATGCCAATCTGCCGGCGTTGCGCAATTCCGTTACGGCCGCGCCGTCCGGCTTGCCCGCCAAGCCCGCTGGCGCCGCGAATCCGCGTTTCACGGGAGTAACTCTCGCGAATCCGCCTTCGATTGTCCGCAACCCGATTATCTTCCAGCAAATGACCCGGTTGGTCTTGTTGTACAGCTGGCAGTATGAAACGATCGGCGACAACAACTTCCGCGGGCTGATGCAAGGCCTCGACGTCGGCCTTATCGGGAAGCTCCAAGAGCCCGGTCATCCACCTCTGACGGACACATGCCATCTAAAGATTGACGTGACTGACCGGACTGGCGCGCCGGAACAAGCGTGGTACCGCGGCCCGCTCGTGCCCTTTCAACTGACGCGTGATACACGCGGCCCGTATCACAGCGCGGATCAGTGCCGCACCGTTTCAGCCGAAACAGGCGGCGAGAATGTCTCCTATGCAGCCGCATTCGAGGTCGGACGACTCCTTGCCGCAGCGGATCCGCGCTTGGCGCAAGAACTGATGCGCTGGCGCCGCGAGGCATTTAAGCAATCCTCGCTCGCCGATTCCGTCTCGCTTGCGGAGACCAGCCTGTCGGTTACCACTGCGGTTGACTTGCATGCGCCCATCACTCCGGTCTTGTCGACCAACGCAGTTGAACGCGCCGCCAGGGGCATCGGTCCGCTCGCCGATCCCTACGGATTGAATCGGGTCGCCAACGTTGTCGGCTTTAATCCCTCCGCCGTGCAACAGGCCTTCCAACTACAAAATCAGGAAGAAGCCGTGGCTCTTCTGGGTGGGGACGCGGGAGCACTGGGTAGTGCGGTCTCTCCCGTCCCGCAAACACCACGCCCTAATACCACGATTAATGCTGTTGCCGCCGACACGGCCTCATTGAATCAGCTGACTCAAGCTCGCACTCGCTTGATCAACAACGTGAACGCCAAGTTGGGGAGAACCGGACAATGAGGACTCCTTGGGTCACTGGCTCTCAGGCCTTGGCGCAGCGCATGCTCAATCCGGCGCAAGTCCCTAACGACGCACCTGAGGCGGAAATGCCGCCATACATGGAGTCATTCCTGGCGCATATACGACTCCTGGTTGGCGTTCCCTTCGAGTATCTGATCCCCGACCCGCGGCTTTTGCCCGACGAATCGATTCGTTTTTTCTATATCGATCGATCTTGGGCCGACCGCGTAGTCGACGGCGCGCTTGCCGTCGGCAAAATCGGGACACGCGAGCAAGCGCACCACCAGGCCCACAGCGGTCCGCTCAATCAACAATTAGACCTGACCGAACGCATTGTACGCTCTATTCAGCGCTCGCGTGGTTCCTTCCAGAGTCTCAAGGAACAGAACGATGGCACCCCACAGCCGGCCGACGTCATCACCGGCTTTCTGTTGCGCTCGGCCGCGGTCAGCGGCTGGCCTCACATCGACGTCCGCGCCTATTCTGCCGACATTCCCGAACCGCTCAATCCGGGCGATCAGGCAAATTCTTCACGCCAGCTCCTCACGCTCCGTCTGGAACTTCTCTCACCCTCGGTGATGATTGCTCTTTTTCAGGGGATTCCGCAGCTGGTGTACATAGAAGAGCCTCATCACAATGTGCAGTTTGGCGTGAACATGAATCAGGTGGGCGCTTACCAGATCGATCTTCGCGGCAAAGACGGTTCACAAATTCGCGTTGATCCGAATAACTCGAGTTCCAATCCGGTCTCGATTTCCGTTCCCGTTCGCTCCGGACACAATCGAGTGATTCATGTATCTGGACTTCGCCGCGCGCTGTTCCTGCAGGAGCCTACGCACGCCGGCATGCCGGACCAAAACGGCAGCGCCGCCTTTGCGATCGAAGTCTTGCAGGTGCCGTGGCGCCAAAGGTTTGAAGGCACCGTTGACATGGCTGGTCAACCGGCGGGATCGGGAAGTTTCGTTTCTGTCGTGTTTATTGGCGGCCGCGTCGCACAAGCCGATACGGTCGCAGCAGTGACCCAGCTGATCAAAGGAAGCTGACCATGGCACCTCTAGATTCCATTTTTGAACTCGCCGCTGCGCACAACATTACGCCGCGCGCTGCGGCCACATGGAACTCGTTAATCCCCCGCACCCCGCGCGCGATGGTGCCGGTTCAGCTTGACGCGCTTGTGGTCCGGCAAGCAGGCGGCACGTGGGCCAACTGCTTGATGAACACTCCGCCAGATCCACCGCCGAACAGCCCTCCCGATACCGCCGTGCCACGGCTATCCCTCTTGCCACCGCCGTTTCAGGAATTGGCTGCGGCTCGTCCAGCCGGTGTGTACCTTCACTGGGCTTTGCCCGATGGCTTGACGAATGCCTCCGTGCCGGGTCCCACGGACCCCGGCACAACGCCCGATCCGACAGTCCAGGCGCAGTTTCCCCCAATTCCGGACCGCTGGCTCGTCATTCGCATGTTTCCGTCGGCGACTCAGGCCCCGCGCCGTGCCGTTCAAGGATGGGTTCTGCGCAGTGGGGAAAAGGTTCCTGTCGTTGTTCCTTTGGATCAGTGGAATGAGCCTGGGACTGTCAACGACACCAAGGGACCACTCACTGCAGCTGGGCACGGCGATCCCGCATGGGCAGCGTATTACGACAATGTCGTCAATCGCCTCGGGTTTTACGACAACCTCTCCGGGGTGGCGTCCGGCCCTCTCGCGTACCTTGTTTGTGGTTGGTTTTCGGACCCGTCTGCGGATCCCTTGGGAACCTCCATTCATTCACTCAACGAATTCGACCAGAAGATGGCACAGCTCGGTTGGGAGCTGGCGACCGGAGAGCTGGACCAGAGTTACGCGCAAAACGTTAAAGCTTCGACGATGGTCGGCCTCTCGACACGCGAGGCTTTCACCCTTCAGGCTCCGCAAAGCCTTGGTCTCTTACAGCGAACTCAAACGTTGCAAATTCCTCCTTTAGTGGATCGCGCAGGCTCGTCGCCCGCGCCTCTGGATGCGTCGGGGCATCCGCAGGGCGGTACCTATGCCACCAACGGCGCGTGGTGGCCGACACTCACGGTCTATCACGGCTCGGTCGTGGCCATCGGCTGGCCAGGCATCGGGTTCCCGGGCAGTGAGAATGGCTTGCTTTCCGGAGAAGTCGGCGGCCCTCCACCGGCCTCGGCGATTCGGGCCATTTACGCAAACACGTTGGCAGAAGCCCTCGGTGAAGCCGTCGCGCTTCAGAACAGCAAACCGGACGAGGCCCGCGCGCTCGAAGCCTTTATGCTGGGTGCGTTGAGCGAGTTCGAGCAAGCAGACGGCGCGGCGCGCGTGGATGCGCGTCTTCACGCGAACGCCTTTGGATCGCTTTCCGGGGGCGATGTCACCGAGACGATCACCTTGCCTGACCGCTCAGGAACTCCGCCGCTGCCCTCGCAGCCGGTGCAATCCGCGCCGGGCGTGTTCCAATCGGCCGCCAGTTCTGGGAGCCGCTTCGGACAAGGCGTGCAAAGCGGACCGATTCTGGTCGAGGTGGAGCGTGCAGCCGCCCAGCCGGTTTCCACAAATGAGCGTTTGAGTGAGACCACGATTCTGAACGGGCGTCTGTTAGACGTGGTCACGGCACTCCCTTCTTCGACCCCTCCACCGGCGCCACAACAGCCGGTTCCAGTGAAGCGTTCTTTGCCGCGCTTTTTCTATCCAGCGGACCCCGTTTTTCTGCTTCAAGGCGGTGGTCGATCCTTCAAGCATGGCGCGGATGGCCGGTTTTCCGACGATGGCAATCTGGTCTGCCGTCTCACCGGGTTCGCCCTCACGGAATTGGCTTGCTCCACCATAACCGGTGGGCCAATCGAGCGACCAGCGATCTCTGGAGACGATCTTCTTGAGCGCGGAATTGAGAATGGCAGTGTTCCGCCGGAATGCGAGGATTTGTTGCGGGAGGCCGTCTTGCTCGATCCCGGCGCTTCCGTCCCAGCGGCACAGGTCTCCACTGGATTCAAGGGCGCGCAGCTCATCTCGCAAGCTCAGAATTTTGCGGTCGAGCAAACTGCCTGGTGGTCCACCTGGGATCCGCGCACCGATCCCGGTCCGCTGATCGCAAAGAGCGGTTACGCTGGCATGCTCCCTTCGCCGGTCGGTGTAACTCCTCCCGTGCGGCCGTGGACGCCGCTGCACCTCGACTGGGAGATCCAATTCATTCCATCGGCGGATGGTCCCGCAGATTGGGAGCTGGACGAAACCGATTACCTTCCCGACGCGAGCAACTTGCCTGCGGCGGGTGACACAAAATCCGGGGTCATCATGCAGGGGCGCTCGTTGCTAACCGGCGGGGCGGCCGCAACCATCGCCGCAAGTGTGCGCAACACACTCAAGCAGGCATCGCAAGCGGGAGGCGCGGCGCCGCTGCCCGCCAGGGGCGGCATCCGGTTCTTCTCAGAAACCTCTCAAGTTCTGGTCACCAGGCTCGCCAATGTGAGCTTGCCGCCTCCCTCTTCCCCTGCTCCAGGTCCGGTGGACCGCTCGCAGTTGGAAGATATCGCCAACGCTCTGGAAAACATGGATGTGCTGGTTGGCGCTTTCGACAACTTTAATACGCGGCTGCGCGGAATGATTAAGGGAGACGGCGTATCCACTCAACCGTCCGGCTCACCCGTCCCCACTCCATTCTTCCCGATGCGCTCTGGTTTTCTGCGGGTGCGTCGCTTGCGACTGGTGGACTGCTTTGGGCAATTTGTCGATTTGGGGGGTTCTAGCGATACGAATCTCGCCGATCCGAACCAATGGCTCAAATCCGAGCCCGTGCACGTTGTTGGCCGTGAGGACTTGGCCGCGATGCCGCCGCGATTCACTTCGCCCGCTCGACTTTGGTTCCGGTTTCGAGATGCATCCGGCGCGGATCAGGACGCCACGGATGCCATCAGCCCCGTGGCCGGGTATCTGCTTCCAAATCACCTGGATGGCGCGCTGGAATTTTTCGACGACTCGGGCGCCAACCTCGGGGTTGTTCGCCCTGACCCGGCCGCCGGCGTTGTGTGGGAAGAAGCGCCAGGGCAGCCTTCGACACTCGGTAAGTCTCCGGGGCGCGCCATTTCCAATTCGTATCTCGGCGGAGTTGCCCAGGGGTTGGTGGACTGGGGCGTCGCCGATGCAACGCCGGGTGCGCCGCAAGACGAGGATGCGCTCAGCGCTTTGCTGCGCATCCTGGACTCTACGCTGTGGTCCATTGACCCATTTGGGCATGTCGGCGATGAGCATATGTCTCTCCTGGTAGGACACCCCATCGCTGTCTTGCGTGCGCAACTACGCCTTGATGTGAAGGAACCCGTTACGCCTGACGTCGTCAACCAAACCAGTATCCCTGTCCGCATCGGCGCGCTCGTTCATTGGCAGGACGGCTTGATGGGTTATTTCGTGAACGATGACTATCGCACGCTGTACTGCGCGGATGCCGCGGTGGCCGGATTCGCGCGGCAAATTGGGCCTGGTGTCGGATTTTTGCGGCAGATTGATCAGGTTCCGGACTATTACCAGAATTTTTCAAACGACCTGGGAGCCAACGTCACCAAAGGCAACACGCCTGTCACCCACCCGTACGTAGACAGTTCCGGTGTCTTGCTCATCCAGGCGAACCAGACTGTGAACCTCACCCTGCTTGTGGAGCCTCATAGTGTCGTCCATGCGACGAGTGGCCTAACCCCGCGCAAAGAAATCGGAATTCGCCGAAATTGGGTCTCGGACGCCCTTGCCCAATTGTCCCCCACGTTTCGGTTCGGGCCCCTGTTGGTCGATCCGAAGCGCATCCGTATGCCCGTTTCTGGCGATATCCAGGGCGTATGGAGTTGGGACCATCGCACCGATGTGAGCACTTGGACCGAGGACTCCGTCGTGAACTCCACGGGTGACGCGTCCATTCCCCCGGATCCCTCGAAGGGACAAGAGGGATGGTTGCGCATCGTTCCGAAACCACCAGGGTGATCTAGCCATGAGCGACGAAGATCAGGAAAGCACACTCCCCGGTATAGAGCCGGAGAGCGAACCGGAACTAAACAACCGGTACAAGGATCCCAGCGGGAACATCGATCCAGCGCTTTGGCGCACTGGTGTCGATGATCTTAATAAGATGAACATTGCGGGCGGGTTCGTTTGGAATAACGTGGGCCCCTCTCCGCTGAACAATCTTACCGATGCGGCTTATTATCAGGGCCGTCAGCCCGTCGGTGGCGAAGTTACGGATATCGCCATCGATCCCTCGGGCGCAACCGACTCCATCATCTATGTTGCCACGAACAACGGCGGCATTTGGAAGACAACCGACGGCGGTAATTCGTGGTTTCCCACATCCGACTCGCTTCCCTCGCTCTCCATGGGCGCCGTCGCTCTCGATCCGGTCAACCCTTCCATAGTGTACGCAGGGTCGGGAAACCTTTTTGATGGCTCGGGCGGATTCATCAAGGCTGCCGGCCTTTTCAAATCCGTAGACGGTGGAAAGACTTGGTTCGTGGCCGACGGCGGCGTATTCGGCTCCACGTTTCAAGGCGTCGGGATAAACCGCATCATTTGTCCCGCTGCAGACTCGCTTCTGGTCGGCACCAAGAGCGGACTATTCCGCTCCATCGACGGCGGCCTTAACTTCGGCGCGAATGCACCCGCTTTCAATGACGGCAACCCCATTTTGCCGGGATTCGTGACAACGCTGACAATGGACTCCGATACGGCCCAGCCCAATGTCGCTTGGGCTGCGATTCGTGGCCTCGATGACCGTGGAAACTCCTTCTCCGGAGGTGGGCTGTTTCGCCTCACCCTCAATGCCGACGGCAGTGTGACGCCGTCGGCCAATCTCTTGAACCCGGGAGAGCTCGTGGGAGTTCAGTTCGGCTCGATCGTTTTTGCTCAGGCGGGTCCGCCAAATCGACAGACTCTCTACGTGAGCGTGCAGGGACAAGATGCCAACAAAAGGCCTGTGTTCCTGAATCTGTATCTGTCGAATGACGAAGGCGCGACTTGGCAACCTCCCCTTGGTGGCCTCAAGGCGGCTCTTCAGGGCGTAGCGGGCCAAACGGATCGAGAAGACGATCAGTCGTCCTACGACTTTACTCTCGGCTGCGATCCCCAGAACCTCAATATCCTCTGCGCGGGTTTCAAGCGCATCTGGAGTTCGCAGAATGGCGGAGTCAGCTTCGTCCAAAGCTCCCAAGCATACGGCGCGGCGTTGGTGCACTGGGACCAGCACGAGCTCGTCTTCAGCCCCAAGAGCCACTGGGGCCCAGCCGGGCTGCCTACCGACGTATGGGTCGGCAGCGATGGCGGCGTCGCTCGGCATCGGGTGGTTGCGATTACGAACGCGACAAATGCTTCGCCCATTGTCGTCACCGCGGCAAACCATGGTTTTCTGACCGGCAACCGCGCGATCATCACTGGCGTTAACGGAAACGCCGCAGCCAATAGCCCGGCGAACGCGCCATGGCCGATTACCGTCATCGACGCCAATACATTCAGCCTCGATGGCTCGACAGGAAACGGTGCTTACACGAATGGCGGTACCGCTGATGTATGGACCCAGCTCAACGCTGGCGCGAACACTCACCTCTTCTTCGGCATCGACATCGGGCGCGGCAACGCTGCCAATCAACAATTCACGTACGGGGGCATGCAGGACAATGGCACACCCGGCCATCGCTCTGCGGACGCAGGGACGACGTGGCTTGCCGGCATCGACGGTGACGGCGGCGTGACCGCCGTCGATCCCACCAATCCGGGGATCATCTTTGGATTCGACGACACGGACACAATACGATCGGCGAACCAAGGTGTGGACTGGGTAACATCTGACCAGGATTCCGTATCGATCACTAACGCCACGAACGCCTCACCCATCGTTGTGACTGCAAACGGCCACCTGTTCCAAACCGGCGACAAGGTCACCATCGCCAATGTCCAGGGCATCACGGCAGCCAACAGTCCGGCGAACGTTCCGTGGGTTGTTACCGTTATTGACCCGAACAACTTCAGCCTAAATGGCAGCACCGGCAATGGCGCTTACACCTCGGGCGGCTTCGCTCAGGGTCGCCGCTTCGGGCGCAACCTGCAGAATCCCCGAACCTTCGTGCGCTATGTCGCTCTCGTGCCCAACGGGGCGAACCCCGCCACCACCGTCTATATTGCCGAGGAGACTTCTCTGCGCAAGAGCAGTGACGGCGGCGCGAATTTCGACCCAAAGCCGGTGCGGACCTTTGACGCCTACGTTTTTTCCGTGATTTGTCCGGACGCAAATCGCCTCTGGGTCGGGACCGGCGATGGGCAAGTTCATTTCAGCCCCGACGGAGGTTCGTCATGGCAGGATTTCTCGCCCGGTGGAACCGGTCCCGTGACCAGCATCGCTGCCGATCCCGGTACCCTCGATACTGTCGCCGTGGTTTATGCCGGCTTCTCCCGCATCAATTCTCGCGTGCGCACCAAACACTGTTTTCTTTCCACTGATAGTGGCGCGAACTGGGCGGACATCAGCGGCACCGACGACAGCATCACAGGGAATCTCCCGGATCTTCCGCTCCACTCCGTCGTTTTCGATGACAGTACCGCTCCCCCAACAATCATCGTTGGTGCCGACATGAGCGTGTTGCGAAGCCAAAACAACGGCGTCAGTTGGGAGCGCCTGGGTACAGCCCTGCCTCGCGTCACGTGCAGGTCGCTCGCTCTCGATCAACTCGACACCACTCGTTCTCCTAGGCTGCTACGCATCGGCACCTATGGCCGCAGCTGCTTCGAGTTGACGCGTGCCAGCGGGCCCGCTCTGGCCGCGGAGGCAAATCTCGCTTTTGGAGCTGTTGTGCAAGGCCAGTCCGCCACTCTCCCACTGCAATTGCTCAATGTCGGCGACGCCCCGGTCAATATCACCAGTTTCGCCAGATCGGCCGGCGACGCCGATTTCGATTTTGCCAGCGCGCCCAATCTGCTGGCTTTGAATCCGGGCGAGGTGCGCCCTTTTGGTGTCAAGTTCACCGCGGGCGGCAACGACAAGGACATCCGCACCGCGACGTTTACCCTCGAAAGTCCCGATGTGCCATCCGTGCAAATCTTCGCGAGCGGAGTCACCTATGCTGCCGCTGGCAAGTCACCGCGGATTTCCGTCAACGCCTCCCTCAGTTTTGGGCAAATCCCCAGGGGCGCTCATCGGTTGTTGTCATTCACGATCGCGAGTACTGGCCTCAGCGATCTTCAGATCACCGTTTTTTCGCTGACAGGCAGCAGCGACTTTTCCATCTCGATTCCCGTGTTGCCGTTAGTCTTGCACGCTGGCGCACAGCAGTCGTTCGACATGACCTTTTCGCCGGGCACCTGGGGAGGGTCTTCGCAGGGCAAGCTGCTCCTCTCCAGCAATGACCCCCGCCAACCCTCGGTGTTGGTCTCCGCGACCGGTTCGGCGCCATTCAACTCCGCACTCCTGATTGGATTGATTGTGCTGGGCGCCGCGGTGATCGCTGGAGGCGTGGCTGCCTATGAGCTCGCCAAGAAGCACTAACCCTGATCATCTTTAGAACGCTTTCCTCGACGGCACGAGAAGTGCTACTCATGCCGCAGCACCATGATGGGATCCACATTCGTGGCGCGGCGAGCAGGGATATAGCACGCGAGCATGGCCATGCTCACCAGCAGGATTCCGACGGCGGCGAAGGTCGCGGGATCAGTGGCCTTCACGTGAAAAAGCCAGAAGTGCTCCTTCATGAACCGATTGAGTCCGAGCGCTAACGCAACGCCAACAGCCAATCCGGCACTCACAAGCAGCAGGCCCAGCTTGCCGACCAACACGAACACGTCACGGCGCTGAGCTCCGAGCGCAAATCGGATGCCCAGTTCGCGCGTGCGCTGGTTGACGAAATACGAAAGGACGCCGTAAACGCCGATCGCCGCCAGGACCACGGCTATGCCGGCGAAAACCCCGAGCACGAGGACATAGGTCTTATCCCGGCTCATGTATTCCCCCAGCACATCCTCCATCGTACTGATGGCAGTCACGGGCTGATCTGGGTCCATCTCTTTCACCATTTGCTTCACCGACGTTGTGATATCTGCTGCATGGGCACGTACGTCGGAGGTGGTCCGGATTACCAGCGTCCCAGCCAAATGGAAGCCATCACTGCCGCCCGGATAGACTTCCGGCTGCTGAAGGTATGATTCGTAAACCTGTGGGTGGAGCCCGCCCATCCCGGCTTGCTTGACCTCGCCCACAACACCTACGATCTGGCGGGGCCGCTCTTCGTCCACGTCGTTGACGTACGTATAGCGGAGCAGAATCTGCTGCCCAATGGGATCTTCGTTCGCGAAATAGCGGTTTGCCGTGGTCTCGCTAATGATTACAACCCATGGCGCATTCGTCGTGTCGCGTTCATCAAAGTAGCGGCCTCTCTTGAGCGGGATCCTCATGGTGCGAAAGTAGCCGGGGCTCACTTCGTTGAAGCCTAGGAAAGGCCTCTTGTCCGGTGCGGGATGCCCTACGGTCGAAAACGTCCTGCCCCCCGATCCCAACGGCGGAAGCATGGTGATCATGCCTACGGACTCGACGCCGGGCAGCGCCGAAACTCCTTCCATCAATTGTTGGTGATAGGCGGTTACTTTGGGAGATATTCTCTCCATCGGCTTCCCTGGACTCTTCTCCAGGTACTTACCTCCCGTGCCGGGGAAATTCACGCCCATCGTCAGCACGTTCTTCGGATCGAAGCCGGGAGAGGGGAGCAGCATGCGAAGCAGGCTGTTAATCATCAAGCCGGCCCCCACCAAAAGCACCATTGCGAGGGCTACTTCCGAAATCACCAGCAAATACCGCGTCCCTCTATGTTTTCCGGTCGCCGTTCTGTTTTCTCCCTCGCGGAGTGCGTCTTGCAGATCCGCGCGCGAAGCTCGGAAAGCTGGAGCCATCCCGAACAGCAGCGCGGTTAAGAGGCTGAGCCCGCCGGCGAAGAGCAAAATCCGGCCGTTGATGCGAATGTTCTCCGCGTCTGGCAGATCCTGCAATCCATGTGAGTTGTGAGTCCACAAGACGCCTACCTTCGATATTGCGCCCAACAGATGGATTCCCCAGAAAGAAAGCAGGACGCCCAGCAAGCCGCCCAGCAGAGTCAACAACCCGCTCTCCACCAGCAATTGCTGCATGAGCCGCCGCCGGCCCGCCCCCAGCGACGCCCGCACCGAATATTCCTTTCGACGGCTCTCTGTCCGCGAAAGCATCAGGTTCGCTACATTGACGCATCCAATGAGCAGAATAAATCCCACGGCTCCCAGAAGCGGATAGAGCTTATCCTTTGCGTCTTGGTGGAGTGTTTCATACAGTGGAACGACTTTTGCCCCGACTCCCTTGTTTTGCTCGGGATAAGCCTTCTCCAGCGCTTGCGCTAACACGTCCATCTCCAGCTGCGCTTGCGGCCGCGTTACTCCGCGTTTCAGCCGCACCAGCGGCACAATCCAGAAGCCCACACGGTTTGCGTATCTCGCGTCCTCTGGATTGACGGGCTGCCATACGTCTGCCCGGTTTCCCGTGAACCACGGCCCGAATGTTTTGAAGCCCGCCGGCATCACTCCAACGACCGTTGAGACAACGTCGTCAATGCGGAATGTCTTCCCAAGTACTGCTGCGTCGCCATGGAATTTTGTTTTCCATAGCGTGTCACTGATAACCACCGTCTGAGAATCTTCGTGACTCTCCTCAACGCGAAAGACTCTCCCTAAGACGGGTTGCACTCCAACCACAGTGAAGAAGTTGGGAGTCACGTATTGGACGGGTACCTGCACCGGCTCGCCGAGCCCGGTTAGGGTAGACAAGCCGATAAAACCTACCGCACCTATGTCGGCAAAAACGTGATTCGCTTTTTTCCAGGTCGCTACGTCTGCAACCGGCACGACATCTCTGTCTGAGGCAGCATCCCATTTATGTGTGGAGAATATCGTCGCCAGCTCCTCTGGATGCTCGTAGGGCAAACCACGCAGCAACACCGCGTTCATCACGCTAAAGACCGCGGTGTTCGCTCCGATGCCGAGCGCGAGCGAGAAAATCACGACGGCGGCAAAGCCTGGGCTTTTCGCCAGGATTCGGGCCGCGTAGCAAACGTCCCTCCATAGCGTCTCCAACCAGGTAAAAATCCACATTTCGCGGCAATCTTCCTTCACCAGCGCAACGTTTCCAAATCGCCGCCGCGCCGCGGCCTGTGCGTCCTTTGCCCCAATCCCCGAGGCACGATTCTTTTCCGCGCGCATCGCAAGATGAAACTCCATTTCTTCTTCGAGGTCGCGCTCCAGTCTCTTTCGCATCACTAGCGCCCTGGCCCTCAGCCACGCCTCCGTCAACCATTCGTGCGGCATAGGTCCTCCTCAGGCAGGCTCCAGAATCCGCGCAATCGCGGAAGACATGCGCTTCCAGCGCACTGTTTCTTCCGCGAGCTGTTTCCGGCCCGCCGCTGTCAGCCTGTAAAATTTCGCCCGCCGGTTGTTGTCCGACGTGCCCCACTCTGCCGCGAGCAGCCCGCGAACTTCCAGGCGATGTAGCGCCGGATACAGGGCGCCTTCTTCGACGCCCAGGACCTGATCGCTCCGCTCATGGATGTACTCCGCGATGTCGTAGCCGTGCATCTCGCCGTGCGTCAGAGTTTTCAGGACGAGCATGTCGAGTGTGTCGCGCAACAGATCGCCGGGTTCGGACTTTTTCTGAGTCATTGCAAGGGGCCCCTGCCCATAAGATTCTTAGGGGAGTATCTCGCCATCGATTTCCCATTTCAAGCTTATTTTTGGCAGGTGGAAGGTGCCTACTTCGCGAGTCGCTGCAAATTCAGTAGATGTCCGGGTAGGGACGACCATCGCTGATCGCCCCCAGCACAGAACCGTACGCCGCACCCGAAAGCGGGCCAGAACGGCCTGCCTCTCTCAACCCCGTGTGGTCAAAATACTCGAACGGCTTGAAATGGTGTGGCTTAGGATTTAGCCCAAGCTCCCTCTTCGAATGGACTTCGCCGATCCAGAAACGGTCGATCATGGCTTTGATCTTTCCGCCAAAGACTTCCTCGGCGGCGAGGACGAGAAACTCGCAAGGCGGCGCGCATCAGGAAATTAATCTCACCTGAATGCGTTCCTGCGCGCCGGCATGATTGACATAGCCTAAGGTGCCATTCGCGCAGGGCGTGGTCATCGATGCCATTCTGGACTTTGTAGCCGAGCCCGGCTGAGACTTGTTCGACAGCCTTGACGATTTCGGAGCGCTCGGCAAGCATCGCTTCACGTTCGAGTTGAGCGATGTAGTTGAGATCGATGTCCACGGAGAGCCTCGTTAGGCCCGGGTAGAACAGGTTGAGAGCGGTGCCGCCTTTCAGAACGAGTCTTCCGCTGAGGAAGGAGTGTTTCTGGAACTCGGTGAGGAGTTCGCGCAGTCGGAGGACTTCTCGAGGTTGTTGGATTGAAAGCCCGTGGCTTTTGCAGCCGCGGGAAAGCTTGATGGATCGAATTTCATGTTGGTATGTGCCGTTCCCCCGGCGGCATGAGCGCTTCCGGTACCATGACTTTCCAGGTGGGCACCCAGCGATTCCCGGGGCGCTTGCTTCCGAGGTAAGCGACGCCCGACGGAAGTTTTCGCAGGAACGTGTCGCGTGGTTTTCCGCGAAAGAAGAGCTTGTCCGCGTGCCTGTCCAGGAGAAAACCCAACCGTGAGTATAGCCAGGGTTTGCGCAGGAGTTTCAGATATTCGAGCGCGGCGTTAAAGTCGAAGGACGGAAACATGCCGAGCGATTTGTCGAGCTCCTCGACACCTCCGCTGTAGTCAAGGTACAGCAGGCAATCGACGAGGGAGCGTTCCCTGTCGGTCAGAAGGACGTGGTCGGGTTCCAGGGTGACGTGAAGGAGCCTTCGCTGTTCGTTATCGAGAGCGCGGGGCGGAGCGACGCGGTGGTAGGTCACGTTGTCGAAGGTCACGTCTTTTCGCGGACGTGTGGAGAAGTAGTAGAAGGTTTGAAACACCTGGTCTGCCACGCCGTGCCATTCGAGCGCGGAGTGAAGCGCGACGACGGCATCCCCGCGAAGTGCGGCCGGAACGAGATAGCGATTGAGTGGCGCGCCCGCGAGAGCTCCTGCGTAAACGCCGTTCGCCAGTTGCCGGACGCGGCCCTGGCGCTTCAGACGATGCAGCATATTAAGGATGGAACGGCTGTGCGCGTCCCTGCCATAGCGATCGCGGGCCTCTTTCAGTGTGAAGAGTGGCGTGGATTGAGCGAATTGGGTGAAAGAAACATGGACGTTCATGACATTTTCACATAAACCGTCAAACACACACTATTGATGTGTTATATTCACATTATATGAGAATAGCTCGGCATTGTATTCTCACATAAACATATAATAGCACACTAACAATGTGCACCCATCGTTTTCTGTGAGAATGCAACTGTTCAATCCCTTCTCACGAGATCTAAAGAAACTGCTTGACATCTGGACTAGTGTTATAGTTAGCTATAACAGCATTGGACGAGGGGTTCGTTGCGGCTAGTTGATCGCAAGTGACTGAGCCAGCGAATAACCCCGACTCGAGATCAGGAAGAAATGAATCTCTTAAGGAGAATGAAACATGAAATCCGTTCGTTTTGTGTTGTCCGCTGTTCTGATGTCGCTCACCACCGTGGCTTTCGCGCAATCCGACGCGCACAAGATGGCTGAGCCCGAGGCTCCCGCGCCGAAGTCCGAGGCGCAGACTTCCTTCGAGGTAATGAAAACCCTCGCGGGGGATTGGGAAGGCCCCGTGAAGACCGACATGCCGGTAGAAGCGAAAGCGGACATTAAGCCGCTGCACGTCTCGATGCGCGTGACCTCGCGGGGAAACGTCCTCGTGCACGAGTTCCAGGAGGCAGGAACGCCGCTGGACTCCGCAAAATACGACCATCCCGTCACGATGTTGTACGTTGACGTTGACGCAGACCGGCTTACGCTGGTCCATTATTGCGACGCGGGGAACCGGCCGCGCATGACCGGCAAAATATCGCCGGACGGAAAGACTCTGGAATTCGATTTTGCCGATCTTTCCGGCAGTAATAAGTACGGACACATGTACCACTCGGTGTTCACCATCATCGACGCCAACCATCACACCGAGGACTGGACCTACATGCTGCCGGGGGACAAGCCGGTGCACGCGCACTTCGACCTGCAGCGGGCAAAATAACGCAGGCGTGACTCCAGCAAGGGGTAACAGGAAAACCTGATGGACCGTGAGTGGAACGACAGTCAGCCGATTTACCGACAACTTCGCGACCGTGTCGTCGCGATGATACTCGACGGCGTGCTCAAGGAAGGTGATCCGCTGCCGTCGGTGCGCAATGTCGCGGCCGAATATCGTGTCAATCCGCTCACGGTTCTGAAGGGCTATCAACAATTAGTGGATGACGGACTGGTAGAGAGCAAGCGAGGCCTCGGCATGTTCATCAATACGGGCGCACGCAATCTGTTGCTGCAGGGCGAACGGCAGAGGTTTCTTGCCGAAGAATGGCCCCGGGTCCACGCAACCATTCAGCGACTCGGCCTGACACCGGAAGAACTAGATGCTGCCGCAAAACGCAGGTCGTCATCAGATGGCGCACAGTCGAAAACCGCCGAGTCGAAGCCCCGCAAAGAGGAGCGCTAAAGCCATGCCATGCATAGAAGCACGCGGTCTCCGGAAGGCGTTCGGAACAACGATCGCAGTGGACGGCATCAATTTGCGTGTTGAGGAGGGCCGCATCCTCGGCCTAATCGGTCCCAACGGCGCAGGCAAGACTACCGCGCTCAATGCGATTCTCGGACTCACCCCCTATCAGGGAGAACTGAAGGTGCTCGGACGCGACCCGTGGACTGAGCGCGATCAGCTTATGCGCGATGCGTGCTTCATTGCCGATGTCGCCGTGCTGCCGCGCTGGATGCGCGTTTGGCAGGCTCTCGCCTACTTCGCCGGTGTGCATCCGCGATTCGATCGCGCGAAGGCGGAAAGTTTTCTCGCCAAGACCACCATCCGGCTCGCCAGCAAGGTGAGGGAATTGTCGAAGGGCATGGTGGCACAACTGCACCTCGCTCTGGTCATGGCCATTGACGCGAAATTGCTGGTGCTGGACGAGCCGACGCTTGGCCTGGATATTCTGTATCGCAAGCAGTTCTACGATTCGCTGCTGAACGACTACTTCGATCGCAGGCGCACTATCGTGGTGACCACCCATCAAGTGGAAGAGATTCAGGACGTCCTGACGGATGTCATGTTCATCAACCGCGGCCGCATCGTATTCGCTTGCAGCATGGAAGAATTCGAGTCGCGCTACCTCGAAGTGATGGTGAATCCCGAACAGATCGCCGCGGCACGGGCGCTCAGGCCGATGCACGAGCGCCAAGTGTTCGGGCGCAGCATCCTGCTGTTCGATCGTGTCGAGCGCCAGCAACTCGCCGCGCTTGGCGACGTGCGCGCGCCGAGCATCGCCGACTTGTTTGTTGCCGTGCTAAGCAATCAAAGCGGCGCCGCCCAAGGAGGGACTCGATGAGTACTTCATCAAACGCCGTGCCCGAGACTCCCCTGGAATCGCAAGTAACCGCGCCTGCGGTCATCACCGCCAGTCGGGGCATGTATTGGGCGGTGCGGCGCGAATTGTGGGAGCACCGTTCGATCTATATCGCCCCGCTGGCCGCCGCCGCCGTTTTTCTGCTCGCCTTCTTGACTGCGTTGACGCTCAGCCCGAGGCATCGACACGAACCGCTCGACATACCATACGAATTCGCGGCTGCGCTGATCATGGGGACGGCTTTTATCGTTGGGATTTTCTACTCACTCGACGCGTTGTACGGAGAGCGCCGCGATCGCAGCATCCTGTTCTGGAAGTCGCTGCCGGTTTCCGACCTCACCACCGTGCTCTCGAAGTTCGCCATTCCCCTCATCATTCTGCCGCTGCTGAGTTTCGCCATCACCGTTGTCACGCAGTTTGTCATGATGGTGCTGAGCAGCGCAGTCTTGCTGGGCGGTGGCCTGAGTGTCGGGACGCTGTGGGCACGGATGTCGTTCTTCCACATGTCCCTGATGCTCCTCTACCACATTCTGACCGTTCATGGCCTCTGGTACGCGCCCATCTACGGCTGGTTGTTGCTGGTTTCCGCTTGGGCACCACGCACGCCATTTCTATGGGCGTTCTTACCTCCGTTCGTGATCTGGGGAGTCGAAAAGATTGCGTTCAAAACTTCGCATTTCCTCGCCATGCTGCAGTACCGCTTGATCGGACCGCAGCCTTCCACAGCCGCAGCGCCGGACGGCAACCTGATGGACATGCTGTCAGCGGTCACTCCGGTGCAATTTTTTAGCACCCCGGGTCTATGGATCGGCCTAGCGATCGCCGCGGCGTTTCTCGCCGCTGCGGTGCGGCTGCGTCGCTATCGGGAACCGATCTGATTGGTATGCAAATTCTATTCAATGCTGCGCATAAGAGGAAATGAATACGAACTCGGCCGTAATGTTTAATTCAATCTCAGGAGGACCCATGGAACCACTTATTGATGTTAACTGCTCACCGATGGAATGTACTTCTCTCTCATCCAGTGCTCCGATTTGGCAGGACATCCTGGCACAGGCGATGACCGGCGAACTACTCGCCGCGATGAACTATGCCTCCTTGTCGGAGATATGTGACGATCCCGCAGAAGTAGCCGATGCATTGGAGCATGCGCAGGGGGAACGCGGGCATGCTTCCGCCTTCGCTGCCGAGGGCCGCAAGATTGGAGTGGATGTCCTCAATAACGTGGGCGCAAAGCATTGGAAGCGGCTCCGCGATGCATTCCTCCGTTGCATCACAGAGCGTGACTTTATTGGTTGCCTGATCGTCCAGGAGATCATGCTGGAATCCTTCGCCGTCGCAAGCTATTCACGCGTCGGGAGGGTGGCGCCGGGGAGCCTAGGCGAAACCTTTGCCCGCATCGCAGCAGAGGAAGAAGATCACGTCGATCACGCCATGTCGATTCTCAGAGCGGAGCGAGCCTCGGACCCACAGCGCTTCGACGACAAGGTCTACCGGCTGCATCTGGATGTGATGACCACGCTGGCGCAGATGCTGGCGAAGGAATGCAAGGATGGACATTGCGAAGTGTGCCACGCCGGCTGTGTAAAGCCATCACTGCTCGACGTCAGCTTATCGGCAGCCGAGCTTCGCGGGGCGTCGCTGCAACAGTATCTGAAGACACTGGACACGCTGGGGATACCCGGGGAGGTAACACTTACATGGGTGACTCAGTTGCCGGTGTAGCCAGGAGAGGGCGAACGAACGACGTCGATTTCGCGCTGATCGGGCATCAGGAGAGTTGGAGAGCGGCTGCGGACGTACTCACTGTCCTGCGCGGACCCGAGCATACGCCTCTGCCGGACAATGAGATCAAGGACATCCTTCCATGGATTCCGGCTAGAGCAGTCTGCCACCTCGACGTCGGATCGATCGTCGGCGCGAAGGCCCGCGGCCTCTACATCGATTCTTTCATTCCTCCCGACCGTCTGGAAGCTGCCTACGTACACGAGAACATCGCCCGCGTTCGAGGGGCGGCCGCCTGCGCGATCAAGGCAGGAGCGAAGATTGTGAGTCTCGGCGGATTCAGCTCCATTCTGATCGAGGGCAACTTCGATCAGCTTCCGGAAAGACACGAAACGGTCTTTACGACGGGCAATACGTTGACCGTTGCCTTCATCGTTCAGGGCATCCAGAAGATGTGCGCGCTGGAGAATCGGAACATCCGCAAATCAACGCTGCTCATCGTTGGAGCAACCGGCGATGTGGGTTCCGGCTGCGCCCGCTGTTTGGCGCCTCTCGTGAGGCGCGTGCTACTCAGCGCGCGCAAAGTGGAGCGACTACGCAGGCTCGCCGCCGAGTTGGAAGCCAATGGAGTTCAGGTGGAGATCGAGACCGATCTCCAGCGATTCTCCGCGCAGGCTGACGTCGTGATCTGCGCCGCGAGTCTGGCGTCCCCTTCGCTTCTGCTCGGCCGGATCGCGCCCAACGCACTCGTTTGCGATGCGGGCTACCCGAAGAACCTCTCCCCAGGCGCGCAGCTGCTCGGCGCCACAGTCTTCTTCGGAGGTCTGGGACAGATCACTGGCGGAATGAGGTTCGCGCCGGATTTTCATGGAATTCTGAATCGGCATCCGTTCCCCGATGTGGTTCATGGCTGTCTACTCGAAGGCATGGCTCTTGCTTTGGAACACCGCTTCGAGCCTTTCTCTCAGGGAAGAGGATTCGTCACTCAGGAGCGGGTCCACGAGATTGCGACAATTGCTGCACGGCATGGGATCTATCTCGCACCGCTTTACAATGCCGACGGACCATTGGAGGACGGACTTAATGCCAGATGGAATGGTCGAGCAGCTAGCCGCGGTCGGGTTAGTCCCGACAAGCACGGTCCTGGGGGCCCGAGCCATCCTTATCCATAGCAGGAGTAGGGAGATACCTGCTTTACTGACCCCAACGGTCGACGCGAGGGCCACCTCAAAGCCCCTTCCGTGCTACTACTTTTGCCAAATTTATCATTTATTTAAGCGTATCCACTCGATTACTCTACGCGCTCCTCAGATTTGAGCGCGCTGAACACCGCATGATGCCATGAGGTGACTAAGGGCACAGCAAGGTTGTTCAAGCTCCCCCTGCGTGTCATGGGGGTGGTGCCGGGTTAGATTCCCTTCGCTTCAGCGAGTTTTTTTAGTTTGGCAATGTGTTGAGCCGAGCATAGGCAGTGTGGGCCTGCTTGAAGTCGAAGTAAGCGAGGTTCATGTTGCCGTTCGTCAATATGTGGACGGTGAGAACGTTCTTCCCTTTGTTGAGGCGAACCTTGAAAAGTTGTGACGCTAGATTCCAGTGGTGCCACTGACGCCAGGCCAGCGGGTCTGCAGGATCATTGGTGGACGTGATCTGCAATTCCGAGTGATCGAGGTCCGCGCGGCGCGAAAGCTGGTAAAGCCATGAAGAAATACAAATTCAAGGCGAAAATTTAAGCAGGCGATGGCGGAGGCGCTTATATTATTTTTGGGTACGATACCGAGAAGGAATTCGGTACCAAAGGAAAGGTGCCTGTAAAAGCGACTTTCGATGGTGTTCCGGACGCGGGCTCGCTCATCAAGTACGGTAAGCCATTTCATGTACTGGGTGTACCTAAGGCTATACGCAAGCAAACTGGGAAAGCTCCGGGCGATACCGTTGAAGTCGTTGTTTGGAAAGATGAAGAAGTAAGGACCCTCGAAGTGCCTGCTGAATTTGAAAACTTGATGAAGAAAGAGGGGCTCCTTCCAGTTTTCGAAAAACTGAGTTACACCCACCGCAAGGAGTATTGCCGCTGGATCACGGACGCCAAGAAGGAAGAAACACGATTGAAGAGATTAGAGAAAGCCATTGAAATGCTCAAGAAGGGAGTAAGCACACCCGGGTAGAGGAACGTCACGCGAATGGGACTCTGAATGTTCGCAGTTGGCAGTCAGGCGAGCGGGCATCGGGCAGCCGTGGTGTAGGCTCGCACGCAAGAGCGCCCATGCACGCTTAATACTAGTCGAATAAAATGATGGAACGGATTGCAGAAACGTCGCCACGTTTCAAGGCCAGGATGGCCGGTGTCTGTCAGTTGATGGAAGCCGTGACGGCCGCATTCGGCGGAGTCATCATTCCCGGCAAGCTTGTTGTCGCTGGCAACGCTGCGGCTACGGCGGCCAATATCCTCGGACACGAGCGATTATTTTGGCTGGGGTTCGTGCTCTCGGTCATCGGCGTTGGGTTCCATATCGCATGGGCGCTTCTCATGTATGAGTTGCTCGACCCTGTGAACAGGAGCCTATCTAGACTCGCGGCGTTCGTGATTCTCGTGGGATGCGCTATTCAGGCTCTTGCCAGCCTCTTGTACCTTGCTCCTTTGCTCATCCTGCAAGGCGGTAGCTCCTTGAGCGCATTTACTGCGGAAGAGTTACAGGCGCTGGCGCTCGTGTTTCTGAGATTGAATGATTACGCCTTCCAGGTCTACCTGGTGTTCTTCGGAGCCTGGTGCCTCCTGATCGGCTACCTCATTTTCAGGTCGACCTTCCTGCCCCGAATTCTGGGAGTGCTTTTGGCGATTAGTGGTTTGGGTTGGGTGATCTATTTGTACCCGCCACTCGCACATCGTCTATGGCGCATCATCGATGCCGCCTCCGCCCTCGGGGAAGTACCAGTGGAGCTATGGCTCATCGTGATGGGCGTAAATGCTCAACGATGGAAGGAGCAGGCCGGCGCAGCAGGGGCGTCCCTGCGCATATGAAGGTCGCGGCGTTACTGACCTAGATAGAAGCAGTACCTGCCGCGCCGCCTTCGGCCTTGATGTCACATCTGCAAAGGAGCTGAAATGAGGGATCGAACTTTTGAAGCGTCGCCGCGTCCCCGGGCCAGGATTACCGGTGTCGTTTATTTGCTTTACTTTCTGACGGCGGTATCAGCCGTGTTCCTCATTAGAGGGCTTGTTGTGTCTGGTGACGCCGCGGCTACAGCCAACAACATCCTGGCGCACGAGCGATTGTTTCGGTTGTGTGTGGCAGTCGGCGGTTAACGTTCGCGGGGCTAAACCTTTGACGGATGCGCCGCGCATTTGTATTGTGGGAAACGTGACGCTAACTCCATTGAGTCAAAAGGAGCGTGGTTGCGTCTCACTTTACTTGCCCTGACGCATAAACCGTACTTGTTGGGACTAGGAGCAAGGATTTTGGGCGCACGGTCGAGTTCTCGGAACTTAGCTTCCCGCAACGCCGTTCTTGGAGACCTCGAACCCTGGTTCTAATCCCCTTGACACCGGCTGCTAACCATCCAACACTGGCATAGTCTAACTATGTCGGGAGATGATCCTTTGCATCGAGACGAAATCCCTCCTGGAACACTCTATCTGTTGATCTTGAAAACCCTGGCGCGCTCCGGTGAGATGCACGGATATGAGATCGCCAATTCCATTCAGCGGATATCGGACGACGTTCTTCAAGTCGAAGAAGGCTCGTTGTACCCCGCGCTCCAGCGCATGCTCATCAAGGGATGGGTGACCGCGAAATGGGGCACGACGAGTGGCAACCGTCGCGCTCGCTACTACCAGCTGACTGCAGCAGGCCGCAAACAATTGGCCATCGAGATGTCGCAGTTCGAGCGCGTCATCGGCGCGATCACGCGTGTGATTGAAGCGGTCTGAAAGGAGCTCTGTCATGAACTGGCTGCGCGAACTCGCAAGACGGCTCGGGATGTTGTTGCATCGCCGCCAATTCGACGCGGAACTCGAAGAGGAGATGCGCCTGCACCTCGAGTTACGCCAGCAGGAAGGGTTCGAGTCTGGAATGACGACAGACGATGCTCGGGCCGCTGCCCGGCGCCACTTTGGCAACCCGTTCGCCCTAAGAGAGAAAAGTCATACGGCTTGGGGCTGGGAATGGCTCGAGCACGCAGCCCAGGATGTCCGGTACGGCATGCGGATGCTCCGAAGGAATCCTTCGTTCACCGGCATAGCGGTGCTGGCGCTCGCCCTTGGCATCGGGGCGAACACAGCGATGTTCAGCGTGATCGAGGCCGTGCTTCTGCGGCCGCTGCCGTACAGTAATCCGAACGAACTCGTGCACGTGGCGTCGACATGGCAACGGGGCGGCATAACGACGCCGTTCTCGTCGTCGCCGCCCGACTTTTTCGACTGGCGTGATCAGAACCGCTCGTTTTCTTCGATGTTCGCGTACCGCATCGACGAGTACGCCTTGACGGGGCGCGGCGAAGCGAAACGCTTGCATGCAGTGAAGACCACTGCCGGGATATTTTCCACATTGCAAACGCACCCAGCCCTCGGGCGCGCCTTCGTGGTGGAAGAGAATCGCAAGGGGGCCGATCACGTGGTTGTCCTCAGCTACGGATTGTGGCAGGCGGAGTTTGGTGGCGACCCGAACGCCATCGGGAAGACCATCGAACTTGACAGCGTGCCCTACGCCATTGTCGGAGTGATGCCAGCGGCGTTCCGCTTTCCGCTCACGGGCAGCGATGCGTACGTCCCCATCGGATTCGACGAGAAGGTCATGACCCAGCGCGGCGCACATTATCTCCAGGTGTTGGGACGCCTGAAGCGCGGAATCTCCGTGGCGCAGGCCAATGATGATCTGGGGCGTATCATGGCGGAGCTGCGCAGGCTCTATCCGGACAAAGACGGAAAGTGGGGCGTTCGCGCGGACCGCTGGAGCAGTGCGATGGTAGGAGAAATTCGTCCTGCGCTTCTGGTGCTGTTAGGAGCAGTAGGCTTGGTAGTGCTGATCGCCTGCGCCAACATTTCCAACCTGCTGCTGGCGCGGGCGACGGTGCGGCATCGAGAGCTCGCCATGCGGCGCGCGCTGGGCGCAGAACGTTCTCGGCTGGTGCGGCAGATGCTGACCGAGGGTTTGTTGCTGGCTCTGCTGGCCGGAGCCGCGAGTCTTCTGCTGGCACACTGGGCGCTTGCCTCCATCGTGAGCTTCGGGCCGAAGGATATACCTCGGCTTGCAAGCGTGGGGCTGAATGTTTCGGTGCTTTGGTTCACACTAAGCGTTTCGGTGGCAAGCGCGCTGCTTTTCGGACTGTTGCCGGCGCTGCGGTCGTCGGCCTCGGACGTGAGCGGCTTGCTGAAGGGGTCCGCTTCTTCCCCGCGTGAGGCTGGCCGGGCGCGTAGCGCGCTGCTGATTGGGGAAGTGGCCCTGTCGATGATGTTGCTTGCCGGGGCCGGATTGCTGGTCCGAAGCTTCATCGGCTTGAGGTCGCTGAGCCCGGGCTTTGATCCCGGCGGCGTAGTAACGCTCGACGTAAGCGTGCCGGATGCCCACTATAAAAACAGCCTAGCGCTGCAAAGCTATTGGGAGGAAGTGCTTGCGCGGCTGCGCGGATTGCCGGGGGTGACATCCGTGGCTTTGGTTACGCCTCTACCTCTCTCCGGCGATGATTTCAGTAGCAGTTTCAGCGTGGAAGGCAGAAGCGTGCCAGAGAAAGATCAGCCGTCGGCCGAGCTGCTCGCTGCGACTCCAGATTATTTTCGCGGCATGACAATTCCTCTGCGCCAAGGGCGGACCTTCACGAATGCCGACAGACTGGGCGCTGCCCGTGTTCTGCTGATCAGCGAAAGCGCGGCGCGAATGTTCTTTCCGGGCGGCGACGCGATCGGACAGAGAGTTAAGTTTGGCGCGCGCGGTGGATACGAGAAGAACGAGGGAGAGATCGTTGGGATCGTCGGTGACGTGCACCACTTTGGCGTGGACGCCCCAGTCCCGCCGATGTTCTATCTTCCGCTGGTCCAGTCGGGCGACGATGGCGCAACGGTAGTGATTCGCGCGCATGGCGTGCCTGCGATCGGACTATCCGTCCGCGCACTGGTTCAAGGCATCGATCGCGACGCACTGGTGGGAGAACCGGTACCGCTCGAGGCCTTGCTCGCGGGGTCTCTCGGCCAGCGTCGCTTTTACATGATGCTTCTGGGTGCGTTCGCCGCGCTAGCCCTGGTTTTGGCAGCGATTGGACTGTATGGTGTCATTTCGTATTCAGTGGCGCAAAGGACGCAGGAGATCGGAGTCCGCGTGGCGCTGGGTGCCACTCGTGCGCAGGTGCTGTTGATGATCTTGGCGCAGGGGTTGCGATTTGCAGCGATAGGGCTCGCCATCGGTCAGTTGATGGCGATGATGCTGAACCGCGCCCTAAAAGGCTTGCTGGTAGGTGTAAGCACGACGGATCCGCCTACGTTGGTTGTCACGGCAGCCGCATTACTGAGCGTGGCGGCGCTTGCCTGCTACGTACCGGCGCGGCGTGCGGCGTGTGTGGACCCGATCGTGGCACTCCGGTTCGAGTAAATTCGGCTTTTCACGCCGCGTCGGCGATGACGGTCGGGCGTGAGTTGTCGCGTGGTGTTTACCGGCGATTCGGCTAGGTCTAATTCGCGATTGTGGTTGGATGACCGCGCACTCGAGAGTAATCCACATGGCCGATTAGTTAGCGCTTATCGAGAGATGATTGCATAACAATGTCGGCTCCTCGACCCGAGTAAACTGTGGTTGCTTGACGACCAAAGGCTCGGGAGAAAGGAGCCGGACATGATGATTATAGGCGTAGATTACCACCCGAGCTTTCAGCAGATTGCATTTTTTGTAGAAGAGACTGGTGAGTGTGGTGAACAGGAACTGAATCACAGTGATGGACAAACCGAGAAATTCTATCGAGACCTGAAGCAGCGAGGGATCTGCGTGCGAGTAGGAATGGAGGCTACCGGATATTCACGCTGGTTCGAGCGGCTACTGGCTGAATTAGGTTTCGAGCTGTGGATCGGCGATCCCGCGGAGATCAAAACCAGACGAGTGAAGAAGCAGAAGACCGACCGCAAGGATGCCCAACTCTTGCTCAGACTGATGCGGGAAAATAACTTCCCGCAAATCTGGGTACCGGGCCCGGAGAATCGAGATCTGCGACAACTGCTGTGGCACCGGCATCGGTTGGTGCAGATGCGCACGCGGATCATGAATCAACTGCAGGCGCTGGCGATGAACGAAGGCTATCGTTGGAAGAAAAAGCTGTTCAGCGAACAGGGGCGAGCGCAGTTAGAGAAACTCACGCTGGCTCCCTGGGCCAGTCGACGCCGGCAAGAGTTGTTGGAGTTGCTGGACCGGATCCATCCAACCATCGAAGAGCTAACTGTTGCTGTCGAGCAAGAAGCCAAGAAGCGACCTGACGTACTGCGGCTGATGACGCATCCTGGTGTGGGCCCACTGACGGCCCTCGCTTATGTGTTGATCATCGGAACTCCGGAGCGGTTCCACTGCGGCAAGCAGATCGGCACGTACGTGGGGATGATTCCGAGTGAGGACTCCAGTGCCAAGAAACAGCGATTGGGGCACATCAGCAAACAAGGCAACTCTTTGTTGCGATTCTTGCTGGTGGAGGCCGCCCAGGCGGCAGCACGAAGCAATCCGGAGTGGCGACGTCGGTACATTCACCTGGCGATGCGTCGACACAAGAGCATTGCCAAGGTAGCGATGGGACGGAAGCTGGGGGTTCGCTTGTACTGGATGTGGCGGAATGGTTGTGCGTATTCGCCGTCATTAGAGTTCGGTTCGTACGTGGGACAGCTCGGTACCGGACATGGTGTGAAGTAGACGCCTGAGCAGATGAATGGGCATCCCACTCCCTGCGAAGGGAGTTTGAACTAGTAATCATGGTCGACGTTTTGATCGAAGAGATGTTTGGGTCGGACTGAAGCCGACCGCTAGATTACAAACGAGCCGTGGTCGTCGATGCAGAGAAGAGAGAAAACGAGAGAAAGCGAAAGAGAAAAACTCTTTCAGGTGAAAAGAAAGAAGTGTCTTCAAAAAGAGCTTGACAGGGGTCGGCATTGTTAGAGATGTCCGGTTATGCGAACTACACAGCCAAGTTGCCGACGACGAATCGTGCTTTCGGTCAATGTCCGAGTTGCCGACGATTCGTACAGAATTGTCTTTCGCTTCTGGATGATGATATGCGCGTCGGGTAGCGCAAGAATCCGGATTCTGAACAAAGCTCGTCGTCCGGTTTCGCGACAGCTCATTCCCTCAAGCGAACAATTCCGGGACGGTACCTACCTGCAGGGACGCTGATAAGCTCAAGCAACATAGAGACTTAACAAAGAGGATGTTTGGACGGATAAGTGCGTTTGATTCAGCAGACTTCGGGGGTGTGCTCATGCAAACTCTGCGGCAAGACCTGCGCCACGGGCTGAGAGTGCTTGCAAAGTCGCCGGGATTCACGATCGTTGCCGTGCTTACTCTCGCGTTGGGCATCGGTGCTAACACGGCAATCTTCAGCGTTGTGAACGCTGTCCTCCTGCGGCCGGTGGCCTACAAGGACTCCACTTCGCTCTTCAACATCTGGGGCAAGTTCGAAAAGGACGGCATTTCGCAGAACTGGATCTCCGAGCCGGAATACTGGGATTTGTTGGACCACGACGAATCATTCTCGCAGATTGCCGCATACGCATTAGGTGGTAGAGCGAACTTGACTCGTTCGGATGCACAACCTGTGCAAGTTTCGGAAGCCAGCGCGACAGCAGATGTCCTCCCGCTGCTCGGCATTACCCCAGTCCTCGGCCGGACCTTTGGCGCCGACGAAGACCATCCCGGCCATTCCCACTATGCGCTTCTCAGCTATGCCCTTTGGCAAAGCCAGTTTGGAGGCGACCCGAACATCGTAACGAAAGCGATTCAACTTGACGGAGAGACCTACAACGTCGTGGGTGTTCTGCCAAAGCAATTTTCTCTGGGAGGCAAGCAGGACCTTTGGGTTCCCCTAGGTCTAAATCGCGCAAAGCCGGATAGTCGTGGCTCCCACTATCTTCACGTCATGGCACGTCTGAAGCCGGGAGTGGATATTGCCCAGGCTTCCGCAATGTTGACACGATTCGCTGGTGACCTGCGGCGCGCCTATCCCAACAGTTACGGCCCTCAACAGGAAAATTTCGACGTGTACATGGTGCCTGTAAAGGAGCAGCTTGTCGGAAAGCTCCGGCCGGCTCTACTCGTGCTGCTGGGCGCGGTAGCGTTCGTGCTTCTAATCGCATGCGCCAACGTTGCGAATCTTCTGCTGGCGCGGGCTTCCGCACGCGAAAAGGAACTTGCCATTCGAGCGGCAATGGGAGCGGGACGCGGGCGGCTGATAAGACAATTGATCACGGAAAGCCTGACTCTAGGGATAGCTGGCGGCTTGCTCGGGCTCCTGCTGGCCTATTGGGGCGTGGATGCGCTTCGCACTCTTGTTCCGGCCAACACGCCGCGCATGGACGAAGTCCATATTGATCCGGTGGTGCTCGGATTCACGTTCGGCGTTTCGCTGCTAACGGGGTTGATCTTCGGCCTTGTGCCCGCCTGGCATGTGTCGCGAATCGATCTGCGCGAAACGTTGAACGAAGCCGGTCGCGGCACCTCAGCCGCGGGAAGCAGCCTGCACTTGCGCAGTTGGCTTGTCGTTTCAGAGCTTGCGCTGGCGGTGTTGCTGCTCGTCGGGGCGGGCCTCTTGATCCGCAGCTTTAGCCATCTGCTCGACGTTTCTCCCGGCTTCCAAACGCAACACCTCCTCACGATGGAGCTCTCTCTGCCAGAGAAGACTTATCCGGATGGCGCGCCGGTGCAAAAGTTTCTTACGGAGCTGATGAGTAGATTGAAAGAGGTCCCTGGTGTTCAGTCTGCGGGCGCTGTTTCGCAAATGCCGATGACCGATTCTTATACGTCCGGTTCTGTCTATTTCGAGGACACGTCCATTCCTGACCTTCCGAAGCTACAACAGCTGGGCAATCTACCGTACCTGGAGATCGATCAACGCTCCGCAACGCCAGAATATTTTCAAGCGATGGAGATTCCGCTCATCCGAGGGAGGTTGCTGACCACCGCAGATGACGCGAGTGCTCCGCTAGTGGCCGTCGTGGATGCGAATTTCGCCCGCCGCTTTTGGCCACATCGGGATGCGATCGGCCAACGCGTGGCCGTCGATACCATTCCAAACCTCACACCGGCGGCGGCGCGCTGGCGCACCATCGTGGGTGTCGTCGGTCACGTAAAGCACTACGGGCTCGACGTGGAAGGCCGCGAACAGATTTACCTTCCTCATAAGCAGCCCCTTTACGGCATCTTTGCGCCTCGCGATATGACCCTTGCCGTGCGCACCTCGCTGGACCCGGCCAGCGTTACCAGCGCGATCCGCGAGCAGGCATTCGCAATCGATAAGGATCTCCCTCTCTACAACATCGCCACCATGGATCAGCTTGTCTCGAAGTCCCTTGCCCAGCCGCGGCTGAACCTTTCCCTTCTCGTTGCGTTTGCCATTCTGGCCCTGGCGCTGGCCGCAGTCGGAGTTTACGGCGTCATGGCCTACACAGTCACGCAGCGCACGCAGGAATTCGGTATTCGTATGGCGCTCGGTGCCGCACCATCGGACGTGTTAAAACAAGTCTTTCTCGAAGGAGGCCGCCTCGCTGCTCTGGGCTTGGCGCTTGGTCTCATCGCCGCCCTCGCGCTAACTCGCTTGATGGCCAGCTTGCTCTTCGGAGTGAAGCCGAGCGATCCAGTGACCTTTGGCGTGGCCGCTGCGCTCCTCGCTTTCGTCGCGCTCAGCGCGTGTTACATCCCTGCGCGCCGCGCCACGCGCGTCGATCCCCTGGTAGCCCTGCGATACGAATAACCCAGGGCTCTGCGGGCCGCCAAAACCGTGAAAATAAACATCGGTCGGAACTCAAACTTAAATGAGTCAGGGCGCTTTCCTTGCTAACTAAGGAATAGTCGGCCTCAGCGGTAAATAGCTTTGTTCTACTCGAAGATCGGAATCCCTCCTTAGACTTCCGGTGTGCGTCGATCTTATTGGTGCACTCTTGGTGCACTCTAACCTGCAAACGACGTCATTCAGCGCAACTGAGAGCGACGTAAACTCCTGAGAATACGTGGAAATCAGCGAGCGCAAACAGGGCAGGTGGCTTTAGCAAACCGGCGCGGATGCAAAAGCCTTTATCCCAGTTTATCCCAATAAGCTGCCAATCGTGCCCAAACGGTCCAGAGCGCGCCGAACGGCGTCTTTAGTTGTCAACAACTTAGAGGCGCGCCAGAGCGTAATCACCCGTTTTGTAAGCCGTTTTAGGGAATAAACACCCTAACGGGGGGTTCGAATCCAGGTTCGAATCTCCCCCTCTCCGCCAGATTCTTGCCAGCATTGGAGTTAGGAAGAATCCGCTTGTCGCTTCAGGCGAGTAATTGGGCGGCTTTCTTATCCCAGTCTTATCCCAACTATCCCAACTGCTGAAAATCTGAGCCGTTTCGGAACCCGAAAGGTCAGCGGCCCTGGTAGCCAATCGTACTGATTTACAAGAACTTCCAGTTCTTGCGACAGATTTAGTTCCAGTGCTGTACGCGGTTTCTTCGGTGCAACGGGCTGCGAAACCGTGGTATCTGCGGTCGGAGATTACTTCCGGGTTGCCCGTTATCCTCCCCGATAAATCACACTGCGGCGGGCGAGCAAGCAAGGGCTTATCGGGAGCGCACGTCCAGATGGTCCACTGTGAGTGTGCCAATGGAGAGCTTCTCAATGCGAGCCTCCAGAATTCGCAAACGTCCAATGGCCACTGCACCCACCGCGATTGCTCCGATCGCCGCCGCACCAAGAGCGAATGCACCGACCGCCAGTACGCGGGCGGTGCTGCCCGTTTCGATTGCGTTTGTAGCACTCTTCGTCTGGGTCATAGGTCCTTTCTCTTTCCACCTCGTCTCATGCCGCGATTACCGCTAACTCAGAATTGGATCGGCAAGAGCTTCGTTTACGCCATATTTGGCCCATATCTGCAAAGAGGCGGCAACAAGTTGTGAGTCCTCGTTTGCATCGATATCGAACACCTTGCCCCAACGCATGCGAATAATGTGAACGCCGTGGTTGTTATAGGGTGAGCCATCCGGAAGATCCTGCACTGCGGACCACTGCATGATCACGGTCGTATTCCATGGGCCGCCTTTCACCCATACATCATGAACTGTGAGCTGCAACGCGGGAGCCACCCGGCCCAGCCGTTCGAACCACCGTCTCAGCGCTTCACGATCGTGCCGCTCGCCGCCGAGTGCGTGATGCCCGCCAAAGCGGTGATGAATATTTGGGGAACAGCCCTTCAGGATCGGAGTGTAGTCCTTCCGATTCACCCGCAGAAAGTTTGTTAGCGCAATTCGTTTGACAATCGCGTGATACATGTGGGCCTCCGTCCAAACCTTGAAAGAGCCTTACGGCTGCTGGTTGAAAGATTCAGGTGGCCCTGATGGTCCGCTGCGCGACAGCGCCAATTCCGCGTGGGCCATGCAGGCTTCGCGCAGCACGGGGCTTCGATACGACAGAAAAGAAATTCTTTCCTGCTGCGGCCGAGGCCCCGATGACTCCGCCATAGAGCGCGCCCACCACGCCCAGGCTGGCCGCATCCTGCCCCGTGAGATAGAGGCCGCGAATCGGCGTTCTGGCTCCTAGTTCGCGCATCAGGAAACGGTCCGGCGTGGAGGCGATGCCATAGATCTCTCCATGCCGGTAGTTCATAAAATGCCGCGTTGTGACCGGGGTCGACAACTCGGTGTGGGCAATGTTGCCTACCACGGAGGGCGCTTGCCGCTTCAGTTCGGCGAGCAGCCGCGCTGCAAGCCGCTCCTTCAGCGCATCGTACTCGTCTCCGCGCCGCTTCCAGCGCGTGTCACCCCAGCGGTCAAATGCCGCGTAAGGAAGCATCGTGATGGCCTCGACTGTGCTCTTTCCCGAATGACGGCGTTGAAAATCCGGGTCCTTGGCGGAAGGGAAGGAGAGATAGACACCCGGCAACGGCGCATCGAAGTTGCGTGCGAACTGCTCGACATTCGCATCGTGATCGAAGGACGGATATACCCAAAGGTTCGTGCCTTGTAGCCCAAGCGCGGCGTCGCTCTGCGACAGTCCAACATAAAGGCTGACATGCGCCGTGGAAGGCTGAAGCCTGTGCAACTGGCGGCGCAGCGAATCCAGAGCAGACAAATTCGGCGGCAGGAGACGCTCAAATGTGTTGGCCGCACCCGCATCGCTCAGCACCACCCCGGAGCGGAATTCGCGTCCGTCGCCCATCCGTACGCCCGCCGCTCTCGCGCCGTCGACCAGGATGGCTGAAACCTCAGCGCTCGTCACCACCGCGCCGCTGGCGCACTCGATCTGCGGGACGATGGCCGCCGCGATCGCGCCCGCTCCTCCGACCGGGTAGCTGGCCCCGCCAAAATAATGCTCAGTGATAGTGGCGTGAACGGCAAAGCTGCTTTTCCCAGGCGGCAATCCGTAGTCGCCCCATTGCCCGGTGAGAACCCCGATCAGTTCTCGATTGCCGGTAAAACTCTCGAGCACCTCGCGCGTCGTATGTTTTGCCCAGCGCATGTAGGGCACCCGCATCAGGCTGCCGGCCAACGCCGCCACAGGCGCCGGAACCGCCTTTTCCGCATAGTAAAGGCCGCTCGCCCGGTTGCACGCCTGAACCGCCGCGATGTACCGGTCGATGGCCCTGATTTCGGCCGGAAACGATTTCCGGAGGCCTTCCCGGAAGCGCTCCAGCCCGGCGGCATAGTCGAATGTCCGGTCTTCGATGATGAAGCGGTCGTATATCTCCGGCATGGGCTGCCATTGCACCCCTCCCGCCGTGATGTGGTCGAATGCGCGCCGCACCATGGAACGCTCATCTTGCATCTGGCCGATGTAATGCAAACCCACGTCCCATTCGTATCCGGGGCGATGAAACGTATGGGTGAACCCGCCAGCCTCGTAGTGCCTTTCCAGTACCAGCACGCGCTTGCCTGCGTGCACTCCCAGCAGGACTGCCGCTGTGAGTCCGCCGATGCCGGAGCCGATCACGATCGCATCCCATGTCTCTGCCAGCTTTGCCTGCCTGTAAGGAATTCCGGTCGCCATGACTCCGTCCTTCTTGTGTCGTCGATCTGTTTTCCCAATGTTGACAGCGACAACATCAGGTTAGATCGGAAAGTTGCTTCTGTCAACATCTATCTGTTATAAAAAGAACGTGCCCCGATCCGAGCCTTATCATCACGCCAATCTCCGCAAGACCCTGCTGGATGCCGCAGTGACCCTGATCGGTGAGGTCGGCCCCCGCGCATTCACGCTGCGCGAGGTGGCGCGACGCGCTGGGGTATCGCACAATGCCCCCTATCGCCATTTTGTCAGCAAGGACGAACTGCTGGCGGAGGTCGCAGCCGAGGGGTTCGACCGGCTCACTGCTTCGATGCGGAAGAGCATGGCCCGGGCCACCTCGCCACGGGAGCGGCTGCAGCAGTGCGGTTGCGGTTACGTGGCGTTTGCCCTGCGTTGGCCGCAACATTTCTTGGTAATGTTCGATCTGCCCCAGACCCCACATGGGCAGGAAAAGCACCAAGCCGCCGGGCAAGATGCTTTTGCCGTTCTACAGGAGTGCATTGCCGCCGCGCAGCAGTCCGGGGATCTCCCGGCTGGCGATCTGTTGCCTCTGGCTTGGATGGCCTGGTCGTTAGTTCATGGCATCGCCAAACTGGCCATCAGCGGAAATCTTCCCCTCAACGCCCGCTCAACCATGGAATTTACCCGCAGCGCCTCCCAGGCAATCTTCAGCGGCATGAAGGCCGGACCGTCCGGCACTCTTGAGCGCTGAAGAGAACCCTTTGCGCCCCAATGGCGATTGTAGGTCAGCGTGGTCGAATGACGGGAAAAGCTGAAACTGGAGAAATCTCCGCTGTTGACCACAGGTCAAGCCACTCATTGAGCCGAAATATGGAGCCTTTTCTGCGCTCTGGGTAGATTGTCGGCAAACCGGAAGTGCGCGCTGAGCAGCGCGTCGTTCAGGAGGGTTGAAGTCCCTCTGGCGCTCAAATGAGGGGCGCCATATCCAAGAAGCGGGGTTCGTAGCCTCGCTGGCCGGAGAAAGCGGAAGGTATGGAGAGGTCTAAGCGGGCACGAAGGCGAAAGCTGGACACAGCCAAGACCGACCTGAAGCCACCGCTTGCTGTACTTCGGAGGGCAGGGTGTCCACCGTGAGGGGAATCCGAAGGGCCTGCGGAGAAGTACCGGGCCGTAATCGATGGGGGCAACCCCAAGATGAACCGGTCGGCCAAAGGTGGGGCAAGGTCGAGTCTGCACTTCTGAGACGAAGGCGTTCTCATTCACCCACCGCACCAAGGTGTTTGCGGATGGCACGGTACGGAAGAACAGCGCGTGACCTCAGGAGAACTGGCAGAGTCTCCGGGTAACACTGGAGTAAGCGAACCTATAAGCGTAAGCGAAGTGGTGAGTGATGCTCTGTCAGTAGTCGGACTGCCAAATCGTACCTGAAGCGTGATGAAAGTCACGTGACCGAGCGATCGGCGGCCAGAGTGGGTCGGGGAAGGTGGCAGACGAAGGCAGGAAGGAAGAGGCGGGCAGCCAGAAGAGTAAGGATGATGAAGGTGGATCAGTTCGCTTAGCGAAAAACCCGTACATCATCGTCCGAGGATACTGGAGGCTGGCCTCAACCTGACGGATGTAAGAGAAGGTCCACTTGGCGGTTGCCTTTTCCTTACATCTCAGGTCACGTGTCTTCGTGAAAGCTGCATACGGGAAAACCGTACGTGCAGTTTGAGAGGCGGACGGAGGCTAGCGCGCAAGCGCGCCTCCTCCGACCCGACAATTCTTGGACCCGATCACTCCCCGGTCTTCAACTCGCGGATCCAGATGTTGCGGAATCGCACCGGATTCCCGTGATCCTGCAGCGCCAGCGGCAGCTTCTCCGGCGTAGCTTTGTAAGGCGGCCTTTCCCCGTGCGCTGTTGGCCGCGTAAGCTCAACGTTATCCTGCCCACCAGTACGCCGTTATCAATACTTGTCACCTGCCTGCTGCCGCATAACGAGAGAGAGCCGGTACGCGTAATCAGCTTGAACGCGGAGGCAAGAGGCCGCCTGCACTTAGCTCGATTGCTGGCCTCCTGCTCTTGCCCGGGGTGTTGGGCATACGTCGTAAAAGCTGTTGAATCGCTCTGTTTGTGCTGCGCGATGCAAAGAAGCCAAAACTGCAAAACTCCAACGACCCTCCTGCGTTCAAGCGCGGACGGTCCTTGTTCTTGCAAGGCCACGGCTCGCTCGAGATCGAACGCTAGTGCGCAGCCTGAGGGAGAGCGGGCGTACCATCCGACCAGTGGCGTACGGGAATCAGAAAGACGGTAAGGCGCTCCTCCGGGTTTTGAAACGTGATAATCGGCGATCCGGGAAGATCCGCGCCCCACGCCTTGGAATCGGTTTCGGGAGTGAAAAACATTAGATGCGGAAGCCACGGTCCGCCAGCCTGGTCGCCCAAATAGCCTTGCTTCGACAGCATGTAGGACATCGCGCCAAGCTCCGGCGCCGGCAGCTCCTTCTTATCGATGGCCGCGGCGACAGCCTCGAACATCTGCGCTTTCGTCCGCCCGGCGATGACCAACTCGGTCTTTTTGATCGTGCGCGGAAGGTAGGACCGCACCGCCGGAGGATTGAGGCAGAGAGGACCGCGCAGTTTAGGATTCCAAAAGTCCGGATCGTTGATTCCGGCAGTCCACGACCGTTCTACCAGGCATACGAAACCGTTCTTTCCCTGAACGGCAGTTTCATAGCCAGCTTTGCCGAGAACCAGAACTTCGGCTTCGCCGGAGATAGAGTCCGGCGCAGCGCTGCGCGCCAGTTTGATCTCTTCGTTGCGATCCGGCATCAGGTATTGTTCGAGCGGAGCCATGGCCGGATAGGCTGTCTTGGCGTTTTGAGCTTGCGCGGGCCAGGCCTCGACGAACACGGCCACCAGTGCGATGCTGCGCATTGCGCTTGTCCCGAATCTAATTCGCGTCATCAGTCTCTCCTGATTCGCAAGAGATGGACACCGTTCCGGGGTGCAGTGATATAAAATTGATATCAACGTATCACGCGTTGTGGCCGCTTGGCAAGATACGTTGATATCCATATGATTCATTTGTGGGCGCCTCTCTGAACCCATCCTTGGAAACAACGCACCTGGTCCGCGATTCCTGTCTCTGTCTGCACGTACAGCGAGCGGCACGAGCATTGGCGCGACGCTTCGATGATGCCCTGCGCCCCATCGGCCTGACCCACGGCCAATTCTCGCTGATGATGACTCTGAACCGTCCGAAACCGGCAGGCATGAGTGCAGTGGCATCGCTCCTAGCCATGGACCGCACCACGTTGACGGCCGCGCTCAAGCCTTTGCGGCGACGCGGCCTGGTCAAGGTCGCGCCCGATCCAGCCGACCGTCGCGGCCGTCTGATGACACTGACGGCAAAAGGACGAACGTTGCTGATCCGCGCGGTTCCCGTCTGGCGCAATACTCATGCCAAAATCGAGGCGCTTCTTGGCGATGGCGAGTCCGAGCGGCTGCGCAACAATTTGCGCGTCCTCTCCTGATCCCTTTTTTGAAGTGCGGCAGCAAGCCGCCGCACTCAAAGAGAACCTGGGGACTAACCGGTCTTATTCCCCCGAATTAGCCAGGGATAAAACATCTCTACTCGCGACAACGCCGGGAACGTGAGGGCCGAAACGGTGTACGGAGGTTCTCAAATGCGCCATTCCGCCCACACAACACCAGTGGGCAGTTCTATCGCCTCCTTCGAGATCGGTTCGAGCTCATTCCTACCCTCATCGTCCGAATTCACGCCACACGCATCCTCCGCGTCCTCTCCACACTCATGGTCCTGTTGCACGCCACGCGCGTCTTCCAAATTCAGTTCTAACCGCGGAAGGGACTGCTGTATCTCCGAATGGGCTAACAGACCGCGGGCCTCAAGCGCTTGCGCAGTCCGTGACCCTTGGCGGCAAACTTTGCCGCCCGCCTTCGAACCTTCAACTGTTGTGCAGCCGGGAATTCAATCCCGAAAGCTACGCTTGTTCCGTAGCTTTTCGTTCGTTGGTGTCGGGATTATTTTTCATCTCGCAGGGCGAATCAAAAATCATCGTGGGGCACTTCTCGGCTGTGAACGCGGGCCATGAAGGAAGCCCAGTGTGGTTCGGATTGCCGGTGCGAGCAAAGTGAATCCACGCGTCGCTCACTTGGGCTGCAAGCTGCCCCGCTTGCGGTCCGTTTCCGGTCATGTTCTCGCAGCGGTCGGAATTGTCGAAACAGAACGCCAGTTCGGCGCAGTGGAAAGCCCGTGGCCTGCTATCCAACACAGGGGTCTTCCAGGTGAACCAGTACAAATAAGCCGGCGCCGCAGCTTGCGCGGCCTTACGCTCGCACTGGGTTACGGCTGCCTGACGCACGCCGGAAGCGGCGATCCTCGAAAGAATGTCGAACGGTTTTTCTTTCGGATGAGCTTGCTGGAAAACCTCAATGATCTGTGTGCTCTTATCGCCGTACATATCGCCGACGCGTTTCTTGACCTCGTCGATCGTCATGACTTCGTATTCGGGGTGATTAATCCCGTTGAGAAATTCATTCAGCACCGTTCCCACCAGCATGGGAACTTGCGCCGAGATGGCGGGAGCGTCAGGATCAAAAGGATGGCGGGGCACGACGCTGCCGTCGATGACCGGCGCCCAGACCAAGGTCTCGGCCATTCTGCGAATGTTGGGCAGGCCAACCCGCGGGTTCTTGCGCTGGACCGCTCCACCAGCTTCGATTATTTTTTGGCAGGGCAGGTCCTGGAGTTGGCTGACTTGCGAACCGTTCAATCCCAGTTCGGCGAGAAGGTCTGCAGCGATTTTGGCGGAGCGTTCCATGCTGGCGCCGCGCGCCATGGAGCCGCTCTGTACGATGGCGCGATGAAACAGGCCTTTGGCTGTGGGCATCACCATCAGGGTACTAACTTTTCCTCCGCCGCCTGATTGGCCAAATATTGTGACGTTGCCGGGATCGCCGCCAAAATTTCCGATGTTGTCGCGCACCCACTCGAGTGCCGCCACGAGGTCGAGCATTCCAAGATTGCCACAGCTGGCATACGGCTCGCCGTAGGCGGCGAGGTTCAGATGGCCAAGCACACCGATGCGGTGATTGAGACTCACCACTACTACATCGCCGCGGCGGCTCAGTCTTTCGCCATCGTAGCACTTTAACTCCTGACCCGAACCCGCCTGGAAGCCGCCGCCATGAAGCCAGACCATCACCGGGCGCTTTTTATTGTCGCTGGCGGGAGTCCAAATATTCACGCGCAGGCAGTCTTCGCCTGGAATTCCATCGTCCCAGGAAAACATCCAGGCCTCTTCGTCATTGGCCCAGCCGCCGCGCGGCCCCTGCGGACAGACATAGCCGTACTGCATGGAACTGCGGACGCCGGTCCACGGAGTGGGCTTCGCCGGCAGCATGAAACGCGCTTTTCCCGTGGTGCTCGCGGCGTAAGGAATTCCCTTGAAGGTATAAATTCCGTTGCGCGTGTAGCCTCGAACTCTACCCGCGGTGGTTTCCACGATTGCGTTTTCATCGTTAGCGACAATGAAAGCCTTGCCTTGGGCTTCGGTCGAACTCTTTTTCGCAGCGGCACCCGTAAGAGGCAATGGCAACACGGCGGAGGCGGCAGCGCCGCCGGCGAGAGCGGCAGTGCCGCAAATTACGCTGCGACGGCTTAAGTGGCGCGGCGGAGTCTCGACCATCTTTTCACCATGGGTTCGATTTTTATCTTCTTGCACGAGAGGCTCTCCCTTTGCGCGTGGAGCGCAAATATCCTACTTCCCTGCCGATAACCCCCACGGCTAAATCATCCGCGGGGTGTTTATAACTCTTTTGGGCTTTCCCAGCCCTTTTCCAGCGGCTGATTCTATGCTTATTTCCCTAGTAGCCGTCATTGAATTTCGATCCCCGAGTCTGTTGCTGTCAGAGACGCAGCCGCGATTTCGATACCTCTTACAATCGAACCACCGGCAATCATCGGTACCTGCCCGGAAAGCATGTTAACCAGACTCAATGCCGTGATTAGAAAGGTCTGCTTCGGTCGACGCCTGTCTCTTCGTACAGGTAATTCATAAGTTTTGCAGATTCTTGCCGCCGTTGCTTCGCGAGTCTGGTGCCTCGAAAATACTAACACTTGCGCGGGGCCGGCGATCTTCGGCCGGGAGAGAAGGATTTCCCCGGGCACATTCCCCCCGTTTCTCGATTCGAGAACTTTCGTTTTTGCTTTCCTGGAGGTCTCCATGCGGATGATCAGATTGCTCGGGAGTGTAACTACACTTCTCGCGTGCCTCTCGGCTTCGCTCTCTTTCGGTCAAACCGCGCCCTCGAACGCGGTACCTCTCATTACCCAAGTATCGCCGCCGAGTTTGTCTCCAGCGACCACCGCTCCTGGCAACGGTAATTTCACACTCACTATCCTGGGTGCAAATTTTCCGTCCACCGCGGTCGTGAACCTGACGGGTCCCGGGGACCTTACGCTGCATCCCTCCAGCACTTCCGTGAATACAAGTGGATCGCAAATCACGGCGCAGTTTACGAACGCCGTTGCTGCCTCTCCCGCGACACTTTTTGTGACGGTCACAAATCCGGTCGGAACTCCACCCTCGACTTCGAACGCAATTTACTTGCCCGAGACACCGGCGGAGCCAAGCGTGGTCCTGAATCAGAATCTAAGTACATTTCTGAGCGGCAACCCGAAGGGAATACTGACCGCTGATTTAAGCGGAAATGGATCTCTTGATCTTGCTGTGGTCTCGCAGGTTACCAACACGGTTTCGATTTTACAGAGCAACTTCACCGGAAACTTCACGGCGGGAGGCTCCTACTCTACAGGTAGCCAGCCGTGGGGAATCGTCGCCGCAGACTTCTTCGGGACCGGCCAACTGGGTTTGGCGATCACGAACTCCGGCGACAACACGATCACCATCCTATTGCCGAATGGCGGCGGTACTTTCCGGCCGGGGAATACCATTTCCCTCCCAGGAGTATTCCCTACTCAACTAGTCGCTGCCGACTTCAACGGCGACGGCAAAATAGATCTCGCGGTACTGAATACCTGCGGGGCCGCCACCGGTGGGTGCTTTCCACAAGCTGCGCCACAAGGGCCCGGCACGGTCACGATTTTACTGGGTAACGGCGATGGAACCTTTACAGTTTCGTCTGCCGCGCTTACGACCGGAAACGTCCCCTATGCGATGGCGGCTGCGGACGTCAATGGTGATGGTTTCGTCGATTTAGTGGTCGCAAATTCTGGTAGCAACAATTTGACTCTGCTGATGAGCAACGGCGACGGAACGTTTACCCCCGCCAGCGCTTCTCCCAGCACGGGCAACGCGCCCAACGCCATTGCGATCGGTGATTTCAATGGCGACAGCAATCTAGATCTCGCGGTTACGAATTCGACGGACAACACTGTCTCAATTCTTCTAAATCAGAACTGCCCAAGCCTTCCCCTTGCGCTTTGCGCTTTTGCTGCCGCGCCAGTTTCTCCTGCGGTGGGAGCAAATCCCGTAGCCATTTCCACCGCTGACATGAACGCGGACGGCTTTCTGGATTTGGTTGTCGCCAACTCCACGGGAAACTCGGTGAGCGTCTTGCTGGGCGACGGGACGGGGGCATTCAATGCCGTCGTGCCGCAAGGGCAAGTGGACTTCTCGACGGGAGCGTCGCCACAAGGCGTAGTCCTGGGAGATTTCAATCAGGATGGCAGACTGGACATTCTCACCAGCAACGCTTCGGGCAGCTTTACCTACCTTCGCCAGGCGGGAGCGCCACAACTGGTGCTGACGTCGAGCAATCCATTTCCTTTTTACGGGCTGTTTCTCACGTTTACGGCGAATATGATTCCGCCGTTTGGGCAACCAGCGGCGCCTACGGGCACGATAACTTTTTTTGACGGGACTGCGCCGATTGGAACTGTTTCGCCGAGTGGCAATCAGGCGTACTTCGAATACCCTGGCTTGAATGCAGGGTCACACCAGGTCACGGCAGTGTATAGCGGCGATTCCAATTTTGTTTCGGCCACTTCCAACGCGGTAAGCGAGACCGTAACACAAGCGCAAACGACAATCACTCTGACATCGAATGTGAACACGGTATCTTTCGTCCAGCAGTTCGCGCTTTCGGCCACCATTCAGCCTCAGAACACCGGCACCGCTACAGGTACAGTTACTTTCTTCGATACCACGTCCTCCACAAGTCTCGGAAGCAGCCCGCTAGTAAATAATGTGGCGCAACTGGCACTTTCAAAGCTGACGCCCGGTGCACACGTAGTTGTTGCCAGCTATCAAGGCGATTCGAACTTCACGGGGAGCAATTCACCGACCTACACTGAAAACGTCATTCAGGCATCGACCACGACCTCAGTAGTTTCGAGTCTGAACCCCATCTCCCTGGGACAGGCAACCACATTCACTGCCACGATTCAACCAGGCGCGGGCAATACTGCCACGGGTGCTGTCATTTTCATGGATGGCTCGACACCTCTGGGCTTTGCAACTGTGTCTAGCAATTCAGCGAGTCTCGCAGTTTCCAGCCTCTCGGTTGGTACGCATACCATCACCGCGCAATACAGCGGAGACGCTAATTTCTCGGGGAGTACCTCCGCGGCAATCCCGGAAACTGTAAATCAAGGCTCCGTTAATGTGACCCTGGGGACAAGTCTCAATCCAGCGGTCTACGGCCAGGCCATCACACTGAGTGCGAGCGTGCAACCGGTGATCGGCACTATCGCCGCCACGGGAACAGTCACCTTTCAGGACGGTTCCACCGTTTTAGGAGTCGCACCGGTGACAAGTGGTACGGCGCAGTTCACCATTTCCTCGCTACTCGGAGGCGGGCATTTAATCACCGGCAAATACAGCGGCGATTCCAATTACCAGGGCCTTACGTCGTTCTATATCGTGCAGACCGTAAATCCAGCGGCTACTTCGACGACCGTCAGTTCCAGCCAGAATCCATCGCCATTCAACCAGACGGTAACCTTTACAGCTCTACTACAACCATCATTTGGGGGATCGGCGACGGGCAACGTCACGTTCTACGATGGCGCAACCGCACTCGGCAGCGGGACGCCAGCGAACAATGCAGCGCAGCTCACAGTCTCAAGCCTTTCGGGGGGATCACATTCCATTAGCGCCCGCTACGCGGGTGACTCCAACACCAACGCAAGCACATCAGCGACCATTACGCAGAGCGTCACGCCGGCACCTACCACGACAACGCTCACTTCCAGCTTGAACCCTTCGGTTTACGGACAGTCTGTCACCTTCGTGGCTTCCTTCAGCCCAGCCTCTGCTACCGCGGCGGGAGGCACGGTTACGTTTTATGATGGCACCACGTTCCTCTCCTCAGTAACTCTCGGTACGGCTGCGCCGCAAGTTGTGCTTGCGAATCTGACGACGGGGACACACTCGATCACGGCCAAGTTCACGCCGTTAAGCTCGAATTATGCGGCCAGTACATCGACGCCAGTGACGCAGATGGTTAATCAGGCTGCTAGCCTCATCACCGTATCGTCGTACACCGTCAATCCGTCAACGTATGGCCAGTCCGTCACTCTGAACGCATCCATTTCGACGACTGGATATTTCAATTCCTCGAACAATGGTACGTTGACGTTTTTCGACAACGGCACTTCGATCGGGTCCGTAACTCTTCCCGGCAACACCAACTACGGGAACCTAACGACCGCGACGCTGACCGCGGGCACCCATTCCATAACCGTGAATTACAGCGGAGACGCGAACTTTGCCGCCGGCACATCAGCCCCACTCACACTGACCGTTAATCCGGAACCCACGACGACTTTCATAGCCTCGAGCACGTACACGCCTGCCTTCGCCCAATCGATAACACTCACCGCGACGGTGAAGCCTTTATCGGGAACGACGGCGACAGGTACTGTCACGTTCCTGGACCGCACCACTGCTATAGGAACGGCCGCCCTCTCAGGTAACACCGCGCAAATAGCGATCTCTACCCTGGCACCGGGCACGCACTACATCAGCGCGCAGTATAGCGGCGACGCGAATACGGCCACGAGCACATCGGGACAAACCTTGGTGACCGTTAGCCCCCCGCCAACCACAACGCTCTTAAGTTCCAGTCAGAACCCGTCATCCTTGAATCAGCCAGTGACCTTCACGGCCACGCTCCAGTTCACTTCGAGCGGCACACCCACCGGCACCGTCACCTTCTACGACGGCTCAATATCCATCGGAACTGGAACGGTTGCAAACGGCAGCGCGCAGCTGACGATTTCCAGTTTGCAGATCGGCACGCAGTCCATCACCGCCACTTACAGCGGGGATGCCAATTTTTCGGGCAGTACTTCTGCGGCGCTCAGCCAAGTCGTGAATCTGGGACCCACAACGACAGCGGTCACCTCGAGCAGCAACCCCGCCACCGTGGCTTTCAACATAACGTTTACCGTCAATGTTTATCCCGCGTATGGCGGTACGCCCACGGGTCTCGTGACCCTGTTTGACGGGGCCACGTCACTGGGCAGCGTGAGCTTGACCAACCAAAACGGACAGAATTACGCACAGTTTACGCTTTCTACGCTGAGCACCGGTTCCCACTCGATGACCGCCAAGTACAACGGTAACGTGCCCTTTGCGGCCAGCACTTCAGCGGTCCTCACGCAGACTGTGAACTTGCCGGCGACCTCAACCTATTTGTCTTCGTCTGTTAACCCCGCGCCATACGGTCAAACACTAACGCTTGTCGCTACCATCCAACCGCCGGGGAGCGGCTCGGCAACCGGAACGGTCACGTTTCTGGATGGGGCAACAACGCTCGGAACGGTAAACGTCTCGAACAACCTAGCCCAGCTCTCCGTTCCCACTCTCACTTTGGGTGTGCATACGCTGACCGCTCAGTACAGTGGAGATACGAAGTTCGCGGGAAGCACTTCTGCACCCTTGACCGAAACGATCAATACATCCGCGACGACCACAACGGTCTCGCCGAACATAAATCCGTCCACCTTGGGCCAGACTGTCGTGCTCACCGCGGTCGTGCAACCGTCTGCGGGAGGCACAGTAACGGGCACTGTGTCGTTCCTGGATGGCACCACGTCTCTAGGCACGGCCACGGTTTCGAGCAACATTGCGCAACTCTCGCTGTCCAGCTTGTCGGTGGGTTCGCACTCCATCACCGCGAAGTACAGCGGCGACAACAATTTCACGGCCAGCACGTCTACCGCCGTGACGCAGACCGTTAATCCGGCCACCACTTCAACGAGTGTCGCGTCTAGTTTGAATCCCGCGACATACGGTCAATCCCTAGTGTTCACCGCCACAGTGCAACCTTCTGGCGGCGGCACAACGACGGGCACGGTTACGTTCCTGGATGGCACAACGTCTTTGGGCACGACTGCGGTTTCGAACAACGCGGCGCAAATTTCACTCTCCACCTTGTCGCCGGGTTCACACTCCATCACCGCAAAATACAGCGGCGACAATAATTTCACAGCCAGCACGTCTACGGCTTTGACGCAGACCATTACTCAGGCCAGCACGACGACAACGGTTGCGTCCAACCTGAATCCCGCGACGTTCGGCCAATCCGTCACCTTCACAGTGACCGTCCAACCTTCAGCCGGTGGCACGCCAACGGGCACCGTGACTTTAATGGATGGCACGACTTCCCTCGGGAGCAGCAGTTTGTCTAGCGGAGGGAATGCGCAGTTCACGGTGGGAGGATTATCTGCCGGGGCTCATTCCGTCACGGCGGGATACAGTGGCGATGCGAATTTCACTGCCAACACTTCGGCAGCGCTCGCGGAAACGGTGAATCTGGCATCCACCACAACCACAATTAGCACCAGCTTGAACCCTTCGGCCTTCGATCAGAGCGTCACATTTACAGCGACGGTTCAGCCACCTTCCGGAACGACGGCAGCCGGAGCCGTGACGTTTATGGATGGCTCGACCTCGTTGGGATACGCGACGCTTTCCTCCAACTCGGCACAGCTCGCGGTTTCCGCATTGACAGTAGGAACGCATTCGATAACCGCGGTCTACGCGGGGGGCGCAAATCTCGCGGGCAGCACCTCGGCCGTGTTGAGCCAGGTAGTAAACGGAGCGTCGACCACTACGGCTGTCAGTTCCGGCACAAATCCGTCCATTTTTGGCCAGTCGGTCTCGCTGTCCGCGAGCGTTCAGACTCCTTTTGGTGGTAACGCGACGGGCACGATCACCTTCCTCGATGGCCCAACGTCTTTGGGAGCGGCCACTGTTTCGAGCAACGCCGCACAACTATCGTTGTCCAGTTTGTCGGCGGGCTCGCACTCCATCACCGCAAAATACAGCGGGGACGCGAATTTCTCCGGAAGTACCTCAGCGGCGCTCACACAAACCGTCAATCAGGCAGCGACCTCAACGAGCGTCACTTCGAGCCTGAACCCATCGGCTTTCGGACGGTCAGTCGTGTTCACGGCTACCGTTCAGCCGCCAGCGGGAATCACGGCGAGTGGGACTGTCACTTTCCTGGACGGCACGACCCCCCTCGGAACAGCAGCGGTCTCAAACAATTCCGCACAACTCGGAGTTAGTGGTTTGTCTCTGGGTTCTCATTCCGTTACGGCGTCCTACGGCGGAAATGCAAATTTATCTGGCAGCGCGTCCTCTGTATTGACGCAGACGGTAAATCAGGCGGCCACGGCGACGAGCATCAGTTCCAGCGCAAATCCAGCAACGTTCGGGCAGGCGGTGACCTTCAGTGCGACAGTCCTGCCGGTGGCAGGCGGCGTGCCCACTGGCACCGTCATTTTCTTTGACGGTGGTGCCCAGATTGGTTCGGCCGCTCTATCCGGCGGTGCCGCGCAATTCACGGCGGCGGGAGAAGCACTGGCTGCTGGATCGCACTCCATCACTGCCAAATACGGTGGGGATGCAAACTTCCTGAGCAGCACTTCGGGGACACTCGCAGAAACGGTGAATGCCGCACCGACAACCACGGTGCTGACGAGTAGCGCGAATCCATCGGTAACCGGGCACTCGGTCACGTTTACGGCGACGGTATCGTCCTCCGTGGCGGGAACGCAGAGCGGAACCGTCAGTTTCTACCTTGATGGCAGCACTACTCCCGCAGGGTCTGCAGCACTCTCGGCGGGGGCAGCGCAATTATCCACGAGTTCTCTGAGCGTGGGGAGCCATACGCTAGTGGCCACATTTGCCTCTTCCAATTCGAACTTCCAGGGAAGCTCTTCCGCAACACTGACGCAGGCGGTTTCAGACTTCAGCATTTCCGCGTCGCCGTCGTCTCTGACGGTTTCCCGGTCACACTCGGGAACTTACACACTCACGTTGTCACCGCTCAGCGGCTTCACCGGGGCCGTTTCGCTTTCGTGCACTGGCGCTCCGAGCCACACCACCTGTAGCATTTCGCCGTCGTCCGTTACGCTGAACGGAACGTCTTCGGCACAAGCCACTGTGACGATCACCGTCGGCGGAAACGCAAGCACCGGCAAGCACACGCTCACTTTCAAAGGAACATCCGGAACTGTGACGCACAGCACGACCGCCACTCTCATCATCAATTAACGGCCGGCCAATTCAGGCTGGCGAACGGACGAAATTGCCCGTCCACCAGGTGCTTTCAGAATCCGGCCCATGGCGCCGGCCAAGGCCGCGATCTCTGTCAGCCATGAGCGAAGCCGATGAAGCGCCTTACTCATTCAAATCCTCTAAAAATCTCCTCGAACCCCTTCCATGCTCTTTCCATGGCTTGAGACAAATTACATATCCTTCTTCCAATCCTTTGTTTGTTTGGCGATGACTTCGGCAGTGGAGCCCCGCTGGGGCAGCTGGAAGTTTTAACGACGAACCACTTCACCAGGAGCGTAACAGTCTTTTGTCCGCGGAATCCGGCGAGGGTCATCCCAAATCCAGCACTACCCCGCTAAGCCGGACGCTCGGTTGTCGGTTTCGCAGCTGCGAATCTTGCCCACCTTCGGCTAATTTTTTGAGCTTGCATATAACGCTTCTCCGGACCCTGGGCTTTGTCGCGGCTCACGCAACACAGGACGCCGGCCCCCGGCGCCTTTCGATGATAGCGTATCCTTCCACGCTCGACTTTCCTTTGTATCCCCTCACGCCTTATTTACATCTAAGGGGGCGCAGACGGCGGAATCGAGAACTCAGGTTGTTTCGAACGCAGCGCCGCGCGCACCGCGGATTTGCCGCTTTCGATAAGGCATGGTGCCATCCATCAAACTGCGGCGTGGGTGTGCTTTTGCTCGTTGCCCAAGGAGTAGTCATGTCGTTAGAATTCGTTGGATCCATTAGTTCACCTCTCCACCACACGCGGCAGCCCCGTAATTGTCGCTCCGCTCACTACCTGGGTTTCGCCGCCCTCCTTATGACCGCTGTTCTTCCGGTTGTCTTTTTCCTTGCCGGCTGCGGCGGAAGAGCAGCAGCGCCCCCGGGTGCTCCGCCAGAAGTGAGAGTCGTTCCAGTTGCGCAAAGAGACGTTCCCATCGTAAGCGAATGGGTAGCAACGTTGGATGGCTACGTCAACGCCCAGATCCAGCCGCAAGTCACCGGCTATATCGTCAAACAGACGTACAAAGAGGGCTCGCCCGTTCACAAAGGCGACATTCTCTTCGAGATTGACCCCCGCCCCTTCCAGGCTCTGCTCGATCAAGCAAAGGCCCAGTTGGCGCAGGCTCAAGCGCAAATGGGCAAGACGCAGCTGGACGTAGATCGCGACACACCTCTCGCCAAAGAGCGCGCCATCGCGCAAAGCCAGTTGGACAACGATATTCAAGCGAATCTTGCCGCCGAAGCCGCCGTTCAGTCCTCGGAAGCGCAAGTCGAACAAGCTCAGTTAAATCTTGGATTCACTCATGTCACCTCTCTCTTCGATGGCATCGCCGGCATCGCCCTCGTCCAGCTCGGCAATTTGGTGAACCCCACCACTGTCCTCACTTCCGTCTCTCAGGTAAATCCCATCAAAGCGTATTTTCCCATCAGCGAGCAGGAGTATCTGCGCCTCGCAGATGGCATCAACGCACAAAGCAATCTTGAGTCTCCTAAAGATGGAACTCCCCTCGAACTGATTCTCGCGGACGGAACCGTGTATCCATCCAAAGGCCACATGCTCTATACCGACCGCCAGGTGGACATCACCACGGGCACCATTCGCGTCGTCTCGGCGTTTGCCAATCCCAAAAATTTCCTGCGTCCGGGACAATTCGCCCGCGTCCGCGCCTCTACCTACACGCGCACAGGCGCGCTCCTCGTCCCGCAACGAGCCGTTGTGGAGCTACAAGGCACCTTTCAGCTGGCGGTCGTTGGCACCGACAACAAAGTCAGCGTCCGCATGGTCAAAGTCGGCGAGCGCGTCGGAACGGAATGGATCATTGACAGCGGTGTAAAACCCGGCGAGATGGTCATCGTCGAGGGTGTGCAAAAAGTGCGGGACGGAGCATCCGTCAATCCTAAACCGCTGACCGCAACAGCCGGAGCGGACTAAGCCATGTCTAAGTTTTTCATCAACCGCCCGATCGTCGCCATGGTGATCTCCATCGTCATGGTCATTATTGGCGCTATCACCATCCTCACTCTGCCGGTCGCCCTCTTCCCGAACATCGTTCCTCCCGAAGTTCAAGTGCTTGCCACCTATGTCGGCGCCGACGCCGGCACCATCGAGCAATCCGTGGCCACGCCTATCGAGCAGCAAATGAGCGGCGTGGACAACATGAACTACATGTATTCGCTGAATTCCACGGCCGATGGCGGCATGCGCTTGATCGTCGATTACGACGTGAAGACCGATCCCAATACCGATCTTATTCTCACCCAGATGCGTGAAACGCAAGCCGCCTCGCAGCTGCCCGCCGACGTGAACAACTTCGGCATCACGGTTCAAAAAACCGTCACTGCGCCGCTCATGCTTATCACTCTCTATTCCCCCAACGGCACTTACGATGCCCAGTTTCTCTCGAACTTCGCTTACATCAATCTCAGCGACCAGATCACGCGTCTCTACGGCATCGGCACCGTGCAGATTTTCGGCGCCGGCCAGTACGCCATGCGTCTTTGGGTAAAACCCGACCAATTAGCCAAGCTCGCCATCACCGTTCCGGAAATTGTCAGTGCCATCCAGTCCCAAAACACCGTGAATCCTGCCGGTCAGGTCGGCAGTGAACCTGCCCCCAAGGGTCAGGAGTTCACCTACTCCGTACGTGCCCGCGGCCGTCTCTCCTCGCCCGAAGAGTTCGGCCAAATTGTCGTCCGCGAAACTCCGATTGGCGGAGTGGTGCGCCTCAAAGACGTCGCCCGCGTCGAGCTTGGCGCGCAAAACTACAGCGTCGTCGGACGCCTCAACGGAAAACCAGGCGCTATCATCGCCGCTTACCAACTGCCGGGCTCCAACGCCGTGCAAGCCGCCGATGCCCTCAAAAAATTGATGGCAGAGTCTAAGTCCCGCTTCCCCGGCGATATCGATTACGTCATTTCCCTTGACACGACGCTCGCCGTCACCCAGGGCATCAAAGAAATCGTCGAAACACTCCTGATCGCCATCCTGCTCGTCATCATCGTCGTCTACATCTTTCTCCAAGGCTGGCGCGCTACTCTCATTCCTCTTCTAGCAGTGCCCGTTTCTCTCGTCGGCACCTTCATCTTCTTTCCTCTATTCGGCTTTTCCATCAACACGCTTTCTCTTTTTGGCTTGGTTCTTGCCATTGGTCTGGTCGTCGATGATGCCATCGTCGTCGTCGAAGCCGTCGAGCGCCACATCGAGGATGGTCTCTCGCCAAAAGATGCCGCTCTCAAGGCCATGACGGAGATCTCCGGCCCCGTTGTCGGCATCGCGCTCGTTCTCTCCGCGGTGTTCATTCCAACAGCGTTCATCCCCGGTATCACTGGCCGTCTCTATCAACAGTTCGCCGTCACCATCGCGATCTCCGTGGCCCTTTCCGCCTTCAACGCCCTTACGCTTAGCCCGGCTCTCTCCGCATTGCTCTTGCGCTCCAAAGACAAGACTCGCGGTGGCTTGCTCAAGAGATTCTTCGACTGGTTTAACCGGACCTTCACCAAGGCTACCAACGCCTACGTGCGCGTCTGCGGCTTCCTCATCCGCAAGAGCGCCATCGCGCTCATACTGCTGGTCGTTTTTGGAGCCGCCGCCGGCTTTTTCAGTGCCAAAGTTCCATCCAGCTTCCTTCCCGATGAGGACCAGGGCTATCTCTACATCAACTTGCAATTGCCGAACGCCGCTTCTCTCCAGCGCACCGATGAAGTCGCTCGCAAAATCGAGGCTGCTCTCGCCAAGACCCCCGGCGTTCAGTACACCACCAGTGTCGTCGGTTTCAGCTTGCTCAGCTTCGTCCGCACCAGCTACAACGGTTTCTTCTTCGTCACTCTCAAGCCTTGGGACGACCGCAAATCCCGCGATGAACAGTTCCAGCAAATCAAACAGAACATCAATCGCGAACTCAGCCAAATTCCCGAAGGCATCGCGTTTTCTTTTTCACCCCCAGCTATTCCCGGCGTCGGCACTTCCGGCGGTTTCACTTTCGTCCTGGAAGATCGCGCCGGCAACGACGTCCAATTCCTCGCCGACAACTTGGACAAATTTCTCGCCGCCGCCCGTAAGCGCCCGGAAATAGCGGGTGTCAACACCACGTTCCTCCCAAGCGTCCCGCAGCAGTTCGTCGACGTAGACCGCGACAAAGTCATCAAGCAAGGTGTCGCCGTCAAGGATGTCTACCAGACACTTCAGGCCTTCATGGGCGGCCTCTTCATCAACTACTTCAATCGTTTCGGCCGTCAGTGGCAGGTCTACATCGAAGCGGAAGGCGAGTACCGCACGCGCGCTGAAAATGTCGGCCAGTTTTTCGTCAAAAATACGACCGGCGCAATGGTTCCCCTCGCTGCTGTCACAAAATTCGAGTCCCGCCCCGGCCCCGAATTCACCATGCGCTTCAACGAGTACCGCTCCGCCCAAATCAACGGCGCCGCGGCTCCCGGCTACAGTGCCGGCCAGGCCATGGCCGCCATGGAAGAGGTCTTCGACCAAACCATGCCCCGCGAAATGGGCTACGACTACCTGGGCATGTCCTTCCAGGAGAAAAAAGCCCAGCAAGGTGTTCCCGCGTCGGCCGTCTTCGGATTTTCTCTACTCTTCGTATTTCTGATTCTTGCCGCGCTCTATGAAAGCTGGACGTTACCCTTCAGCGTTCTCCTCAGCACTCCCGTCGCGGTTTTCGGCGCTTTCTTCATCCTCTGGTTGCGTCGCGTCTTACTCTCCGCATTTCTTCCCACCTACATGGTGCAGATCGAAAACGACGTCTACTCCCAAATCGGCCTAGTCATGCTCATCGGTCTCGCCGCGAAAAACGCCATCCTCATCGTCGAATTTGCCAAGGACGAATACGAGCAGGGCAAGCCGCTTGTCGATGCCGCTCTCGAAGGCGCCCGTTTACGTCTGCGCCCCATTCTTATGACTTCCTTCGCCTTCATCCTTGGTTGCGTCCCGCTCTGGACTGCTTCCGGTGCAGGTTCCGTCGCACGCCAAATCATGGGTACCGCCGTCATCGGCGGCATGCTCGCAGCCAGCGCCCTTGGCATCTTCTTCATTCCCGCTGTTTTCTACGTAGTCGAGCGCCTCTCTCTAGGCAAAACAGGCCGCTCCGCCATGGTCACCGCAACGCCCGCCCCGCGTCCAAGCGCTGCCGGAGGTGACGACTAAAATGAGACCTCTCCTCGCATCGCTCCTCATCGCGTTGCTCATCTCCGGCTGCACTGTTGGACCTGACTACAAACGCCCCTCCGCCGTCGTTCCCACGGAGTTCCGCGCCGCATCTCCCGAAGCCTCCAAAGCCGAAGCCGCCTCCCTAGGTGATCAAAAGTGGTGGGACGTCTTCCGCGACGAGCAGCTGCAATCTCTGATCCGCACCGCCATCCAGCAGAATTACGATCTCCGCATCGCCGCCACCCGCGTCCTACAGGCGCAAGCGCAATTGGGCATCACGCGTTCCAATCAATTTCCCAGTGTCAGCGGCGGCGCAAATCTTTCCGCGCAGCGCACTCCGCAAACAATTGCCTTTCCCGCGATCGAGCAATCCACCGGACAATTAGCTCTCTCCGCCTCCTGGCAACTCGATTTCTGGGGACAATATCGCCGCGCCACGGAAGCCGCTCGCGCCTCTCTCCTCGCCACGGAGTGGGGCCGCCGCGCCGTGATCAGCTCCTTGGTCTCCAGCGTAGCCTCCGCGTACTTCGAGCTCCGCGCTCTCGATCTTCAGATGGAACTTTCCGAGACCACTCTCACCGCCCGTCGCGAATCTCTTCGCCTCACTTCTGTCCTCGCCAATCATGGTAATACATCCGAGCTGGATGTTCGCCAGGCAGAGCAACTTGTCTACACGGCAAGCGAAGAAATTCCCGATCTCGAGCGCCGCATCCAGCAGCAGGAAAATCTTATTAGCACCCTGCTGGGAAACAACCCGGGCCCGATCACCCGAGGCCTGCCCTTAACCGAGCAACCTCATCCTCCCGAAGTTCCGGCGGGCATTCCCTCGGAGCTTCTCGAGCGCCGCCCCGATATTCGCGAGTCTGAACAGTTTCTCATTGCCGCCAACGCGCAAATTGGCGTCGCCCGCGCCGCCTACTACCCTCAAATCGCGCTGACCGGCGCAGGCGGCTTCCAAAGCGATGCCCTCGCGCGCCTCTTCGGCGGTCCCGCGGGTCTCTGGAGTTTCGCTGGCTCTCTTACTCAGCCCATTTTCACCGCTGGCAGAATTCGTTCTGGGGTCCGGCTCGCCGAAGCCCAGCAACAGGAAGCGGTCCTTTCCTATCAGCAAACCATCCAGCAATCCTTCCGCGAAGTTTCCGACGCCCTGATCGGTTATCGCAAACTCCGGGAATTTCGCGAGCAGCAGGAGCTTCTCACCGCCTCCGCCCAGGGCGCCGCGCATCTCTCCAATGTTCGCTACAAAGGTGGAGTAGCGAGCTACCTCGAGGTTCTCACCAACGAGACCAATTACTTTTCTGCCGAACTCAATCTCGCGCAAGCCCAGGCCAACGAACTCCTCGCACTCGTTCAGCTCTATCAAGCTCTCGGCGGCGGCTGGCAACAATAACTGGTTCCTGCGAAAGTAAATGCCCAGCTGCGCTAGCTGCGGAATCCTCTCGACATAGCATCGTCGTAAATGCGATTCTTCCCCGCGTGTACCACATACCTTTCCATGCGGCGACTCTCGAAGAGGCAGCGCGCGTCCGCCGCTCCAGCCCTCAGCCAGAGTTCGTGTTCTGATGCTGGCGACGATGATTGAGCGAATTGACGCCCACCACCATCTCTGGCGTTATTCGAAAAAAGAGTACGGCTGGATTGCCGCGAATATGGCGTCCATAGCGAGAGATTTTCTTCCGCAAGATCTCCAGAAAGTGCTTATGTCTTCCGGAATGCAAGGCAGCATCGCCGTTCAAGCAAGGCAAACGCTTGAAGAGACCCAGTCCCTTTTGAACTTCGCTCAGGAATTTCCCTTTATTCGCGGTGTTGTCGGCTGGGCGCCCATCGCCCGCCCTGAGTTTCCGCAAGTCCTCGAACGCTTTCACCATTTTGAGAAACTGAAAGGCTTCCGCCATGTTGTTCAGGACGAACCCGACGAGGCCTTTCTGCTGCGCCCGGATTTCAACGCGAGTATCGCGCTTTTCAAACGTTACGGCCTCGTCTACGACATTCTGATCTTCGAGCGTCAATTGCCCGCGGCTATTTCCTTCGTGGACCGCCATCCCGCCCAGGTCTTCGTCTTGGATCACATCGCCAAACCCCGCATTCGCGACCGCGTACTCGAACCCTGGCGCACAAACATTCGCGAACTGGCGCGCAGAGAAAATGTCTTCTGCAAGCTGTCCGGCATGGTGACCGAAGCGCACTGGGCGCAATGGAGCCTTCCGGACCTGTTGCCTTATTTCGAGGTCGTCTTGGACGCTTTTGGTCCCAGACGCCTGATGGCCGGCTCGGATTGGCCGGTCTGTCTTTTGGCAGCTACGTATCAAACCTGGTTTTCTACTTTGCGCGAATTCATCTCTCGGTTGTCCAGTGCGGAGCAGGAAATGATTCTTGGGGGCGTGGCGAGCGAAGTTTACTCTCTGAGCCGCAAAGCATGAATTCGCAGACCATGCGAGCACTCATCATCAAACAGCCGGGCGCGGCCTCCATCGAGTCTGTTCCTCAGCCTGATGTCGATCATGGAAAAATCTTGCTACGGGTCCGCATGGTTGGCCTCTGCGGTAGCGATTTGAATTCCTTCCGCGGCAAAAACCCGATGGTCCAGTTTCCGCGAATCCCCGGCCACGAAATTGCAGCGACAATCGTTGAAGGAACCTCTTCGTTTCCGGGACTCGCCGCCGGTGTGAATGTCACCATGTCCCCGTATACGAATTGCGGAAAATGCTCCTCCTGCCTCCGCTGTCGCCCCAATGCCTGCGCGTTCAACGAGACCCTCGGCGTCCAGCGCGATGGTGCGCTGACCGAATACATCACCATGCCCCCTGAAAAACTCTACCCGGCCGCGCTTACGATCAAAGAGCTCTGCCTCGTGGAGCCGCTCACGGTAGGTTTTCACGCCGTTGCCAGAGGCCGCGTAACTTCCGCCGACAAAGTCGCCATCTTCGGCTGCGGCGGCGTGGGCCTCGGCGTCATCGCAGCTTCCCATTTTGCCGGCGCCACGACCATCGCTGTCGACCTCGACGATGATAAGCTTCAGCTCGCCATAAAAGCCGGCGCCACTCACATCGTGAACTCCACCAAATCTCCGCTCCACGAACAGTTGCTGGAACTAACGGACGGCCACGGACCAGACGTCATCATCGAAGCCGTCGGCGATCCCCAGACGTTTCGCGCGGCAGTCGAGGAAGTCGCCTTCACTGGCCGTGTCGTTTACATCGGCTACGCTAAAGAACCCGTGGCCTACGAAACCAAGCTATTCGTGCAAAAGGAACTCGATATTCTCGGTTCGCGCAACGCAGTGCCGGAGGATTTTCACACCGTGATCCGAATGCTCGAGCAGCGCAAGTTTCCCGTCGAAGATGCTGTCGGCGCGATCGTTTCCTTCGACGATGCTCCGCGCATCCTGGAAGCCTGGAACTCTAATCCCTTGAGGTTCTCGAAAATCATGGTGCAACTCGACTGATCGAGAAAAACGCGTCAGAGTGTTTCGCTTTCAGGGCGGTTTCTGGACAGTTACAGGAGAAGACGGACGATGGCCGAGCATCAACTCGAAAGCTCCCCCGGAAAAACGATATCCCCCGCACGCCATTCTCTGTTTCCCGCGGGCCAAATCGTTCCCTTCATTCTCGTCACCGTACTTTTTTTCCTCTGGGGCATTCCCAATAATTTAAACGACGTCCTCATTCGCCACTTCATGAAGTCCTTCGCCATCTCTCGCTTTCAGGCCAGCCTCGTGCAAACCGCTTTCTATCTAGGCTATTTTCTCCCGGCCATTCCCGCAGCCCTATTCATGAAACGCGTCGGCTATAAACCCGGCTTCCTCGTCGGCCTCCTGCTCCTCGCTTCCGGCTGTTTCTTGTTCTGGCCGGCCGCGCTGCAAAGCAGTTATGCGTTCTTCTTATTCGCTCTCTTTGTGATTGCCAGCGGCTTGTCCTTTCTCGAAACGGCTTCCAATCCATTCATCGCCCAGCTCGGCGATCCGGACACCTCGGAGAGGCGTCTGAATTTTTCGCAAGCCTTCAATCCCTTCGGTGCCATGACCGGAGCACTGATCGGGACGGTCTTCATTTTTTCTGGTGTCGAACTGACCGCCGCGCAAATCGCCGCACGTCAGGCCGATCACACGTATCAGGCCTACCTTCAGTTCGAAGTTCTGCGCGTGGTCCGGCCTTACCTCGTCCTCGGCGTCGTCGCGATAGTCTGGGCGTTTCTCATTCTCCGCACCAAATTCCCGGCCATCTCCAGCGAAAACGAAGCCGCCGATGGCGATCGCGGCAGCGCACGCCAACTCCTCCGTCAAAGACATTTTCTGCTAGCCGTAGTAGCGCAATTTTTCTACGTCGGCGCCCAGGTCGGCACATGGAGCTATTTCATTCCTTACGTTCAGGAATACGGTCACTTGGCCGAAAAAACTGCCGGATACGTCCTCGTCGGCAATCTTGGCACATTCGGCGTCGGCCGCTTCGTCTCCGCTTATCTGATGCGCTTCATATCGCCGAGCCGTCTAATGGGTTTCTACGCCTTGGCGAATATGGTCCTGGTCTCCGTCGGCGTTTTCCGGCCGGGTTGGATCGGCATCTGGTGCGTCTTCCTCACCAGTTTCTTCATGTCCCTCATGTTCCCCACCATCTTCGCTCTCGGGCTGAAAGGCCTTGGCCCAAACACAAAACTCGGCGGTTCCTTCTTGGTCTTGGCAATCGTTGGCGGCGCCGTTCTTACCCCAATCATGGGTCTGATTTCAGATAAGTCACACAGCTATGCTCTCGCCTACATCGTCCCATTCCTCGCCTACATCTATATTTCTCTCTATTCCTTCGTCGGCTCGCAGCGCGTCGACATCGCTTCCACACTCGGCGAACCTGCGACCTCAAAGTAGCCAAGATCTTCAAAAAAGAGCTTCATCAAATTAAATTGTTGACGTGCCAACTCTCCTCTTTGCATCAAAAACCGCTTGTGCTAGTTGAGGCGAGCCTATATCGTGACCGCTCTTACATCCTGATCGGCTGAAAAAACGGATAAGGATTTAGCTCCAGCCTATGGCGCAAGCGCTTCCCGAAACAGGCAGTTACGGATTGCGTCGCGAAGTCCTCTCGCCGATGGAGACGCTCGCACAGTCGGTCTCGACAATCGCCCCCACCACAACTCCAGTCGCGACCATTCCGCTCGTCTGCGCCCTCGCCGGCAACGGCACATGGCTCGCCTACGTCTTGGCCACAGCCGCAATTCTCCTCGTCGCGCTGTGCATCGCAAAATTTGCCCGCTCCTCGGCATCGCCCGGCTCGCTCTACTCCTACGCTTCCATGATCCTCCCTCCATCACTCGGTGCCACTGTGGCTTGGAGTCTTCTCCTCGCCTACATTGCCACAGGCTCCAGCGTAATCGGCGGTTTCTATCACTTCGGAAATCTCCTCCTGCGCGACGCCACTGGCCACGGCACCTCCGCCGTTTTCCTCGCTATTCTTGTCACAGCCATGTCCATCTGGATTGCCTGGCGCGACGTGAAAATTTCCGCTCGCCTCATGCTCTGGATCGAAGCCGTTTCCGTCTCTTTCATTTTAATCGTTGTGCTTCTCGTATTGTTTCGCCACGGCTGGAACCTGGACTGGGAGCAATTCCGCCTGCGTGACATGACCGGCAGTGGCCTGCGTCTCGGCCTGGTCTTGGCACTCTTCAGCTTTGTGGGTTTCGAAAGCGCCACTACTCTCGGCTCAGAAGCCCGCAATCCTCTCAAAACAATTCCCCGCGCCGTAATCCAGAGCGCGCTCCTTGCCGGCACCATCTTCATTGTTTGCGCTTACACCGAAGTCCTCGGCCTGCGCGCCACCGGTCAAGATCTAGCCACCAGCACGGCCCCCATGCGTGTCTTGGCTAAACTTGCTGGCCTTCCGATTTTTGGTCTGCTCATCGACATCGGCGCACTAGTGAGCATGTTTGCCGGAACCCTCGCTTGTATCACCGCCGCCGCGCGCGTCCTCCTCCTTATGTCGCACAACGGCCTCGCCCACGGTTTGCTCCGCAAGACCCACGCGCGCAACGAAACCCCCGGCCTCGCTATCGCCGTTACCGGAACCGCTGCGGTTCTCCCCGTCGCCATTCTCGCCGCGCGCGGCGCCAGCGGCCTCGACGTCTACGGCTGGATGGGCTCGCTAGCCACCTACGGCTTCATCGTTGCTTATGCCCTAGTCTGTGTCGCTCTCCCGCGCTATCTGCGCGCACACAACGCCTATCATCGCGGCGCTCAAATCATTCCCTGGCTCGCTTGCGCCGCCATGCTCCTCGCCCTCGTCGGAAATCTCTACCCCGTTCCCGAAGGACCCTACGGCAAACTCCCCTACATCTACCTGGCCTATCTGATCGTCGGCCTCTCGTGGTTTTTCTGGCGCTCCCGCAATCAGAAGCCAAGATGGGCTTAGAGTTAGCTAAATGCGCTCCTTCGTTCCCGCCAACCCTTCCCTTCATCAATGAAATTGAAAAAATGAATTGTGGAAAGCGAAAGTTTGCGTTTCGGTTCTACGGTGTTTTGGAATACTTTCCTCGAACCTTATCGTCACACGGCGCAGCCAAGCGGGGTGAAACCGACTTCCTTCGTAAATCTTTTGCTTGGTCTGAATCCGAAAGACGGCCGGGTGGATGTGTGTTCAGAGAAAGTGGGAGGCGTCGCGGAATGACCAAGTCATCAGGCAGAGCCTTTTTCTTCTTCGCATCTTTTCTTTGTTGTTGCATCGCCCTCCTCCTCCCGCTCAATGCCTTCCCTCAACAAACTCTTGGCGGCATCACTGGCACGGTGACCGACTCCTCCGGCGGTGTTCTTGCCGACGCGCTAGTCACCGTCGTCGCCGACGCCACCACGCTTACCCGCACGCAAAAAACCACCAGCGTCGGCAGCTATGATTTTGTAAACCTCCCTATCGGCCCCTACACCCTCACCTTCTCGCACGATGGCTTCGAAACGCAAAGAATCCCCTCCATCGTCGTGCAAGCCGATCGCACCGCCACGGTCAATGTCACTCTCAAAGTTGGCCAGGTTGGCACTACAGTCACCGTGGAAGCTACCCCGCTGTTGAATGCCGTGGACACTACCAACGGCTACATCCTCGAAAAAGCTCAGATCGAATCCATCCCCTTGCCCACCGGCAGTTTTACCGGCATCGCCATTCTCTCTCCCGGCGTTAACGCGGAACTCGCCAGCGGCTCCGGTGTCAACAGCGGCCTCGGCAATCTCCCCATTTGGGCCAACGGCCAGCGCGACACCAGCAACACTTTCCTTCTCAACGGCGTCGACGCCAGCAACCTCTTCAACGGCAAAAGCACCAGCCAGGTAGCTTCCGCCCGCATCGTCAACAACACCGGCATCGGCGGCGCCGCTAGCATTTCCAGCACGACTGCCGAACCGCTTCAAAGCACCGCTTCACCGTATCTTGCTATCGGCCAGGCTCTCCCCACACCAGCCCCCGAAACCATTGAAGAATTTCGCGTGAATACCTCCATGTACGACGCCCAGCAAGGTTCCACCAGCGGCGCGCACATCGACATGAGCACCGCCTCCGGCACCAACAACCTCCACGGCAGCGCTTACGTTTATCGCGCCTCAGACGCCCTCAACGCCGCCCCCTTTTTCTACAATGCCAACCCCAATATTCCCGCCAGCGATAAAGTGCCCGGCCTGCATAACTACACCGCCGGCGGCACGGTCGGCGGCCCAATCATCAAGAACAAGCTCTTCGGTTTTCTCTCCTACCAACACGTTCAGAAGTCCGACGCCGAGATTGGTAGCTCGCGCGTCGCCGTTCCTCCCGGACTCACCGACGACCGCAGCCCTGCAGCCTTGGCCGCTCTCGTAAACGGCGTCACCTCCCCGGACTGCCCCGCGCTTCCGTGCAATTTCTCAGCGTCCGCCCCAGTCAACCCGGTTATCGGCACCGCCCCCGGCGACATCAGCCCCATCGCCTATGGTCTGCTCAACTACAAGTTTCCCAACGGCCAGTTTCTATTTCCTTCCGCCAACAGTTTCGTCCCCACCATCAGCTTTCCCGAAAACACGTTCACGCCCGGCACCGCCTACTTCAAGGCGGATCAAGCGGTCTCCGACCTCGATTGGATCGCCACCTCAAAAGACACCGTTGCCCTCAAGTATTACTATCAGCACGATCCCAGCACCGCTCCCTACGCCTACTCCGGCTCCCCCGGCTTCACCCAGCATCTCGACGCCGGAAGCCAGGTGGCGAGTATCACCAATACGCAAATCATCAAGCCCAATCTCAGCGTCGTCGAGGTCTTTGGCTTCATCCGCGAAAAGGTCTACAGCACCGTTTCGCAGCCCTTCACTCCCCAGCAATTTGGCTCCTACGTTCAGCAGCTGACCGGCGCATCCCTCTCCGACTCCACTATCAACACCTTCGGCTCCTCCTTCTTCCCCGGCATTTCCATCGTCGACGACTACGGCAACAACAACGCTGGCTTTCCCCCCGCTCCCTACAACGAAAACTTTGTCTACAACGCCGCCACCAACATCGGCAGCGGCGCCGCTTCTCAGGGAGCCTTCACCGGCGTCTTCCAGAATCGCTTCATGCCGAGCGCCAACGCCATCTGGACTCTCGGCAAACACACTCTCACCTTCGGCGGCAATTTCGCCTACACCCAGCTCAACACCCATGATCAGCGCACCGACAAAGGCACAATAGGCTTCGCCGATTTCTCCCAATTCCTCCAGGGACTGGTCGTCCCCTACACCCCCGACGGCTTCATCACCACCGCCTACCTCCAGGGCGACGCCAACCGCTACTATCGCTCCAAAGAAACGGGCATGTTTCTCCAGGACAAATTCCAGTTTCGCCCGAATCTCAGCCTCACCTTCGGCCTCCGCTTCGACGACCACGGCGGCCTCACCGAAAAGTACGGCCGCCTCTACAATTTCGATCCCTCTCAATACGACTACGACGCAGCCACCGACACAATCGTCAACACCGGCTTCCTCATCGCCGGCAACAACAAGCTCTTTCCCAGCAAAGGCGTCAGTGACTCCACGCTCACCGGTCGCCAATGGGGTCTCGGCCCCCGCCTCGGCGTCGCTTGGAGCCCCAAAAAGTTCAACAACAAAATCGTCGTCCGCGCTGGTTGGGGCATGTACTACGACCGCGGCGAACTCTTCACCTATCTCTCACCCGGCTTTGCCGCTGGCGTCATTGCCGGTGGCCCCTTCGGCGTCAACCAGGCTCCTCCCTTCGTCAATTCCCAAGTTTGCACCGCCATCGGCAGCTTTTTCCAGGGCTTCATTCCAACCTGCGATCCCACGCAGCCCAACGGCGGGTCCTTCTCCAACCCGTGGGGCGCAAGTCTCCAACCGCCTCCAACCGGCAACCCGGCCTCTATCGTTCTCCCCAATGCCGCCGCCATCGAAAATGGCGCCCAGCTTTTCTCCTTCGCCGACTACAACCGCGCCAACAAACTCCCCTACACGCTCAACCAAACTCTCGACATCCAGTGGCAGCCCCGCAAGGATTTAGCCATCACTATCGGTTACGTCGGCAACCTCGGCCGTCATGAAATCATTCCCGTCCCCTTCAATCAGGCCGGCATCGCCACGCCAAGCCATCCCATCCACGGCCAGACCTACACCTACGGCTACACCGTTCTCGCGCCCCCCGGCTGCAATCCCACTCTGGATCCCGCCGCCTGCGCCTACACTTCCACCTGCAACGCCAGCGGCGCAACCTCCGGCTGCAGCTTCATGGGCCTTCCCGACGGCTCCTCCATGATGGCCAACTACGAAGGCGGCAACATTGACCTTCGCGTCCCCTACATCGGCTATTCCTCCGAATCCGAGTCCTACACCGCCGCAGGCATCTCCGCCTACAACGCCCTCCAGGTTCACGTGGAAAAACGCATAAGTCACGGCTTCCAGGCCGGCTTCTCCTACACCTACTCCCACGCCACCGACGAACAAAGCGCCATGGGCCTCTTCTACAACGGCAACAACGCCACCGACCTCCGCAGCGGCTACGGCCTCTCGGACTTCGACCGCAAGCACGTCATCAACTTCACCTATCTCTACGAACTCCCCAAATTCTTTGAGCTCACTTCCATGCGCGGCCGCCTGGCCGACGGCTGGGCTGTGGCCGGCCTGGCCATCATCCAGAGCGGCCAGCCCTACAGCGTCATTGACTACTCCGGCGCCGTCGGCAGCCTCTACTACGGAACCAGCGACGGCATCACCAACCCCATCGTCCCCCTAGCCCCTGGCTGCACCCCATCCAGCGCCTATACCGGCGCCAGCGGCACCGACCCTGGCTTCCCAGCCCTCAATCCCAATTGCTTCACCGTCCCGCTTCTCAATCCCGGCGACCTCGGCGGCGCCATTCCCGCCGGCGACACCTTCGAAACCACCTACACCACCGGCCAGCGCAACATCTTCCGCCAACCCTGGCAGCGCCGCACCGACCTCTCCGTAATCAAAATGACCCAGCTAACCGAGCGCGTCGCCGCGAAGTTCACCTTCGAAGTCTTCAACCTCACCAACACTCCCAGCTTCGACATCCCCATCAACAACGTCACCCAAAACCTCAACTTCGACGATTTCCCCGTCTACGGCTCCCAGCTCTATTCCTCCCCCACCCTCAGCGGCATCGGCATAGTCAACAAAACCATCGGCAGCCCCCGCCAAATCCAAATGTCTCTTAGGTTCACCTTTTAAGAAGGGCCTAGCTGAAGCATTGTCCTGGTTGAAACACGGGCCTTCTCTGACAAGCGCGAGAGGGAACGCCCGCGGCCCACTTCCGCAGATCCGGCCCCACACCGTCATTTCGAACGGAGCAGGCCGACGCTTTTTCTGTCACGTTTGCTCTTGCAAACGTGTCGGCCTGCGAGAGAGAAATCTCTCTGCCCATGCACACCGAACATAAACCGAGCGCTCGGCCGGTAGGTAGCGCGGACAACATTTTCCGGTATACCCTAAACTATGTGTCGATCTGTTCATCATCTGTGAGCAACAATGCCGGAGATCACCTCCGACGATATTGCCCTCTTGAATGACGAGGATCTTCGCGCTCTCGTCGGTCGGCTTTGCGAATCCGAAGCGAGGAGGCGAGGCTTTTCCACGTCAGCTGTAACCTGGGGCGGACACCAAACGCGGCGGACGGTGGCCTAGATGTTCGCGTTGCATTGCCAGCCGGTGCAGCGATTGATGGATTTGTACCGCGCCGGCAACCGGATTTCAAACGAAACGAACTGAGATGCCGCGCAAAGAGATTCTTTCGGAAATGCGCCCCTCTGGAGTGCTCAGACCAGTCATCCAGGAATTGGCTGATCAATCGGGCGCGTACATTATTGCGAGTTCCTCCGATTCCACGTCCGATATTTCCCTTCGAAACCGCCGAAAAGCGGTGGCGGAAGCCGTGAGAGATACTGCACGAACCCGGCAAGGTTGTGCGCCTCGTCGGACTTTCGGGAGTCGGGAAAACGCGACTTGTGCAGGCCCTATTCGATGATCGAATACGATATTCGAGAGGACCAGCCCGAAGGCACGGACGTCTTCGTACTCGAGATCTCGTCAAATGATTTGATCGACAAGCTGGTCAGGCATCGATTCCCAGGGATATCCCCAGTTGACGCGCGGACCGTCGCCCAATCATCCGACGGAAACGCACGCGTTGCTATCGCCCTCGCAGGGACAATAGGCAACAACGAGACGATTGCCGCCATATCAGACTGGGAAATTCTGGCTTTTCCACACATTTCCACAACCGTAGCAAAACCATCGATCCCCGCTCAACTCCTTCAAACCTCTCGACTTCCGTTTATCTCATTCGAATCCGCGCCCTCCATTCGAATAAGCATCCAGTAAACTAATAAACTACTAGACATCCGCTTCTTCCCCTGCTACCATTCCCTATGGTCCACTCGAGCCACTCTTTCATCTCTCCCATCGGGAGTTCTCTGGATACCCAGGGGTCACATCCTTCAAACCAAATCCTTATCTAATGATTTGCTCACTGTCTGACAGAGCCGGTGAACACCTATGAACCTAGACCACGCCATACTGAAGAGTCTCCCAAAAGTGCTGCTTCACGAGCACCTCGACGGCGTCCTCCGCCCCGAAACCGTCATCGACCTCGCCAAGACCGCCGGCTACGACGGTCTTCCCACCGAAAACGCGGAAGAGCTCGCGCACTGGTTCCACCAGGGAGCCAACCAGGGGAGCCTCCCCAAATATCTCGAAGGCTTTGCGCACACCATCGCCGTGATGCAAACCGAAGAAGCCCTCGAACGGGTCGCCTACGAACAAGCGGAAGACCTGGCTGGCGACGGCGTAGTCTATTTCGAGACTCGCTTCGCCCCGGTTTTTCACACGCGCACAGGATTGAGCCACCAACAGGTAGTCTCCGCCGTCCTAAAAGGTCTGGAGCGCGGCAAACACGACTTCGGAATTTCCTCAGGCCTGATCATCTGCGCGATGCGTAATATGGACGTCTCGCTAGAAATGGCCGAGCTCGCCGTCGATTTTCGCGCGCGCGGCGTTGTCGGATTTGATCTCGCCGGGGAAGAAGGTGGATTCCCTCCCAAAAAACACGTCGCCGCTTTTCATTACATTCAGCGCCAGAATTTCAGCATCACGATTCACGCCGGCGAAGGTTTTGGCAAGGAATCGATTTGGCAGGCCATCCAGTATTGCGGCGCACACCGCATCGGCCACGGCACACGCCTCATCGATGACATTGCCGTCGCTGAAGACGGAAAAGTAGTGAAGTTGGGCGACCTCGCCCAGTACGTCCTGGACAAACGGATTCCGCTGGAAATTTGCCTGCTCAGCAACGTGCAAACAGGCGCCGCGCGCAGCCTATCTGAGCATCCCTTCAAAACTCTCTATCAGGAGAAATTTCGCGTCACGCTCAACACCGACAACCGCCTGATGAGCGACACCACGATGACCAAGGAATTTGAGGCTGCCAGAGATGCCTTTGGCCTGTCTCTGAACGACTTTGAAGTCCTCACCATCAACGCAATGAAGAGCGCGTTCTTGCCCTATCACCAGCGCTGCGATTTCATCTACAACGTGCTTAAACCGGGCTATGCGAAAATCCGCCGCTTTCAGGAAGAACAATGACGCCGCGAATCTCGAACAAGTCTCTTGTATCTCTTGTAGGGGCACGATTCATCGTGCCCGTCTTACCCGGGCGCGCGGTGCCCCTCGTGCCCAAGTGCAACGATCAGCGTGCTCTTTCCTGCTTGTCTCTGCTACCAGCTCTCGCGCTTCTGAGCGCTCGTCTCGAATCGGCTCAACCCGCGAGCGCTGCCAAAGTTTCCGCGAGCACAAGCACTCCGCGCGCAATGTCCTCCGGCGAAGCGTACTCATCGGGGCGGTGGCTGTATCCACCGCGGCAAGGAATAAACAACATCGCGACAGGAGCGATGCGCGACATAAAGAGCGAATCATGATAAGCCCGGCTGACCATCGGCATCGAAGCGAATCCATATTTCGCGCAGGCTCGCGAAAGCGCCTCCGTAATCTCCGGAGCACAGCGCGCCGGCGCATCCGCGTTCACGAACTCTTCGCGAATTGAAACTTGCCGCTTTGTCGCGATGGTTTGACGCGCAGTTTCGATCGCACGCATCACGGCGTCGCGCCGCGCAAGATGCGTATCGCGAATGTCGAGAGTTAAATGGACGCGGCTCGGAATGCTGTTGACCGCGCCAGGAAAAACTTCGCAGATTCCTACGGTCGCTACCGTATCGATAGCGCCGCTGGTCCGCGCCGCGTTTTCGATCGCGAGGATCAGCTCCGACGCAGCACACAACGCGTCTCTGCGATCGGGCATGAGCACAGCCCCCGCGTGCCCGCCAGCGCCTGCGATCGAAATACGCAGACTCGCGGGCGCCGCGATGCTTGTAACAATGCCGAGTGGAATTTTCTGCTGCTCGAGCAGAGGTCCTTGCTCGATGTGCAATTCGACAAACGCTTTGTAGTAGCCGTTCGGAAGTTTCACTTCGTCGAGCGGCGCGCTGTATCCAGCGTTGCTGCGAACTTGCTCAAGCGAAGCGCCTTCTTTGTCGACGAGCTTTCGGGCCGCAGCCGGAGTCATCGTGCCGGACAACAGCCTGCTGCCGAGGCATCCAATCCCGAAGCGCGTCGGCTCTTCGGATGTGAACATGAGCAGCTCGATCGAATGCCTTGGCCTAAAACTCCCGCGCTGCAGCGCGCGGATCGCTTCAAGTCCACCGAGCACACCAACAACGCCATCATATTTTCCGGCGTTCGGGATTGCGTCGATGTGAGAACCCGTTCCCACCGCGGGAGCGTTTGGCTCGGAACCAGTCCAGCATGCGAAAATATTTCCAATCGGATCCTGGCGAACGGCTAGTCCAGCTTTTTCGCAGCGAGCGATGAGCCACGCGCGCGCCCTGAGATCCGTCGGCGAAAAAACAATACGCGCTACAGCGGGCGGCTCCGCTTCGGAGATCATCGCGAGCTCTTCGATTTCCTTTTGGAGGAGAGCTCGGTTCACTTCTAGATTTGTTGGGATGCGCTGGTTCATCGGATCGTTGTGGTCATTGGGACGTTTTTGCTCATCGACGTTTGCTTGTTGATCGGGTTTTGCTTTCAGGAGCAGTGCTTTTCAGTGGCGCAGTTGCCTGCGGCGCAGTTCCAGGCGTCGCGACGACTGCTAGCGGATGCCGGTTCCAGTCTTTGTAGATGAGATATTTTGCTGGAACTTTGCCGATGGCGCCGAACCACTGCGGGCACCACGGTCCCATCCAGATAAAATCGCCTGTAGTTACCGGGTACCACGAATCGCCGAGACGATAAATGCCGCCGCCCTCGAGCATTAGCAAACCGTGCTCCATGACGTGCATCTCGACCATGCTGAGCGCGGCTCCTGGCTGGTAGACCATCGAGTTCACGGCGAAATCGAAATTCATCGTGTCGGGAAGCAGGCACTTTACTTGGAGGCTAGAATTGTCGTCGAGGGGATGCGAAGAAATGGAGTCTTCGCTGGAAATAATTGCACGCGGCGATTCGAATGAAGCGAGCGGCTGGTAATGTTTTTCAATGACGGCGGCGCGGCTTGGTTTTGTTGCCGCGACTCGATGTGGCGTGTCCTCTGGCAAGTACGCGTAGCCACGGACTCCTAGATTGCTTTGGCCGCCATCAGTCTCCAGCTCGAGCTGGCCTTCGAGCACGAAGAGGAATCGCTGCGCTGTGGTTGCGCCAAGTTCGCCGCCGGATTCGAATTCGGCGGTGTACTCGGTGAATCTCGCACCCATGGCGAGTCCCGCATGGACGATGGCGGCGCACGCTTTCATGCCGGGCAACGCGGTTCGAACGAAGGTGTCGGGCGTGAGAAGGAGATGGTTGTGTTTTTGGGCGCTTCGCGTTTGACCAAGACTATGCACGGTACATCCTTTTTTGAAAGTCGGAGGAATTGGCAAGCTGATCGAGCAAGTGCGCGCCGCATTCGAGCGCCCTTGCTGCGTCTTCGACCTCAACCGATTCCGCTGGATCGTGGCTGATTCCGCCGGGGGACCGCAGAAAAATCATTGCGGCGGGAACTTTTGCGGCGAGGATCATCGCGTCGTGGCCAGCGCCGCTTGCCATGCGATGCGGCTGGCAGCCCGTGCTGCGGATAGCTTCCTGGGTTTGCTCGACGAGAAACGGGTCCATCGCTACGGCGCGCTGGCTCAGCAGAACGCTTTGCCGGAGCGTTAGTCCGCGGCGCTCAGCGATTTCACGAGCCTGCCGAACAAGTGCGTCCGCCGCCCCGTCGCGAATGTCGCTGGACCTGTGGCGCACATCGAGAGTCAGGCGAGCCTCAGCTGCAATCACATTAGTCGCACCTGGCTTTGCTTCGATTTGTCCCACAGTAGCAACTAGACCCGGGTGGTTATGAGCCGTGCGTTCGACAGCAACGATCCACTCCGCCGCGGCGGCGATGGCATCGTGGCGGAGATGCATCGGTGTTGTGCCCGCGTGGTTGGCGCGGCCCAGAAACTCGAAGGTCATGCGGGTCTGCGCGGCGATGGCTTCCACTGCACCGAGCGAACGCCCGAGTGATTCGAGGACTGGACCTTGCTCGATGTGAAATTCGAGATAGGCGAGAGTGTCGTTGTTCAAGGTTGCAAGCGGAATTTCTGACGGATTCAGTCCAAAGTTTCTTATGGCGTCGCGAACGGAGATTCCGTTTGCATCCTGGCGATTGAGGAGTTCCGCATCGAGCGTGCCGACTAAAGCGCGGCTGCCGATGAAGGGTGAACCGAAGCGGACTCCTTCCTCTTCAGAAAATCCGACGACTTCGATAGCGAAAGGAAGGCGGCGGCGTTCCAGCGATTCGACGAGAGCGACTGCGATGACAACTCCGAGAACGCCATCGTAGGCTCCGGCATTGGGGACGGTGTCGAGATGCGAACCAAACAGCACGCGTGGCGCAGTGGATTGCGCGGCGGCGTAGAAGCCACGCAGATTGCCAGCCGCATCGACAGTCACTTCGGCCCCCGCTGCTATGAGCCACTTGGTAATTTCGCGGTGGCAATCGTGCATCGGAGGAGAAAGAAAAGTGCGGCGCGTGCTGCCCGCATCTTCGGAGAAAGACGCCAGTCTTTGGCAGCGAGCGATCACTTCTTCCGCGCGAATTGTCGTGGTCAGAGCTGTGGACACAGAATTTCAACCTTGCCTGTGAAGGCGTGCCTCGATGGTGCCGTGAGGCTCGTCGAGGGGTACAAAGATCTCGTTGGGATTGTCCTGCCCAAAGCAGGAAAGATCCGCGAGCAGATAGTGTTTGTTGGGCATCGTCAATTCGATGCTGTCGATTTCCGGAACGCTTGCGAGTGCGGCTTCTCCCATGGCGTACAAGGTGTGCTGCACGGATTTACTTAAATGAAAAGAAAACACATTGAGTAAGATTTCGCGGATTTGGGACCGCAAAGCGACAAAGGGAACAGTAGGCGACAGATAGTTCCATCGCGCACGGACAGAAGTGCCTAACAAGCGGTCGGTGGACTCCGGCAGGGTAGTCAAAGAATCCTTAATGAACCCCGCAAATTCCGAGTTCGCCGTTTTCAGGATGATCAGGTTTTCAAGCCCTGCCCGGACTGACGGCCAAGCGTTGCGCGTTGCCGCAATTTCCGCGGTCTGGCACTCAATGCTTGATTGCACAAACGTCGTGGGACGAGGCTTTCCGCCCAAGAGCAGATGCTGCCAGAATTTTTCTGAGAGCGTAATTCGCGCGGCGGAGACTTGCGGGTTACGCTCCAGGAAGAATGCTACCAATTCCTTGCCAAACTCCTCCATGCATTCCGCCGAGGAGGTTCGCGCCAGCGAGTACACCGTGTTCTTCATCGTGTCTGTCGGAAGAATCTTGCTGTTGTCTCCAGCGACGAAGCAGGAGTCGAAGTCTCCCTCGAGGCGAATTTCGATCGTCCATTCGCGAAAATCGTCGCGGTCCGGATGCCGCTTCACTTTTGCGAGGCGGATTCGCGACTTGCCGTAGCTGTTTTCGGCCAGCTTAATCATCGGATCAGCTTCCCCGGTACGTCGTATAGCCGTGCGGACTCAGGAGCAGCGGAATGTGGAAGTGCGATTCGCCGCTGCGCACGTGAAATGTAATCTCGACGACCGGATAAAGTCCTTGGATCTTTTGAGCAAGGTGATAGTTAGCGGTATCAAATGCCAAACGGTAGTTACCCTCACGAAGAGTGTCATTTTCGGGCAGCAATTGAGCGCAGCGGCCGTCGCCGTCCGTGCGTGAGGAAGACAGAACGCGCCATTCGCCGGAAGACTCTTGCCTTTCGAGCCGCACCGGGATGTCTTTTGCAGGCTTCCCTTGAGCGGTGTCCAGAACGTGGGTCGAAATGCGATTCATGAAGAAAGCCATTTCTTCAGCCGGAGATGCGCGATGTGGCGCTGCTGCTCGGCTGCTTCGTGAAGCTCCGTCGTTTCGTCGTTCGACAAGCGCCGCCGGAGAATTTCAAGAATTTCCGGCGCGGATTTGCCGGTGGCACAGACAATGAAAATGCGATTGAACTTATGCTCGTAGGCGCGATTGCCTTCCGCAAGCGCAAGTTTTATGTCCTCGCCAGCGGTTCCAACTGTACGTTGCTCTTCGCCCGACCAGGCAGCAGATTGCGGCGGAGCAGCGGCCGGCGAGTGAGAATCGCCAATTCGCGGGTGACTGCGAAACGCTTCCAGCCAATCGGATTCCGGGAGATTCTTCCAGACCTCATCGCAAGCGGCCAACAAAGCAGCTTCATTGAGGATTGGTCTGTGAGTTGTCATTTCGCGCGCCCAGGCTTTTGAGCCGCAACAGGGCAATATCTCTTCCGTGGCTTTGTCCGGCTGCAACCCGTTCCATCGTGAGAGCACATTTTTCGCATTTTCGCTGTGCGCGCCTCGGGCGCTTAACTGCTCTAGAAACTCCGCGACCAGATTTCCCGCTACAGCGGCACGATAGCGGGCCGAGGAACGGATATCGTCAATGGGGCGGACCTCCGCAGCGGCCAAAGTTCTCGCAGATTGGATAAGCAGCGGATCGATCTGTTTTCCCTTTACGATTCGTTCCGTCTCGGTCAAACGCACGGGAATGGGAGCAATGCTTCCCATGGCCAGACGAATGTCGTCGACAACGCCATCCGCCAGCCGACCTAATGCCGCGAGACAAACCTTGGCAATCGCTTGCGCATTGCGGGCTCCGACTTTGCGCGCATGGGCATAGTAACCTGAAAATTGTCTTTTCAGGCAGATGGCGCGAATCAGCTCGTCGGGTGCGAGCCAGGTTTTGCGGTAGTTGACGTGAAAGCCTACATAGGGTACGCGACGTTCTCCTCGCGCAGAAACGAGAAGGAGATCTGCCTCATAAACCAGAAGCGCGGGGAGAGAATCCGCGGCTGGTGAAGCATTTACGATATTGCCGCCGATGGTTCCCCGATTCTGGTTGGCGATTCCGCCGGTCCAGCTCGCGGAACTGGACAACAATGGAAACTCGCGGTTGATCACTTCGTGTTCGCGCAGAACCGTGTACGTGCAACCCGCGCCGATTTGGATTTCGTCCGCCGCAACTTCGATGCGACGTAACTCTGGAAGATTCCAGATGCTGACCAGTTTGCGCCCGGGGAGTTTTCCGGCGGAATACTGAACCATGACGTCCGTGCCGCCAGCGATGGGAAGCCATCCGCCCGGTTCGCGGGCGAGAAGCGATAGAACGTCGCACAAAGTACGCGGGGCGACAAGCTCAAATTCGGCGGGGTAGGCCCTCACGTTGAGGCTCCCCGGCGTACGGCATCCCCAACGGCTTCAAAGATTTGCATGTAGCCAGTGCAGCGGCAAAGATTGCCGGAAAGTCCTTCGCGGATTTCTTCAAGCGTGGGTTGCGGCTTTTTCTCGAGTAGATGAAGGGACGCCAGAATCATTCCTGGAGTGCAGATGCCGCATTGGGCGCCGCCGCAGTCGAGAAATGCTTGTTGCAAGATTTGCAAGCGGCCGTCCGTGGCAAGGCCCTCGATCGTGACGATTTTCGCCCCGTTCGCTTGGAGCGCGGGAATGAGGCAACTATTCACGAGCATTCCGTCGATCAAAACGGAGCAGGAGCCGCACTCGCCCTCGCCACAGCCTTCTTTTGTTCCTGTTAATCCAAGCTCGTGCCTAAGAACATCCAGGAGGCGCTCCATCGCGTAAACATTCACGGTTTCCAGTTTTTCGTTGACCGTGAATGAGATTTCGCATTTTGCGCGAGCCTGCGGGGATTGGCTCATTCTCGTCCTCGCGCCGTTGGAGCCACGATTTCGGGCGTCGCACTTTTGGCGAGCGCGACGAAGATGTCTTCCGGAAGTAACGGAATGGAATTGAAAGAAACGTTTAGCGCGTCCTCGATGGCGTTGACAATCGCGGGGGCCGGGCCGTCCATTGGTAGTTCGCCGATTCCTTTTGCGCCGAACGCTCCGTGAACATTGCCCAATTCTTCAAAATAGACGCGGATGGGAGGAAGGTCAGCGGAAGTGGGCATGATGTAGTTGGTCATCTGGCCATTCTGCATGCGGCCATTTTCCCAAACCACTTTTTCGTATAGGGCGAAGCCGATGCCCTGGGCTACGCCGCCGATGATCTGTCCTTTCGCGAGAACGGGGTGAAGGACTTTGCCTATTTCTTGAAGCGCCACGAAATCGTCTGCCGTCACGCTGCACGTGGTCAGATCCACCGTGACTTCCGCGACATAAACCGCCCAAGCAAATGCTGCGTACGCGGAACCGCGATATTTTTCCTCGTCCCAAACGATGTCGCCAGGCTGTTGGTACTGCGCCAGGCTGCGGAATTTGCCGTGTTTCGCGACGTAGGCGCGGCAGGCGGCGCGGAGTTCTTCGGGAGAATAGGATTCTCCGAGCATGCCGCAGGCGGTCAGAGTTTTTTTGATACCAACGGCAGCCGATTGGATGAGTTTGCCAACGACCATCACCGTACGCGACGCGACCGTGGGGCCGCTGTTCGGCACTTCATGCGTGTCAGGTTGGGCGATGCTGACATCTTCGTACTTCAGACCGAGAGCTTCGGCGACAATCTGGCACAGAACCGTATTTGTTCCCTGGCCGAATTCCGTGCTTGATACGAGAATGCGCAGGCTTCCGTCGTCGCCGGCTTCGACGCCGACTACCGATCCGAGAAAGCGCTCGCCCGAACCGGTGAATCCCGCGCCGTGCAGAAAGGCGGCGATGCCCATTCCTTTCTTGTGTTTGCTCAGCTGATTTTCCTGGGCGAATTGCTCTTTCTTTGCGTGATAGTTGGAAAGTTCGAGGGCGCGGTCGAGAAGTTTGCCGAGATCGATCTGTTCGTTCACAGTTTGTCCCGTTGTAGTGGTCTGGCCGGACTTGAGAAAATTGCGGCGGCGGATTTCGTCGGGCGAAAGACCGACGACCTGAGCGATGCGGTCCATGTGCCGCTCGAGCGCGAAGAGCGACTGAGGAGCGCCGAAGCCTCGGAACGCACCGTGGGGCGGAGCATTGGTGGCAACGGCTTTGGCGCGAATGCGAACGCTGGGCCAATAGTAGGCGCCGCCGGCGTGAATGGCACCGCGGGAAAGGACTACGGGGGATAATGTTTTGTAAGCGCCGCCGTCGATGGTGAAGTCAATTTCTCCGGCGAGAATTCGGCCGTCTTTGCTGACCGCAGTGCGGTGGCGCGTGCGCGAAGGATGGCGCTTCGTGGTGGCTGCCATGTCTTCCATGCGGTCATAGATAATTTTCACCGGTTTGCCGGACTTCATTGCGAGGAGCGCGGCGTGGGCGGCGATCATTGAGGGATATTCTTCCTTGCCGCCAAAGGCACCGCCGGTTTCCATTTGCACGACGCGGACGCGGTCCGCGGGTAGAGCGAAGAGTTTCATAAGGGCTTTGTGCACGTAGTAAGGGCACTGGAGCGAGCCCCACACGGTGAGGCCTTGCTGCGGATCGAAGGCGGCAATCATTCCGTTGTTTTCTATGTACAGCTGTTCCTGTGCGCCAGTTGTATATTCGGTTTCGATGATGTGGTCTGCACTTTGCCAGACGGAGTCGACATCTCCTTTTTCGATCAGATAGGTTTTGAAGACGTTGTCTGTGCCCCAAATAATTTGTTGTGTGGCCTCACTTTCTTCCATGCTGAAGATCGCGGGGAGCGGTTGGTATTCGACCGATACGGCCTCAACGGCTTTTGGGAGGAGATAGCGGTCTGGATGAGCCAGTAGGAGAAGAGGCTCCTCAGGGTGATTGACTAGGCCATCGGCGAGACACGGTTGATCATCATCGATGAGCGCGATGCAGTTCTTTCCAGGGATGTCTTTGGGCCAGACGATTACGAATTCGTTCCAATCGACGCCTGGGCCGAAGGTGAACTTTTTGATTTTGGCGCGGGGAATGCGGCTGCGGACGGTGGCGCCGCAGAGCATGCCGGGCAAAACCATGTCGTCGACATAGCGCGCCTCTCCAGTGACTTTGGCGCGGCCTTCCATGCGCGGGACCGACGTGCCGACGATGGGAGGATTTTTCATTCGAATCGCGGGCTCCTCCAGTGTTTTGCAAGGCTTGCCTGCTTCCATTAGTGTATGACAGACAAATCGAAACGTGGGTGTAGGAGTCCTTTTTAAGGCGCGGCATTAGCGGCGGTGCTCCACGCCGGTTGGATCGCCAGGAAACTGGCCGTCGCTGAACACCTCTCTACCTCGAAGATAAGTGGCTTTCACTACGCCGCGCAGTTTTTCCCCGAGGTAGGGCGAAACCGGGTGACGGTAATACAAACGGTCTTCGCTCACTACGAACTCGCTCTCGGGATCGAAAACGACGAAGTCGGCGTCGTAACCCGGAGCGAGGCGGCCTTTGCGGGTGCGGCAGCCGGCTAATTTTGCGGGAGCTTCAGACATCCAGCGCGCGATATCGATTAGAGAGAATCCGCGATGGCTGGCTTCCGTGTACATCACCGGAAGTGCAACGGAGAGGCTTGCAATGCCGCCCCAGGAGGTACGGAAATTTCCTTCTGCGAGGCGCTTCATTGCTGGTGGGCAGGGAGAGTGATCTGTTGCAACGAGGTCGATCGTTCCATCGCGGAGGCCTTGCCATAATCTTTCGCAATTTTCGCGCTTGCGAATTGGCGGGGCGCATTTGAAGAGCGTTGCTCCTTTGGGGATTGTTTCGGCGGTGAGATGCAGATAGTGCGGGCATGTTTCGACGGTTACGGGCAGACCTTCGGAACGTGCGGCACGCAGCTCGGCGAGGGCTTGGCTGGCGGAGAGATGGACGATGTGCAGGCGGAATTTGTATTCGCGGCATGCGGACAGGAGCATTCGAATGGCAAAAAGTTCGGCTTCTTCGGGACGCGATTGCCGATACGTTTCATAGAGCGACCAATCCGCATTCGCCAAATGTGCTGTGGCGGAATCTATGGGAGCGGGGAGCTCTGCGTGGACGAGGAGCGGCAAGCCTGTTCGGGCAACATGGGGCAAAGCGGCGCGTAGCTGCGGTTCCGTTACCATCGTGAAGCCATCGATGCCGGGATGAATTAGGAAACATTTGAAGCCGGGAACTCCGGCGTTTGCCAGCGGCTCAATTTCGTGCGGGTTGTCTGCGACCACTCCTCCCCAAGGCATCCAATCGACACGGCATCGGGCTTGCGCCGCTGCGCGCTTGTCTTCGAGCGCGGCGACATTTGTTGTGGCTGGGAGGCAGTTCAACGGCATGTCCACCAAAAGTGTGAATCCGCCCGCGGCGGCGGCTCGCGTGGCGGTCTCAAATCCTTCCCATTCCGCGCGGCCGGGATCGTTGATGTGCACGTGGGAATCGACTAGGCCGGGAAGAATTGCGGCATCACCGAAATCGTGGACTTCTGTTTGGGGAGGGACTTGATCCGGAACGACGACGTCGAGGATGCGATCTCCTTCGACGAGCAGAGCAGCGGGACGCACGGCGTCTGGCGTTACAACACGACGTGAAACGAAGGCGCGCAAATTCATAGTGAAAGCGGGTCCGGAGAAAAACTCGCGAGAATGAGACCCGAGCGTAGACTTATATCTGCAGGTTTTCAAGTCAGCAAAATCGATAATTCAAGACGAAAAAAGTGCTAGGAGGGCCGATGGCCGGGCATATACTTGCCGGTTGGCGAGGGCATCCTGATGGCTTTCGGCGGGGATTTCGCATCGGCGAGGGCAAATGCGTCAGGGCTAGTGTACGCATGGAGCAGGGGCGATAGGACTTGAGCAATCCTTTCATGGCCCGGGCGATTCAACTGTCGATTGAGGGGGTTCAATCGGGGCGCGGCGGGCCGTTTGGCGCGGTGATTGTGCAGGATGGAAAGATTGTCGCCGAGGGTTCGAATGAGGTGACTAGGACGAATGATCCGACGGCGCATGCGGAAGTGCTGGCGATCCGGCGGGCTTGCGAAAAATTGGGCGTTTTCGAATTGAAGGATTGCGAGCTGTACACTTCGTGCGAACCGTGTCCTATGTGTCTTGGGGCGATTTATTGGGCGCGGCTCGCGCGCATTTATTTTGCCAGCACCGCGGAGGATGCGGCCAAGGCTGGATTTGACGATTCATTCATCTACAGCGAGCTGAAACAGCCGTATTCAGGGCGGCGAATTCCCACAGCTCAGATCATGCGAGAAGAAGCGCTCGCGGGATTTCGCGCGTGGTCCGATCGGCCGGACAAGATTCCATATTGAAATTTCTGCGCACTGTTCATGGCTTGGTCCTCGTTGAACTGCCGGAATTATCAGGCTTGGCAGAGTGACGGACGCGTCTGTTACTTTACACCATGGCCGTGTCGTTGTTTCGTGACAGGGGAATCTGCTAGCGAAGAACATTTTGCGGGCCAGGTGAGAGGGCGGAGGGACGATTGATCGGTCGCCACTTCAAATTTGCCGAGAACCAAACGTCGGTGAAGCAGGAGTTGATGGGCGGACTCACAACATTTGTGACTATGGCTTACATTATCGTGGTCAATCCGCAGATACTCGCGCAGGCGGGAATGCCCGCTGATGGTGTTGTGTTTGCGACTTGCCTTTCGGCGGCGGTCGCGACGCTCGTGATGGGATTATACGCGAATTATCCGATCGCCTTGGCGCCGGGGATGTCGCTGAACGCGTACTTCACGTACTCGGTATGTTTAGCGATGCATGTTCCGTGGAGAACGGCGCTGGCGGTGGTCTTTTTTTCGGGCGTGCTGTTTCTGGTGCTCACGGTCACGAAGGTTCGCGAACAAATTGTCAATGGCATGCCGGATTGCTTGAAGCATTCGACGGCTGCCGGAATTGGGATGTTCATCGCGTTCGTTGGATTGCGAAATGCCAGGCTGGTGGTGGCTAACTCTGCCACGTTTGTTGGGTTGGGCAGCTTTGCCGACAAGGACGTGCAGACCGCGTGTTTTGGACTCGCCCTGACGCTGGTTTTGATGGCGCGAAAAATCCACGGGGCCATCTTGATCGGAATCATCGGAACAACGGTTGTCGGGATGCTGCGCGGCATTTCGCGTTGGCCTACTAGTTTCTTTTCGATGCCGCATCCGTCCTCGACCTTTCTTCAGCTGGATTTTCGAGGGGCGCTGCATCTCGGATTTCTTGAGATTCTCTTTGCGTTTCTGTTCGTCGACTTGTTCGACAACGTGGGGACGCTGGTGGGCGTTTGCGAGCAAGGCGGGTTCATCAAGGATGGCAAGATTCCGCGCGTCGGCCGGGTATTGTTGGCGGATTCTGTAGGGACGATTTTCGGGTCGCTGACAGGAACTTCCACGGTCACGAGCTATATCGAAAGCGCCGCAGGTGTGGCGGCCGGGGCTCGCACCGGTTTCAGCAACATTGCCGTGGCGGGACTTTTTCTTCTGGCCATATTTTGCTCGCCGCTGGCGACTGCCATTCCGGCTTACGCGACAGCGCCGGCCCTGATTTTGGTGGGCGTTTTGATGTCGCAGTCCTTGGCCCTGGTGAACTGGAATGACTTCAGCGAAGCGTTGCCCGCGTTTATCACCATGCTGGCGACGCCGCTGACGTTCAGTATCGCGACGGGCCTGAGTCTCGGACTGATTTCGTACACTGTCGTGAAACTGGCGTCCGGTAAATTCAAGGAAATCAATGCCCTCGTATGGATTCTCACCGTGCTGTTTATTCTGCGTTACGTGTATCTTGCTGCCGCCTAGATTTCCTTTAGAGAGATGGCTAGACCCTGCTGCTCCCAACCGTTGACCTGCAATTTGTTGACAGGCAGGAGGAGTTGCCGCTACAGTGCGCGACGCCGACCACCACAGTGCCGACGACCTAGCCAATAGATGGTTTTGCTCGAACTGAGCGAAACGCGGAGAGCCTGCGATGAGAAAACTAAAGAACGACGTTAGAAGCGCGCTGAGAATTTCGAATATGACGGCAGCGTGTTTTCTGCTATTCACGTGGAGCGCAGCCGCGCAATCGGCAAAGCCTGTGAGGCTCGAATGCGAATCGCTTATCACGCCGCTTGGAATGGACACTGCAACGCCGCGGTTGTCCTGGAAGATTCAGGATTCACGTTCAGGCGCGCGGCAAACTGCGTATCAAATTCAAGTTGCCTCGAAGGCAGAGATCCTTGCTGGCGGCAAAGCTGATGTGTGGGACAGCGGCCGCGTGGAATCGGGCAACTCCCAGGGTGTGATCTACGGAGGCCCTGCCTTTGAACCGAGCAAACGTTATTACTGGCGAGTTTTGGCATGGGATCAAGACGGCAAGGCCGGCACCCTTAGCGATCCGAGTTGGTGGGAGACGGGGCTCCTTCAGCAGGAAAACTGGAAAGCAAAGTGGATCGGCTATGAGGAATCCGAACTGCGACACGTGCGGGAATCGGGCGCAGAGTGGATCACCAACGCTGAAGTGGAAGCACCAAAAGATGCCACGAGCACGAAGCATGACTTTCGATTGCATTTTAATCTGGCGAAGCCGGTGCGGCGCGCCACGCTCTATGCGACAGGCCAGGATTCGGCGGGCGCCTGGATCAACGGAAAACAAGTGATGGAAGCGGCGCCGCTGCCAGCGTGGCGGCAAATGCCTTGGAAGACATACGCGATCCGCGAAGTTTCCGGCGAACTGCGCACTGGGCAAAACGTATTGGCGATTGAGGTGGTGCATTATTCGAATGGCGGAAGAGGCGGACCTCGCGTTAGCCAGACGCCGATGAACGCAGTGCTGTATGTGGAAGCGGCGGACGGCACGTTCGAATTGTTCAGGAGCACTACGGAGGGCTGGCGAGCTGCCTTAAATGCCAGCGGGAACTGGCAGGCTCCGGAATTCGACGATTCCTTGTGGAGCGGAGCGATGCGCTACGTTGCGCCAACTACCGGATTCGAAAACGCGGAGCTGGGGAATCCCTGGCCGACGGGAGCGGTGAAATCTCTGCGACAAACGTTTGAAGTTGCAAAGCCCGTGACTTCCGCGCGTATTTATGCGACGGCCCTCGGCTCGTACCAGCTCTCGATGAACGGGCGGAAGGTGAGCGACGAAATTCTGGCACCCGGATGGACGGACTTTCGGGAGCGCGTTGTTTACCAGGCGTATGACGTGACGGCAGAAATAAAACCTGGAAAGAACGCAGTCGGTGCGTTGCTGGCACCAGGCTGGTATGCAACTCCGTTGCAGTGGTTTCGCCAGGGTTATAACTACGGAAAAACACCGCCCGCGCTGCGGGCGCAACTGAGGATCGAGTACAAAGATGGATCCGTGGACTGGATCGTGACGGACGAAAAGTGGAAGGCGGACATTTCGCCTATTCTGTTCGCGGAAATCTATGATGGAGAAACGTACGACGCACGAAAGGTCCAAGCGAACTGGAATACCGCGGCATTCGACGACAGCATGTGGAAATCCGCGGAGGCGGTTCAGCCAAAGGAAACGCAAATCATCTGGCAATACTTTCAGCCGATTCGCGCGGAAAAAACGCTCGATGCAAAGAAAGTGACGAATCCCTCGCCGGGTGTGTACATTTTCGATTTCGATCAGAACCTTTCCGGGGTGGCGCACATTCGAGCGCAGGGCGCAGCAGGAACAGACGTGAAACTGAGATTTGCGGAGGTATTGAATCCGGACGGCACGCTTTATACGGACAACTTGCGGACCGCAAAGGCTACGGACCATTTTATTCTCGCGGGCAAAGGGACCGAAGAGTTTGAGCCAACGTTTACCTTTCATGGCTTCCGTTATGCCGAAGTATCCGGATTGAAGGTCGCGCCGAAGCTTGAGGACGTAAGAGCAGTTGTTTTTCACACGGATGCTCCGTTCACGGCGACGTTGAAAACGAGCAGCGCGATGCTCAATAAGCTCTGGAGCAATATTCTTTGGGGCCAGCGCTCCAACTTCGTGGGAGTTCCGACGGACTGCCCGCAACGCGATGAACGGCTGGGATGGTCGGCGGATGCCCAGGTGTTTTGGCGCACAGCAACATACAACATGGATTTGACGACGTTCTCCCGAAAATTCGGTGCGGATTTGCGCGGCACGCAAGTTGGCACGGACATGTACGGAATCTTCGCGCCGGGGACCAATACTCCGAACCCAGGCTACGGGACGGGGTGGAGCGATGCGGGCGTCGTCATTCCGTGGACATCATGGATTCAGACGGGCGACAAAAAGGTGGTTGAAGAAAATTGGGTGGGGATGGAAAAGTATCTCGCAGCAATTCAAGCGGCGAACCCGGACTATCTTTGGAAGAAGAACTACGGCATTCCGTTCGCGGACTGGCTGGCACCGGAAGGCGTCACGCCCGTGGATTTGATTGCCACAGCTTATTGGGCCTACGACGCGACCCTGATGAGCCAGATGGCTCACGCCGTCGGAAAAACGGATGACGAGCGGAAATACGGTGAATTGTTTCATAAGATCAAAGCTGCTTTCAACGAAGCCTACGTTCGGCCCGATGGTTTCGTCGGCGGCGTTCCGCCGCCTCCAGTATTCGCTTCGGGGACCGCCAGGCCGCTGAGCGACAAGCCAGTCGAAACGCAAACAGGATATGTGCTCGCGCTGCACATGAATTTGCTGCCTGATGCGCTTCGCAGCGTTGCCGCGAAGCGTTTGGTGGATCGGCTCGAAGCCAATAATTGGCGTCTCGGTACGGGCTTCCTGGGCACTCCCTACTTGCTGGGCGCTCTAACGGATACCGGGCATGTGGATGTTGCGTATCGTTTGCTGCTCAGCACGGAGTATCCGTCGTGGGGATATCTCGTCGAGCACGGTGCCACCACGATGTGGGAGCGGTGGAATGGGGATCAGATGCGCGGCGACCCGAGCATGAATTCCTACAATCACTACGCGTATGGGGCGGTGGCCGACTGGGTCTATCGCTATGCAGCTGGAATCGATACCGTCGCAAGCGATCCGGGATTTCATGTCATTCGTCTCCATCCGACCTTCGACAAACGTTTGGGGAGTCTGGACTTTTCGTACGAATCCCCGTATGGAACGATTCACTCGGCGTGGTCGATCTCTGGGAACAAAGTCATCTGGAATCTGACGATCCCTGCCAATTCGAGCGGGCGTTTGCCGCTCAGTGAAGAACAAGCGCAGTCATTCCAACTTGATGGCCAACTCTTGTCCAGGAGCAAAAGGGTTCGCGCCTTGCCAAAAAACAACAGCGAATTTGAGTATGAGATTCCTGCGGGCAACTATCGATTCGAGGCCGTGCTGCCGGTAGTTGATTAAACGACGGTGTGAAGCGCCCGTAACTTCATTTCTTGGTGAGTGGTGCGCCGAACGAGCGGGACCTATTCGTAGCGAAGGGCTTTCATGGGATCGAGGCGGCTGGCGCGCCAGGCGGGGATGTAGCCTGCCGCGGATGCAACCAAAGCTAGTGCAGCGGTCGCGAGAGCAAGGGTTCGAGGATCGTGTGGCGAGAGGCCGAAGAGCTGGCTCTGCACGAGCTTGGTAAGGGCCAAAGAGGCGGGCACGCCTGCGGCGACACCGATAGCCACGAGTATAAGCACTTCACGCATCACCATCCAGATGACATTGCCCTGAGCGGCGCCGAGAGCCATGCGGATGCCGACTTCGCGTGTGCGCTGCGCGACAGTGTAGGCCATGACGCCGTAGAGTCCGATGACGGCGAGAAGAGTGGCGAGAAAACCAAAGACAGCGGAGAGGCTGGCGATCATGCGCTCACTGGATAGCGAATTATTGATTTGAACTTCGGTCGTATGCATATTTGAGATGGGGATGTTGGCGTCCAGATCGCGGACCTTGGCACGGATGGAGGACATAACGAGAGTGGGGTCGGCCACGGTGCGGACGTAGATGGTCATGCCACCGATGTAACGGTCAGCCATATAGGGGAGATAGGCTTGCGGAGGAATTTCGTCGCGGAGATTCGTGTACTTGATGTCTTTGACGACGCCGATGACTTCCATGTCGGTGGGAGTGCCAGGGTCGGAACCGAAGCCGATGTGCATACCCACGGGATTGCGGCCAGCGAAATATTTTTTGGCGAACGTTTCGTTGATCATGACGACAGTAGAATTCCATCCGAAAGGATCCTCGGGATGGTGGTTGACTTCCCGAGTGTCGGAGGGGCGAAAGTCGCGACCGTTGACGACGGGAACGCCCATGGTGGCGAAATAGTTGGGGCTGATCTCGTTCATGTAGGGCTCGGGGTGAGCATCGGGAGAGGGAAGATTGAATCCCTCGACGGTCATGCTGCTATCCCATTCGTTGTCTTCGAGGATGCGCAAGGAAGCGAGGCCGGTGGACTGAACGCCGGGGATGGAAGAGAGAGAATCCAGCAACTGAGGGTAGAAAACCTTCAAGCGAGCAACATTATAGCCGCTGTAAGAAGGATCCATCTCAAAACCGACCAGATTCTGCGCCGGGAAGCCGGGACCGAGATTGCGAAGATTGCCGAGGCTTTTGGTGAAAAGGCCGGCGCCGAAGAGGAGCAGGAGAGACAGTGTGACCTGAGCGATGACAAGAGATTTTCGGAGGGCGCCGTGACCACCCCCAACGACGGCGGCGGCTTCGTCTTTGAGAGTCGTGGCGACATTTGGCTTGGTGGTCTGCAGAGCAGGAACAAGGCCAAAGAAGATGCCGGTTGCGACGGTGACAGCGAGCGTGAAGAGAAGAATGCGGAGATCTGGAGTCGTGGAAATTTTGAGGCCGGAATCGGAAGGAAGGTAAGCGGCCATGAGGGCCTTGTCGGCCCAGTAGGCAAAGGCCAAGCCAGCAAGGGCTCCCATGGTCGAGAGAGAAAGACTTTCGATCAATAGCTGAGAGACAATGCGGCCGCGTGTAGCGCCCATCGCGAGACGGATGGCCATTTCCTTTTTTCGCGCTGAGCCGCGGACGAGAAGGAGATTGGCAAGATTCGCGCAGGCAATTAGAAGCACGAGTCCGGTGGTGGCCATGAGGACCCACAGGGGAGTGGAAAGGGTCTGGCGGGTGTAGGAGCGGCCTTGAGAGCCAGGCAGCAGGTCAATGTAGCACTTCAGGAATTGCTCGCGATCATAGGGTGAGGCGTGAGCGAAGGCTTTTTCCTTAACTTCCATTTCCAGCATGGAATGCATGAACGGCTGGAGCGAGGCCTTGGCCTGTTCTCGACTGACGCCGGGCTTGAGACGGCCAAAGGCGTTGACCCAACGGTTGCGGCGCTCCTTGAGCATGTCGGTGGGATTGCCGACCATGATTTCCTTTTGCATCATGAGGGGCACGAAAAGTTTGGGGATGCGGCCGAGTTCGACGCCGTCAAAGCCGGGCTGAAGGACGCCCACGATGGTCATACTTTGGTTGTTGAGAATGAGGGTCTTTCCGACGACGTTGGGGTCGGCCGAGAAACGCGATTGCCAGTAGGCGTAGTTGAGGATGACGTAGGAATAAGCGTCTGGGAGGCGGTCATCTTCTGAAGTGAACACGCGGCCAAGGTAGGGATTCAAGCCTAGGGTGGAAAAGTAGGTGCCGGAGACCATTTCCAACTGCACGTGTTCGGCCTGGCCATGGAAGGAGAGGCTGGCGTCGAAGGGGAAACGGGCGAACATGTCGGAGAAGACTTCATTGTGCGCGGCGAAATCGCGGAACATGGGATGGGAGATGGCGTTGCCGCCCCAGTTGCTGCCGTAGTGGTGGCCGCGCATGGTGAGGAGGACGAGCTCCTGGGGGTTTTTGACGGGGAGGAGCCGCAGGAGGATCTGGTCGAGGAGGGTGAAGATGGCGGTATTGGCGCCGATGCCGAGGGCGAGGGTGAGGATGGCGATGGCGGTGAATCCGGGAGTACGGGCGAGGGTACGAAGAGCGTATTTGAAATCGCGAAACGCGGTGTCGAGTGCGGCGATAGTCTTCATTTCCGGGACCTTATATTTCCGTGGAGTTTGGATGACTACCGTGAATACGCTTTGTGGCGGGAATTGTTCCCGCGAAAACGCGGCCCCTTGGGCCTCTCGGATTGACTGCACTTGTTGGCATGAGTTTGAGACGAATCTGATGGGAAAACGTCTTGTCGACTGGTGATGGAGAAGGGGCCGAGGAGTGGAGGGCCGCCACCCCTAACGCAGCGGCACCTAGAAATACGCGATTAAACGGCGGTGCTTGTGGCAGCGCGCGGCATGGCGGCTTCTTCCTTCTGACGGAAGAAAGCTGTGACGCCGTCGATGATCTCGTTCAGCGAGGTTTGTGGACGAAAGCCGGTGAGGGCGTGGAGCTTATCGACGCAGGGGACGCGGCGCATCATGTCCTCGAAACCTGGCTCGTAGGCCTGATCGTAGGGCACAAATTTGATGGGGGAAGTGCTGCCGGTGCGCTTTTTGACCAATTGAGCGAGGCCTTCGATGGTGATCTCTTCGGTGTTGCCGACGTTCACGACCTCGCCGATGGAGCGGCCGGTATCCATCAAGCGGATGAGGCCTTCGACGGTGTCGCGGACATCGCAGAAGCAGCGGGACTGTTGACCGTTACCGTAAACCTGGATGGGCTCGTTTTCCAGCGCTTGCTTGACGAAATTGGGCAAGACCATGCCGTAGCGCCCGGTTTGCCGCGGACCTACGGTGTTAAACAAACGAACCACGATCACGGGGAGCTTTTTCTCTTTCCAATAGGAAAGCGCGAGAAATTCATCGAGGGCTTTGGAGGCTGCGTAGCTCCAACGGCCCTTAGTGGTAGGCCCGAGGACGAGATCCGCGTCTTCGCGAAAGGGCACGTTAGTGTTCTTGCCGTAGACTTCGGAAGTGGAGGCTGTGAGTACGAGTTTACGTTTTTTGCAGGCGGCTTCGAGAATGCGCTGCGTGCCGTTGACGTTGGTTTCGATGGTGCGTACGGGACTTTCCACGATGAGTTTGACACCCACAGCGGCGGCAAGATGAACGATGACATCGGCATCGTCGACGAGTTCCGCGAGCAGCTGGAGGTTTTCGATGTTGTCCAGGTGATATTCCATTTGGCCGGAAGTCTTGAGGTGACGGATGTTATCCATGCTTCCGGTGGAGAGGTTGTCGAGCAACACGACGCGGTCGCCGCGGGCGACAAGCCGCTCCGCCAAGTGAGAACCGATGAAACCGGCGCCGCCGGTGATCAGAAAACGCAAAGTGCCTCCTTACAATGACTGATCGTCGTCGCGATGACGCGGGGAGCTTTCAGAGACGGATTCAGCAAGATCGTCATGCTCCTGAGGAGATTCGGGCGTTTCCTGAGGACCATAGCCATAAGAATACGGATAGTACCGATAAGAATAGTAGTAGTCCGGAGCGCCGGAATCCACCGCATTCAGGACGACGCCTAGGATGTGGCACTTCACGCTGACGAGCAAGTCCCGGGTGCGCGTGAAGGCCTCTTTGGGAGTCTCGCCGCTGCGCACGACAAGAAGTACGCCATCGGTCTGAACAGAGAGGATGACGGCATCAGTGGCGGCCATGATAGGCGGCGAATCGATCACGACGAATTTGAATTTGGTGCGCAATTCCGCGATGGCCTCCGCCAATTTGTGAGAGGACAACAAGTCGGCAGGATTGGGAGGCAGCGGCCCCGTTGGAATCGCAGCGAGATTGGGAATGTCGGGGTGCGGCACCGTAACCAGATCGAGACTCGAAACACCGGCCAGATAGGAGCTTAATCCCGCGTACTTGCCGCTGGCCATATTGAGCAGGCGGCCCACCCCTGGCTTGCGCAAGTCCGCATCGACAAGCACGGTGCGGTCTCCGAGCTGGGCCAGAGTGACAGCCAAGTTAGCGGCAGCGGTGGTCTTGCCTTCGCGGGGGAGAGCACTAGTTACCAGGATAACTTGCGGCGGGCGGCCGGGCTGGGAGAGCAGCAGGGACGTGCGCAGCGCGCGAAATGCCTCGGACATTTGAGATTTGGGCAAGTGCTGGGCAACGAGCTCAATGCGTTTCTCGTGACCGTTGCTGGCAATGCCTTGCAAGAGGCGCTTGCGTGAGCCGCTGCCGTTGGAGCCGCCGAACTGCGGAACGACGGCCAAGGAAGGCAAGCGGGCGAGAGTCTCTATATCGTCGGGTGTCTTTACGGTGTTGTCGAGGTATTCGCGCATGAGGGCCAGACCGATGCCGCCGACAAGACCGACGAGAAAAGCCAGGGCGATGTTCCTCGCTTTGGCGGGACGCGAAGGATAGGCAGGGATCATGGCTGGATCGACGACGCGGATATTGGAGGATTGCAGAGCAGAGGAAATGCCCACTTCCTTGAGCTTGGTCATCAGGCCGTCATAGAGAGTCTTGGAAGCTTCCGCCTCGCGCTTGAGGATGTTGTATTCGACCATGCGCTCGGCCATCGTATTCGCTTCCACTTTCTGCTGATCGAGAGCTTGCACGAGCATTGTTTCGCGCTGCATGGCCTCGCGGTAATCGAGTTCGATATGGTTGAGAGTGTTAACATTTTCCTTCTGGATGAGTTGCTCGACATCTTTCAATTGGGCCTGAAGACGCACGACCTTCGGAAAATTAGGACCGTACTGGCTCAAAGCGTCGTTGTATTCCGCTGTCGCGCTCTGCCGTTTCTGAAGGAGTCCCTGCAAAACGGGATTGTCGCGAAGCTGGGGAACGTCGGCGATGTCACCGGCTTTGGCAAACTGAAAGAGCGCCTCCTTCTTCATGCGCTCATCCTGGACATCGGTCAGAGCTTTGTTGACATCGGCGAGGCGCTGGGTGGTGATGTTGGATTTGTCGTCGAGCGTCCAGATCTGGTTTTTTCTTTCGTAGGCGATGCGCTGGTCTTCCGATTCCTGAACCTTTATCCTGAGCTCATCCAGCTCATTGCGAAGCCAGGTGGTGGCCCGCGTAGTCTCGTCGTAGTGACTGCGGATGTTCTGTTCCTGGTAATTCTTAATATGTTCGTTGACGATGCGCGCGGCGAACTGCGGGTCTGTGGACTCGAAGCTCACGTCCATAAGCCGACTGGTGGGAACGCGCTTCACGCCGAGGCTGCCAAGGAATGCGCCGAGTTCCGGCGGGCGCTTCTGATTCTCCAAACTGCCAATGGCCAGCGCTTCGGAGGGCCCGTTGGGAGAAGCGTATTCGGGCCGCGCGCCGAGGCCGCTGCTGCGGATGGTCTGCAAGGCCAGGGTTTCGCTCGTCAAGATTTTCGACTGGGTTTCGATATAGTTTTCTAGATCCATCTCGTAGCCGTAAGGATCCATGCCCTGAAAAGGCAGGATGTTGGCACTCGACGGGTCGATTTCGATGCGGGCGGTGGCTACGTAAACGGCTTGCATGCGGAAAGTGGCGATAGTGACAATCGTGACCACGGCCAGCAAGAACGACAAGATCAGCCATTGATGCTTGCGCAGGATCAGCAGGTAGTCGTAAAGATGCGGCTCGCGCGGCGAGAGATCCCAAGCCGGGAGACGTGCGGAGGGCGGAATCAACTCCACAGTGCCGTTGGAGCCGTTTTCCCGAGGAACGAGTTTGTTGTCTTCAGACATTTTCTAGTGGTAGGCGACACGATAAAGCGCGACGGCTGAACCGAGGGCGATGCCAAACTCGATCGACCTCAGAACGGCCTGCTTGGCTCCGCTCTGCGGAACGTACAAAATGTCGCTGGGTTGGAGCGGCAAATCTTCCGCTTGGCTGTTCAGAATTTTCTTCAGATCGAGGGGCACTTCGTGCTGCTTACCCTGGGAATCTTTCCGAATGACGACGGCGCGGTCTGTCTTTGCGATGTTGGTGTAGCCGCCGGCCAGCGCGAGAATCTTCAAGGTACTCAATTGCTCGCGGTCATTGGTGAGCACAAATCCGCCGGGTCTGGCGACCGCCCCCAACACATACACGATACCGGCATGGGGCACGGTTACGACATCTCCCGCTTGCAGGAGGATATTATTCGCGGTATTCCCGGCTTCCATCAACTGATACAAATTAACGGTAATATTGTCGGTTGCGGGAGAACCCGATGGAGCGCTTGCGCCGTTGATGGATTTCTGCGATGAAGCGTTGGGCGCCGGCAATTCAGGAGGGTCCGCCACGGACCCGCTGTGGGACAAAGGCGATGGAGCAGCGGCTGGCGCCGCGGGCTTTGCTTCCGGTTTGATGGGCAGAGAGTTTGCGGGAGCGGCATCCGCCGGACCGATTGCCGGCGGCTCCGAGTCATCGAAAGACATCTGCGGCACGGGCCTGGTTACGATGACTTCGTCACCTGCATCGGCGGAAAGCCCGCCGGCCTCGGCAAGAACTTCGAGAAGCGTGACCTGACGGTCGGCCTGGTAAACCAAAGGATGCCCCACAGCTCCGACAATCGTAATGGGCTTGCTCTTTCTTTCTCTGACGGTAACGCTCACCTCGGCGTGGGACACCAAACCATTTGCTTCGAGCACTTCGGCAATTTTTTGTTCCACCTGGGTCTCGGTAAGCCCCGCGACATGTAAGCGCACTGGTACGAGCGGGATGCCAATGGTGCCGGTTTGGCTGACACGAACATCGCGGCTCAACTCCTTGACGTCGAAGACATCGATCGAGAGCATGTCGCCACTGCCGATGATGTACTCATGCGGTACGTTGCGGGCGGTGGCGGAAAGCTCGCGAATACGGTCGTTGGTCTGTTGTGGCGTCTCAAGAACGGCCTGCGCGCGGCTGGGCGGCGCCAGAACCAGTAATCCGAGTAGAGATGTGGAGACAAGACACAACGCCCCCGCACCCAGTCTCACTGGCTGCATACGAATGGATAACCCCCAAGTGATTATACAGTCAGAAGGACCAAGTCCATCAGTGATTTCGATGCCTGTGGCGAGAGTTTCCCGATTTGGGAATTTGCCGAGTTGCTTGGCAAATCTCGCTTGTCGCAAGATTTGCCAGGAGAAAAAAGAGGAGAGCATTCGCTGGAATGTGCAGATTGAAATCAGCGAGTCCATGCGTGAGAAACCCGAGGCACGCGACAAAGGCTGAAAGCTGCAGGGTCGAAGCAAAAGCTCCATTGGACTGAGATAAGCGCCGAAGCGAATCGAAGAACAGAACGCCAAGGAACCAAAGGCAGCACAAGCCACCCGCAATACCCGTTTCCGCAAGACCTTCGAGATAATCGTTGTGGGTGTGGTTGACGACTTTTCCGTCATAGAGAGTTTCATAGGCCGGAAAGACAAGCTGGAGCGTGCCGAGGCCAGTGCCCGTCCAGGGATGGTCCAGGAAAATCCGCCAAGTGTCGGCTCTCATGGAAGCGCGTTTCCCGCCGGTGACCTCAAGTGATTGGAGAGAAGAGAACCGCTCTACGAGTTGCTGGACACCCAGCCAGGACACCATGAGAAATGCGAGCAAAAGAACCGCACCTCCTGAAAGCAAGTGTTTTCCGACCGTGCGGCGAAGAATCAGCCAAAGGACCAAGACGCCGACTTCCACGGCAAAACTAACCAGGCCTCCCCGGGACGCGGAGAGAAACAATGCACCGATGGGCACCACGGCAAAGAGACTGACCAGAAACCAGCGTTCCCGGCGCACCTTGCCGAGGACCAAGGGAACTAGAGAGATGGGAATGACGAGTTCTGTAAATCCAGCAAAATGATTGCGATTCACATAAGGGCCGAAAGGAATGCCTCCAAAGTGCATCTCGCGAAACCAATAGAGCTTCCCGTTAAAGGTGAGGTGCTGAAGGATGCCGAAGATGGCGACCAAAAACCCGAAACTCATCACGAACCAGACAAAGCTGCGCAAGTCCTCGATCGTCCGGAACGCTTGCGCAGCCAAAAAGAGAAGAAGGATATCGGCAAGCAGAAGCTGGAGTTCCATACGGGTGTTGTAGGAGGAGGCGGTGCGATGAAAGACCCACTGGCTAAGAGCGATTAGCAACAGAGAGACAAGAGGCAAAAGCAGAGGCGGAATGACGAGCTGATGCTCCTGCGTCAAATAGGCGCGGACGGCCCAGACGAGAAAGAGCAAGGCCGCCCCGATCTCGAGGACGGCACGCGCCCAATCCTCGACGGCGCCGTGTGACGCTACGCCAAAGACCACGAGGGCACAGATGCCGATGCGGATGAGTTTCACGGCTTGCGAGTCTCCGCGGACTCCGGGAGTAAGGCAACGTCGTCAATCCAGGCCGACCCGCGGATCTTGCTGTCAAATTTTGCGCTCGGATTGCGGCTCACGCATAGCTGCAGTTCACGAACATCTTTTCCCGAGGTCCAGGGAAGCTCAACTTTGGTCCACGGCTGCGTGCCCTTCACATCATCCGTCCAGGCGATGGGGCTAGATGCGTCGCCGATGGAGTGCAGTGCAAAGCGCACCCCTTGATCGGTGGACAACGAGCGCGTTTGGACCCATGCGGAAAAGCGGTAGGAAGTAGAAGGCTGGACGGGGGTGTATTGGCACACGTCATTGAAGTTCACGTTGCTGAGGCCGTTGAACGTGAGTCGGAGGGAATGTTCCCCGGAATGTTTTTCTTTTGCATCGAGGGTGATCACTACGCCGTTCACGAATGAGGAGTAGCGCCAGGTGAATCCGCCGCCAACGAAATTCGATTCAAAACCTCCGTCCCACAGCAAAGAGCCCGGCGGCCCTATAGGACGCGAAACGGCCGAGAAAAGGAGAGCCTGATCCCAGACACGTTGGGCATCGGACATCCGCCGTTTGTGAAGGAGGAGTTCGAGCAACGGATAGGAGTCGCTCAACTGAAGCTGCGGCTGAAGAGCGGCCAGATTAGACCAGACGACCAGTGACTGATCGGTTTTTTCCTGTTCAGCGAGGGCAGAAATCACGTTCAAGTAGGCGTCCTTGGAGTGAGGCAACACACGCTCTAGGACGGAGTTGACATCCGGCTCGAAGCGCATGCAAAGAGCGAAAGCTGCCGCTCCGCGCTTTGGGTCGGCTTCTACGGCATGCCTGATCTCCTCGAATGCGGCGTCTAGCTCTCCCCGGCGAAGCAGAAAATTTCCATAGCGCCACGAGACTTCCGGCGAAAGCGTGTACGCGCGCTTGGCTTGAACAAATGCATTTCGGGCGGCGGCGATGTCACCTTCCGATTCATACGCCGTGCCCAGATCCAACCACGCGTCTGCGGAATGCGGATCAAAAGACAGAGAGATTTGATAGTTGCGGATGGCGCGCTGGGCATCGGGATCTTCCAGGTTGTATTGCCAGTAGCGGCCGAGGAGATACCAGTTGCGGGCGTCATCCGGCTCGAGCTGGGTGGCCCGGGCGTAGCCTTCAGGCGTGTTCAGCCCCGCATCATGCACCGCAAGAGCATTGCGAATGCCGGAGTAGGAAAGACCGGCGGCGAGTATTAAAGCAAAAAAAACAAGAAGCCCGCGCGCCGCTGAACTGGAAAGGCGAAGAATCATCCCGCGATACTGTGCATAGACCAACTCTCAGATGCAAGATGAAAGTCTGAAGAAACAGAGGGGAAAAGCAGCCAGCGTTTTTTGCGGCGGAGGCTATTTGCCGATGGAGGCTGAAAGCGTCTCATCGGCGCGGCCACGGCGGCGGACGTCAATCCCCAGGCGCTTGATTTTTTGATTCAGGGTGGAAAGGGGAATCATAAAACGCTCGGCGGCTTCGGTTTGATTCCAGCCGGTACGTTCCAGCATGTCCATAATGATGCGGCGTTCGATTTCGTCCATGATTTGAAAGAGTGAAGGCTGAGGGTGATCGGCGCTGGAACGGGGGCCCGGTTCGCCAGGCAAAGGAGGAAGGAATTCCGAAAGCTGCAGGCGGACTCCGCGGACGATTTCCTTGCTGCGAATGCTTTCGGGAAGCAAATCTACGTCGACGCGTTCTTGCGTGGAGAGCACGACGGCGCGCTCGACGACATTTTCCAGCTCGCGAACGTTGCCGGGCCAATCGTAGTCCATCAAGAGTTTCAGCGCGCCTGCCGTAAACTGGCGCATGGGCTTGGCGTTCTCCAAGCAATAGCGCGAGAGAAAATGGGCGAGCAGCGCGGGCACATCTTCCCGGCGGTCGCGCAGCGGAGGTAATACGAGATGAATTACGTTCAAGCGGTGGTACAAATCCTCGCGAAAGCGGCCCTCGCGGACAAGGGTCAGGAGCTCGACGTTCGAAGCGGCGACGATGCGGACATCCACCTTGAGCTGCTCCGTACCCCCGAGCCGCATGAATTCGCGCTCTTGAATCACGCGAAGCAACTTTGCCTGCGTTTCCGGGCTGATAGTAGCGATTTCGTCGAAGAAAATAGTGCCCTGATCGGCGACTTCGAAGAGGCCTTTTTTGGAAGCGACGGCGCTGGTGAATGCTCCCTTGACGTGGCCGAAGAGTTGCGATTCTAGCAAATCCACGGGAATGGAGCCGGTATTGACGGGAACGAAGGCCTTGTCGGCACGCGTGGAAGCCGAATGGATGGCTTTGGCGATGAGTTCCTTGCCGGTGCCGCTTTCTCCGCTGATCAGCACGGTGGAACGCGAAGGCCCCACCTGGGTGATCAGATCGAAAAGCGTCAGCATCTTTTCGCTCTTGCCGATTATGTTTGGAAAATTGAAGCGTTGCTTTAGCGCGCGTTTTAGATGGACGTTTTCTTCGCGGAGACGGCGTGACTCCACGGCCTGCGCCACTTGCGCCAGGAGTTCGTCGTTGGACCACGGCTTGGTGATGTAATCGAGCGCACCGCCTTTGAATGCAGCGCGCGCCATTTCAATCGAGCCGTAGGCGGTGATCAAAACGACGGAAAGTTGCGGGTCACGCTTGCGAATTTCCCGAAGCAGCTCGAGGCCATTGCGATCGGGCAGACTTACGTCGAGCAACAGCAAATCGAAAGGCTGCTCTCCGAGCTTGGCAAGGCCGGATTCACCGGTCTCCGCGCTGGAAACACCGTAGCCTTCGCTCGTAAGCAAGAGCTCGAGGCCTTCGCGGATTTCTGATTCGTCGTCAACAACCAGGATGGAACCCTTAGACATGAACTGACTTTCTGACCGCGGGGAACTCTACGTGGAATGAGGTGCCTTTGCCGGGAGTCGAGCGGACGTCGATCTTGCCGGAATGTTCCTTGATGATGCCGTAGCTGACGGAGAGGCCCAGTCCGGTGCCGCGGCCGTTGGCTTTGGTGGTGAAGAAGGGATCAAAGATGCGATGAATATGTTCGCGCGGGATGCCCGCACCGGTATCGACGACTTCAATCTCGACGCTGCCATTGTGGGCGACCGTGCGTACTTCCAGGAGGCCGCCCCCGGGCATGGCATCGCGAGCATTCAGGAATAGGTTCAGAAAGACTTGCTGCAGTTTGTTGGCGGAGCCGCGGACGGCGGGAAGAGTTTCGCCCAGATGCTTCACCACTTGAATCTGCGAAGTCTTCAGCGGATGGGATACGAGAGAAAGCGTTTCTTCCACGACGCGATTCACGTCGATGTCCACGGCCTCGCCGGCGCCCGTGCGCGAGAAATTCAAAAGATTATTGACGATTTCGCTGGCGCGAAATGTCTGCTTAACGATTTTTTCGATGATCGACTGCCGCGGATCGCCATCAGGCATTTGCTTTGCGAGCATTTGGATGTAATTGGAAATCACCGCCAGAGGCGTGTTGACTTCGTGCGCGACGCCCGCGGCCAGAAGCCCAAGGGACGTCAGCTTCTCAGTTTGCGACATTTGCTCTTCCATGCGCTCACGCTGGGTGACATCGTCGAATAGCAAGAGGCGGCCGATGCGTTCGGCCGATTTGCTGACGAGCGGTGTGATGGAAACATTCAGAGTAAGGGCTTTGCCCTGATGGTGCAGGCGCTGTTTGTAAATGCCGGTGATTTGCTCCGCGTCGCCCC
>CAVPLA010000033.1:0-252699 GCA_963705855.1 uncultured Acidobacteriota bacterium
GAACGTCTCGCCAGCGAATACGCCATGCTTGGCTTTTACGTATCAGGACACCCGCTCGCCAAATATGCTTCGCGATTGCAGGAATTGAAATGTGTTGCGCTCGACCAAATCGAGGGTCAGCGTAACGGCAAAGAAATCACAGTCGCGGTGCTGATTGTTGGCACGCGACCCATGCGCTCCAAAAAAGGCGCCCGCTGGGCCATCTTCACGATCCAGGATATGACTGGAGTTCAGGAAATGCTTGCCTTTCCTGAAAGTTTTGCGCGGCTGGAGCAGGTCCTCAAGGCCGGAGCGCCGCTTTTGCTCAAGGTACGCGTGCAGGTTGAGGAAGCCGGCACCCGGCTGTCCCTGCAGGAAGCCGCTCGCCTGGGTGACATAGCCGAGAAGCCGGCATCCGGACTTCGCATCCGCATGAAACTCGAGGATTTGAACGATGAATTGCTTGACCGCCTGGAAGAAATACTCTCTTCCTATCGAGGTTCGAGCCTGGTATCGCTTGATCTCTCTGACGCGAAAGGGGCGACGGCGACCCTTCAGGTCGAACAGCGCGTCCGGACGTGCCCCGAACTAGTCGCAGCAATCCGGGAATGTATGGGCGACGAATCGATTGAGCGGGTGATGTGATGAAGTCCAAGGACAAGACAAAGAGCCCGGCAGCGCAGGCGAATCGTCAAAGCGAGATCGAACGTCTCGAAAAAGACGTTGAGGAATTGCGCCATCTGGCTGGCGACGAAGAAGCCGATGCAGAGCTCGAACGCATTCGCCAGCAGGTGGCGGAACTGCGCAAGGAGTTTTACAGCCATCTTGGGCCCTGGCAGCGCGCCCAAATCGCGCGACACACGCAGCGGCCTTATCCCCTGGACTATATCGGGATGCTCTTCACCGACTTTATCGAGCTGCACGGCGATCGCGGCTATGGCGACGACAAAGCCTTGATTACCGGACTCGCGAAATTTCATGGGCGCCCCATCGCTATCATCGGCCACCAAAAAGGCCGCGACACAAAACAGCGCCTGCTGCGCAACTTTGGCCAGCCAAAGCCCGAGGGCTACCGCAAAGCGCTGCGGATCATGCAACTTGCGGCAAAGTTTGGCCGCCCCATTTTCACTTTCATCGACACTCCCGGTGCCTATCCTGGCATCGACGCCGAGGAACGCGGCCAAGCCGAAGCGATCGCACGAAACTTGCGAGAAATGGCGCGCCTTCCCGTTCCAATTATCGTGACCGTGACGGGTGAAGGCGGTTCCGGCGGAGCGTTGGCAATTGCCGTCGGGGATCGCGTCAATATCCTTGAAAACAGTTTTTATTCGGTGATTTCGCCGGAAGGCTGCGCAGCGATTATGTGGCGCGACGCCACAAAAGCAGAGACCGCCGCTGCTGCGCTGAAAATCACGGCGAAAGACTTGAAAGAACTTGGGATCGTCGACGAAATCGTCTGCGAACCCGAGGGAGGAGCGCATGTCGACCCGGAAGGCGCTGGGCAGCTTCTCGGAGAAGTGTTGGACCGGCAGCTGGTAGCCTTGTCGCAACAGCCGACCAAAGATTTACTCGATGCCCGCTATGAAAAGTTCCGCAAGATGGGGCAATTCTTCGATTTTGGGAGCTAATACCACGTTTCTGTCGTCTGTTTGAGTCCTGGGTCTACCCCTTAGCACATTCGCAACTTGTCCGAGAGCAATCGTTGTCGCTTCCGTGAGGCCGGGCTACTCTGAATGAGCAACCATCGGAGTGATCCGGATCGGGGCAGCTTCCGCGCTTTTACGGCCACCCGTCTACGGAGGACAGGACTCATTATGTCGGAACCCTTTCGCCCCTATGAAAAACTCGTGGAGATCACCGTGATGGGCAAGAGTTTTCAAGTGCCGGAGCGTAACTCGCTTCTGCGATGTTTTCAGTTCATCAGCCCCGAAACGATTCCGTATGGGCGTTTTTGCTGGAATCAGGATTGCCAGTATTGCCGTGTTTCCTGTCAGTTGCCGGATGACGACGAGCCACGGGAAATGTTGAGCTGCAAGTTCATCGTCATGCCCGGAATGGAAATTACCGAATTGAGCCAGGAGCTGAAGTGGTGCCTCCGGTCCAAGCTTCCAGCCGACGCCGCAGTCTCCTCGTAAGTTTCAGAACCGCACCGCGCGAAAAAAGGGTCGTTGTCCTCGCAACTTTTATCCGCTTTCAGGGTTTGTAGGCGAAGGTACACGTAACATCGCGCGACGGCGGTTGTGCGACGCCAAAACCCAATTAACCATCCCCGGCGCACAGCCGTCGTCGTCGAATATTGGTTTGTTTTCGCGGGCCTTGTGATTTCATGGGCTGTGCTAGACGCGAACTTTGTACGATTTGCACTCCTTTCTCCGCTGGACTACGATTCTCTATTATAAGCCATGCCCACAGATTTCTTGTCTTGCGACGGCTGCGGACAGCCCGCATCCCCCGAACACATTGCGCGCCGGCTTCAGCGCCTGGAATGGACTACCCGCTATCGCCCGATCCACATTGGCACGCTGCTACTCGGCGGGTTTTCGCCGTTGGCCGACGCAGACTTCTTATATTCCGGAAAGTTTGAAGGGGAAGCCAGCCGGCTGCTTGAGGCAGTCGGAATCGCTTCCGCCGGGAAGCCGGCAGATGCTGTGCTCAGCGAGTTTCAGCGCGGCGGTTTTTTTCTGACGCACATACTCGAGTGTCCGCTGGAGAGTGGCCAGGCCGGACCATTGGTGTGCGAGTCGCTGCTTGGGAAACGCGTTTCGTCCGTGATGACGCGCATTCGCCGATCGCTGAAGCCCAAGCGCGTCCTTTTGATTTCTGAATCGCTGGCTCCGCTGTCCGGTGGACTGTCAACCGCCGAACTAGGTTGTCCCGTAATCCTCGATGGTGGTCAACCCTTCGGCCTGGACTCTTCCGGCTTTTCTGAGGCCGCTCAGCATTTGCGCGCAGCGCTTGCCGCGCCCATCGCGGCGAAATGAACCGGTGGCCGCCGCCCCTAGCCCCACCGGACAGGCCGAGAACTGGACTTCGACCAGCTTGCCAGTCTTCTGGGTGTGATAGAATCCAAAACTTGGATACCGTGGAGTCGGAGTAGGAGTCGAGCCGTGAAGAAACAGGCAAAATTCGGCATCGGAGTTACCGTGATTGTTGTTTCGATGGTCTTTCTGGCCTGGCTCGGCTACGGCGAAAGCAAGACGTACTACCACACCATAGCGGAACTGCAAACTCTTCATGGTTCTGAACTCTCGCACCGGATCCGCGTCGGAGGAACGGTGGCGCCAGGCAGCATTCGCCGGTTCACAGGCCGCGTGGATTTCGTTCTGGACGGAGAAGGGAAGTCGCTCCCCGTGAGTTATGTGGGCAGCGATCCTCTGCCGGATACGTTCGTCGATAAATCGCAAGCGTTGGTGGAGGGGCGGGAGACGGATGGGCGCTTTGTCGCTGAAGTAGTCCAGGCGAAGTGCGCGTCCAAGTACGAGGCGGCTCCGGGTGGAACGGTTGCCACTCCTTCCACTGCGACGCGGTAAAACAATAGGTTGCGGGCCCGGCTTGGCCGGGGGATAGGCGGAGGCCCCGTGGATGTATTCGGTTCGTTCGCTCTACTCCTTGCATTCATCTGCGCGGTATTTGCGTTTGCAGGCGGGATTGCCGCGATCATCACGCGCCATCCGCTCCTTGTTAAAAGCACGAGGCAGGCAGGTATAGCCACCTGCTGCCTGATTTTCGTCGCCACCTTCAGCCTCGAATATCTCTTCTTCAGTGATAATTTTTCCGCTGCCTACGTCGTCGCGCACAGCAACCGCGCGCTTGCAACGTTTTATAAAATCGCCGCTCTGTGGGCTGGCCAGGAAGGCTCGTTGCTCTTCTGGAGCTTTCTGCTATCGATTTATGTTTTCTCCGTCCTCATTGCATACCGGAATAAAAACGGCGAATTGATGCCGTACGTGGGAGTGATTCTCGCCGGCGTCCAGATTTTTTTCCTGACGCTGAACAATTTCGTCGCTAGCCCGTTCAAAGCGCTAGCCGTTCCCGGCGCTCATGGGGCGATGGATCTTGTGGCTCGCGCCGACGGAAACGGTCTGACTCCGCTGCTGCAATATCCGGAGATGGTAATCCATCCTCCGAATCTCTATTCCGGTTATACGGGATTCACGATTCCATTCGCATTTGCCCTCGCAGCCCTACTGGCACGTTACCCCGGCGAGAAGTGGATTCATCTCACCCGCAAGTGGACGATGATCGCATGGGGCTTTCAGACCGCTGGCATTCTCCTCGGCGCGCACTGGGCCTACGCGGTCCTCGGCTGGGGCGGCTACTGGGGCTGGGACCCGGTTGAAAATGCGTCCCTGCTTCCGTGGCTTACAGGCACCGCGTTCCTGCATTCGGTGATGATGCAGGAAAAGCGCGGCATGATGAAAGTGTGGAACGTCTGGCTGGTCTTCTCGACCTTTCTTTTGTGCATTCTCGGCACGTTCCTGACGCGAAGCGGAGTCGTCAGCTCCGTCCACGCGTTCGCGCAGTCCAGTATTGGCAGTTGGTTTGTGGGCTTTCTCGTGGTCATTTTCGCGGTCTGTCTGGTGGCGTATTTTAAGAATCGCGACTACCTGAAGAGTGAAAACCAATTGGACGCCATCGTCTCCCGTGAATCCAGCTTCTTGTTCAATAATTTGATTCTTCTGGTTTCGTGCATCGCCGTTCTCTCCGGCACTCTCTTTCCAGTTTTATCGGAAGCGCTCTCGGGCTCCAAAATCAGTGTGGGCGCTCCTTTCTTCAACAAGGTAAACATCCCGATCGGCCTGCTCCTGCTTTTCCTGACTGGTGTCGGGCCGCTCCTCGCCTGGCGAAAGACGTCCGTGGAAAGCCTGAAGCGAAATTTTGCGTGGCCCCTGATTGTCGGAGTCGTGGCAGGCGCGGTCATCTTTGTCCTTGGATACCGCGAGATCTATTCCCTGATCTGTTTTTCGCTCTGCTTCTTCGTCACGGCCACGATCGTCATGGAATTTTACCGCGGCGCGAAAGTCATCCGAGTGCGCTCGGGCGCTTCCTATCTGACCTCCGCCATCGAATTGACCATGCGCAATACCCGGCGCTATGGCGGGTACATTGTCCACATGGGCATGGTGCTGATTTTCATCGGACTGGCCGGGGCAGCCTTCAATCAGAACGTGCAGAAGGAAATGCAGCCCGGCTCCTCCATGGAGCTAGGGAAGTACAAGCTTGTTCTCCAGAGCTTCGATAGCAAGCTAGAAGCTAACTACACCGGCTTGCGTTTGAATGTAGAAGTATTCGTCAACACTAAGCCGCTGATGATGCTCTATCCCGAGCGCCGCATCTTCGAGACAAATGGGGAAACCGGAACAATGGTGGCGATATATTCGACGCTGCGCGAGGACCTGTACGTGGTTTATGCAGGACAAAGTCCCGAAACGAAACTGCCAGTCATCCATGCGTACTTGAATCCGCTGGTGAAGTGGATCTGGTTCGGCGGCGTAATCGTCGTCTTCGGAACCCTCGTTGCTCTGCTGCCAAATCGTCGAGCGGTCTTGGTTTTGTCCGGGGCGAAGCAGCCTGCGCCAGAGCCGCTTGTGCACGGAATGACGCCGTCAACGACGTTCAGAGAAGGTCATGACTAAACCGCGAAAGATACGACGGCTCGGTTTGCTCATTCTGCCCGTCGCGTTGTGTTTTGCCGGTGCCCTGCCGCTTTTGTCTGGGTTTGGGGATGCACGGCAGTTCGATCACACGCACCAGTTGGGCATGAAAGTGAAATGCATGTGCGGTGGCTGCAATGATTCCGCCGGCGGTTGCTACCACGTCGGAGGTGCGTTCTCCGGGCCTTGCGATACCGCTCTCGGAATGCTGAAGAAAATCGACGAGCGCATCGCCCAGGGAAATTCCGATGACCTCATCGTTCAATCGTTCGTGCAGGAGTATGGGCAAGCCGTACTCACCGAACCGCCGCACAGCGGATTTGGACGCGTGGCGTGGTGGATTCCCGCACTTGCTTTGATCGGAGGATTCGTGCTGGTCCTGAGCGTCATTTCCCGTTGGCGCAATCGTCCAGGGCCCGAGCCTGCTTTGGCCACAGCGGGCAACGCACCTTCCGTTTCCAATGAATTGCTTGAGCGAGCGCGTGCAAAAGCTGCCCGCGATACTGAGGATTGATCTTGACGGTCGTCACATCCATCGCCGTTTTTCTGATTGCCTCCGCGGATTGGGCTGTTCTCGGCGCGTGCCTGGCGCTGGCTCTTGCCACCGGGCTATTCATTTTTTACATTCAGCCCGATGCCTCAGACCTTGCTCCGCGCCGCTCGAAGCTCGATCAGCTGCTCGAGCGGCGCGACACGCTTTACGATAATTTGCGCGATCTGCGGTTCGAGTTTCGCTCAGGAAAGTATGCCGAAAATGACTTTGAAGCGATGAAGATCTCTCTCGAGAACGAAGCGGCGCTGATCCTCACGGAAATCGATCAGGTTACGGAATCGCAGGTGCGGCGTCCTCGTGCGATCAAGCCAGTTGCCTCTGACCGAGGTGCGCAATGAGGTCCGCGTGGGGTCTGCGTTTAGCATTCGGCGTTTGCTTGCTCACGCCGTTCTCTTTCGTTTACGGCGCGGCGGTGCACGGCAGCGTAAAAAATGGCACCACCGGCAAACCCGCGGCTGACGTCGAGGTCATCCTGATCCAATTGCAGGGCGGAATGCAGCCGGTTCTCAATTCCAAGACCAACGCGCAAGGCCAATTCACTTTCGATTATCCGTCGATTGGCACGCAACCGATGCTGGTCCGCGCGGTCTATCGCGGAATTAATTTTCATCAACCCCTGCCGCCCGGCCAAAACCAAGTGCAAGTTGAGGTCTTCGAGCCGTCTAAAGATCCCAAAACGATCTCCGTGGGGACCCATTTCGTCATTTTTCAACCGAACGGGACGACACTTGAGGTTGGGGAAGAATATGCCATCAAGAACGACTCCCAGCCAGCGCTGGCCTATTTTCGCCCCGACGGCAACTTTGAATTTGCGATTCCAGAAGGCGCAAGTCTGAAACAAATCGCAGCGCAGGGTCCATCGGGCATGCCCGTGGTTCAGACGCCAATCGATCGCGGCAAAAATAAGTACAGCGTGGCCTATGCCTTCCGTCCCGGAGAGAACGGTGTTCGCTTCTCGTACGAACTGCCATATAGCGGAAATGCTGCCACCGTAAGACTGCCAACCGTCTATCCCGGCGCGCGCCTCGTTCTGGTCGCGCCGCCCACCGTGCAGGTTACAGGGGATGGCTTGCAATCTAACGGGCAAGAGCAGGGCATGAGCTTGTATACCCGCGACTCTCTTGCCGCCAATTCAACACTCTCCGTCAGCGTATCCGGTACGGCGCCGCCACCCAGCGGCAATGAATCTGCGTCTGCGGACTCAGATGCCGGACCGCAGAACCGCGAGGCGCAGCAGGGAAGCGGTCCGTCTGCCGGGGCAGCTATTCAGGTGGTCCCCGGCCGGCTGGATGTCTTGAAATGGCCCATCGTGGGCGGGTTCCTATGCATGTTCGCTCTGCTGGCCATTCTTCTCGCGCGCAGGCCGGTGGTGGCAGTTGCGGGCGGCCCTTCCGATGGCGTTCCATCCCCACCCGCGAATCCTTCCAAGAAAGCGCCATCGGCTTCGGTCGCGCCCGCGGTAACTCCCAGCCCTAATCTTGCGGAAGTCGACGCGGCCGTGGGAACGAGCCTCGATGCGCTGAAAGACACGCTTTTCCGGCTAGAGCTGCGCCGCCAGGCAGGGACGATTTCGGCGGCAGAGTACAACCAGGAACGTGCTCGCGCGGAAAAAGTATTGCGCGACCTTGTGAGAGGTTAAAGGGTGACGCCGCGTGGTGATATGTCCCCTCGCGAGGATCACCGGTGACGCCCCCGGCGTTTTCTCCAGTTGGTCTTCGGCTTGAAAATATCGATAAGCGCTATGGTGGGCTCCTCGCATTGCGCGGAGTGTCACTCGTTATCGCCCCGGGAGAATGTGTGGTTTTTGCTGGCCGAAATGGCTCCGGCAAGACCACCCTTTTGCGCATCGCCGCGCGATTGGTGCGGCCCTCTCGAGGAACCCTGAGTTTTTCGTGTGAATCCCCAGCCGGGGAAGATCACGCCATTCGCCCGGGATTCGTCGCTCACGCCACGATGGTCTACGACGAACTGACCGCCGAAGAGAATCTCTCACTCTTTGCGCGGCTCCAGGAAGTAGCCCAGCCCGAGAAACGCGTTGACGCTCTATTGAAAGAAGTAGGTTTGTCGGATCGCCGCGCTTCCCTTGTGCGAACCTTCTCTCGCGGAATGCGCCAGCGCGTGGCCATCGCACGTGCCTTGCTGCATGAGCCAGCCGTTCTTCTGCTCGATGAGCCAGCAACAGGTCTCGATCCTCAGGGCGTTACCTGGCTTGCGGAAGCGATTCGCAGGCTTCGCGATTCGGGCCGCACGATCCTGATGAGTCTCCACGGCGAATCGGAAATCTCCTCGCTAGGCACCCGCGCCATTCGCCTGGACGCGGGCTCGATCGCCGCGGACACGCGCACCGGCGCAACGTTTCGCTCCATTCTCACCTTCGCCGACGCCTAAATGAGTCTGCTCCCCAACGCGGCTGTTCTGCTCGGCAAGGAGCTTCGCACGGAGTTCCGCTCGCGCGAGCTTCTTACTACCACAGTTGTCTTCATCCTGATTGTGATTGTGCTTTTCAGTTTTACATTTGATCCGACCTCCGACGAATCGCGGCGCTTTGCTCCCGGGCTTCTCTGGCTGGCGTTTCTTTTCGCTTCTTCTTTGATGCTGCAACCCTGTTTTCTGCGCGAGCAGCACAACGATACGTTGAGCGCCCTGCGCCTTTCGGTCAGCGATCCATTCGCTATCTTCCTGGCCAAGCTCGCTGCGAACACGCTGTTTCTTCTGCTCACCGAACTACTGCTGCTGCCGCTTTTTGCCGTGATGTACAACGTGCCGGTCATCCCTGTCCTTCACTGGCTGGTGCTAGTGTTTTTTCTAGCGAGCCTGGGTATCTCCATTGCCGGCACGGCGCTCTCGGCCATTTCCGCGCAAGCCCGCATGCGCGAACTGCTGTTGCCGCTGCTCATGCTGCCGCTGCTTACACCAATTCTTGTCGCCAGCACGGAAGTTACGAAATCGCTTTTTGACCGAATGCCTTACGTGCAGTGGAAGGGAATCGGTTTCCTTGCCGTTTTCGATCTGGTTTTTTTGACGGCGCTATGGCTTTTCGGCGAATATCTTCTGGAGGAATGAAGCAATATGTGGAAACGCGCGATGATCGGCGCCTTTGTTCTCTTCCTGGTCGGCGCTGCCGCTTATGCGTCTTTTTTTATCGCCCCAGAAGAGAAAACGATGCACGTGCTCCAGCGGATTTTTTATTTCCATGCCGCCGCCGCATGGGCCGGAATGACCGCGTTTTTCGTATGCTTCGTCGCCAACCTCCTGTACGTCTGGCGCCGAGAAGAGAAGTGGGACGCGCTCGGCATTTCCTCCGCCGAGGTGGGCCTCGCGTTCATTACGGTTGTGCTGATTACAGGACCTATTTGGGCCAAGCCAGCGTGGGGAATCTATTGGACCTGGGATGCACGGCTCACTTCTACGTTTGTTCTTTGGCTGCTCTATATTTCCTACCTTCTCTTACGCACATTGATCGAGGAACCGGACCGTCGGGCGCTTCTAAGCGCTCTCTTCGGGATATTCGCGTTCATCGATGTTCCGATTGTCTTCGGTGCGATTCGCTGGTGGCGTACGCAGCATCCCGCGCCGGTCATTATGGGCGGGCCTGGTTCCTACCTAGATCCCACCATGAAGAAGGTTTTTTTCTTCAGCGTGCTCGCGATGCATGCTTTGATGGTGTTCCTGATCGCGGAACGCTATCGGCTTGAAAAGTTGCGCACGGATATTGAAGTTGTACGCCGCAAGGCGGAGGCCATATGACGAGTCTGAACAGCGTTTTTGCGGCGTATATCATCGGCTGGGCGGTGTTTTTTGTCTTTTATCTGACGGTGGCAAAACGCACCTCGTCTTTGCGGCAAGAGCTTGATCGCTTGAAGAATTCCTTGAACCAGGGAAAGTAATTGGCGCAGAAAAAAAAAGTCGGCATTGTAATGTTCCAGCTCGGTGGGCCGGATTCGCTCGACGCCGTCGAGCCATTTCTTCTGAATTTGTTTCTTGATCCAGACATCATCCCCATGGGGCCGCTCGGTTTCTTGAGGCGCCCGCTGGCAAAGCTCATTTCTTCTCATCGCTCCGTTCCGGTGCGGGGCAAGTATGCGGAGATTGGCGGCCGGTCGCCGATTGGAACTTTGACTGAGCGGCAGCGAGGCGCGCTCGTCGAAGCCCTATCAAACGAAATAGATCCAGTAGCCGTCATTGCCATGCGGTATTGGCACCCGCTGACTGCAGAAGCCGTCGAGGAGCTGCGCAAAGCTGCGCCGGTGGATGAGATCGTGCTTCTGCCGCTGTACCCGCAGTTTTCTTACGCGACGACGCTCAGCAGCCTCAAGGAATGGCGGCGCGTTTATGGGTCGCCGGAGGGCGGACCTCCGGAGCGCACCCTCAGCCAGTTCTACGACCACCCGCTCTATATTCAGGCGCTCGCGCAACGCATCGGCTCCGTCTTGCGGCAATTCGCGGACAGCTCCCGCATCCATCTGGTTTTCAGCGCGCACGGCCTGCCGATGAGCCTGGTCGAAAAGGGTGATCCCTACCCGAATCAAATCGAAGCTACAGTTCGCATGGTCTGCGAGGAGGGAAGAAGGCAGTATCCAGGCTGGCCGCAAACGCATCTACTGTGTTATCAGAGCCGGGTCGGACCCTCAAAATGGTTGCAGCCGCCTTTGACCGCCACTATCGAGCGGCTCGGCACTGAGGGCGTCAAGGAAATGCTCGTTGTGCCGATTTCCTTCGTGACGGAGCACATCGAGACGCTGCACGAAATCAACATTGAGGCCCGCGAAGATGCCAAGAAGTTTGGGGTCGAAGTTTTCCGGATGATGCCCGCCGTAGGCGATTCGCCTCTTTTCATCGCCGCGTTGAAGGATATTGTGCTTCGAGCCGTTGGCCTCGCGGGAGATCCGCAATCTTTGCAGGTTTCTTCGACGGCTTCGTCATGACAATGCGTTCTCACTGCCAAAGCCGGCTGGGAACATCCCGTCCGGGTCGTCGTGTCAGAGTTAAATCACGGCGAACAGAGAGCGGAAAATCGTTCATTGCGCTATAATCCCGCGCTGGGACAACGGATATGAAAGCTACCTACCACGCGGGCGTGCATCGCTTCGCTGTGTTTACTGTCTGTTGGACGGTGCTGCTTCTGATTGCGGGAGCGCTGGTTACCTCCAACGATGCTGCGCTTTCCGTCCCGGATTGGCCGAAATCTTTTGGCACGTGGACCCCGCCCATGGTCGGCGGGGTTTTTTACGAACACTCGCACCGCGTGATTGCAGGCGTCTTGGGAGTCTTGACGCTTATTCTCGCCATTTTAATCTGGATCAAAGAAGAGCGCCGCTGGCTGCGCTGGTTCGCAGTGATCGCGGTAGGCGGCATCGTCGCGCAAGCCATTCTCGGCGGCCAAGTAGTGATCCAGTTGTTGCATTACTGGCTGCCTGTGCTGCATGCGTGCTTCGCGCAAATCATGTTCGGAGCGATTTTGAGCATTGCCGTTTTCACCAGCAACTGGTGGATCTCGGACCGTCCCCAACTCGAGGACCGCGACTCCCCTTCAATTCATCCGCTGGCCGTACTCAACGCGGCGGCGATCTTTCTCCAGGTTTTCCTGGGAGCTAGTTTCCGCCACAAGGAGATTCCCATCTGGCCGCATGCCGCTGGCTCGCTGGCTGTGCTTTCAACGGTGATTTGGACGGCGGTGGTGCTCCGCAAGCGCTTTGAGAATTCGCGTGAGCTCACCAAAATTCGAATTCTGCTTCATTCTTTCTTTGGCTTACAGTTTCTGCTCGGGATCGGCGCGTATTGGTCGCGCATTGCCACCGCGGACGCGCCGCAACCCATGCGCGTGATGATCGTGCTGACAGTGACCCACACGGTAGTTGGCGCGCTCTTGTTTGCTGTGTCTATCTTGACGATTCTCTTGTGCTATCGTCTGGTCCCCCGCGCCGGTGAAGTTGCGGTATCGTCGCAGGGGCGGGTGCCGGTCTGATGAGCACGGTTCGCACAACGGAAATCACGCTGGCTTCGCGTGCCAATGCCTATGTGGCGCTCACCAAGCCAGACGTTTCCTTTCTCGTTTTGATGACCACCGCCGCTGGATATTACATGGGTGCGCGCGGCGCAGTAGATTGGCTGCATCTGATTCAAACCGTTTTCGCCACACTCCTGATTGCCGCGGGCACGGCAACTTTGAACCACTACATCGAACGCGATTCCGATCGCTTTATGCGTCGCACGGCGTCGCGCCCGCTTCCCAGCGGTCAATTGCAGCCCCGCGAAGCTTTGTGGTTTGGCCTGATTCTCTGCGTCGCAGGCGCGCTGGACCTCTACTTCACAGCCGGGATTCTTGCTTCCGCGCTCGGAGTTCTCACGTCTCTGAGCTATCTGCTGGTCTATACCCCGCTGAAGAAGCGTACCGTTTGGGCCACTGCTGTCGGCGCGTTCCCCGGAGCGATTCCGCCGATGATTGGCTGGGTCGCTGCTACTGGCACCTTGGATCGCGGCGCTTGGCTGCTGTTCGCCATTCTCTTTCTTTGGCAATTCCCTCACTTTTACGCTATCGCCTGGATGTACCGGGAAGACTACGCGCGCGCCGGCATTCTGATGCTGCCCGTGGTGGACCGCGAAGGAACGCGCACCTTTCGCCAGATCATTCTTACCGCCATCGCGCTTGTCGGAGTCAGCTTGTTGCCCGCCGTGATGGGATTGGCTGGTGTGCGTTATTTCTTCGGCGCGTTGGTCGTGAGCACGGCGTTCGTCCAGGTTTGCTTGTGGGCCGCGAGCTCGAGGACCAACGTGCGCGCCAAGTGGCTCATGCATGCCACAGTACTGCATATTCCACTGCTTCTCGGCCTGATGATCTACGACAAAATTCCGCGCTGAGCCGTTTCTGCCGGGAAGGACATTCGCAAGCTTATGTTTTCACAGGCCGCGCTCAACGCCTCTCTAAACGGTACCAGCGCCATCCTGCTCGCGTGCGGTTACGCCGCCATCCGAAACGGCAAAATGAAAGTGCATAAGGCTTTCATGATCACCGCTTTTGCGGTGTCCACCGTGTTTCTGATTTCCTACGTTGTCTACCACATCCGCGTCGGCCATGTTGTTTTCCAGGGCCAGGGGTGGATTCGCTCAGTCTACTTCGCGCTGCTGATTTCCCACACGGTGTTGGCCATCGTCATAGTGCCCTTGATCTTGATCACGTTGCGCCGCGCATGGCTCGAGAAATTTGATAAGCACCGCGCGATTGCGCGTTGGACGCTTCCACTTTGGTTCTATGTTTCGGTCACCGGCGTGATTGTCTACATTCTTCTGTATCAAGTCTATGCGCCAAGCGGGGGTTAGCGGCAGACACCCAGTCAACGCCCTCTAATCGCCTGATATCAAAGCGAAAGCCTGAAAAGCTCCTGAGTGTCTGCAAGAATTAGCTTATTAGTTTTGCGGGGGGATATTCGGCGTCTTCTCGGGCTCCACGAGCGACCCGGTTTGCGAAGAGCGCACCGCTTGCCGTGTCCCCGCCTTGGGAAAGACCACATGCCAGAAGTCACTCCGGGGCGTAACGAAACCGAGGCCAATGAATCGCCGGTCCTGCTTTTCGCGGACAGAGGTGACAAAGCACTCGACGGATTCGGCCGTCATTTCATTAAACAGCCGGACCGTTTGGCCTGGTAAGAGCGGAGCGTCCATCACTATGAGCGCGCCGTGCGCGCTCACGAACTGCGTAAACGCTTTTAAATCAATGGCTTCGCCCTCCGGCATTTGGCAGCGCACTTTTAAGGGAATTTGAAGCGTCATCCGAACGGTGCGACGCCTTTCAGGATACCTCGACCGATGCATTCATCCGCCTTGGAAGGGAGCCCTAACGGTCAGAGAATGCCACGTTTCAACAAGAATAACAAGGGTTTACGGGCGAATGGGGCGAATGAACCACCTGAGCGCCAGAAATGCCGCAGTAGGGAACTAGCTCGGGCGAAGCGAGGAGATGACGGCTTCGGTGAATTCTTCGGTTCCGGCCCTGCCCCCCACGTCCTTGGTGATGTGCTTGCCTTCGCGATGCACTCTTTCGAGGGCACTTTCGATCCGGCGAGCCGCGGACCTTTCGCCAAGATGGTCCAGCATCATAATGCTGCTCAGAAGCAAGGCCGTTGGATTGGCTAGGCCCTTTCCAGCAATGTCCGGCGCGGTTCCGTGAACGGCCTCGAACATGGCCGCTTCATTTCCAATGTTTGCGCTGCCGACTGTGCCGAGTCCGCCGACGAGGCCTGCGGCGAGGTCACTCATCACGTCGCCATAGAGATTCGGCAGCAGCAACATGTCGAATTGCTGCGGATTCAGCACCATTTGCATGCAGGCGTTGTCCACTATCATCTCTTTGTACTCGACGTCTGGATATTGAGGCGCGACGTTGCGGATGGACTTCAGGAAAAGCCCGTCCGAGAGCTTCATAATATTGGCTTTATGGATGGCGTGAATTTTCCTTCGGCCTTCGCGTTTGGCGTATTTGAAGGCGAAGTGCGCGATTTGTGTGGAAGCTTTTTCCGTGATGATCTTCAAGCTCTCTACAACGCCAGGAACTACTTCATGTTCCAGCCCGGAGTAAAGATCCTCTGTATTTTCACGGATTAAGACGACATCCACGTTTTCAAACCGGCATTTCACTCCAGGAAGATTCTTGACTGGCCGGACATTCGCATAAAGATCGAGCGTTTTCCGCAGCGCCACGTTAATACTGGGCGCGCCACCGGCAACGGCGGTGCCCATCGGGCCTTTCAGCGCAACACGATTGCGCCGGACGGATTCGACAGCGCCTTCCGTGACGAACTGTCCTGTCGCTGAGGCCTTTTCAGAACGCGCCTCGACCTCTTCCCAATCGATCTGCACGCCAGCCGCTTCCAGGATGCGCCGCACAGCTGCCGCGACTTCGGGTCCGATGCCTTCTCCGGGGATCAACGTGACTTTGTGTCTCATGGCTGCATCTTATTGTATGCGAAGGTCATAGGGTTGTCGAAACGCGGTTGGGCGAGCAGTTTCCAGACAACAAATTCCATGCTCAAGTGGCATGTGCAGTTGTGGAAAAGGTTTGCTATACTTCAGTTGAGAGTTGCATCGCGGGCTTACCTGCGTTGCGGAGGCCAAAGGAACTTATGATTAGTCTGACTCCCACTGCCAGCACCAAGGTCAAGGAAATCATGGGCATGCAGAATCCTGTACCGGTGGCGTTGCGCGTTGCCGTCGTCGGCGGAGGCTGCTCCGGTTTCCAGTACCACATGGCTTTTGAAAACCAGACCAACGAGACCGATGAAGTGGTCGATTTCAACGGGCTCAAGGTCGCGGTCGATCAGATGAGTTCGATGTATCTGGAAGGCGTCGAGATCGATTACATCGAGACCATCGAAGGCGCTGGCTTCAAGTTCAACAACCCTAACGTGAAGAGCACTTGCGGCTGCGGCAGCTCTTTTAGCGTCTAATCAGACGCGGTCGCTTGATACGACTTCTGACCAGAATTCGAGGCTCTTGAACGCACCGTTCAAGAGCCTTTTTTATGCCCGCTAACGTAGCCGAATGGGACGCACGTCACCGCGATTCCGCGCAAAACTCGCCTGCGGAACCCGCCAGCATTGTTTCGGAATGGCTGCCTTTGCTTCCACGCGGGCCAGCACTGGATCTAGCTTGCGGTACCGGACGCCACACGCTCTTGCTTGCCGCGCATGACCTGCCGGTGACGGCTATCGACTGGTCGGGAACAGCCTTGGACATTCTAGAAAGCCGTGCGCGAAAGGCAAAGCTGCGGGCAAGCCGGGAAGATGCCGCTCACCTGGCGGATTCACGAGCGCGCGGTATCGGGCTGATTCAGGCAAATCTTGAGGAGATTCGGCTTCCCGTCGCTTCGTTTTCCCTGATCCTTTGTCTTCAGTATTTGCTGCGCTCTCTTTTTCCTCAGATGGCGCGTGCGCTACGCCCTGGTGGTGTGCTGCTCTTTGAAACCTTTACGTGCGCTCAACTAAACTACGCGGGTGGACCGCGCAATCCTGCGTATCTCCTGGAACCTGGAGAGCTGCGCACTGCTTTTCCAGAATTGCATGTCTTGTTTTACCGCGAACTGAACGCCGGGCAGGGAATCGCCAGTTTAGTTGCGCAAGAGCCGCAACATGATGGATAGCGGCATCACTGTAAAACGGACACAACTCATCGCGCAGATGTTTGCAATCTCGCGTTTGCATCCGTATTCTAAAGTGCCGGCATGAAGATAGCGCTTGCGCAGTTCAATCCCACGGTAGGCGATTTTGCAGGAAATTCGGCTCGCATCCTGAGCTTGGTGGAGAAAGCCAGGCAGCGAGGGGCCGACCTTGCCGTTTTTTCTGAACTTTGTTTGTGCGGCTACCTTCCGCAGGACCTCCTCGAGCGGCCTGCTTTTATCGATCGTAATCATCAGGAGTTGAAGGACCTCGCAGCCAAGCTGCCTCTGCCCGCCATCGTTGGATATGCGGGCCGCGTCAAAAACGGTAAGGGAAAGTCCATTGCAAATAAGGCCGCGCTGATATGCAGCGGCCGTGTTGTATTTGAACAAAGCAAGATGCTACTGCCGACGTACGACGTGTTCGATGAATCCCGCTACTTTCAGCCGGCTGGTAAGCAATTCGCTTACGGATTTGGCAAAGAGCAGCTCGGTATTACGATCTGTGAAGACGTCTGGAACGACAAAAATTTCTGGGCCGAGTGCCGGTATGACCGCGATCCCGTGACCGAACTCATTGGGCAGGGAATTACCGTGCTGCTCAATATTTCCGCCTCGCCGTACACCATCGACAAGCGCGCTCTGCGCCTGGAAATGCTTCAGTCGATCGCGGTGAATCAGCACCGTCCCATCGTCTACGTCAATCAGGTGGGCGGCGACGATAGCTTGATTTTTGATGGCGCGAGCATGGCCTTGACCGCGGAAGGAAAGGTCGCGGCGCAAGCTCTTGCGTTTGAAGAAGATTTGGTCCTCTTCGATACCGTCACGGGTGAGGGCGAGATTCACAAACAGCCGCACGAAGAAATCGCCTATGCCTACCGCGCGCTGGTCACCGGGACACAAGACTACGTTCACAAATGTGGTTTCAAGAAAGTTCTAGTTGGCCTCAGCGGGGGAATTGATTCCGCCGTGGTGGCGAGCATCGCTGTGGACGCTCTCGGCGCCTCCAATGTTCTGGGCGTTTCCATGCCGGGGCCGTACTCTTCGGAGGGCAGCAAGTCCGACGCGAAAGCCCTGGCGCATAACCTGGGGATCGAACTCATCACTCTGCCGATTGGCGAGGTATTTGACGCTTATCAGATGGCTCTTGCACCCGCCTTCGGTTCAAAGCCGGTTGACGTGACGGAAGAAAATATACAGGCACGCATCCGGGGAAATTATCTGATGGCGATTTCCAATAAATTTGGATCCATGGTTTTGAGCACTGGCAACAAATCCGAACTGGCTGTAGGTTATTGCACGCTGTACGGTGACATGGCCGGAGGACTCGCGGTGATTTCCGACGTGCCAAAGCTGATGGTGTACGAGCTGGCGCGATGGATCAATCGCGAAAGGGAATTAATTCCCCGCTCGTCCATCGATAAGGTCCCTTCCGCGGAGTTGCGCCCCAATCAGAAGGACGAAGATAGCCTTCCGCCGTACGATGTCCTGGACCGAATCCTGAAAGCGTATATCGAGGACCTGCACAGCCCCCAGGAGATCGCCGACCACTATAGCTTCGACCTTCAACTTGTGCGAGACATTGCTCTGCATGTCGACCGAACGGAGTACAAGCGCAAACAGGCCGCTCCAGGACTGAAGATTACGTCGAGAGCTTTTGGATTTGGCAGACCTTTTCCGATTGCCCAGCGGTTCATTCCCTAGAGAATTGAGGTCCTACGTGAAGAAATTACTGCCCCTGACAGGAATTCTCGCCTTGAGCCTTGTTATTCCGGCTACGCGGGCCCAACAGCCGCAAGCTACGGCCGCGGCTGCCCCCGCCTCCGGCGTGCCGTCGCCCATACAGAAGACCGTCGAGGCTTACCTACGAAATCTCTATGCATTCGGGCCGGACACCGTCGTCAAAATTGGCGCGCCAAAAGATATCGGAATCGAAGGTCTGCTTGAAATAGATGTAGCGGTCAAACTCGGGGAGAATGAGCAGACCGGCAAAGTTTATGTGACAAAAGATGGGAAATACATGTTCCGAGGTGAGGTATCGGATCTATCGAAAGATCCCATGGTGGAAACCCGCGCCCAACTGGAGACGAAGGACAGCCCTTCGCTCGGCCCCGCCAATGCTCCCGTCACCCTGGTGGAGTTTTCGGACTTCGAGTGCCCTGTCTGCCGGGCCTTGCATGACGCGCTGCGTGGGATGCTCCCGAACTATCCCCAGCTGCGCGTGGTATTCAAGGACTTCCCATTGGAGCAGATTCATCCCTGGGCCCGGACGGCAGCCCTGGCCGGGCGGTGCGCTTACAAGCAGAACCCTCCTGCATTCTGGAAAATGTACGACCTCATCTACGACGGACAGGACCTGATCTCTCCGGAAAATGCTTGGGGAAAAATGACGGACTTCGCCAGCCAGTCCGGACTGAACGTGGACGTGTTCAAGGCTTGCATGGCCAGCCCGGAAGCTGGAGCTGCAGTAGATGCCAGCCGCGCGAACGGTATCTTGCTCGAAGTCGGCAGCACGCCGACGATGTTTGTAAACGGCCGGCGAATTGTCGGTGCGGATCCCCACACGCTCGAACAGTACATCAAGTACGAGTTGGACCACCTCAAAGTACAAAAAGCGGCCAGCAAGAATTAGCTGTTTGTGAGTGACGGAAAGGGGGAGAGACGACCCTGGAAGTGCGCGGTTCCAGGAGGCCCCGGGGTGGAAGGAGTTAGGCCGATTTCTTAGTTAACATAATATTACTTATCAGACGCATGTGTTCGCCGTTCTGGGGCTATGCCTCTCGATCATCTATGGGCTCCTTTTTGAGGAGGAGGCCGGCTGGCGCGGGGGGTGCGCCAGCCCGATTTGGCGCGCAACAGAGACTTCTCGCCACAAAGGCATAGATTGGTCGAATTCTTGCCATACGGTTCCAATAAGGCGGTGGCTTGGAATTCAAGGCTCTCGCGATGATTCCCATGACTTGAGGAAGGACAGTGGTCCGTTTTTTTAGTTTCTCAGGCTCCCACTTTGAATCCGTGGGCGGGGAAGCCACTTCCCTGCCGAATTTTAGTTGGAATCGCTTCCCCGACCGCCTAAAAGCCACTCCAAACCTGCGACATCTCGCGACACCGTTCTGGAGCCCATGCCTGACGTGCCTTGTCGCTTGAAAGACCATTGGTTTGGGCTAATGCTGCGTGTCTCGCGGGATGCCTGTATCGCGCGAGGTAGTGCTTTCCGCGTTTCAAATGGGACGAACCGAAGGCGCAGGAAGCACGATCTGGCAGGTGCCACATCAGGCGGCCATGCCAGGAGCGGGAGATCGTAGAGCGAAAGGACGGTCATGAAATATATAGAGACTTCTGTTTCTCGGGCTTCGAGCAGGTTGAAGCGTGTTTCTCAGCAGTGGGTGGCGCGCTCGGTGCTTTTCAGCCTGCTCAGTTGGCTGGGAGGGCCCACGCCAGCTGCCGCGCAATCGCCATGGAAAGACAGACGAGACCTGCGAGTGATGACCTACAACGTGAATGAAGGCACGGACTTCTTACTGATCCAAGCGGCGACGGACCTGAATTCGTTCCTGGTCGCTGTAGGGCAGACGATCACGCAGGTGCGTGAAACCAACCCTCCCGCGCGTATGCGGGCGGTTGCAAAGCAGATTATCGACGCTGACCCTACTCTCGTAAGTCTGGAAGAATTGGACGAGTGGTACACGTCAACGTTTAATCCGAGTACGGGCGCGTGCGGTTCGCCAACACTGGAATTTGCCATGCTTCAGGAGCTTCAGGATGCCCTTGCCGCGCAAGGGGCGCACTATACGGTCGCCGAGGAAGCACAGCAGTACGCGTTCCCCCTGATACCAGGCTTCATCCCTCCAAGCACGTATCTATGCGTGTCGGTCGTCAATCACGTGGCTATTCTGGCGCGTACCGATCTCGATCCGGAGAGATTTCAGTGGAGTAATCCTCAATCGGCCCAGTACGCCACGGTGCTACAGTTCCCTTCACCGATTGGGCTGCTGCCGCTGCCGCGAGCCTGGGTATCCGTTGACGCAACTTTTGACCACAAGGCATTTCGATACATCGGGACGCATCTGGAGTCTGTGGTTCCAGCCATCCGCGAAGCACAAGGAGCCGAGCTGCGCGCCGGACCGGCAAACACGTCGCTGCCCGTGATTCTTGCGATGGATTCCAATGCACCAGCGGCGCCGCTACCTCAGGACCCCACGTACATGGATTTCATTGCAGCGGGCTATGACGACGGGTGGGCTGAGAACTTTCCGTTTGTTCCGGGGTTCACCTGTTGCCAAGACGAACTTGATAACAATCCGGTATCGCAGCTCTATCAACGCATCGACCTGATTCTGACCTTGGGCCACGTCAAAGTGCGAAACATTGCCTTGTTCGGCGCGGATCCCAAGGAGAGGATCATCGGCGGACTGTGGCCATCGGACCACGCCGGGGTTGCCGCGCACGTGGTGGTCGAACGGGAGTAGCACAACCACTGGACAGGACGTGCTGCTATTGCGCCGGGATTCCGCCTGCACGCGAGGAGTCCTGGCGCAAAGATTAGTGCACGCCGATCTTGGCGAGGAGCCGCGCAAAGCGAGGATCGGAACGAAGCGGATCGGCCATGGGTTCGGAACCGAGATAAACGAGGCGGTCGTTGCGTTCCGTGTAGGCACGATCAAGCCAGTCGAGAGCCGTGCGATTTTCACCCAGGCCGGAGTAAACAGCAGCGAAGTAAAGCGAGGAAACGTAGCGCGACTGCGCGAGGTGCTGGAGATCGGCGAGCGCTTTGCGCGCGCCTGCTGCGTCGCCAGAGAGAGCAAGCGCGTGTCCGTACAAGGAAATCATGACGGGATGGTCGCCAGAGAGTGTACGCCCCTTTGAAAACTGCTCCAGAGCTTCCTTGTACATTTTCTTTTCGCGAAGAGCAGAGCCCAGCCAAATATAGGCGAGCCAATAGTTTGGATATTGCTCGATGGCGCGGCTTGCCGTGGTGATAGCCGCGTCGTAGTTGCGCGCGTGGTAATAAATCTCCGCGCGATTGGTATTGAAGAGAGGAGAGACGGGCTCGATCTCGAGCAGCCGAGAGTTTTCCTCGATCGCCTGCGGCAGGCGGTTGCGCACAATGCAGTACTGGCTGAACCAGAGATGTGGAGTAGGGTTGTTCGGACTGAGGGCTAAGGCCCGCTGAAATTCACGCTCCGCGACTTCGAAATTCCAGTCGTAACTGAAGGCCACATTGGCGAGGACGGCGCGAGCCTCGCCCAGCAAGGGGTCAAGTTGGAGGGCGTGCTCGGCAGCGGCACGGGCTTTAGGTTTGGCTTCGAGCGGCGACATATCGTCGTAAGGCACCTGCCCAAGCAGAGCATAGGAGCCAGCAAGACCCGCGTAGGCGAGAGCGTATTGCGGATCTTTCTGGATCGCCAGCTGGTAGGCCTCGATGCTCTTGTGTAGGTCGCCGCGATTGGTCCAGTAAAAGCGGCCCGAGAGATAAGCATCATACGCTTCTGCGTTGACGGAGCGTTTTGCGAACCTAGAGCTACTCATTTCGGTAGTGGTAGCTAACGCCGTGCGAATCTGACTCGCGACGGCAGCGCCGACTTCGTCTTGAACGAGCAGGATGTCCGTAAGGTCGCGACTATAGGAATCCGCCCAAAGATCGGATTGGTCGCTGACCTGGATGAGATGGACATCGATGCGCACCTGATTGCCTTCGCGGCGCACGCTACCTTCCAGGGCATACTGGACATCGAGAGCGCGGCCAATCTCCTTGAGGGGTTTTCCGGACTGCGCGTTGGAAGATGCAGCTGCAATCACGCCGAGACGCCGTGGATCGAGGCTGCCAAGCCGCGTGATCATCTCGTCGGTCAGGCCTGCGCTGAAATAGTCCTGCTTGGGATCGCCGCTGAGATTTTTGAAAGGCAGAACGACGAGACGGACTTTTTCTGGTAGCGGAGGCTTGGTTGGGATCAATTTATAAACTGCATAGGCGATGATGCACAGAATCGCGAAAGAGGCCAGACCAAGAGCAACTTGCTTTCTGATGTTGTGAGGCGGTTTGTCCGGTTCCACTGAGGGAAGATCTGCGCTCTCCGCATCAGGAACTTGGACGACGACCGGAGGGACTGCGCCACCATCGGCTTTTTCGGAAAAGGCGTCAAGGTCGGGTTCGGGGACGAATGCGGCGTCGGCTTCGGGATCGTCCGCCGGCTGGCGCCTTTTGAACCACTCATCCAGCTCGTTCGTGTAGGCGTAGACAGTCGATTTTTTCTGGTGCTCGTGGCGCCGTATGGGAAGCCCTTCGGTCTTCTCCCAGCGTTGGACGGTGCGAGTTTCGCGGCCGAGATGGCCGGCAATCTCCTTCCAGGAAACCAGTTTCTTGCCGGGAAGGGGTGGCCCTTCGGGACCGGGATTGGCTCCGCTTGCCGGAATGTCGGCGAGAGACATTAAAGCGTTTCAGTGCGCGGATTATACCCTAGAAAACTGTCAGGTTTGAAAGCATGCGGTCGGCGCTAGCTCAGCATCAGCGGGTAGCCTTGGCGGCTCGGGCAATTCGGCGCAGGGCCAAAAAACAGCCCTAAAATGAAAACGTCCCGGTCTTAGCCGGGATGCACTTTTCTACTGGAGAAAGTATACCACACTTCCATTATTTATCAAGGGAACTATTTATATTTTTTCACTTTTTCTTGACTCCCTTTGTTTTCAAGAGCATAGTCCCCTCATTCCCAGGAGAAATTCCCCGGAAATATGCCCACCGCACCTGAAGGAGATCATCATGCCTCTCTATTGCCACCAAGTCAGCTATACCAAGGAAGCCTGGGCCCGGCTCATCGCCAATCCGCAGGACCGGATCGAGGTCGTCAGAGTTCCCATCGAGAAGCTCGGCGGAAAGCTGCAGACGGCGTATTTTGCGTTTGGCCCCTACGACGCCCTGGTCATCACCGAGATGCCCGACAATGTTTCGGCAGCGGCCATCGCCATTGCCTTCGCAGGCGGCGGTGCGGTCGCCAACATGCAGACGACACCACTCGTGACCGCCGCAGAGATGGTGGAAGCTTTGCGCAAAGCCGGGACCTGCGGCTACAAGTCCGTTCTCGCGGACAGCTCGGCTGCCGCGGCCAGCGGCTGATCGCCGGCATAGGGCACCAGCAAATAAGTCCAACCCGCTCAGAGTGCCCGAAGTTCGTTTACTCTGACGCGAGAGGCAATTGTGTCGGCAATTGTGTGCTTCGGCTGTTGCGCGTGCGAGGATCTCCGCTCGGACGAGTCCCCAGGAGGCATTCTTACGTTGCGCTTATTCTTCTGGCAGTGGGACACTTTCGCCTTCGACACGCGACCATCTTCGTCCGGACAAGGGGCCTCGTCCTGCAGATTTCCACGGAAGAAGAGAATGTAATCTCCTAGACTAACAACTATTCGATAGTTTATAGTCCAGTCACTCCAGCTCTCACCCAGCCTGTGACGCGGAGTGGTTTTAGTAAGGAGCTACCGATGATCATCGGCGAACGCTTGCGCGTCCTGCGCGAGGAAAAAAAACTCTCCCAAGGTGATATCGAAAAACGCACCGGCCTGCTGCGCTGCTATCTTTCGCGCGTGGAAAACGGCCACACCGTCCCTGCTATCGAAACGCTGGAAAAATTGGCGAGAGCACTGGAAATGCCGCTCTACCAACTTCTTTACGATGGAGACCAGCCACCCAAGCAGGATATTCCAGCCGCCTGGACCGATTCTGGCAGCAATGCCTGGGGCAGTTCGGGAAAAGACCTGCGGTTCATGCGAAAGCTTAGACACCTGCTGAGCAAGATGGACCCGCAAGATCGCTCTCTGCTGCTCTTCACGGTGCAACAGATGGCCAAGAAAAAGAAATCGCCCGCGGCGGCGGCCGCAGCAGCAGGCTAAGCTCACGGTACGACCGCGGTTTCGCTTTGGTCCGTGCTTCACTCTGTTCATGGCTGGATTTTTTTCTTCGCGGCTCGGCTACTGACGGGGATCTGCGTCCCAGCGGAACATAGTTTCGTATCCACACATCGCAGTATCAATGGAAAGGAAGAATCTGAGAATCTCTAGTCGCTCTCTGTGAGCCGGCGTTTTTGGGCGAAAGGCTCTGCTAAACTCCGGGTGTGGACTCTCGGAGAATGACGCCGCGCCTCGCGAACGTCCGGCTACATCCCATCAAAGCCCTCGACCCCGTGTCGGTGAAAGAAGCGCGCATTGGGCCGAATGGCGGCCTTGAGCTCGACCGCGTTTGGGCCCTCTACTCCGCCGACGGCCGCTGGGTCAATGCCAAGCGCACCGCCGCCATGCACCTCATCCGCGCGGCGTACGCTCCGGACATTAGTTCCGTGACGCTCACGGTTCCAGACGACAGGCGCAACATTCCCGCGATGACTTTCGCGTTTCCAGGCGACGCCGAAGGCGCCGCGGAATGGTTCAGCATGTACTTCGAGCAGGCCATTCAGGTGCGCTCCAGGCGCGAAGGCTTTCCGGACGACGGGCTGGCGCCCGGTCCAACGATTGTTTCCACCGCATCGCTCGAGGCTGTGTGCGAGTGGTTCCCTGGCATGACGCTCGATGAAGCCCGACGGCGATTCCGCACCACGCTCGAAATCGACGCAGGCAGCTCCGCCGGAACGGCCGAAACTCTGCCGCGATTCTGGGAAGATCAACTCTTCGACCAATCGGAAACCAGTGTTGTGCGCTTCCGCATCGGCAATGTCGCCTTCGAGGGCAGCAACCCCTGCGCGCGCTGCCCCGTTCCCGCCCGCGAGTCACAAACCGGCGTTACGAACGACGGCTTCCAAAAGCGCTTCACCGATCAGCGCCGCGCGCAACTCCCTCCGTGGGCGCCTGCCGGCCGCTTCGATCACTTCTACCGCCTGGCCACCAACACCCGCGTCCCCAGCACCGAATGCGGCAAGTTCCTCCGCGTCGGCGATCCGTTTCTGCTCTAGGTGGGAAGGCAGGGCACAATCTGCACACTTACGGTGTCAAATCCACTGCCCATCGCAAGGCTCAAACAGTTTTCCACAGATTTCCCCAAGACTATTACCTCTCCGTATTTCTGACTTATATTACTTATAGGTTAATATACGCCCGGTCCCCGTTACGGAGGTTCACGGGACCACTTGTTCGCCCCAGCCCCCTTGGGAGTTCCTTCTCTCGGCTTCCAAGAATTCGTTGCAAAGCTTTGAACTGTCGCGTCTTTCTCACGCCGCCGATATCCGCAAGGAGATTGCGGCTTTGCTTGATCATTTCAATCCTGAATTCTTGCATGTTATGGGGAGCTTTTTGGTTGCTCCTGCAAGGAAAATGGCGACGACGTGCCGCCCCACAACGCGCCCCACATGTGCGTTCAGCGGAGCACGCGCAAACGCACTTGCCGCTCTCGCCAGCGCTAGGGCTTCCCGAAGCTGCATCTCGCCGCCGCATCCGTGCCGCATCGCATCCTCCCACGACCAAACCCCGGTGCAGAGTTACGTCTTGGCTGCTTTATATGAGTTATGGGGCGCAGCTAGGGTGGGCAGGCGCGGTCCAAATATGCGCGCGCAAAAATAGCGCATGCTCTAAACGGAAGGATTCTCGATGATTCTAGGACTGAGGGGTGTTAACGCCCGGAGGTTGAAGCGACCGGCTGCTTTTCGAGAAGCTGTTCTTTGCGGTAGATCAAGGAATTGATGTCGTAAGTGGCGAGCTCAAAACCGTGACCGTGTGTAATTGCGTCCGTAGGGCAAGCTTCCACGCAGTAGCCACAGAATATGCAGCGCGAATAATCGATGTTGTAGACGCTGGCATAGCGTTCACCGGCGGAGATACGGCTGGCATCGGTATTCTCAGCAGCTTCAATGTAGATGCAGTTTGCCGGGCAGGCCGCCGCGCAAAGAAAGCACCCAACGCACTTTTCGAGCCCGGATTCGTCGCGGTGCAACACGTGAATGCCACGATATCGTGGCTGGAAGTGGACCGGTTCGAACGGGTAATTCTCCGTGACCGTTTTCCTGAACATATTCCGGAAAGTGACACTAAATCCTTGCACCAGTGTGCTGAACGTCTCGCCGACTTCCCTAAAGATGGAGGCCATAGGCTAGGAGTCTAACAAACGTCCTTTGCACGGGCAAATCGTTGTGCTCAACATAATGGCTAAGCAGAGCGCGCCTTCAACGCATCAATGATTTGCTTCCCGTGGAAGCGACCGTTTTCGATAAAAATGTCGCCGGTGTGCCGGCCGCCGATGACCACACCTGCCAAATGGATCCCCGGCACATTACTCTCAAGGGTGTCGGGATCAAGTGCAGGCTTTCGCGTATCGGAATCGAGTTTGACGCCCAGGCTTTCGATAAACGCATAATCGGGATGATAGCCGGTCAGTGCGAACACCTGTTTCGCGGGCAATCGCTTCTCGCCACCGCCATTTTGAACGACCACTTCATCTCTCGTGATGTGCTTCACGTGGGTTTGGAAAAGCGCTTTGACTTCTCCCGCCTTAATGCGATTTTCGATGTCCGGCTTTACCCAATACTTGATTGAGGAACCGAGCTCCGCGTTTCGATGCACCAGCGTAACGCGTGCGCCATTGCGATAGAGATCTAACGCAGCTTCAGCGGCGGAATTTTTCCCGCCGATCACAACAACATCCTGATTCCAGAATTCGAAGGGTTCCGTATAATAGTGCGAAACGTGGGGCAATTCCTCCCCTGGAATCCCCATAACATTCGGAAGATCGTAATAGCCCGTGGCAACGCTGATCTTTTTCGACGTGTACCGCGCTTCGGTTCCCCGCTCTGTTTGTGTCACGACCGTAAAGTTTCCGTCGTGCCCGTCCACCCGCAGCACGTGTTCAAATAGCCGCAATTCCAAGCCGTAATGCTCCGCCGCTTTACGGTAATACTTCAAGGCCTCAACGCGCACCGGCTTTTCCATCGCGCTGACGAGCGGCAGGTCGCCAATCTCGAGAAGCTCCGGCGTGGTGAAGAACACCATATTGACTGGGTAGTGGTAAATCGAGTTGCACAAGCAGCCCTTGTCGATCACCAAAGGCTTCAAGCCCGCGCGCTTCGCCTCAATCGCGCACGCCAGTCCGGTCGGACCTGCTCCAATACAAATAATGTCGTAAGTGGGCATGAGTTTTTTAGTGTGCCGGGAGTCTGCAAGAATTGCAAATTCGACGCGAATTACTGGGTTGGCGGCAACTCCAGAATGTCAGTAAGTTCCCGCCGGAACGATGCCAATTCCTCCAGGCGCTCGCGCGTAGCAGCCAGCTCAGTCTTCTTCCAAACAAATACCTCTCCGGCGCCCCGTTTCAGCCGCACACTCAAGTTTCCATCAACGAAGTAAGACGGCGGTGCAAGAAGTTTCAACCCGCCGTTTGGTATTGGCGAGAGCACCGCTGCGCACTCGCCACGCCGCACGCACAGTGCACTCTCATAAGGAGGAATCGCGATCGGGTGAAAGCCCGCCGCGAAAAGCCTCTCCAGAACTTGCATTTGCTGAGGAGTGAATTCCATCATGCGTTGGTGGGACAGACTGTCTGTCTGCCGTGAATTCTTAACTAGAAGTGATCACGCCGCCGTTGAATCCGCCGCCGAGGACGATCCCTCGAGCTGCCCAAGGATCTCACGCAGCGTCAAAATCAACTCATCCCGCGAGACATGGCTCTTCTTGAACTGAATGCGGAATCGGAAGCTCTCGTTCTCCGGCTCAAACTGAAAGATAAACGGCTGCGGCCGCTGAGGGCCGCCCTGCTCGTCGCGCCGTTCACGTCGCGCTTCGTCTCGCGTCAACCCTCCTTGCATAATGCGGTGCATCATCTCAATCATCTTCTTTTCGGTCGGCTGGCGCGCAATCTGCAGTAGCAGGGACTTCGAGATAATTCCGTGTTCAACGCACTTCTTCCGCAACGACTCAGGTATATTCCTAAGCGAAAGCGTTTCCGTCACCGACGACCGCGCACGCCCAATTTTCTTGGCAACGTCTTCATGCGTATACTCAAATTGTGTGGCCAAACGGTGTAACCCATCCGCTTCTTCAAAAGGGGTAAGATCTTTGCGCTGAATGTTCTCAATCAGCGCGATCTCCAGCGTTTCCGCATCATCCGCCATTTTCTCGATGCAAGGAACTTCGCGCAGCCCCGCAGCGCGAGAAGCGTGATATCGCCGCTCGCCGGAAATAATGTAGTAACAGTCTTCGCGCGGCACAAACCGCACCAGGAGCGGTTCGAGTACGCCTTTCTCGCGGATCGAATCCGAAAGATCACGCAAATCTCCCAGCGCTTTGCGCGGCTGGTCCGGATTGGGCCGGATCTGATCCACGGGGATCATCCGTCCCACCGCTGCTCCGCTGTAACTCGTCAGTGATTCGACGTAGTGCGCGTCATGCCGCATCTTCAGCGTGACGGGTAACCCGATCCTCTTCGACACGTTGGATAACCTCCCCTGCTAATTTCTTGTACTCGATCGCGCCTGGCGATTTCGGCGCAAACGTTAAGATCGTTTCTTTGTACGCCGGACTTTCTTCCAATCGTACATTTTTGCTGATCTTCGTCTTGAAAAGCACCTCGCCGAACACGGTGCGGATCTGCCCATGCGTATCGCGCGAAATATTCGTCCGCTTGTCAAACAGAGTAATCACCACTCCGAGCACTTTCAGCCCGGGGTTGGGACGCGCGCGAATTCGTTCGTAGGTCTCGAGCAGGTCGTCCGTTCCTTCGATCGCAAAATACGCCGCTTGAATCGGTACGAGCAAATGTGTGGAAGCCACCAGAGCATTCACCGTCAGAATCCCCAGCGACGGAGGCGTATCCAGCACAATGTAATCGTATTCCTTCAAAATCGGCGCCAGCGAGTCCTTCAACCGGTAGGGCGCGTCGAACTGGCCTGCGAGTACTTGCTCAAGCTTGGCCAGTGCCAGGCGTCCCGGCCCAAGAAAAAGTAGCGGATCTTTGGTCGGCTTAATAACGGAGGCCATTGTCGCGCGGCCCTCGCTCAGCACGTCAAACATGGAAGTCGCGATCTCGCCGGATGAGTAAAATGCGATCGTGGAATTCGCCTGCGGATCCAGGTCGATCAAGAGCGTGCGCTTGCCGCGATGCGCCAGAGCGGCAGACAAATTAATCGCCGTCGTTGTTTTCCCGACGCCGCCTTTTTGATTCGCAACCGTGATGATGGCAGTCATACGCTTCTGCCTCCGCCTATGCGCATGGTAAATCGCACCGACGCGATCCAGCAACCAGGTCCCTATATGTGGGTGCGGTCTGCAGTAAGCCCCCTAGCTCTAGGCCCACTCTACGTTCGCAACCCATTCTAGCGCAAGGGAAAAGTGGAAATTCACAGGGAGATCGGTGGAAATCTCAGAAGTTCTTTTTTGGGAAAAACCGCAGGGAACAGCCCAAGATCTTTGACTGAATGGATTTTGAAATAACAAAAATCGAATGACTAAGGGAAAGCGGCACAAGCCCATGCCTCAAGTCGTCTAAAAATCCAAGCCCCAAAACTCCATCGAAGCCTCTTGAAGTTGAATCCCCAGTTCCCATCCCGCTCGCCCTTCATGGCCTCGCCAAATCAGGACCGCTTCGCAAGCATTCTTATTGACCAGGTTGACCAGGACAAAGCGCTGACCGACTGGAAAATTTTGCGGAATAATGGCCAGGCACCCAGTCGTGCTGGTGTCCGCGGTGTAACCCTCCGCACGCATCGCTCGGCCCGACTCCGCCCATTCCACCGCCACCGGCACGCGTGAATTTACGCGCACCCCAGCCCTAATGTTCTGCGTTCGCGCTTCAAAGCTGGATATGTTCCCGATGCCCACGGTTGTCTCCCAGGCCCGCTCGATCGCAAGCCGCACCAGCAATGCCAGATCGCTTCCAGAAAATAGGCGTGGATCAGGTTGATCCGCGAACCCGTAGCGAAGCACACAAAAGCAGCACTCTAAGAAGGCTACGAAGCGCCATCGTTCCGGTCAATGGGACTTCAGGTCTAGAACGACGTCGAAGTTACCCCTACAGCTCATCCGCTAGCGCGCTTCTCTTCCTCCTCGGCCCTACTCTCAAACCATCCAAATTCACGCCTGTTTGCGCCTTTCTACAAGCCCGCTTAAACTCTTTCCACTCCTCTTTCGCCAATGACTCGCTATGAAACATTCCGCGCCGAACTTGGTCCTACGCTGCGGCTGGCTCTGCCGCTGGTTCTAGCCGAAGTGGGCTGGATGAGCATGGCCATCGTAGACACGATGATGGTGGGACGTCTTCCCAACAGTGCGGTAGCCATCGCCGCTGTGAGTCTTGGTGGAATTCTCTTCAACGTCCTCGCCATGTTTGGAGGTGGTTTGCTGATTGGGTTGGACACCCTGGTCTCTCAAGCGTTCGGCTCCGGTCAGCGCGAAGACTGCCATCGCTCGCTTCTTCACGGTATCTATCTTAGCTTGGCGCTCGCGCCGGTGTTGATGGCTCCCGTCTGGTTTTTCGAACCTATGCTGCGGGCCATACGCATCGCGCCCGACGTAATCACCCTAGCGGTTCCCTTTTCAAAAGCCTTGGCTTGGGGAACACTGCCTCTTCTCCTCTATTTCGCTGTCCGGCGCTCCATGCAAGCCATGAATTTGGTGCGGCCCATCGCCTTCGCCCAGATCACAGCAAACATCATCAACGCCGGCGGCAACCTGATCCTCATTTACGGCAAGCTCGGGGCTCCCGCGATGGGCGCGGTGGGCTCCGGCTGGTCCACTGCCTGGTCTCGAATTTATCTTTCCACAGTTCTCGTAGGTTATCTCCTCTGGTATGACCGGCGTCACCGCACGCGCTTGCTTCACACGCCCGTCGAACCTGACCTACCGCGCATCCGGCGTCTTCTAGCTCTCGGCTTCCCCACAGCTATGCAAATCACTCTCGAGATCGGCGTTTTCGCTATCGTCACGGCCCTGATCGGCCGTCTCGGGGCTGTTGCTCTTGCCAGTCACCAGATCGCTCTCAACACTGTTTCGTTCACCTATATGGTCCCGCTGGGTATCTCGTCAGCTGCGGCTGTGCGCGTTGGCCAGGCGATTGGACGCAAGGACCCTCAAGGCGCCGGGGACGCGGGCGGCACCGCCATTTTTCTCGGCGCCGCGTTCATGACTGCTGCGAGCATTGCTCTGCTTGTGTTCCCGCGATGGATTGCGCGCGCCTATACGCCCGATGAAGCCATCATCCACAGCACGATATCTCTTCTCGCGGCTGGCGCCGCTTTTCAACTTTTTGACGGCATTCAAACAGTCGCAACCGGCGCCCTACGCGGCTTGGGAGACACGCGCACGCCGATGCTCTGCCATTTCACCGCGTATTGGGTTATCGGTCTGCCGCTTGGCGCGTGGCTCTGCTTTCAGCGCGGCTGGGGAGCCTTCGGCCTCTGGGCCGGGCTGAGTCTTGCTCTCATCCTCATCGGGATTGTTCTTCTCATCGTCTGGCGCAAGCGGGTACGCCATTTAACGCTTTCCATCTCGTGAAACCATCCTCCGGTTCATCTCGCCGACGAAAGGGTGCATGTCATGCGTCGACGCTCGTGGTGGAAATGGTCGCTCTATCCCGTCCTGCTGACTCTCACGCTCCTGTGTGGCGCGGTTTCCGCGCACGCGCAATCGCTCTCGGACGATTCGGACGACGGCGACCAAGATGCTAAACCGATTCCGGCAGCCAGCCTAAGTGTCGTTTTTGCTGAAGACGGGCACCGCCCAGGTGAATTTCTTTGCAAACGGGCAAGCGAGCAGCGAACCGGAGATCAAATCCATGCTTGAATCTTCGCTTGGCTGTAGCCTTCAAACCAAAGCTCCCTTTCTTCACTCCATCGCCCAGGTCTACACCGGTACTTGCCAACCATTTCTTCAGCGCGCTTCGACAATTCGGGATTTAAAGATTGCCACCGCACCTCTGCGCCAATTCGCGCTGGACCACGGGATAGAGAGGCTCAGTCTTAGCTTGCGCCTGCCTGACCTGGAAATTACAGAAACGCAACCTGCCAGCAGCACGCAATCACTCCTCGTTGGAAGAATGCCCGCGAGCTTCCAGCACTTCTCTGAATTGATGCACCAGTACTTCTGGCAAATCGGTTCCGACATTCCCGAACATGTGACCGTCCGTTTCGGGATCTCCGCCAACTCTGTTAAGAGAGCGGAATACGTTCTGCTCGGCGTTCTCTTGTTCCCCGCGCTTCTAGTTTTTTGGATGGGCCGCAAGGCGCTCAGCAGCGAAGCACAGGACAAAGCCGTCGTGTGGTTCGCCTGCATGCGCTATCTGAATTGGACGCTTAACTTATCGCTGCTCGGCTGGTGGATCGCCGCCGATTCGCTGCATCTCTTGAAGCTTTTGCAATTCTTCTCCGCAGGCACTCGTTTCGCTCCCCTCTGGGCTTACGCGGTGACACCGACGATCGTCAAGTGGCTTCCTCCTGAGATCATTTGGGTCGTTTGCCTCGTGTTATCGCACCCTGTGCAAGAAAACCTGCGCGGACTCACGTGGACGCGTCGCGAACTAGCCATGCAGGGGGGCATCCATACTTTCTGCGCTTCCCTTTAACGAGCTTTTCTTGACCACTATCTTTGCGACTGTCGGTGCCATCCTCTGCGGCCGGCCATTTCATCTACTCCCATTTTTCTTTTCGCGGATGATCCCGGCGGTCGCCAAAGTCACTCCCTTTCACGGCCCCGGCTCCGGGTGGTATGTCGTGGGCGTGGTTCAGGTCGTGCGCTTCCTCGCCATAATCCCGGCCCTCCGCTACAAGGATCAGGCCGTCGTCACCCTCGCTCCCTCTCACCCACAAACCCAGCAGCTCAGCGCAGCGCCCAGCGCGCCATCGCAGCCGCGCAAGGTCGAAAACGACAAGGTGTTTACACACTAACGTGCAAAGCGAGAGCAAAAACCATCCCCAATTGTCCGGAGAGCGGATCGAACTGCGGTTGGATGAGAATTCGTTCTAGAGAGCTACATCTTGTAACGGCCGAGGTCGTCGTCGGAGAGACCCTCGAGCCAGTTGCGCAGTTGTTCGTTGGTGCTGCGTTCTGTAATCGCGCTCGAGACTTTCGAGTTTTTCAGCACTTCTTCATCCACGAAAATCGGGCAATCCACGCGCAGCGCAAGCGCCAGAGCATCGCTGGGCCGGGAATCGATGGTCATCATCTGCCCCTCGCGCTCGACCCAGATCAAAGCGTAAAACGTGTCGTCTTTCAAGTCGTTCACCACAATCTTGTGAACCAGTACATCGAGCCCGAGTAGAACATTTTTCAGCAGATCGTGAGTCATCGGCCGCGGCGTCTGCACCTTTTCGATCTCCAGCGCAATGGCATTGGCTTCATACACGCCAACCCAAATCGGCAGGATCGCTTGGCCCTGCACATCTTTCAGCACAACAATGGGCATGTTTGTCACGGGATCCATCATCAGGCCGCGGATTTTCATCTCCACTTCCATGTGACCTCCCGAGTAGCACAGACTTCAGTCTGTGCCGTCAAAATGTCTTTGCGCCTCAAACTGACGTCGCGAGTCGCTGCTCTAGAGAGCCTGCTCCCCCGCCAAACCGTTCGGCGTAGCTCCCGTCACCCGAACCTGCACGTACTTTCCCAGAAGTGCCTGCTCTTGGGAAGCGAAATTTATGACCCGATGACAGGAAGTATGTCCCGACCACTGATTTTCGCGCCGCGATTTTCCACTGACCAGCAGTTCGAACGTCTCCCCAAGCATTGCCGAGTGCCTCGCCGTCTGAATTTCCCGCTGCTTTTCCTGCAAGACAGCCAGCCGCCGGCTTTTCTCCTCTTCAGAAATAACATCTTTCATCTTCAGCGACGGAGTATGTGGCCTCGGAGAATATTTGAACGAAAACATTGCATCGTACTTCACTGCATCCAGCAGGCTCAGCGTTTCCGCAAGGTCTTCGTCCGTCTCTCCAGGAAAGCCAACAATTATGTCGGTCGTAATGCTGATGGTCCGCTTCGCCCCACGAATGATCGCAATCTTTTCAAGATACTCTTGGCGGCTGTAGGTCCTCTGCATGGCTTGCAGGACCTTGGTCGAACCCGATTGCACGGGCAGGTGCACGTGATTGCAAAGTTTCGGCTGCGCGTCAATGGCATCTACGATGTCTCGCGAAAAATCGCGCGGGTGAGACGTCGTAAAACGCACGCGCCGAATCCCCCGCTCATCCGCCACGGCCAGCAGCAACTCCGAAAACCGCATCTTGCGCACCGTCGGATCCTTATAGGAATTTACAGTCTGGCCCAGTAGCTGCACTTCCGAGTAACCCAACTCCGCAAGTTGTCGTACCTCGCGCAAAATCGAATCGCTCGCGCGGCTGCGTTCGGGCCCACGCGTGTAGGGAACAACGCAGTACGAACAAGCCTTGTCGCAGCCCTCAATAATCGTCAAATACGCGCGCCAGGGATTGTCGCGCCGCGTTACGGGTGTCTCGAACGTCTCGTCCGTATCGTTATCGAGACCGGTTACGCGCTGATTCCCTGCCTCGACCTGCGCCAGCAACTCCGGCAGTTTGCTATAGCTCGCCGAGCCGCACACCAGGCTCACCCACGGCGCGCGTTTAAAGATCTCTTCGCCTTCCTGCTGCGCCACACAACCAAGAACGCCGATAATCCGTCCATCATTCTGCTGAAGGCCAAACTCTCCAAGCCTCGAGAAAACTTTCTGCGCCGCTTTTTCCCGGATACTGCATGTGTTGTAGAGGATCAACGAAGCCGAATCCGGCGACTCCACTTGCTGGTACCCCCGCGAAACCAGGACGCCTGCAACCTTCTCCGAGTCGTGATCGTTCATCTGGCAGCCAAACGTTTCCAGAAAAAAGGTACGCCGCAACGCGCCCCGAATCGCATCGAGTTCCGACGCCTCGGTTCGCGCGCCTGTGGCCGCAATACTGTCGTCGTTCTTTGTGGTGATGGAACCGCCGATGGTAAACCGAGGCCCGCCCGTTAATCTCTCTAGCCCGATGTCAAACGTTTTGCCCATGCTCAATTCGCAGTTTAACACACCTGCTTGCTTGCTAACTTCCGCTCGGCCACCTTGACATGGGGCCAATCCAGCCCACGGCGCGTTCTTGTTTGTATCCAAAGAGGCAGCACCACCTTTACGTTGTGCATCTCATTTGTTTGACCACCCTGTAGGCGTGTGCTACGTTCCTGAAGGCAGGAAAATTTATTTCTAACTGAGGGGTTGCACCATTCTTCTGTTCGCCACCGTCTTTATCGCCGATCTCGGTAACATTCTTGGACAAACGGGCTGGGTTGCCCGCGGCATTTTGCTCTTGCTCGGAATATTCTCCGTCGTTTCCTGGGCCATGATCTTTCAGAAGCTCGGCCTCTTCGGCCGCGTGCGTCGTCAAAGCGACCAATTCCTCCGCATCTTTCGCGCCACCAAGGGCGTAGCCAACCCGCAAGCCCTCGCTTCCGCAGGCTCGCCTTTCGCATCCGTCTATGCCGCTGGCTATCGCGAACTATTGAGCCAGGTGGGCACCGGCAATCCGCAACCTACTGGAAAACTGAAGAGCCTCCAGGCTGTCACCGTGAGTATGCAACTCGCGTCCGCGGAAGAAGTCCGCCGCGTCGAAAAAGGCATGTCCTGGTTAGCCACAACGGGCTCCGTGACGCCTTTCATCGGCCTCTTCGGCACAGTTTGGGGCATCATTGACGCCTTTTCAGGACTTGGGAACGCTGGCGCTGCCAGCCTCCGCGCAGTAGCTCCAGGTATCGCCGAAGCCCTGATCACCACTGCCGCCGGGCTCTTCGTCGCCATACCGGCGGTTATCTTCTACAACCAATTTTTGCAGAACATCCGCGATCTGGCGCAACGTCTCGATACGTTTGCATTGGAAGTCGGGGCCCAAATCGAAAAGACTTTTACGTAGGTTTACGCGGCCGCCAGCCCTCGGCGGCCAACGAACAATATGCCGCAACTCTCCAAAAACACGCAGAGCACCCTCTCCGAGATCAACATGGTCCCGTTCATCGACGTTGTTCTCGTCCTGCTCATCATCTTCATGATCACGGCACCCATCCTGCAGTCCGGCATCGAAGTCGACGTCCCCAAAACGAAAACCGTTAAGGAAATCAATGAGCCGCGCCTCGTCATCACCATCGACAAAAACCAGCTCATCTATCTCGCCGACGTTCCCGTCAATATCAACCAGCTCGGGAGCAAGGTGCGGGCGCAACTCAAAAAGCCGCAGGATTCCGTTTTCCTTCGGGCCGACGAAACCATCCCCTTCGGCACCTTCGCCAAGGTCATTGACGCTTTGCGCCAATCTGGCGTCAGTAATATTAGTATTGTTACGGAGCCGCTCTCGGAACGCGCGCGTACTCGCTGAACATGAGCACCACCGCCAACTCGATCATCCCCTTACCGCCCATCTCGGCCGATGATCTCGGTCTCCGAAAGTTTCTCGTCTACTCTCTGATTCTTCACGTCTTCCTCGTCCTTTGGATCGCCGTCTCGATTTATTTCCACCTCGCCGGGCCGGAGTGGGGCGACGTCGGCGGTACCAGCGGCAGCGTCAACGTAAAACTCGTGGGCCCAGCCGCCGGAATTCCAATGCCGCCGCAACCAATCGTCACCGATAGCAAAACCGTCGATCCAACCAAAGGCTTGTGGAAAGAGGAGCCCAAGCCAAAGCCGCCTGAGCCTCCGACGCCAGCTGAAAATGTTCCAATCTTCAAAAACGAAAAACCCAAGCCGATAACGCACAAGTCCAAGGTGGACGAACCCAAAGTTCCCCCGCCAGATAACGCGGTGGACTACGGAAAGCACGGTTCTCCCGATCTTCCTACCGGCTACGCCCCCACCCCCGGCGGCGGTTCGGGCCCCGTTTTGTTTAAGGGCCAAGGCGGCGGAGACTTCGCTTCGCGCTATGGCTGGTACATCGAGGCCGTGCGCCGCAGCGTCGGCCAAAATTGGCTCCAGACCACGATCGATCCGCCTGTTCGCGCCGCCCGTCAGGCTCATTGTGTGATGACATTTCGTATCAATCGTGACGGCACCGTTTCGAATGTCCAGATGTCGCAATCCAGCGGCAATCTCTCTATGGACAATTCAGCACGGCGCGCACTGGACGGCATCCACTTTGGACCCTTGCCGAACGACTACAGCGGAAGCAGCGTGGATGTCATTTTCGATTTTGATCTCTCTTTGTCACACTAAGGCCGCATCCATTTGGCATTCTACGCGGCAAGTGAATCCGGAGGTTAAGGTGCTAGTGAAGTCCAAACTCTTCAATTGGCTGGCTGTCGCAGCAGTTTTGAGCCTTGCAGCCCTGCCCGCAGGCGCTCAGCAGAGTCAGAATCCCTGGTTCCGCACAGGCACCGGCCTCGGCGTGGAAAAGATACGCCTCGCCGTAGCCGATTTCGGCCCCCGGGCCGACAACGCAAAGACCCACTCCGCTCAATTCACGCAAATCGTCCGAGACGATCTCGCCTTTAGCGGTATCCTCGATCTCGTCAGCCCCAGTTTCTATCCCGCCCAGTCCCCCACCCAGCCCTCCGAACTCCAGAACGCCGCCTGGACCGATCCTCAGGTCAACGCCCACTACGTCGCTTTCGGCAACCTCACAGAAACCACGACCGAAGTCGCCATCCAAGCTTGGCTATATGACGTCACCAGCCCTTCCTCGCAATCCGTTGTCGGCAAAATCTACCGAGGTGCTCCCACCGACCAGCAAGTCCGCAAGTTCGCCCACCAATTCGCTGACGAAATCATATTCAAACTCTCCGGCGGCTTCCCGGGCATCGCCTCCACGCAAATCGCCTTTGTCAGCTCTCGCACCGGCTCTAAAGAACTCTGGGTGATGGATTACGACGGCGCAAACCAGCACCCCCTAACGTCACTCCGCACCATCTCGCTCATGCCGCGTTGGTCCCCCGACGCCTCGCGCATCGCCTTCACCTGCTATCAGCCCGTGAGCGGCGTCGTAAGCGCACAAATCTGCATGTATTCCGTGGACGCTGGCAAAGTCATCTCCTTCCCCCGCTTCCGCGGCACAAACAGCGCCGCCGCCTGGTCACCCGACGGCACACAGCTCATTTTCTCCTCTTCCATGGCTGGCAATCCCGAACTCTACGTCACCGACATCAATGGCAGTAAACCCAAGCGTCTCACGTTCTCCAACGGCGGCAGCACTTCTCCCGCCTGGAACCCCAAGACCGGCCAATCCGTCGTCTTCGTCAGCGATCGTGGCGGCATCCCCAAGCTCTACATGATGAACGCCGACGGCACCAACGTGAACCTGCTGGATCTCCCGGATAAGGGTTACATCATCGATCCCGCCTGGTCGCCCAACGGTCAGCTCCTAGCCTTCAGTTGGCGCCGCCCAGACGGCAACTACGATATCTACGTCATGGAACCTACCTCCCAGCACATCATCAATCTCACGCCGGACGCGGGAAGCCGCAACGAGCGCCCCAGCTGGGCTCCCGATGGCCGCCATATCGTCTTCGAATCTACCCGCACTGGCCCTCGCCAGATCTGGACCATGCTCGCCGACGGCTCCCAGCCCCACCAGCTAACCCTCGACGGACACAACGAGTCCCCCAATTGGTCCCCCAAGTAAAACAGCGGCCGATATAGATTTGTCGAAACTTTCCATGCGGGGCGCGCATCACAAGCTTGGTTGCAATATTCTCCCTGACCTACATTTCTTTAGAGTTGCTTCTTGCGATGTTCTGTGTCATTTGCGTGTGTACGATTGGTAATATATCGTGCTACGATGTATTTGCCTTTACCCAGCCCGCTAGTGATACGATGATGGCGCTCGTGGGACGAACAAGGGATTCTTACGTTGAGGAGGATTCGAATGATTCGGGTTTCTAGCTCTCTCTACCGCGGGGCCATGCTGACTTTCATGCTGACGCTTGCCTTTGTGGCAGGTTGCAAAAAGAAGGTTCCGCCGGCACCTCCGCCTCCGCCGGCTCCAGCACCTGCGCCTGCGCGCCCGACTGTCTCGCTGCAGGCTAACCCAACCTCCATTAACGTTGGCGATTCGACGACTCTGAGCTGGACTTCCACCGATGCCACGCAGCTCACCATTTCGCCTGGAGTGGGCGCCGTGACGGCTCAGGGCTCGACCAAAGTCACTCCGTCGGATTCCACGACGTACACGATCACTGCCAGCGGTCCGGGCGGCTCGGCTGATTCCAGCGTCCGCGTCACCGTAGCGCAGCCTCCGCCGCCGCCTCCTCCGCCACCGCCGGGACCCACGATCGACGAACTGTTCCTGCGGGATGTGAAGGACGCCTACTTTGACTTCAACAAAGCAGACATCCGCGCCGATGCTCGCGAAGCGCTCGCAAAGACCGCCGAGTTCCTCCGCAATCACCCCGAGGTCAAAGCGACCATCGAGGGCCATTGCGACGAACGCGGTTCGACCGAATACAACCTGGTCCTCGGCGATCGCCGCGCCGCGGCTGTCAAGGCCTACCTCGTCTCCCTCGGCATCTCCGCCGACCGCTTGAATACCACAAGCTTGGGCAAAGAGAAGCCGTTCTGCATGGAAAGCAACGAGGAATGCTGGCAGAGAAACCGCGTCGGCCACTTCGTCCGTGTGCCGTAGCGCTTCGTACAACCTCGTAACTGTTCGATGACCGTCAGAGCCGCGTGACCGAGCAATCTCTTGCTCGCGCGCGGCTCTGCCGTTAAAGTGAGTAAAGAGCCGCCCGGTTCAATACACACCGGCCGCTCAGCGGTTATAAGTTAGAGCGCTCTTCCCTGGCCTGAACACTCGTCTGAGAAGCAGTCGCATCTGAGGAGGTTTTTTTCATGAAAATCCGCACCATCGTACTCTTTGCCGCCGCTATTTTTGCCGGGGCGCTCGGTGGGAGCCTCGTCGGGCCGCGCCCGGCGGAGGCTGTCGCCCGGGAAATCATCGACTTGCAGCGCGATGTCACCACGCTTCTTCAGGGTCAGAAGGACATGTCCACGCAGATCACGACGGACCACACTGTCCTTAAAACTCTCGTCGAACAAACCAGCGACAACGTCGGCAAGCTCAACGCCACCATGGGCAGCGTCCAGAAGTCCGTGCAAGACGTACAAGCCAACTCCGGCGCCCGCCTGGACACCATGTCCACTCAGGTCCAGGGCCTTTCCGACAATCTCGAGGAAATTAAATCCCGTCTCGGAAAACTGAATCAGCAACTCGTCGATCTACAAAGCGCCGTCCAGAGCATCGACTCCAAAGTTTCCGGCACCGCCCCGGCCGGCGCCGTTCCCGGCGCAAACCCGAGGCCAGTGAATGACGGAAACTCCGCTGCTCCATCCGCAGGCAATACCGCCTCTCCTGCTCCGTCCGCCGACATGCTCTATTCCAACGGCCTGCGCGACATCACCAGCGGCAAATACGATCTCGCCCGCCAGGAATTCCTCGACTATCTCAAGTACTATGGCAGCACCGACCTCGCCTGCAATGCCCAATTCTATCTCGGCGAAATTGCCTACCATCAAAAACAATATCAGGACGCCGTCGCGGAGTACGACAAGGTGCTTACGCTCTACCCGAAAGGTTTCAAGCTCGAACCCGCCCGTTTGAAGAAAGGTATGGCGCTGATTGAACTCGGCCAGAAAACTGCTGGCGTTCGCGAACTCCGCGAAGTTATCCGCCGCTACCCCGGTACCGAAGAAGAACGCGCGGCCCGCGCCAAACTGAAAGAACTCGGCGTAGCAGTCGCCGTTGCCAACTAGCGACAATCCCTTCCGGGCCCCCGCTCCAATCCCCCCGCCCGCCGTCGCTTAGTTCGAGAGCACCACACCCTCTCCCCTCCCTAGCTCCCGCTAATCAACAACCGGTCTATCCGCCGGCTTACATCGCGTAGATACGCCTCGTCGCCGCCATCCAGTTCCGCAATGGCGCTCCCCGCATATCCAACCTCCGCGAACGCCTGGCGCAGTGCCGCCCAATCCACATCTCCGTCGCCCAGGTTCACCCACGCATATCCATTCTCTTTGCGTTTGAAGTCTTTCAAGTGCACTTTGTAAATGCTCTTACCCAGCGTTCGAATCCAATCCTGCGGGTACCCATAAAGCACCACATTCCCCACATCAAACCACGCCTTGATCCACGGACTCTCAAACCCGCTGATGTACTTCGCCATCTCCAGCGGGCTCAGCAAAAACTTGTTCCAAACTTCCTCGAGGGCAATCACAACTTTCAGTTCCGCGGCCATCGGTATCAGTTTGCGAATCTGCGCCTGCGACCGCGTCCAGGCATCCCGATAAGACGTCTCCGCATTCACCACTGCCGGAACCAGCAGCACCGCGTCCGAGCCCCACAACTTCGCATTGTGCAAGGACGTCCTCATCCCCTCAATGCTCTTCGCCACCACCGCGCTGTCACTCGACGACAGCGGATATTTCCAGTGGTCCATGTTCATCACGGAATCGATCCGAATGTTCGCCGCGTCCGCAGCCTTCTTAATCTCTTCCGCCTCGTGCTTGTCCGGCGTAGTCGGCGCCTGCACCACCTCAAATCCCACGTCCCGCGCCAGCGCAAACCGATCCGTATAGCTCAAGCTGCTAGGCAGCATGTCAGACACAAGCCCCTTCTTGATCGGAAGCGCCCCACTTGCCTGAGACGCCGTGGCCGGCAAACTCAATGTCGCACTTCGCCCCAGCCCGTCAGCTTCAGCGGCCAACTCTCTGGCCAGCGCTTCGCCGCCAATCCCCGCTACACATGCCGCTGCAACGCCCGCCTTCACAAATTGCCGCCGCGTCGTTCGTCTCATTCAGCTTTCCCTTGCCCTTCCGATAAGCAGCTACAAGTCACAATGTCATTCCGAGCGTAGCGAGGAATCTGCTTTTCGCCTTTCCGCTCTTCTCTGCGAAAGCTCTGTTAACTCTGCGCCTCTGCGTTATCTTTTTCTTTGCATTTCCTCCCTCAACCCAACTTGTTCAAATCAATCTTCGAATCCCAAACCTCGTGCGATTTCATCTGCTCGTCCCACGTAACTTCCCGTCCCGTGTACGCCGCCGTGCGCGCCATCATGCACGAAACCGCCGACTCTGCGCCTGTCGCCGCCTGATTATGGAATTTCCCGCTCGTAATGCTTTCCACGAACGCCTTTTTCTTCCCCGCATCCGCAAATTCCAGATTCGAAGTGAACTTCCCCGTCGCCGAAAATCCCTGCGAATCTTTCTCCGGGGTCTGCGGCGTCTGCCACGGCTCATCGCCCCAAATTCCCAGCGGCCCCGAGTATGGCGACTGCGACGTCCCCTTGGTCCCAAAGAACCGTTCCGTAACGTCCCACCACCCCTTCGCAAATTGCGTCGAGCTGAATGTCACATCGACTCCTTCCGGATAGGTAAACACCACGTTGTAATTCCCGTACACGTCTCCATCCGCAGGCCGCCCCAACGGCCCGCCCGCCCCCGAACATTTCACTGGATGCGCCTTCAAAATCCAATTGCAAATATCAATCACGTGTATGTTCTGCTCCACGATGATGTCCCCGGACAAAACACGGTCATACACCCAGTTCCGCAATCTCCGCTCGGTCGGCGAAGCCCCAGGCCATGCCGGCCGGTCCAAATATCCCGAAAGATAATGCGCCTCGCCACAAACGATTTTCCCCAGCGCCCCGCCATGAATCCGCTTCACCAACTCCACAAACGGCGGACAATCGCGAATCTGGAATCCCACATCCAAACTCAACTTCCCCTCCGCCCGCTTCCCAATCTCCACCACCTTCTTCGCCCCCGGCACGTCCACCGCCACCGGCTTCTCACAATAAACATGCTTCCCCGCCGCCACTACGGCCTCCAAATGCTGCGGATGGAAATACGGAGGCGAAGCCACCACGATCGCATCCACTTCCTTCGAAGCCGCGATCTTCTCGTAAGCCATCGGCCCGACAAAAAGCTGCGCCGCATCAATCGCCGCATATCCTTTCGCCGACTGCATCTTGTCGAATTCTGCGAGCGCCTTATCCAACTGATCCTGAAACATATCCGCCAGCGCCACAACACGCGCCCCGCCAGTCTCCACCAGGTTCGTAGCGTCCTCCGATCCCCGCCCCCCACAACCCAAAAGCCCAACACGCACCGCCGAGTTCGCCTCCGACCCCCAAACCCGCGCCGCCGGAATAAACATCACCCCACCCACCGCCGCAGCCGTCCCAATGAATTCTCGCCGTCCAATCTCTTTTCCAACTTCTCTACACTCTCGCATTCCTTTCCTCCTTGCGTGCGTCGCAAAACGAAGGCCACTGCTCACGCCTCGCTGTATCACATCCCCAGTACAACGCGCAACTTACGCGCTTCAGCAATCCCTGAACTTTTTGTCTTTGATTAGATATCGCAGTGCGTTCGTTCACAAATCCTGTGAGTTGGCATATATGAAATTGCACTAACGGAGAAGCCTGACAGTTCTAACCGAAAGGCCAAGAAAAGCAAGTCCTATTCGCCAAAACTAAGTATGAAAAGCTCGTATGTACTATAAATCCAGCGTGAAATTTCGTCGCCAGTCCTCTTCCCATTCCCACTTTGGAACTCCTGCCCCGTACTTTTCCATCCGTTCCGTAAACTCTCTCTCGGCAAAAGCCTTCTCTCTGGCTTCCTGCTCTTTCGCCTCTAATCCTCTTAGAATCCGCACTTACAGAAAAGCAAGGGGAGGGGCAGGGGAGGGGGCTGCTCCGGTCCTAGGTGGCACAGACTTCAGTCTTCGCGCTCTTCCTTTTCTCTCCGAACTTTCGACTTTCAACCGTCGACTGTCGACTTCCTTTTCTTCTCACCCAAACAACTTCTCCAAATACTCCTTCGCTCCTCGCACATCCTCCATCTGCTGTGCCCCAGAAGTTTCCCGCTCAATCGTCACCGCCCCTGGATACTTCATCTCCTTCAACCGCGTAATAATCCGCGGAAAATCCACCTTCCCCTTCCCAATAGCAACTTCCTCCCCCAAATCCTTCGGGTTCGTAGGCCACAACCCATCCTTCGCGTGAATCCCCTGCACATACGGCCCGAGAATCTCAATCGCATCCACCGGATTGGCCTTCCCATACAAAATCAAATTTGCCAAATCAAAATTCACTCCCTGATTGTCCAGCCCCACATCCTGAATCGCGCGCACCAATGTAATCGGCGTCTCCTGCCCCGTCTCATACCGAAAATTCTGCCCGTTCCTCTTGCAGTACTCCGCCACCTCGCGCATCGCCGACACGGTCTCTTTGTACAACACCTCATTCGGATTCTCTGGAATAAATCCGCAATGCGTCTGCACCGCCGCCACGCCACACTCCTTTGCAAAGTCCGAGGCCTTCTTGATATGCGCAATTCGCGCTGCCCGCGTATCCCGCGGCACAAGCCCAATCGTCAACGGTCCCTCATAAAAATCCCACACCTCTTTCCCCGGCCCGCCAACTACGATCGACGTCGCCTCAATCCCATGTTTCCCAAGCGCCTTCCCCAAACCCCCCACAAGTCCCGGCGTAAACTCAGTCACATACACCTGGCACGTCGGCAACCCGAGCTCATGCACTTTGGCCATCGCCGCGTCCGGATCATTTCCAATCCCGATAATCAATCCCAGCCTCAGCGGCTTCTTCCCTTCATTCCCAAACGCTTTCTGCGCACTATACGCCGCACGGAGCTCCGGCCTGAAAGGTTTAAAATCCTCGAAACTCTCACCGCCCATAAGCACCTCCCGCCCCAAGCCAAGACTCGCCGCGAGGGCCGCCGCCGAACTCTGCAAAAATCTCCTACGATCTCGTTTCTTCATTTTATTTTTTCGACTCCACCTGTTTCCGGCGAGTTCTCTCCTCAATAGACGGTCTGTGCTCTGTGAAGACCGCCCCTCATCGTTTTGAATCGCTCGGGGACAGCGAGGAGGGTATATCATGCTTGGTCATTTCTGTGCCGGTGATCACAGCGTTGCGAATTTGGCTAAATAGATCGGTCAAAGTATTTGGCGTGTGCGGGATTAAGATGGTGTTGCTGTGATCGTTGGCTGCGATGTCCTTTAAAGTGTCGAAATATTGCGTCATCAGCACAAGTTGCATAACGTCCTGTGGCGTGGAACCCGGAACGGTTTTCGCGAAGTCTTCCACCGAGTCTTTCAAGCCGGAAATAATAGCCTTGCGTTGGTTGGCGATGCCTTCGCCTTGCAGGCGCTTGGATTCGGCTTCTGCTTCGGCCTGCTTTACCAGGAGCAACTTATTCGTTTCCGCTCGCGATACCGTGGCTTCGCGTTCGCGTTGCGCCGCGTTGATATCGTTCATCGCTGCTTTCACTTTTTGGTCCGGGACGATGTCGGAAATAAGCACTTTCACGATCGAATAGCCGTACTCCTTCATCGAGCCGTCCAGGCTGTCGCGCAAATCATTGGCGATCGCCGCCTGATTCAGGAAAGTATCGTCCAGCTTCATTTTCGGGACGTGCCCCAGCACTACGTTGTAGACCATGGATTCGATCTGCTTGACGGGATCGGTCAGTTTGTAAAATGCCGCTTCTACGGATTCCGGTATCACTTTGTATTGGATGGAGACGGGAATTTGCACGAACACGTTGTCCTGCGTCTTGGTTTCGACTTTCACGTCGAACTGCTGCACCTTCATGCTCATGCGCCGCACTACCGCCTCGATGAAGGGCGTCTTCCAATTCAGTCCCGGCCCTGCAACGCGTGCAAACTTACCCAGACGCTGTACGATGGCCACCTGCGCCGTCTCCACAGTGAAGAACGAGCCGAACACCAAGCCCAAGACAAAAATTACAAAGAACACTCCCAAAACCGTAAGCACCCCGCCCATCGAGTCCATCCTTACCTCCTTAATCTCTCCAGACAAAAACCGAACGTCCGGTTTCTCGTTCTCTCTGCTGCGAGTTATTCCAGGATTTTGGGATCGCCAGCTGCTCTTCGTCAAAAGTCCGTAACCCTTGGACGCGCCAATCTAACACGCAACAGAGCTTCCCTCTATGTTATTCCGTTGAAGTGAGCTCCCGCCTTTGACGAGCAAGACGTGAGCTTGTCGGCTAGACGCCCTTTAATCTCACTACTCGGCTTATGGCGACCTTTGCGAACCATCTCGTCGTGAGGTCATAATGGGGAGCAGTCATTTTGCTGGCGTGGGGCTTCATGTTAGGGTTTCCCGATAAAGGGCGCTATTGTGTTCCCGTTCTGAGGCTCTTCCGGCTTCGACGACACAAAATCAGGACGCGGCTTGGCTTAACGAGCAGTTGATGTCTCCGAAAACGGAAGACCCGCTCAACGATATCATCGCATCCGAGTAACATAGCAGCATCGTCTGTACTGACCCTGGATGGGTTATAGACGCGCGACACAATGCAGCCACCACCCGGTCCTGCTGCCACGGAGGTAGGCCATCGAAACCAAACGAGATCGGCTGTCCGGGAGCACTACCAACCAGAACCCCTATCTCCGCGTCGTTCTCCAGGCATGTCTGGTGGCTGCCCTGTGTTACCTCGCGGGAAGGCTCGGCGGCGCGCTGATAGTCCAGCCGCAAATGGTCTCGCCACTTTGGCTGGGAAACGTCATTCTCGCTTCCGTGTTGGTCCTGGTTAGGCGCAGGCTATGGCCGGTACTTCTGCCGGCTGGCCTGGCTGGATTTGTCCTCTATGACCTGCAAGGGGGAGCGCCAACTCGTGCCATTGTCTGGCTGTTTCTGTCTAATGCGGTAGAAATTCTCACCGCTGCTTGGTGCCTTCGCTACGCATTCGACGGCGCGCCTCGGCTGAATAGTGTCAAAGCCCTTGCTAAGTACTCTTTCTACGCGGTGTTCCTGGCTCCCTTCGTTGGAGCGTTCCTCGGCGCTCTTTCCAACAGCAGCAACTATTGGGCAACTTGGAAAGTCGCTTTCTTTTCGGAGGCGCTAGGATTCCTCACTCTGATGCCCGCCATTTTGGGCTGGGCCAGAGAAATTCCGCTTGGGACAAAAAAGCCTCTCGCCCATTACATCGAGGCCGTCGTGCTGCTCGTTGCCTTGATTGTTCTTGGGCAGCTCGCTTTCGCTTCTCCCTGGGGGAGCACCCTTCCCACACTGCTCTATTCTCTTGTGCCACTTCTGCTGTGGTGCACTCTGCGTTTCGGATCGACTGGAGTCAGCACTTCCATGATTGCCATTGCGTTTGTGGCGATCTGGGGCGCAATCCATGGCCGAGGTCCGTTCACTGGGCCAGGGCTGCTTATCAATATCCCGTCGCTGCAATTGTTCCTATTTTTTACAGCGGCGCCCTTCATGGCTCTGGCTGCTCTCGTTGAGGAGACCAACGATGCGGAGCAGGCCTTACGGCAGAGAGACTCCGAGTTGAATGAAGCCCAGCGCATGGCTCAGACCGGCAGCTGGCGATGGGATCCCCGCACCGATGTCCTGACCTGGTCAGCTGAGCTGTATCGAATGTCCGGATACAATCCCGAACTGCCAGCACCTTCCTTTAGAGAACACGGACAATTCTTCACTCCGGAGAGCTGGGATCGATTGAAACAAGGCGTTGAAAAGACCCTACGCACCGGAATCCCCTATGAACTGGACTTGGAGGCTACAAGTTTAGACGGCACAAAACTTTGGCTTACTAGTCGAGGTGAAGCCGTCGTTGATGCCAGTGGTCATCCCATCTACCTCCGCGGCACGACTCAAGACATCACGCAAAGGAAGCTGTCAGAAGAAGCGCTCATGGCTATGAGCGGGCGCCTGATCACCGCACAGGAAGAAGAGAGGACCCGCATTGCCCGGGAGTTGCACGACGATCTGAGCCAACGAATGGCGGTCCTTCAGATCGGCCTCGAGCAATTCAAGCAGAGCATGCCTGATATTTCGTCCAAAGCCATGCAACAACTGGACACCATTGCGGAAACGGCCAGAGAAGTGTCGTCCGACATCCATAGCTTGTCTTATCAGCTTCATCCATCAAGGCTGGAACTTCTGGGCCTGGTTCCCTCTTTGAAGGGATTTTGCGGAGAATTCTCTGCCCAGCATAAGATAGACGTCCACTTTCTCCACAACAACATTCCCGGACAGATTCCGAAAGATGTGTCGCTCTGTCTCTACCGGATTACCCAGGAAGCTTTGCAAAACGTCGTGAAACATAGCGAAGCGGCGGCAGCCGAAGTTGAACTGTCAGGCCAGTCTGAAGAAATTGAACTTTGTATCTCCGACTCGGGGCGGGGGTTCGACGTGGAGTCGGTAAAAAGAGCAGCTGGACTGGGGATAGTCAGCATGCGAGAGCGGCTGCGGCTAGTTGGAGGGCATCTTTCGATTGAATCGGAACCGGCCCGCGGGACACGAATATGTGTTCGTATCCCGCAAGCCGCGATCGCTGCACCCGTCGATATCAGCACTTAACCAGACCTAATTTGAAGCTCTAATGAACTCACAGTGGGGTCCTCCCAACAATCACCAGTCAACTGTCACGGCTCACTTTGCACCATTGTTTCCTTAACTTGGGAATTCCGGTTTGTTTCTTACCGCTGGCCTTTTCGGATTTCTGGTGCGCTTCTTGTGACTGCTTGAACGCTTTGGCGGAGTATTCCATCGCTTGTCTGGATAGTTCGTGCCCGGTCAAGTGATCCTCTTTGCCGTGATGCACGGCAGCCGAACGGTGCGCCTGCGCCGCTAGTTCGTGAAGCTCCGCGGCTTTCTGATGCGAATTCTGTGGCATGTCCTGCCCTCTCAAGACATTTAGATTCGTCCGCCCCATCCTTCGGACCGTGCGCTGAGTTACAACTGGAATCCAACGCTTCCTAGGCCAGCACCAGCCAGGCAAGTTCTTCCGCAACGACTCTCACGCCCTCCTCCTAGTCTGTGGAGCTAGCCTTCTGATCCTTCACTTCCAATTCATTCACCACTTGTTTTACGTTCGGCACACCCGCCGCCAGGTGCTCTACCGAGTCGCGCCTCGCCTGCGAATTTACATTCCCCGTCAGTGTGATCACGCCGTTCTTCACTGCGTATTTTACGTCGCTGTCCAACTTATGCTGTACCAGCACCGCATCAAAGTTTTTCTCAATGCCCCCGTCGAGGTCGGAGTCCACTTTTTTCGCGATGCTCTCACGACCCGGAGGACGCACGGCAATCTGGTCAGAAATTACCTGCCCTGCGCCGATGGACCTGGCGATCGTTTCGGCTTGTGACTTGTCTGCCTCCGATGTGGTCGTACCCGTCAGGGTCACTACACCTTTGTCCCGATCCTGGCTGACGCTAACATCCTTAAGCCCCGCCTGCGCCAAAGACTGACGGATGGTATCGGCTACATCCACCGATTTCGTGAGCGTACGCGAGCATCCCGAAATGCTCCCGACCGCAAGCATGCCGAGCAACGCACCAGACAATATGTTCGATCTCATGTTTCTCCTTTTCCTAACAATGCGCTCATAGCCAAACGTTGGATTGTTTTCAGCCAGCCCGCCTCGTCATGGAAAAATCCAAATTGGCCAAGTATCCAAGAGCTTCCGCTCGGGAATCCCAATCAAGCAACGGTAAAGGAGTTTTCAAGTCGTGTCTGTCTAAAATGAGGCTAATTGCTCAGCGCATGCACGCCCAGCATGCGGCTAGTTCTTCTTATTGCCTTCCCTTTCGCAACGCTCGGATTCGTCGACCTCAGCCCTCAGGCCACGAGCTTAATTACAACTAGAATCCAGCGCTTCCTTGGCCAACACCAGCCAGGCAAGTTCTTCCACAACGACTCTCATGGCGCCCGGTAGGTCAGGCGTCACTTCGCAGCGGACCTCGCAGCCGGGGCCACGCTTATTGGCATCTAGCGATGAGAATGCCAGCGCCTCGCACACTTCGTTCCATGTTGACCGGTGATCTAACTGCATCGAACTTCTCATAACCTGCCTCACTGATTTCTTTTCCCAACGATCACGGCACGCCAAACTGTCCCTTGCTCGCTCTATACTCGGATTCCTCCGAGCAGATAAACGACCACCACAATAATGATCACCACTCCGACGATCCCGATCCCGCCGCGATTTCCCCATCTCGAATATCCGTAATAACCACCTCCACCGCCGAACAATAGCAACAGCACGATAATTAGCAGTAACATTTGAACCCCCTCAATCGCAAAAGGCATCCATCTCTTCTTGCGTTGCACGTCGCGCGATGCGTCCAGTCGCAGCCAGCAACACTTCTTTTTCACGCCACTTGCAATCGCGCGGCTACTTCCCGAGAACTTTCTTCACCTGTCCGACTTTCTCCTGTACCTTTCCGGCCATTTCTTCCGCTTCACCTTCGGCCTCGAGGTCCGCATCGTTCGTCAGTTCCCCCGCTTTTTCCTTCACTTTTCCCTTCAAATTGTGCAGTTTGCCCTCGACTTCATCCTGTATTCCTGGTTTCATTGGCTCTCTCCTCGCGCATGTTTTGAAACTCTTAGGTAGCACTCACAAAACCCACGCCACTTCCCGTTTCTAGTCGATTTTCCCTTTACAGACAGGATGGCCGCATTTGCATTCAATGTCCGGCATTTTTTCCATCGTTTCACACTGCACGCTGCAGTACTTGCCAGCCTGCGCAGTGCACGAACAATTCGGATGAGCGCACTTTTTTATATTCTCAATTGCCATTTGTCTCTCCTTTGGCCAGTTCTTCGGCTTGGGCGACCCAATCGCAGGCCTCTTCCTCAAAAACGTCCACCCTGAAACACCGAGCGCGCTTAACATACGAGCATACCCGCCCGTTGTCTGTTCAAAATCGCTCACCAAATCCCTCTTTCACCCATCCGCACCACAATTACTGTATCGAACTGAACAGACTTCCCTATCCCGCCCTCTTAAGATCCCCTCTGCGTGATGATTTTCCGGGAGCGGCTATCCGCACTTCGCGAGGCGCATAACTTCCTGAATTCCTCGCAGAGACTTGAGGAGACAAAAACATGCTTGGACTTATTGCCTTGGTCTTGATTGTTCTCTGGTTACTCGGCTTTCTCGCTTTTCACGTAAGCTCGGGCCTTATCCACATTCTGTTGGTTATTGGCCTGATCATGCTCGTTTTCCATTTCTTGCGGGGTAGTCCTAGAACAGCTTGAGCTCCATCGTTCTTCAGCACGGCGCTTCACGGGCTCGAACCGCCGCCAGTTCCCATATTCATCCGCGCTTCAGCATCGCTGACTAGCGTTTTCCACTGCTCCTCGCGAACTATCCAGCAACATAAAAAAACAGAGCCCGGGACCTTAGTCCCGAGCTCTGTCGATTCCTTCCTCGACCGTTCGCCCAGTCGATGCTTAATTTTACTGCAGTGCCGGGCTAGCTGCCGTGGCGCCTGCGCCTGTTGCTGCGTAGCGGATCACACCAGACTGGTCAGAGAAAAACATACGCTGACCCGTGGTGCCAACCGTTACCGGGGTTCCGGTGATGGAATAGCCGACCGAAGGCGTATTGCCGTCAGTCGTCAATGCGAATACATAGCCGCTCTTCGTGCCGGCCGCAAGAACTGCGTCGAGCAAGCAAGAAGCCGTCGAGACAGCCGTGCAGGGCGAAGGACCACCCAAAGACGCCAGCGTAGCCGGGAAGCCTGCGTTCGGGTAGGTCGTCGAATAGGTCACAGCAGAGGTGTTGATCGTACGGATCGAACCGACTGCTGATGCTTCGTTGGCCGCCATACGCGACCTCAGGAGGTTAGGAATTGCGATGGCCGCGATGATCAGAATAATCGCCACAACGATCAGCAACTCGATGAGTGAAAAGCCCTTTTGTTTCTTGTTTCCAATTTCGTCGGACTTCTTGATTACAGTTTGCATGCTTATGTAGTAGGCAGGCCAGTGGCCGTTACAGCACAATTTAACCTGCTCCCCAACCGGGTCCGGCAGGTGCTGATTACAATGGAGTTGCAGTCGATATAAGAAAAAAACAATTTTACTGCCTTGCAAATCCAGTCTTTCGAACCCCAAAACGACTGTTTATGGCTGCCCATTCAGACACAAACAGTCTTTCCCGCTCGAACCTTCGCACCGCTCACAATCTTCATTTCTTGCTCTGTTCTCATGCGCAACTTCCGCCGCGTTCCTCTTCTTTATCCAGATCATCGCGGCGTCAGCTGAAGTGCACGAAATCCCCTCAAAGAGGCTGCTATACTCTCCTCGGATACGTTGTTCCAGCGGCTCATCTGAGCCCCCTTGACCTCACGTCTCTTGCGAGGATCTTCCCAATGCGCTCTGCCAATTCCCTGGTTCGCACTCGCACGGCAGCGCCTTGGAAATCGGTTCACTCCCTCCTCCCGCTCGCGTTGATACTTTCAATATCGGCGCTTATCACGCCCTCTGGCTTCGCCGCGCAAACTCCTTCATCATCTGCATCGCAGGTTGGCATCAACGAAGAAGCCCAGGCAGCCTATCGCGCAGGCACCGCGGCCGCCGCGAATAACGACTTCAATGCCGCCGAAGCACAGTTCGAGAAGGTCGTTCGTCTCGTGCCTCAGATCGAAGAAGGCCACAGCGCCCTCGGCGCGGTTCTGATGCGTCTCGGGAAACTTCCCGAAGCAATTAAAGAACTGGAAAAGGCGCACCAGCTGAAACCCGGCGATCCTTCCGTCCAGATCAATCTCGCCCTGGTGTACGAGCAAACCGGTGCTAACCAGAAGGCTATCGTTTTATTCAGAGAGATCGAGGCCTCGCTGCAGCGCAAGCCTAGCGCGAATTCCACCTCCGCACTGCCTTCGTATGTTCTTGCGGCCTATGCCCGCTCGCTGGCTGCCACGGGCCAACTCCCAGCAGCAACTGCCAAGATGAAGGCCGCCGTCGTCGAATCGCCGCAGAGCACAGATCTCCATGATGCGCTGGGCTCCCTCTACGCACAGCAGCGCAGTTGGCCTTTGGCAGTCAGCGAGTTCCAAAAAGTGATTCAGCTCAATCCAAAGTCCCCCTCCGCTCATCTACATCTGGGCGCAGCGCTGCTCGCTCAGCAACAAGCGCCATCCGCAATCCAAGAGCTGAGCGTCGCAACCCAACTGGCTCCCGAGAACCCGCTCGCCGCGACGGAGCTGGGTAAAGCTTATGCGGCGAATAACGAAGACGATAAAGCCACCGTGGAATTCCAACGCGCCATCAACCTCGACCCCACGTCCATCGAAGCCAAGTATCAACTGGCTCGCGCTCTGCAGCGCACCGGCCACGATCCTGAAGCTCTTCCCCTCCTCCGCCAAGTCGTTCAAGTCGAACCAAAAAACGCCGACGCCGTCGCCAGCCTGGGATTGGCTCTTCTTCTCGCCGGAAACGCCAAGGATGCCATTCCCTTTTTACAGCGCACACTCCAACAAAAGCCCGCCGACCCCACCGCGCATGAGAATCTGGCTGCTGCCTATTTACAAATGAGCGAAATCGATGAAGCCATCCATGTCCTTACCTCAGGCCTCAAGACCGATCCCCAGAACTTCCAGCTCCACTACAATCTCGGACTCGCGCTCAAGCTAAAGGACGACAATGCCGCTGCCATTCCTGAGCTTGAGGCTGCCTCCAAGCTGAACCCGTCGGCCCATGAGCCGCATTACACGCTTGGCATCCTGTACATGCAAGACGGCCGCTACGACGACGCAGCCCGTGAATTATCACTCGCGATGAAGTTGCATCCCGACAATCCGGATGGCTGGGCCACTCTTGGCAGCCTCTATCGAAAGATGGACAAATTGCCCGAAGCCGCCGACGCTCTCAGGGAAGCGATTCGTCAGCTGCCCGACCAGCCCGACTCTCACCTCACTCTCGCAGCAGTCCTCGCGCAGCAGGGAAACACAGCCGAGGCCGCCACCGAACGCAAAAGAGGCGCCGACCTCGAGCGCGTGGTGATGAAGCGCCAGCGAGCCACAGTTTCCACAAATTCCGGCAACTCCCTACTTCAAAAAGACCAGGTCGCCGACGCCATCAAACGCTTTCACGAGGCCCTCAACGAAGATCCCGACTATGCTGAAGCGCACCGTGGCCTAGCCAACGCTCTCGAACGCCAAGGCAAAAAGGCCGAAGCCGCAGCCGAACGCCAAAAGGCCAACGATCTGGAAAAGCCGCAGCGCTGACCGTGTCTTGCGTGGCGGGCGGAAGGTCAGTTTCCGGTGGGGCGACTATATATCCTGATGCACGCTTGTCCAAATTAGGATTTGGATTTTGACGCAAAAAAAGGCTGAGCATCTGATAGCTTGAGGTTGGGCTCTGGAAAAGCCAATCACAACGCTAAGGAGGCTCAGCCGTGGCTCGAGTCAGCAGTATATTCTCACAGATTCTGCAGTTAATCCCTCGTCTGGAATTCGAATCAGCCGTGCGCCAGCACAACTCGGAGCGTCATGCTCGAGGTTTCACCAGCTGGGGCCACGCAGTGATTTCCACGGCTTCGAGCACGATTTCATGCCAGCCTGGGGACTCCATCGAGACTGTGGATCTCCAGGGCCAGCTCGAACTCGTGAAGGCAGCTAAGGCCAACGGGATCAACCGCTTCATTTTCGTCTCTTTTCGGCACGATCCGCTAAACCCGTCTCCGCTCTCCGGTGCAAAACAAGCCGTTGAGCGCAGTTTGCATGATCTCAACCACACCATCCTCCAGGCAAGTTTTTTCATGGAGGTGTGGCTGAGCCCGAGCCTCGGTTTTGATTACGCCAACGCAAGAGTCCGGATTTTCGGTTCTGGTGAGGGTAAAGTCAGTTGGATTTCCTTCTTTGACGTAGCGGAACTTTGTGTTGCAGTCTTGGATGACAAAGCTGTATACCGAGCGACTATCGAGCTTGGCGGTCCGGAGGCCCTCAGTCCGCTGCAGGTCGTGCGCATCTTCGAACAGGAAAGCGGCCGCCGATATGAATTGGAATATGTTCCTCAAGAAGCCCTGGAGTCGCAGGCCCGCGCCTCAACAGGTTCTCTAGAAAAGAGCTTTGCGGCACTGATGTTGAAACTCTCACGCGGGGATGAAATCGATATGCGTCCCGTGCATGAGAAGTTTCCCTTCCCGTTGACCTCTGTTCGGGATTACGCGAGGAAAGTGTCCGGTTAAAAGGCTCGCGAGTTAGCTCACGCGGCTTTCGCGCCGCCGCCGAAGCGCAGTGCCGGGAGCCGCTGCACCTGTTCGATAAGTGGACCGATATGCTCGCGTACGGGCGCGAGCTCCGGATCGGATTCCATCCACCGCCAATCGCGCCCTCCCTTTTCGATGGCTTTTGTAAGCAGGGCGCAGGCCGAATCGAGATCGCCCAATCGAATGTGGGCCACTGCAAGAGCGTGGCACAGCTCAAAGGTCCCAACCCCGTGGATGAACCCGCCGCGATTCTGATACACGGTCTCTAGACGTGACGCCGCGTCGTTCACGAACTGCTGGGCCCGGCTTCGCTGGCCTAAAGCCGCATATGCGGAAGCCATCTCGGCCGCCGTTCGCGCTAGCACCCGATTGTGGGCCATCATGCGTGGAAACTCACCGGCTACGCGCCACGCCCGGTGCAAATCGTCCAAGGCACGATCCGGCTCGTTCTGCCGCAGGTGCACATCCCCCATTCCACACGCGTTGAGAGCAATGGCGGTCTCCCGGTAAACGTTGTCGATCTGCGTTAGGTATTTCAGACCGCGCTCATGCCATTCCAGCGCCTTTACCCAGTCCAGGCGCCGCATCCAAATCCCGCCAAGAATCATTTCAGCGAACGGCAGATGCGTGATCCCGCGGGCCGTGCTTTGAAGCTCCAACACCTCCGCAATCAGCGGTTCGGCACGGTCGTAGGCAGAAGTGTACATTGCAATGGTCCCCAGGTTCAGCCAGCTCGGGCTGAGCAGAGGCTCGATTTGGATGGAAATCAAAAAGTGTTCGATTGCCTGTTGCAGATAGGAACCAGAGACTTCCGTGCTGGCCGACCAGCTAGCTGCGCCGAGGTAGTAATGCGCCAAATAAGCATCCGGATTGCCGCGGACGCCTTTAAGTCCGGCTTCAATAGCTTTCTCCAGCTTGTTCTGCCGGATATAGACATAGCACAGTGTACCGTAAGGCTCGCCCATCTCCGGATCGAGCTCCAGCGCTCGTTCCAGGCATCCCGACGCGCGAGACAAGTCATCCAGATCGTTTCGGTGAATCCAGCGCATCGCGTACGTCTGGCCTAGTGCGGAATAGGCCACGGCGTAATCGGGGTCCAAGTCGATGGCGCTTTCGAAGTGCACCCGTGCACTTTCAAGCGAGTCCTTACCGAGTAGCTGTAGTTTCTTCAAACCTTCTGCATACTTCTCGTAAGCTTCGAGCCGCAAGGACTCAGGCGCGGCGATCCGCTTGCGAGCGCCCGAATCCATCTCCAGCTCCAGCGCTTGTATGATCTCGCGCACCACGGCATCCTGCAGATTGAAGATTTCGTCCCAGGCTCCGTCAACCTTCCCGACGAGCAGGACTTCGCCCGTGACAGGCTCCAGCAGTTTCGGCGTAATCCGAATCCTGTCGCCGGACCGCTGGTAGCTTCCCGTAACGAGCCAGCGCACTCGGAGCCGCGTGGCCAACACCGCCATATCCTTGCTGTCCCCAGCGCGGCGGAGTTCCATCTGGACGCGATCCCGGCTGACGACCTGAGCTGTTTTCAGCTTCCGCAGGTCGGCAGAAATGGTTTCCGCGATCCCAGTACCGAGCCAGTCCGTAGCCGCATCGCCGGACAGATTTTCAAAATCCAGGACTGCGATCGCCGGAGCTGCCCGCTCTACGAAAATGGCGGATTTGTCTGGACGCCCACCCACGGTGCGGAGGGCGGCGGCCAATTCCGCTGCGCTTTGAAAGCGGTGCTGCGGCTCGAGCGCCATAGCTTGTTCGATCACATTCGACAGCTGCTCAGGAATGGCGGGATTGCGGTGGCGCACGGGAGGGACTTGGCCGCGAAGGGCAGCCGATATGAGCGACGGCGCATCCAGTCCTGCGAACGGCACGCGCCCGCAGCCCATTTCGTACATCACTACACCCAGACTGTAGATGTCGCTGCGTATCGTCGCGGTGCGTCCTGCGAGCACTTCCGGCGCGCAATAGTGCAATGTGCCGAGGATGGCCCCGGCGGCAGTCACGATCGACGCCGTCTCCTCCATCGGCTGTGTATTTTGGGCGAGGCCGAAATCCAAAAGCTTCAGCACACCACTTCCCGTAACCATGATGTTGGCTGACTTGACATCGCGATGGATGATGCCGCGAGCGTGCGCGTGTTCCAGGGCTGCGGCGATCTGCAGCGAATAATTTCTCAGCGTCGAACTTGAAATCGGGCCGTTGCCAATCTCTTGCTGGAGCGTATGCCCCTCGACGTATTCCATCGCTAGATACAGACATTCTCCCGCCTCGCCCGCGTCGTAAAGAACCGCAATGCCTGGATTGCTCAAGGCAGCAGTCGCGCGTGCCTCACGCAAAAACCGTTTGCGATGGAATTCGTCGGCAGCGACACTGGGACGCATCACCTTAATGGCCACTGTGCGGTCCAGGCGCGAGTCCCGTGCACGGTACACCTCGCCCATGCCGCCAGCGCCGAGAGTAGAAAGGATCTCGTATGGCCCCAGTTTTGTTCTGGGTTCTAAACTCATGGCTTGTCGGATTATACAGCGCGCCCAGTGCGAACGATATTTCACCGTGTTTTCTCAACCCGGACAGTTTATGTATTCGTTCGAGAAGAGCCAGGTGAGGATCCGATGTGCACGTCAGGCGCATGAGGTTCATATTGATCTTCCTCGGGATTATGGCGACATGGGAGTCCGGATTCTGGTCGGATGACGAGCAACTCGGTAGTAATCCACTTGCCTGATGAACGCGGTTATCGGAAACTGAGCCGTTGCCACCAGTCGCTATACCTTGCGAACTCCGTCCTGCAAATGCCATCATTTACACCGAACTGCAGATGCGCTATACCTGTGAGCATGCCACGCCAGCCCAAGGGGTCGCCGTATGCGGGCAAGGGAATACCATCGCTGCTAGCTTCCGCAAGGTTCCAGATGAGCAGCGAATCTCTGCGGGCCATCGAATGTCTTGGAAGTCTAGTTCATTCAGGCAGGTTGTGATGAACTCTCGAATGCCTCGAATTCTCGTCGGTGCCGCCGGTCTCCTGCTGAGCCTTTTGTTCCTCATAGCCACTACCCCGTTCACCACCCACGCCCAATCCAGCGAAAGCCCCGAACGCAAGAATTACGCCGACGAGATCCGCAAGACCTACAACTTTCTTTTCGGCAAGGACAACCTGTCGCTCCCCGGCAATGCCGCCATTGAGGGCAATGACTTCATTCAACCCGGCGCCTTTCCTGAGGCCGAGTACTGCGCCCATTGCCACGACGAGGCCTACAGCCAGTGGCGTCAGGCCTTGCATTCCAACTCCTTCCGCACACCGTTCTACCGCACCAGCGTCAACATCCTCGTCCGCACCAAAGGCATCGAGTTTTCGCGCCACTGCGACAGCTGCCACAATCCAATCGTCGTGCTCTCGGGCGGGCTCACCACAGACTCCCATGTCGATCGCGCCTTTGACAAGGACGGCTTGACCTGCACCACGTGTCATTCCATTCAGCGCCTGCAGGCCACATCTGGCAACGGCGGCTATGTGATGGGCGTTCCTGCCGTAATGGTCGATGAGAACGGCAATCGCATTCCCGGCCAGGTTCAGTTCGGTGAAATCCTCGAGCATCCCGAACGTCACTCCAAAGCCGTAATGCAGCCGTTCTATCGCACGCCGGAATTCTGCGCCGCCTGCCACAAGGCCAACCTCCCCAATCCCCTCAACGAATACAAATTCATCCGCGCCTTCACTGTTTTTGACGAATGGCAAAACTCCAAATTCTCCAAACGCAACCCGCTCACTTTTTATTCAGCTGACTTTGCATCCTGTCAAAGCTGCCACATGCGCCGTGCACCAGCCGTCCTCCACGATTACGGCACGAAGGGCGGAACCTTCGCCTCGCATCGCTGGCTCGCCGGAAATACTGCCGTTCCCTACTATTACGGCTTCGACGAACAGCTCCAGAAAACAATCGAGTTTCTCAAGGCAGGCAGCTTCCTCAACGTCGACATTTTCGCCTTGAAAAAAGCCGGCGACGACAAAATGATCGCTCCCCTCGGCTCCGCTCCCTTCCAGCTTGAGCCAGACAGCGCCGTGACGGCCTATGTCGTCATTCAAAACAAAAACATCGGCCACTCGCTCATTCCCGAAGTCCGCGACCTCTATGAAGCCTGGGTCGAAGTCACCGTGAAAGACGCCGCCGGCAACGACATCTATCACAGCGGCTTCCTCAAGCCCGATGGCATGCTCGATACTCGCGCCCACAGCTTCACCAATCGCCCCGTCAATCTCTCCGGGGAGTTTGTCGACAATCACAAAGTCTGGACCATCCATTCCATGGCCTACGACAACTCCATTCAGTCCGGACGCTCCGCCCTGGTCCGCTACGAATTCAAAATTCCGCCTGACGTCAAGGGCCCGCTCAGCATCACCGCCCGCGTAAACTACCGCCACCTCCGCCAGAGCTATCTAAACAATGTGTTCGGCACAGATCATCCGCTCTACCCTGTCGTCGAACTGGCTTCACGCACACGCGCCTTGAACATGGGCATGAACGACGCCACTCCTCCCGCGCCCAACGACAATCAGGACTGGATGCGCTGGAACAACGTCGGCATCGGCTATCTCGACCAGCAACAATACTCCGACGCTATCGAAGCTTTCGAACAAGTCACAAAACTGCGCCCCGACTATGAAGACGGCTTCGTAAATCTCGGCCTAACCTACATCGAGTGGGAAAAATACTCTTCGGCGCGCTGGCCTCTCGAAAAAGCGCTGCAATTGCATCCCGACTACGCCCGAGCGCTCTACTATCTGGCTCTGGTCGAGCGTCGCGAAGGACATCCCGAATCGGAGGTCGCCGATCTCCAGCGAGTCGTCGAGCAATTTCCGCAATCGCGCGACGCCCGCCGCGAACTCGGCATCGCCTACTACCAACAGCACCGCACCGATGACGCCGTCACGCAGTTTCAAGCCCTACAGGCCATCGATCCCGACGATCTGGCCGCCCACTACAATCTCGCCATCCTCTACCGCCGCAAAGGCATGAAGGCCGAAGCCGCCGCCCAAGCCGCGCTGTACGTCACCAAACGAATCGACCCCGAAGCTCCCACGTATTCCCTCGATTTTCTGCGTAAGCATCCCGAGATCTCAACCGAAAGCGTGCTCTGGCACATGCACACAGACCTCAAGCCCGCTGCCACCGTCAACGCAGGCGCCGCAGGCAACGGCCCCGGTCAGCGCTAACTAAGGAGGATTCTTGCCGGACCAGGATCGCCGAAAATTTCTTCGTTCGCTCAGCCGCAGCGCTCTCGTACTTCCCTTCGCAGATATCTTGGCCCTTGCCGCTCCGCAACAGCAGCAAGCCCCGCCGAAACCAAAAATCGGTCCCATCGAGCGCAGCTACGACGCCAAACCCGCTCCTCCTCCACCCGGACCGAAATCCCCCATCGAAGGCACGCCGCTCGGCGTCACCTTCGTCGATGTCGTCAAAGGCTCCGGCCTCGACGTCGAAACCATTTTCGGCGGCGTTGGCAAAAACAAATATCTTCTCGAAACCACCGGCTGCGGCCTAGCCTTCTACGACTACGACAACGACGGCTGGCTCGACGTCTTCCTAGTCAATGGCTGGCGCCTCGAGGGTTTCGCGAAGGGCAAAGAACCGCATTGCCGTCTCTTCAAAAACAATCGCGACGGCACCTTCACCGACGTCACCAAAGGTTCCGGCCTCGACGTCCGCACCGGTTGGGGGCAAGCCTGCTGCGTCGGGGACTACGACAACGACGGCTACGACGATCTCTTCGTCACCTACTACGGCCAAAACGTTCTCTATCACAACAACGGCAACGGCACTTTCTCCGACGTCACCGAACGCACCGGCCTCCTCCAGCCCGGCCTCAAAACGCGCTGGAACACCGGCTGCACCTGGGTCGATTACGACAAAGACGGCCACCTCGATCTCTTCGTCGCCAACTACGTCGACTTCGACCTAAAAACCGCTCCTCTCCCCGAAGAAGGCCCCTGCACCTACAAAGGCATCGTCGTAGCCTGCGGCCCTCCGGGCCTCGCCGGCGCAAAAAATATTCTCTATCACAACAACGGCAACGGCACTTTCTCCGACGTCAGCCAAAAAGCCGGCATGTGGAACGCCGTGGGCACCTACGGCCTAAGCGTCGCCGCCTCCGATCTCGATAACGACGGCTGGCCCGACATCTACGTCGCCAACGATTCCGCCCCCGCCACGCTCTACCTCAACCAGCATGACGGCACTTTCAAAGACGTCGCTATCGAAAACGGCGCCGCGCTCTCTGCAGAAGCCAAACCCCAAGCCGGCATGGGTGTCTCCATCGGCGACTACAACCGCGACGGCAATCTCGACATCGTAAAAACGAATTTCGCCGGCGACACCGATTCCCTTTACACCAATCTCGGCGACGGCGTTTTCGAAGACCGCACTTATCCCAGTGGCCTCGGCGTCAACACCCGCCTCCTCGGCTGGGGCGTCGGCTTCTTCGATATGGACAACGACGGCTGGCTCGACATCCTCATGTCCAACGGCCACGTCTATCCCGAAGTCGACAAATCCAAAGCCGACCTCAAATACGCCGAACACAAATACCTCTACCGCAATCTCCGCAACGGCCGTTTCGAAGAAGTCACCAATCAAGGCGGTCCGGGAATTATGGAAAACGCCCCCGCCCGCGGCTGCGCCTTCGGCGACTACGACAACGACGGCGACCTCGATATCGCCGTCAACTGCGTCAACGCCATTCCCCAGCTCCTCCGCTGCGACTCCACTCTCAACCGCAACTGGATCAAGATCAAGCTAGTCGGCACAAAATCCAATCGCACCGGCATCGGCAGCCGCGTCCTGGTCACCGCAAAAACACTTCCCACCGCGGAAAAGCCTCTAGTCCAAATGGACGAGCTACGCAGCGGCGGCAGCTACTTCTCCCAAAACGACATGCGCATGCACTTTGGCCTCGAACAAGCCACAAAAGTCGACGCAGTCGAAATTCGCTGGCTAAGCGGCCAAGTTGATCAGCTGAAGGATCTCGAGGTAAACCGCCTCTACGTCATTCAAGAAGGCGGCAAAATCCTAAAATCAGAGACGTTAAAGCCCGCCATGAAATCCTAGCGATGCGAACCTCTCTCACGCTTCTTTTAAACCTCTCGTTGTTCACGCCCGCCATCTGCCATGCGCAAACGAAGTGCCCCTGGCTCAATGAAGCCACCGCACGCGGAATCCTCAGCGGCCCCGTCACGGTTACCGTCAAGGTCGACGATCAAGGCGCCGGAGTCTGCAAGTTTTCCCGCCAACAAGGCACCGCGACCCACGAACTCCGCATTTCCGTCGACCTCATGACCGACATCCCCAAACAATTCCCCACGCACCTCGCGCAATGCCCGCCCAAGAGCCCTCCCCTCCCCGCCACCGGCAATGAAGCCGTCACATGCAGCATCCATACCAAGGAAAACCACTACACCGAACTCGTCGTCGGCCGCGTCCGAAGCCAAGCCTTCGTCGTAAGCGTAAGCTCCACCGTCCAAGACGATCCGTCCCTAACGCAAGAAGAGCGCCGCGAAAAAGCGAATCAAATCGCCGAACAAGTAGCCGGAATCCTTTTCTGAACTCGCTTCAAGCTGTCGCGAATCTCGCGGGGGCACCCGTCGGACGGGATTTAAGGCTGCGGTGTTTGAACTCGGAGCGGGCCCGCCACATCTGAAAGTTCAACGTAAGGACGAACAGTATCCGCAGGAGCGTCAATCTCGCGCCGCGGGCCCAGAAAAGATCGCAGCAGACTGAACAGTTGACGGTTGCCTACGAACCTTCGAATGCGTGGATCTTTCAGGTATGGCGCCAGAAGCGTAGTGGCATGCTCCTTAGTTTGAGCATGCGAAGTTTGGTGGGAGGTCGCCCAAAGCTCCGAAGCTTCGGACAATCTTTTAAGAAAGTCTTGATTCATCGCCCAATCTACAAAGTCTGGCCAGCGAGCAACAATTGCATTCCATCTCGCAAGTTGGGCGATTTCGACCACGCCCTGTTCAAGCAAGCCGCGTCGGTTGGCAATTAAAATGTTCAGTCGAAAGAGATTGATGAATCGTTTGATTTTTCGGGCGTTCATCTCCAGAAAAGGAACAAGTCCGCAAATAGCGTCTCGAACCTCGTCGTCATCGTCGAATGTCCTAGCAAAAATGTTCGGTCGCGCTTCCTGGACAGCTTCCTCGGGGATTTGGGGGTGCTTGCTGCACGGATGTCCCGGCGTCCTGCAGGGACCTGCCTGCCGCTTCGGCCTTAGAGATAAGCTCTTTCTGCATGGTTGACTGCCCCTTGGCGGTTGGAGTCGGGTACAAGCTGCGCTTTGAGGCTACCATGCACGAGTTTTACCAGCAGAGACTCGCTGGCCTTTGGCAGACGAAAAGGAATCTGCACAATTTTTCGAGAAATTGATACCCAAGGGCGTTACTAGGCCCATTTGCCCCACCATCTATGATCTCCTGAACCTCCTTGTACTTCGCTTGAACGCTTGCGGCAACATTTCGTGCTGGGTGCCCCATCCCTTGCGGTTTTGTGTCACGCAAGGGTGGGTCTTCTCTTCGCAGCCTTTACCCACTGCTCACTATTTTCTTCTCAATCATCGCAAACAACCAACTCCCATATCCTCGCCAAATGATGATCGTCGTGTTCTGCGACAAAATACAAATGATCCACGAGCCGCATCGGCGTCTTCAAACGCGGGTGCGGAATGGATCGAGCAAAAAGGGATGCGTCCAATTCATCGACACGCTTCAGCAGCCTTCCTCTCGCAGCGCGGAACTCCCTCAAAATCTGTTCCAGCGGACGCGCGTTGTAGTCCGCTTCGTCGGTCTTCCGATTCCGCAAATCCGCCACTGTAAGCTGCTCGCTGCCCGCCTCGTAATCCCCTGCTCGCGCCATCCACAGCGCCTCAAGGTCCAGCAAATGCCCCGCGTGTTCCTGTGCCGACCACTGCCCCTCCACTTTCCTGATTAAGACTTCGCGGGCACAGCCCCGAAGCGCCTCCTCCAGTCTGGCCGGAGTCCCCCGCAAGCGCGCACACACATTCGGCCACAGCTCCACAGGAAACGAAAACTCAAACTTCCGCTCAAACCAAAGTGGCACCTGACTCATCGCTGCCGCCGATCCGATCTCTCACCAACTCTTACCTCTAGCCTTTACTCTGCGACTTTGTCTTTTTCAAAGATCCCGTGTAAGACCTTCCTTCAGGCAGAAACCACCGACAGTGCCCCATGCTCTTTGCGAGTTGGCCGGATTGTAATTTCAACGTCCTGTCGCAACGCGGTAAGGAACTCCACCAGCCGCCCAACGGAAAAGTTCCCGGCCCGGTTGCGCATCAGTAGTGAGACCTGCGGCTGCCGCACACCAAGAATCTTCGCGATCTCAACCTGTGTCATCCCGCTTTCCTTTAGGATGCCGTAAATCTCTAACGAGAGTTGCGGCCCCATCGGAGACGAAGACCACCAATCGATTCCTTATCTTAGCGCTTATGGAGGGAGTGGGGTCCATCACCGCCACGAATTCTCCGCGCGTCTCCGCTACGTCACCTGCCCCGACCGGGTCGGGGCAGGTGGCGTTTACCCCGGGCGGCTCGGGGCGTTTTCTTTTCTCTCCCCTACCCACTGCTCACTATTCCCTGCTCGCTTCCTCGATTCTTTGCCTCCGTCTCATCTTTCTGTTATCGTCAGCCCCGACAGGGAGAACGCTTATGTCAGTAAATAAAGTCATTCTCGTCGGCCGCTTAGGCCGCGATCCAGAAACCCGCTACACCGGAGGCGGCCAAGCTGTAGCCAATTTTTCCGTAGCCACCGATGAAACCTACAAGGACCGCAACGGCGAAAAACAAAAACGCACCGAGTGGCACAAAATCGTCGTTTGGGGCAAGCAAGCCGAAATCGCCCAGCAATATTTAAAGAAGGGCTCGCTCATCTTCATCGAGGGCCGCATCCAATCCCGTGAGTGGCAGGATAAAGAAGGCCAGAAACGCACCAGCTTCGAAATTGTTGCCAGCAATTTCCGCATGCTAGGCGGCCGCAGCGACGCCGCAGCCGCCGGCGGTGGTGGCGCACGCTCTGGCGGCGACGATGTTGAATCTCACGCCGCCGCCCCAGCGGATGACTCCTACGGCGGCAGCCAGGCCCCCAGCGGCCCGGAAATCTCCGACGAGGATATTCCCTTCTAGGTGGGGCAGCCAATCTTGGCTGTCCTCCCTGTAAGCCGCTTTGGCCGCAATCTGCTTAGATCAGAAGGCGCGCAACTCGCAAGCTCGCGCGCGGCGCCAAGATATTCGGAGACACAAGTGACAACGATTAATCGTCAACTTCGCCTGCAAGCACGGCCAAAGGGCCTCTGCGCACCTGGAGACTTTCAACTCGTCGAAACTCCAGTGCCCGAGCTGCAAGACGGTCAAGCACTAGCCAAGGTCAAGTACCTCTCGATCGATCCAACCATGCGCGTCTGGATGGCCGTAGACAGCTATCTCCCAGCGGTTGCCATCGGCGACGTGATGCGCGCCGGCGGCCTCGCCGAAGTAATCGAATCGCGCCACGCGCAATTTAAAAAGGGCGACAAAATCGTAGGTCTCACAGGCTTTCAGGAATACGTTGTGATTGAGCCGCAATCGAAGCTCCCCTTCCAGAAAGTCCCCTCGATTCCCTTCGTCTCCGACACTCTCTTCCTCGGAGTGCTCGGCATGACTGGCTTAACCGCCTATTTCGGCATGACCGAAATCGCCAAGCCGCAAAAAGGCGAGACGCTGGTGATCTCCGCCGCGGCCGGGGCAACCGGAAGCGTCGCCGGACAAATCGGAAAAATTCACGGCTGCCGCGTAGTCGGCATTGCGGGCACCGACGAAAAATGCAAATGGCTTACCGACGAACTCTGCTTCGACGCTGCCATAAACTACAAGCATCCCGATTGGAAAGAAAAACTCGCCGCCGCCACGCCCAATGGCATCGACATCGATTACGAAAATGTCGGCGGAGAAATCATGGAAACAGTCCTCAACCGCATGAATCTGCACGGCCGCGTCGCTCTCTGCGGCCTCATATCCGCTTACACGAAGGAAACTTCTGGACCGAGCAACCTCGGAATACTGATCGTCAAACGGCTAAAGGTGCAGGGATTTCTCGTGCTGGACTACGCTTCCCGCTTCACGGAGGCCGCCATGGAATTGGGCAAATGGAAAATGATGGGCAAGCTAAAAGACCGTGAAACCCTTGTGGAAGGCCTCGAAAAAGCTCCCGAAGCCATCAACATGCTCTTCACCGGCGGCAACACCGGCAAACTCATCGTAAGAGTGTGAAGCTGAGTGGAACAAAAAACAGAAAAAGGACGTATGCAGAAACTCGAAAGCTGTAACAGCCGCGCGAAAGCGAGACAGTTATTTGAGTTTGCGAAGCGCTTCAGTGTGAAGCCGATGAGTTAGCGCGAAGGCGGCGGGCCCGGCGGCATTCCCGGAGGCGGAGCGTTTTTCTTGCGTTCTTCGTCCAGGCGCTTCAGGAACTCTTCGAACTTCGGCAATTGTTCCGGAGTCAGGATGGCGCGCATTTGGTCGCGGCTCTTCTGGCGTACCTGATCCATGTCGACTTCGAGTAGCTGCCCGTGTTTGGTGCGGACGGATTGGAAGTCGACGTGGGCCTGGGTGAGCAGCAAGTCCATTTGCTGCCGCTGGGAGTCGTTGAGGCCCAGCTCATGGGTCAGCTGATCGAGCCGCTTTGCGTGGCGTTCCGCATCGCTCATGGGAGGCGGGGCGGCCGCGACCGTACCGCGGTGGCCGTAGAAATATCCGAAGACGCCGCCGAGCGCCATGCCAAGAACGAAAACGGCGGCGACCCAAAACGCAGCGCGGCGCTTTGCGGTGTTCTCATTCATCGGTGCTGCTTCTCCGCTAGGCTCGGCAAGAATTCGTCATCGGCAGTGGATGGCGTGGCAGGGTCAACGACCGGATCGCCGGCGATGTCCGTGGCCACTGACCTCGCAGTGGTGGTTGCGGCCGGCATGGTCGGTGGCTTTTGGTACAGCCAGGCGCTAGCCAAAAGCAACGCTATGGAAGAAGCCCAAGTGAGTCGGGCGGCGAGCTTCGGTAGAATAGTCCAGGTGTCGGCCGCTCGGCTGAGTTCCGCTTTGCGCGCCGCGATCGCAGCCATCACGCGCGGAGCAAACCATGGTCCGGCCGTTGCAGCGTACGAGGGCAGTACGGCCAGGAGTGCGCGCGCCGCAAGAATATTCTCCGCCGCCGCGTGGCAATTCGCGCACGTGATGGCATGTTCTTTCAAAGCGGGGGGTGCTAATGCCAGCAGTTCCGATAATTCTTTGGCGCTCGGCGCTGCGCCGGCCGCGTCCTCGAGCTGCATCCGAAAACCACGACATTCCGCTCGGCGCTTGTTCATAAAATTCATCATTCGAGACTCCTCCAATGACTTCCTCAATCTATCTAATCCTTCCAGCTTCAAAAATCAATCTGGCTCTTTCCTTAGCGTCAACTCCCTCTAGCTTTCCCAGCTTCTACCCTTCTCCGCGCTTACGAACTTTGTTCACAATCCTTCGGCGAGCGCGGAAGAGCCGCACCTTCACAGTATTCGCATTCAAGTCCAGAACTTCCGCAATCTCTTCGACCGCAAAGCCTTCGACTTCTTTCAGAATCAGCATCAGGCGATCGCGCTCGTCAAGTCCTTCCATAAGCCGCTCGACGCGTTCGCGGGCTTCCAGTCTGTCGCTGATGTCCGGTCCGGCGCTATTTTTCCCTTCGGCCGCGATCACCTGCTTGGCTTGCTCCTCGCTCAAATCCGACTCATAGACCAGCGGCCGGACTTTTTTCTTCCTCAACAGATCCCAGCACTCGTTGACGGTAATCTTGTACAACCAAGTGCTGAAAGCCGCCCGCTGATCAAACCGCTTCAGCGAGAAATACGCCTTTACAAAAACCTGCTGGGCAATGTCCTCCACATCCTCACGCCGCCGTAAAATGCCCCCAGCGACAGCAAAGACGCGGTGCTGATGCCGCCGCAGGAGCTCCTCAAAAGCCTCCTGGTCGTCACCCTGTGCCCGCCGGACAAGTTCCCGGTCGTCCACAGCGCCCGGCGGTTTGACGCTAGGCGGTTTGGGCCCCGCCGGACCGGCGGGAAGCCCCAAGGGCTCTACTTTAGGGACGCGTGGCATGTCATTCCGGTTACGTCTAATGTAACGTGGTTGCCCCTGGTCGTGCGAGTTCGTTTCCCTTGCCTGCATCAATTGTTTCAATTGGAGGGTATCAAGTTTCTACTTGCTTGCCCTTTATCTACATGGAATAATGCCGCCATGATTATAGGTGACCGTCTTCGCGCACTCCGCGAAGAAAAGAAACTCTCCCAGGGCGACATCGAGAAGCGAACCGGGTTGCTGCGTTGTTATATTTCCCGCGTAGAGAATGGCCATACAGTACCGGCCATCGAAACACTGGAAAAACTTGCGCGCGCTCTCGAGTGCCCACTCTATCAACTCTTTTATGACGGCGAAGAGCCGCCGCAGTTGCCGAATCTTCCCAAGCGGAAGTCGTCGGATGACATCGCGTGGGGCAGCCTCGGTAAAGATGCACGCTTTCTCAACAAGCTTCGCCGCTTGCTGGGCAAAGTGGAAGAAGGGGACCGCAAGCTCATTCTGTACATGGCGCAGAAAATGGCTAACCGCTAGTTCTGCGACATTTTTCTCAGAGCGTGCCGTCGAATTAATGGTGACTCCTGGATAGGCCGCGTCCCGTCCCTGCGCGGCCTGTACAATATGTGCGGTAGTAGATCGCCGGAATAAGCCCTCGTCTGGCGTCTACGTTCAATTTCCTCTTCGTGATACGATCGTTCCCCAAATCAAACTCACTCCCACTCAATGGTGCTCGGCGGCTTCGAGCTAATGTCATAAACCACGCGGGTCACACCACGAACTTCGTTCACAATGCGGGTAGAAATACGCTCCAGGACCTCACCAGGGAGACGTACCCAGTCGGCGGTCATGGCATCCTCGGATTCCACGACGCGGACGGCGACGGTAAGGCCGTACGTGCGATAGTCGCCCATAACGCCCACGCTACGAACAGGTAGCAGGACGGCAAAGGCTTGCCAAACTTTACTATAGAGCCCGGCGCGACGTATCTCCTCGACCACTATAGCGTCGGCTTCCTGCAAAGTGAAAAGATGCTCGCGCGTGATCTCGCCGAGGAGCCTTACCGCCAGGCCGGGACCGGGAAACGGGTGTTTCAAAAGGATCTCCTCCGGTAGTCCTAGATCCTTCCCAATCCGGCGGACCTCATCCTTAAAAAGGTCGCGTAGGGGCTCGATGAGGGCAAAAGGCATGTTTTCGGGCAGGCCGCCGACGTTGTGGTGGGTCTTGATGGTAGCGGATGGGCCTTTGACCGAAACGGACTCAATGACGTCCGGATAGAGCGTTCCCTGGACCAACCAGCCGATCCCGCCGCGGGCCTCGCCGCTCTGAAGCTTCTGAGCTTCCTCGGCGAACACGGCTATGAATTCCCCGCCGATGATTTTGCGCTTTTGCTCAGGGTCTGTGACTCCCTGTAACTTGCTGAGGAAGCGGTCTGAGGCGTCCACTCCAATGACGCGGAGACCTAGTCGCTCTCGCAGCATTTCCAGCGTGTCTGCAAATTCATTTTTCCGGAGCATGCCAGTGTTGACGAAGATGTTCGTTAAGCGGTCGCCCATGGCGCGGTGAACCAGGACTGCCGCTACCGTGGAATCCACTCCTCCGCTGAGGCCGCAGATGGCGCTGCTCTGGCCGACCTTGGTTCGAATGGCTTCGGTGGTCTCCACGATGAACGCGGAACCGCTCCATTTACGTTCGGCATTGCAGACACGGAAAAGGAAATTGCGGAGAAGTTCGGTGCCGCTTTCCGTGTGGTTTACTTCGACATGGAATTGCACGGCGTAGATTTTTCGCTGGGCATCTTCGAGCGAGGCGATGGCGTTATCCGTGTGGCCTGTGGCGCAAAAGCCAGGCGGTACCTCGCGCACATGATCGCCGTGGCTATTCCAGATGCGCAGAGTTTCAGGGACTCCCGCGAAAAGCGCCGATTCTGAAGGACCGTTCGCACACTTTACCTTTAGCTGGGCGCGGCCGTATTCGCGGCGCTCCGCTTTTTCGACCTTGCCGCCGAGCGCGTGGGTAATCCACTGCATTCCGTAGCAAATTCCCAAGACTGGAACACCCATCGCGAGGATGCCTAGATCGCATTTAGGCGCGTCGGCGTCGTAGACAGAGCTGGGTCCGCCAGACAGGATCAGACCTGCCGGTGCAAACTTGCGGATTTCTTCTATGGAGGCCGTGCACGGGAGGATGGCGGAGAAGACCTGTTGCTCACGGATGCGGCGGGCGATTAGCTGTGTGTATTGGCCGCCGAAATCGAGGACGACTACGCCGCCGAGCTCGGATTTTGGCTTTGGGTGGTGCTCTGTCATTGCGGCTCCTGTTGCCATAGTACCCCCCATTTTCCCTCGGAAATCTTTGGCCTCAAACAGAGGCGTACTCCATCGATCGAAGACTATCCGAACAAACTCCCACCCTCAAAAAACGAGGGTGGGCACCCACAGTCGGTCACTCATAAAAAGCGCGGGTCTAAAGACCCGCCATTACACGGAAAAGCACAAGAGCACAGCCAGGATTCATCGTGCACAAACCACGCGATGGAGAAGAGGTGGCTGTGCCGCTGGGGGCCTCTCATTTAACCACCAAGTTCAAGAGCTTGTCGGGAACGTAGATTTGTTTCACGATGCGCTTGCCGTCGACGTGACGGGCTACTGCAGGATCGGCCAGCGCCTTGGAAACAATGTCGGCTTCGCTCACGCTGGCGGCGACCTTCAGCGTGGCGCGGACGCGGCCGTTGACCTGGACCGGGATTTCCACTTCGTTGTCTTTCGCCAGCTCGAGCTGCTCATTCGCCAGGATCGGCCAAGATGCGTTCCAGAGGCCGTCCGTGTTGCCGAGCATTTCCCACATCTCCTCGGCTATGTGCGGGGTCATGGGTGCGAGAAGCAGGGTAAGAATTTGCAGGACCTCCTTGCGAATCTCGGGCCTCACACCGTTTTCGAGCGGCTCGGCCAAATAAATCTCGTTGGTCAATTCCATGATCTGGGCAATCGCAGAATTGAAGTGCCAGCGGGTCTCGAAGTCTTGCGTAACTCTTTGCATCGTTTGATAGGTGACTCTGATCAGGTCACGTTCTTTGTCGGTCATTCCCTTCGAGTCGAAATTCCAGTTCTTGGTCTCGCGAATTGCTCCCGCGTGCTTATCCACCAGGCGAAACACACGATTAAGAAAGCGCCACGAGCCTTCGATGCCTTCCTCGTTCCACTCGAGGTCTTTTTCGGGAGGGGCGGCAAAGAGCGTGTAGAGGCGGCCGGTATCGGCGCCGTATTTTTCGGCCATGTCGATGGCGCCGACGACATTGCCTCGCGACTTGGACATGGTGACACCACCCTTTTGAATCATGCCCTGGGTGAATAGCCTGGCAATGGGTTCGTTGTGGGTGATTAGGCCGAGGTCTCGCATGACTTTGCACCAGAAGCGCGAATAGAGGAGGTGCAGGATGGCGTGGGTGATGCCGCCGATGTACTGGTCGATCGGAAACCAGTAACCGACTTTATTAGAATCGAACGGAGCTTCGCTATTATGCGGGTCGCAATAGCGGTAGAAATACCATGAGGAGTCGACGAAGGTGTCCATCGTGTCGGTTTCGCGGCGGGCCGGGCCACCGCACTTTGCACAGGTGGTGTTGACGAATTCTGGAGTCGAGGCGAGCGGCGATTCCCCTTCGCCGGTGAGTTTGGGATTAGGCGGCAGCAGGACGGGCAGGTCTTTATCTGGCACTGCTTGCAGACCGTGGTCCGGGCAATACACAACGGGAATCGGAGTACCCCAATAGCGCTGGCGAGAAATGCCCCAGTCGCGCAGACGGAAGACGACTTCGCCGTGGCCGAAACCCTTTTTCTCGGCAAATGCTGTCATTTTCGCGATGGCTTCGTCGGGAGACAGATCATCGAACTTGCCAGAGTTGACCAGCCTTCCATTCTCGTGCTCGTCGAAGGCTATGGTCATTTTTTCTTCAATGAGAGGCGCTCCAACGCTTGGTTGAATAACGACGCGAATGGGCAAACCATATTTTCGGCAAAACTCGAAGTCGCGCTGATCGTGCGCGGGCACGGCCATGATGGCTCCGGTGCCATATTCCATGAGCACGAAGTTGCCGACCCAGATGGGGATTTTTTCCCCGCTGAACGGATTGGTGGCCTGGCGGCCGGTGAAAAATCCGACTTTTTCGGCGGCAGCGAGGTCCGCTGTCTTGAGGGAGCTTTGACGCATTCGCGCTAGATGCGATTCCGCTTCGGCGCGGTTTGGCGAGCCTTCGAGCAGTTTCGCTACAAGGGGATGAGTGGGAGCGAGGATGATGGCGGTCGCGCCATAAATCGTGTCGATGCGCGTGGTGAAAATTTCTATGGGCGCTGCGGCTTTCACATCCGCGACCGCGAATTTCAACTTCGCGCCTTGCGAGCGGCCGATCCAGTTGCGCTGCATGGTGATGACGCGCTCGGGCCAGGTGCCTTCGAGTTGTTTCAGATCGTCGACGAGCTGATCGGCGTAGGCGGTAATTTTTAGAAACCATTGCTTGAGTTCACGAGACTCGACGAGTGTATCTTCGTGGCGCCAGCAGTAGCCGCCATTGATGACCTGCTCATTCGCGAGCACCGTGCAACATTTCGGACACCAATTCACGCGGCTCTTTTTTCGGTAGGCAAGGCCCTTTTCCAGCATGCGCAGGAAAAACCACTGGTTCCAGCGATAGTATTCGGGCTCGCAGGTGGAGATTTCGCGGCGCCAGTCGTAGCTGAAACCGAAGCGCCGCAGGGTGCGCTGGAATTCGCCGATGTTGTTGTTGGTCCAGACGCGCGGATGGGTGTTGTTCTTGATGGCGGCGTTTTCGGCAGGCAGCCCGAAGGCGTCCCAACCCATGGGATGAAGAACGTTGAAACCGCGCATGCGCTTGACGCGGGCGACGACGTCGCCGATGGCGTAATTGCGCATGTGCCCCATGTGCATCGTGCCGGAGGGGTACGGCAGCATTTCCAGGGTGTAATACTTGGGCTTTGAAGGATCGGCTTCCGTTTCGAACACGCGCGCGTCGGCCCAGCGCTTTTGCCACTTGGCTTCGATTTCTTGTGGGTTGTAGTCCGCCACGCCTCGCTATCCCCTCTTGGTCTTGCGCGATTTTTTGGACTTGCTTGCCGACTTCGATTTCTTAGCCGCTGGTTTCGATTTCTTTTTTGGTTCGGCCAACCGCGCCGCCGCTGACGCCTCTAAAGTTTTCTTGCGGCGCTCCGCGTTTTTAGCGGTTGCTGCCGTTTTCATCTGTACTTTCTTGATGGCCGTGGTGAGCATCGAGAAGCCTTTTTCGGCTGGCGGGGCTTGTTCGCTCAAGCCGGCGAGTTCCCACAGTTTGGCGACATTGCGGCGATCATCGCCGGGTTGATCGATGGGCGTTTCCAGCAGGAAAGCGCGCCCCGTTAAGCCTTCGGGCGAGGATGCGCCAAGCCTCGGGTGCGTCAAGATGCGATGAAACGCTTCGGCGCCGATTTTGCCCTCACCGATGTTTTCGTGGCGATCCACGCGGCCGCCGAGCGCGATTTTCGAATCGTTGGCGTGAAAGACGGGAACGCGATCGAGGCCAATCGTTGTGTCGATTACGTCGATCGTCGAGGTCAGGCCGGTCTCACTCTTGATGTCGTAGCCAGCGGCAAAAAGATGCGCGGTGTCGAGGCAGGCGGCTGCTGGAACACCTTTAAGTCCAGCCAGGATTTCTGCAACTTCTTCGAGACGCGAGCCGACGGCAACTCCCATCGCTGCGGTGTTTTCGATCAGGATGCGCAGGTTGCCGAGAGAAATCCGCTTGGACCCTTGCTTAACCGACTCGATGACGGTGGAAACGGCTTGCTCGAGCGTCGCTTCCCCGCGCGAGCCAGGATGAACGACCAGAAAATCAGCACCGAGGGCTACGCCGCGCACGAGTTCATCGTGGAAAGCTTGTATGGAGCGAGTTCGAAGCATCGGCTGCGCGGCCGCGAGATTGATCAGATAGTTGGCGTGAATGACGAGCGGGCCGAGGGCGAGCTCGATCCGACGCGCGCGAAAAGCGGCGGCGTCTACCTCTGGGATACGTGCCGGTCCGCCCTGCCACATGCGCGGGCTTGCGGAGAAAATTTGGAGCGCATTGCACCCCAGCTTGCGAGCGGATTCGAGAGCGTTGACGTAACTTCCAGCGATGGACGCATGGATGCCGATGCGCAGGCTGCCGTCCATCCAGGTCGGTGGCAGCGGTTCGGGCTCAGGTTCCGGGCGATATTCGTCTTCGTCATCGAACTCGGAGACCTGAGTGAGAGGTTGCTCTGGCATTCCCATGGAGAAAATCAGCCTGTCCTTAAACAAACTATTCTATCACACGCTGCAAAATGACCGCCGGCGGCAGGCGACTGCGGAAAAGATGTCGAGACGAGAGGTTAGGATTTGACGGCGAGAGGGAAAAAGGCATTTGACATTTATATCTACCTATGTAGACTTAATGTATGGGCGTGCGGATTCGGCTTTCGAAACAGACATTGACGGTGCTCGATGCTTTGCTGACCCAGCCAGGACAATGGCAGCACGGCTATTCGCTGAGCCAGAGCACGAGCATTGCCTCAGGGACGCTTTATCCGATTCTCATGCGGCTTGAGAAATTGCAATGGCTGGAGACGCGCTGGGAGGAGGCGAAGACTCCCGGCCGGCCGCCGCGGCATCTTTACCGGCTTTCTGGCACCGCGCGAGAGTGGGCTCGTGAAGAGATTCGCGCGGCGCAGGAACGGCGCTTCTGGAAGCCCGCGGAGCACGAGGCATGAGCGTGGCAAATCAAGAGAGACCAGCCGTAGCTCGCTTTGCGCGATGGCTGTTGGGTTGCGCAGTGCGACATTGGCCGGAGGAAAATCGCGCGTGGGGGCTGGCGCTCGCGGCGGAGATCGATGAGACGGCGAGTGCGTTTGAAACGGCGAAGTGGTCGTTCGGAGGAATTATGCTCTTCTCACGTTCGGTGTTTTCGAGTGCTTGGAAGTGGATGAAACTTCCGGCGGGCAGTTCCCTTTCGGGCGGCGCGGTCGGGCCGGAGGGATCTTCGCTGCTGCCGAAGAGATCGCGTGTGTTTACGGCGGTGGTTTTGGCAGTCGCCGCGTTGCTGCTGGCCTTGCCAGAGGGGCGCGAGGCGATTCGAACAGTGAGGTCGAGTTGGCGGGGCTATCGGGAGTCGGGCTGGGACCAACGCATGTTGGACGAGCTTGCGGCCCGCGCGGAAAAGGAGAGAGATGCCAGCACGCTTGCCTTCGTCGCGCTGAGCACGTCCGACCGGGCTCATGGAGCGGATCTGGCGGCGCGCGCGGTTGCGCTGGATCCGCAGTTCATGTGGGTCTTCGCCGCGCGGAATCGCGGGCTGGATGACGATCCGCCGCGAGCGGAATGGCTGGCGCGGTTGCAGGCGGCTGATCCTGGCAACGCAGTGCCTCAGCTGCTTGTCGCCGACGCGCAGGTCCAGGCCCGCATAGAGACGGACCTTGAGCGTGGAGTGAAAATTGACAAAATTCGACAGAGCCTGGAAAGCGATTCGAATTGGTTGGCGCTGATGGATAGCGCTTACGCCGCCCCGCGATATGACAGCTACTTCCAGCGCCACTTTGAGCTCGCTCGAACGGTGTGGAATCGAGAGAAGAGTCTGCCGCCGACAACAGTCCTTTACGGTATTTGGCAGCACGGTTTTCCAAATATGCTGACCTTCAGACTTTATTGCGACATTAAAATTCAACAATCTCAAACTGCGCAAGCATCTGGAGACACAAAACGTGCAGAGAGTACGCTCGCCGGTTTGGACATGTTCGGGATGAGGATGGCGGAAGCAAACGCAAGCGATTCGGACCTGGAAAAACTGATTGGCCTAGCGATCGCACGGAACGCCAACAAAGCCATGACAAAGCTCTATCAGGAATCAGGCAGGGCCGAAGATGCGCGGAGAGCTGCCACGCGCCTTGAACAAATCGATGAGCAATCTAAGGAGATGCGGCGTGCGTTCAATCCGTCGAGGAGCGCGCGGGCGGTAGCGCTTCGAAAAGAGGCCACCCTCGTGCAGGGGTTTGGGATTTTGGTAGTGATCGCTGGCATCGCCGCGCTCTCGACAATCTTGCTGCTGGAGCTGTGGCGGGGCAGGGTTCAAAGGGCGAAATCTTTTTGGCGGAGAGCGACCTGCTTGGTAGCGGACTTTGCCCCTGCAACTCTACTCGTTGCCTGCGGCGCATTTCTGGTGAGCTTCCTACCGTTTCAGAGCGTTTTTGAGGAATACCGATCTTCGAGCTTGCCGCTGGGCGAGGAACGGGTATTGACCGACGCGATGGGGAGTCTGCTTAGAATTCCGGACTACGTGGTAGGCGATGACAACGCCGTGGCACTGTGGACTTTTGTGACGATTGCCTTGAGCGCACTACTTTTGTTCGTGTTGGCACGAGGTTTTTATCGGATGCGGCGCGGTGCTTCCGCGACGCCTGCGTGAGCAGTTCCCTTTCATAACATTCGAATCCTTCGTAGATTTGCGGGGTTGCGTCGGCGTGCCGTAAACTACTGGGTTGCTCATGGTCTACTAAGAGCGCGACGGAGCCGCTGATGCTGGTTGTCATGCAGTCGCACGCCACGGAAGAGCAGATTCGTGGTGTGTGCGAGCGCATCGAAAGCCTGGGGTTGAAGGCGCATCCGATTCCGGGGACGATTCGAACGGCGATTGGGATTACCGGGAACAAGGGAGCCATCGATCTGGGCGTGCTGGAGTCGCTGCCGGGAGTCGTGGAGTGCATACCGGTCAGCAAGCCGTACAAGCTGGTGAGCAGGGACGCGAAAGAGGAAGACAGCGTACTGCGGTTACCAGTGCCGGGCGGAGAAGTGGTTGTCGGCGGAAAGATGATTGCGTTGGTGGCTGGGCCGTGCGCGGTGGAGACGGAAGAGCAGTGTCTGGCAATTGCGGAACGAGTGAAAAAGAGCGGAGCGAGATTGTTTCGTGGCGGCGCTTATAAGCCGAGGACATCGCCGTACAGTTTTCAGGGCCTCGGATTGCCCGGCTTGAAGATTCTTGCGAAAGTCCGTGAGACTTATGGCTTTGGAATTATCACCGAGGCGATCGACAACGAGAGTCTGGATCTGGTCGAGGAATACGCCGACGTGATTCAGATTGGCGCGCGGAATATGCAGAATTTTTCGCTGCTAAAACGGGCCGGGCGCGCGAAGAAGCCGGTGCTCTTGAAGCGCGGAATGTCGGCAACGCTGGACGATTTCTTGATGGCCGCGGAATATATTTTGTCTGAAGGAAACTACAATGTGATGTTGTGCGAGCGTGGCATTCGAACCTTCTCCGATTTTTCGCGCAATACCCTGGATCTGGCCGTCGTGCCGGCGGTGAAGAAGCGCAGCCACCTGCCGATTTTAGTTGATCCGTCGCACGGCACGGGGAAACGGCACAAAGTGCTGCCACTTTCCCGCGCGGCGATTGCCGTAGGAGCGGACGGATTGCTCGTCGAGGTGCACCACGAGCCGGACAAAGCACTTTCCGATGGCATGCAGTCGATCCTGCCGGAAGAGTTCACCGAACTGGTCGAAGAGGTCCGGCAAATTGCGGCGGTTTTGGGCCGCGAAGTAAATTGAGAATGCGCTGCTCGCACGGATGTATTCAACCTACAGGTTAAATACACTTGCCCTCCGACACGGAATTAAGTCCATCTTGCAAACTTTTGCTTCTGACCGCTGCCCGGGCTTCTGGCTAATTCCACGGACTACATGTAACAATCCAAACGACTTATGAACCGTCCGCGCAACTTCCGCGTGTATCTCCTGCTGGTCATCCTGCTTATCGTGGGCGTGGTGGAGCTTGTGCGCGAGCACCGGCCGTCTTTTCTGAGGCCGGGCCTGCGACTCTGCGCTTATGTTTCTGCCGCCGACGGAAGCGTGACGGTCATTGATCTCGTGAAGCTGGCCGCCGTAACGCGTATCGCGGTTGGGCCAGGATTATCGGGGATGCGCGAGCATCCGACGCGTGCGGAAATTTGGGGTGTAAGCTCGGTAGGCGGATTCGTGTGGGTGATCAATGCCCGGGTGAATCAAGTGAGCTCACGCATTCCCGTGGGGCCGCTTCCCTACGCGATCGATTTTTCGCCGGACGGCAGCCGACTGTACACAACCTCGGCAGGATCGGACACGCTGCTGGCGCTTGATTGCCAAGCGCGAAACGTGCTGGCGCGTGCGAAAACGGGAGGCGAGCCTGTCCTAGCGCGCGTGACGCCTGACGGAAAGAGCGTGCTAGTGCTCAATTATCGCGATGCCACGCTAGGGATTCACGAGGCGGTCACGCTGGCGCTACGCGGTACCGTTGGGATCGTCAAGCAGCCAGAAAAAGTTGTAATCCTTCCAGACAGCAGCCTGGCGTTTGTTTTGAGCAGAACGGAGCACCGGCTCTCCGTGGTCGATCTGCGGAGAAGCGTTCTCCTAACGAACCTCGAACTGGATGGGAACCCGTCGGACATTCTGCTCAAGCCGGACGGCGGTGAGCTGTACGTCATTTCGCCCGAAGCACACGGTTTGCAGGTCATCAACACCTGGACGCACGAGGTCGGCGACTACATGGTGCTTGGGTCAGCGCCCACGCGTGGTGTTTTGAGCGCCGATGGAAACACGCTCTATGTTTCGGACAGCGCGGCCGGCCACATCATCCCCGTGGACATCCAGAACCGCCGCGTGATTCGCGACCCCGGCACGGGGAAGGAGTTTCCGATCACCGCGGGCCAGTCTCCCGGCGTGCTGCGCTTTGATCCCGATGAACCAAATGAAAATCTGCTGATCGTGGTGAACGAGGGATCGGGAGATGTTGCCATTATCCGCGTGCGTACCAACAGCCTGCTGACCATGATTCCTGTCGGCGACAAGCCGCAAGATTTAGCGGTCAAACTGTACTAAAGGATCTAGCAAGCTCCAAAGGGTCAGACTTCCCCACCTCGCTCCCAGGCTTCCAACATTAATGTGGATATGGGCCGTCATTCGTACCTCAGCGCTACCAGAGGATCGACATGCGACGCGCGTCGCGCCGGTACCCATGACGCCGCAAACGCAACGCCCGCCAAAAGCACTGCAGCACAGGTGTACGTAAGTGCGTCGGTTCGCGAGACATGGTAGAGAAAGATTCCCGAGCCGCTCCATCCAATATCCCCGGTTGGAAAAAATCTTGTCAGCGCAAACGCACCAAGCGTGCCTATTGCCAGGCCCGACATCGTGACCTCAAGTGTTTCACGCAACACCAGCCAAGCAACTTCGCCGGGAGCGGCCCCGAGCGCGACACGAATGCCGATCTCCCGTGTGCGCTCCGAGACGGAATAAGAGGTCACTCCGAAAACGCCGACGATGGCTAGCACGAGCGCGATACTGCCAAAAGAAGCGAGCAGAGTAATCAGTGGCCGGCGCAGGGTGAGCGATTCGGAATCGTGAATCAGCTGTTGCATGTTCCCCAGCTGCCACTGTAGCTGCGGGTCCACCGGACGAAGGCAGTTACTAAGGTCCGCCGCCATATTCCTCATATCGAGGGAAGCGCGAACACGCAACGCCAGGCTCCAACCTTCGGCGGGCAGCGTTTGCGAGAATGGAAAGTACGCGAGGGCTCTCAGGTCTTCTTCCGGATTGCGCTGCCGGAAATCGGACACCACACCCACAATTTCTCTCCATACTGTAGGAGAATCCGCGAAGGCCACGTGATACCCAATGGGATTGGCGTCCGGAAAATACTTCTTCGCGAAAGTTTGATTGATGATGGCAACAGGGCTCGAGTCGCGACCGTCCGAGTCATAGAAAGGACGGCCCGCGAGCATGCTGACCTTCAGAGTGGAGAAGTAGTCAGCGCTTACGGAGAGGAACCAGATTTCCTCTTCAGCAGGAGCAACTTTGGAGAAAGGCCTCTCGATCTTGAGTTGCGCGCTATCCGCGCCTTCCATCGGAAGAGAGTCCGTGAGGCCTGCGGACTCGACACCAGGCATCGAGCGAACATGCTCGAGCGCATCATGCATCAAGCGAGTTCGCGCGGGCACGTCTGGGTAACTCGAAACCGGGAATCTCACGGTGGCCGTTAAAACATTGCGCGGGTCATAACCCAGCGGGGAGGATTCGACGTGCAGCAAGCTACGGAACAATAGACCGAAGCCCACGAGCAACACCATGCCCAGCGCGATCTGGCATGCCACCAGGAGATTTCGCGAGCGCCGTGACCGCAATCCGCCCGCTGAGTTCGCGGCCGCATCCTTCAAACCTTCATTTAGATTCACGCGAGTTGCTTGCAATGCCGGGATCACGCCAAAAACCAGGGCGCTCAGAAGCGATACTCCCAAACTAACCGCCAAAACCCGCGCATCGATTTGCAGATAGGTTCCCGAGACCATGTCTGAGGCGACCTTGGTGATGATTTCCTGAGACCACCGCGCGAAAAGTAATCCAAGACTTCCTCCCAAAAGAAACAGAAGCGTGCTTTCGGTGAGGAGCTGCCGAATCATCCGCAGCCGCGTACAGCCGAGGGTCGTACGCAAGGCGACTTCTCGGTGGCGCTTGACAGCACGAGCCAGAAGCAGGCTCGCGACATTTGAACAAGCAATTAGAAGCACAACTCCGGCTGCGCAAGCCATCATCACCAAGCCGTGGCGAGCATTTTGCCTCGTCGGTCCGGGATGCCGGAACTCTTCTGAATAATCCTCAACGATGAGGTGACCGCTTCGGTCTGCTGGAGAACGGGCACCCCTTAGTTCCTGCGCGATCACTTCCACTGTGGAACGGGCTTGGTCCAGTGTCACTCCCGGCTTCATGCGCCCCACGATCTCGACTCTGACCCTCCCCGACCTGAGTTTTCCGTGGCTTGCGTAGTCGCTTAGAACAAGGGGCGCATAGATCTCGATGTCACGGTAATAGGGTTCCAGTGACTGCGGTAGTACGCCAACAACGCTTACCTTGCGGCGATTTAAAACAATTTGTCTTCCGACAATACGCGGGTCGCCGTGAAATCGAGTACGCCAACAACGATAGGAAAGAATTACAGCCGTGTCCCGTCCGGCACTCTGCTCGTCTTCAAGAAAATTGCGGCCGAGGATGGGTTGAACGCCGCGGGCGGTCAGCCAATTTTGCGTTACAAGGAGTCCCGCCAGATCTTGCAAGCTAGCCTCATCGTCGCCGTAGAAAAAATCGGTCCATCCGTTTCCCGAGACTTGCTCGAATGCCTCGCTGTCATCTCGTAAGGCTAAATATTCTTCCGGCGAAGGCGTGTGTTCTTCGCCGCTGGCATCCGTCGTCCAGACGTGGACCAGCCGCTCCGGTTCGCGGAATGGGAGGGAGTGCAAGAACGCGGAGTCCGCTAATCCAAAAATGGCAGCGTTCGCTCCAATACCGAGGGCAAGAGTGAAGACGGCGACGGCGGTGAAGCCGGGGCTCTTGCGAAGCCTGCGCATGCCGTAACGCAAATCCTGCAGCAGCGTTTCCATGATTTTGGCGCCGCGAGCTTCACGCCCTTCTTCTTTGACGCGCTCGATTCCACCGAATTCAATGCGAGCGTGCCGCAGGGCTTCCTGGCGCGGTATTCCGATGCGGATCAGATCTTCGGCGAAAGTCTCGATGTGAAAGCGGAGCTCCGTATCCATCTCGCTTTCCATGCGAGAACGTCCCCGCGTTGAGCTCCACCACGAGCGAAGGCGGCACCGCAGACTCATGCTTCCTCTAGCAGGACAACCAAGATTTCCACAATTACCTCCGCCATTATTCGTACTTCAACGCGATCGTCGGATCCACGCGAGCCGCACGGCGCGCCGGCACATAGCAGGCAATCAGCGCCGCTGCCGCAACCAGAATGGGGACTGCTGTGAAGGCAACCGGATCGTTGGACCTCAGAGCCATGAACGGATTGCGTTCGAGAACACGCGATAGTATCCATGCTGCGGTCAGAGCCAAGGACTCTCCCACTACGATCCCCGCGATGATGGGTCGCACATTGGATTTGATCACAACGCTGTAGATATCCTTGTTTCGCGCACCGAGCGCGACGCGCACGCCGATTTCCTGCGTGCGCCGGCTGACGGCAAAAGAGATCACGCCGTAGATGCCGATTACGGCCAGTGTGACTGCTACACCGCCGAGAATCGCGATTAGCACTTCCAAGTGCCAAAAACCGTTAAGGTTAGCGTCTATCTCGGACTGAATGGTTCGCACATCAAGGTAGGCGCCCGGATAGCTTTCACGCAGCACCAGGGTAACCGCTTGCCCGACTGCATTAGAGTCGCCGGAAAAACGCACCATTGGGGCGTAAGAAACCGCGTCAGGAGCCCAGGGCTCGTAAATCACTGGGCTATCCGGGAGACCATGCAGCACGGAGGATATGTCACGCGCGACGCCAACCACTTCAAGAGTGGCCCCTTTCGAAGTTCGTAGCGTTATGCCAAGCGGACTTTCAGGAGACATCACCTCCTTGACAAATTCTTCAGAGACAACCACCTGACAAACGGTTCTTGCGCAGGCTGAATCGCTTTCCTCGAAGCCGCGACCGGCAAGGATGGGGATACCTAGCGTCGCAAAAAACTCTGGAGAGACCTCGTTAACGTGGACCTGGCGCATGGCTTGGCCGGCGAGTTGCACATTCTCAATCCTCGGCTCGCCCTCATCGTTCGAGGGTTGCTCACTGGCGTAGGCAACGGATTGCACTCTTGGAACAGCTTGGAGGCGCTGCGTAAGCATCCTGTGAAACGTCCTCCAGGATTGAGGAAATTCGTGGGAGTCTCGAAGAGATAGACTCGCGATAAGAACTTGTCGAGTTTCGTAGCCAGGGCTCGCCGCTATCATTTGGTGATGAGTGCGAAGAAAGAGCCCCGCTCCCACAAGCAAGAAGAGGCTCGCAGCTACTTGACCGGCGATTAAGAGATCTCGAAATGAGAATTCTTTTCCCTTGCCTCCGAGCAAATTCCGCCTCCCCTTGAGTGCGTCGGTGAGGTTTGCTCTCAACGACTCGACCGCCGGCGCGAGACCCGCCAAGGTTCCGGCGAGCAGGGTGATCGCGGCCAGGTACACAAATACACGCCAGTCCGGATACACAGGCCAATTGACGGGACCTGTAACCAGCCAGTGCATCAGAATGCTCGGAAGCCGATATGCAAAGTAGAGACTTGCAAGGCCGGCCAAAGATGCGAGCACGAGCGTTTCCGTAAGGAGCATACGGACCAACGTCGGCCTGGTTGCGCCTAAGGCAAGACGGATGCCGACCTCCTGTCGACGAGCGTCTCCGCGCGATAGCAGAAGGGCAGTCACGTTGGCGCAAACGATGACAACAACAAAGGTCAGAACTCCCATCGTGAGCGCCACTAGCAGGTTAACGATCCCATGTATCTCCGGTTCTTCCAACATGGAGCCGTTAGTGATAGTGACGGCACTCTTTCGCGGCGGGTGAAGCAAGTCCTGCTGTCGGGCAAGGAGCGAAAGTTCTGAAGTAGCACCGACTCTGGACATTCCGGGGCTCAGCTGGCCTTCGACCGTCAACCAAGGGGCCTCAGGTGCCTTAAGAAAGTCGGGGCCGAGTTTCAGGTAGGGTTGGAGAGTGTATGGGAACCAAGCTTGCGCACCCTTGATCTGGCCTGCGAACGCCGAAGGCGTGATGCCGACGATGGTAACTGGTTGGCCGTTGAACGAAACAGTTCTCCCGATAACACTGGGATCCGCTGCGAAGCGATCCCGCCAGAGAGTTTCGCTCAGAACAACAACGGGACTGGACGCGCCACAATCACCGTCATCGAGTAATCGTCCGAATCCAGGATGTTTCAAGGGATAGAGCCGAAAGAAATCGCAGGTCACCAAAAGAACCCACGTCTCGGACGAATCATTCTGTCCAAGTGGCGCGGTGACTCGCCGCCAAGCAACCACGTTTCGCAAGGACTGCGAATGATCCCGGAAAGCACGATAGTCCTCAAGAGTCGTGCTCCCCGGCTGCCCCGGATTCGCTGGGTCGGTCGTGTACGTGGAATAAACACGCACGAACGAATCCGGATCCCTGTCCACACGTGCGCGCAATGCAGTCGCGTCAACCAAAGTGAACACTGCAGTGCTGACCCCAAGGCCAAGGGCTAAAGTGATGACGATAGTCGCAGAAAGGAGGGGGTGCTTTCGCAGGTTTCGAAGCGCGAAACGAATGTCAACCTGAAGGCCATCCATTAAACGCGTGGCGCGCGCGTCCCGGCACTCCTCCTTGACGCGCTCGATTCCGCCGAACTCGATGCGGGCGCGCCGCAGGGCTTCCTGGCGCGGCATTCCGCTGCGGATCAAATCTTCGGCGAACATCTCGATGTGGGAACGGAGCTCCGCCTCCATTTCGCCCTCCATGCGAGAACGACGCAGGGTCGCGATACACCAGGAGCGAAACCGGCTCCAAGGCGTCACAGTTTCTCCAGTTTGCTACGCCGGATCCCAGAGCCAATGCGTGCCATCATTCATACCTCAGCGCTACGATCGGATCGACAAGCATCGCGCGGCGCGCCGGGAGGTAAGACGCTGCGACCGAGACGCTGACGAGCAGCAAAAGTACAACGACGAACGTAGGTGGATCTGTGGGACGCACTTCATACAGCAAACTTTGAAGAAACCGCGTCAAGCCAAGCGCTCCCGCAACGCCAAAGACGATTCCGATCGCCGAAACACGCAGGCCTTGCCCCAGCACCAGCCGAACCACTTCGCCGCCTCGAGCGCCTAACGCCATGCGCACGCCAATCTCGTGGGTTCGTCGCGCGACAGAGTACGCCAGCACGGCATAGATTCCGATTGCCGCCAGTACGAGTGCCAACGCCGCAAACGATCCCAGCAGTACAAGGCTGAAGCGCCGGCTCGCCGTCGACTGGCTGATCACCTCATCCATGGTGCGGACGCTTCCCAAGGCGAGTTGGGGGTCCAAGCCCCTCACCACGGCACGAATGTCGGCCGCGAGTCCTGCCGGATCGGCCTGTCCGCGCACGGCAACTCGAAGTGAGAGCGGTACCCCGAGTTGGGCGTATGGTTCGTAGGTGTGCGCATCAGCCGCTGTCTCGAGCGGCCCCTGCTTCACGTCGCCCACGATGCCGACGACGGTCAGCCAAGGATCTGTCGACTCCGGTGGCCCCCATTTCAAGCGTTTGCCCATAGGATCCCGACCGGGCCAATACTTCTTGGCCAACGATTCGCTCACGATGAGCACACGCATGGACTTTGGTCCGTCCTGCTCGGTGAAATACCTTCCACGAAGGAGCGGAATGCCCATAGCCTGCAGATAATCTCCGTAGATGACGGAGTGATTGCCCAAACTCAGTTGAGGGCCGGGGGGCGGCTGATACCCGTCTACCGTGAATGCATGTGTCCACCCCCCAAGAAGTGGCAAGTCCGTGGAACCTCCCGCAGCGGCAATAGCAGGCGTCTGGCGCAGCTTTTCCATCAACTGTTTGTAAAAAGAAGCCACCTTCTCGCCTTGCGAATACTCCGTGGGCGGCAGGTCGATCGAGGCGGTCAAAACATTTTCTGGACGGAAACCTGGATTGGTGCTCAAGACTCTCTGGAAGCTGCGCACCAGCAGTCCCGCGCCAACGAGCAACATCACCGATAGCGCGACCTCGACAATCACAAAAGCAGAGCGCAAGCGCTGATGATCCGAGCCTTGCGAATTGCCTCGTCCACTTTCCTGCAGTGCAGGATGAAAATCGGTTCGCGACGCCCAAAGAGCCGGCAAAGCGCTGAAGGCGAGTCCCGCTAGTGTGACGAGCAAGAAGCTGAAGAGCAGCACTGTCCAATCGAGTTCGATGGCATGAAACTGCGGAATATTTGCCGGCATATGAGCCGCCAAAATGTCCTTCAACCAAACGGCGAGAGCCAAACCAAGCCCGCCTCCTGTGAAAGCAAGCAACATGCCTTCCACTAAGAACTGGCGCAGTAACCGAAACCTGCCAGCGCCGATCGCCAATCGAACCGCCATCTCCTTCTGGCGCCCGACGGAGCGCATCATCAGAAGGTTTGCCACGTTCACGCACGCTATCAACAGCACAAATCCCACTGCGCCGAGCAACATTAGCAGCATAGGCTTCAGCGGGCCGGTCACCTCATCGCGGAGGGGCACAGAAACCATGCCGAGCCGGAAGTCGCCTAGCGGCTGGCTTGTGTCGCGGGCCCATCGTTGGTAAGTCTCCAGAACTCCTCGAGCGACTAGTTGCAAGTCCGCATTGACCTGCCCCTGCTGTATCCCTGGTCTCAACTTGCCCACCACGGTGTAAGAAAAATTGTCCCCGAAGTCAGCCAGTTCTTCCTTGGACAGTCCTAGAGGTACCCAGAGATCGGCGGCGACTCCCTGCAACATTCCCGGGAGTGGAAAGACGAAACTCTGCGGCATCACACCGATAATGGTGTAGGGCTTGCGGTCCAAGTTGAAAGTCTGGCCTAGGATATTGTGCTCTCCGCCGAATTGGCGCTGCCAGAATCCGTAGCTCAGGATGGCGACCTGATGCCCGAACTGCTCCTCCCGTGGCTCGAATGCACGGCCGACAACTGGTTGCACGCCGAGTACACCGAAAAGGTCACTGCTTATGCGGTTCGCGGTGACACGCGCCGGCTCGCCTCTTCCGGAAAACTCATAAGTCCACACGCGGAATCCGCCGACACCCTCAAAAACATGATTCCGTTTCTGAATCTCGGTGATATCCGGTCCCGAGACGTTGAACGGTTCGGCGCTGAGGTTGGGCAAGAGCTCTTTGACCAGCACTAGACGATGAGCACTGGCGTAAGGCAACGGGCTAAGAAGCACTGCATTTACGACGCTGAAGATTGCGGTGTTCGCACCAATACCGAGGGCAAGAGTGAGGACGGCCACGGCGGTAAAACCCGTGCTGTTGCGAAACATTCGTATGCCGTAGCGCAAATCCTGCATCAGTTCGTCGAGAAGGCGGGCCCCGCGTGCTTCCCTGCCTTCTTCTTTCACGCGCTCGATTCCTCCAAACTCAATTCGCGCGCGCCGCTGCGCTTCCCCACGCGAGACGCCGCCTCGGACCAAATCCTCGGCCAAGGACTCGATGTGAAAATGAAGTTCAACGTCCATTTCGCTCTCCATTCGAGAACGACGGAACACCGTCCGAGTCCATGAACGAAACCGACTCCCGAGAGTCATGCTTCCTCCTTCCTGCTTCTCGAAATTCTCACGACGAGGTACTCCATCATTCGTACCTCAGCGCGACCATTGGATCGACACGCATCGCGCGCCGCGCAGGGAGATAGCTGGCAATCAGCCCGACACACAGCAGGATGAACGAGACGACCGCAAACGTAATGGCGTCGGTAGGGCGTACTCCGTAAAGCAAAGAAGACAGCAGGCGCATGAGCGCTAGTGCAACTACAAGCCCGATAGCAAGGCCAATACCAGCCAGGCGCACTCCGAAGCCGAGCACCTCCCAAACAATCTGCCTTTGCGATGCCCCGAGTGCCATGCGAATTCCGATGTCGCGGGTCCGCTGCGCCACCATATAAGAAAGGACTCCGTAAATTCCCACGGAAGAAAGCAGGAGTGCAATGGCGGCAAAAATGGCCAGCAGAAATGTATCGAAGTGTGAGCTTTCTAGGGTGGTGGAGATTTTCTTCTGCATCGTCGAGAGTTGGTAAATCGGTACAGCTGGTGCCACGGAAGCGACCGCGCTTTGCAACTCGTGGACGGGCACCACTCCTCCGCGAGTCCTTACCACCAAGTCCATCGTGCGGCCAAGCCAATCCCAGGAAGCAGGCGGCATCTGCGCAATGGGAATGTAAAATGTCGGTTGCGCCAGACGGTCAAGACCCTGCGCGCGAACATCGGCTACAACACCGACGACTTCGTGCCACACCGGATCCATGCGGCCCTTCGGTCCCGCCTCGCAACAGGAGAAGCGTTTGCCGATGGGGTTTTCTCCGGGCCACAGCGTGTTTGCAAGAGTCTGGTTGACAATGGTGACGAGCACGCGATCGCGCGTATCTTGCGGAGTGAAATCGCGGCCGGATTTCAGCGGCACACGCGCCGTGGAAAGATAATTGGGCGAAATGATCTGCAATTGCGAGTTGACGAGGTTCGCCTGGTCGAAGGGCTTGCCCTCCGGCAGCAAACCGTTGCTGCTGCCCCCGCCCGCAAGCGGAGCGCGCGAAACAACGGCAGCCGACTCGACGCCCGGCAAAGCGCCAGCGGCGGTGATCATTTTTTCAAATGTTTGCCGAGCTACTGCCGGATCGTGATAACCCGCATCAGGTAGACCGACGCGCCCGACCACGACGTTTGTGGTATCAAAGCCCGGATCTACATGCGATACGAGAAGTGCGCTACGAATCAGGAGCCCTGCGCCAACCATCAGCATCAGAGCTAGAGCGACCTCTCCGACAACGAGAATGTTTCGCACACGATCGCGGCCGCCGCTGGAGATTCCGGAGCTCGACTTGAAAACTTCGTTCAGGCGCGTGGAAGCAGATCGGAACGCCGGTGCCAATCCAAACAAGAAACTGGAGAGGAGAGCGACGATGCAGGCAAAGGCGAGCGTGCTACCGTCAACTCGAGACTGCTCCAGCCGCGGCATTTCCGCGGGTCCGTGAGCGACGATCCACGAGATCGCCCAGTACGCGAGCAACACGCCCACAACGCCTCCGACAAGACCGAGCACGATGTTTTCCACGAGAAGTTGGCGAATGATGCGGCGCGGCGAAGCTCCAAGAGCCGCACGAATGGCAATTTCCTTCTGGCGCGTGCGAGACCGCGCTAACTGGAGATTTGCAATATTTGCGCACGCGATCAGTAACAGAAACCCTACGGCGGCGAGCATCATCCGCAAACCGAGCCGCTGATCGCCCAAAAGAGCTGCGGTGAGCGGCTGCAGGCGAAGACCGCGGTCCTTGTCGTCCAGTGGAAACTGTTGCTGGAGGCGCTGAGCGATGACATTAAGTTCAGATTGCGCCTGCGCGGGCGAGGTCCCGGCCTTCAGACGACCCATCACATTCAGGTAGTGATCGTCATGGTCGGCGAGCTGCTCTGCGGTGAACGCCGCGGGAATCCAAAGATCGGTGTTGCTCAGCAAGGGGTCGAAGGTCTTAGGCATGACGCCAAGCACGGTGGTGGGTAAGCCGTTAAGGCGAATAGGCTGGCCGATGATCGAAGGGTCGGCATGAAGACGCGTGCGCCAGAACCGCTCGCTGATGACGACCACTTTCGCCTGACCAGGCTGATCCTCCTCGTTTGTGAAAAAGCGGCCAGCGATGGGCTGAACGCCAAAGGTTGCGAAATAATTCGCCGTTGCGATTTCGCCGTCCACGCGATCTAGGAGTTCCCGGGCTTCGAGGTTGAAACTCGCAAAGTTGGAAGCGCAAAGCTCGGAATAGGAGGTGCTCAGCTTTTTCAGATCGGCGAAATTACCGACCGAGACGGCGGGAAAAATATCCTGCCATTGCTCTTGGATTTGCATGATGCGGGAAGGCTCTTCCATGGCCAACGGATGCAGCAAAACCGCACTGACGACGCTAAATATGGCTGTTGTAGCGCCGATGCCGAGGGCCAGCATAAGCACGGCGACGAAGGCGAAACCCGGACTCTTGCGCAGGACGCGCTGTCCGTGGCGAAGATCCTGGATCATTTCATCAAGAAAACTCACGCCGCGCACTTCCCGGCCTTCCTCTTTGACGCTTTCGATCCCACCAAATTCGATCCTTGCACGACGAAGTGCCTCTTGACGTGGCGCGCCGTTGCGGACCAAATCGTCAGTGAACGCCTCAATGTGGAAACGGATCTCTGTCGCCATCTCGCTTTCCATTCGAGTGCGATGGAGGGTGGTCTGCAGCCAGGATCGAAGGCGGCTCCAAAGCGTCACACTTCCTCCGGCTTGGTGCCCAGAATTCCTGCGATGACCTCGGCCATGCTGTTCCAGTTTTCGGTTTCTGCTTGCAACCGGCGCTTCCCTGCCACGGTGAGCTTGTAATACTTGGCTTTGCGCTTGTTTTCCGATTCGCCCCATTCGCTGGCGATCCAACCCTGATGCTCCAGGCGGTAGAGCGCGGGATAGAGCGAGCCCTGTTGAATCTCTAGACGGTCCTTTGAGATTTGCTGAATGCGCAGAAGAATGCCGTAGCCGTGCAAGGGCCCGAGGGACACAGCTTTGAGGATGAGCATATCGAGCGTGCCTTGCAGAAGATCGAGTTGTTTGTCCATGGACGCGGTCGGGGAGACAGGCTGAAGCCTGCCCCACTCTTCTCCTAGATAAACTAGGAATGTAAGCCGACTCTCCTAGGCTGTCAAGGAGAGAATTGGGTGGGGGCCACCACGTGGGAGCCGTGTTCGCCAATGCGTGTCGATAGCAAGAGCGCCGACTGCAAGTTCCGGAATGGAGAAATCCAGGCTGGCGGACGAATTACGCGGTGTCTTCGGGAGGCCAGGCAGAGTGGTCTTCCCCAAGTTGAACTTCGAGGAAGCCTTCGGCAGGGAGAACGTCCACGGGCAAACCGCCATGCCACAGCGCGACGCCGAGCTTGAGCTTGGTTTGGCCTTGCAGGCTGATTTCGCTCCGCCGGATAGAGACTTCGAGTATGCGATCGAAGGAGGCTTCAGCAACGCTTTTGGGATTGAGAAGGCAAAGCCGTCCCTTTTCCACGGCGAATTCCTGCAAGTGGCCGCGCATGAGCTTCACTACGATATTTATTTCCTCAGCGGCACCGACGGTGATGCGGAATTCGCAATCTTCAAGTTCTCCTAGAAGGTCGAGGAACGGGTCCACGCGGACGCAGAAGCGCTCCTCCTCGAAACCATAACGTAATTCATGAAGATAGAATGTGCGGCCATGCATCGCGCCGCCTCGGCGCTCGGGCGAATAGAGGCCCGCGCCCAGCCATTCAAAGTAGGAAGTGTCCCGGCCATCTACCGCGATTTTCAGGAAGCCCGTGGGGGCCAGCTGTAAAGCGTGCTCCGGCTGACGCTTGATGGGCTTCGCCAATTCTTGCGGAGCCATTTGACCCAGCGCTAGATAGACGGCCGTCAAATGCTTCCGATAGAGGGCATCGAATTCCGCATCGTTGGCCGTGCTGTGTTCCGGACCGTACCACCAGCACCAGTCGCTTCCTTCCGCGGCGAGTAGGGATTCCAGCGCTTCCGCGAGCGCGGTTTCCGTTGGCGCGCCGTCGCGGCCTTGCTTCAAGGCGTCAGCGGCCTTTCCATAAGCTTCTCGAGCGTCCCAGAGCAGTTCCCATGCGGCCACGTCTTCGCTATGGCCAATCCAAACATCGAAATTCGCGTTGATCCAGGAAGCGGGGAAAATTCCGGCGTTCGTCGGAATAACGCCGGCGGCGGCGATCGCTTCCGTCGCGGTGAACGCCCGAAAATCCTGATCTCCGTGGATTCGGCCGTAAAATTCGCGCAAGAATTCGCGGCCATTTCCGGGATAGTATTCCCAGGCGTTTTCGCCGTCCAGAAACAGGCAAATCGTGAGTGGTTGCGAGGTCTGCACGCGTTCGCCTAGCTCGCGAAGACGGCCGTGCAAGTCCGCAGCGGCATCCTTGCCATTCATGCGGCTGTAAACGAAACCGATGAGATCGGAGAGATGGTGATCGCGGAAGAGTCCCGTGATGGGCTTTCCCCCAAGCTGAACTCGCAACGGCTTGTAGAGCCGGTCCGCATTCGCGGGAACGCCCTTGGCATCGCGAAAAAATCCAGCGTTCAGCGTCCTGCCGAGAACGCCCTCATCCGTGCCAAACCACTGGAAACCTTCCTCTGCGGCGATGGTCAAAGCCTGATCGGAAACGGAACCTTCCGAAGGCCAGAGTCCAGCAGGCTTCACGCCGAACACGCGTTCGTGGTATTCGCGTGCGCGCCGCAGCTGCTCGCGCGCGTCTTCGGGGTGGCGGTAGGCGCGGCGCGGAAGTGGCGTGCCGGGATTAGCCACGCGAGCGATATCCGAATCGCAGATCAGCGGAAGGATAGGGTGGTAGAACGGCGTGGTGCTGAGTTCAATCTGGCCTGTCTGCGCCACGGCACGGTACTCGGGCAAAACCAAACCGAGCAACTCTAATTGTTTCGCCTTTAGCGCGGCTTTATCTTTTTCCGTGAACTCTTTTCCTTTGCTCGCGAGGCGGCTGACTACCGAATCTTTCTCGAACCAGGTTTCCTCCATCCAAACCAATTGCGATAGCAATTGCAGGTCGCGCCAATCTCGCTGAGTAAAAGAAACCTGGGCCTGTGCACCGCCCGCGGGCTGCGCCCACTCATACAATTCCACAAAACGAGGCCATCGCGACATCAAGCGCTCATGATTCACTTGAAACGCCCGAGCCAAAATCTCCGTTTTGTCTTCTCTTGTCAGCTCCTCGGCTGACTTGAAAGCCAGCGAGAACCACGGCTCGTTAAATTCCCCGCTGGCGTATTCCTCGAGCTGCATGCCGAGCGAGGGCACGACGTTGAAGGTGGCGTGAAACTTCGGGAATTCCTTGAGCATGGCCACCATGCCCCAATAATCCTTGAGCGCGTGTAGCCGTGTCCATGCAAGAACATACCGGCCGGTTTCCGGATCCCGGTATTGCGGCTGATGCATGTGCCACAACAGCACTACATGCACGCGATTCATCGCGACTCTCTTTCCCATTCTGCTGCCGAGGCCGTGTTACACTCACGGTTTGCGTTATGCGCATCCTGGACCGCTATATTGTTCGTGAAGTTTTTCGTCACGCACTCCTCGGACTCGCCGTATTTACGTTCGTTTTCTTCGTGCCCAAGCTTGTTCAATTGATGGAGCTGTTTGTCCGTCATAGCGGTTCGGGCGCCCAGATCCTCGAGCTTTTTCTGTGCATTTTTCCCGCCGTCTTCACGTTTACGATCCCCATGGCCGTGTTGATTGGCGTGCTGCTGGGCCTTGGCCGCATGTCAGCGGACAGCGAGATCATCGCGCTGACGGCTCTGGGCATCGGCCGCCGCCGGATTCTCCTGCCCGTGGGCGTTCTCGCCGTCACCGGCGCGCTCGTCACGCTTTGTATGACGCTTTGGCTCGGCCCGATGGCCTATCACAAATACCGCAGCCTCGAGACCGATCTACTTGCTTCCCAAGCTTCTTTCGCGGTGCAGCCCCGCGTCTTCGACGAGCGCTTCCCCAAAATGGTTCTGTACGTCAACGACGTGTCTGCCAGCGGCACGCAGTGGCACGGCGTATTTCTCGCTGAAGCCGGAGGAGAGAACGGCTCCCAACTCACCTTGGCGGAGAATGCGATTGTAATTGCCGAACCGAAAGAGGGCAAGCTGGAGCTTCACTTAAAGGGCGGCAGCACACACGAATTTTCGCGAGAAGATCCCGATCGCTACTCGGTGACGTCGTTTGGGCAGAGTGACTGGCCGCTCGAGGTGAATGGTCTTGTGCCTGCGCAGCCACGGGAGCTCAGTAATTCCGAGCGTTCCCTGCGAGAGCTGCTTAACTCACACGACGCCAACTGGCGCGAAGCACGCGTGGAATTGCATCGCCGCCTGGCCTTTCCCGTGGCGTGCCTGGCCTTCGCCCTGATTGCCGTACCGCTCGGCGCTCAGCCTCGACGCGGCGGACGAGCGGCCGGCTCGCTGATTGCGGTTATCGTTATTGCGGCTTATTACTTGCTTACTGTGATTGGCGCAGGTTTCGCGCGCCAAGGCACGCTGCCGCCTGCTGCCGGGATCTGGGGCGCAGATATCCTGCTGGCGATTCTTGGGCTGGCGCTGCTTCCCCGCATGGAGCAATTCCGCGGCGAAAGCCGCTGGATGAATCCTATGGTGCGCTTTCGCAGCTGGGCCAGGCTGCTTCGCCGACGGAAAGCGCGTGCACGCGCGGCAGCCATTGCTGTCGCCCGAATTCCAAACGGCATTGTGGAACCAAATGAGAACGGGATGCACACGAGCGGCAGCTTCCCTCGCGTGATGGATATCTATCTCTTGCGGCGCTTCTCTTTTCATTTCGCGTTGCTCATGGCGGCCTTCATTTTCTTGTTTGAGACCTTTACTTTCTTCGAGCTGCTCGACGACATTGCGCGCCACAAGGTGCCATTCCTCATTGTCGTGGATTATTTCCGCTACCTGACGCCCTTCCTCGTTTATAACCTCGCTCCGTTGGGCGCTCTTGTCGCCGTACTCGTAACGCTCGGTGTGATGAGCAAGAACAACGAAATCGTGGCCTGCAAAGCGAGCGGTATCAGCCTTTACCGCCTTGCCGTTCCCTTGCTTTTCGCCGGACTGGCGTTGGCCGTTACCATGATCGTGCTGGATGAAACCTATCTCCCCTATGCCAACCAACGCCAGGACGCTTTGCGCAACCAGATCAAGGGTCGCCCCGCGCAGACGTATGCGCATCCCCAGCGCTGGATTTTTGGCAATGACGAAAAGATTTACAACTACGACCTGTTTGACCCAACGCAGAACCTTTTTGGCGGCCTCAGCGTGGTGGAACTCGACGCCGCGACGTTCCAGTTGCGGCGGCGCGTGTTTGCCACGCGTGCCACGTGGTCTGGTTCGCAGAAGGTGTGGGTCCTGGAGGGAGGATGGGTTCGCGATTTTGCCGATGGCACCATCACCCGGTATGAACGCTTCCCGGTCACGTCGCTACCCGAGCTTTCGGAGCCGCCTAGTTATTTCAATCGCGAGGTGCGCCAGGCTTCCCAGATGAGCTGGGGAGCGCTGCGCCGGTATATAGACGGTTTGCGCAAAGCTGGATTTGACGTCGCCAACCTGACGGTGCAATGGCACGTTAAACTGGCCTTTCCGCTCATCGCTCCGATCAGCATGTTGCTCGCGATTCCCTTCGCGCTGCTCGTCGGTACGCGCGGCGCAGTCGGCGGTGTCGCGCTAGGCGTGGCCATTGGAATGGTCTATTGGACCGCCGCGCGCCTGCTGGAAGCCATGGGTGGCGTTGGACAGCTGCCCCCGTTTCTCGCGGCATGGTCCACGGATATTACTTTTCTTTTTCTGGGCCTCTACTTTTTCTTCAAAATGCCCACCTGAGGAAAAAAAGCCGCCGCAAGCGTAGGCTTTGCTTTAGTTGTCTCCACGGCGACGGCTTCAAGTATTACTTTCGATTTGTGCTGATCGATTTATTTTGTTACTTCCCCTTCTTTATTCTTCGATTGCTTTTCTTTAACTATTACTTGAACTGCGGATAGTCGCGAAATGGACACATTGGCGGACACTTTGGTCGATGCTGTGGTGTCCTATTCTATATGAGAGCTCTCTTCGCATTTTCTCTGCTATCCCTCGCTACCGTGTTGTCGGCCTATCCGCAAGAGGAACAATCGAAGATGGTCGCTAAGCTCTCGCCAGATCAAATCCGAGTTCTGGCGGATAGCCGCGATCGCGCTTACGCCGAGCTTCGCCGCAATGCTTCCGCCTATGATTCGGGCGAGCTCTCGCAAGCATTGTTTAAGCGTGACACCGACCTCGCCATCTGTAAGATCACAAGGATCACTCCACGCGAGCCGGGGCGTACGGACGTGACACTTACCATCTCGCTTGAGAGAAACCTGCGTGGCGAGTTACCAGACGAGTACACCGAAGAGACGAACCTCAGCCCCAATCCCCTTTCGTGGATTAAAGGTCCTGCTCCCGCATGGGTACGAATCAAAGCGGTCGAGGGCAAACGGATGGTGGTCGCATCGTCAGAGTTTCACGGCAAGCGCAGCAATACGGCTGTGCTTGATTTAGACGATGCGAAGGAAACCGCAAAATTGGCAGGAGCGGAAAGATTTTTGAAAGCTGACGCGATGTCAGATGCCGCCGGCATAACCCCGTTATTGCAGGCGCTGGCCGATCCGGCACCGCTGGCTCGGGATCTTGCCGTTAGGCGGCTCCTGCGAATGAACTCCTGCACGACCGACGCTACCTGTGAGCGGGCCATGGTTGCAGCGGCCGAGCGGCTTCTTACAAAAGAGGAACCAAACGACCGCCGTGAAGCCGTGAATTGGCTACGCGAAATGAGCGAAGCGGCACAAGCCGCGGAACCCGGGAACTCCAAGCAGTCGGGGTTGGCGCGCGAACCTATGCGTGCCCTGCTGGCTAGGACCGTCGAGGATCGCAACGTTGCCGTGGGGGATGAGGCGTTCATGGTCCTTGAGCAGCTGAATTTTCATGTGCGGGAAAATGTAGGCTACTGCATCGAGATCGTTCCCGCGATCCGCGAATCGGAACGCTATCCGAAGAGTGAAAATGGACGCGTGATCGGCGGACCGCTGAATGGCGGAAGTTCGTGTTTATATCGTTGGAATACCGCGAAGAACTAAGTGCAGAAGTATTCTGAAGTTTGTTGTAGCTTCGAAGATTCTCCATTGGCTGCTTTTTCGAGAGCATCTCCGGCAATCTCCGAACAATTTCTTTTTCACAAAACGGCAAAGCCGCCTGCACTAGACGGAATGTCTGCACGCCGACGGCTTCATGTTTTACTTTAATTGCAAAGGCCTTCTAGAAAAGTGCTACTTCTTCGTTTTCTTCGATTGCTCTTCTTCAACCACCGCTTGAGCTGCAGCCAGGCGCGCGACGGGAACTCGGAACGGCGAGCAACTCACATACGACAACCCGGCCCGATGGCAGAATTTGACGCTATCCGGGTCGCCTCCGTGTTCGCCGCAGATTCCCAGCTTGATGCCGGGCCGTGTCTTGTTCCCTTTCGCCACAGCGATTTCGATGAGTTGGCCAACACCACCCTGGTCGATCGTAGCGAAGGGATTCTTTTTAACGATCTCCAATTCCTGGTAAGGCCCGAGGAAGGAGCCGGAATCGTCGCGGCTCATGCCAAGGCATGTCTGGGTCAAGTCATTGGTGCCAAAGCTGAAGAACTCGGCTGTCTGCGCGATCTCATCGGCGGTCAGTGCGCCGCGAGGAACCTCAATCATGGTGCCCACCAGGTAATTCAGCTTTACACCTTTTCTCTTCATTACCTCACTTGCAATCCGATGTACGACTTCGACCTGAAGATCCAGCTCTTTCTTAAAGCCAACGAGCGGAATCATGACTTCGGGATTCACCTTGATGCCCGCCATCTGGACGTCCGCCGCCGCCTCGAAAATGGCTCTGGACTGCATTTCGGAAATCTCCGAATAGACAATGCCCAATCGGCAACCGCGGAATCCAAGCATTGGGTTAAATTCATGTAATTCTTTAACCCTCTGCTGGACCTTTTCGACAGGCACTCCCATCTTTTTTGCCAGCGCACTTTGCGCGGAACCTTCGTGCGGCAAGAATTCATGCAACGGAGGGTCAAGGAATCGGATCGTCGCTGGATATCCCTTCAACTCCTTAAACATCCCGACGAAATCCTCCCTCTGGTAGGGCAGGATCTTTGCTAGAGCCGCTTTCCGGTGTTCCTTGGTGTCAGCCAAAATCATCTCGCGCATGGCGTCGATACGATTGCCTTCAAAGAACATATGCTCGGTGCGGCAAAGACCAATGCCGACAGCGCCGAACGCGATGGCATGAGCCGTCTGCTCGGGAGTGTCGGCGTTGGTGCGAACCGTTAGGCGGGTTACCTTGGCGCACCAGTCCATGAGCTTTTTGAAGTTTTGATATGTCTGGCTCTTGCTGCCTTCGAGCGACTTCTCAATCAGCACTTGGACGATTTCGGACGCTGCAGTGGGTATTTGGCCTGCGTAGACTTCGCCAGCGGTCCCGTTGATGGAAAGATAGTCCCCTTCCTTGTAGGTTGCGCCATCGACGGTCATGGTTTTGGCCGGGTAATCGATCTGTAGTGCCGCCGCGCCGCAAACACAGACCTTACCCATCTGGCGAGCCACGAGAGCCGCATGCGAACTTACGCCGCCCTTTGCCGTGAGAATCCCTTCGGCAGCGATCATTCCGCGCAAATCTTCGGGAGAAGTCTCATTGCGAACCAGCAGGACCTTTTCTCCCTTTTCCGCAGCCGCTACGGCACGATCCGCATTCATATACATCCTGCCGGCAGCTGCTCCGGGCCCGGCCGGCAGTCCCTTCGCAATAACCTTGGCGGCCGCAACAGCCTTGCGATCAAACACTGGCGCTAGCACTTGATCGAGCTGGTCAGCGGGAACTCGTCGGATGGCCGTCTTCCAGTCAATGAGCTTTTCCTTCTCCATTTCAATGGCCACGCGGACGGCAGCCAGTCCTGTTCGTTTGCCGTTGCGCGTCTGCAGCATGAAGACCTTGCCATCCTGGATGGTGAACTCGAAGTCCTGCATGTCCTTAAAGTGTTTCTCCAAGGTTTGCCGGATCTTCTCCAATTCGTGAAAAGCATTGGGTAGGTAGTTCTTGAGCTGTGCGACGGGTTCGGGCGTGCGAACGCCAGCCACCACGTCTTCTCCTTGCGCGTTGATGAGGAATTCGCCGTAGAAGACTTTCTCCCCGGTCGCCGGATCGCGCGTGAAGGCCACACCGGACCCGGATTTGTCGCCTGTGTTCCCGTAAACCATCGCCTGTACGTTTACGGCCGTGCCCCATTCGGACGGGATGTTGTATTTGCGGCGATAAACAATGGCGCGATCATTCATCCACGAACCAAACACTGCGCCCACCGCACCCCAAAGCTGCTTCCAGGCGTCCTGAGGGAACTCTTTCCCGCTGCGTTCCTTGATAAGTTTCTTGAAGCGAACGACCAGTTCCTGAAGGTCGTGCACCGTTAACTTCGGGTCATCGACATCGGCGTGATACCGTTCATGCTTCAACTCCTGAATGACAACCTCAAACGGTTCGTGGTCCTCGTCCGGACGCTTCTGCACGCCCATGACGACATCTCCGTACATCTGAATGAACCGGCGGTAACAGTCCCACGCAAACCGTTCATTTTTGGTAGCTTGGGCCAGGGTGAGCACAGTCCCATCGTTAAGCCCTAGGTTCAAAATCGTGTCCATCATGCCAGGCATGGAATCGCGCGCGCCAGAGCGGACAGAGACCAGCATCGGCATGGCGCGGTTGTCGCCAAACTTCGTGCCCATGATCTTTTCGACGCGCGCGACGGCCTTTCGAACTTCCGCGTCGAGCGACTTTGGGTAGGTCTTCTTGCTTCCATAGTAGTAGGTGCAAACTTCCGTCGTGATTGTAAGACCGGGAGGCACTGGTAACCCAATCCGGCTCATTTCCGCAAGACCGGCACCCTTCCCGCCCAGGAGAGCGCGCTGCGTCCCGTCACCTTCCGCTTTGCCAGCTCCGAAAAAATAGACCCATTTAGCCACTGTGTTCCTCGCTTGTCGTTTTTTGGATTTTGAAAACTTTGCAGCGATTACCAATCTTCATGGCGGCCGGGAAAACTTGTCGGCACGCCGACTCAACTTGCGCCCTCGAACTTAAAGCCAAACTTTATCTTCCCTATCTGCGTTCCTCACCACCCAACTCCGAGAAATCGGCGATCGTCGTGAACTCCCTCAGTATTTCCGAGAGCAATGCCAGACGATTTCTCCGCACGGCTTCATTCTCCGCCATCACCATAACCCCTTCAAAGAAGTCGTCCACCGCTTTGCGAAGCCCTGCAATGACTTCAAGTGCTTCTTGATATTTCCCCGCCCGCTTCTCTACGTGTACTTTCGCTGCGGCCGAACGCACTGCGGAGAACAATTCGCGTTCCACGCTATTCTCGAATAAGTCGGCCTGGATTGCTGGAGCATTCTCCTTCTTGAAATTCGATTTCTCGAGAATATTTCGGATGCGTTTGAAAGATACCGCCAGCGGTTCGAAGTTCTTGGACTTGCGAATAGTCTTCAGCGCAATGAGGCGCTTGTGCGCGTCGACTAGATCGTCGACTCCCGCACGGAATACGGCATTGACTTCGTCGTAGCTGAACTTCTCGCGCTCGCGTAAAACAAACTTTGCGCGGTCCAACAAAAACTCCAGTACCTGCGTCTCCTGCTCTGGAGTTACTCCGCGCTTAGGAGGATTGGTCAGCAAAGCTTTGGCAGCCGCACCAACCGCCAAAGACATGGACACCGGGAGCTTCCGTTCCAGAATGATCTTTACAATGCCCAGGGCCGCGCGCCGCAAAGCGTAAGGATCACTCGATCCAGTTGGCACTAATCCCACCGCGAAGCAGCCGACGATCGAGTCGAGCTTATCGCCCAAGGCGACAGCACAGCCGGTTAGGTTTCTCGGAATGGGATCATCAAGACCGACCGGGCGATAGTGATCATAGATCGCATCGGCGACGTCGTCCGGCTCGCCCTGAGCCCTGGCATAAAGTCCACCTACAATTCCCTGCAACTCCGTGAATTCGCGAACCATCTCCGTAGCCAGATCACACTTGGAAAGCTCCGCCGCGCGATCAGCTTCCGCTACATGAGCTTGCATTAGGCCACTGTTGAACCACTGCTCGGAAAGCCAGCGCGCAATCGCGCGTATGCGTTCCACTTTGTCGCGGTAACTCCCAAGTCGCGATTCGTACGTGACGCGCTCCAACTTCAGCAAATAGTCGACGAGCCGACATTTCTGATCCGACTCCCAAAAGAATTGTGCATCCGCCAGCCGCGCACGCAACACGCGTTCGTGCCCGGCTCGCACCAAGCCCTTTGGATCTTTGGGAAGATTGATCACCGCCAAAAAATGTGGCGCGACTTCCCCACCCCGTCTCTCGACGGCAAAATACTTCTGGTGCCCGCGCATGACGGTGATCAGAATCTCATCGGGCAGCGCAAGAAACGTGGGATCAAAATCTCCTTCGAGCACGCTCGGGCATTCGTTAAGGTAGGTGACCAGACGCAGCAGCTCCGCATCCTCGTGGATTCGGTACCCTGCCCTCTTTGCGTGCGCCGCGAGCTCCTTCGAAATCTTCTCACCGCGCTCCGAGGGTCGAACGACTACTCCGTTCGCCTTCAACTTCTTCTCATAGTCCGCGAAGTCTTTAACACGAAGCGGCCCTTTGCCGAGAAACCGATGACCAAGCGTCGTATCTCCCGCCGTGACGCCCGCAAACGAAAACTTCAACGGTTTGCCGTTCACCACGGCAACGATCCAGCGAATCGGCCGGATGAATCTCGCCCCATCAATCCCTGTCCAGGTCATCGACCGCGGCCAGGACAAATCATGAATCACTCGCGGAAGCAATTCGTTCAAGATCTGCTCGGCAGTGCGCCCGCGCTTCACTTGCTTGGCGGCCAAGTACTCTCCCTTGGGAGTCTTCACCATATAAAGGTCCTTCAGCCCAAGCCCCTGCTTCTCGGCAAAGCTGTACGCCGCGCGTGTCGGCTCGCCGACGGCATCATAGGCCACCGACTTCGGCGGCCCAGTCACTTCACTCTCCACATCCGCTTGTTTTTCGCGCAGTCCGCAGACATGGGCGACGAGCCGCCGCGGCGCACTGAAAGTTTCCACAGTCACGCCGTCGGAAAGGTTCTCTGCCGCAAAAAGTTTTTCCAGATTCGCGCGCAGGTCTTCCTCTGCCTTGGGCAACATCCCTGCCGGAATTTCTTCACTGCCAACTTCAAGCAATACTTCAACTCTCTTATCTGCGACTTTTTCCTTGGAGCGGTTCATCCGCGCACCTCGCGGCGCACGACAGGCCCGCCAATCTGTTCGAGATACGCCGCAGCAGCACGGCATGCCAGCGTACGGACCCGCGCCATCAATGCAGCGCGTTCCGTCGTGGAGATGACACCGCGCGCATCTAGCAAGTTAAAGAGGTTAGAACACTTCAAGCAATGATCGTACGCCGGAAGAAGCGGATACCTCGCCTGCGCCTTCCCCGCCGTCGTAGGAAATCCGTCGAGCAACTCCTTCGCTTGCTTCTCATGCAACTCGAACTCCGCCCGGATCGCTTTGGAATCGCTGAGATTGAAGCTGTACTCCGAGAACTGCTGCTCCTCTGCCAAGCGGATGTCGCCATACGTTTTGTCCGCCGACCAGCGAAGATGGTAGACGCTCGTGGCATCCTGAAGAAACTGGCAGATGCGCTCTAGCCCGTAAGTCAGTTCCACGGAGATAGGGTCAAGGTCAATACCGCCGCTTTGCTGGAAGTAAGTGAACTGCGTAATTTCCAATCCATCCAACAACACCTGCCACCCAATGCCCCACGCACCAAGCGTCGGCGACTCCCAGTTGTCTTCCTCGAAGCGAATATCGTGCTCCTTCAAGGTGATCCCGATGGCGCCGAGGCTCTCGAGATAAAGTTCCTGCACGTCAGCAGGCGATGGCTTCAGAATCACTTGAAGCTGGGTGTGCTTGTAAAGCCGGTTGGGATTCTCGCCATATCGTCCGTCGGCAGGCCGACGGCTGGGCTGCACGTAAGCAACTCGATAGCGACCCGGCCCAAGCACGCGCAGAAAAGTCTCTGGATGCATCGTGCCAGCGCCAACCTCTACGTCATAAGGTTGCTGCAACACGCATCCCTGCTTCGCCCAAAAATGCGAGAGCTTCAAAACTAAATCCTGGAAGTTTAAGCCAACTGGTTTTTTCTCAAGTTTTACTTTAGCAATCAAGTCGTCTCCAAAAGCCTTCGTGTAGCCAATGGCTTCTCCGTGTGATGCTCAATCCAATTCAGCGACGCTTCTCGTAGTTCCGCCGCGGGCTGCTTCATCGCCGGCAGGAATTCAATCTTATCAAGCTTCTCGCCGGCGAATCGTTCGGCAAGTCGTCTGCCCTCTGCGTGCAGTGGCTTCATCCCGCCGCGCCGGCACTTCTTGCAAAAGAGTCCCGGCTCCCACGGCGCATGAAACGCTGCTTGCGATCCGAAGGTTGCCCCACAAGCCGCGCATCGATCAAACTGAGGTAGCCAGCCGCCGAGGCGCACCGCCCAAAACGCAAAATAACTCAAGGGCAGCTGCCATGCTCCGGTGCGTTCAATTTCGCGAACCGTCAGCAAAAGCAGCCGGAACATGGGCTCCGCTGTTTCATGCTCCGGCAAAACTTGCTCCGAAACTTCGCTGACAACCGCCAGTCCGGTGCTTAGCTCGTAATCGCTCTGCGACTTATTAAAAGATTCCAGGAGCTCGCACTGCTGAATGCGCACCAGGTCGCGCGTCTCTTTTTCGATATACCAGAGCTGGACGTGGGACAGAATCTCCAGCGTCGAGCCATACCGGTTCTTGAGCCGCCGCGCACCTGCAGCCACACCCCTCATGCGTCCCGACGTCCGTCCGAAAAAACTCACCAGGCGGTCGGCCTCTCCCAGCGAAAAGGTCTTCAAGATGATGGCTTCCGTTTCCCTGGCAGGCATGGGCTGTCGGCGCGCCGACGCTGCGCCGGACACAATGCAGACCTACGTCCGATTCGCGCGCGCACGCAGAACTAATTTAATTACCATACGCGCTCCCGTCGCGCAATGCTTACGTAACGTCTCCCAGTAAAATAAAACACCGTACTCCACAAAAAGAGAGCCGCGATCCACCACCTCAAGCTGCACTTGAGATGCGCTCGGCAACGTCGTCAAAGCGCCAAAAGCCTTCCGCCAGATTCTGTTAACTAGCCTTCCGCACCGCTCAAAATTATCGGGCGCACGAATTACTCTCATCGCTCTTTGCATTTCTCTGCTCTTCCGATACCCTGCACCACTACCTTATGCGCGCTCAACGTTTCGACATCTTAGGCATCGGCGAGAACGCCACCGACACCGTGCTGCAGCTCGCCCAATTCCCCGACCTCGGCTCCAAGCTGGAAATGCTCGGCGCCCAAATCATGCCCGGCGGCCAAGTTGCCACAGCGCTCATCGCCTGCCAGAGATGGGGGCTACACACTCATTATGTCGGCGCCGTGGGCGACGATCACGCTGCCGACTTGCACCGCCGCGAACTCCGCCGCGCCGGGGTCCATAGCGACCTCGCGCAGATCCCGCGGACGCTCAGCCAAATGTCGTTCATCCTTATCGATACGAGTTCTGGGGAGCGCACCATTGTTTGGCGACGCGACCCTCGCCTCACCGTTGCGCCAGCTTTTCTGCAAAGAGGATGGATCACTTCGGCTCGCCTCTTGCACGTCGACGGGCACGACCCCACGACCACAAGCATCGCGGCCTCCTGGGCGCGTGCGTCTGGCATCCCGGTGGTAGCCGACCTGGATCACATGACTCCCGGATTGCTGCGCCTACTACCCTTTGTCGATTACCCGGTCACGTCGAAGGAATTCCCGGTCGATGCTACTGGGGAAAAGAATCTCTTCAAGTCGCTTCCTCACCTTCAGCGACAGTACGGCTTCCGCGCCGTTGGCGCGACCCTTGGGGTAAATGGCGCGCTCGCTTGGGATGGCAGCCGCTTCTGGTATGCTCCCTCCTATAAGGTCCGCGTGGTGGACACCACGGGAGCCGGCGATCTTTTTCACGCCGCCTTTTCTTACGGAATCCTTCACGCCTGGGACCTGCAGAGAATTCTGGATTTCGCCTGCGCCGCCGCAGGCCTGAATTGCGAATCCCTGGGAGCCCGCGGCGGCATCTGCGCATTGTCCAAAGTGAAGGAGCTGCTTCGCAAAGGCCTACGGAATCGCGCGCTATTCTCCAAAGCGCAGCTAGAGCGCGCCGCAACGGACGCCCAGCGCAAGAAGCGCGGCTAGCATCCGGGATACAGGCTGCTTAATCTCAAAACGGAGCCTTGCACCAAACACGCTAGCGAATGTTCATCCCGCTCAAAGACCTGAACCCACGACAGACCTACCCGGTCGTAAATACCCTTCTCATTTTGTCAAACGTCATCGTCTTCCTTTACGAACTCACCCTTACCCATCGCCAACAACAAGTCTTCGAACTGGCCAACGCCACCATCCCCAACCACATTCGCTTGGCCTTCAACGGACACGGCAGCCTCGAAGCCGCACTCCTGACCATTCTCACCAGCATGTTCATGCATAGCGGCTTCATGCACATCGCCGGGAACATGCTCTTCCTCTGGATTTTCGGAGACAACGTGGAAGACTACTTCGGCCACTTCCCCTACCTTCTTTTCTACTTCGCTTGCGGCATCGGTTCCGGTCTCGCGCACATTATTTTTAATTTCAACTCCCCCCTTCCAGCGCTCGGCGCCAGCGGCGCCATCTCCGGCGTGATGGGCGCCTATATCGTTCTTTATCCGCGAGCTCGAGTCTTGACCCTTGTCTTCATATTTTTCATCCCGATTCCAGCCTTCATCATTTTGGGATATTGGTTTCTGCTTCAGTTTCTGGCCGGAGTCAGTTCTGTCGGAGCGGTAGCCACAGGAGGCGTCGCTTGGTGGGCACACATCGGCGGATTCTTAATGGGCATGGCGATTACAGGATTGAGTCTGGGAGATCGAAAGCAAAGCGTGAATTATTCTTAGCTAGCGAATCCGGATGCCCAAGCACCTGAAGTTTTGCTTTAACTGCAATTACCGCCTCTTTCCTGCGAAGCGAGCGAGCCAATCTCCAACTTCAACCGTTTGTTTAACTCCGCCAAGGTCAGGCGTAACGAAATTCTCTTTCACCGCAGTCTTCACTGCTTCGCGTACAACTTGAGCTTCTTGCTTCCACCCCAGAAAATCAAGCATCATTGCCGAAGCCAACACCGAACCAAATGGGTTAGCGATCCCCCTCCCGGCGATGTTTGGCGCAGAGCCATGCACGGGCTCGAACAGTGAAGTCCTGCCCGGATGAATATTCCCCGAAGGTGCCAGACCAAGTCCCCCGGCAAGCTGCGCCCCCAAGTCGCTCACAATGTCTCCAAACAGGTTGCAAGTTACGATCACGTCGAACTGCGACGGATCACGCACAATCTCCATGGCCAGGGTGTCGATGTACAAGTGTCGCGACTCGATCTTCGGGTACTCTTGTTTAACTTCCTTGAACACTCGCTGCCAAAGGTCGTGCGCAAACATCATCGCGTTCGACTTGTCGCTCATGCAAACGCGCTTCAGGCCATTCTGCCGCGCGTAGTCGTATGCATACCTGATAATCCGCTCGACGCCCTTCCGCGAGTTAACGTCTTCCTGCACGGCAATCTCGTCCGCCGTCCCCTTCTTGAAAAATCCTCCCACGCCGACATACAGCCCTTCCGTGTTCTCCCGGAACACCATCAACCGGATGTCCTTTTCGCTGCGATCCCGCAGTGGCGTCAGCCGCTCGTGCAACAGCTCGACGGGCCGCGCATTCACATAAAGGTCCAGCTTGAACCGCAACCCTAGCAGAATGTCCGCCGCATGTTGATTGGAAGGAACCCGCGGGTCGCCCAAAGCCCCAAACAAAATGGCGTCAAACTCATCCCGCAGCATCTCGACTGCTCCCGCGGGCAATGTCACGCCGTCCTTCAGATACCTGTCCGCGCCCCAATCAAATTCCACAAACTCCAGCGGCCGTTTCGCCGGCCCCGCCACCACCCGAATCACCTTTACCGCCTCCGACGTCACTTCCTTCCCAATCCCATCGCCAGGAATCACGGCAATACGAGCAGCTTCCCCACCCCACCGCAAGGGCATTTTCCCACCCGGATGAGTCGGTTTCGTGGTCATGCGAAGAATATGGCCCCTCGGCGCTGAGCTTGCTCCACTCCAAGCGCACCTTCCGTCGACAAAACTGAGCAAGTCTCGGCAACCTAACACGCTCCACAAAGCAGGTCAACGCGACGCGGTGGGTCTCGCATTTAACAAGCCGCTTAAATAGGTCGGGACTTCGCCGTTCGGCTAGTTGGAGGCCCTGCCCGACTCGGTCCAGTACACACCACCCAGCGCGAGCGTGCCGCCCAAGACCTGTGCCCATGAGCCCTTCTCGCCCAAGGTCAGAATACCGAGGATCGATGCCAGGACGGGCAATAGGTAAGTGAAAGCGCTCAACTGCGAAGCTTCCAAGTAGCGCAACAGCCAGTAATAAAGGACGTACGCGACTGCCGACCCAAACAGTCCCATATATAAAATGGAGACCCACGCCTGCCACGGAACGGCTCGCCAGTTCCCTGCCGTCCCGAGCATCCATGCCTGACGCACCGCCAGCGGGAGCACCAATAGGGCGCCAGCAAAATGATTGTAGGCTGTCATGGTAAGCGCGTCGTACTCTCGCACGACGCGTTTGCCAAGCACTGCGTACGTTGCGAATCCCACCGAACCCGTCATGGTGACGGCATCGCCAAGCAGCGAAGGCGAGTGCGTTGAAATGCCGTGTTCCGAAGCAAGCACCGCCATCCCAGTGAAGGCAATCGCCATACCCGCGGCTTTATGCCAGGTGGCTCGTTCCAGGCGCAACAGCACCGCGAGGATCAGCGTGTAAATCGGCCCCATCCCAACAATCACCGCCGAATGGCTCACCGAGGTGTAGCGCAACCCCAGCGTGAAGCAAAACTGATTCACACTAACGCCGAAAAAGCCCAAGTAAAGAAATGTCCAAGCATCGCGCCGTGCAAATCCTTGCTTACGGACGGATTCCGCCTCGGCAAAGGCCGACAATCGTAGCCGCTTGAGGCAAAGATAAAAAGGAACCATCACCAAGCCCGCGGCACAAACACGGAAGGAAGCCATCGTCAAAGGAGGGAAAGACTGCAAACCAATTTTCGCGGCAATAAAATTGACCGCCCAAATCACCACAACAATGCCGATCCGTGAAGCAATGACCGGGCGGCTGGGCGCGCGTCCCTTGGAAGACTCGACCAGCACGTCCTCAGACCAGCCGTTCTTTCCGCACAGTCAGTTTTTCAATCCACTCGCGCCGAGGCTCGAACCCAATCCCCGGCCCCGCTGGCACGCGAATCGTGCCTTGGGCCGACACGGTCACTTCCGGCTCGATAATGTCCTCATCCCAATAGCGCCGGCTGGCGGAAACGTCCCCCGGCAGCGTGAAGTTAGGCAGCGTCGAAAGGGCAATGTTGTGTGCCCGGCCGATTCCGGATTCCAGCATCCCCCCGCACCACACCGGCATGGCATTTTGCTGGCACAAATCATGAATCCGCCGCGCGATAGTGTGCCCCCCGACGCGCCCCATCTTGATGTTGATAATCTTGCACGCCCCCAGCGTGATCGCCGCCCGCGCGTGCTCTTCCGAATGAATGCACTCGTCCAAGCAAATAGGCGTGTCGAGTTTTTTCTGCAGTTCGACGTGGCCGTACAAATCATCCCAGCCAAGCGGCTGCTCAATCATCATCAGGTAAAAGCTCTCCAATTGCTTCAAAAGCGGCCAATCCTCCATCCGGTACGCGGAATTGGCGTCCACCATCAGCTTGATCCCGGGAAACTCCTCGCGTAGCCGCTTGACCTGCGGCAACTCTTTCCCAGGTTTAATTTTTATTTTGATTCGCTGGTAACCCGCAGCCAGCTCCTTCTTAACAGCGGCAGCCAATTCATCGAGCGAACCTTTAATCCCTATCGAAACTCCGCTCGAGATTTCTTCACGCGTTCCGCCCAGCAGTTTCGCCAGCGGCACACCCTTCTGCTTGGCCTCCGCATCCCAAATCGCCGTTTCCAGCGCAGCCTTAGCCATGTTGTGACCGCGAACGTGCTCCATCACATGCCACACATCAGAGGCCGTGCCGATTTCTCTTTCCTTGAGCATCGGCCAAAGGAAATCCCGCATCACCATCCACGCCGTATCGGTCGTCTCCGGGCTATAAAAAGGATTCTCTCCCGCGACGCACTCGCCCCAACCGATCGCGTCGTCTGTGACGACCTCCGTCAAGATGATGCGTCGCTCATCCGTATGATCCACGCTCGTTGCGAACGGAGCGACCAGCTTCATTCGCACCTCCCGCAAAGTGACTTCGCGTATGTGCATCGTCCCCACCAAAACCCTGACGGGGAGGGGCTTGCCCCTCCCGCCCGGCTAACCTAAAAATCGCTCCAAGGAGCCAACAGATAAGCCACTCTTACCGCTGATTTCCTCACACCCACCGCCGCATATCCACGCGCAAACCAAGCCGTGAACTCTTCACGTACCCTCGCCTGCACTCTTGCCACCGCGGCCGTATCGCTCTGTTTCCAGCGATCGAGCTCCGCAGGCAACTCGATCGTCGCGGGCGCGTCCTCCGGCTCCTTCGTCAAATCCGACACCGCCGCCACCACTCGGCCCGAATCCAACTGCCACTCCGCCCAAAGACGATCGGTTGGAAGCCCCAGATGCAACGGACTCGTCGTCAGTCCATACAGATTGGGCAAATATTTCCGCGCAATCGCGCCAAGCCGGTTCAAATTAAAATGCGCATTTCGTACTTCAAGCGGATCAAACGTCCAAACAATCAGCCGAATCCCCCGCCCCAACGCTTCTTCACGCTGAAGAAGTTTCAGTGCCCGCCCTACTCCCCGGTCGCGATAATCCCCATGAACTCCAGTCATGTGTGAATGGAGAAATACTGTCCCGTCTCGAAATCCGACAACTGCCAAGGTGTAACCGACCAATCGCTCGCCATCGAACGCGCCTAAAACCTGTCCACCGGTCTCCTCCGCCACCACAAACAGCGTTGCCGGCTCGACTTCGAGGTCCTCTTCGCCCCAAATTTCTCTTTGCAACGCAACGCAGCGCTGAAATTCCGCAAGGCCAGCGCATTTTCGGACGACGATCCCCTCACTCATCAGGCTTTGCCAGCCTCCATCGACTTTCGCGAATCACTTTTTTCGGAGCGTTTTGCCATCTCCCAAAATTCCTCCATTTGTGCGCGGGGAACATCCGCCAGCGCCTTCCCGCTCTTCGCAGACAAATCTTCCATGCGCCGGAATCGCAAAGAAAACTTCGCGTTAGCTTTCTTTAGTGCGATTTCCGGATCGATGTGCAGAAAACGCGCCAGATTCACCGCCGCAAAAAGCAAATCCCCCATCTCCTCTTCACTTCGCCGGGCATCTTTCGCGCTGACCGCCTCACGAAGCTCGCCGCTCTCTTCGCTCATTTTTTCGAAGACGCCTTCGACATTGTCCCAATCAAATCCAATCCGCGCCGCCCGCCGCGTAAGTTGGAATCCTTCCAGCGCCGCTGGCAAAGCTCGCGAGACTCCATCGAGAAGCGAGCCAGCTTTCCCTTCTTGTTTCGAATCACCCGCCTTCTTCCCCGCCGCCGCGCGACGCTCCTCTTTCTTGATCTGTTCCCAATTCTTCAGAACCTCGGCGGAATCTTTCGCGCGATTCTCTCCAAAAACGTGCGGATGCCGCCGCACCATCTTGTCGTGAACTTCGCGTATCACGTCGGAAACCGTGAACCGTCCCTCTTCCTTCGCGATCTGCGAATGAAACACGATTTGCAGGAGCAAATCCCCCATCTCTTCCGCGAACTTGGCGTCATCGCCGCTCTCCAGCGCCTCCAGAACTTCGTAAGCCTCTTCGATAAGGTAAGTCCGAAGGGAGGCGTGAGTCTGTTCGCGGTCCCAAGGACAACCGTCCGGCGCCCGCAGTCGCGCCTGCACCGCCGCAAGCTCTTCGAACCACTCCCCCGCCGATAAGCGCGGCGATTTCGCCGCGGTTCGGCCCACCGCGCCAGGCTTCCTCGTTTTTCCCCCCTTCTTGCTTTTAGTTGCCATCGCTTAGCCGGGTAAATTGCTCACGCAACAAACGTTCCACTCTACGGTGTGGCACACACTTTGACAAGCGCACCAGCGAACGCGTGAATCGTCCCAAGAGAGCTCCCCGCTGACGCGACCAATCGGGACTTAGCTTGCACCATTCGCGTCATTTGGTGAATGCAAACTCAAAATGGAAGCAAGCCTGATAATGTCGAAGTGCGACAGTTCAGCCGCGAGATGGAGAGCATCATCGCGATGAGATTTGTGGAAGCCTTCAGACCCGCATGGCTACGAGTTGCCCTGTCCCTGTTTCCAGCTTACATTCTGGGCTGGATCATTGGTCCTTTTCTCTAGAGGGGTAATCGCGACCCAGAGCGGCGGTCTGGCGCTAGACTCCGGCAACGACATCGCTCATTGATCTGCCGCTGGCGCAGCTGGTCGACCGCATTCCAGAACTGAAAACCCTTCAGCCTGCACCAGATCAGCAAGAGCTACCAGTGATCCTGCAGAAAATGGGCCAGAGCGTGGACAATTTCGTACGCGACATTGGTGACCTCCTCGCCCACGAAGATGTGACACAGGAGAAGTTGAATGCAAAGGGGGATATCAAAGCGAAGGAGCGTGTTCAAGACAACTATTTGATCCTTCATCACGGTTATGGGTGGGGGGCAAGCGCGGAATATCGCATGGACGAAAAGGGGAATCGGCTGGGGCGAGTGGGCCTGGAGAAAGGATATCTGGTCACCGCCGGCTACGCATTGAGCTGTATTAGTTTCTCCACGGTCGCGCAGGCCCAATCGAAGTTCCGCTACCTTGGCGAGGAAAAGATTGGCTCTCGAGAGACGTATGTCTTGGGGTTTGCTCAGAAACCCGGCGAAGTTACTTTCACAACCGTGATGACGGGAACCGGGGTCAGAAGCGGACATGCTGACGCAGGGAATCTTGTGGGTGGACAAGACTAATTTCCAAATCATCCGAATGCGAAGCGATCTACTCGCGCCGCAAAATGAAATTGGACTCGATCAGCTGACAACAGAAGTGATGTTCGCCGAGGTGCAACTTCAGGACGTTCCAAATCCTTTATGGCTGCGCAGCGAAGTGGCTGTATCGATGGAAATTAAGAAGCAAAAATTCCATAACGTGCACCACTATACGAATTATCGACGCTATAGAGTATCCGTCAAGATTGGGGCCCCGCAAAAACCTGAGCTACCTGAATTCTAATTCAAGTCTTGATTAACGCCGTTACCGGTGACTGGCTTTCGAGTGCCCAAACCCAAAGGTTAAGGAAACGCTTGCTCTGACATCTCCCCAATTCTGGGGTTATAATCGGATCATTCGACGTTCTTGTCGATATCGGCGTTCCTGCCGAGAAGGAGGTGATCCAGTGAGGTACGGTTTACGTTGACGTAGAAGGGGAGGCGCTTGTGAGGCTACCGAGCGCCTCTCTCTTTTGCCTCGCGCGTGCAGATTCCCTGAGATCTGCCGAATTTATTCTGCCTCTTGGGCGTAGCCAGTACACGAACGCTAGTGCCCCCTACCCCGCACCCGAAATCTCCCACCCGTGCTAAACTTATACAGAAAATAACTGACGAGGATAGTCTCCTTGACCGAACACAAGAAAGAAGAGTCATTTCGCGTTATCGACCGCCGTCCCTTCACCTCCGATGGCGAGCCTCGCAAGGAAGCCATAGAAGAGAAGGAACGCGAGGCTAAGCGCGAGGAAAAATTGCATCCGGTCGCCGAAGATCCAAAACCTGTCGCAGCGCAACCGCCTATCGAAGTGCCCAAGCGTTCCGCGCCGTTCGAGAATCTTGTCCGCATGATGGGCAGCAACGCGGCGATGGTCCTGGGCGCTTACGCTGACCCGCGCACCGGCCAGCCGGTGATCGATCCCGAAGCCGCGCATGAATTGATCGACATGCTCGATTCCCTGCACGAAAAAACCAAGGGAAACCTCGCGCCGGAGGAAGACGCCCTCCTGCTCGATCTTCTTGGCAAACTGAAGATGACCTATCTGGAGGTCAATCAGGCGGTTGCCGCACAAGCCGCGGCGGCGCAGCCCAAGGCCAAAACGCGGCTCTAGCACGCAGCAGTCTTTGTACTGCAAGTGCGGCTTGATGTTCGAAAGAGTTTCAGCTTTCTCAGCATGCCCCAGGCTCCGCTAAAAATCACCGTCCTCGGTTCCGGCACGTCCATGGGCGTTCCCTCGCTCGGATGTCATTGCCGCGTCTGCAGTTCGCTTGACCCGCATGACAACCGGCTGCGCCCTTCCCTGCTCCTCTCGCGCAATGGCCAAAACGTCATCATTGACACCACCCCGGATTTTCGCCAGCAAGGCTTGCGCGCGAGCGTCGACCGCCTGGACGCGGTCTTGCTCACACACGGCCACGCCGATCACATCATGGGTTTCGACGACATACGCCCTTACAATCTCCGCCAGCAATCCGCTCTTCCCGTTTACTCCAACGAGGAAACTTTCGACATCATTCGCCGTGCATTTGCGTACGTCTTCGACGGAAAGCCGAAGCTCAGTTCCATTCCGAGCGTCACCCTTCGCGAAGCCAAAGAGCCCTTCGACCTTTTGGGCATCACCTTCACTCCCATCCCACTCTTGCACGGCGACATGGAGGTTTTGGGCTTCCGCTTCGGCCGCGCGGCTTACCTGACGGATTTCAGCTCGCTGCCTGATTCGTCGCTCGCTCTATTGCACGATCTCGATGAGCTGATCATCGACGCCTTGCGCGATCTCCCGCACCCTATGCATCAAACCGTGGATCAAGCCCTCGCGCTCATCAAGAAGCTAAATCCCCGCCGCGCCTGGTTCACCCACATCGCCCACGATCTGCCCCACGCCGAAACCAATGAGCGCCTGCGCAACCTCGGCTACTCCAACGTGCACCTCGCCTACGACGGCCTGGAAATCGAAGTGCCAGTGGACGAATCCGCCAAGCAGCATTCAACCTCAAAATCCGTCGCCACCCCGTCAGCGCCGCTCGAACTATTCTCAACGCCCCTGGCCTGGTCGATTCGATATGCGCCTTCGAAGTGCGGTAGCACGCTGGCCATAGGCAATTTTGACGGCATTCATCTGGGCCACCAGGCTATTTTGCGGGCCGCCGTTGCCCGCGCCCGCGATGTCCACGCCGTTGCCACCGCTTTGACGTTCGATCCTCTTCCCCAAAAAGTTTTGCGCCCAGAGTCCGCCCCGTTGCGCATTTCCACTACCGAGCAGCGCCTAAACTGTTTCGCCGCAATCGGCATGGACACCGCCGTCGTTCTTCCGTTCACCCTTGACCTCGCAAGGCTCACGCCCGAGGAATTTGTCGACCAAATCCTCGTGCGCGATCTTCACGTCCGCGCCGTTTTTGTCGGAGAAAATTTTCGCTTCGGCCACAAGCAAGCCGGCAACGCACGCATGCTTCTTCTGCTCGGCGCCGCGCGCGGCTTCCACGTCGTGATCCTCCCACCGGTCATTCACAAAGGAGAAGTCGTCTCCAGCACCATCATCCGCCGCGAAATTGCTGATGGCGACGTCGCTCACGCCGCTCGCCTTCTCGGCCGTCCCTTCACGCTCAGCGGAAAAGTCGTCCCCGGGACAGGCACGGGCCGCCGCTTCACATTTCCAACATTGAATCTTGCAGCGGAACAGGAATTGCTCCCCGCGCGCGGTGTCTACGTGACGCGCACCTGCATCGAAGGCGAAACGCGCAGCCGCCGTTCGGTGACAAACATCGGCGTGCGTCCAACCTTCAACGGATCCTCGCTCAGTGTCGAGACCCACGTCCTCGAGCCTCTCGGCGAGGCGTCACCCGCTCGTATCGAAGTGGAATTCTGGAAGCGACTTCGCGAAGAAAAGAAATTCAACGACCCCGAAGAATTGCGCGCGCAAATCGCAAAAGACATCGCCACCACTAACAAGCTCTTCACTCGCCTGCGCCGCTTCCGATCATCCCGCGTATCCACTTGAGCCCAGCTCCAGCGAGCCGCAGCGTCAAACTACTACCACATGCTGCGAAGATCCCAAGTGGTCCCCCCGCTCGGGCTTGCATGCTGTAGTGCCTGCGGCTGCATGATGGAACAAACGTATTGGTCACAAAAGGCCAAAGTGCCAGCGCAACCAGCAAGGAAAGAACCGGCCTACGACGCGCCCTAAGTGTGCCGGGCAATTCCAGTAAGAGGTTCATGCAAAATTAGACACCGCGGACAAAGCGAATTTCCCGACAGAGCGAGCCAAGTCTTCGTATGCAGCCATCCCGGTTGAATACGAGGCCTGTTGAATTCATGAAATCGCGTCCTGGGTACCGGTTGTTTGCGCGGATGTGATTCCGCTCAGGACCATTCCAATAGCGCCGGCGGAAAACGTATTTAACAGAAATAAAATAAGTTAGGAGGTAGGCTTGGCCAGGCACTCTTCGCAATATCCGCCCACTTCGGTCCGAGAAACCGTGACCTTCATCTTGAAGTCCCGCGCAATCTGCTGTTTCAGTTGCTCGTAAAGGCGGCTCTCGAACTCGCGCACCTTGCCGCACCCCAGGCAAGCCACATGAATGTGGTCGCGCGGACCGTGGCTCTCGTAATAATGCCGGTCACCGCGCAAATGCAGCAGGTCGAGCTCGTCGATAAGCCCTTGTTTTTTAAGAAGATCGATCGTCCGATAGACTGTCACGAGATGCACGCCGGAATCGATTTTCCGCGCGCGCTCCAGAATCTGATCCACGTCCAGGTGCTGCTCGGCAGCGTCCATCACCTCAAGGATGACGCGCCTCTGCCGCGTAAGCCGAATCCCGCGCTGCCGTATGGCTTGCTGCAGTTTTCCCGTTGTTTCTGAGGTGTTAAGGCGCTCGCCCGTCGAAACCCGGTGGCCCGGCGATATTGACATGCGTCGCCTCCTGGCGTGCGGCTCAGCGCGGGCTAAGAGTGACTCGAAAACTGCCGCAAAATGTCATGGTACATGACAATCGCGAATATAACCAAGAGGAACACCAGCCCAACTTGCACAAAGCGCTCTTTGAAGCTTAGGCTCAGATCGCGCCTCATAATTCCTTCAATCGCCAGCAGCAGAATATTTCCGCCATCAAGAATAGGAATCGGCAGGAGATTCAAGATTCCCAGGTTAATACTGATCACCACCATCAGAGTTATGACGTAAGGCGGCCCTTTCCGCACGGCCTGCCCCGCCATATGGGAAATTCCGACCGGCCCTTGAAGCTGTTTAATCGAAACGCGTCCGCTGAAGAGCTTTCCAACGACATCCACGGTCTGCGCGATGGTATCCGCAGTCTCGACTCCGGCAATCTTCACGCTCTCGCTGAACGAGACGCGCTTGTACGCGGTCTCATCGCGTGGACCAATGCCTATCTGATAGACATTTTCGCCGGTTCCCGCAGCGCCTTTTTCCGGCGTCACGACCAGACGAACAGGCTGCCCCTTGCGCATAAGGTCTAGTGTCATGGGCTGGCCATTCGAGGACCTGGTCAACTGCTGGAACTGTTCCCAGTAGTCGATGTGGTTTCCGTTCACCGCAGTGATTAGATCCCCTTCTTGCAAACCCGCACGATCGGCGGGAGCGCCCTGACCGACCTGGTCAATGATGGGACGAATCGGCAAATACCCAAAGATTCGGCTCGGGTCGGATTTGTCCTTGACGGGCACCTCAATCGTTTGGCGCGTCCCGCCGTCCTCCACTTCCATCTTGAGAGTGGTCCCCGGAACTACCTGCTTGAGCGCCAGGAAGGCTTGCTCCCAATTCGGGGTCGGCGTCCCATTTATGGAGAGCACGGTATCGCCCACTTTCAATGCACTCGGCACGGAGTCCGAATTCATGGGCAATCCCGTCACGTGCACCGGCTCATCCAGATAGGCGGGATACGGCACTCCGGCAACGGCAAAGAGTCCTGTGAGAAGGAATATCGGGAGAATCAGGTTCACAGCGGGCCCTGCGAAAGAGATCAGCGCCCGCTGCCACCGCGGCTTGCTCATCAATTCGTCCGGCGCGCCCGTCGGCGGTTTATCTCCCGAATCAACTTCGGAAAGATCTTGCCCGGCCATGCGCACATAGCCGCCCAAGGGCAGCGCGCTCACGCGATAGTCTGTTGGTCCTTTTTTCCATCCAAAGAGCCGAGGACCAAACCCGATGGAAAACACGTCCACGCGTACGCCGCACAGGCGCGCAACGATGAAATGTCCCCATTCGTGAACCAGGACCATTACGCCGAGCACGAGGACCACGCCAACTATGAGGTAAACCGCTCCCATATCTCCGTCTTTCCCTTCTTCGGACCTCTATGATACCGCGACTGCCTTTACCGATAAACGCTCGACTTCTTCTTTCGCCGTACGACGCGCTTCCGCGTCGGCGGCCAGCACGTTGTCCATCTTTTCAAAGCGAACACGCGGCGTTCGCGCCAGCACACGCTCGATCACTTCCGCGATTCCCAGGAACGGCAGGCGACGCTCAAGAAAGGCCGCTGCCGCAACCTCATCCGCTGCATTCAAGGCGCAAGGCAGTGCCCCGCCCTTTTTCATGGCTTCGCGAGCCAGACGAAGGCAAGGGAAACGCCGTGTGGAAACTTTTGCGAAATCCAACCGCCGCAGCTTGCGCCAATCCAGGGCTACCTGGTTAGACGCTACTCTCTCAGGATAGGTTAACGCATATTGGATTGGCATTCGCATGTCCGTTGGCCCAAGTTGCGCCAGAATCGACCCATCCACGAACTCGACCATCGAATGAATAGTGGACTGCGGGTGAATCACAACGTCAATCTGGTCGGGCCGCACACCAAACAGCCAGCGCGCCTCAATCACCTCGAAACCCTTGTTCATCATCGTGGCGGAATCGATGGTGATGCGGCTGCCCATCTTCCAGTTTGGATGCGCAAGAGCCTGCTCTGGCGACACGTTCTCGAGATCGGCAAGCGGCGTCTTCCGAAAAGGTCCGCCGCTCGCCGTTAGTACTAGCCGCCGCACCTCGCCATGGGTTCCGCCGCGCAGGCATTGATGGACGGCATTGTGTTCGCTGTCCACGGGCAATAATTCGCGCCCGGCCTTTTTCGCCGCGGCCATCACCAATTCGCCAGCGGCCACCAAAACTTCCTTGTTCGAGAGGGCGACGGTTTTTCCCAGCTTGACTGCTTCGTAGGTGGCTTCGAGGCCGACGACGCCAACGGCTGCAGAGACAACGATGTCTGCTTGGGAGTGCGTCCCGACTGCCAACATCCCTTCGCGCCCATGATGAATCGCGGGCAGCGGGGAAATCCCTTTGGCGCGGAGCGTGGACGCAAGTTCATCCGCCTTCTTCGCATCGCCTACGGAAACCAATTCGGGCCGGTGACGTTTAATCTGGCCGGTCAACTCTTCGAGGTTACCGCCCGCGGCCAGCGCAACGATTCCAAATCGCTCCGGCAGCGCCTCCACAACGGAAAGGCACTGCCGCCCAATTGAACCTGTTGAACCTAAAATGGATAGCTGCTTCAAGGACGAATCTCTTCTCCGTTAGCGCCGAACGAGTGGTACAGACATTCTTGTCTGTCTCGCCAAACTTGGTGGGACAGACATTCCTGTCTGTCTTCCGCCCCATGAGTAAAAGGACCGTGCAACTACCTGCTGGGCAAATAGATCCAAGTCCAATAGTACCAGACAACCGGGATTGCCAAAATCAACGCATCGATCCTGTCTAGAACGCCACCATGCCCTGGTAGCAGCGAGCCGGAATCTTTAACTCCTGCGCTTCGCTTATATGCCGATTCGAGCAAATCCCCAGCCTGCCCCGCGATGTTGCCAAGGACAGCCATCGCCAGTAGATGCGGTAACGCGACGGTGAGCCACCTCGCAAAAACAACGGCGACCAGCAGCGCTCCTAGAATGCTGGCGATCGTGCCCTCCCAGGATTTTTTAGGACTTAACACTGGCGCCAGTGGGTGCTCTCCCATGGCGCGGCCTACAAAATAAGCCGCCGTGTCTCCGACCCAGGTGATGACGAGCACGAACATCAGCAGCTTTGGCCCGTCGGCTTCCGCTCCATGAAGCCGAATCGCGTATGTCAAAGGAAGAGCCACGAGGATCAGCCCGCTGGAGCTGATTCCTGCCGCTGGCAGGGCTTCCACCATTGGCCGCTTCGTGCAAAGTGTCAGTACGGTAACACCAAGCAGAAAAACAAAAAAAACGTCTCCGATCATAGGGATAGAAAGAAACGCTTTGCCCATCAAGATAAAATATTGAATGTCCCTGGGCGTTCCGACTGAATTGGCAGTGGATGCCCTCCACTGCACAAAGACAAGACCGAGCGCACAGGCCGCGGTCCAGAAGCGATAGGCGCGGTGTCCGATGGCATCACCGAGAGCGAAGAACTCGAACAAGGCGAGCAGAATGACGAGGGCGGTGCCAATAGCAACGACTGCCGTCGAGCCCCACAAAACCAGCGCGACCACACACGGAATTAGAACGGCGGCTGTCGCGACGCGCTTCCAAGTCATTAAGAAGGGATCCCCTGACAAATCACGAGTTCCATCTCATCACATCAAGGGAAATAAATCACGGGGGAGAATCACAAATGAGCGAGGACCTGTCTTGGAAAAGCCGTTTTCCAAGAAAAATGTTCACTTTCCAACCACGCGCGCTGTGCTTTCTGTGTCGGAATGGCCTTCGCGAATGCCGCCGTAGCGGCGTTCGCGTTTTTGAAATTCAACGAGCGCTTCGAGCAAGCGGGCGCGGTTGAAATCAGGCCAAAGCGTTTGCGTGACAAAAATCTCGGCATAGGCAATCTGCCAGAGCAGAAAATTACTTACGCGCATCTCGCCGCTCGTGCGGATGAGCAAATCGGGGTCCGGTAGTCCGTTCGTGTACATGTGCCGGGCGAGCGACTCTTCTGTAATCGAGGCACGGCCCGCATGCCCGTTCTGCTCGGCCAAAATTGCGTTCATGGCATCGACGATTTCCGCGCGGCCGCCGTAGTTCAGCGCCACACAGAGGACCATGCCCTTGTTTCCGGCCGTTCGTTCCATGGCGTCGCGCACGTCGTCCTGCACGCCTTTGGGGAGTTCGTCTGTTCGCCCCAAAAACCGCATCCGGATATTGTTTTTCTGAATCAGCGGCATTTCCCTGCGCAAATATTCGCGCAGCAATTGCATTAGAAAGTCGATTTCCGTTTTTGGACGCCGCCAGTTCTCGACCGAGAACGCATACAGCGTCAGCGCCTCGATTTTCAGCCGCGCACAGGTTTCAATGGTCGAGCGCGCCGTTTTTGTGCCGGAGCGGTGACCCGCCACGCGTGGCAAATGCCGCTGCTGCGCCCAGCGCCCATTGCCGTCCATGATGACGGCCACATGTCGGGGCAGGCGGCCCAGATCGAGCTTTTCGAAGAGGAGTGCTTCTTCGGGCGTCAAAGGCCCCAGCGCGCCGGAGGCGGAAACTTGCAGCGTCGTGTGTGATTTCGTGTGCGGCACGGCTTTTCTGAGGTTTCTTCTTTACGCCGCAAAGTTAACATACGATTTGGCCGCAGCGCAATGCCGGGGTGACGTGTCGTGCATCCCCCTTTTTCGACCATAGCCGTCCGAAGTGTCAGCCTGTTGGTGGCGGACCTGCTTGGAAGATTGATGTGTAAACCAGGACGAGCGTCAGGATAATCATGGCAATCGCCGTGACCCAGGCGACGATGTTAAACGTTAGCGTATTCACGTGTTCACCCATCAGATCGCGCCGGTTTACAAGGAGCAGGATAAAAATGATAACGATGGGCAGCCAGACGCCGTTGCCTACTTGCGAGAAAATGAAGATCTTCCAGATGGGAACGTGCGGGATAAGAATGATCCCTGCGCCGACAACAATCAAAACGGTATAGAGACTGTAAAAGATTTTTGCCTCTTTGAACTTATGGTCGATCCCGGCTTCAAATCCGAGCCCTTCGCAGATCACATGCGCCGTCGAGAGGGGCAAAATCGAGGCCGCAAAGAGCGAGGCGTTCAACAAACCAAAGGCAAATGTAAATCCGGCCCACTTCCCTGCCAGGGGAATCAAGGCCCGGGCCGCCTGAACGGCGTCGGAAATGTTGGTCAAGCCTTTGGCGTTCAACGTGGCGGCGGTGGCCACGATGATGAAAAACACGATGACCATGCAACTGATGCTGCCCACCAAAACGTCGGCCCGCGCTTGCGGATACTGCCTCGGTCCGACTTTTTTCTCGACGAATCCCGCCTGCAAGTAAAAGAACTGCCACGGCGCAATGGTAGTGCCGACAAGCGCGGTCAAAGTAACCAAATACCCTGAATTAAGAGCTAGGTTGGGAATGACTACGTGCTTGGCAGCTTCCAACCAATCCGGTTTAGCCAAGACCGCTGAAATGATGTACGTGACGTAAAAACCGCACGCAATCAGGAAGATGACTTCGACTTGGCGATAGGTTCCGCGAAGCACCAGAATCCAAACCAATAGTGCGGCGATGGGAACAGCGATGTACCTGCTGACGTGAAACATTTCCATCGAAGCTGCCACGCCCGCGAACTCCGCCACGACGTTTGCCAGATCCACGAAGAATCCGGTGACCATCACAAAAAACGTGGAACGAAAACCGAACTCCTCGCGAATGAGGTCAGACAAGCCTTTGCCGGTCATGACGCCCATGCGCGCGCACATTTCTTCGGTGACGTAGAGCGCGATGGTCATGGGAATCAGCGCCCAAAGCATGGCGTAGCCATACTGTGCGCCTGCCTGCGAATACGTCGCGATGCCACCGGCATCATTGTCGACGTTCGAGGTGATCAGCCCCGGTCCGACAACCGCAAGCAGCAACGTTAGGCGGCGCCGCAGGCCACGAATTTTCTGTTGCAGGTTCGTGCCGCGCGTCTGCAGGCCCTCCAAGCTCGATTTGAGAATTTCCCAGTTCATCCGCTGCTTCCGATTCCCTTTTTTATTGCTTCACAAGCCGTGATACCACGTCGTCTACGGTTACCGTGCCGATGGGGCGGTTCTCCGCATCAACCACCGTAAGCATGCGCAGGTTGTATTTGTCGAACAGTTCAAATACGTCCTTCTCATCCGCGTCTCCGGCAATACTCAAGAGCGGCTCGCTCCGCAGCTCTTTCATCGTTTGTTCCGGAGCGGCGAGCAGCAGCCGCGCTACGGAGACCGTTCCGGAATACTCTGCTTTGCCATCGAGCAGCACGATGGTGTCGAGCTGGTCGAGATTCAGCTCCTGACTGCGAATCCACACGAGGACTTCTTCTCGCCTTGAGCCTTCGCCTACGAAGATGAACTCTGTGTTCATCATCCCGCCCGCCGTAGAGGGATCGAACGACAGCAGCTCGCGCACTTCGTCGGCTTCCTGCCCAGGCATTTCTTCCAGCAGCTCGTCTGACGTCTCCTTCGGAAGGTCGGCCAGGAGGTCGGCGGCGGCGTCGGGCGCCATCTCTTCAAGAATGTCGGCAGCCTTCTCCGGATCCAGCTTCTCGACGATCTGTGTGGTCAGCCGTTCATCAAGCTCGGCCAGAACGGCGGCGGCGGTCTCTTCATCGAGCGAGGCGATAATACCCTGCCGCTCCGCCGCCGATAGGTCTTCGATGATTTCGGCCAGGTCAGCCGGGTGCAGGTCTTCTAATTTTTCGTGCGTGATGCGCAGTTTTACGCGCCGCAGAGGGTCCGACTCAATTAGATTCACGAATTCCCAGCGAATGGCGCTTTGTGGCAGCTTGCGCTGCAGCTTGCGGATCACGCCCGGTGAAACGACGCCTTGCAGAAGCCTGCGCACCGCGCCAGGCAGCCCCACATCGACTTGCGTGACCCTTAGCTCTACATTTCCATTGGCCTTGAATTCCGTCAAATCCACATCGTTCACGCGAACAACCTTGCGGCCTCGCGTGTCGATAATCTGCTGGTCCATCAAATCCTTGCGCACCGCCAGCAACGACTCGTTCGGTTCGTAAAGCTGCAGGGCGCGCTCGCTCACGTTGAGCCGGAGCGTCCCCGGGGCAAAAGTGGCCACCTGATCATGGCAAGCCAACAAGGGCTGGAATCGGCCGCGCGAAATAAGGAAATGCGATAGCCGGTTGGTCGCTTGGGAGGGCTCGATAAAGAATTCGCGCACGCGGCCCACGAAGTTGCCTTGGGCATCATAGGCTTGCGCGCCCATCAGTTCTGTAGCGTAAATTTCCATCGCACGACCTCTTCCCTGCCTGCCGCCCGGCCCCAAACTCGCCAAAGGGCACTCCATCCAGTTTCACTAGCGAGCAGGCATCAACAAAAAAGCCCGCATACCGAAATGACCTCGGCTGCGGGCAAGTACCTAATAAAAATGGACTTACCGTTAGCCAGACGTGAACCCTCCCCACCCAACCGCCTGCGGGAGGTATTGCGCCTCGCGCGACGTTGCCCAATCGCCCTTCCCAAGCCTTACGCCGACAGACCGCTTCTTGCCGAAGCGACTAGGGCCGGGTTCGAGTTCGTTGGACGCACTCATCGAAGAGAGTTCACCCTAAACATGTCAGCCATACACCGGCTTCAACGATATCGAGAGCCAGTCGGAGCAATTGAATTGCCGTTTCACCATGGCAAGTGCAGTGATAAGCCGGGAGCGTTTCAATGTCAAGAAAAGAATGGCCTTGCGAGTGATTTATTTGGTTTTTTTGGGGGTTGGCTATTTCTTGGCGGCGAAGAGCATATCTCGAGGTTCTTGGCCGAGACGGCGGCACTCCTCGACGTAGAGAGCGAGATAACTCTTCAAAATGAAGTCCCGCCGGGAGTGGCCAAGTTCCAGCGCGGCGCGGTCGATCGCCGCTGGCGGCCCTTCGAGTTCGACGAATGTTCCGATGGGGGTCTCATCCAATTCGATGAGCAAGCCCTTCGCCCAGCCCGAACGCGCAGGCAAACGAAGGGTCGTGCGGTACTTTTCGTAGCGGAACCAGCCGCGCATTCCCAGCCCTTCGAAGATTCTGGCAAGGACGGTGGCATCGGCTACTTCGACCTCGATCTCTTCGCGCACTTTATGACGGCGGTTTTCTTGGGCGCTCGAGGAAGGCGCCGTTCCCGCGATGATCGGCCTTTTGAAAGTCAGCAGAGTGCGCTTGGCGGGCGAGCCCTTGGCCTCCTTGGATTTGGCCTTGGGGGTTTCGATTCGAATCCGGAGCAGCTGGCCGTGTTTGGCTAGACCGCCCTGGGGCGTGTCGAAAATGACGTTCCATTCATGCACGCGGCCTGAGCCGCCGGCCAGAGGACGCGCACCAAGCCGTTTTAACGCGCGCTTCAAACCCTTTGCGTCGTTGATTCTCAGTTTGATTTCGATTTCCTGGGCCATCTCTGTCCGTTCTATCTGTACGGCCTCACGGCGCGACTTTCCGCCGCCGAGGACTTCCGTTAGTATAGCGGACGAACGTATTTCACCGTTGCTCAGCATGACCCCGGCTAAATCCGGCGCAAGGCCCGGCGCCCGCCCCGCCGAGCGCACCAGATCAAGAGACTCATGAAGCCAGACGCCAAAGCAGAAGCACCGGCATTTTCGAACGAGACGACAAACAGTATGCCGCTTGCGCCACCGCTTGCGCGTCGCGAGCCGGTCGAGACCATTGTGCACGGCGACCGCCGCGTCGACCATTACACCTGGCTGCGCCAAAAAGAGAATCCTGAGGTCATCGCGCATCTCGAGGCGGAAAACGCCTACACCGACGCCATCTTGCGGCCTACCGAATCCTTTCAAGAGGCGCTTTACCAGGAGATGCTCGGCCGGATTCTTCAGACGGATTTGAGCGTTCCTTACCGCTTGCGCGGCTTTCTTTATTTTACATGCACGGAGGAAGGCAAGCAGTATCCGGTGCATTGCCGGCGCGTCGATACTGGCGGTTCGCTGGACGAGATGCTCTTGGACCTGAATCGTTTGGCGGAGGGCCACTCATTTCTCGGACTCGGCGCTTTCGACGTTAGCAATCACAATCAGCTGCTTGCCTACGCGCTGGATACCACGGGATTCCGGCAATACACGCTGCACATTAAGAATTTGTGGAGCGGCCGGGATTTCCCGGAGTCGATGGAACGTGTGACCAGCGCGGCTTGGGCAGCGGACAACCGCACACTTTTTTATACGGTTGAAGACGCAACGACAAAACGCGCTCATCGGCTCTATCGCCACATGGCTGGATCGGCAGAGGCGGACAATTTAATTTATGAAGAGATCGACGAGCGCTTCCGCATCGAGATCGAGCGCACGCGCAGTGGCGCGTTTCTTCTGCTGGTGATTGCGAGCCACACGACGAGCGAGGTGCGCTTTTTGCCTGCGGCGCAGCCGAACGGCGAGTTTCGCATAATCGCTGCGCGCGAGGCGGACCACGAGTATTACGTGGACCATCATCCGAATCCGCTCACGCGGGAGAAGCGCGGTGCGAATCCGAATGACACGGGCGGCTACTTCTTTATACGCACCAACTCAGGAGGCCGGACATTTCGGCTCGTGTGCGCGCCCGTCGCTGACGCTCAGCGCGCTAAATGGCGAGAGATCGTACCGAATCGTGCGGACGTAATGCTCGCCGGGCTCGACGTGTTTCGATCGCATATCCTTCTGACTGAGCGGGAAGGCGGTCTGCCTTATTTGCGGATCGTGGACCTCGGAGCTGAAGCACCCAATGCTCTCTCCGCATCGCACCGCGTCGAGTTCTCGGAGCCCGCGTACAACGCGTCGCTCGGAGATAACCCCGAGTTCGACGCATCCTTTGTGCGCTACCAATATGAATCCTTCGTAACGCCGCGTTCCGTGTTTGACTATGACGTTCGAACGCGCGAACGCGTACTTCGCAAAGAGCAGCCTGTGCTGGGCGGTTATGACGCCTCGCAATACGTCAGCGAATGGCTTCACGCTACGACAGAGGACAGAGCACGCGTGCCCATTTCAATCGTCTATCGGCGAGACACCCCGCTGGACGGCTCCGCGCCTTTGCTGCTCTACGGCTACGGCAGCTACGGTCACTCCATCGCCGTGAATTTCAGTTCGAACCGCGTGAGTCTTCTCAATCGCGGTGTGATTTTTGCCGTCGCGCACGTTCGTGGCGGCGGCGAACTCGGCAAGTCGTGGCATGACGCTGGCCGTCTGCGGCACAAGCGCAACACGTTTACTGACTTCATTGCGGCGGCTGAACACCTCATCGCGAACCGCTATACCGCTCCGCAAAAGCTCATCATAGAAGGTGGCAGCGCGGGTGGCCTCTTGATGGGCGCGACCGCAAACATGCGACCTGATCTTTTTCGCATAGTGATCAATCACGTGCCTTTCGTCGATGTGCTGAATACCATGCTTGACGCTTCGCTGCCGCTGACGGTCGGCGAGTATGAAGAGTGGGGCAACCCGCGTATCGCGGAAGATTATTTTTATATGAAGAGCTATTGCCCGTACACAAATCTTGCGGCCAAGGCTTATCCGACTATGCTTGTGAAAACCGCGCTGAACGATAGCCAGGTCATGTACTGGGAACCGGTAAAATATGTCGCAAAGTTACGCACATTGAAAACCGATGTGAATTTGCTGCTCTTGAAAACAAACATGGGCGCGGGACATGGCGGGGCTTCAGGTCGTTACGATTATTTGCGAGAGATCGCTCTGGATTACGCTTTTCTTCTGAGCGAACTTGGAATCCGCGAATGAGCAAACCTCGCAATCCAGGCTGGGCCTTACCCCTCGATGTACGGGCACGATATATCGTGCCCGTACGATGCGGACATGACCCCGTCTCAGGCGTGGCGGCGGGCATCTTGTCGTGCAGGTGCAACCGATGCTCGAGGTTTGGTGAGCAATGAGCGAGCCGACCTCACCACTGATGCAGCAGTATCATGCGATTAAGACGCGGTATCCGCACGCGTTGCTGCTTTTTCGACTGGGCGATTTCTATGAGCTGTTTTACGAAGACGCGATTCTGGCTTCACGCGAACTGCAAATCACTCTGACCTCACGCAACCGCGAAAAGGGCCAGCCCATTCCCATGTGTGGCGTGCCCTATCACGCAGCCGATGGGTACATTGCACGGCTCATCCGCGGCGGCTTCAAAATTGCGATTTGCGATCAGATGGAACTGCCTGGGCCGGGGAAAAAGCTCGTGCGCCGCGAAGTCGTTCGGGTCATCACGCCGGGCACGGCCACCGACGGCTCAGTTCTCGACGCCCGCGAAAACAATTATTTAGCCGCCGTGGCTAAACATCCCTCTGGTTCGCCGGTTGGCCTTGCGTTTGTGGACCTTTCGACCGGCGAATTTCAGTCAACGGAATTTTCGGGGGCCGGTGCTGATGAAGCCCTCCGTGATGAACTGCAGCTCCTCCACCCGCGCGAAACGCTTCTTCCACGTCCCCAGCAGCTTTTCGAAACCGCGAAGAGCTCGCTGCTTGAAGGGACGGGGGGCGTCGAAAGCCGTCTCGAAGACTGGATCTTCCAGCGCGACTACGCCGAGCGGATTTTGCGCGAGCAGTTTGGCGTCGCGGAACTTACGGGGTTGGGCTTCGACGACCATCCGCAAGCGCTCGCGGCTGCCGGCGCCATCGTTCACTATTTGCGGGAAAACGCCGCTCGCGGACCGGACACGGGCGTGGGCTCCACGAGCACCCAGCCGCCGAGCGTCGAGGCGCTGCAACATTTGGATCGCGTACGCTACTACGAGCAACACGAAACGCTTGTTCTCGATCCTGTCACCGTTCGTAACCTCGAGCTCATCACCCCGATTTTCACGGAGGAATCTTCTCGAAGCGGACCTGTGACTCTCGTCGCTGCTCTTGATGCGACCGTTACGGGCATGGGTGCACGGCTTTTGCGTTCCTGGATTCTGCGGCCGCTAATTGATCGCGACGCTATCGAAGCGCGGCTCGAATCTGTTGCGCATCTCGTGCAGCAAACCGTGGTTCGCGGCGAAATCCGAAAAGAGTTGCGCGGCATCCAGGATCTTGAGCGCCTCACGAGCCGCATTACTCTTGGCCTGGCCTCACCACGCGAACTTGTCGCGCTTCGCAAATCCCTCGTTCAGCTTCCCGTGCTGAAGAATTTTTTGACGCCGCCACCGGTCGGTGGCAGCGCGCTGCTTCGGCATCTCCATGGCGAACTTGACGAACTCACTGACGTCCGCGAGCGCCTCGAGCGCGCTATCGCCGACGAGCCTCCGGCTCTCGCCACCGATCCCGGCATGATTCGCAGCGGTTACGACGGCGAGCTCGATGAGCTTCGCAACCTCAGCCAACACAGCAAACAAATTATTGCCGCGATGGAAGAGCGCGAGCGTAAACGCACCGGCATCGCCTCGCTGAAGATTCGCTTCAATTCAATTTTCGGGTACTACATGGAGATTTCGAAGCCCAATCTCCATCTCGCGCCCGCCGACTACGAACGCAAGCAGACGCTTGTGAATGCGGAGCGCTTCACTTCTCACGAGCTCAAGGAATACGAGCGCAAGATTCTTGCGGCGGACGAACGGATCATCGAGATCGAGCGCCAACTGTTCGTCGAAATTCGCTCGGGCATCGCCGCACAGGCCACGCGCCTTCGCCGTACGGCTGCCGCCGTCGCGCAGTTGGACGTGCTCACTTCGTTAGGGAAGCTGGCCGCCGATCGCGGTTACGCGCGTCCCGAATTCAGCTCGACCGGCGAGTTGCTCATTGTCGGCGGCCGCCATCCCGTCATCGAAGAACTTCTTCGCCAGCGCGGCGAACGTTTCGTCCCCAATGATCTATGCTTCGACCCCGGCCGCCAGCAGCTCCTGCTCATCACTGGCCCGAACATGGGCGGCAAGTCCACGTATCTTCGGCAAGCCGCGCTGATCGTACTGATGGCGCAGATGGGCTCGTTCGTTCCGGCGCGCCAGGCCAAACTTCCTGTTACCGACCGCATTTTCACGCGCATCGGCGCCAGCGACAATCTCGCGCGAGGCCGCTCGACGTTTCTCGTCGAGATGAGCGAAGTCGCCGCCATCCTGCATCACGCTACGCCATCGAGTCTCGTTCTTCTCGATGAAGTCGGCCGCGGCACCGCGACGTTTGACGGGCTTTCCATCGCATGGGCGGTCGTTGAGCATCTGCATAAACACACTCGCGCCCGCACACTTTTCGCCACGCACTATCACGAACTCACCGAACTCGCCGATCTCCTCACCGGCGTGCAAAACGTTCACGTCTCCGTCAAAGAGACGCCCAACGAAATTATTTTTCTGCGCCGTGTCGAGCCCGGCAGCGCCGATAAAAGCTACGGCATCGAAGTCGCTCGCCTCGCCGGTCTTCCTCGCAGCGTCATCGAGCGCGCCCGCGAGGTCCTTAAAAAACACGAGCAGAGCGAGCACGCGCTCAGCGAAACGCTCTCCCCCGGTGCTCTCGATGATCCGTCGGCAGGATCAGCCGGCGTTTTGACAAGCGCCGCTGCCTCTTCCGGAAGCCGCCGCAACGGCCACCAGGAAGTCCTCTTCACCGCGCTCGACCGCGCCGTGCTCGACAAACTTCGCGGCGCCGACCTCGACCAGCTAAAGCCCCTCGACGCCCTCAATTTACTCGCCGAACTCAAAAAGCAAATCTCCTGAACTTAGTGGCACAGCCAATCCAGGCTGTGCTGCTGGTAGTTCTCGCCGTCGTTCGCCCGAGTTCACTCTTTATCCGCGTCCTGTCTCTCCGCTCTGTGTTCTCTGTGTCCTCTGTGTTTAAATCCAATCACAGACGATGGCAACCAAACCCATGCTCGTCCTCGGCCTCATGTCCGGCACTTCCGCCGACGGTATCGACGTCGCCCTCGCCCGCATCTCCGGCGCGCCGCCGCATCTGCACCCGAAGCTTCTCGGTCACACCTCCAACAAATTTCCTTCCGCGTTGCGGAAGGAAATTCTGCGCGTCGCCGAGCAGCACCCCATCGCAGCTGGTGAACTCAGCCAGTTGAATTTCCGTTTGGGAGAAGTCTTCGCGGAAGCGGCACTTGCCGCGTGTCGCGCCTTTCGCGTCTCACCAAAACGTATCGCGCTCATCGGCAGTCACGGCCAAACTATTTTCCATCAGGGAAAGCCAGCGCCATATCGCGGCCGCGCAACAGCATCGACGCTGCAAATCGGCGAACCATCCATTATCGCCGCGCGCACCGGCATTACCACCGTCGGCGACTTTCGTCCTGCGGATATCGCTCTCGACGGCCAAGGCGCGCCGCTCGTCCCTTACGCCGACTATCTTCTCTATCGTCATGAGAAACTCGGCCGCGTTTCGCTCAATCTCGGCGGCATCGCGAACATCACGGTCATTCCCGCGTCGGCCAAGCCGGAACAAATCCTCGCCTTCGATACCGGCCCCGCCAATATGCTAATCGACGCTCTAGTCGCTCATTTCAGCCGTGGCCGCCAACGTTTCGACAAAGACGCTCGCATCGCTCAAACCGGCCGCTCCGTCCCCGCGCTTCTCGACGAACTGATGCGCGATCCCTATCTAAAGATCGCTCCTCCCAAGTCCACCGGCCGCGAATACTACGGTCACGCTTACCTGAAAAAAGTTCTCGCCCTCGGCAAGAGACATCGCGCCAAATCCGCCGATCTCATCCGCGCAGCAACGATTTTCACCGCACTCTCCATCACCGACGCCCTGAACCGCTTCGTCTTACCCAAAACTAAAATCCATCAACTCCTTGTTTCCGGTGGCGGGGCGAGGAATCCTCTTCTCCTAGTTCAACTCTCCGCCGCTCTAGGCAGCATCGAAATTCTTCCATCCTCTAGCTTCGGCATCCCCGAAGACGCGAAAGAAGCCTTCGCATTCGCGCTACTGGCTTACGAATCCTTCCATGGACGCCCCGGAAATCTCCCGTCCGCCACCGGTGCACACGGCCCGGCCATTCTCGGTAAAATTTCCTATGCCCCGCCCCGATAGCCCCCAGCGTTCTCCGCGAACTCTGCGTCTCCTCTGTGCCCTCTGCGTTACATCTTTTCTCATTCTTTTCCTCTCGGCTGGCTGTGGCCACAGCAATTCGATCGATCCCAGTTCCCTCACTTTTCTAATCGAATCCAACCCAACCAATCTCGACCCGCGTTTCGCCACCGACTCCCAATCCCAAAAGATCGACGGCCTCCTCTTCAGCAGCCTGCTCGAACGCAACGATCAGATGAATTTCCACGGCGACCTAGCCGATTCTTGGAGCGCTCCCGATCCTCTCACCTACATTTTCCATCTGCGCCCAAGCGTCCATTTCCACGACGGTCGCCCGCTCACCTCCGCCGACGTCAAATACACGTTCGACTCTATCCTCAATCCCACCACTCATTCTCCCAAACGCGGCGCTTTCCGCATGATCGCCTCCATCGAAACTCCCGACGCCGCCACGGTCGTCTTTCATCTAACCGAGCCTTACGCGTCGTTTCTGTGGAATCTCGCGCGCCCCGCGGTCGGGATCGTCCCGCGCGACGCCGGCGGCGATTTTTCGCGCCATCCTATCGGCTCCGGTCCATTCCGCTTCGTCTCGCAATCGCAGGACGAAGAAGTCATCGTCGAGCGCAATCCCGATTACTATCGCGGCTCACCGCACATCGCCCGCGTCCGTTTTCGCGTTGTCCCCGATGCCGTCGTCCGCGCTCTCGAGTTGCGGAAGGGTTCCGCCGATCTTGAAATGAGTTCTCTCTCTCCGGATATGATTCCCGTCCTCGCGCGCCAATCGGCGCTCGCTGTCACGGAGCGTCCCGGCACAAACTTTGGTTACCTCGGCTTCAATCTCGAAGATCCTATTCTCGCGAGGCGCGAGGTCCGCCAGGCGCTCGCCTTCGCCACCGATCGCGAAGCGCTCATTCGCTATCTCCTTCACGGAGAAGCACGCATCGCCAGCGGCATTCTTCCGCCCAATCATTGGGCTTACGAACCAAACGTCGCGCAATATGCACTCGATCCCGCCCGCGCCGAAAAGATTCTCGATGCCGCCGGTTTCCCACGCAAACAAGACGGCACGCGCTTTCACCTAACATTAAAAACGTCGACGGAAGAACAAGCTCGCCTCATCGGCGCAGTGCTCCAAGAACAGTGGCACCGCGTCGGCGTCGATCTCGAATTGCGTCCACTGGAACTCGCCACGCTGCTTTCCGACGCCGCTCGAGGCAATTTCCAGCTCACCTATTCGCGCTGGGTCGGCGCCAACAACGATCCCGACGTCTTCGAATTTGTTTTTTCCTCGAAGCGCTTTCCGCCCGACGGCGCCAACCGCGGACACTACCGCAACCCGCGTATCGACGCGCTAGTCGATCAGATTCGCACCGAAACGGATCGTGAAAAAAGGAAGGCCCTCTGCAGCGAAGTTCAAGAAATCCTTGCGGACGATCTGCCCTACTTACCGCTCTGGTTCACCGACGTCGTTTCCGTCCATCGCCGCTCACTCGGCGATTTACCGCTTTCTCCCACCGGCGACTTCGACTTCCTCACAACGCTCTCTTCAACACGATGAATCTGCGAGGCGCACTACTTAAGCGCCTTCTCAATCTCCGCCACCGGAATCGCGCCTTCCCGAATGATCTTCCACGCTCCGCCGTGCACATGCACAATCGTCGATCCCATAGTCGCGCCAGTTTCTCCACCATCCAGAATCAGCGGCAGGCGGCCGCCGAGCTGCTTCATCAACTGCTCCGCGTTCGAACACGACGGAAATCCAGAAATGTTCGCGCTGGTGCCGGTGATGGGCCCGTCAAACTCGTCGATCAACCTGCGCGCCACATCGCTCTTCGGCCAGCGCAACGCCACTTTCCCCGTGTTCGCTGTCACTTTCAGCGGCAAGCGGTTCGCTGCGTCCACGACCAGAGTCAGAGCACCCGGCCAAAACTCCTGCGCCAGCCGCAAGAAAATCTGCGGCACTTCGCGCGCAAGCTGCATCGCCTGTTCTAGCGAACGTACCAGGATAGGCAGCGCCCGCGTCTCCGGACGCCCTTTCACTCGGTAAATCTCATCCACGGCAGCGAGATTAAACGGGTCGGCGGCCAGCCCGTAAAACGTATCGGTAGGGATCGCGACCACACTTCCCCGCGTAAGAAAGTCCGCCGCATAACGCAGCACTTCCGCTTCCGGGTTTTGCGCATTGACGCGCAACAGTTCTGCCGGCAACTTTTTAGCCTTTGGCGAAGCCGCAATCAGCTCCGTCGGCGCTTCGCCCGCAATTTCAATCAATCCGGCGACGCTAACACACCCATCTACGGCATGCAATAAGAGCCTGGCGGAAAGGTCACTTGGGCAAGTCAAACGTCCTAGCAAACCGTCACACGCTCTCGCGCAACGCCAAGATTCACACGCGTAACTTGGGCACAGACGAGGGCATCCAATTAGAAGTGATTCCCTTCTCCATACTCGATCTTTCGCCGATTCCCCAAGGCGCAAGCGCCGCCGCCGCTCTGCGCAACTCTCGAGATCTCGCGCAGCATGCGGAAGCCTGGGGCTACAACCGTTTTTGGCTGGCGGAGCACCACAACATGCCCGGCATCGCCAGCGCTGCCACGTCGGTCGTCATTGGCTATGTGGCTGGAGGCACAAAGACCATTCGCGTCGGCTCCGGCGGCATCATGCTGCCGAATCACTCGCCGCTCATCATCGCCGAGCAATTCGGCACGCTCTCTGCGCTCTATCCAGACCGCATCGATCTCGGACTCGGCCGCGCTCCCGGTACCGATCAGCCCACCATGCGCGCGCTCCGCCGCGACATTGCCTCTACTTCCGACAATTTCCCGCAAGACGTCGAGGAACTCCTGTCCTATTTCGAGCCTGCCACGCCAAATCAAAAAATTCGCGCCGTTCCCGGGGCGGGCTTACGCGTGCCCATTTGGCTGCTCGGCTCGAGCCTCTTCAGCGCGCACCTCGCTGCCGAGCTCGGTCTGCCGTTTGCGTTCGCCTCGCATTTTGCGCCAGCCGACATGATGCGGGCGCTCCAACTCTATCGCGCGCAGTTCAAGCCATCCCGGCAACTAGACCGTCCCTACGCCATGCTGGGCCTGAACGTCATCGTCGCCGAGACCGACGCCCAAGCGCGCTACCTTTTCAGTTCGGTCCAGCAAGCCTTTACAAATCTTCGCCGCGGCAGTCCCGGCCAGATTCCGCCGCCCATCGACGACATCGATTCCTACTGGTCGCCCGCAGAGAAAGCTTCCGCCAGCATGACGCTCCTGGTCTCTGCCGTGGGATCCCCGGAAACCGTCGAGCGCGGCATACTCAAATTCATCGAAGTCACGCAACCCGACGAGATCATCGCGACCGCACACATTTACGATCATTCTGCTCGTCTCCGCTCGTTCGAACTCCTAGCGCAAATTCGCGCGCGCCTCGCGACCTACGAATCACCCGCCACCGCGCCGCTGGCCTCCACCGCAAGGCCAGTATAGCGTCCGCCTTTTTACCCGGAGTTGAACCAAAGGGCTGAACCGGCCACCAACTCTGGCGGCACGGCGGCTAACCTCTCGCACCCGAAATTTGCTACGCTCCCCTTGATGGCCACACCAGGCAAATCCGCCCGCAACGTTGCAGCCTCAGCCGCGCCCGGAGTCCTCACCAGCCGCGAGAATCGCTGGCTCAAAGAATTCCGCTTGGCGCTCCGTGGAGGCTTGCCCACGGAATCCGGCTCCGTCGGCGTCGAAGGCGTCCGCCTCGTCGAAGAGGCCTTGCGCTCCGGTTGCCCCATCGAAGCGGTCCTTTTCAGCGAAACCGGCGAACGTCATCACCAGCGACTCGCGCCTCTGATTGACAGGCCAGAAATGGCTTTTCCCGCGCTTCGCACCACCGACCGCCTCTTCGAAGGCCTTGCCGACACCGAGCATCCGCAAGGCGTCGCTGCGCTCGTCCACCCGCGCACCTCGACTCTTGACGAATTGCTTAGCGCGCCATCTCACGCGTGCGCTCTGCTTCTGGTAGTTCTTGCAGGTGTCCAAGACCCCGGCAATGTCGGAACGATTCTTCGTACCGCCGCGGCCTTCGGTGCCACTGGTGCCGTCACAGCCGCTTCCGGCCAATCGGGCACAGCCAGCCCGTTTTCGCCAAAGGCCCTGCGTGCCTCTGCTGGGGCAGCGCTTCATCTCCCCGTTCTCCCCGGAATGTCGCTGCCGATTCTTCTGGCGCAACTTAAAATCGCAAACGTTCGCACGCTAGCATCCAGTGTGCGCGAACCGCACGACGGAGAACCGCGCGTCCTCTCACCCTGGGAAGTTGATTGGTGCGAACCGGTCGCGTTGCTCGTGGGTAACGAAGGCGCAGGCCTACCCGAAGAAGTCGAACGCAGCGCCGACGCGCGTATTCGCATCCCCATGGCCAGCGGCATCGAGTCGCTCAACGCCGCCGCGGCCGCCGCGGTCCTCTTCTACGAAGCAGCCCGCCAGCGGAACTCTCTCTTGGAAAAAACCGGGGCCAAATCGTGAGCCTTTTCTCCAAATTGCCGCAGGCCGCCTTCGAAGACTCGGCCCATCAGCCCCTCGCCGAGCGCATGCGCCCGCGCACGCTCGATGAATTCATCGGCCAGGAAAAACTCCTCGGCCCCGGCAAACCGCTCCGCCAACAAATCGAAAATGACAAAATCACCTCGATGCTGCTGTGGGGTCCACCGGGCTGCGGCAAAACTACGCTCGCCCGCCTGATTGCCCGACTCACACGCTCGGAATTTGTGGCTTTTAGCGCTGTCCTCGCCGGAATAAAGGAAATCAAGGAGGTCATGGCCGCATCCGAACGCAAGTCTCACGGAGGCCAGCGCACTATCGTCTTCGTCGACGAAGTCCATCGCTTCAACAAAGCCCAGCAGGACGCTTTTCTTCCCTACGTCGAAGCCGGTCACATTACCTTCATTGGCGCGACCACAGAGAATCCGTCTTTCGAAGTCATCTCGCCGCTTCTTTCGCGTACGAAAGTCTACGTCCTCGATCCGCTCACCACGCCGCAAATCGTGGACCTACTCCGCCGTGCCATAGCCGACAAAGAGCGCGGCCTCGGAAACGAAAACGTCGAAGCCAGCGACGACGTCCTCTTTCGCATCGCTTCTTATGCCAACGGTGACGCCCGTTCCGCGTACAACACTCTTGACCTTGCCGCCCGCAGCGCAAAGCCCGGTGCGGGCGGCGCGCGCACCATCACCCGCGAACTCCTCGAAGACGTTCTCCAGCGCAAACTCCTCCGCTACGACAAAGCCGGCGAAGAGCATTACAATCTCATCTCCGCGCTTCACAAATCCGTGCGCAATTCCGATCCCGACGCTGCGCTCTACTGGCTCGCTCGCATGCTCGAATCCGGCGAAGACCCGCTCTATCTCGCCCGCCGCCTGGTCCGCATGGCCAGCGAAGATATCGGCCTCGCCGAGCCCGGAGCCTTAGCCGTCACCCTCGCCGCCAAAGATGCCTTCGATTTTCTCGGCGTACCCGAAGGCAATCTCGCGCTGGCGCAAGCCGCCGTCTATCTTGCGCTCGCGCCAAAATCCAATGCCGTTTACACTGCTTATGGCGAAGTCATCGAAGACGTGCACAAAACCGAAGCCGATCCCGTCCCGCTGCATCTCCGCAACGCCGTCACCGGCCTCATGAAAAATGTCGGTTATGGCGAAGGCTACAAGTACGCCCACAATTTCGACGAAAAACTCACCGACATGACCTGTCTCCCTGACAATCTTTCCAGTCGCACTTACTACAAGCCCACCGACCAGGGCTTCGAACAGCGCCTCCGCGCTCGCCTGGAAGAAATTCGCAAGGTAAAATCTCGTTCGGAATCCAATCTCTGAGGACATCCCATGAAAAAGATTGCACTACTGTTCGCCGCATTGTTCTTGTGCTTTTCCGCTGTGGCGAAGCGCAAAGTGCCCAAGCGTCCGCGCATTCTAGGTATCGCCGGCGTCACCATTCTTGTTTCGGACGTAACCGAAGCGCGCAAGTTCTATCTAAAACTTATCGATCCAAATCACTCTTGCGAATATTGCGAGGCAGCACCTCTTCCATTCTTGTTCCTCCCTAGCGGCCAGCGAATTAAGTTCGAAAAAGCGCCTGTTCCTCCCCCCGCAAACCTTCTCGCCGAAGTGTCCTTCCTTACCGATGACCTCGAGGGGTTCAAAAAATACTTCAACTTCAACAAAGTCGACTTTAACGAGGTCAGGAAGAAGCGTGGCGGAGAGATCATCCGTCTCGTGCTCACGGATGCCGAGGGGCATCACATTTCAATTACGGACTCCTACCACCTGGCCAACGCAGAAGACGTGAACGCCGGCTTGCCCCCGGCAAATCCTGCCAATCCCGTTCGCATCATTCATGCAGGCTTCGTCGTTAACAATCGCGAGGCCGTCGATCGCTACTTTGTGAATGAACTTGGCTTCCGCCCTTACTGGCACGGCGGCATGACGGAAGAAAGAGACGACTGGGTCGCCATGCAAGTCCCCGAAGGCACCGATTGGGTCGAGTACATGCTCAATATTTCGCCCGATGCCAATAAGCACACGCGCGGCGTCATGAACCACATCTCTCTCGGCGTCCCTGACATCCACGCCATCGCCGACCAAGTCACAAAAGCTGGCATCAAACTCTCCGAGCAACCCAAAATCGGCCGCGACGGCAAATGGCAGCTCAACATTTACGACGCCGACGACACTCGCATTGAATTCATGGAATTCAAGCCCGTCCAAAAACCCTGCTGCTCCGAATTCACCGGCCCGCATCCCGGATCACATCCGTGACCTGCTTCCCGAAAAATCTCTTTCCATGTCAAAATCCTCCGGGCACCAAATGAAGCGAGTCAGCCTCTTATTCGCGATACTATTGATAAGCACTGCCGCACTCGCGCAGGACCATTCCTCGCGGCCGCGCATTCTCGGCATCGCCGGCGTTGACCTTAGATCTGAGGACTGGAGAAAGTCCAAAGCCTTCTACTCTAAAATCCTTGAGTCCGATGTCCCCTGTGTTTGGTGCGGCGATCCCAGACTCGTTCTTTTTTACGCGTTCAACGACCAATACGTGCTGGTCTCTCCGCATTTCCCAAACGATCCGCCCGCTGCTCTCTGGAAAATCACATTTCAGACCGATAGCGTTCCCGCGTTGCGCACGTTTTTGAAGAACCACAATGTCCAGGTCAGTGAAGCGCCAACCCAAGAATTGCCTGACGACTATCTGGTCACCACTGACCCGGAGGGACATCGCATTGGATTCACAGACCGAAAGCGAACTGTAGCCGACACGCCCTCCGGGCAGCCCATCATGCGAATTATCCATGCGGGGTTTGTGGTGAAGAGCCGCGCGATGGAAGACTCATTTTACAAAGACATTCTTGGTTTCCATGTCTACTGGCACGGGGGAATGAAAGATTCAGACACGGACTGGGTCGACATGCAGGTCCCCGATGGCAGCGACTGGCTCGAATACATGCTCAACGTTTCTGATACTGGGGACAAGAAAGAACTCGGAGTCATGAATCACATCGCCATCGGTGTCTCTGACATCGAATCGGCTGCCTATCGCATCCAAAAGAATGGTTTGACGCACACGGAGCAGCCTCAAATCGGTCGCGATGGCAAATGGCAGCTTAATCTCTACGACCCCGACGACACCCGCGTCGAATTCATGGAATTCACTCCCATCCAAAGACCATGCTGCTCCGATTTCACCGGCCCTCACCCGAGACCTCAATCCGCGCCGAAGGCAACGTCGCGACCATGACCCATCGCCGCTTCTCAGGCCAATTGCACCGGCTCTCGCCTATCTTCGCTTTGCTCTTTTTCTTACTAAATTGCTCTTCTCTTCCTGCTGCTCGCGCGCAGGATCTCGACAAGCCTCTCCAAAACATCGACGACGAAATCACCGCCTTCTCTTTCGCTCCCGACGGCCGCATCGTCTATTCCGCCCGCCGCAACATCAAAACCAAAAAATACGACCTCCAGCACGACGACATCTGGCTCCAGGAGGCCAACGGCAAGCGCCGCCGCCTGCTCCAAGGCGACAAGTTCAACCGCGGCGACGCCCTTTTTTCTTACGCCGTCGACGCCTTTCACTGGTCTCCCAACGGCCGCATGATCCTCGCCCAGCTTTTCACCACCAGCGTCGTCGACGAAGGCGGCCGCACCGAAGACTCTTCCATGACTCTCGCGCTCGAAGATAGCGGCAAGGAAATTCGCCTCGGTAAAGGCGAAAGCCTCATCAAGGACTGTTTCAATGCCACCTGGCTACAGGACAATGCGACCATCGTATATCTCGAAGAAGCCATCAAGCCGCACATGCTCTTTTCTTTCCGCTACACCAATATCGCCACGGGCCCGGCCGGTCTTGCCTTCGAAGGCCGCACCTTCATCGACTCCGATCGCATCCCGCATACGAATGCCGCCATCGCCGTAGAACAGGATCGCGCGCAATCCGGGCCGCCGCGCCTTCAGCGCCTCGAACTTCTTGCCCAGGACGACAAGGAAGTCGCCACGCTCGATAGCTATGCCGGCGGACTCTCCGTTTCACCCAGCGGCCGCAAAGTGGCGTATTTCATCGATAGAGAAGTTTTGGAAGTTCGCGACCTCGCCGCTCCTGATCACTTTGTTCACCTGCGCGTGGGCCTCGGCGTTTTCCATTGGTCTCCCGACGAAAATCGCATTATGCTCAAGCGCGCCGTCGAACGAAAATCCGGCGACATCGTCTGGATCGCCCTTCCCGAGCTCCCCGCGCAAAAAACCGGCAATGCCGTGCCCATCCTCCAACCCACGCCGCAACCGCTCCTCCATGGCCTCTCCATTCGCGAATTCAATATCTCCCCCGACGGCCGCTTCCTGGCCGTCATCCTCCCCGGCAAGCGCAATCTAGCAATCTTCCCCCTCCCCCTGTAGGGCGCAACATGTTGCGCCCCATCTCGGCAACACGTATCCAGTCACGCTCGATTTTCTCACCCAAAAACAAGAAAACCGCGCCTCAAATCGACGCGGGTCGCCAAATCCTTAGAATCTGTTCGCTCACCTCACGTCAACTCTTTCACTCTCCGCCGGTGCTCCACCAAAATGCACGCGTCCTCCACCACAATCAACCCGGCCGCCCGCGCCCTTTCCGCCGCCTCCGCATTCTCAATCCCCAATTGCATCCAGACCACCTTCGCCCCAACCTTTATCGCGCTGTCCGCGATAGGCGGCACATCTCCGGCCCTCCGAAAAACGTCCACAATCTCAATCTTCTCCGGCACATCCTCCAACCGCGCGTAACTCTTCTCTCCCAACACTTCCGTCTCGTTCGGATTCACGGGAATAATCCGATACCCCGCGCCCTGCATATATTCCGTCACACCAAAACTCGGCCGCGCTGGATTCGAAGACAATCCCACTACCGCCATCGTTCTATATTTTTTTAGGATTTCCAGAATCGGATCAGCCGACGCGCTCGCGCCATCGGGCAGCAGCACCCTCATCGCGCCGCCAGCTCGCCTCTTCCGGCTCGTTTCGCCAACACATCCGCCATCGCCGCAAGGCACTTTTCATTTTCTTCCGCGGTCCCCACTGATATGCGGATCGCCTCAGGAAATCCCATCCAGCCGAGCGGCCGCACTATCACTCCCAAGTGCAGCAGATCGTCGCAAATCTCTTTCGCCTCCGGCCCTACTTCCATAAAAATAAAATTCGTCTCGCTTGGTACGGGATGCAATCCGAGCTCCGTCAAGCCATCGCTCAATCTTTTCCGCTCGCTCGCGTTCGTCTCTATGCACCGCGTGACGTGCTTCCGGTCATCAATCGCCGCCAGCGCCGCGGCCTGCGCCACTCCCGAAGTATTAAACGGCGTTTTCAATCTGTTCATCGCGGAGTGCAATTCGGGCCTCCCAATCGCAAAACCGATGCGCATTCCCGCCAGTCCATACACTTTCGAAAACGTCCGCAAAATCAGCAAATTCGCGCGCCGGCGGAAAATCTCTTCCGTTTTACGTCGATTCAAGCTCGGCGCATAGTGCACGTACGCTTCATCCAGCACCACCAGCACGCTCTCAGGCACGCGCCCAAGAAACTCCTCGAACTCCGCCAGACCAAACGCCGTCCCTGTAGGATTGTTCGGATTGGCGATGTAAATCACGCCCGTCTTCGGCGTAATCGCCTTCGCCATGGCCTCTAAATCAAACGCAAAGCTCTTCTGCGGCACGAGCACCAACTCCGCACCGCTCGCACGAATCGCCACCGAAAATGGCGCGTAGCTTCCGAACGAGGTCAGACCCTGCAGCCCAGCCCGCAAGAAAACGCGCGAAGCCAAATCAATAATTTCGCTCGATCCCAGCCCAACAAAAAGTTCTTCGGCTGCTAGCCCCGTCCGCGCCGCCAGCGTCTCGCGCAGCAAGTGCGACCCTCCGTCCGGATACCGGTTCGCGTTCCCCAGCGCCTTCTTCGCCGCTTCCATCGCCCGCGGCGACGGCCCCAGCGGATTCTCGTTTGACGCCAGCTTCACCGCGTGAATCTTCAGCTCGCGTTCCACTTCCTCAATCGGCCGCCCCGGCACATACACCGGCAGTCCACGAATATAATCCGGTATCAACTCTTCTATCGTCCGCGTCATCGAATCCTATCCGCCACCTGCGTACCAACTTACAATCTTGCCGCACTCTATTCTCGCATCTTCAACGCACTCTTCTCCGCGTCCTCTGTGTTCTCAGTGCCCTCTGTGTAAAATCCTCTTCCTTGTCTTTCTGTTATGTCCCGCTCGCCGCTTTCTTCAACTGTTCGACTTCCTTTCCCGTCAAGGCTCGAAATCTCCCCGGCTCCAAATCCAAAACCAAAGGCCCCATCCGCACTCTCCGAATCTTCTCCACCAAATGTCCCACCTTCTCAAACATTCGCCGAATCTGCCGGTTCCGCCCCTCAATCAGAACCACCTCGTACCACGGATTCTCCCCGTCCTCGAACAACCGTATCTTTGCCGGAGAAGTTTTCACCTTCCGGCCATCCTCCAACTCAATCACAATTCCCGCCCGCAACCGCGCAATTCTCTTTTCATCCGGCTTTCCGCTCACCTTCACCAAATACGTCTTCGGCATGTGCGACCCGGCCTTCATCATTCTCGCCGCCAGCGCGCCGTCATTCGTCATCAAAAGCAATCCCTCGCTTGCGTAGTCCAGTCGTCCTACAGGATAGACCCTCCCCACGCTCTTCCCCAAAATCTGCACCACCGTCGGCCGTCCCTCAGGATCGCTTACGGTGGTCACGTAACCCTTCGGCTTGTTCAACATAAAATAAAGCAACTTCTCTGGCTTCGCGATCGCCGCGCCATCCACACAGATAACATCCGATTCCACATCCGCTTTCGTCCCAAGCTCACGCACAACTTCGCCATTCAGCGTCACTCGCCCGGCCAAAATAATCTCTTCCGCCTTGCGTCGCGATGCCACCCCGCAAGCCGCCATTATTTTCTGGAGTCTCTCCAACACGCCGTAGTGGCCGGTCTTTAGACCGGTGCCTTTCTCTCTCTTCCTCTTCTCTGTGTCCTCTCTGAACTCTGCGGCCTCTGTGTAAAGGGTCTTTCTTTTTCCTCAACACGGCTATCGCTCTTTTTTTCCACCGCGGACTTCCGCAACTCCAGTGCTTCCTTCTCCTTCAACAATCGATATCTCCCCCGCGGCAATCCTTCCACCGTAAGCGAGCCCAATCCGATCCTCATCAACTTCTCCACCGGATGCATTTCCTTCATCAACAGCCGCCGCAGCTCATCCTTCTTCGAATCCCGCATCCGCACCTCGTACCAGAAATTCGCCGCCCGTCCGCGCGTAGCGTCCGGCTGCCGCACCGTCTTCATCTTCAACCCAACTTGTTTTCCGATCCGGTCCAAGTCCGCCAAAGTCAGCATCCCCTTGACCTTGACGTGATACACCTGCTCGAGCTGCGCCCAGTTCTTCAACATCTCCGCCGCCAAATCCCCGTCATTCGTCAAAAACACCAGCCCCGACGCCGCATATTCCAAATTCCCCACCGGAAACACCCGCTCCGGCAACCCGCGCAAACAATTCCTCAACGTCTTCCGCCCCTCCGGATCAGCCATCGCCGAAACCACTTCTGGCGGTTTATGCAAAGCCAAATAAATATTCCTCTGCGCCACGGTTCCAACGGTCCGCCCCGCCGCGACAATCTTGTCGGTCGCGGGATCGGCCTTTGTCCCCAACTCGCGCACCACAACGCCGTTGACGCGCACCTGTCCGCTCAAAATCAGTTGCTCCGCGTGCCTCCGCGAAGCAATCCCCGCCCGCCCAATAATCTTCTGCAATCTTTCTTGCATTTTCTCTCTGTTCTGATTTCGCCTATTGCCGCGGTTTCGCCTGCAGGCTGTCAGCCGGTTTCCGGAAATAGCGCGCGACAATACTTCCAACGGTTGCATAGAGCACGGAGTTTGTTGCTGCAATGACAGACCACCCAATCACCGCCTCGCCCGTGTGCGGCTCAATGTCCATGAGCACCATGGACAAGAGCGAGGGAGGGCACACGAGAATCGACGCGAAAAGCATCATTGGCCGTAGCCGCGCATAATTTGTAAATTCAAGGTACGCAAAAAGGAAAGCAGCCATTGCGAACCCAAGCACGGCAAGAACGACTTTGAGCCGCACCTGTCTATTCATATCGACGACCAAACCTCCGTGAATCTCTGCGTCCTTTGCGTCTCAGCGTTATCTTTGCTCTTTCTTTTCCAGTTCTCATTCTCCTGCGGCCGTAGATTTCACAACAGGCGGAGGCGGATCTTCATCCAATTGTCCCGAAGGCATCCCCTCGGCCGTCGCCAGAGCTTCATGCTCGCGAAACGCTTCCGCTTCGGCAAGTTCCTCTTGCACATGCGCAATAGCCTCGGACGCACTGCTGTGCGAATGGATTTCTGTCGTCGCAACTTCTGACACAACATTCTCGCCGCTCTCGCCCGGAGTCCCGCCCTCGCTCGCCACTCGCCACTCGTCACTCGCCACTTCCCCACCCGAAGGAGCAACTCCCTCATCGCTCCCCAAAGCTTCCCGCGCCAACGCCTCAAACTCCTTCAAACTCGGCAACTCCTCCAAATCGCTCAACCCAAACCGCATCAAAAATTCCTTCGAAGTCTTATAAAGTATCGGCCGCCCAATCACTTCTTTCCTGCCCGCAGTCGTAATCAACCGCTTGTCCAAAAGAGTGCTGATCACTCCCGAAGTATTCACTCCGCGAATCTCCGAAATCTCCGGCGAGGTAACCGGCTGCTTATAGGCAATCACCGCCAGCGTCTCGAGAGCCGGCATCGTCAACCGCAGCGGTGGCCGCAAACTCTTGATAAATCGCCGCACCACATCATGCTGCTGCGGCTTCGTATAAAGCTTGTACCCGCCCGCCACCGCCCGAATCTCAATCCCGCGCTCCTCCGACCCATAACTCCCCACCAACTCATCGAGCGAAGCCTGCACCACAAGCTTCTCTTCCCCCAGCGCCTTAGCCAGCTGCTCAATCGTCGCCGGCTCATCCGCCGCATAAATAATCGCTTCGAGTGCCGCTCTTCTCTCTTCATTCGTCATGCTGAACTCTCTCTTCCCTGCGGTTCCTGAGTCTGGTCTTTACTCTTGTCTGCGAATCCTCTGTGAACTCTGCATCTCTGCGTTATCTTTTTTCGGCTGTTTTTTCCTTAGTTCCTTACGTCATTACCTCTTCCTATCCTCACTTATACTCTTCGTCGATCTGTTTGATCCCGCCCGCCTCATCAAACACCACATCAAACGCCTTCCCCTTCTTCACCACTATCTCTCCAAACTGTTTCTCCTGCGCCAATCCGACAGCCTGCAATTTCACCATCTCCAGCACCGCCAGAAACGCCACAATCATCGCGTGCCGCGAAGGACAAGCCTCAAAAAACTGAATCAAATTCACCATGCTGTCCGCGCTTGCCAAAATCTGCGCCCGCAAAGCCGCAATCATCTGCGCCACGGTAAACTGCTCGTGCTGCAACTCGATCCGCGAAACTTCCTTCCGCCGCTCCAAAACCTGCTGAAACACTTTCACCAAATCCACAAGCGACACCACCAGCTCGCCTTCAGTCCCCTCGTCGTTATAGAGCGACTTGTCCGGCTTCGACCAAACGTTCTCTTCAATCTGTTGCTTCTGATACAAAAGCTGCGCTGCATTCTTAAATTTCTCGTGCTCCACCAGTCTCTGCACCAACTCCGCCCGCGGATCGCCTTCCGGCCCCTCCTCCGCACCCAAAGGATCCGGCGGCAACAGCATCTTCGACTTGGTGTAGATCAAAGTCGCCGCCATATAAATAAAATCCGCCGACACATCCACATTCAACTCTTCCAACTTGTGCAAATATTCGAGGTATTGCGCCGTAATCAGTGAAATCTGAATGTCATGAATATTCATCTCCTGCTTCTTGATCAAATCAAGCAGCAGATCCAGCGGCCCCTCATACAAAGGTATGTTCACCTTGTAAGCCGCATCCCGTGTCATCTTATTTCCCGGCGTCGCCATACAGAACCTAAACTCCCTATTCCCTTACCTACTACTTGGATGCTGCCTAATCGTTCGTCTGCGAATTCGTTCTTTGCCGAACACAGCGTCGCGGACGCGCGACATTGTCCTTTGGGCCACGAGGCGAGCCTCAACTGAGCCTTCCCGAATAATGTCCTTCACTTCGTTCTGTCTCTGCTCGAAATGCAGCCTTCTTTCGCGTATACCTTCTCGATCGAGCCACTCGATCAAATGATCGGCCATTTTAGCTTTGCATTCGATGCACCCAATCCCAGCCGTCCGACACCCGGTAGCCGCCCATTCTAAGGTCGAAGGCGGTGAGAACAGTTTATGCCAGTCGTACACAGGACACACGTCTGGATTTCCTTTGTCACTCCTTCTCTGCCTCTGCGGATCCGTTTTCATTACCTTAGTTTTCGCCCGGATTTCCGAATTGCTTTCGCTCAGGGTAATCGCATTCCCATAACTCTTCGACATCTTCCGCCCATCCAACCCCGGTATCCTTGGCGTCTTCGTAAGCATCACTCCCGGTTCGGTCAAAATATCGTTCCACCAAATGAAATCCTCAGAGCCTGCGGGAAGTTTGCCTAGGAGATTCACAAACCCAATTTCATATATGCGCTCCCGCATGGTCCGCTCATACAACTGTCCCCACTCAGTCGAGATGTCGCCTCCCGGTCCCATTTTCTGTGGCAATTCCGCCAGTTGTAGAGTTTTCGCCCACAGAGAACGAAGCATCTTTCGGTTGGATTCAGCAAAAAGCTCGGCCCCCAGGTGGAGTCCATAGTAAGTATTGAATCGCCTTACAATCTCACGGCTCAACTCCACATGCGAAACCTGATCCTCCCCCACCGGCACGTAAAGCTGTGCTCCGTCCTCGCTGTAAATCACAATATCCGCCGTCTGCAAACACGGATACCCCAAAAACCCATAATTATGCAGGTCCTTATCCTTAACCTGCTCCAAGGCCTCTTTATACGTCGGCACCCTTTCGAGCCAACTCAAGGGCGTCACCATCGACAATAACAAATGCAACTCCGCATGCTCCGGCACTAGCGACTGCTGAAAAATCACGGACTTAGCCGGGTCCAACCCCGCCGCCAAATAGTCCGTCATAATCTCAATCGTGTTCTGCGCCACCCCCGACGTATCCGCATAGTCGCTAGTCAAAGCATGCCAATCCGCAATAAAGTAAAAACACTCATACCCCGGGTCATTCTGCAACCGCACCCAATTCTCCAGCGCCCCAAAGTAATGCCCAATATGCAGCCGACCAGTCGGCCGCATCCCGCTAACCACCCGACTCCGCTTTTTCCCCTCAGCCCCTGTCGTCACCCGTGTCTCCCTGATTCTTAGATCGCCAATGCGCCTACCCAACCGTCATTCCGAACGGAGCAGGCCGACGCTTTTTCTTTCCGATTCGCTCCTGCGAAGCGGTCGGCCTGCGCAGTGAGGAACCTCTCTTCGCTTCTGTGTACTGCTGCTACTCACCCAACCTACGATAAGCTCTTTCTTTTCTGTGTGGCACAGCCAATCCTGGCTGTGCTCTTGCACCAGGCGTTTTCCCTTGACAAAAGATAACTTTCATGTTACTATCCCCACTGGGTAATTTTGCACCCAGACCCAAAGCAATCGTCCCGTCCAAGACCTAAGTCTCTTAGAATTCCCACTTCTATAAGTGTTCATTCTAAACAACATGAAATTGTTTAGAATCAGCGTTTACAAAAAACCCGGGGGAAGGGGTACAGATAACTAAGCCCGAGTCCCGGATGCGCCCAAGAGCTCCCGCGCAATAATCATCCTCTGTATCTCGCTAGTCCCCTCATAAATCGTAATCACCCGCGCGTCCCGATACATCCGCTCCACATCCGACTCCCGCGAATAGCCCGAGCTCCCATGAATCTGCACCGCCTTAGCCACCACGCGGTTCACCATCTCGCTGGCATACAGCTTCGCCTTGGACGACGCCGTCCCCAGCTTCCCCGGGTGCGTATCCTTAAGCCACGCCGCATGATAGACCAGCCCGCGCGCCGCCTCGATCTCCGTCTGCATGTCCGCCAGCATCCACTGAATCGCCTGAAACTCGCCAATCGACTTCCCAAACGCCCGCCGCGCCTTGGCGTGCTTTACCGACTCGTCCAAAGCTCCCTGCGCCAACCCGAGAGCCTGCGCGGCAATCCCAATCCGCCCACCGTCCAAAGCGCTAAGCGCAATCTTCAACCCCTGCCCCTCTTCGCCCAGCCGGTTCTCGCGCGGCACTTCGCAATCATTCAGCAAAATCTCGACAGCAGGCGTGCTGCGCTGCCCCATCTTGTCCTCATGCCGCCCGACCTTGAACCCGGGAAACCCCGGCTCGACCAGAAACGCCGTAATCCCCTTGCCGCCCGCCTCCGGATCGGTCTTCGCAAACACGATGAACAACCCGGCGACGTGCCCGTTCGACACCCAAGTCTTAGTCCCATTCAACCGATAAACATCCCCGCCAGGCGTGCCCAGCGGCGCTCCGCTCCAAGCCGCGTCGGCTGTGGGTGCGAACGCAGGTCCCGGGGAAGTCCTTGCACCGAGCCCCGAGCCAACGCGCTGCACCGCCACCGCGCGCGCCTGAATCCCCGCCGCGTCCGACCCAGCCGCCGGCTCCGTCAAGCAAAACGAGCCAAGGATTTCTCCCGTCGCCAGCCGCCGCAGATACTTCTTCTTTTGCTCTTCGGTCCCGAATTTCGTCAGCGGCACTTGCACCGCCGAATTCGTCACGCTCAGCGAGGTAGCGATCGCCGCGTCCACGCGCGCCACTTCTTCAAGCATGAGCACATACGAAAGCGTGTCGAGCCCCGGCCCGCCCCACTCTTCGGGAATCATCATCCCGCAGCAGCCCAGCTCCGCAAGTTTCTTGATTTCTTCGGCAGGAAAACGCTCTTCGCGGTCGCGCTGCTTCACCGAAGGCCGCACTTCCGCCTCCATGAATTGGCGAACCGTATCCCGTATCAGTTTTTGGTGGTCGTTAAGCGAAAAATCCATCGTCTCGGTTGTACGCGCGGTACGCAGAATGCTAACACAATCGCATCGTTCCGCACTGGAGTTCAGAAGGGCTGATCGAATGGGTCAGGCTTGGTCGCTTCTCGCCGCTCGAACCATCGATACTTGCGCCTAATCCAAGGAAACAAATATACGCACAGCACACTTAATACAGCAGAGGCGACTGCCGCGAACCGAATGGAGTATCCCCAAATAAGTCGATGCCAGAAGATTAGATAACTCCCCATAAAAAAGACAAACAAAAGACCGCACCATTTAAGTTGGCCTATCCAATCACGACCGCCGAGCCTGACGTGCCGCTGACGCGCCCCCTTATCATCGATTATCATGAGAGCCTACAGCTTAAACAGTTCGCGCAGGCGCTTGGCTTGGACACGGCTTACGGGGACTTCGGTGGATTTTTTGTCGTTCATTTTTAGAATGAAGGTGGAGTTGAACCACGGCACGACTTCCTTGATGTGCTGCGTGTTCACAAGAAACGATCGGTGCGGCCGCCAGAACGATTCCGAATCGAGTGTGGCGTTCAGTTCTTCGAGCGTGCGGTAGTTCGACGAGCCTTCCACGTCGCGCGTCACAACGGAAATTGAGCCGCCGACAAACGTCGCGAAAATTACGTCTTCCGCGTTCACCAGCAAGAGCCGCTGCTGCGAGTTCACCAGCACCTTCACTTTTTGCGGCGCGGTCTTCGCAGCGCCGAGCTGGCTTACGAGTTGTTCGAGCCGCTCAGTCGTCGACGTTTGCGTGTCCAGCATTTTTTTCGCGCGCTGAATGGCTTTGGAGATGCGCGCCTTATCGAACGGTTTCAAGACGTAGTCCACGGCGTTCACATCGAAAGCTTGCACCGCGTACTGATCAAACGCCGTCGCAAACACCACATGCGGCATTTTCATTTTTCGCTCGACCAATTTTTTCAGCACGCCGAATCCGTCGAGCCCCGGCATCTGCACATCCAGGAAAACGAGATCCGGGGAGTGCTCCTTGATCAGCGCCACGGCTTCCACGCCGTTCTTCCCTTGCCCGATGATGTTGACTTCGGGGAACGCCTTCAGCAAAAACGCGAGTTCCTCCCGCGCCGGCTTTTCGTCGTCCACGATGATGGTATTGATCGGCATGTCCTGGCGATCCAGAAGTGCCGGGCTGAAGCCCGGCGTTACGTCTCTTCGCTGCATTGCCGGGCTAAAGCCCGGCCTCTACAGTGTATGATATCGCCGGAGAAAACGTACGCACTATGCCGCCCAAAGCAGCCAGCCGCACCACGGCTAAAATCCTCCGCAGCAAAATAATTTACAAAGGCCCGGTCTTCGGCATTCGCCGCGATGAAATCATCGAGCCCAGCGGCCTGCGCGTCGCGCGCGAAGTCATCACGCACCCCGGCTCCGTCGTCGTTCTTCCCGCGCTGCCCGATGGACGCATTGTCATGATTCGACAGTATCGCCACGCCGCGCGGCAATTTCTATGGGAACTGGTTGCCGGCCGCATCGACAACGGCGAAAATCCCCGCCGCGCCGCCGCCCGCGAACTGATTGAAGAAACCGGCTACCGCGCCAAGCGCTTCCACGTCTTCCTCGACATTTTTCCCACGCCGGGTTTTCTCGAAGAGCGCATGTACATTCTTCTCGCCGAAGACCTAACTCCAGGCGAGGCCGAGCCGGAAGAAGACGAGAGGATTACCTGCAAAGCCTTCACGCACGGCGAAATCGAACAAATGATTCGCCGCAACAAAATTCGCGACGCCAAATCCGTCGCTGGAATCCTGTACTATCTGCGCTTCCTGGTTCGATCCTGATTCCGTGAGGAGCATCCCCAGCACGATGCGAGATTCTTTCCCTCATCCCACGCTGAGCCGCTGAACTCAACATCGTGCTGACGAATTCTGCAAATACAAACGAGCGTGAAGACGCAGCAAGCCCCATCGACGCTGCCAGCACACCTGATTCATTCCCCACAGCGCACCGGCTACTGTTCGCCGCGACGATTTTTCTCGGAGCGTTTCTTCTCTTCCTGATCGAACCGCTTATCGCCAAATTAATTCTTCCGTGGTTCGGAGGTTCGGCGGCCGTCTGGGCCACATGTCTGGTCTTTTTTCAATCCGCGCTTCTTCTTGGCTATCTCTACGCCGACGCTACGATTCGCCGCCTCGTGCCAAGACGCCAATCCGTCCTTCACCTGGGCCTTCTCCTCGTCAGCCTGCTGTGGCTACCCATCGCGCCCCAAATGTTCTGGCGTGCGCACGTGCAAGTTGATCCCGCATGGCGCATTCTGGCGTTGCTCACTTTTTCGATCGGACTGCCGTTTGTCCTGCTCAGTGCCACGAGCCCACTGTTGCAAACGTGGTACGCGCGTCGCGCCTCCGGCCGCTCGCCGTACCACCTCTTCGCTCTATCCAATTTCGCTTCCCTGCTCGCTCTTCTGAGTTTTCCAGTTCTGATCGAGCCGCATCTTTCTTCTCGCCATCAAGCCGCGCTGTGGTCCGCAGCCTATGCCCTCTTCGTGGCGTGCTGCGCGCTTTCTGTGTGGATTAGCCGCAGCTACAATCCGATCGCACACGCAGTGCCCGAATCGTCGTACGAAGAATCGCCGCCTACATTCACCGCAAAGTTTCTATGGCTGAGTTTCGCCGCCTGCGGCTCGATGATGCTCCTCGCGGTCACGAATCATCTTTCGGAAAACGTCGCGCCTGTCCCGCTCCTGTGGGTCGTTCCGCTCGCGCTCTATTTGCTTTCTTTTGCGCTGGTGTTTGCCAAGCGCCAGCTGTATTCGCGCTGGTTTGTGGCACGTCTTCTGGCAGTCGCTCTCGGTGCAGCTGGCTACGCGATTTATGATTCTTCGATCACGCACGCCATTCAGATCAGCGTGCCGCTTTTCTGCTGCGCACTCTTTATTGTTTGTGTTTTTTGTCACGGCGAACTCGCTCAAAGAAAACCTTCGGTGCCTTACCTCACGTCGTTCTATCTAATTATTGCCCTCGGAGGCGCTCTTGGCGCGGTCTGCGTCGGCTTGCTTGCTCCGCATATTCTTTCCGGAATCTTCGAACTACCAATTGTATTGCTCCTTGCTGCGCTTCTTGCAACCGTCGTTCTCTGGCGCGAAGGCTGGTCGGCGCGACTGTTTTGGGCTTGCGTGACCGTTTCCATGGGCGCCGTGCTGGTCTCTAATGTTCGAACCATGCGAGAGAGCACAGTCGCGATGATGCGCAATTTTTATGGCGCGCTCCGCATTCAGGAATTTAAAATCGGTCTCCAGCTTCCGTACCGCAGTCTGGTTCACGGAACGATCGAGCATGGCGCCCAATATCTCTCCTTTCCGGAAAACCGCAACCCCACGACGTACTACGGAAGAAGATCGGGCGTAGGCCTGGCTCTGCGATTTTGCTGCGACGGGCCGAAGCGAGTAGGAGTGATTGGCCTGGGCACGGGAACGCTCGCAGCCTACGGAAAGCCGGGAGACTCGTTCCGATTTTACGAAATCAATTCGCAAGTCATCGCGGTCGCGAATGGCTGGTTCACGTTTCTCAAGCAGAGTCCGGCAAAAACCGAAATTATTCTGGGGGACGCGCGGCTTTCGCTGGAAAGCGAGCCGTCGCAGCAATTCGATGTATTGGCAGTCGATGCCTTCTCGGGCGACTCCATCCCTGTACACCTGCTCACCAGAGAAGCGTTTGCCGTTTACTTCCGTCATCTGAAGCCGGGCGGCATTCTCGCAGTACACACGTCGAACACGTACCTAAGTCTCGCGCCGGTAGTGAAACTGCTGGCGGAAGACGCCGATTACACAACGCGACTCATTTCGAGCGACGAAGAGACGTCGATGATGGTTTCTCCCGCCGATTGGGTGCTGGTTACGCGGAATATAGAATTCTTAAACAAACCAGAAACATTTGCCGGCAGCGAAACCATCACGGTACCCCCGCATTTGCGGCTTTGGACCGACGACTACAACAATCTTTTCGAGATTTTGCGCCCGGTGAGCTACTCGACGCAGTCCTCACGCTAGAAATAAGCCGATTTTGTGCGGAAAGTCGTCCATTGAAACAATCGTTTCAGTGCACGAACCGCGACGAAACAAATCCTGTGTTCACTTGGAGTTGTGAGGACTTGCGAACTAGTTCCGCAATCGAAAAGTCAGAAATCTTGTACTGAATCGTTTTTATACTCAAGAAAGCGTTCTTTTTTTGGCACAGGGGAAAACAATGCTCTCTTGACTGAATGCCTCATTCTGGTACACTCCGCGCAATTTATTACGAGGAGGCGGCTCCTTTTGTTTCAAATTAGCCGCCCGGAGAAACATCCAGGTCTCCATGAGGGAGGAGCATATCGGTGCAAGGAACCGTAAAATGGTTTAATAATTCAAAAGGGTATGGCTTCATAGGGCGCGACGATGGTCCAGATGTTTTTGTTCATTATTCCGCAATCTTGGGAGATGGCTACCGCAGCTTGCAGGAAGGAGATACGGTAGAGTTCGAAATCGTCCAGGGACCAAAAGGCCCCCAGGCAGCGAACGTGCAAAAGCCAGCGTAAAAAAACAGGACATCATTCGGCCGGCAGAGGGCGCCCCTCTGCCGGTTTTTTTATTTAAAGAGGAAGCGATGAAGTAAGGATGGAACGGCGTAAAGATCGACTTGCAGTGGCTCGAACGACACGACTAGGGTGCGGCTAGGCGGCCGATTTGGAGGCGGAAAAAAGCGTCTGCGTCAGAATGCATACAAACTTGGGCGTTTGGAGCGCCGGATTCTTTGCGAGTGAAGCCTTTGTCGTCCACGCGGATGTGCATGGGTTGGACGGGACAAATCTTGGGATTCAGGATGTGGGCCACCGTCACGGGATCGAACAGAGTCGGACTTTGCTGTCCCCACTCGTGATAGAGCAGCGTCAATGCATCGGTGAGCGGAGTGCCCTGCTTGAACAAGAAGGCGCGCTTGGTCTCGTCCAACTTCAACTGCGTCGAGTCGAGCGGCATCACAAAGAGAGGAACACCGGAAAGAAAGAGTTTCTTTGCGGAGGGGATGTCATTGATGATGTTCCACTCCGCGTCCGGCCCGCGCTCGGGGCAGAACCAAAGTTCCCCGTATCCACATTCGATCGAACCGCCCATCATCACCACGCGCTTAAGCTTGAGAAAAGTCTCAGGATCCTTGTCAATGAGCGCGCCGATGTTCATCAGCGGGCCGATGGCGATCAACGTGATCTGGCCGGGATAGCGGCGAATCTGCTCGAGAATGAAATCCACGGCGTTCAGATGAGAAGTTTTTGCGAAATGGCCGCCTTCGCCATAGCGCTTCTGATTCATCACATTGGTGGTATGCGTCGGAGTGCCGGCGAGAACGGGAATATCGGAGCGCCCGGCTTCGCCAAGCAAGCGGTCCACAATTTTGGCTCTGGCCTCGGTGTCGCCGAAGGTTGTGGACACGCCGAGAATTTCGAGTTCTGGGCTCTTGAGAGCCAGCGCGATGGCGAAGGCATCGTCGATGTCATCGCCGATGTCGGTGTCGATGATAACTTTTTCAGGCGCGCTTGGCGTTGGGGCTGGCCTCTGCGTTTGCGCCAAGGAAACAGGGCAGATGGCAAATGAGCATAGAATGGCCACGATCGAAAGTCGCACTGTGTCCTCCGAGGAATGAATCTGGACAATCCTGTTTGCGATCCCCCGCAAATTGCGCACCGCTCCATGAAAGAGAGTCTATAGCACAGCGAGCGTTGCAGTCGGCTACGCTATTTCGGTGCTCTTACTCGGCTCGACGCATGGGATAGCTTCCGGGACGGAGAGGGACGTGAGCATGGACCGTCGTACCTCGCTTGAGCTGCGAGTCGATGGAAAGAACTCCCTTCACGAGTTTCAGCCGCTCCTGCATGCGGTTGAGACCAAGCCCACTGCCCTTCCTTGCCGCTTCAAGGTTGAAGCCTGCGCCCTCTTCGCTGACCGTGAGATGAATCGCATCCGATGTTCCCTGCAATTGCACATCGAACTGCCGGACCCCGCTGTGTTTCACCGCATTGTGCAGGGCTTCCTGAAGTACACGAAAGAGGCAAAGGGAAATGTCCGGCGGTACGAGGCCAGGTAAGCCGTGACTTCTGAAATCAATCTTCACCCTCTTCCGCTCGCCGAATTCTGTGCAGAAGCTTCGCATGACCTCTGCGAGGCCAAGATATTCCAGTCGTGGAGAGTGCAATTCGTGCGCCGAAGTCTTGACATCGGCCAATATCCCCAAGGTCTGCTTCCATACGACGTCCATGCGGTTGCGGACTTCCAAAGACTGATTTGGAGAATCTCTCTTAAATTGTTCGATCTGAATGGCCAACAGAGTCAGACGTTGCCCAATGTCTTCGTGGAGGTCCTTCGCGATCCGCTGACGCTCTTGTTCTTCTGCTTCAATCACCCGGTGACTCACGCTGGAGAGGGCCTCCTCAGCCAGCTTGCGCACTCTGGACACCAGTCGAGTGATGACCAGAGAGACTGTCAAGAAGGCAATGATCGCCACGACATTCAGGGGATCGTCCACTCGAAAAGAGAGGATCGGTGGTGCAAAGTAGTATGCCAAGCACCCAACCGCGATCACGGAGACCACGACCGAGGCAACAAAACCACCCCTGAGAGACAACAGCACAACAACAATCAGGTACAGTAAGGCGGCTGTAGCAAGATTCAACTGAAGACGAAAGCAGACAAGGGTGACCGCGGCCAGTCCTATACCGCCAAACAAACACATCGCGGCGGAGCGCCAGAATTGATGCAAAAGGTTATGCTGCACGGGATGCTATTTCTGTGGTGGACTGGTTCATTGTCTGCCAAAACATTGAGCAGTACAACGTTCTAACGCGGAGACAGGAAACTTGCCCACTGCCCGGACTTTCCGCCCGTGTTCTTCCCGAGCTTCTAGCTTTATAATCTGCCCATGGACAACAAACAGATCGCCCGCATCCTCCGCGAGACCGCGCAGCTTCTGGAAATCGATGGCGCCATCATCGGCCGCTACCGCAGCTACGAGAAGGCTGCGGAACTGATCGATGGACTGCCGGAATCGATCGAGCAGCTCGTGAAAGAGCCGGAAAAATTGGAAGAGCTTCCGGGAATCGGTGAGCGCATGGTGGAACATCTTCAAGAAATCGTTAAGACCGGTGATTACGCGCTGCGGAAAAAGCTGCTCAAGAAATATCCCGCGACAATTCTGGATTTATTGCAACTGCAATCGCTCGGGCCCAAGAAAGTGGCGTTCCTGTGGTCCAACTTCAAGGCGGGAACCGTAGCTGATGTCGAGAAAATCGCGAAGGAGGGCAAACTTCGCGACCTTCCGGGTTTTGGTGAAAAGAGCGAACAAAACATTCTGAAGGCCGTTGAAGTCTTCAAGAAAACTTCGGGGCGATTCCACATTGATACGGCGGAAGCCGCGGCCGCGGAAATCATCGCGCACATCAAAAAAGCAGGAACGGCTGTGGAGGATGTAACTCCTGCGGGGTCGCTGCGGCGCGGCAAAGAAACGGTGGGAGATTTGGATTTGCTACTGACGCTCGGGGCTGGCCATACTTCGCAAAAACATGTTGACGCTCTGGCCAAACACATCCTTGAGTTTTCTGGAATCGATCAGACATTGGCACACGGCGAGAACAAAGTGAGCTTCACGCTGCAGAACGGTTTGCAGGTGGACGTGCGCCTGCTAGAGAAAGAAAGTTTTGGCGCGGCGCTGCTTTATTTCACGGGATCCAAGGAACACAACGTTTCGCTGCGCGGGCGCGCCAACGATATGGGCTTGACGCTGAACGAGTACGCGCTGGCCACGCTGAAGGGAGAGAAACCAGTCGCGCGCCGCACCGAGGAAGAGATTTACGCGAAACTGAAACTGGACTATATCCCGCCCGAGCTACGCGAAAACACCGGTGAAATCGCGGCCGCCGAGGCGCACAAACTGCCGCACTTGATTGAACTGAAAGATATGAAGGGCGACTTGCAGATGCACACGACGGCCAGCGATGGAAAGAATTCCATCGAGGAGATGGCCGAAGCAGCTCGCAAATTGGGGCACCAGTACATCGCCATCACTGACCATTCGAAAGCCGTCACGGTAGCCAACGGACTGGATGAAAAGCGCATGTCCGCGCATATCAAAGAGATTCACAAAGCGAGCGACAAGGGGCTGGGGATTCGCGTACTGGCGGGGGCGGAGGTCGACATCATGAGAGACGGCTCGCTGGATTATTCGGACGAATTGCTTGCGCAACTGGACGTGGTGGTGTGCTCGATTCACTCTTACTTCAACTTGGATCGAGCTGCGATGACCGAGAGAATGCTCGCCGCCATTGAGAATCCCTACACGCAGATCATCGCGCATCCCACGGGACGCCTACTCTTGCGGCGCGATCCGTTCGACTACGACATGGAAAAGATACTGGAAGCTTGCGCCAAGCATGGCGTGGCCATGGAATGCAATTCGTATCCCGACCGGCTGGATTTGAAGGATGTTTATCTGCGGATGTGCAAAGACCGCGGCGTGAGAGTGGTCATTTCGACGGACTCGCATAATTCCGGAAATCTGGCGTTTATCCGCTACGGTGTGACCATGGCGCGGCGCGGCTGGCTCGAAAAAAAGGATGTCATTAACGCGCTACCGACGGAGCAGTTCCTGGCGGCACTGCGACCAAAACCGGGGGCGGCGAAGCAGAAATCCGCGACTCCCAAGAAGGCCGCCGTCAAACGCTAGACGTCCATAGAACTCCGCTCTCGGGAGCGCGACAGGACTTATCAGACGATCGGGCCGTGAGTTGCGTCTATTGGGGGCAAACTGGGTGGGCACAATGGCGGCGAGTGGAACGTTAGAAAGGGAACATTTTAACCCTGGGTGTCGTACCTACTGTTAGAACGCCATACTTCGGAGGCTTTGAGCCATGAAACTGCATCCCAACCGCACTATAGTGCTTCGTTTGGGGATTGCTGCTGCTGCCCTGCTTACGGCAGTCACGCTAGCGCCACGCGCCAGCGCTACGGACTGGACCAAGAACTACACGATCAGCGGACGCGCCAATGTGCGGATTGATACGAATGATGGCAGCGTGCGCGTGAGCACAAGCGACTCCAAGTCGGTCGAATTTCGCGTCGAGTACGAAGGCTACGAGTTGGACAAAAACCTGCACGTTGAAGCGCACCAGAATGGCGACCAAGTAGAGCTGGTCGCACGAGTTACGGGCCATTGGGGATTTTCGTGGGGAACGCACGGGCGGAGGCTACATATTGAAGTGCGCATGCCCAAAGACGCTGATTTGAATGCACATACGGGCGATGGGTCGGTCGAAGCAAGTTCTATCAATGGAAATGTAACCGTGGAGACGGGGGACGGAGCGATTCGAGCCAATACTCTGACCGGAACCATTGATCTCCATACCCACGATGGGAGCATCAATGTGGATACCCTGAAGGGAGATATAAAGCTGCGCACCGGGGACGGCTCGATTGAAGCGCGACAGTTGGATGGAAAAGTGGATGCCGATAGCGGGGATGGGCATGTCAGGATCGCTGGGCGGTTTGACGCGCTGAATGTCAGGACTGGCGATGGCAGCGTGGACACCCATGTCCTGCCAGGGTCGAAGATGGCTTCTAGTTGGAACATACGCACTGGCGACGGCAGCGTGGATCTGTCGCTACCGGGCGACTTCCAGGCCAACATTGACGCAAGCACTGGAGACGGACACATCAGCGTGGGCTTGCCGGTAACCGTTGAGGGAACGTTCAGCAATTCGCAGCTTCACGGGAAGATGAATGGCGGGGGCCAATCGTTAACGGTACACACCGGGGATGGCTCGATCCGTCTGAGCAAGGCCTAGGCTGACGTCGCCATCAATGACGATTGGTGTCCTCCCCGAGAGGCCCTCTTTGGTCGGCACTAATCAGTACTATTACTGGAAAAATGTGCCTTCAAAGCGACACTTGTCCTCTTCTGGCGACGCAAATTTGCCCTGTCCATTAGCAAGTTATTGAAAACACAAAGGTTGACTTTGGAAGCTTACCTGCCCTTCTTACCAGTGTCTTACAAGGGGGCTTCCCGTGGTAGTAGTCCTTCTCGCATTCGCAATGGTAGCTCTGGTTTCCATCACGATTGCCAGCACCATCTCCGACATGACTGGCCGCCGCGGCTCCTGATCCTGCCTGCTAAAGGCAGACTGCGCACCTGACTTCGGAGTCGCGGATGATCCGCGTTTTCGCCGGTTCCCTATACCGATTCTTCCTTCACGTGTTCTTCTCTTTCGACGATTACTCGTTCTGGAGCATAATCAAGCGCTCTAGAACGAGACGATGGTTCTCAGCTCAACTACAAATCGAAGGCCGCAAGTGCCGCGCGCGACGCAGCAGACGGGTGTGCTGGGGCTCACGCGCGCGCAGGGGTGGGGGATTCTTTTTCTCGTCTACACGGCGCTCTTCGTGCTTTTCTTCGGTTACCACTACCTCGACGACCTCTCACGCCAACGGCCTGGAACTTTTGAAGTGCGTTTTCTGGAGGAATTCACCGGGGTCTACACGGTATTCCTCCTTCTGCCGCTGGTCTTGCGCGCGGCCGACTTTTACTTATTCAAAGCTAAAGGATGGATGCGTCAGGTAGTTTTCCATCTCGTCGCGGCGGCCGGATTTTCTTTTTTGCATACCAGTTTGATGGCGCTCAGCAGATGGATTCTGGCTCCTTTGATGGGCCTCGGAAGCTATGACTACGGCATTATGCGTTTCCGGTTTCCGATGGAGTTCTCGAACGATTTGATGGGCTATACGGTGATCGTGCTGGTGTACTACTTCTTTGAACGGCTGCGGATTGCGCAGGCGCAGCAGCTTGCGGCGGCGGAATTGCAGGCGAAACTTGCCCGGGCGCAGTTGGAGAATCTGAGATTGCAGTTACAGCCGCATTTTTTGTTTAACACTTTGAACACGATTTCTTCGGTGATGTACGAGGATGTGCCGGCGGCGGACGCCATGTTGACGCAATTAAGCGAGCTGCTGCGATTGACGTTGCGCACCGCCAATTCCCACGAAATACCACTGGCGCAGGAGCTCGAAATCACGCGGCTCTATTTGCAAATTATGCAGAAGCGGTTTGAATCGAATTTACGGGTGACTTATTCCGTGGATTCGGAGCTGGAGAATTCGCTGGTGCCTCAGCTGATTTTGCAGCCGCTGGTGGAGAATTCTCTGCGGCATGGTTTGAAGGATGGCGGGGCGGGGATAGATATAACGATCGGGGCGCGGCGCGAGAATGGTTCGCTGATACTGCAGGTCGCCGACACCGGGACGGGGTTTGGAGAGCAAGGCGGAGAAGCGGTGATGAATCGAGGAGTTGGACTGGCCAACATAAGAGGCCGGTTAGAGCAATTGTATGGCGCGGAGCAAGAGTTTGCGATTGCGAACCGTCCGGCCGGTGGCGCGGAAGTGACCCTGAGGGTGCCGTTTCATGTGGAGGAAGATCGTATTCAACCGGTTAGTTGAATACAGCGCCGGTTAAAAAACATCGAAGAGCAAAGCTAAGTTATTGATTACATGTTATTTACTTATGATTACGCGGCAGATTTCCTTTGTTGCGTTGTCCGTTTGGTTGGGTGAATGGTTTCCTCGAACACACTTCAGGTCCTAGTTGTGGATGACGAAGCGCCAGCTAGGCGCAAGATTCTAAGGCTGTTACGCGAGGAACGGGACGTCGAAGTGGTGGCGGAGGCTGGCGGGGCGGAATCCGCGATTGCCGCGATTGAGAAACACCGGCCTGACCTCGTGTTCCTAGACGTGCAGATGCCGGGGATGGATGGATTCGGCGTCGTTCAGGCGATTCCAGAAAACGAAATGCCACGCGTTGTTTTTGTTACCGCACATGATCAGTACGCTTTGCGAGCGTTTGAAGTTCATGCGTTCGATTATCTGCTCAAGCCGTTTGGCGAAGAGCGTTTTCGCACAGTTTTGCGGCGTGCGCGTGAGCAGAATGCGCAATCTGGCGAAGGATTTGGGGCACGCATCCAGGATCTATTGCGTCAACTGGAGCGCGAGCGTTCTTTTCCGGACCGGTTGCTGGTCCACGAAAATGAGCGGGCTCATTTTGTGTCGATTCGCGACATCTCTTGGATCGAAGCCGATCGGAACTATTTGATATTGCATTGCGGTGCGAAGACGCACACTTTGCGTGGAACTTTGGATTCACTTTCGGGAACGCTTGACCCGAAGATTTTTGTGCGTGTGAACCGCGGGAGCTTGGTTCGGCTGGACGCGATACGTGAGCTGCTGCCGTGGTTTCACGGGGAGTACAAGATCGTATTGAAGGACGCCACGGAATTGCGTTGGAGCCGGCGGTATGTCAAGCAGCGTCCTGAACTGCTGAAGGCGCGTTGAACGGCGATATCGTGCAACGCTAGGCAAACGGCCCGTTTGTCCCTGGGCTGAGCCCGGTCGTCCCAAGTGCTTTGCGGCCGGGAGTCTTCTCGCGATAATCATCCCATCATGAACTACGAGCATCCTTTCAGCTTTGCTTCGCGGACTTCCTTGCTCTCCTTATGGCTGCTGGTTCCAGCGCTGGCGGGGGCGCAGACGGCGCCTGACGCTGGTTGGGCGAATTACGGTAATGATCCGGGCGGGACGCGTTACTCCACCGCAAAGCAAATTGACCGCGGCAATGTGGCGCAACTGAAGGTGGCGTGGACATATCGCACGGGAGCGTTGCCGTACGACGAGGATCTCGACAAGAAGGCGGCGTTTGAAGCTACACCCATTTTGATCGACGGTAAACTTTTTTTGAGCACGCCGTACGATCACGTGATTGCTCTGAATGCGGTGACCGGCGTGAAGATTTGGGAATTCGACCCGAAGCTGGAGCATCCTTACGGATTTTCCGAGGTAACGTCGCGAGGCGTTTCCGCATGGCGTGATACGTCCGCGAGAGCTGGCAAAACTTGTGCATTGCGCATCTTCATCGGCACGCTAGACGCGCGGCTGATTGCGTTGGATGGCAATACGGGCAAGCCTTGCGCGGATTTCGGAACCAATGGCGAAATCGATCTGACGAACGAAGTTAAGTTGCGCGACCCTGGCGATTATCAAGTGACTTCAGCGCCAGCGATATTCAAGGATTTGGTGATTACGGGATCTTCGGAGGGGGACAACCGCGCGGTCACTCTGGAGCGCGGGATCGTGCGGGCGTTTGATGTTCGCATGGGCAAACTTCGCTGGACTTGGGATCCCATTGCTCCCTGGGCTTATCAGACTTCGCCGCGTACAGGAGCTGGGAATGCGTGGTCGACGATTTCTGTCGATGCTCAGCAAGATCTTGCATTCATTCCTACGGGCAGCGCCAGCCCGGATTACTACGGCGGGTATCGCAAGGGCGACAACAAGTGGGCCAACTCGGTTGTGGCGCTGCGGGCTTCGACAGGCGAGTTTGTGTGGGGATTTCAGGTGGTGCACCACGATCTTTGGGATTATGACGTGGCGTCGCAGCCGACACTGTTTGCGTGGAAAGATGGGATGCCGGCCATTGCGATTACTACCAAGATGGGCCGCGTTTTTGTGTTGAACCGGTTGAACGGGACTCCACTTTTGCCGGTAGAAGAACGGGCGGTGATCAAGAGCGACATTCCTGGGGAAGAGTCGTGGCCCACGCAGCCGAGTTCGACCATCTCGCTCGTGCCAGAAAAACTGTCGGCCGAAGATGCGTGGGGCAAGGACGACAAGGAGAAAGAGTGGTGTGCAGAGCAGATTAAGGGGGCGCGCTCCGGAGATATTTTCACGCCGCCTAGCTTGCAAGGAACGCTGGTGTTTCCGGGCAACGTGGGCGGAGTGAACTGGGGCAGCGCGGCTTACGACCCGCAGCGGCATTTGCTGTTTGTGGACACGAACCGGCTGCCGATATTTGTGAAATTAATTCCGCGTGCGGAGCTCGATGCGGCGCGGAAGAATGCCACCGACTCCGACAGGCTGCACGGCGAGTTTGCGCGGCAAACAGGCGCGCCGTACGCGATGTTTCGCACGCCGCTGCTCGCGCCGAGCGGACTGCCTTGCAATACTCCGCCGTGGGGAACGGTTGCGGCAGTCGATCTGTTTGAAGGGAAAAAGGTCTGGGATGTGCCGCTGGGGAGTTTTATTCCGGGGATGAATACCGGAACGATCACCCTGGGCGGGCCGATGGCAACTGCGGGAGGAATTGTTTTCACCTCTGCGGCGATGGACGGGTTTCTTCGCGCGTTCGATTCAGAAACAGGCAAGGAAATCTGGAAATATCAGCTGCCCGCAAGCGGGCAAGCCACCCCGATGACCTACAGCATCGGCGGCAAGCAGTATGTCGTGATTGCGGCGGGCGGGCACGGCAAGCTAGGGACGAAGCAGGGGGATTACGTTATCGCGTTCAGGTTGCCCTGAGAACGTGGCACAAACAAGAAAGAAAAAAGTGGACGATTTCAGGCTTATAAGGAGAACTGCAATGGAATGGGAAAAACCCGACTATGTTGAAATATCGCTCTCGTGCGAGATCAGCAGTTATGTGAATGCCGAATTGGGCGATACTCCAACGCAAGCGGAACGGGATGCAGGATTAGCAAGCGAATGAGTAGCACAAGCAACGATATCAGCATGCAGATATTCTTTCTCGCGTGCTTGTTTTTCTTCGTATCCCCGAAGATTTCCGCACAGGAAGCAACTGACGGCGGTTGGCCGTATTACGGACATGACGCTGGAGGAATGCGGTACTCACCGCTGACGCAGATCAATCGCGACAATGTGAGCAAGCTCAAGGTTGCGTGGGTCTTTCATACGGGCGAGTTGCAAGAAAGCGGCGGAGATAAAAAGCGAAGCGGCTTTGAAACTACGCCGATTCTTGTGGACGGCACGTTGTATATCACGACGCCGTTCAACCGAGTGATCGCGCTTGACCCCGCCACTGGAAAACAGCGATGGGCTTATGATCCCTTGATCGATCGGACTCTGGACTACGGCGATGGACTGGTGAACCGTGGCGCGAGCGCTTGGCTGGACTCGACGCGGACCGCCGGGAAACCGTGTCGCAGAAGGATTTTTGAAGCGACACAGGACGCTCGACTCATTGCCCTGGACGCTGCGACGGGCAAACCTTGCGCGGATTTTGGTAATAGCGGCCAGATCAGCCTGCGAGAAGTGCCCGGCTATCTCTCTGGGTGGTATCACATGACCTCGCCACCCGCGGTGATTGACGATCTCGTTGTGGTGGGATCGGCCATCGATGACAACCATCGGGTGGACATGCCTGCGGGAGTGGTGCGGGCGTTCGATGCACGTTCGGGTGCCTTGCGGTGGAGTTGGGATCCCATTCCGCGGAATGCGGCCGGCGGCGATGAAACAAATCCGGCGAATGCGTGGCGAAGTGGCGCGGCTAACGCTTGGTCGATTATGACGGTGGACCTTGAGCGCGATTTGGTGTTCGTTCCCACGGGCAGCGCAAGCCCGGATTACTATGGCGGTCTGCGGCTTGGCGATAACAAATGGGCGAATTCCGTGGTGGCGTTGCATGCCAAGACCGGCAAAATCGCGTGGGGATTCCAGCTTGTTCATCACGATCTCTGGGATTACGACACGGCCTCACCGCCGCTGCTGACGACACTTACGCGCGAGGGAAAGAAGATTCCCGTCGTCATCCAAGGAAACAAGACGGGATTTCTCTTTGTGCTTAACCGCGACACCGGCGAACCCGTTTTCCCGGTGGAAGAGCGCGCCGTACCGCAGAGCGACGTCCCCGGCGAAGTGGCATCTCCGACGCAACCTTTCCCGGTGGCGCCGCCGGCACTCGTTCCGCAGCGGCTTACGGCGGACGATGCTTGGGGACTGACGCCAGAGGATCGCGATACTTGCCGGAACTGGATTAAGGGCTTCCGCAACGAGGGCATTTTCACTCCGCCGAGCATAAAGGGCACGCTTGCAATTCCCGGCAACCTGGGCGGCATGACATGGAGCGGATACGCTTTTGATGCGGAGCGCAGCCTGCTGGTAGTGAATAGCAACAATATTCCTGCCCGGGTGAGACTCATTCCGCGCGACAAAGTCCAATCCGACAATGAAGACGGCGAATACGGGCCGCAAAGAGGGGCGCCCTACGGTATTCTGAGACGCTTTCTGCAATCGGCGTCGGACCTGCCTTGCAATCCGCCGCCGTGGGGCACGCTCGCTGCAGTGGACATGACAAACGGCAAGATTCGATGGCAAGTTCCTCTTGGCACGATGCAAGACTTCGGCGGCGCGCATGCGTCTCCCATTCCGCCGGGATCGATCAGTCTAGGCGGACCGATCGCGACAGCGGGAGGATTGATCTTCATTGCGGGGACGACTGACTCCGCTATACGTGGCTTTGACGTGGAGACGGGAAAGGAACTTTGGAAGTGGCAACTTCCGGCCAGCGGCAACGCAACGCCGATGACCTACCTCCTGAGTTCGACCGGCAAGCAATACCTGGTGATTGCCGCGGGCGGCCATCCCAAGATCACGGAAGAGTCATTGAGCGACGCGCTGGTGGCGTTCACACTGCCTTAGGTGTGCGGAGAAACGAATTTACAGAAAAAGAGCGAGGCCTCTGCGACGCTTGAAATGACAAACAATTCCCTTCGAGCATCCGATCCCTCATCCAAAGATCCGTCTTTCTTAGCAAATGGCATGCTGATTGTTGTTGCCATAGCTTTGGCAAAATTTGTTTTTCATTGCTATTTCAATAATCGGTACGATTATTTCCGCGATGAATTCGACTACATGGCTTGCGGGAATCACCTGGCGTGGGGGTATGTTGATCAGCCGCCGCTCATGCCCTTCTTAATTCGCGTCTGTCGCGCCATTCTGGGAGATTCGCTGCGAAGCATTCGCTTCATTCCCGCGCTGGCTTCTTCCCTGCTGGTGGTGCAGACGGCCGTCCTTGCGCGCGAATTCGGTGGGCGCCGCTTTGCCCTGCTGTTGAGCGCCATCACTGCGGTCATTGCGCCGCAGTATCTCTCGAACGGAAGCCTGCTTGGGACGAATTGCCTGGAACCTAATTTGTGGATGGGCGGCGCCTATTTCGCGATTCTTGCCATCAAGCGGAACGATCCTCGCTACTGGCTCTGGTTCGGCGTTGTCGCTGGAATCGGCATGCAGGAGAAGTATTCGATTGCGGCCTTTGGTTTCGGGATGGTCGTCGGCCTTCTGCTGACGGCGGAGCGGCGGGTGTTTCTCAATCCGTGGATTTGGCTGGGCGGGCTCGCAGCGTTTCTGATTTTTCTGCCGAACCTGCTTTGGAATATTCACAATCACTGGCCGTTCGTCGAGTTGATGCACAACATCCGCGCCGAGGGGCGCGATGTCGTGCTTTCTCTGCCGCAATATTTCTTCCAGCAGACGCTGCTGGTTGAACCGCTCACGGCTCCAATCTGGATCACAGGGCTGATCGCATTCTTACTTTCGGCACGATTGAAACCGTACCGCGCACTCGGCTGGTGCTATCTAATTTGCTTCACGGTTTTCTTTGTTCTGCACGGCAAGAATTATTATCTAGCTCCTGTTTATCCGATGTTGCTTGCCGCGGGAACGGTGGTGATCGAATCCGCGATCGAGGGTAAAGCCGCTGACGGCGCAGCACGTCAGGGTCTCAAAATGGGCCGCAACTGGCGCGTTTGGCTGAAGCCAGCCATCGTGGTCGTATTGCTTGTCGGCGGCGCGCACCTTGCTCCCGTGGTGGTGCCCATTCTTCCGCCGGACGAATTCATTGCGTACATGAAATATCTGCCGATGAAGCTGCCGGTGATGGAACATGGCCACGAACGAGCCGTGCTGCCTCAGTGGTATTCCGATCAGTTTGGATGGGAAGAGATTGTGGCGGAGACCGCGAAGGCATATAACCAGCTCTCCCCGGCCGAGCGGCCGGGGTGCGGAATATTTACGCAAAACTATGGACAGGCGGGGGCGATTGATTTTTTTGGTCCGCGCTACGGGCTGCCTCCGGCACTCAGCGGGCACCAGACGTATTATCTTTGGGGGCCGCGCGGTTATTCAGGCAATTGTCTGGTAGTGCTGGACGACGAGCGGGAACGGCTTGAGGAGTTGTTCGAGCGTGTGGAATATGTGGGAACTTCGGCAGACAATCCTTATGCGTTGGAGCGGTTGATTCCCGTTTATATTTGTCGGGGCGCGAAGTTCGGGTCATTGGAAAAGATTTGGCCTCAAGTGAAGAGATGGAGATAGTCATCGGTTGTGGAGATTGGTGTTGGCAGCTGTAGCTCAGGCGCTCCGACCCGGTCGGGATGCCCCTGCGATAGAATTCGCGAGCTGGCTAGGAAGGAGAGAAATTATGGACTGGAACAAGGCTATCCAGTACGCGCAACTGGTGAACGCGGCGTATGACGTATTCGCAGGGAAAACACCAGTTACGCCGGGCTATGATTTGCTCGCAACTCTTTATGCGAACGATTTGGCAACGGACTCGAATCCGGAGCGAGGCAATACGCGGGTGAAGATGGGCTTGATCCTCCAGGCACAGGACAATGGCGAAGCAGTTGTGGCGATCCGCGGAACAGAGGGGATCAAGGAATGGGTGCAAGACGCCCAATTTTTGGATGAAGCGTTCACGTTTGTTGCCGGTGGAGGGCGTTCGGAGGACGGATTCACCGACATGTACAGATCGATGTCTGTGGAGGAGGGGCTCGGCGCCCTGTCTGTTGTGAAATCGCTGGGGACGGTCGCGTGGAAGCGAGATGTAAGTTCATTAACGATCTGTGGGCACAGCCTCGGGGGCTCGATTGCGACTTTGGTGGCGCTGGATGTGGCCACGAACGCACCGGCTCCGTTCAACAATCCTACCGTCTATACCTATGCCAGCCCACGCACGGGAAATCATGACTTCGCGGTGAAGTATCACCAGACAGTCACAACTACCTATCGCTTCGTCGACACCGTGGACCTGGTGCCAAAGTTGCCGGGAATTTTTCCTTACAGGCACGTCACGGATGCGATTTTGTTGGATTCATTGACGTTGATTCCGCCGAGGGTGCGGCTGCAGCCGAATCCGTTGTGCTGGCACATTTTGTCGAGCTATTTGTACTTGATGTCGCTCTACTCGGGAGGAGGGGTGCTGAATCCGGAACCGGAATGCGCTCCGGCCGGGGAGATTGAAGACCTCCTGGGAAGAATCGAGACGGAGTTGAACGACCAGAAGAGTATCGCGGATATGTTCACTGCATCGCCGCGCAGGAGTATAGGCGGGACTTTCTAGACCGATCCCAGTGGGCTTATTGAGAGACGCATTGCGTTTGAGCATCGCGCACGGCTAAACTGCGGCCATGATGAAACGTTTACTTACATTTTTCTTTTTTGCCGCGTCATTCATTTTCCTTGCACCCGTTGGCTACGGGCAGCAGCCCCAGGCACTTTTTTATATGACGCGTGAACCGAAGTCGGTTCGATCGTTTCTGGCGCATGCGGACAAAATCGATTTGCTGGTTCCGGCCTGGTATGGAGTGGATGGGGACGGGCTTGTTTCAGGGGGGCCAAATCCGCTGGTTCTTGAGACTGCGAAGCAGCACCACGTTCCGGTGATGCCGCTGGTGGCAAACGGCGATTTTGTGCAGGAAGATTTTCACAAGCTGCTGAAGAATAGCGCTGCGAAAGAGAGCATGCTCGCTGAGCTTATTCGCGCTTGCAAGGAGAACGGTTATACGGGATTTCAGTTTGATTTTGAGAATGTGCATTGGACGGACCGCGACGCGCTGTCGGAGATGGTTCGCGATGCGGCGGCGGCGTTTCATCGCGAGGGATTGCAGCTGACCATTGCCACGGTGCCCAATGCCCCGGGCGCACCTGGAGAAGGCGGATTCTCGGCATGGATTTATGAGAATTGGCGCGGGGCTTATGACTTGAAGGCGCTCGCGCAATCCGTGGACTTGATTTGTCTGATGACTTACGACCAGCATACGCGGTGGACGGCGCCTGGTCCCGTGGCGGGATGGGCTTGGACGGCGGGCAACTTGGACTACGCGCTTAAATTTGTGCCGCCGCAAAAACTATCGCTGGGGATTCCGCTCTACGGCTATCACTGGTTTGCGGGGACGCCGGTCAAATCGGACGACAAATCCGGGGACAAACCCAACCCATCCGCAGAATATATCGGCACCAATGAAGCGGTGGACCTCGCTAAAGCGTATGGCGGGCATATTGAATGGGATGCCATGGATCGCGCGGCGTGGTTTTATTTTTACCGGGCGGACATGCGCGAGTGGATTTTTTTCACGGACGCACACACTTTCCGCGAGCGCTATACGCTGGTGAAGGAGCGCGGGTTGCAGGGATTTTGTTCGTGGGTGCTAGGGACGGAGGATCCAGCAATCTGGGATCTGCTGCCTGGGCATAAGTAATCGCCAAATCGGCGACGACTGCGCTGATCAACCTGCAAAATGCCTAAGGGGCAATCACATTCGCGCGGACTGATGTTGATCGCGGCCTTCAAACTTTTGAAGGCAATCGCGTTGATTGCTGTCGGCGTTGGCGCATTGCACTTGTTACACAGAGACGTGGCGGCCGTAGCGGACCACTGGATCAATGCGTTTCGTGTGGATCCTCACAATCGGTTCATTCATTGGCTGCTTGCGAAAGTGCCGTTGGTGGACGACAAGAAGTTGAAGGAACTGAGCGTAGGGACGTTTATCTACGCGGCAGTTTTTTTGACTGAGGGGACGGGGCTGGCGCTGCACAAGCGCTGGGCGGAATATTTTACGATCATCACGACGGGCTCGTTCTTGCCGCTGGAAGTGTACGAAGTTATTCATCATGCGACGATGGCGAAGGGCGTCGCGCTAGTCATTAATATTGCGGTGGTCATTTACTTGGTGTGGGAGCTTCGCAGGTATCCGAAGGCGTGAGCGCTCGGCGTGCTGGAGGGGCGGTATGTCGTGAGATTGCGGTCATAACGCGCGTCCGGCGGCCGCAGCTGAGGCCCAGGCCCATTGAAAATTGAAGCCGCCTAGGTGGCCGGTGACGTCGACGACTTCGCCGATGAAAAATAATCCGGGAACTTTGCGGCTCTCCATTGTTTTGCTCGACAACTCATCCGTGTCAACGCCACCGGCAGTGACCTCGGCTTTTTCGTAGCCTTCGGTATCGGCGGGGACGAGAACCCATTCGTGCAGATCGCGTTCCAGCCAATCCAAGTCCTGGTTGGTCCAGGACTGCGGCGCATGAAGTTCGAGCCAGCGTTCAGCGAAGCGCTTTGGCAAGACGCCGAGGAAAGCTGCGCGGGCAGTAGATAGGTTTCTGGTCTTGGCTTCGCGAATGGAAGGAGTAACTTGGCGATCGGGAGCAAGATCGATGCGGAGAGGCTTGCCCCTTTCCCAGTATGAGGAGATTTGCAGGATGGCTGGACCGCTCAGGCCTCGATGCGTGAAGAGCATTTGTTCGCGAAACGATTGATGATCCGCGGAGACAACGACGCCTGCGGAGACGCCGGCCAGGTCGCAGTAGAGACCTTGTTCCTTTTTTGGCAACACGAGCGGGACGAGCGCGGGGCGCGTTTTTACAATCTTCAAACCGAATTGACGCGCGAGATCGTAACCTTGCGCGGTCGCGCCGATTTTGGGAATGGAGAGGCCGCCTGTGGCGACGACCAGGACTGGAGCACGGAATTCTGTGGAGTCGGTGCGGACGACGAACTCGGTGGTGTGTTGAACTTCCTGGATTTTGGAGTTTAGAAAGATTTCGACGCCGGCATCGCGGCACTCGGCTTCTAGCAGATTCGTCATGTCTTGTGCGGAGCGGTCGCAGAAGAGCTGGCCAAGGGCTTTTTCGTGGTACGGAATGTGGTGCTTTTCGACCAGCGCGATGAAATCTGACGGGGTGTAGCGGGCCAAGGCGGATTTCGCGAAATGCTCGTTGGCGCTGAGGAAATTCTCCGGGCGGCAATGGATGTTCGTGAAATTGCAGCGGCCGCCGCCGGAGATGAGGATTTTCTTGCCGATGCGATCGGCGCGTTCGAGGACCGCGACGCGGCGTCCGCGTTTGCCGGCTTCGGCCGCGCAGAAGAGTCCTGCGGCGCCGGCACCGAGGATGAGAGCGTCAAATTCGTGCGTCTGTGAAGCCAAGCTTTAGACGAGCCTCGCGGTTGCAAACTGTCCCTGCGTTCGTTCCTCAGGTTAAACTAAGAGCAGGAGAAGACCGAGAGAATTGCCACCAATCATCAGCGCCCAGGGACTATCGAAAAGGTACGGGGTCGCTCCGCTATTTAAGAATATCTCGTTCACCGTGTCCGAAGGGGACCGGATCGGCGTGATTGGCCCGAATGGGTCGGGCAAATCGACGCTACTGGAAATGCTTTGCGGAAAAACGAAACCAGATAGCGGGGACGTCGCGGTGCGCAAGGGGACGAGGCTTAGTTACGTCAAGCAAATCTCGGAATTTGCGCCCGGCATAACGATTCTAAAGGTGATCGAAGGTGCGCTGGATCGAGTCTCGATGCCGCAATCGGAAAGAGCGGCGCGCTCTGCGGAGACACTTGGCCGGGCGGGTTTTACTGATCTCGAGATTCCGGCGGCGACATTGTCAGGCGGATGGCGCAAGCGGCTGGCTATCGCCGAGGCGCTGGTGCAGAACCCGGATATTTTGCTGCTCGACGAGCCGACCAATCATTTGGACCTCGCGGGAATCGAGTGGCTGGAGAAACTTCTTCAGAGGGCTGCCTTCGCGAGCGTGGTGGTGAGCCACGACCGCTACTTTCTAGAAAACGTTACCAACGAGATGGTAGAGATTGACCGCGCGTATGAGGACGGGGCGCTGCGCGTGAAAGGAAACTACAGCACGTTCCTTGAGGCTAAGGAAGAGTATCTGCACGTGCAACGAAACCGGCAGGAAGCACTTGAGAATCGCGTCCATACGGAGATCGAATGGCTGCGCCGCGGCCCCAAAGCCCGCACGACGAAGGCAAAGGATCGCATCGATAAAGCGCACAACATGATCGGCGATCTCGCCGAGATGAAGGCTCGGACCGGCGTCAGCACAGCGCAAATCGATTTTTCCGCCAGCCATCGGCAGACAAAGCAATTGATCGAGCTAAATGGGGTGACGGGCGCGGGCGGCGATCGCGTGCTGTTCGAGAGTCTCAACTTTACAGTGACTTCGGGAATGCGCGTTGGGCTCGTTGGGCCGAACGGCAGCGGAAAAACGACGCTGCTGCTCTTGCTTCGTGGCGATCTGCAACCTGTGGCAGGCAAGATTCGCAAGGCAGAGCCGCTGCGCATGGTTTATTTCGATCAGAACCGCGAGCTTGATCCCGACTTGCTGCTGCGGCGAGCGCTGGCGCCAGACAGCGACGCCGTGATTTATCAAGACCAAGTGATCCATGTGGCTTCATGGGCCGCGAGATTTCTGTTCACGGGAGAAGATTTGAACCGGCGAGTTGGAAGGCTTTCCGGTGGAGAACGCGCTCGCGTCTTGATCGCTCAGCTGATGCTGCAGCCGGCGGACGTTTTGCTACTGGACGAGCCTACGAACGATCTGGACATTCCCACGCTGGAAATTCTCGAAGAGAGTTTGCTGGAATTTCGCGGGGCGCTGGTTTTGGTGACGCACGATCGCTACATGCTGGATCGTGTATCGACGATTGTCCTCGGGTTCGACGGCTTGGGCGGGATCGAGCGATTCGCGGATTACTCGCAATGGGATGTTTGGCAGGAATCACGGCAGGAGGAGAGCGATAAGGCGAACCTCCCTGAGCCCATCGTTCGATTGCGAACGGCTACGGATGTGGCGCCTCTGCTCGCGGGGAAAAAGAAACTCTCCTACAAGGAAGCTCGTGAACTTGAGAGCATCGAACAGCGTATCGGCGAGGCCGAGCAGGAACTTCACGCACGGCAGGCTGCGCTTCAGGATTCAGCCATCATGAGCGATGGACCGCGGCTTCACAGTGCTTCACTGCAACTGGACGAGGCACGAAAAACTGTGGACCAGCTTTATGCGCGATGGGCGGAGCTCGACCACAAGAAGAACTGAAGCATCAGCGATTTGCAACTATGGAATCACTTCGGACGTGGCCGCCTCTTCGACGTCAGTTCCGGCTAAAATGAAATCGTGCAGAAAAAGATTTTTTGGCTCACATTCACGGGATTGGGCCTAGTGGCGGATTTGGTATTGCCCTTTTGGTGGGCCGTCTTTGCGACCATTCCCATCGTGTATGCGAGTTGGTGGGTGGCATATCGCAGCGACTGGTTTTGAGCGCCGGTGGAGACGCAAATTTAGCAAGGAAAGAGTCTCGCGCGCCGGAGAATTTGTAGGACATTCGCGAGACATTGGCAGGACGGGGTTGCAGTTGAGTGGGACACGATTCCCAATCCAACTTTCCCAATCTGGCAGGCTTCCTATATTGGGAAAACAAGAAACGAAGGAATCGCACGGCCCACTCAGAAATCAAGAGGCAAGATTGGAACTCTCCAAGTGTGATTTGTTGTCCTCCTGTCTAGTTTCTCAGCCGCAGCAACCTGCTGACATTCGGAACTTGGAATGGGTGCGACTTTTTATTTCACGGTGGGCTCGGAAGTAAGAAAACAGACGGCCTTGGCTGCCGTGCATGCGGTAATGGCATGAATGTCGAAGTTCCAGCTCTCTGGCGATCCTGAAGTGCTTTGCGCCTTATTTCTGCGCTGTTCTCTATATTGAGTTTATTATTGAGGTAACTTGTCTCCCTTCGCGCTGGGTGCTTCGCGTTTTCGTGCGGATGCTCCGGTTCGATTTGCAAATCTTTCTCTATTCGCTCATTATTACTGGTTTGTCCGGGCTGACGATAACCATCTGCTGCCGGCCTTGTTGCTCGCAAATCTTTATCATCGAGGAGTTGCATGGAAAAGCCTGAGAAAATCGCGCCGCCGAAGGGGAACCTCGGGATACTCACACCTGGCATGGGCGCCGTCAGCACCACCTTCATGGCAGGTGTGGAATTAGTCCGCAGGGGCAAGTCGCAGCCGGTCGGCTCGGTGACTCAGCTGGGAACCATTCGACTAGGCAAGCGCACGGATGGACGTACTCCGCTTGTCAAAAAGTTTGTGCCGCTGGCGGAATTGAAGGATTTGACGTTCGGCGGCTGGGACATTTTCAAGGACAATGCGTACCAATCCGCGGCAAACGCGGGCGTGTTGAATCCGCAGGACCTAGCGAAGGTGAAAACTTTTCTTTCAGGCATCAAGCCGATGAAGGCTGCTTTCGATCATGACTATGTCAAGCTCCTCGACGGACCGAACATCAAGAAAGGCAAAAATAAGTACGAGCTGGCGCTGAAGATCAAGGAAGACATCGCGAATTATCGAAAGAGTTCCCGAGTAGCGCGCCTGGTGATGTGCTGGTGTGGTTCGACGGAAGTATTCGTAAAGCCGGAAGAGGTGCATTCGACGCCCGAAAAGTTTGTGGAAGCTATGAAGTCGAATCATCCGGCCATTGCTCCCTCAATGCTGTATGCATGGGCTGCGATTACGAGCGGGGTGCCGTTTGCCAACGGAGCGCCGAACCTTACTGTGGACATTCCGGCGATTCAAGAGCTGGCGCAGGAACACAGTGTCCCGATATGCGGCAAGGACTTTAAGACCGGGCAGACCCTGATGAAGACTATTCTGGCTCCGGGCTTCAAGGCACGCATGCTGGGGCTTGACGGTTGGTTCTCCACCAACATCCTGGGCAATCGCGACGGCGAAGTATTGGAAGACCCCGGTTCATTTAAGACCAAGGAAGAGTCCAAGCTCAGCGTACTTGAGTACATCCTCCAACCCAAGCTCTACCCGATGCTCTACGGCAAGATGCATCACAAGGTGCGCATCAACTACTACCCGCCGCGCGGCGACAATAAAGAAGGTTGGGATAACATCGACATTTTCGGCTGGCTCGGGTATCCGATGCAGATCAAGGTGGATTTTCTGTGTCGTGATTCTATTCTGGCTGCGCCTATCGTTCTGGATTTGGTTCTCTTCCTGGACCTCGCGCAACGCGCTGGGATGAAGGGCATACAGGAGTGGCTGAGCTTCTACTTCAAGTCGCCGATGACCGCGCCGGGACTATATCCCGAGCACGACCTGTTTATCCAGTCGATGAAGCTGAAGAATACGCTGCGGTGGATGATGGGCGAGGATTTGATCACGCACCTCGGCCAGGAGTATTACGACTAGCGCGGTTTTGGGAGCCGCAAGCTGACAAATTGTCCTGCTCTCGATTCATTTTTTCGATGGCGCGAAATGATTTTTCGATTTGACGCTTGCAAGACCGCCGCGATACGCTACGGGCCGATGAATAGCCCCTGTACGCCCCGCAACTCTGTGCAATACCTTATTTCATCCTATTTCGAGGAGATTCATGTCGAACGAACTGCGTAATTTCCTTGCTCTTTCCTATGATGAGCTCGAAGAACTGAACCTGAAGGCGAAAGAGCAGCGCAAGAACCGGATTGCCGCGCACAAAGTCCAGGAAGAGCGGATCAAGTACCTGACGGACGAGAAGCGCATCAAGGCCGTGACGGTGCTGTTTAGCGACCTCGAAGGCCGCTTGCACATGCTGGACTACGATAAGAAGTTTTTAATCAAGAGCTGGGATAACCTGACGTTTGATGGTTCCTCAATTCGCGGGTTCACGGCACAGCGCGAAAGCGATTTGCGGCTGGCGATGGATTGGGGCGCGTTTTATTGGGGACCGGCCGATGTTTTCGGGTCCGGCAAGGTGCTGGTGTTCGGCGAAGTGATTGACAAGGACGGTTCGCCCTATAGCGCGGACATTCGGGGTGTGCTGAAAGGATACGCTGGGGTGTTGCATAAGAAGGAAGGCTACACGCTAAACGCGGCGAACGAGATCGAGGGTTTTCTTTTCAAGGGAGAGAACGCGGAGCGGCACTACCACGAAACAGGGAAATTTGAATATGTGAACACCGGAGGGTACTACCATTCCCTTCCCGGCGATCCGCTGAGAACGTTTATTGACACGACCGCGGAAGTGCAGCGCGCCATGGGCTTTCAAAATGAGAAAGATCACCCCGAAGTCGCGCCGTCGCAATTCGAGATCAATTATGGCTACGGCGAAGTGGTACAGGCCGCGGACCAGATCCAGCTATATAAATTAATTTGCCGCCAGGTGGCGACGAACATGAACGCTACGGCCTGCTTTTTGCCGAAGCCAGTTGTGGGCGTCAACGGCAACGGCATGCATACTAACGTTTCCATCAGCGAAAACGGCAAGAATCTTTTCTGGGACCCGAAGGGCGAAGAAAAGCTGAGTAAAATGGGCTGGGCGTTCGTGGATCGCATTTTGACGCATGGCAACGACAACTGTTTGCTGTTAAACGCCAGCGTCAATGCGTATCGACGGCTGGACCCGCACTTTGAGGCGCCCAATCAGATTAAGGCGTCGCCAGTGGACCGCGGTTCGATGATTCGCATCCCGATCGGCAACGAAAAGAGCATGCGCGTCGAGGTGCGCTCGGTGGCGCCGGACGCGAATCCGTATCTGGTAATGTATTCCATTTTCAAGACGGGCCTCGATGGAGAGACCGCAAAGATCAAGAATTTGCGGCAAGCGGAGCGCTATTTGCCGGACAATATTTACACAGCGCTGGAGGACTTCAAGAAATCGGAGTGGACCACGAAACTGCTCGGCGCGGATGTGAAGGGGCGCTACGCGGACTTGAAGCAGGCTTCTGCGGATCGCTGCTCGCGGCTCCTAGGCACGTTTGTGAAAGCGCCCGAAGTGCAGTATCACCACGAGGTTTACAATCAGTTCCTGTGGAATATGTTCTAAAGCGCCTCGCGGCTGGAACTGGTGCGGTTCGTCAGCTTGGCATCTGAACCGCAAAATGACGGACTGCAGCACACTTGAACGCCCTGGCTTGGGCTACGGGCGTTCTTGTTTGCAGATGCACTAGCGCGCCATTGCTTGTGCATAGCCCTGTAATGAGCCCGGTGGTAGATTATCCCAACCCGTAATTGCCCTCAGAACACCTACTCGGAGGAAATACTATGGCCACTCCTGGCTTTGCCTTTGCGAACCCGAAGCCCTCTCCCGATGATTACAACGAGTTTGACCCACAAGATGTTTTTGCAGACTCCAGCGTGGCGGGGCTCCCGGCCACAGAAGTCATTCCTGCGCCGTGGAAAACGCCGCCGGTAATGTCGCTAAGCGAGGTGATCGGGGCTAACGCTTCACAACAAATTCAGGCGGCCGGGAAGATTGTCTTTCACTCCGTGGGAGACACGGGCGGTGTCAAGGAGCCTTCGCACCAATTTGCCGTGGCCGACGCCATGTCCGCCGACATCGGTACGGAAACATTTGCGAACGGTCGGCCTGCTTTTTTCTATCACCTTGGGGACGTGGTCTATTACTTCGGACAGGAACGCTATTATTATGACCAGTTTTACGACCCTTACAGGGACTACGCCGGGCCCATCTTCGCCATACCTGGAAACCACGACGGCGTGCTGTTCAAGAGCGAGCCGGTGGCTTTCTCACTCGCACCTTTTTACGAAAACTTCTGCTCGAAAGCTCCCACGAACGATCCTTCTGCAAAGGGCTTTGCGCGCACCACGATGACGCAGCCTGGCGTTTACTTCACTTTGGACGCGCCGTTTTTGAAGGTCATCGGGCTTTATTCGAATACGGGCGAGAGCACAGGCATCATCAGCGACCCCACGACCGGAACAGCGCAACTGCAATTTCTGCAAAGCCAACTGGCCGCAGCGGCAGCGCAGCGCGCGCAAAATGGGGCGGCTCCCTTTGCGCTAGTGCTCGCGGTACATCATCCTCCCTTCACAATTAGTAGTTCGCACTTCCCAAGCCCGGCGATGCTCGCCCAGATTGACGCGGCGTGCGTAGGAGCAAAGATTTGGCCGGACATCGTGCTTTCCGGCCACGCGCACCTCTACGAGAGATATACGCGCACGATGACGACCGATGGCAGGCAAATTCCTTACGTGGTCGCTGGCAACGGCGGCTACTTGAATCTCAGCAATCCACGCAAAGGCAAGAACGGCCTGAATCCACAGCCTGGCATTCCCGGCAACGACGAAAGGGCAATCAGTTGACGCTAAATGTTTATAACAATACGACGCATGGTTTTTTGCGGCTGACCGTGGACAAAGATTCGATTCTTTGCGAGTCGCTGGGCGTCGACGAAACTACCGATAAAACTTCGAGCATGGATGCATTTACCGTGGACTTGACGAAGCACGTCGTTGCCACGCAGGGCGCTCCCCCAAGCCAGCAGGACGCGGGCTGGGGACGTGCTTCGGCCGAAGTCGCCAAAAGCGGTGAAAGCTTTGAAAGCAAAGAAAAAGCAGTAGCGCTTCGCTACGGCCTCGTCGCTCGGGTCAGGCGCCCTGGGCTTGCGCCGTGTGCGCGGCGACAGCGTCCAGCACGCGTGACGAGTAAACCAAGGCAGCGCCGGCGTTCATGGCCACGGCTACGCCGAGGGCTTCGGATATCTCCTCCTTCGTCGCTCCCGCTTTCAATGCAGCGTCAGAGTGAACGACGATGCAACCGTCGCAACGCGTGGTGACCGCGACTGCCAACGAGATGAGTTGTCGAGTCTTTTCCTCCAGCTTGCCGGTTTTGGAGTTGGCAGCGCTTAACGTTTGATATCCACGGACGGTGTCCGGGCTTAGCTTTGCTAGCTCGCCAATCCTGGCGCCAAGCTCTTTGTGATATTCGTTCCAATCTAGCATCATCTCCGTACCTCCTTGCTGCGCGTTGTAGACTTGCGGGCAGTCCCGTTAGATAAGCATATACCACGAAAACATTTCAGGTTGGCACAGATGAGCCTCTCTTCCGGGCTTTTGAGTGCCCTGGTTGGATGCTCATTTCGAACTTCGCGCGCATTATGGTATGTTTTCTGGTTCGCGAAGACGTGCGGAAATCAGTGAGTTTGTCGAAAGACGGTACGGCTTTCCACCAGGAACCGCTCGAAAATCCAGGGAGGATTTGCATTCATGAAGAGTTCGTATAACGGTCAGGCTATTCCTGTTGGGGGCAAGGGGATCGGCTATAGCGGCGGCGAATTACAGGTTCCGGACACGCCGATCATTCCGTTCATTGAAGGCGACGGCACAGGGCGCGACATTTGGAAGGCTTCGCGGCGTGTTTTTGATGCGGCTGTGCAGCACGCCTATGGCGGGAAGCGAAGTGTGGCTTGGTTTGAGGTCTTTGCGGGGGAAAAGGCCTTTAACGCGTACAAAGAGTGGTTGCCCAATGAGACCGTCGACGCCATTCGCGATTTTCGCGTGGCTATCAAGGGGCCATTGACGACTCCGGTGGGCGGGGGAATTCGCTCGTTGAACGTGGCGTTACGGCAGATTTTGGATTTGTATTCGTGCGAGCGGCCGGTGCGGTATTTCGAAGGGGTTCCCTCCCCTGTGAAACATCCGGAGAAGATGGATGTTGTGATCTTTCGCGAGAACACGGAAGACGTTTATATCGGGATTGAGTGGAAGTCTGGGACGCCGGAAGTGAAGAAGCTGCTTGAATTTCTTAATCACGAAATGCTGAAGGACGGTAAGAAGCAGATTCGCTGGGATTCGGGCGTGGGGATCAAGCCGATTTCGCCGACAGGCACGAAGCGGCTGGTGCGGCGGGCGATCAAGTATGCGCTGACGCACGGCAGAAAAAGCGTCACGCTCGTGCACAAGGGGAATATTCAGAAATTCACGGAGGGCGCTTTCCGGGATTGGGGTTATGACTTGGCGCGCGAGGAATTCCGTGCCGAGACAGTCACCGAGCGCGAGAGCTGGATTCTCGACAACCTGGATAAGAATTCCGGCCTGAGCATTGAGCAGAACGCGGCGATGATTGAGCCGGGACTTGAGCAGGCGACCGAAGCGTTTACTAAGGCCATTTGCGACGAGGTCAAGCAGACGCTGGACGCGATTTATGCGACACACGGCAAGGGGCAGTGGAAGAAAAAGTTGATGATTAACGATCGCATCGCGGATTCGGTGTTTCAGCAGGTGCTGCTGCGCGCCAATGAATACAGTGTGCTGGCCACGCCGAATCTTAACGGCGATTATCTCTCGGATGCATGCGCGGCGCAGGTAGGCGGACTCGGGATGGCGCCGGGGTCGAACATTGGCGATGGATTCGGAGTGTTTGAGGCTACGCACGGGACTGCTCCGAAATATGCGGATAAGGATGTGATCAACCCGAGTTCGGTGATGCTGTCTGGGGCGATGATGTTTGAGTTTCTTGGTTGGAAGGAAGCGGCTCAGTTGATTGAAGACGGCATTGCGCGGACGATTCAGCAGAAGCACGTAACGTATGATCTCGAGCGGCTAATGCAGGGCGCGACGAAGGTTGGCACCGCGGCGTTTGCTACCGCGATTATTGAGAACATGCAGGCTGCCGCCGTAGCGCCGTAGTTCGAAAATCAAAAAGAAAAAGATCACGCAGAGACGCAGAGTACACAGAGCTAGCGCAGAGACTTCCAACAAAAAACGAGGAGAGGGCTGAATGAGCAGGAAGAAAGTAACCGTAGTGGGCGGTGGTTTTGTGGGATCGACGACGGCGCAGCGGATTGTGGATTTGGAGCTGGCCGATGTGGTGCTGACGGATATTTTGGATGGGCCGCCGGCGGGGAAAGCACTGGACATGCTGGAGTCGGGGCCGATTACGAGGACGGATTCGCGCGCCACGGGCGCTTCGACGGCGACGGGAGACTACAGCGCTACGGCGGGGAGTGACATCGTGGTGATTACGGCTGGTTTTCCACGCAAGCCTGGAATGAGCCGTGACGACCTGTTGAAGGCCAACTATGACGTGGTGAAGGCGGTCGTCGAGCAGATCGTCAAGCACTCGCCGAACTGCGTCATTATTGTGGTGACCAATCCGCTGGACGCCATGGCGCAGGCAGCGTTCAAAGTGAGCGGCTTTCCGAAGAATCGGGTGCTGGGAATGGCGGGAGTGCTGGATTCTGCGCGAATGAGCTCGTTTGTGGCGACCGAATGCAAAGTCAGCGTGGAGAACGTGCATTCGTTTGTGCTCGGCGGGCACGGCGACGACATGGTGCCGCTGCCGCGATATTCAACCGTTGCGGGAATTCCCCTCCCTGATTTGCTGCCGAGGGAACGGATCGACGCGATCGTGGAACGCACACGCAAGGGCGGCGCGGAGATCGTCAACCTCTTGAAGACGGGTTCAGCCTACTACGCGCCATCTGCGGCAGCTGTCGAGATGGTGGAAGCCATTTTGAAAGACAAAAAGAAGATCCTGCCCTGCGCCGTGTACTTGGACGGAGAATATGGGATTAAGGGGCTCTTCGTCGGGGTCCCAGTGAAACTGGGGGCGGGCGGAGCTGAGGAAATCATTCAGATCAAGCTGACCGCGGAGGAAAACGCGGCGCTCCAGAAGTCCTCAGCGTCGGTGCGAGAATTGGTGAACGTTCTCGGGCTATAGCAAGCCGGAGCAAAACATCAGGGCGCGGGTGTTATTCGGCAAGCCGAATTGCCATCCGCTCCCCATTTGTTGTGTGCTCTCGTCAATTAGAAGCCGATAAGTTTTTCGGCTCCAACCACCAAACCCAGTGTAAAGACTGCGATCACTATTTCGCCGATGGCTCCTACCGCGAAGGGGCGAAGGCCCTGTTTGCGCATGTCGCGGAAATTTGTCCGCAGCCCGACGCCAGCAAACGTCAGGAGAAAAGCCCAACGGGAGAGATTGCCTAGCGCGCCTACTTGGTCCTTGCTGAAGAACTGGTATGTGGCAAGCACCGAGATGAGCAAGAAACCCAGGACGAACTTGGGGAATTTCTGCCAGAGAAAGGCGGCTTTGTTCCCTACTGCCTTGGCTTGGCCCTGGCTGGCCCAGTAGATCGCGTAGGCCAGCACGACGAAGCCGATCATGGCGTTGCGGGTGGACTTCACGAGGACGGCCAGTTTGCCCGCAGCGTCCGAGTAGAGCGCGCCTGCGGCGGTCGCTTCAGCTGTGTTATCCACCGCAAGGCCTGCCCAGATGCCGTAGGCGCGGTCGCCCAGATGCAGATAGTGGCCGATCAAAGGAAACGTAAAGAGCGCCAGCGCACCCAGGGCGAGAATGGCGGCAATCGAAAAGGAAGAGTCTTCGTCGTCGGCGTTAATGGCGCCTTTCGTGGCGATAATGGCGCTAACGCCGCAGACCGCAGAGCCAACAGCCAGGAGCGTGATCAATTTCGGCTTGAGATGGAAGACGCGGCCGAGAAACGTCATGAAGGCGATAGCCCCAGTGATTTCGATCGCTACAAGCAGGAGACTCACGCCGCCCAGTTTCAGAATATCGCCGAGCAGGAATCGCGAACCGAGCAGGACAATGCCTGCTTTTAGCCAAAACTCGTAGGTCGCGACTCCGGTACGAAAGACTTCTGGAACGCCAACCGTGTTCGAGAGCAGAAGCCCCAGCAGAATAGCCCAAAGGACATACTCGATATTCGGAAACACCCAGTGATGAGCCTTTGCGTACCGGCCCACGTTTTGTTCGAGAAGTTTGCCGGCATAGCCGATGGCTGCGAGCAAAAGCACGCCGGGTATGAGCCGAAGAAAACGGAGCGCGGGCTGGACCGGCTGAACTTGGGGAATTACGACTGCGTCTGCCATGTTTTTTCCTTTTTCTCTCTGTGTTTCGCTTGGATAGCGATCACCAGGGGATATGTTTGAAGACTCCAGCGCGAACCAGTAGCGCCGCGAGCAACGCCACGACTACAGCCCAACTATCCAGCGATAGACGCCACGGCTTCTTTAAAGGAACTTCTTTTTCATTGGTACTCATTTCGTTCTCTCCTGACTAACTTACGGAAACTCGCTGCAACACGGACTCGTTTCTCTCTTCACGCCAGAATGCGTCGCCTATTTCACGAACTTGCCGCGAAGCGACGCGTCCGACGATCATCAGCGCGGGTGCGGGCAGTTTTTCTTCAACGGAGAGCGCCCCAACGCTGCTCCAGCGAACCTGCTGCAGCGAGCTCGACGCGCCTGAAACGATGACGCACGGTAAATCGCCCGGCAGACCTGCTTCCGCGAGCCGGCGCGAAACCTCCGCGTAATCCGGCCCCGGCATGTAAAGAACCAGTGTCGTGGCGGACGTTAGGCAGCCCCAATCCATCGCATTCGCGTCCACGCCGCGAGAAAAGGTCGAAAGCAACACTTGCGACGCGACTCGGCGATCTGTGAGCGAAATCCCCGCTGCGGCTGCGGCGCCTAACGCGGCCGTCACGCCCGGAACGACTTCATACTCTACATGCGCTTCGCGCAGGGCTTGCAGCTCCTCGCCGGCGCGTCCGAAGATGGAAGGATCGCCGCCTTTCAAGCGCACCACCACTTCGTGGGAAGCGCTGTAGCTCACGAGAAGCGCATTGATTTCGACCTGCGTCAGAAGCTTCTTGCCGCAGCGCTTACCGACGTCGACTACTTCCGCGTTGGACGAAATTCTCCCGAGCACTTCGCGGCTCACGAGCGAATCGCGCAGCACGACGTTCGCGCATGCCAAAAGCCGTGCAGCTTTCAGCGTCAGCAACTCCGGATCGCCGGGTCCCGCGCCAATGAGATAAACTTTGCCCATTACGCCGCTCCTCGATGCCCTGGCCTTTTACTGGCTTGCCTGAGAAATTCCTCGAACATCGGCTTGCTTGCCAGCTCATGCAGCAACTTCTTCGTGGTATCCGAACTCGGGCCGCTTGCTCGCAGGGCCTCTCGTGCTGCCCCGAGCCATTGCAGCCACACTTCGTATTCCGCGCCAAATTCCGCTTCGAACTCTTGGCGAAGACGCTGCGCGAGGGCCGGACTTCTCCCATTTGTGGAGATGGCGATCTGCAAATCTCCGCGTTGGACTACGGCTCCATAGTAAAAATGGCAGTTCTCGATGTCGTCGACGGCGTTGCACAAAATTCCGCGCGCTTCGGCCTCGCAAAAGACTGCTTCATTCACACCCGCAGCGGAAGTCGCCGCAATTGTCAGAAAAGCGCCGTCCAAATCCGCCGGCTCAAACTCTTTCGGCAGCCAATCGATTTTGCCGAAACGCACCCATTCGGAGATCTGTGGCGTGATAGACGGCGCGATCAGCCGAATGCGCGCGCCGGCGGCCAACACACCGGGAATCTTGGCTTCGGCAATGGTCCCGCCGCCAACGACGACGATCAGCCGCCCTTCCAGCTTCACGAAAATGGGAAAGAGGCTCATTGCTTAGCCCTCGACTCCCTGGGGAACTTGGCCGAGAGCGAAGTCGCGCTCCACCGCCGCGAGGTAACTCCCTGCGAGAATCGCGCGAATATCTTCGTTCGAATGGCGCGTCAGAAAGCGCCTCAGATTTTCGCCGGATTCACGGCGCTCTTCGAATCCCGCAAGAAGCCGCTCGATGGCGTCCGGAACGTCCGAAGCAGCGCAGCGATAACCAACGGGCCGCGCGATCGACGCAAACTGTCCAACGCTTCCGCCGATGCAGAAGTAATAGGCGTCCACCATTCGGCCATCCAATTTGATTTTCTTTCCTTCGATGCCGATATCGGCGATCCAATGCTGCCCGCAGCTGTTGGGGCAGCCGGTAATGTGGAGACGTAGCTGTTCCTGAAAATCGGGGAGCCGCTCCTCCAGCTCGTGCGTGAGCCATCGGGCAAAGCCCTTGGTCTCCGTAAGCGCAAGCTTGCAAAATTCAGAGCCTGTGCAAGCCACGGTCCCGCGAGCGAACACCGAGGCTTGCACCGGCAGGGCAGCAACTTCAAGCTCGTGGGCCACCGCAGCCGCATGGCGTTGCGGCACGTTGACGATCAGCAGATTCTGCATGGTGGTGGTGCGAATGTGGCCGTCGGCGTAGCGATCGGCCAAATCCGCCGCGGTGCGCAATTGTTGCGGAGTGATGCGGCCCCGCAGCACGGAGGCGCCAACGTAAACGAGGCCATTTTGCTTTTGGGCGTGAATCCCAACGTGGTCGCGATGGACATCCTTAGGGATATCTTCCGCCTCCCCGGGATCAAGAGGAAAACCAATTTTTCGCTGCAACTCATCCAAAAACCTGTCCGCCGTCCAATCCTGTTGAAGGAAAAGGAATTTGAGGCGAGCTTTTTCCCGGCTCTGCCGCAGCGTTTCGCTAGCGCGAAAGATTTCCGCAACGCCACGCGCCACGGGGACGACTTGGTCCCATTGGATGAATGCATTGAGGCGCAACGCGATGTGCGGATCAGTTGAGAGTCCTCCGCCGACCCGCAGCGAAAATCCGGTTTCGGCAACTCCGCCACGCTTGCGCGTGGTGGCCGTCAGCGCAACATCGTTAATCTCCGGATAGGAGCACCAGTGCCTGCAACCAGTGATGGAGATTTTGAATTTGCGCGGCAAATTGTAGAACTCCGCGGTGCCTCCCAATTCGCGGTCAATCGCCAGAGCCAGCGGCGAGGCATCCACAATTTCTTCCGCATCCAGGCCTGCAACGGGACAGCCAGTGATGTTGCGCGCGACGTCTCCGCAGGCGCCCGTTGTCGTCAAACCTGCACGCCAGAGCGATTCCAGGACTTCCGGCAGTGATTCCAGCGTCACCCAATGCAACTGAAAGTTTTGACGGACGGTAATATCGGCCGCTCCGCGCGCGTGCTGCTCGGCAATATCCGCCACCGCACGAACCTGGTCGCTGCGCAGCAAGCCGTTTGGGATGCGAATGCGCACCATGAAGTACCGCGTGGCCTTGCCTTCCCCGCCCGTTCCGCCGACGACTCCCGCGCCGTCGCCCTGCGTATACACGCCCCACGACCGGAAATAAGTGCTGAACCATTCGGGCGGAATCGAAGCGTAGCCGTTGCGCGCAAACTCACGAATCTCGTCAAAATGCTCCCACGCATTCTTTGCGTGCTTCAAACGCTCAACGCGCTGTGCTTTGGTTTCGTTGATTTCGCCCATTGCTGAATCACCTGTCCCAAAACGTATTCCAAAAACAAAAAACCCACGTGGCCGGAACCTCTGGCAACGTGGGCTTCGGAACTTTGAATCTTAGAGCAGCGCTAAGTCCGGAAACTCCCCTGGCCAGAGATGAGTGTCATACAACACGCAGCCTTGCGTGCGCACGAACAACACATGATCTGGCGACAGGTCATCATGAAAACTGAGAATACCTCGGGGTCTCCTCTAAGTCAAAAGAAGACCGCCACGAAAGTTTAGATGCACCGAACTCAAAAAAGTAATCAACCACAAATGAGTCAAGCGCTGGAAATCGACACACATACGCAATAGACGATCTCTAAAGATTGATTGGCCTCACTCAGAATCAGCCATTTTGCGAGGGAAAGTAGTTAGGGTTTTTGGGGTGCAGGAGTGGGCGTCGGCTTCGCTGCAGAGGGCGCCTTCGTCGGCGCTGCTCCTGGAGGCAATATCAACGTGGTCGTCTTAATGGAATCGAGCTTCTCAAACCCCTTGTCGAGATAAGACTTGCCGAGTTTTGCGATGTTGTCCTGGTCCGGACCCTGACCGCTGGGCGCACCCTCCCCATAACCAGAATATAGTGCATCCACGACGTCCATTCCCTCCGTAACCTGACCAAACGGCGCGAATCCGCCCATCGTGTCCAGCCGGTGGTTGTCATTAAGATTGATGAAAACCTGCGCGGTGCGCGTGTCGGGATCGGTAGGTTTTGCGTAAGTGACGTACCCGCGCAGGTTGCTCTGGACAACGGGGTCATCTTTGATGGGCGCATGCTCCCAGGCTGCCGTAACGGGAGGATAGGCGCTGATGCCCCACTGCACGACAAACCCCTTCAGCACGCGGAAGAAACTCGTGTTGTCATAAAAATGGTGTCGCACAAGATTGTAGAAGCGGTCGGCGCCCAACGGCGCCCAGGCGCGCGTGACGCTGATGACAAAGTCGCCCTTCGTCGTCGTGAATTTCACCTGATACGTGGCTGGCGCCTTGGTTGTAAGGAGCGCCGGACGAAGCAGAGCGCGATCATATGGGCTGGTTGCCGCCGGTTTGTGTGCCGGTGTGGTTCCCGTGGCAGATTTCGGCTGAGCCGGAGTCTGCGCTTGTGCGGCGTGCGCTCGTGCGTCGTTGCAGGGTACAGCCGCAAAGAGCAGCAGCCCCGCAGTCATCATCCATCCGCATTTATACATTGCTCATCCCTCTCCAATTTGAGTTCTTCAGTTTATTTTCTGATGGCGGCTTGCAGCTACTTCGCGGCATTCAGCTCGCGGCCGACGCGCTCGACCTCCGCCATAACCCTAAGAGTATTCTCGCCGAGAATCTTCTTTACGTCACCCTCGGAATAGCCTTTTTCCAGCAAAGCGTTCGTAATTTGTGGCAGCTTGGTTGCATCTTCCATCCCGAAGGGCATGTTTGCGCCATCAAAATCGGAGCCAAGCCCGACGTGCTCAATGCCCGCAATTTTTACGGCGTGGTCGATGTGCTCGATGATTTTGGTCCACTCCACTATGGGCAAATCGCCGCGCAAGACGTATTCCCTCGTTACGCGGTCGCCCTCGATCAACTGGCAGCCTTCTCGATCCCCACATCGTTTCTGGATTTCCAGCGCAATCGCTTTGTCCCATTCCGGATGCGCTTTCTCCGCATTCCGAAATTCCTGGCTCAGAAAGCCGACGTGATAATTAATTTGAATGACGCCGCCTTTGGCGGCCAGCGCCCTTATCATGTCGTCGGTCATATTACGAGGCGCATCGCAAATGGCCCGGCAATCGGAATGTGAAGCGAACACCGGCGCTTTGCTGACGTCCAAAACATCGGCAAACGTCTTGTCGCTGACGTGTGAGATGTCCACAATCATCCCTAGACGGTTCATCTCACGCACGACGTCCTTGCCAAATACCGATAGGCCATTGTGCTGCGGTTTGGCGGTCGAGGAATCCGCCCATTCGGCGTTTCCGCTGTGCGTCAGCGTCATATAGCGCGCACCGAGCGCTGCATAGCGGCGAAGCACGCCGAGGTCGCTCGAGATCATGTGGCCGCCCTCGACACCGATGAGCGCAGCGATTTTACCCTGCTTGTGCGCTTCGCGAATTCCCTCCGCCGTCGTCACAAACATCAGATCGCTCGAATGCTTGCGAACCTGCTCATGCACGGCCTCAATCTGGGCGAGCGCGTGTTTCACTGCCTCCGGCCCGGTGATTTTGCTGGGAATCCAAATCGAAAAGAAGATCGCTCCGAGGCCGCCCTCTTTCATGCGCGGGATATCGATACTCCCAAGCGCATTTCTTGCGCCCAAATCGAATCCATGGTCGAAAAATCGTTGTGTGGTGTCGTCGTGCGTGTCGATAACAAGCGAAGAGAAATGCAGCTTGCGCGCTCTTTCGGAAATTCCGTCCGCCGCCATTGCCCCCGCCAGTACCATCGCCGCTGAAAGACACATCCCAGCTCCGAGAAGAGCCTTCGGCACTCCCGACAGTCTCATTTTGTTATTGAGCAGCACGCATCTCGTGGCTAACGACTTCGTTCTGTTCCATCACGCGCAGCAGGTTGCCACCTAGGATTTTCCGAAGGTCGTCATCGCTATAACCCTTGCGCATCAGCGCTTCCGTGATCTGCGGGAGATGGGTGCAGTCGTCCATGCCTTCGGGCATGTTCGCGCCGTCAAAATCGGAACCTAAACCGACATGATCCGCCCCGACTAGTTTGACGGCATGATCGATGTGGTCGATGATTCTTTCCCAGCTTACGTGCGGGAGTTTGCCTTCCGCGGTGGCTTTGTCGGTCATCTCGGTCATCTTTTTATTCAGGCATTCTTCATTGTCGCCACACTCTTTCTTGAGCTGATCCATCATGGCGACTACGCCGCCGGAAAACTTGTCCTGTGCGTCCTTGTACGCCTGGTCGATGAAGCTTTTCTCAAAGTTGATCTGGATGACGCCCCCCTTCGCGGCCAGCGCCTTCATCATGTCGTCGGACATGTCGCGGACGTGATTGCACAGCGCCCGGCACGAAGAATGAGACGCAATTACCGGCGCTTTGCTGACTTCCAACACATCGTAAAAGGTTTTGTCGGAGACGTGGGAGATGTCCACCATGATTCCCTGCCGGTTCATTTCCCGCACGATTTGCTTGCCGAAGTCCGTCAGCCCGTTGTGCTCGGGCTTGGCAGTCGAGGAATCCGCCCATTCATCATTGTAAAAGTGAGTGAGCGTCATGTAACGAACGCCTAAGTCGCCAAACATGCGCAGGACGCGGATGTCGTTCCCGATCATGTGGCCACCTTCGACACCGATAAGCGCGGCGATTTTGCCTTGCGCGTGCGCGCGGCGGACTTCTTCCGCGGTACGGCAAAACGTCATGTCCTTCGAATACTTATTTACGTTTTCGTGGACCGCGTCGATCTGGTCCAGCGCTTTCTGGACCGCCGGCGGGCCCATGATTCTGCCGTCGATCCAGATGGAAAAAAAGATGGCGTTCATGCCGCCTTCGCGCATGCGCGGGATGTCGATGTGCCCATCGGGATTGCGCTTGCCGATGTCGAAGTTCTTCGAGAAGAAGCGCTGCGTCGTGTCGTCGTGCGTGTCCAAAACAATCGAAGAAAAATGCAGCTTCTTCGCGCGATCGGCGATGTCGTCACCCGTCGCAACCTGACTCAACAGAAATCCAGCAACGAGCAAACAAACAATTAGCGAGACGCGGGCCTCACGCATGTATTCCTCCAAGGGAAAGGGTGCGGCGAGATTCTACCCTATTAGCCAGCCGACCAGCGCTTGTTTCCATGCTTGCCGGTTCATTTCGGCGAGGGATTCGGTCAAGGGAATATCTTTCGGGCAGGCCTTCACGCAGTTCTGAGCGTTTGCACAGTCTTGGATGCCACCCGGTTCCATCAGTGCCGCGATGCGCTCTTTTGCGTGCATCGCGCCTGTAGGATGCATGTTGAAAAGCCGGACCTGGCTGATGATGGCCGCGCCGATGAACTTGTTGTTGTCATTCACCTGGGGGCAGACTTCCAGGCAACTTCCGCACGAAATGCAGCGCGACAACGGATAGGCTTTCTCCTGCGTCTGGGGGGCCATCCGTGGCCCTTCGTCGAGATCGTACGTTCCGTCGATGGGAATCCAACCTTTGACCCGCTTAAGGCTCTCAAACATGAATTGCCGGTCAACGGCCAGATCGCGGACGACTGGAAATTTCGAGAAAGGTTCGAGCCGAATCGGCTGCTCCAATTTGTCGACCAGCGCGGAGCAGGCCATGCGCGCTTTCCCGTTGATGAGCATGGCGCACGAGCCACAAACCTCTTCGAGACAGTTCGAGTCGTAGCTGATCGGCGTGGTCTTCTTGCCCTCGCGCGTGACCGGCGTTTCCGCAATGTCTCGCAAGCAGATGATGACATTCATCGCAGGACGCCACGGCAATGCAAACTCTTCCCAATAAGGTGTCCCTTTGGGACTGACCTGCCGTTTTACGCGAACGATTACCTCTTTGGCGTCGGGCATAAAATTCTCAGCAAATCGTGCAATTCATCGCTGGCCGAAAATCAAGCGTCCCGGCAATCAGACTTCCGTCACTTCGCCGCGTCATAGCGCCGCGCACGCGGCGGGATTTGTGAAATGTCAACCGGCTCATAACTGAACCGGATTTCCCCATTCGCCCATTTGGCGCGCGTAGTCTTGAGCCAATTCGCGTCATCCCGCTCGGAAAAATCCGGCTTGTAGTGCGCCCCGCGTGATTCATTGCGTTGCAGCGCGCCGAGCGTAACGACCCGCGCCAGCACTAGCATGTTTCCCAGCTCGCGCGCGAAATTCAGCGTCTGATTGGACCATCGCGTCCGGTCGCTCAAATTAATTCTGCCATAGCGCTCTTGAAGTTCGCGAAGCTTGGCGTCAGCAACCTGCAAATCTTTGTTAATTCGCGTCACCGTCACGTGCTCGGTCATCACTTCGCCGAGTTCCCGCCAGATGGTCATCGGATTCTCCGTGCCGTCCGGCGAAATCAGCGCCTGGTTCTTCTCTTCTTGACGCTTGCGCTCGCTCTCATAGACGTTCGATGTGACCGCCTCACAGCCGGTTGCCAGATTCCGCGCATACTTCACCGCTGCGGGCCCCGCCAACCCGCCACCAAAAATACAAGACACAAGAGAGTTCGCTCCCAGCCTGTTCGCGCCGTGATATTGATATTCGCATTCACCTGCCGCATAAATTCCCGGAACATTGGTCGCCTGATCTTCTGCATTCACCCAGATTCCGCCCATCGTGTAATGCATCGCCGGAAAAACCTTCATAGGCTCTTCGCGCGGGTCCACACCCAAAAACTTTTCGTAAATCTCCAGGATGCCTTCCAACTTGCGATCCAGCACTTCCCTCGGAACATGCGTAACGTCTAAATAGACGGCTGCCTGGCCTCGTATCCCGAGCTTTTCCTGATAAACAATTCTATGAATCGCGCGCGTCGCAATATCCCGTGGCACAAGATTTCCGTACTTGGGATACCACTCCTCCAGAAAATAAAAGCGTTCTCCTTCGGGAATGCTCTTAGCTGGACGCGTGTCTGACGGATTCTTCGGTACCCAAACGCGGCCGCCTTCTCCGCGCGCGGATTCGCTCATCAGGCGCAACTTGTCTTCCCCAGGAATCGCGGTTGGATGGACCTGAATGAACTCGCCGTTCGCGTAGTCGACTCCCTGCTGGAACAATGCAGATTGCGCTGAACCCGTGCACACCACGGAATTCGTCGACCGCCCAAAAATCGCGCCAATCCCGCCCGTGCAGAAAATCACGGCGTCCGCGGGATACGTTTTTACTTCCATGGAACGCAGGTCCATGGCGCAAATCCCGCGGCAGAAGCCGCCTTCGTCGATCACCGCCGACAAAAATGTCTGGCCTTCGTATTTCTTTACTCTGTCTTCGGCTTCGTGCCTTCGCACCTGCTCATCCAGCGCGTAAAGAAGCTGCTGCCCCGTCGTCGCGCCTGCAAACGCAGTGCGGTGGTAGAGCGTGCCTCCGAACCTCCGGTAATCCAGCAATCCCTCAGAGGTGCGGTTGAACATCACGCCCATCCGGTCCAGCAGGTCGATGATCCCCGGCGCCGCCTCGCACATTCGTTTCACCAGAGGCTGATTTGCAAGAAAATCCCCGCCGTAAATCGTGTCATCAAAATGCTTCCAGGTGGTGTCGCCTTCTCCCTTCTGATTCTTCGCTGCATTGATCCCGCCCTGTGCGCAAACCGAATGCGACCGCTTTACCGGTACAATCGAAAACAAATCCACGGGCACGCCGGCTTCTGCGACGCGAATCGTCGCCATCAGGCCGGCCAGACCACCGCCCACTACGATGATTTTCGGCTGTCTCATTTCAAATAGAAGTCAAACGGGTGCCAGTTCAACCAAAAACTCAAAACAATCAGGACCCCGACTAAGCTAAATGTAAATCCCACCATCGCCCCAAGCGCACCGGCAGCGCGCTGGGCTTTCACCGTGGCAGCCAGGCCCCATTTGCACAAGAAATTCCAAATGCCCACACCGAGGTGAAACGACGATGCGAGCACGCCGACAAACATGAACGTCAGCGCGTACGGATTCTGCAGCAAGTCCTCGACGTCCGCGTATGTGGACTTCCCATGCGTCAGCCAGCGCTCCGTGTACAAGTGCCACCCAATGTAAACAAACGCAATCAACCCTGTGTAACGCTGCGTGGTGTAAAGCCAGTTCCCCACCCATGGGTACGCCGACACATTCGACTTTCCGCGTAGCCAAATATAAATCCCATATCCGCCGTGATAGAGCATCGGCAGAAAAATAAACAGCCATTCCACAGCCACGCGAAACGGAATCGTCTGTAGCTCCTGCGATTTAGCGTCGTACTGCGATCTGCTCACAAGCGCGTAGCTATTCGACCAGAAATGTTCCGCCAGAAATGCACCAACAGGGATAATGCCAGTTAGAGAATGCAGTTTGCGAAGAAGATAGTCGGTTTCAGGCTGGGTTGCCGTTGCGGACATGCCCTCTCCGCCGCTTGAGATGCTGAAGGGCGCTGAAGAGTCGCGGCCTATTCAGTATAGGGAGTTGAAAACAGCGATGCAAGCCAGCCTGTTCCTTTCTCAGACACGCGCCGCCCGAAAATTCGTTGCGCCGCACAATCTTTCTCGCTTAAATAAGAATACGACCGATGGTATCCGCCCGGCCCTCCCGCCTGGCAGCCTTGGCGTGCCCAACGGATCTCATGACCACAAGCCTCAGTCTTGCTTCGGAGCTAGAACGCATCGCCAGCGCCATCGAATCGGACGCGGCCGCCATGTCCCAAATCTCCTTGCCCGGCATCGCGGAACGCATTGCGAAGAATCTCGGCGTAAAGTCCGACGAGATCGCCCTCATGGGCGTTTCCAGCCGCTGGCGTCACCTGCACTTTCTTGTCCCTGAATCGCTGAAACAGGTCGGTTTTATTCCGCTTTCCAGCACCTCTGCCATTGCCGCGCGCACGGCTCGCGAAAGCCGTCCGGACATCATCAATAATTTTGCCGGCGTCCGTCACGCCACTGTTTTCGAAGGCGTAAAAATCGGCGGCGAAACCTCCGAAATCATCCAGAAGTTGATCAGCGCTCCGATTCTTTCCGGAGAAAAAGTTGTGGGTGTCATCCAGGTCAGCCGCAAAGGGGCCAACCCTTCGCTCGCCGGGCCGGACTTCAGTGCCGACGATTTAGGCAAGGTGCTGGCGCTTTGCAAGCCGCTTGGGAAGTTGCTTCAGCACATGTCAGGCGACTCCTGAGCGGAATCTGCGCTTCTTGTCACAATCCATTCATTTTTGCTCTCTGAGTCCGCAATAATTCCGCGAATTCGTTTGACACTGCAATACCTTCTTGTTATTTTTCCACAGCGGAAATTTTTCCGCCGTTATTCTACTTACGGAGGCACCACAACCCGGCACCATGGCGTTCGTCGCTAAGAAGATCTTCCTCACCAAAGGCGTCGGAAAACATCGCGAAAGACTTTCGAGCTTTGAGCTCGCCCTGCGCAATGCAGGCATCGCCGCGTGCAACATCGTGCGCGTCTCTTCGATCTTCCCGCCTAATTGTAAATTGATTTCCCGAAGCGAAGGATTGAAGCACATCAAACCTGGCCAGGTGGCTTTCACCGTCATTAGTGAAAATTCCACCAAGGAAGCGCACCGCCTCATCGCCGCAAGCATCGGCCTCGCGCTCCCGAGCGATAAATTGATGTATGGCTATCTCTCCGAACATCACTCCTTCGGCGAAACCGAAGAAGTTGCCGGCGAATATGCCGAAGAGCTCGCCGCGGAAATGCTCGCCACCACTCTCAACGTGGAATTTGATCCCGATCTCAGCTTCGATGAAAAAAAAGAGGTCTACCGCATCTCCAACAAAATCGTTCGCACTATGAACGTCACGCAATCAGCCGTCGGCGACAAGCGCGGCCTCTGGACCACCGTCCTCGGCGCCGCTATCCTGATCGGTGAAGACGACTGACTCCCTTTTCTTTTTTTCTCGTGGATTTTTGCGGGAGCCAGGCTTGCCACACCCCTCTTTTATTTTGCATCCAGCTCGTACGCTGTCCTAAGCCACTTCTTCACTTCCGCGTCGATCTCATCCACTGACTTCAACTCAATCCGGTGGGTAATCCGATCCTTCTTCACCAAACCGCCGGTATCAATGATTCGCTTCGGCAATTTTCCTTTGTAGTGCGTCAACGCGAATCCCAAATCAATCCGAGTGTTCGTCGTTGGCTTAATCTGCGCAAACACATGCTCGCGGTAGAGCGGCACCATTGTCTTACACGGGCACGCTTTCACATCCGCGCCCATCGATTTCCCCAACTCCATCAATTCCTCATAAACTGGCCGCAGTTTCTCCTTCGCCCCTGCGTACTGCTCCTCCACGTACACTACTGCCGTTTTCAAGTAGGCCTCCGGCGAGTCTTCTTCCGTACCCTTGCCATCCACTCGCTCGGAAATCCACCAAGCACTGTTCGTCCCCAACTTGTGTTTCGTCTTCAACCATTCGCGCCGCGCCTTATCCTCTTTTGGCCCTTCTTTCTTCGCAAACGCGATCCACTCTTCCAGCGAGCGCCCCGTCTTATCCTTCAATTCCGCGATCCACTTCTGCACCATCGCCACGCCTGGGTGTACGTCATACAAAGGTTTGTTGACCGCTGTCCGCACCTGCGGCATCTTTCACCTTCGCCCTAATGAACTCTCACGAACCGACGCCCCTTGGCCCTCGCATCCCACCGTTATCACTAAATTTCGCGCTTGAAATGCCCAATGCGGTCCAGCACCGCACCCACAATCAGCGGCAGCGCCACTGTCGCATCATCAAAAACTTCCGCGAACTTCCCACCCTCTTCCGGGGGCACGAATTTGCCCCACGAAACGGCTTCCGTGTACGTGCTCCCGCTCAACCCACCCCAATGCACCGGCTCCGGACAAATTCGCACGCCGTAGTTGTAGCGCTTCAGCGGTATTTTCTTGTAACCGCGCCGCGCCAAAAGTTCCGCGTACACTCCGAATTGTTGCGACCAATTCCGTGGTACGCCTCCGCCCACCGTAAAAAGACCCATGCGCTTCGTTGCCAGCATCGTGTCGGCAAATTTCTCGAAATCCTCGAACGGGTCGAACCGCAGCAGCGGCTTGTTTTCTCTCTGCCGCGCGATCTTTTGCAGCGCAAAATCAATGCCCAATTCCGAATCGCTGAATGCCGGCACGAACACAGGCACGTTGTGCTCGTAAGCGGATTTCAGAATTCCCCGCCCTGCTCCTTGTTTGTGCAATGTTTCGCCTATCTTGCGATGAATCTTCCAGCTGCAGGCAACTTCCTTCGCGTCCCAGTTCGAGAGCACCTCGTCCATCACTTCTTCCACGTGATCCAGATTCACTTCCGGCTCGAGCGAATCGTAAACGCGGTTGTATCCCGCGTGAAACAGCTCCTTGTCATCCATTTTCGGGTCGTAGCGGAAATGCGAGTGCCCAGTCGCCTCGACAAGCCCATGCGCCATCAGCGCCCCAGTTGAAACGACCGCTTTTACCAGACCACTCTCAATCAAATCGCAAAAAATGAAACCCATCTTTGCTACTGTCAGCGCCCCTGAGAGCGTCATCACTACAAAACAATCCTTATCGCGCGCCATCGTCTCCAGAACGTCGGCCGCATCGCCGATTTGCCGGCCAGTGAACGCCGTATTGCCCATCGCGCGAACCAATTCATCGATGGTGCGGCATTTTGACAGATCAATCGGAAACATCGGCCGCAACTTATCCTTCACCGGATCGTGCAGTACGCGCCCCGTGACCGTCTTTTCGTGCCGCTTTGCCATCTGCTCTCCTCGATTTTTCTTGCGCTTTCGTTTCAGAACTTCACACCAAGTCCCAAGATTCAAATTTCGTAACGATTGATATTACAAATGCGCCCCGATGGGAAGAACAAAACGCAACAGAAAATGTTTCTACGAGCATGATAAACTAATTTTTATGACAAAGAAATTCACAATCGGCCTTTTGCAGATGCGCAGCACTGCGAATCCCGGAGAAAATCTTTCGCGTGCCATCGAGAAAATCCGCGAGGCTTCCGCGCGCGGCGCGCAAATCATTTGCATGGACGAACTTTTTCGCGGCGAATACTTCTGCCGCACCGAAGACCCTGATCTTTTCAATCTCGCCGAACCTGTGCCTGGCCCCGCGACCGACTCCCTCGCGAAAATCGCAAAAGAACTAAAAGTTGTTCTTGTCGTTTCTCTCTTCGAACGGCGCGCGGCCGGTGTTTACCACAACACTTGCGCGGTCCTCGACGCCGACGGCTCTCTTCTCGGCAAGTACCGCAAGATGCATATCCCCGACGACCCGCTCTACTACGAAAAGTTTTATTTCACGCCCGGCGACCTGGGCTTCCCGAATTTCGACACCGCTTACGGTCGTATCGGCGTTCAGATTTGCTGGGATCAGTGGTATCCAGAAGGTTCGCGCCTCACCGCCCTGCAAGGCGCGCAGGTCATTTTCTATCCCACCAGCATTGGCTGGCATCCGCACGAAAAAGCACAATTCGGCTCAGCGCAACTCGACGCCTGGCGCACCATCCAGCGTGCCCACGCCATCGCCAATGGTGTTTACGTCGCCGTAGTCAATCGCGTCGGCTATGAAGGCAAACCAGAAAAGGGCGACGCCGGCCTCGAATTCTGGGGAAATTCTTTCGTCGCAGATCCCTTCGGTCGCATTCTCTCCGAAGCCTCCGACGACAAAGAAGAAATCCTGGTGGTCGAATGCGATCCCGCCCAGAGCGAAGAAACTCGCCGTAACTGGCCCTTCCTGCGCGATCGCCGCATAGACGCGTACCAACCAATCCTCAACCGCTGGCTAGGCGAATGATCGACTCTTCTCTGTGAGTTCTGTGTTAAAAAATCCCGAGTCCAAATTCAAACGTATGCCCACATTGCAAAACGGATCCACGCCACACTCCCAAGGTTTCCGCATGCCCGCCGAATGGGACCAGCACAAAGCCACCTGGCTAGGCTGGCCCCACGAGCTAACAGACTGGCCCGGAAAATTCGCCCCCATCCCGTGGGCCTTCGCCGAAATCGTCCGCTATCTCTCGCAAGTCGAACGCGTCTATCTCCTGGTCGAAAATAAGGAAGCCGAATTCCGCGTCCGCACGATACTGAAAAAGTCCGGCGCCAATCTCAGCGCCGTGGATTTTTCCCGCATCCCCACCGATCGCGGCTGGATGCGCGACTCCGGCCCCATCTGCGTAAAGAACTCCTCGGGCGAAGTCGCTTACACTCATTGGAGGTTCAACGGCTGGGCTAAATATAACAATCACAAAAAAGATGCTGTGGTCGTTTCCGCAGCCAACAAGAAGCTCAAGCACCGTGTCTGGCAACCAGGGCACAAAGGGAGGCGTGTAGTCCTAGAAGGCGGCAGCATCGACGTCAACGGCCGCGGCACGCTGCTCACAACGGAAGAATGTCTTCTAAGCAAAACGCAGGAACGCAATCCCGGCTTCACCCGCGAAGACTACGCCGAAGTCTTCAAAAGCTATTTCGGGGTAACAAACGTTCTCTGGCTGAAAAACGGCATCGCGGGCGACGATACGCACGGCCACGTCGACGACCTCGCAAGATTCGTCGATCCGACAACGGTAGTTACAGTGGTCGAAAGGGATTCGAACGATACCAATTACGCGCCGCTCCAGGAAAATCTAGCCCTGCTAAAGAATATGAAAGATCAAGACGGCCGCTCCCTGCGAGTCGAAACGCTCCCCATGCCGGCCCCAGTCTATTTCGACGGCCAGCGCCTCCCGGCCAGCTACGCGAATTTTTACATCGCTAACAAAATCGTAATCGTCCCCACGTTCAACGATTCGAACGACCGCATCGCTCTCAATACCCTGGCCAAACTTTTCCCTGATCGCGAGGTCGTCGGCATTGCGTGCCGCGACTTAGTCCTCGGCCTCGGCACCCTGCACTGCATGACGCAGCAACAACCCATCTGATAGACTCCTACGCATCACGAGCCCAGATGCGAATGAGAAATTTACTTGGAGGCTGAATGTCCGCCACACTTTTTAGTGCCTTGTTCGAGACAAAGGGTATTTTGGTCTACCTCCCCAGTGGATTCTGGGGCTGGATCATCATTGGCCTCATCGCCGGATGGCTTGCCGGAAAAATCTCGCGTGGCCGCGGCTTCGGCTGCATCACCGACATTATCCTTGGCATCGTCGGCTCGTTTATCGGCGGCTGGATTTTCATGCGCTTGGGCATCTGGGGCGGCGGTTTCCTCTATTCTCTCGCCGCAGCTACCGTTGGCGCCGTACTCCTCGTCTTCATCGCCCATCTCTTCAGCGGCGGCGATCGCTAGTCGCGTCATCGAGCGGTCTCTCCCGCGCTGCAGCCGACCACTGCGTGATTCGTCTGTGCAAAAAGAGACACCATACGCGCATCACGACCGCAACGCGCGCCCATCATCCCACTGTGATACGATTCCTATGCACATTACGGAGATGACCTTTTTCGTATAAGATGGAGATAACCTTTCTTTGAGTAAGTCTACGCAGTCCCTACTAGCAATACCTCTCGGCGGTCTCGGCGAATTCGGAATGAACATGATGGTCCTTCGTCTCGGTGACGACATTCTCGTCGTCGACTCGGGCATGATGTTCCCCGAATCCGAACTCCTCGGGGTCGACCTCGTCATCCCCGACATCACATATCTAAAGCAAAATCGCCAGCACGTCCGCGCCATCGTCTTAACCCACGGCCACGAAGATCACATCGGCGCGCTCCCGTATATTTTGCGAGACCTGAACGTCCCCGTGTACGGCACGCGCTTCACCTTAGCGCTTGTGAAAAAACGCTTGGAAGAAGCCGGCCTCCTCGCCTCCACCACGCTCCGCGAAGTGCTTCCCGGCCGCCTTGTCGAAATCGGTCCGTACGAAATCGAGTTCATCAACGTTACGCACAGCACCATCGACTGCGTCGCTCTTGCCGTGCGCACGCCGCTCGGCGTCATCATCCATACCGGCGACTTCAAGATCGACCAAACTCCTGTCGACGGCGCTCCCTTCGATCTCCACACGTTCGCCCGCTACGGCAGCGAAGGAGTCCTCGCCCTTTTCAGCGACTCTACCAACGTCGAACGGCCCGGCTTCACGCCCTCCGAGCGTGCCATCGTTCCGCGCATCGAGGAGCTCTGCCGCTCGGCGCCTCGACGCGTCATCCTTTCCTGTTTCGCATCCTCGATCCACCGCATCCAGCAAGTCATCGATGTCGCCGGACGCGTCGGCCGCAAAGTCGCCTTCGTCGGCCGCAGTATGGTGGACAACGTCGAAATCGCCCACTCCATGAATTACTTGCGCATTCCGGACGGCATGGTCGTCCGCCCGCAAGACATTCGCAATTTCGATCCCAAGCGCATCGTCATTCTCGCCAGCGGCAGCCAAGCCGAGCCGATGTCTTCCCTTTCGCGCATCGCCGTCGACAATCACCGCTTCGTCACCGTCGATGAAAACGACAGCGTCATCCTCTCCGCACGCATCATTCCCGGCAACGAAAAAGCCATCTTCCGCATGCTGGATCACATGTTCCGTCGGCGTGCTCTCGTCTACTACGATAATTCCGCCGGCACTATTCACGTTTCCGGCCACGCCAGTCAGGAAGAACAAAAACTGGTCCTGCAACTAGTCAAACCGAAGTACTTCATTCCCGTTCACGGCGAATACCGCCATCTTTTCCGCCACGCCGCCCTCGCACATCAGCTCGGCTGCGTTTCCGGAGAAATCTTGCTTCTTGAAAACGGCAAGTGCATCGAATTTACGGCGGATGGAGTTCGGAGGCGCGATCCAGTGACAGCAGGCCGCGTCTGCGTCGATTCCGGCTCTCTGGAAGAGATCGAAGACGTAGTCATCCGCGATCGTAAACATCTTTCCGAGGATGGCGTGGTCGTCCCCATCATCGCCATCGACAAACACACAGGCAAAATGGAATCGCAACCTGAAATCGTCACCCGCGGCCTCTTCAGCGACAACGGCCAGGAATTGATTGCCGGCGCTCGCGAAGTCATCATGAAAACAGTCGAGCAATCCAACGCCGAAGAAAAATCCGACTGGGGCGTAATCAAAGAAAAAATCCGCGTCGACCTGAAGCGCTATATCAATAAACAAACGTCCAAGCGACCGCTAATCCTGCCGGTCATTCTGGAAATTTGAACTTCGTTCTAAGTGGGTGGTTGACTGCAGTTAGAGCTTTGGCGTCGCTACAGCTGCAGTCGTGGGCGCAGCCGATTCGGAAACCACGATGTATTCGTATTTCTTTCCGTTCGCTTTGAACCTCATCTTATCTTTTTCCAGCGTGAACTCAACGCTCGTGCTCACGGGAATCAATGCCTTATCCGCAGGCTTCTCCTGCCGGACGTGGTACTCCGTTGTCTCTGTTCGAACGACATACTCCTGGCACAACACTTCCGCGGTTTCTTTCTTGTTCTTTACGTGCGAGCCGCAGGCCACGGAACTTTCCGAAACAATCGTCCCCGCCTGAGGCTCCTTCGCCGCAGCTGGAATTCCCACCAAGACCACCGCCGCCAGAAGCACAAATGTCTTTTTCACGCCGCCTCCTACGTACCTCACGGACTTTCTCGGCTACATGCCGGCCGTATCGGCCCATTCCAACCTAATTTTACTTGTAACCAATTGGCGCGTTCGCTTCCAGTCTCTTTTCAACCTATGTTTCGCAATAGTAGCCAAGGCTTCGCGCCTGCACCATGCACCCCATCTTGGCTGGCGTATGCCTTGATGCCCTTAGGAAGCCCTCCACTGCACTACTCGTCTGCTCCTCCAAACAGCCGCAGCACAACTCCGGTGGAAATCCAGTAGTTGGTCTGACGGGTATTCGTCCCGAAAGACGTCTTGTAGTAGTCCACATCGATCAAACGTATTTCCCAGCGGTGCGAGTGCGCTGGGTGGATATCCACTCCGCCTCCCGCCTTATAGGAAAGAGCGCTTCCCGTGGATGAGGTGTAACCTCCGCTCCCGCTGACGGTGGTTTTTAGGTCCGATCCACCAACCAGCGCTTCCGCAAATGGAGTGATGCCCCATCGATTTCGCGTACGGTAGAAGAAGCGTGGCCCATAATGATTTCCATAGAGCACATTCTTGGCGCCGTTGACTGTTTCGAAGTTGTAGCTAGTGTCCGCGAGGATCTGCAACCACGACCTCGCGTTCCACCCAACTGACCCCAGCCCTCCAATCGAATTGCTCCCGAATCCCGTGCCGCCCATCCGTGCAAACGCGAAGCCGCCATAAAGTTCCAGCAAAGGAGCGGCGCGAACGCTCGGGCGTGGTTTCTCCCAGCTATCTTTCATCTCCACAGGTCGAATTGCTGGCGCTGCCGGTTGGGCGGGGGTTGGTTGAGCCGGTGCCGCTGGCGCAGGTGCGGGCTGCGCAGGTACTGGCAGAGCCGCCTCAGGTTGAGCCTCCGCTGCCGCATTCGAACTAGGCTGCGTGGCGGCAGCAGGGGTCTCTGGCGTATCCGCATTCTGTGTTGGCGCCGCCGTCGGTGGCGCAGTAAACACAGGCGCTGGTGCCGCTGCAGGTTCAGCCGAAGCGGGCTGAGAGGCAGTAAGCTGCGCAGGCGCAGGCTGAACCTCCGCCACCGCACTCGAGCCTACCTGTGGGACAGGAGCAGCCGGCGCAATAGACGCCGCCCCTTCGGCTGCAGGCGACTGCGTCGAGCCCGCTTGCAGTGCTGCCGCTGGTTCCGGTACCGCCGGAAGCGCTGACTGGGGCTGAGCAGTTGCAGCCGCTTTAGGCTGCGCGTCGAATGGAGTCGCCCGCGGAATCTTTGTTTTCTCCGAAGTCGCCTGCAATGACGGAGTCTGCGCACCACTCTGCGGTCCCGTCTGCTGTTTCGTGGCCGCTGGCTGCAAGGAGGTGACTTCGCGATCCTGTGCGATCAAACTCGAATAGATGTACCCCACCTGCCCTTCTTTCGTCTGAATGCGCGAGAAGTAAAACCCATACACCAAAATCGTAAAGCGCTCTCCGCAGGGCAAAGAGGCGACGACGTCCTGAGACCTCCTGGGCTTGCCAAAAACCTGGGTCGCTTCCGCATTTTTCGAGCAGTCAACGAACCCCACTTCGTCCGACCAAGCTCCAGACGCCACCAGAAGACATGCCCCCAACCCAATAAGCAATCGATTGCGCAACATCGCCCCTCCTCGGCCCGGCCACACTCCGAGCCCTCAAGAAGCTTACCGAGCGAGCAGCCGCCCCATCAGATGGCCCAAAGGCCAGTACGTTCCAAAACGGCACTGGCCCATAAGCCGGGTCTTTCCCCAAAACCAGCCGCACAAATTTGACAGGTCCCAAATCCCAAAATGGACATCACGCTTTCTGTTTCGGGTGCACCGTCCGGCTGGCCGCTCCAGCATGTCTCGCTCTGAGGATTTGTCGGCGCGCAGGTCTTGCGCCATCGCTGACGACGATCATCGGAGCAGATCGATTTCGACGGAGTTGGGAGGATGGAAAATGATTCTGCCGTCTAGATAGTAAGGATCGCGGGCGTCGGCTTTGCCTTCGCTGCATTGCTCGACGACTTTGTCGCGGGCGGGGATTATTTCGTGCTTGAGGGAGTGAAATGGAGAGCGAAGGAGTATATGAGGAGATTGACGCGCGCCTGGTAGTCCGCGGCTAGGTAGATAGCCAAGGCTTTGCCGCTGCCCGTGCGTTGCACTGTCACTTGCCCTGGCTCGAGTTGAATATCATGTTCCTCGGCTTTGTGGATGACCGCGTTGCGAAGGTCCTCGTCGGAGTTCGGGGCCTCGAGGCCGATGCGGGAGGCGACCTGTGCGGCGATGTCCCGCATGTCTGCTTGTAGTTCGAGATTGGCGATCTCACAGGAAGCGAACTGCCAGCCGACGGCGACGGCCAACACAAGAACCGCCAAACCGAGGAGGATTTTAGCTCTTCCACTCAAGACGATGCGCTCCAACCGGGGCCAAACGTATTTTATTCTGAGTGGACGATGCGCGGTGGCATTGGGAGCTTCCTCGTTGCTAATTGGATAGCCTCAGAGGAAACAGTCAAGAGTGCCGGTGCCATGCCAAAATTGCACTTCCGCAAAACAGCCCCATGCCCCTGCAGAATCCGCACCTCCAAAATACACAACTGAAAGCCCTTTAGATTCCACTTAAGAAAATCCTGCCGAGTGGCGGTCTTCTTGCTACCTAGAAAGCCGACGACCGAAGGTTGCGACCTTTTCGGAAGGGATTTCTGTCACGAGCGAATGAGGGGTCGCGGGCGAGCGTCTGAGACCGTCTCCACCACCACGGGCGGGGAAATTGGGCGCATCGCTGATCGCGGCCCCACAATCCAGCGCGGCCAATTAACTAAGGCTTAGGAGGCATATTTATGTCGACAAACAAGAAAGAGTTACTGGCAAAGGTCAACCGCGCCCATGCTGCCAGGATCAAAGCGGAAGAATACGTCCGCGCCGGTGGGGATCTGAAGTCAGAGGAAGCGGCGCCGCTCGGGATCGAAATGCTCGAGGCATGGAATGAGCTCGCAACCGAGTTTGCCCACCCGGTCTTGAAGGACTCTCCAAAAAAGTAGCAATAAGCGGCAAGAATCTGGGCCGACTAGAGTTGCGGATTTAAGCTGACTCGACAGCCTGTTGGATACGATAACGTGGATGGTCCCACATTGTGTTCTATGTGGGACCATCCGCTGCACTCACTACTAATTGGGCTTTTTCTTCGTCGCTGGCTTTGGCGCGTCGTCGGATTCGCCGCCCTTGGTGCTGACGAGGGCCTGGAAGTCTTTCGCGTTAAACGGATAGCGTCGAACGGACTGTTGTCCGGTGGTGCTCAAGGTGACGTCCACGCGGCGATTGTTAGCCAGGACCAAGACGGGCAGTTTGTTTAGCATCAGCTGGCGCTCTTCCGGAGTGATGTCGGGATCCGCCGGACTTCAGATCACCTTTCAGACTTCGCGCCGGGGTTCTCGGATTTGGTGTCGGCAGGATTTGGAGAACTGGGGGCAGGAGCGGAAGGTCGCGTGCCAATGGAAACTTCCATGGCAGTGTTTTTCGGAAAGACGAGGTCGCGTCCGCGGGCGATGAAATGCGAGTAGACGGACATGCTTGCGCCATACGCGCCCATAGCCATGCCCAGCGGCTGCGAGTGAACGAAAACGCCCATGGCAAGGCCCACAAGCTTGAATCCTCCAACGCCTCCTGCAGCGCGGCTGCCAGCACTGCCCCCAACGCTGCCCGCAGGGGCATCGTCATCCGTATGAGCGGAGGCAAGGGCCAGCATCACGGAGATCCCGGTTGCCAGATAGCGTGTCTTCGGAGAGTTGGCCTCCGCCCCGCCTTCTGCGTCGAGCTTCACGTCGTCACCTTTGCCTGCCTGGACGCCGGCCAAAGTAGCCTCGATCTTTTGTTCGAGCCCATCCGGCAAGACCAGTTGATGGAAGACCATGCGCAGCTGGCCATTGCGGCTGAGGCGTCGCGCCGCGCGCACTTGAACGACGGAGCCTTGCAGACGGCTCCCTTGAGGAAGGACGAGGCGGTCTCCGTCAAAGAGCGGCTGCGACAACACGGCTTCGACTTCGTCGCCCTGATGCGCCGTCGCGGAGCTGAGGGCCGTCATCAGGCGCACGTGCACGGAGCTGCCCGATGGTGGGGGCGTGTTGAGTGCAGACGCAATTTCCGGAGTGAGCGGCTCGCTGCCAAAATCGAGCGGCTGCTCGAGCTCGGCGAAATAGACCGTGCCGGCATCAATATATTGCGGATGGACTGGAAGTTGAGCCACGGCGTAGCGCTCGATCTTGTGCATTTTGCCCGGCTCATGGACCTGCTTCATTGCATCGTCCCACTGGCGCTTGGCTTCTTCCTTGGACTGCTCAGCTTTTTCTGAGGCCGCGTCTTTCACGGTTTTCTTTTTCGCGCCGCCGGAGCTGGTAACAAATTGGATCACTTGACCGGAGCCGGGCGTGACGGTGGTGTGAATGGGAATGTGGCGGCCGTCGGGCATCTCGAGGTCGTTGAATTCAATTTGTACTTTGCGAGCCGGCGAGAAATCGGCGTTCAAAGCCTCAAGAGTGCGTCTTCCATCGGAAACGCTTTCGAGCTGAATAACCTGACCCGTGACCTGGGTTCCAACGGGCACAACGAGTTTGTCAAAAGCATAGATGGGCTCGGCAACGCGGCCGCGAACGGGCTGGCCGACTTTCTGGATTTTGAGTTCCTTGTCGAGAACAACTTGAACGGCGGTGCCTTTCGGAACGGTGAGCGCGATGATTTCGCTGGCTGGGGGATTCACGGCGGCGGGCGTCATCTTAGACTCGCTGGCACTGGCGTTCGCGTCTTGCGCTCGAGAGCGCGCCGGAAGCGCAAAAGCGAGAGCCACCAGCAGCGCCCCTAAGGCAAATTTCGTTGGCTTTAGATTCATTTGAGATTCTCCGTCCGGGCCGAGGTGTCTCGTGGACATATGCGTGCACAGATGCTGCGAACGATGTGCAAGATGTCCGGACAAATGCTGCAAGTACAGCCAGATCCTTCTCGCGTGCCCACGGCTCTCGCTGGGTGCGAGTGGAATTTTATCAGGTCCAGCGGGAGATTGGACTTGGGAGTTGAAAGTTGAGCCGTCTCCCATGCGGGCGAAGAATGAAGATGGTAGGGCGAGGCGACTTGAGCAGTAGGTGAGGGTGTGACAAGATGCGTGAGTTGAGCGCGATTGGAGAGCAGAATGGCTGGCAAAGTGGTATTGGTCGCGGGCGGGACTGGTGGATTGGGACGGGCGGTAAGTTCGGCGTTTATCGAAGATGGCGCGCGAGTAATTGTTACGTTTCAGAGGCCGGGCGATCTGGACGAGTTGAAGAAGGCGGCCAGCGCAAAGTTGGTGGAGGTGGAGGGGGCGTCGCTGGAAGGGTATGCTGTGGACGTTACGGATGAGGCGGCTGTCGCAAAACTGATGGATGGCATTGTGGAGCGACACCGCCGGCTGGATTGTATGGTAAACGCCGTCGGGGGGTATGCGGGCGGAGTGAAGTTGTGGGAGATGGAGACGAGAGTTTTTGAACAGCAGCTAACGCTGAATTTACGCGCGGGATTTGTGCTGGTAAAAGCTGCAGCGCGAGTGATGGTGAAGCAAGGAAGCGGCGCGATCGTGAATGTGGCCTCGAAAGCCGCGGTAGACCACGCTGCCGGAGCGTCGGCGTATGCCGCCTCGAAGGCGGCGGCGGTAGCTATGATCGATTCACTAGCGGCGGACTTGAAGGGCACGGGAGTGCGTGCCAACTCGATTATGCCGAGCATTATCGATACGGAGACGAATCGCAAGGCAATGCCGAAGGCTGACTTTGCGAAATGGCCCAAGCCGGAGGAAATTGCGCGAGTGATTTTGTTTTTGTGCAGCAATGAGGCGAAGTTGATTCAGGGGGCAGCTGTGCCGGTGTATGGAGACAGTTGAAGATTCCATTGATGATTCTTGGGAGCGCACGATGTCTATACGACCAGTGAAACGACTTGTGGCAGCTAAGCCAACCGTGGAAGGCGCGGGAGTGCATCTACGGCGGGCGTTTGGATTTGGAAATACGGCGGACTTCGATCCGTTTTTGTTGCTGGATGATTTTCGCAATGATGTGCCGGAGGACTATCTGGCGGGTTTTCCGTGGCATCCGCACCGCGGGATTGAAACGATCACCTATGTTTTGGCAGGAACCGTCGAGCACGGCGACAGCATGGGCAATCACGGACAGATTGCGTCCGGCGACGTGCAGTGGATGACGGCGGGGAGCGGGATCATTCACCAGGAGATGCCGAAGGGAGATCACGCGGGGCGCATGCATGGGTTTCAGTTGTGGGCGAATTTGCCAGCGTCGCTGAAGATGACCGCTCCGCGGTATCAGGAAGTGAAGTCAGGGGAGATTCCTGAGATCAAGGACGACGACGGGACGCATGTGCGCGTGGTGTGCGGAAATTTTTGGGGCAAGAGCGGGCCGGTGGATGGGATTGCGGCGGACCCGATTTATTTGGATGTGTCCGTGCCGCCGGGGCGCAGAAAGACTTTGCCGATGGGCACGACGCGGCATGCGTTTGCTTACGTGTTCGCGGGTTCGGGAAAGTTTTGCAATGCGTCGGAGCCTTTGGCGGTGCCGACGGAAGCCGTCGGATGGCTGGATACGGCGCCTCCGGTAGCAGCGGACAACCGTTCGCTGGTTTTGTTTGACCGAGGGGACGAAGTGGTCGTTCAGGCGGGCGATGAGGGGATCCGGTTCCTGCTAGTGTCGGGGGAGCCGCTCGAGGAGCCGGTGGCTTGGTATGGGCCAATCGTAATGAATACGCAGGAGCAGCTGCAGCAAGCGTTCAAGGACTTGGAGAAGGGGACGTTTTTGAAAGGGCAGAAATAAAGGATGTAGGGAAATTCAGGATAGACAGGAGGCCGCGGAGGCGTACAGGATAGTGTGGAAGTCGAGAGAGGTGATGAACATGCGGCGATGGATTGCAATAGCGGGCATGGCGTTATCGGCGGGGATGGTAGCCGCGGGTTGCGAGGGCGATTCGGCGGAGCGCGAAAAAAAGATTCATGATGAAGCAGCAAAAGCGGCGGCGGAAGCTAAGCCAAAGCTTGAAGAGGCTAGCCGGGCAGTAAAGGCGGCTGTCGACGGCGCGAAGGAAGGCTGGGAAAACGGGAAGCAGAAAACCGTAGATTTGAACGCCGCGAGTGAGGATGAGTTGACCGGATTGCCGGGCGTTGGGCAGCGTGAGGCGCGGCGGATCATGGCCGGGCGGCCGTACAAGGACAAACACGACCTTGTGAGCAAGAAGATCATGAGCACATCGGCGTATGACAAGTTAAAAGATGATGTGGACGTGAAATAACCGCACAACCCGCGCTAAGAACGTGGCGGAGCGAAGCTCACCCCTTCAGCAGGTGATCAACTATAGGCGTCATTGTTCGCGCAGCGCGACGACGGGGTCGACGCGGGTGGCGCGCAGAGCTGGGACGTAAGTGGCGACGAAAGCCACGAAGAGAAGCAGGGCGGAGACGGTGCCGAGAGTTAAAAAGTCGGTGGACTTGACTCCGTAGAGCATCGAGCCCAAGCCTCGGAAGAGCAAGAAAGATAGGACGATTCCGACGGCAGTTCCGATGAGCGACATGGCCATTCCCTGCTTCAAGATCATGCCCAGGACGTTAGAACGTTGGGCTCCCAGGGCAGTGCGAATCCCGATCTCCTGCGTGCGCTGGCTGACGGAATAAGAGACGACGCCATAGACACCGACGGAGGCAAGCACCAAGCCGAGAACGCCGAAGGTGCCGACAAACATGACGCCGAGGCGCGCGGGGAAGAGAGCTTTTCCGTATTGGACTTGCACGTCCATGGTGGTGACGTTGAAGACGGGCAGCCCGGCATCGAGCTGGCGAATTTGCTCGCGGATGGCCGTAACAAGCCGCTGCGGATCGTCCTGCGTATAAACGAACAGGTTGACGCCGGAGTTGTAACTCTGCGCCATGGGGAAATAGGCGTAGAGCTGCGGCTTTTCATAGAGAAAAAGATATTTGCCGGTGCGGGTGAGGCCGACGACCTGGATCGGAGGGCCGTCTTTTTTTATGCGAAACATTTTGCCGATGGGATCCTGGCCGGGCCAGATTTCCTTGGCGAAGGTTTCGTTGATGATGGCGACGTGCGGAGCGGTGCCGTTATCTGCTTCGGTAAATTCCCGCCCCTCGATGACCGGAGTACCGGCGGTGCGGAAATAGTCAGGCTGGACACTGTCGTCAAAAGTAGTTTCCGTTTTTGATTTGTCGTCGGTGGGCTGACCTTCGGGGTAGATGTTGTCGAGCGAATTCTCGTCGCCCATGGGGATGTAGGCAGCAATGGCGGCGTCACGAACGCCGGGAAGCGAACGTACGCGCTCGGTAAGCTGCTTGAAAAACTGCTGGCCGCGCTCTTCCTTGTAGCCTTGCAGACCGACGTTCATGGACATCAAGAGCGTGTGGTCGACGCGAAAGCCCATGTCCACGTGAGCCGAGTTTTGCAGGCTGCGAATGAAAAAGCCGGCGCAGGCGAGAAGCAGAAGAGAGACGGCAACTTGAGCAACGACCAGGGCATTTCGAAAACGATGATGGCCCGTGGACGCGCCGCCGGAGCGGCCGCCAGCTTTGAGCGTGTCCGCCAAATCCGCACGCGAGGCCTGAAGCGAAGGGATCAAGCCGGCAATCATGCCGGTCAGCAAGGCGGCCAAGAAAGTAAACAAAAAAATGCGCCAGTCCATGCGCAGATCAAACAGACGCAAAGGAACGTCGCTGGGGATGCGCACGGACATGAGCGCCAAAGCGGCCCAACGCGCAAAAATGAGTCCGAGAATTCCCCCGAAAGCAGAGAGCAGGACAGTCTCCGTCAACATTTGGCGGATCATGCGCCCGCGAGTAGCGCCGAGAGCGGTACGCGTAGCGAACTCTTTTCTGCGGCCGTTGGCGCGGGCGAGAATGAGATTGGCAACGTTAGCGCAGGCGATGAGAAGAACCAGTCCAACGAGCAACATAAAAACCAGAGCGGCTGTTGACATGAAACCAGCCACCAATCCGGGCTCTGGGCGGGCCTTGAGTTCCGGTATGACGAGCAGCGACATGCCTTTGTGAGCGTCCGGGAATTCCTGAGCCAAGCGGTGATCGAGCGGCTCGGCGGCGGCCATGGCCTGCGCAGGTGTGACGCCGGGCTGGATCCGTCCGAGAACGCGGAGGTAGGAAGCGCCGCGTTTGTTGAGGTCGTCCTCCTGGTTTGGATCTAAAAACCGCATGGCTGTTAAGGGAATATAGAAGTCTGGTTCAAGGAAATAGTACGCTCCACGAAATTTTTCGGGAGCGACTCCGATGATGGTGAACGCGTGGTTGTTGACCTGGACGGTGTGGCCGATGATCGTAGGATCGCCGCCGAAACGCTTCTGCCAGAATTTATAGCTGAGGACCACGAGCGGATCCTTACCCGGGACCCAGCCTTCGTCCGGGGCAAAAGTGCGGCCTCGCACAGCCTCAATGCCGAGCATCGAAAAGTAATTGCCGCTAACCATCTCGGTCCAAGCGCGCTCGGGACGGCCCTCGGAGCCGAAGTTTACCGGGCTCGGGGTATACGCAATGAGGTCGGAGAACACCGTTTTGAGCTGCCGGTAGTCCTGAAAATCCGGATAGGAAACGTTGAGCGGGAAATCGAAGCTGGGAGTCTTACAAGCAAGGATAACAAGCTGCTGAGGGTCTTTGACGGGCAGTGGACGCCATAGTACGCCGTTGAAAACGCTGAAGATGGCGGTGTTCGCGCCAATCCCGAGAGCTAGCGCCAGTACGGCCACAAAGGTGAAGCCTGGGCTCCTCAAGAGCATGCGAAATGCGTAGCGCAGATCTTTCCAGAAAGTTTCCATTGGGGTCCCCACTCGGACGCCTGTAGAAGAAACGATTCAGGCCCACATAATGTTTCATGGGTTGTGGGGCGTTGCGACAAATGGGAAAGCTCGGGAAGCACGTCAGTTGCTGATTAGCCGACTAGCCGGGAGTTGGGACGCCTTTCTCACAACTTTCCTGCCAAGCTTCGAAATCTGCCGGAAGGAAATGCAAGAGGCTTCTCGGCCGACACCGAGAAGAATGCGCTCCGAGATGGACAGCCGGTCGGCAAGCTGGGAGAAGCGGTGGGGCGGCTTGCCCGACCGATGCCCGATTCGGTCGGCTGTGGCTTGGGCCGCCTCGGGCCGGTCTATTGGCCTCTCCTTCCAGTTTTTTCGCAAGTATTGATTCCAAAGAGTTGGTGTTGCGAATAATAAAGTTAGCACTGAAGACGGTCTCCAAGAGCAAAAACGCCAGCAGGGATGCTGGCGCTACGGAGAAAAGGCGCTATAGTATCTAAAGCCTACTATAGAGTGGAAGTAATAGTTTTTCAATAGAAAAAGAGACCTTTTTCGTTAGCCGGTTGGTTAAACAAACGGCATTCGGCTCATTCAGCGTGCCTTTGCCACAATATTTCACAGGGGATTTCGTCCGGGTGGAGTATGCAAGTGGGCTTACTGCGATCTTGAATCGTTTCGCGGATTCCGTGGCACGAGTGTGAAGCGATACTTCTTGATTAGGAAGATCGGGGGAGGTTTATCTGCTTGCGGACGCGGGGCTTTCAAGAGCAAAATGCCAGCCGTGAAAACCCTAACTCGGCTCGTGCTTTTCTGCCTGTTCGCCTCTACTTGTTCTGCACAAAACAAAAAAGAGGACGCGCCAAAGCCAGCGCAGTCTATTCCAGAACTCCAGCAACAATTGGAGAAGATCCTCGAGGAAACGCATACACCGGGTGTGTCCGTCGCGATCGTACACCGCGACGGTCCCGAGTGGATGGCGGGTCTTGGCAAATCGGACGTGGCCGCGAATCGCCCCACAACTCCGGATACGCTGTTCCGCATCGGCTCAACGTCCAAGGCTTTCGCCTCGCTTTCCATTCTGAAACTGTCAAACGAAGGTAAGCTTTCGCTGGACGACTCGGTCCACAAGCTGGTCCCCGAAGTGTGGTTTGAGAATCCCTGGGAAGCAAATGATCCTGTGCGCGTCGTTGATCTTCTGGAGCACACAACAGGCTGGGACGACATGCACTTGCGCGAGTACGCCAAGGACGATCCTGCCCTGCCTCTGCGCGACGCGCTTGATTATGACCACCACTCGCGCATTTCGCGCTGGCGGCCAGGCACTCGCATGGCTTACTGCAACTCCGGGCCAGCGGTTGCCGCGTACATCGTCGAGAAGATTACCGGTCAAAAATTCGAAGATTACGTCAGCAAGAATTTCTTCGAACCTATTGGCATGAAGACAGCAACGTATTTTCAGCCAACTCCAGGAATGCTGACGAGCCTCTACCACGCTGACGGGAAGACAACTTATCCCTACTGGAACGTTATGTACCGTCCCGCAGGCTCGATAAACGCGTCCGCGAAGGACATGGCGGCTTACCTCCAGTTCTATCTCAATCACGGCACGGTGAACGGCGTGCAAGTGATTCCAGCCGCTTCCATCGATCGCATGGAAATGCCGACGCGCACGTGGGCGGCAAAAGAAGGATTGAAAGCTGGATATGGCTTGAGCAACTACTGGAGCATCAACGAGGGCTTCGTGTACCACGGGCATGATGGGGGCGTCGCAGGCGGCCTTACAGAAATGGCCTATATGCCCGATAACGGCGTGGGCTACTTCTTCAGCATCAACGCAGCAAATGGCGGCTCATTCGAAAAAATCGGCGAGGCCATTCGCGCCTATATCACGCGCAACCTGCAGAAGCCTACACCGCCACTTGCCGCTACCTTGCCTGCCAGCGCCGCAGCATACGCCGGTTGGTATCAGCCGGACTCGACGCGTTCGGAGTTGACTCATTTTCTTGAACGCTTGCTGGGAATAGCACGCGTGCGTTTTGACGACGGCAAACTCCTCGTTAGTTCCCTGGGCGAAAGAAATCAAGCGTTCGTTCCCGTGACTTATACACAGTTCAGGTCGGTGCCCAAAAAAGGCTTCCCCTCTCCCATAGCCACCGTTGAATTGCTCGTGGCGAACGCAGAAGGCCAATTTATTCAGGTCGGGGGCGGCACGGTAACGATGAAGCGCATCCCTGCCTTGTTGGCGATCTCCGAGGTCATTCTCACTTGCTGGTTCCTGCTCGCCGTCGTTCTGGTCCTCTTGTATGCACCGTTTTGGATCCTGGGTGGGTTGAGCAAAAAACGCCGTCGTCCGGCGGAGCGCGGCATGCGATTGTGGTCGTTCATCGCGGTGCTGAGCTTGATCGCAGTTGTGGTCATCTTTAACGCTGCCAGCGATGACTTGATTCCGCGCATGGGAAACCTTACTGCGTGGTCCGCTGCCTTCTTCCTGGCGACCGTGGTTTATGCCCTTGCGACTCTTGCTGGCGCCGTTTCCCTGTGGCGAGCACCCAAAGATGGCGTGCGCGCTGGTGTCCGCAGGTTTTCTACGGCTGTCATCCTCGCACTTCTGATTGCCGCTGCTTACTTTGCCTATTGGGGAATCATCGGCTTGCGCACCTGGGGATAAGAATTCCACAGTGTGCGGGAAGTTTCCGGGCATCTCAGGAATTGGGATATGAATGGGTGTGTCGCGCCGCTCCAAGGTTTTGCCCTCCTTCCCGCATCATTGAATCCTCGCGTTATTGTCTCTTTCCGCGCCCGGCCCAGGTCACCCGTGGCAGCGGTGAACCATTTTTTCCTCTTCCGCGTGTATTGATTGTGCCACTCCCTCAAACAATTGTTCCTGATGCGGCATCCAGAGCAAGCAAAATAGAGATAAGTCTTGGACGATTCGTTTGCCTGCTTGGGCCTGTCACTTGGGAATGAGAGACAGACGCATCAAGACGTTGCTTGTTGCTGGGGCTCCATGACGCGGGACCGTTGGATTTGACCCGGATAGGTGAGCGTGTGCAGGAAGCGGCTGGACAATTTCACATCAACGCGAGTCGCTGGAGTTCCGCCAGCAAAAAAGTTCTCGTCGTACTGGCAATCCTTTTGCCAATCCTTCTCGCTGGCGCTTCGCTTCGTGGCCGCCCAAGCTATGCTCTTTCGACTTTCGGGGATTTGAGCCAATTTTTCCTGCTTGCTACAGCAACTCTCTTCTTCCTTTGGAAAAGTGTTTCCACGCGAGCCACACCGCGGGCGTTCTGGCTCTTGATTGCGCTTGGGTTCGGGCTGTGGTCGGTCAATATGTCTTTGTGGGTTTATTACGAAGTGTGGTTAAACCAGCCAGTTCCGTCGATTCCTATTGGGGAGTTCCTGCTCTTTATCAAGTTCGTTCCAATGCTTGCAGCGTTGGCCCTCGCGCCAAATAATGACCATCCCGATCGATCCCGCCTGCTGGGACTTTTCGATCTTACTTCGCTTCTCGTTTGCTGGACGTATGTCTATCTCTTCTGGGCCATGGCCTACCTGCTGGCTGGAAACGATTTGGCGAGCTACAACAGCCATTCCGACATCGTCGATGCGATGGGGAATCAAGTATTTCTGATTGTCCTGGCGGTCGTGGCCCTTCGAAGCCAGGGACGGTGGCGCGGCTTCTATTTAAACTTTCTTGGCGCCGTGGCGACATACGATTTTGCTTCCATCCTGATCAACCACGCCATCGGCTCCAAACAATACTACACGGGTAGCTTTTACGATGTGCCGTTGACCACGGCTATGGCTTGGTTCTGCGTCGCAGCAATAACTTGCAGCGTTGAACCCCAAACGGGGCAGACCCCAAGCTCGGCGGAGCCCAAAAGCGAAGGGCACCCGAGCCGCAGAACCGTACTTTGGTCGGCGCGACTCTCCATGTTAGCGACCCTCTCGACTCCCGTGATCGGACTGTGTCTGGTGATGAGCGGCGAAACGCAGGATCCAGTGCGCCATTTTCGCATTCTCCTGACCTTGTTCACGATGTTGCTTCTGACCATTCTGCTTTTGCTGAAGCAAGATCATCTGAATTTCAAACTCGCCGGCTACCTGCAAGACGCATCCCTGGCCTATTCCAATCTGAGGCTCTTCGAGGATCAACTTGTACAGAACGAAAAGCTGGCATCGTTAGGCAAACTCGTAGCGCGCGTGGCGCATGAGATCAATAGAGCTATGGCTGCGGTGGGCAAGAATGTCGAGATTTTAAGATCGCATCCCACGGCCGATGAAAACCGTCAAAGGATGACAACCAAGATCGGCGAGTCCGCTCGCCGCACGAACGGCCTGCTTGAGAACATGCTCAGCTTCGCGCAAGAGAGGCCTTTGCGGCGTGCTTCGTTAAATGTCCGGCCGCTCCTGGATAGCGCCGTGACCTTGACCCGCGCAGGGCGCCGGCACAATGTTCGAGTGGAGATTCAAGAACAAGGCGCTGTACCGATGGTCGAGGGTGACGCCAATCAGCTGATTCAGGTTTTCCTGCACATCATCGCGAATGCGATTGACGCTATGGAAGGAACCGAAGCAGGGTCGCTCATCATCGCCATAAGGACGGAACAAGACCAAATAGAAATCGGATTCGTGGACACGGGCTCAGGACTGAAAGATCCGCGCCGCGTTTTTGAACCGTTCTATACAACCAAGCCAGTTGGCAAAGGCGTGGGTCTCGGACTGAGCACATGTTACGGGATCGTCCGGCAGCATGGCGGCGAGATCGCCTGCCAGAATCGGCCCGAAGGCGGGACTGTTTTCAGGCTGGTGCTCCCAGCGACTGTAGCCGTTACCGTGGAGGCAATTTCCTAAACTTCTCGGAGCGATCGGATACCCAGAATTGATTCGAACGATTGACACAATCTGGACGCGAATCGCTCTGGGCTTAGTTCTCGTCCAGACCGTTGCGGCTGTCTTTTTGCCGCCGAGCGCCATGCTGACCGCACTCGGGGACTCCTTCCCTTGCATGCTGGCTCTCGTAGTAATGTTGTCTTTCCGCAGCAACCGGCGGCAATCCAGCGGAACGGTCCGATTGTTCTGGTTCTTGAATGAAACCGGGTTCGCCATCCTGTTCCTGTCACAGTTGGTTTGGTTCAACTATGATGTTGTGCTCCGTCATACAGCGCCGAATCCCGTCCTCGGGGATGGACTTTTTCTTCTTGCTCTAGTCCCTGCGCTGGCATCGTTGACGCTCAGGCCCCATGCCGAACCTGCTGCCGGCGATCTGCGATTTCGCCGCTTGGACTTTCTTCTTCTGCTGTTCTGGTGGGTCTGCCTCTACCTCTATTTTGCCTTGCCTTGGCAGCTTGTGATCAGAAGCTATCCCAATTACAACCCGGCGTACTACGTTCTTGCTCTGTCGGAACATTGCGCAGCGCTGGTGGCGGTGGGAGCGCTGTATGTGAAGAGCAAAGGCTCCTGGAAAAAATTCTACCGGCAGTTTTTCTTTGCGCTGGGTGCGTTTGCCGCCGGGAGTCTTTTGCAAAATATTTTTATCGACCGGGGACTGTACTACACCGGGAGTTTCTACGACGTGCCTTGGGGCTTTTCTTTGGCTTTGCTTGCAGTCGCCGCAGCACTGGGCGGGAAGCTCGAGTCTCAAACAGGGGAATCCGAAGTTGCGCTCCGGAACCGGGATTTGTGGAGCGCCCGGCTTGCGATGATTGGAGTGATCTCTCTTCCTCTTTTAGCCATCGCCGCGGTCTTCGATCACAATACTCCGCAACCGATTGTTATTTTCCGGCTCCGGCTGATCTTCGGAGCAGTGCTTTTTCTCGGGAGTCTGACATTCCTCAAGCTTTCTTCGATGGACCGCGAACTTCTGCGTTTGATTGGCTCGACGGAATCTTCATTGGAAAGCCTAAAGCTCGTGCAAAAGCAGATCCTGGATTCGCAAAGAATGGCAGCCTTAGGGCGCTTGGCTGCTGGTGCGACCCACGAGATCAGCAACCCACTGACCGCAATTCTAGGTTATGCCGAGCTTCTGTGCGACAATCCCACGCTCACGGAAGAAGATCACCAATCGGTGAAAGATATTCAAGGACAAGTTCATCTGGCCCAGGCGGCCATCAACGGAATGCGTAGATTAGTCCGCGCGGAAGCCGACGCTGAAGAAAGGCCGCCGACTGAACAAAAAACTTTTTGATGCAAGCCCTTCGGGGGGGCTATGTTTTCCTGGCGCCGAGGTACGTCGCCAGGAACCAAGTGTTGCCAAAAGGGTCTTTGACGGTGGCGGCACGGTCGCCGTAGGGCGCGTCGTTTGGCGGAGTCACGCTCATGGCACCCGCGGCGAGCGCTTGGGTATATGTTGCGTCCGTGTCGGGCAGATAGACGTGCAGGTAGTGCGGAGAAGGCTGGGATTCGCCGTAAGCTTCGGCAATCTCGAAGGTGGCACCGGCGATTTCGATGGTGGCGTGGAGGATTGCGCCTTCGGGCGATTCGGCCACCCCAGCGGCTTTGGCGCCAAGAGCTGCCTCTACAAATGGAACCATCTTGTGGGCTTCGCGAACATGGAGATAAGGCTGGACGGTGCGGGCGCCCTCGGGACCAGGAACCCAGCCTCTCCTGGTGGCGATGAACCAGGTGTTGTCGAAGGGGTCTCTCACGGCTCCCCAGCGATCGCCGGAGGGATGATCGTCGTACGGTGGATGAATGGATGTGGCTCCGGCTTGGAGTGCCCGACCGTACGCGGCATGTGCATCTGGAACGTAGAGATGCGTTGTCATGGGTCGCGCAGGATATTTCTCGTTGGCGTCACCGAGTTCGATGACATCCGAATCGCCGATGGCAACCTCGGCGTGCATGATGGAACCGTCAGGACGTGGTACGCGCATGCGTTCGATGGCCTCGAAGGCAAAGACGAGGAAGTCGAGGAATTGTGGAGCGCCTTGGACGAGGAAGTAGGGCGCGATGTTGTTGAAACCAGGACGGCGAAAATGGGCGGTTCGGGATGAATCCGGAGTCGGTGCAGTGGCTTCGTTCATAGACGTTCTCCTTTGCCATCATATTTGAGAACTACTTTGAAATGAAGCCCGCAAAACTGGCCGAGTCGCGCCGGGTCCATCCGAGCAGCAACCCCGAACCGGAATTGCGCACTGTCAAGTGCACTTTCCCTTCCTGAAGTCGGCTCTGGCACGCAAGGCGATGAACCTTGCCACCTTCATGCGCCAGCTTTCCTTCGTGAGAACTTGTTTCCTCGCTTGCGAAATACTATAGATTGCACAGAGCAGGACAGGAGGCAGCTTATGGCCACTCTAACGGACAGCCCGATCTACGTTTTCGGTTTGTCTCTCGCCATGTTGTGGCTTGCGGCGTGGACCGGCGCTTACTTTCGCAAGCGGCGCCGGCAGCCTGTAAAAGACGAAGAGCGCCAGGATTACAGCGTTATCGAGGGAGCCACGCTAACACTGCTCGGACTGATCATCGGCTTCAGCTTTTCGATGGCTATCAGCCGCTATGATCAGCGCAAAAACTACGAAGAGGCAGAAGCCAACGCCATCGGTACGGAATACGTCCGGGCAGATTTGTTGCCCGCTGCAGATGCGGCGAAGGTTCACGCACTACTACGCGGCTATCTCGATCAACGCATCTTGTTTTACAACACCCGCGATGCTGACAAGCTTCGGCAGATCAATACCGACACAGCGCAACTGCAGGCGAATCTGTGGTCAGCGGTCCGTGGTCCCGCCCTGGCGCAACCGAGCATGCTGTCCTCGCTTATCCTTTCCGGGATGAACGATGTGCTGAATTCGCAGGGATACACGCAAGCAGCTTGGTGGAATCGTATTCCGCGTGCAGCATGGGCTCTGATGGCAGCCATCGGCGTCTGCTGCAATCTGTTGATTGGGTATGGTTCTCGGCGAATAGAAGCAAGACCCATCCTGTTCGTCGTTACACCTCTTGTCGTGTCCATCTCGTTCTTTTTGATTGCGGACATCGACAGCCCGCGTGGCGGCGTGATTCGCGTGGCTCCGCAAAATCTCATAAGTCTTGCTAAGAGCCTCCCTCCGAATTGAAGGGGAAATAGGGCGTGCAGAACGTCGCACATCTTTCTGGCTCCGCCAGCTTGGCCACTTTGGGATTCCAACATGTTATCCTCGCGCACCCTCGATATTTCGAGACTCGAATGGAAATCAGGGGAATGGAAAGCTCAAACATTATCTTTCCGGCGGAGCGATGAGAATGGCCTTCAAGGCAAAGCTGTGCGGACTTTCGATCCTATTGGCTCTTGGCGCTTCTTTTGTTGCGCGGAGTGACGAGCCTCTCAAAATTGCGACGGCTCCTTTCCTTCCGCCGACCGGACCTTATGCCGTCGGAACTCGCGAGTATTTGTGGATTGACCAGAGCCGGCAAGATCCTTTTACGAAAGACCCCAAAGCGCGGCGCCATCTTATCGTCCGCGTCTGGTATCCCGCCGAGGCGGCGCCCAGTGCTGATAAAGCGCCATATATCCGAGACACTAACGAGTTCGCTGAGAAAAGTACTTACAGGGCGTTCGCGAACGTGAAAACCAACGCGGTTACCGATGCCCCACTCGCCAAGAGCAAAGCTCCCTTTCCCGTGCTTGTCTACCAGCCCGGTGGCGGAACGCAGCGATTCATAGGAACATTTGAGACCGAAGTTCTTGCCAGCCACGGATATGTGGTGGTGAGTGCGGATCATCCTGGCTTCAGCGAGACCGTTCTCTTTCCGGACGGTGTTCCGTTTGAGGCGGACCAGCATTTGGCTCCCCGGGAAACAGGTGACTTTCGTGAGGACGTTGCGAAAAGTTGGGATTGGCTCAACGACGAGATTTTTCCCACCTGGATCGCCGACGCCACATACACTTTGGACAAGATTGAAGATCTCAACAAAACTTCGGGGCAGCTCTTCTATCGCCAGCTCAATTTGTCGCGGATTGGCATGTTCGGATGGTCTTTCGGAGGTGCAACGTCTGTAGAGATGAGTATCGACGACCCGCGCGTGAAAGCCGTCGTTGATCAAGATGGACAGCTTTTTGGCGGTGCACGGAAAAAAGGCACGTTGCGCCCGTTAATGCTGATGCATCACGGCGGCGAAGACAAAGCGCCAAAACCTGAGCAGGAAGCTATCCTGAAGGAATATATCGCCCAGACCGAAGTATGGGATCGCTCCCTGATCGAACATTCGACCAACGATCGCTACGAAGTCACGATAGCAAAAACTCAACATGGCCATTTTAGCGATTTCATGCTCGCCATTCCGCCGGATAAGGATGAGCTTGACGCGCGACGCGGCCACTCGATCGTTATCGCGTATACGCTGGCGTTTTTCGACAAATACTTGCGCGGGCAGGATAGCGATCTGCTCAAAGGGCCTTCCACCAAATATCCGGAGGTCACTTTCAGTAAGAAACCGTGACCATCCATGGAAACAAAAGGGAAACTCTGATTCGACAGCAGCGCCGCGGCTGGCATTCCGTGCTTCCCTGCTATCCCGCCTACCATCTTGCCTCTCGTCGCACATGGGTATAGGCTTCTTCTCCGGCAGCATGTTTGCGCACCCACAGGGCTGAAGGGGTTCCGCCCTGCCTTCCTTTCATTAGCGTGAGCGCGCTTCCTAGGCCACCAACCGGCGGCTAATGAGATCAATCTTTCGCGGGGCACCCACAATCTTCATTGTGAGTGGCTCCGCCGCGACGATTCCGATAGGGAGGATACATGGCGACAGCAACGGCTGTAATGGAACCAAGCGTGAAAATCAGTGCGAACAAGCTGCTGATCAACGGACAGTGGGTCAACAGCGCTTCAGGCAAAACATTTCCGACGATTAATCCGGCGACGGGCGAAGTCATTACGCAAGTGGCAGAAGCCGATGCAGCGGATGTCGACAAGGCAGTGGCGGCGGCGCGGGCGGCGTTTGAGACCGGCGCGTGGCGCAGGAAGATGACCGCTTCGCAGCGCGGTGCGATGCTGAACCGGCTGGCCGATTTGATTGAGAAACATGCCGATGAATTGGCCCAACTCGAATCCCTGGACAACGGCAAGCCATACCAGGTAGCAAAGGCTGCGGACCTGCCGCTGACGGTAGCTTGTTATCGCTACTACGCAGGTTGGGCCGACAAGAATCATGGCAAGACGATTCCTGTAAACGGAAATTATTTTTGTTACACGAAGCATGAGCCGGTGGGCGTGGTCGGACAGATCATTCCGTGGAACTTCCCGCTGTTGATGCAGGCGTGGAAGCTCGGACCGGCGCTGGCGATGGGCTGCACGGTGGTGATGAAGCCTGCGGAGCAGACTCCGCTTTCAGCGCTGCGCGTCGGCGAACTGATCATGGAAGCGGGATTCCCTGAGGGTGTGGTGAACATTCTCCCGGGATATGGGCCGACAGCGGGCGCGGCGATTGCGCGGCACATGGACGTCGACAAAGTGGCGTTTACCGGCTCGACGGAGGTGGGCAAGCTGATCATGAAGGCCGCGGCTGAAACCAACTTGAAGCGGGTGACGCTCGAGCTGGGCGGAAAGAGCCCGAACATCGTGTTCGCGGACGCCAACATGGATGAAGCGATCGAAGGCGCGCACTTTGCGTTGTTCTTCAATCAGGGGCAGTGCTGCTGCGCGGGCTCACGGCTGTTCGTCGAGGAGAAAGCCTACGACGAATTTGTTGAGCGAAGCGTTGCGCGCGCGAAGAAGCGTACGGTGGGCAACCCCTTCGATGCAAAGACCGAACAGGGCCCGCAGGTGGATCAAGACCAGTTCGACAAGGTCATGGGCTACATCGACAAGGGCAAGAAAGAAAACGCCAAGATGCTGACAGGCGGCGGGCGCGTCGGAGACAAAGGATACTTCATCGAGCCAACCGTGTTTGCCGACGTCACCGACAACATGACCATCGCGCAGGAAGAGATCTTCGGGCCGGTAATGTCCATCCTGAAGTTCAAGACCATCGACGAAGTGGCAGCGCGGGCTAATAAGAGCACGTATGGCCTTGCGGCGGCCGTTTGGACGAAGGACATCAGTAAAGCGCACGCCATCGCTGACAGCGTTCGCGCGGGCACTGTATGGGTGAACTGCTACGATGTGTTCGATGCGGGCGCGCCGTTCGGCGGGTTCAAGCAGTCGGGCATCGGGCGTGAGCTGGGCGAGTATAGCTTGGCGAATTACACCGAGGTCAAAACTGTGACCGTAAAGCTGTAGAACAACGTTGTAGGCACGGCCGGAGTTGAAACCGTAGGGGCACGATACATCGTGCCCCTATTTTTTGTGGGCGGCTGGCGTAGAATCGCGGGATGGCGGTCACGCTTCGGTCTTATGAGCCGCACGACTTCGCCGCCTTGCACCGGCTGGATCAGTCCTGCTTCCCTGCCGGGATTTCTTATTCGAAAACTACACTGCACTACTTTTTGACGATTGCCAGCGCGGATTGCATCGTTGCGGCGGATGGTAAGCGAATCGCTGGCTTTATTTTGACAGAGGAAAATCCTCCGCTTGCACACATCATCACGCTGGATGTCGCTGAAGGGCACCGGCGGCAGGGAGTTGGTACGGCGGTGCTGTTGGAGAGCGAAAAGAACCTGGCGCTGCGCGGCGTGAGATCCATCCTGCTGGAAACGGCAATCGACAATGAGGGCGCTGTTGCGTTCTGGAAGAGGCATGGCTATCGTATCGAAGCGGTGTTGAAGCGTTACTATCTGGGCCGGCTCGACGCTTACGAAATGCGGAAAATTTTGCCTGGCACAGGAAAATCGGCTTCAGTTCAAAAGGAAACTTAAACCTAATGCCTCTCTATCAGGCGATCGTACTCGCCCTCGTGCAAGCCTTCACCGAATTCTTGCCGGTGAGCAGCACGGCACACCTCACCCTGTTTCCATGGCTGCTGGGCTGGCAGGATCCAGGGTTGGCTTTTGACGTCGCCCTGCATGCGGGAACGCTAGTAGCTGTGCTTCTGTATTTCTTCAAGGACTGGTTGACGCTGGCGCTTTGCGGAGTGGGAATAAAGTATCCGGCAAGTGCTTCTGTCGAAGAGGTCGGGCAACATAAGAAGCTGTTCTGGTACATGGTGATGGGAACGATTCCAGGTGGGATTCTAGGCGCGCTGTTCGAACACAAAATCGAGGAGCACTTCCGCACTCCCTATGTGATTGCCATTTCGCTCATTGCCGTCGCGCTGGTGATGTGGTGGGCGGATTCCAAATCACTTCTAACCAGGCCGATCGAGCAGTCAAACATTGCAGATGCGGTGACAATTGGCACCGCTCAGGCCCTGGCCCTTTGCCCGGGAGTTTCGCGCTCGGGCATTACGATTACGACCGGGCTGTTCCGAGGATTCACGCGCGAAGCAGCGACGAGGTTTTCCTTCCTCCTTTCCACGCCACTGATTGCGGGGGCAGTGGTCTCGCACTTGCCCAAGCTGATCAAGCTCCACAAAGCGGGCGGGCTGGATTTGCCACTCTCGACGCTGCTCATCAGCATCCTGGTATCTGGCGTGGCGGGATATTTCGTAATCGCGTTTTTTCTGCGCTACTTGCAAACACACACGCTCAAACTATTTGTTTTCTACCGACTTTTCTTTGGTATCATCGTGCTTGTTTTAGCGTTTCTCCAGGCGGGTGCGCGATAGCGCCAACGTGCCCGTCGCACCACTCAGCCTTCCCCAAAATGCTGAGGAGAATCCTGTGCGTTTGCTGACTCCGACCGAAAATAAAAGGCTCAATGAGCTGATTGGGTTTTTGTGTATCACGTTGGGCCTATTGATGGCGCTGGCCCTGATTTCGTATTCGCCGCACGACGCGGCATTTAACGTGAGCGCCGCGGGGCCCGATGGGGCTTCCGCGCGAAACTGGATTGGGCCTGTCGGCGCGTACGGTTCCGACATGCTCTTCCAAGTGTTTGGCTTTGCGGCGTTCCTACTCCCGATGGCTCTGCTGGTACTGGGCTGGAGGTGGTGCCGCAGCCGGACGATCGATTCTCAGGTAGCTACCCTCATTGGATATTCCCTGCTGCTCGTCTCGCTCCCTTCCCTTTTGGCATTGCTCCCATTGCCGGCGGTGCGGGGCTCCGTCCCTGCCGGCGGTATGCTGGGAGAATTGCTCGCACACGGCCTAAGGAGCGGCTTCAATTGGGGTGCGTACGTGATCGCCTTTGCGGTGCTGATCACAGCGATTTTCATGACGACCAGTTTCTCTTTTGCGGGCACGCACGCTTGGGCCACCGGTCCAAAGGGCCCGATCGGTGCAGTGGAACGACTCGGTATTTTGCAGAAGGCCGCGGCACGCTGGCACTCGTGGAGAGAAGACCGCGAGCAGCAGCGCATGCGGCGCCGCGTCGAGGAAACACGTATTTCTGGCCGCAAGCCCGTCTCGCCGCAATCATTTGGTACTGCTGCCGTGATGAATGAACCGGCTAAGTCGATTCAACTGGCGGATGAGAGCGACGTTTTTGAGGAAGAGAAAGAAGAGGAAACGGAAAAGCAAGGGACGGCGCGGCGGAGAGAACCGATTCTCTTCGTGGGCCCGGAAAAAACCGTTGCAAAGAAAACTGCCGAGCCAAAAATCGCCAAGGGCAACCCCAATTACAAGCTGCCTTCTCCTTCGCTATTGCGCGAGGGCGAGCGAAGCCAGAAGCTCGACGAGGACGAACTAAAGGACCGCGCGCGCGCGATTGAGGCTAAGTGCCTCGAGTTCGACATCCAAGGCCGCGTAACGCAAATCAATCCAGGCCCGGTCGTCACCACGTTCGAGTTCAAGCCCGATGCGGGGATCAAGTACAGCCGCATCATTGGCTTGACGGAAGATCTGTGCCTGGCGCTCCAGGCGGAATCGATTTTGATCGAGCGCATCCCAGGCAAATCGACCATCGGCATTGAAGTTCCAAACCTCACCCGGCAGACCATCGCCCTGCGCGACATTATTGAAGCGCCAGAGTTTTCTAGTTCGCCGAGCAAGCTGACGCTGGCGATGGGGCGCGATCTTCATGGACGGATTCGCGTCACCGACCTTGCCGCCATGCCGCACTTGCTGATTGCGGGCTCGACGGGTACCGGAAAGAGCGTCTTCATCAACTCGCTGATGATGTCGATTCTCTATAAGGCGAGCCCCGACGATGTGAAATTGGTCTTGGTCGATCCAAAACGGCTGGAATTAAATCTCTACGAAAACATCCCGCATTTGATTGCGCCAGTGGTTACCGATCCTAAAATCGCCTCAAACGTGCTGCGCAACGCGACGCGCGAAATGGAAAAGCGATTGAAGCTTCTGGCGCAGCGCGGCGTGCGAAACATTGACCAATACAATCGCACCTTCCAGAAGGCGCAATCGCTTTCGCTCTTCGAAAACGTCGAGGAGAGCGAACACAAGCCCCTTCCCTACCTGGTCATCGTGATCGACGAACTTGCCGACCTGATGATGGTGGACACCAACAACGTGGAAGAATCCATCACGCGGCTGGCTCAAATGGCCCGCGCCGTAGGAATACACTTGATTCTTGCGACACAGCGACCGTCCGTCGACGTAATCACAGGTTTGATCAAGGCAAACTTCCCTGCCCGCATTTCGTTCCGCGTGGCTAGCAAAGTCGATTCGCGAACGATTCTCGATTCAAACGGTTCGGAATCGTTGCTGGGCAAGGGAGACATGCTCTATTTGCCTGCGGGGTCAGCGCGCCTGCACCGTATTCACGGGCCGCTGGTCTCCGAAGATGAAATCGTTGCGGTTTGCGACTTCTGGCGTCAACAAGCACAGGCCAAGTACAACGAGCAACTCCTGGAAGCCCCGAAGGATGAGAACGGCAAGGTGGAAGGCGAAGCCGGGAACGATCCAGAAGCCGGCGGCGAGCCTGTAGACGACGCTCTCTACCAGGATGCAGTCCGCGTGGTTTGCGAAATGGGCCGCGCATCCACCTCCACGTTGCAGCGCCGTCTGCGCATTGGCTATGGCCGCGCCGCCCACTTGATCGACATCATGGAAAAAGACGGCATCGTGGGTCCGCCCGACGGGACACGCCCGCGCGAAGTCCTCAAGGGCAAAAGTTGGATGAAGGAGTTCGACGAGTCATCGCAGTGATCCATCGCACCGCAGCTCTTTTTCTGGGAGCTTTCCTCTTTTGTGTTTCCGGAGTCGCCACCGGCCAGACCAAGCCCCGTGTAGTCCACGTTTTCGTAGCACTTGCCGACAATGAGCAGCAAGGCATCGTTCCTGTCCCTGCTTTTTTGGGGAACGGCGACGATCCGGGCCGCAATCTCTACTGGGGCGCGGCGTTTGGCGTGCGCACTTTCTTCAAGAAAGCGCCGGAATGGAAGGAAACCCTCTATTTCAAGCATCCGAACAGCTACGTTCTCGAGCGAAGTATTTTTCAGAATCGAACCCAGGAAGTGTTGCTTGTAGCGGACGCCTACCACGGCAGCGAAATCAAACGGGCTTTAACAGACTTTTTCCGTGCGGCAGCAGGCATTCCAGGCAAGGAAGCCACATCTGGCGGCTTGATCGCAGGCGTTGCGTTTCAAGTCCCGGCTACCGCCGATCTTGTCGTGTATATGGGGCATGATGGACTGATGGATTTTCCGTTGAAAGTGGATTTCGGCGGCCGCACCGAATCAAACCGCTCTGCAATCATCCTGGCTTGCGCCAGCAGATCTTACTTCCGGGATCTCCTTCGGGCGTCCGGGGCCATGCCGCTCTTATGGACGAATGGGCTAATGGCTCCTGAGGCGTACACCTTAGAAGCCGCACTCGACGGCTGGATGCGGCAGGAATCCAAAGAAGAAATTCGCAAGCGCGCAGCGGCGGCCTACGCAAAGTATCAAACGTGCAGTTACACGGCAGCAATGCGGCTCTTCTCGTCAGATTGGTGAGCGAGACGGGTCGGGGAGTCACATTTCACCCCAGCACAAAAACGTACTCGGATTGAGAGCCGACATTTTCTCTCACCAGAAATTTTTTCGCTTGCTGTTTTCCGTTTTTGTTTTCGATGATGATAAACACTGAGCGTCCCAATTGGGACCCCAGTAAGTTTAACGCTGGAGTGTCTGTCGAGAATTGCCTCCCTTTGGTTCCGGAGTCGTTCAACACAAAAAACTAAGTTGTTGAACGGACGGCAGAAGACCCGGGAACGCTCCGAGCTCAATGGGCTCACAGTTCCTTGCGGGTCATTCTGATGATCGGGTCTCTATGAGCCCCCGTCACCCGCTGCGCACCTCATTGGCTCAACGTGTGCACGTTCATTACGAAAAGTGACACAATCAAAGTCCCGACGTTGGACCGAACTCAAAGCGGTTGAATCAATAGAACGTATGAGCGCCGTAAGTACAACGGTTTAGCAAACGGGTGATTGCACTCTGGCTCGCTGGTAAGTTGTTGACAACTAAAGACGATCTCGCAAAGGAGCTCCCATGACTTCACTTCGCCGACAGATGATCGGAGCCTGCTCTTCCAGGTACCGTCGGAGCTATCCGCCTTCCCGTTCACCTAAAGCCGAACTCATATACGTTTCAGGATGGACTGTGGGGAGCAGGTCAGCTGGAGCAGATTACACTCGCGAGAGCAGTAGGTTGCGAATGAGTGCGACGGAAAAGGTTGCCTGGAGAGTTACTGGCCATTGGTACAGTTCTGGGCCTCGCGTAAGAACTGAATAAGGTCCTGTTCGAATTTTCCCTCATGTTCAGTAGATGGCCATAGCTATGAACTCGTAGCCTGAGGGGCTATGAATTTATTCCGGTTCGCTTTTCATCCACCACAAAACCACAAGAAGAGGGCGTTGCATGCGGCATGGGCAGCAATCGCTGCAACAACGTTCCTACTCGGCATGCTTGGGAGTGCAACGGCTGGCGCAAAAGGCACACTCACCTTCACACCAGCACTGGGGAGTCTGGGGAGCGTGGGGCTGGAATCCAGTCACAGTATTTCGGTGACGATCAAGAATACGGGCAACGCCAGCGTAACGATTTCCGCGAAGTCGGTCACCGGAGCGGAATTCAGCGTCACGGGGCTGACGATACCGAAGACCTTGGCGGTGGGAGCCAGCATGACGGTGGCCGCAAAGTTTGCGCCGACGATCGCAGGTGGGGCGTCCGGCTCGCTCAACATCACCAGCAATGCGACGAACAGCGCAGCGAAGTACCTTCTGAGCGGAACGGGAGTAACGCCGGAGCTGACCGCGACACCAAGCAGCGTGTCGTTTGGGAGTGTTCCGGAGGGAACAACCAATTCACAGACGATTCAGCTCAAGAACACGAGTGCGAAGAGTGTGACCATCACCGGAACGAGCATAAGTGCTGCGGGGAACCAATACCACGAGAGCGGCCTGACTCTGCCACTGACATTGGCGGCGGGAGCGATAACGCATCTCCATCTGGCACTAACACCGACGATCAGCGGAGCCCTGAACGGGACGCTTACGGTGAATGTGGCGAGTCCGAATGTGCCCCTCGTGATCAAAATCAGCGGGACCGGGATTGCGGCGACGAGAACCATCACAGCCACGCCCACGAGTCTCAATTTCGGGAGTGAGGCGGTGGGAAAGAGTCATCTGTTGACGGTGAGCTTGAAAAATACGGGGAATTCGGGAGTGACGGTGTCTGGGATCAGCACGTCCAATACGGATTTCACGACCGGTGGCGGAGTAAGTGGAGCGACCCTGGCCGCGGGGCAGAGTGCGACGTTGGACGTCAGCTTCGACCCGAAGACGGCGACTGCGCAGAGCGGCACAGTGAAAATATCATGCAATGCGACGAATTCCCCGGTGACGATTGTGGTGACGGGGACGGGCGTTTCCGGAACCGCTCGTTCCGTTGCATTAAGTTGGGGACCGAGTAGCTCGAGTGGGATCGTTGGGTATTACTTGTACCGATCGACGACAGCTGGAAGCGGATTCGCGCGGTTGGTGGCATCACCGCTTACCGGGTTGAAGTACACGGATGGGTCGGTACAGTCCGGGACAACGTACTACTACGCAGTAACAGCCCTGAACTCAGCAGGACTGGAGAGTGCAAGCACCCCCGAGGCGACGGCGGTAATTCCCTAGGTGGCACGATCTCTGGCATACATTCGCGTCCAGGCTGGTGATGGCCGACGTGGATATCCGCACCGTCGCGGAACTCCTGGGACACAAGAACATTCAGATGACGATGCGATACGCGCATCTCGCGCCGGAGTACAAACTCGTTGCGGTCGAGCGCCTCAGCCGTTATAATTCGTAAAATTCGTAGTTCGTAACATGAGTTGGAGTTTTCAACGGACTACGGATTGGCACCACTACAGACACCGTGAAAATTGACAGTCTGTAAGTGATTGAAAAGCCGGGGTAGCTCAGTGGTAGAGCGCCGCCCTGAAAAGGCGGGCGTAGCCAGTTCGATTCTGGCCCCCGGCACCAGAATTCGCTTTTTATTCGCTCTGCCCGCTGCGTCCCTCAGAAAATCGTCGGCGACTGTGCCTACCGAAAATGTTATCCGGTGCGAATGCGTTTAAAATCAGCGACCTACAAGAAGCCGAAAAAGGAAGCATCGCTAGTCAGGCGATTGGAATGTAACGTTACATGGCGTCGAAACCGCTGGACGGAATTTTTGCGCACCACAACAGGCCAATTCGACATTCATCCGCTTGCTACTGACGATTGAGCGAAAGACTTAACGGCCACGGCCTCGTCGTCCATAATGTCGAAGACAGTGTACAGCCTTGTAATTTGCATCAGATCGTGAACCTTATTAGTGAGATTGAGCAGCTTCAGTTCTCCCTCCTGCTTCCTCACACTCGTGAAAGCACCGACTAGATTACCCAAGCCTGAGCTATCGATGTAATTGACATCGCCAAGATTGAATACAATGTTCTTGTGTCCCTTGCTTAGCAGGTCGCAAACCAGCTCGCGCAACGCAGCGCTCTCTTCGCCGAGCACAATCCGGCCGCGGATGTCCACAATCGTGACACTACCGATTTGGCGAGTGCTTGTAGTCATGTGCATTGGCAATCTCCTATCCTACCGCTAGGATTTTCTTAGACCCCGGACGGGAAATTCCTTTCGATTCAACAGCCTCAATCGCAGTAAGCTTGCGGTCAATATGTGGTTCGTTGCGAAACCCACCTGCAATGCAATAGACAACGGTCACCGGCAGCGACACCGCATGAAGGACAGGGGACGGCGAGCAAGAGCTTCGGGGTTAGATACCCCATTCTCATGCGGAAAGGATACCGCGAGAGCTTTCGCAAAACTGTCCGGTTTGAGACAGTCCTCATAGCAGCCTTCCGAACGGGCCGAGCCCAGGAATGACTGTTTGAGAATCAGTTTTTCCACTAGCTCATTGACAGCCAGCCCTTGATTAACGGAGTTCTGCCCATACCGGACATTTCAATTGCAACCGAATACCATTCGCCGAGATCACTGACTGTTCAACGGCTATGGTGGCTTGTCAGGATTTGGGCACTGCAGCAGCTCTGGCCCGTTGTTCCGCATGTTCCCGACCGCAAGCTTACATGCTTCTGCCCGCATCTCGTCCGCTTCGAGGGCCGCAACGGATCGATTGGTAATTGATGCCCTTCGCTCTAATCCAACCACTGGTTGTAGTTTCGTCGGTCCAGGATGACGGGGAAGCTCCTGGGCCGTCTTCAAATCGACTCCAGCGGCACGAAGGTTTGTGGCGAGCGAATGGCGGACGACGGGGCACGAACCCGTGCCCCCCAACCTCTAGTGATGGGTCAAAAGGGTTTCTTCCATCGCTTTGAGCGCTACCATTAAATTTGCCTGCGTCCAGAGCAGTGGCACGTGGTCGTTCGGGACGTATTCTCCATGCCTTACGTAATAAAGCTCAGGACATCTGAATGGGGGAATTCCCCTCCTTTCGTCCCCTTTCGTGATTTCGCCCAAAGCCCGATTAAGGTATTGTGTCTGCAGTTCCAGATCTCTCCTTTCCCGGGTTCTCTGGTATCTCTTTCCAAAAATGCATGACATGATCGGATCAAAGATGCACCATTGGGCCTCTAGTCCCTCTCTTGGCAGGAGCCGGTCACGGCGCCCAATGTCGTCACTAAAGTCCGCGGTTCTTTCTCCGGGCGGGAGTCTCTCATCGTAATCAGGTGCCCAGTATGAATCTCTTGGATAGCGACGAATGCCGAACTCTCCTTCGAGGTGCTCAATTACATCTTTGAGGATTTGGTCGGCGAACCTTTGCGGTACGACATCCAGTGGATAGACCAAGAAAAGTAGGGCGGCGTCATATCGTCTGTTCTTTTGCGGTTCTACTTGAATACATTCCCACGGCAAAATCGCTTCAAGAGTCGAAAGGCCTTTTATGAGAAGTTCATTCATTAGTTTGACATCGACATGTTTTCCAAAGTGCTCGCGGTACGCAGGGATATCCAACTCCTTGAACCGCTTCAATTGTCTCAATCCAGCAGATACAACCCCTATGCTGGACGCGCTGATTTTTCGAGTCTCTTCCCAGTGTCCGCTATCTTCATCTTGCCAAAAACGGATGGCCTGAAAATAATGGATGAACCGTCCGAGCATCTGAAAATCATCGTCGTCTAGCTTCGTTACTCCTTCGATGGCCAAGGTGCAGTAAAACCACAAGAAATAACCCAATGCATCATTCTGTGCGTGCGCCCACTTTTGGTCGATTTCAGAGAGTGTGTTTCCGTCGAACCGCACATGCGGTCGGCACATCGGATTCTGCACGTCTACCCTTGACCCGATAATGTCATCAAAGCGTCGATGGCATTTCTTAAAATACGCCATCAGGGTGTTCGCATTTCTGGCGGCAGCAGATGCTTTTCCAGAAACGTACTGGGAATAAGCTATGTAGATGTTGTCTCGCACCCAAACATGGGAATAGCCTGAGTACGTCCTGCTTTCCTCTAGCGGTGCGGCTGGGTATAGGCCGTTTTTGAGTTCGGCGGAAGCAAATGTCCCGCGCTGTTGCAGAAAGGAGAAAATTGTTCTGACCTCCTGATGCTTATAACCGGGCCTGACCAAGCGCGCGATATCTACGTTCTGAGCATTTAGCATTCTTTCTCAACTCTCCGTAACGAACGTGCTGCGCTCACGAACAGAGACGAGGAACAATCTCGTGCGTACGGGCTTCCGTAAGCCAGCGCAATATATCAAGCAAGCTGTATCCTTCTGATGTCAATGAACCCTTCTCCAGAGCCTGGCCTGATTGGGCCGGAATCGCTGCCAAGCTCCAAGACCACAGCACAAATGATTTCGAAATTTGGTTCATCAGGACCCAAAAGGTGATTCCCGTCCGATTTGAAGCGATGCCAAGTTCTCGCTGTCAAGTCAATGGACGCGCTCTGCCATTGACCGCCCCTGATGGGAAACAGAATGTATTCGCCAGGGTGTACCGAATACTCCCAGTGCTGAAAATAACCGTTGACCAGTCGGATTCCGAGTGCGACCTCTCTGAGGAGCGGTTCCTTTCCAGAAGTAGTTTCCTCTGGGACTCGCGCCTCGAATGAAATGTGGGTTTTTCTCGGTATGTTCGCGAGGGCCTTTTCGTCCTTCGAACGGATTGCGATGTTGCAAGGATATCCGGTGAGCTTGTTCGTGAAAGAAATTCGCAAAACCCACCTGAATTCACGCGCGCGCAGATTCGACCGCCCCGGAACGCGTCTGCCCACAGATACTGAACGACATTGATATTCCCGCCGGGTTGCGTCACATCAAAGTCCTGGAATATTTCTCCTTCCCTGGTCTCCAGCCTAAGTCCAGAAAATGTGTGCATCTTATTCGAAGTTGCATTTTCAGGGCTACTTCTTCCTGCGGGCAACGGTGCAAAAGCTCCCTCGGTCAATTCATGCGCGAGAGCCTGGAAATCTCGTGTTGGTACTTTGCAGGAGAGGAGTGCGGCCACTCTTCTATACAGGCAGCGTAAACCGTCAGCGTCCTTAATCGCCAATCCCTGTCGAAAAGACAAAGGAGGAGGTAGGTCCTTGGGCAGTAGGCCCGAGTGGCAAACGGGAATCAATGAAATCTTTCGAATCCAGGCTGCCCCCGCTTCGAAATTTATCCAGGAACGAATAATCGATTCCGGGCTGCAAACCACGATCATGATCGCGCAGCTGTGAAGAGCTTTCTCGATCGACTTCAACCATTCTTCGCCAGCAGCTATGCTTTTCGTATCTGAGGATACGAAGATGTCCACGAGACCTAAAAAGTCAGCCTCCAGGGCGCTCTTTAGTCCGCCAGCGAGGACGGCCTCCTCGGAGATATGGCTGATGAAAATTCGCTGCGGTTTGTTCTTCTTTGACATGCTACGCAACCCAATTCACCTGACACTCCGGCGAGTCTAGCACAGGAAAAGTCCGCGGCGGGTCAGCAAGAATGAGCATCCGTGCGTCCCGCTCTTTCGCACTCCTCGCCCCTGTTATGGGCCACAATTGACGAGCAGCAGTATTATTCTCGGCGAGTTGTTCCAGGTGAAAGCAGGGTCTTCCATGTCTTCAACCGTTGGGTGGTCGGCGTTCGCAGTCGGTCTCGCCTCCACTTTTGACAGGAGAAGCGGGCGGTCCAGGCGCAGGTTTTAAGTAGGAAGGGCAGAACGCAGACTAGGTTCTTTCCCACAAACACCAATCTAGGAAGGCTTAAGAACGCCGGTGTTCAACAAACAGTGATATTCGCAATTTGGCGGAAGGCGGGTTCGCAAATGAGGATCAAAGTGTGCCGGTTTGTAAACCCTGATTTGGCACTCGTAACGGACTTTGCAAATTCGATGAGACGTAGATTGATTGACGCCAAAGGCGCAAACGCCGCTGACCGAAGATCTGCGTAAGGCGCACATCATCATCGACGTCCAAAAAAAAGTAGCTGCGCTGTTGGGTCATCCAATTCCGGAGCAGGACCCGGAGGAGAAATCCTGATGGCTGCGGTCACCGAGCTAGCGAACGACGTCGGCACCAGCGCTGCTTGCCAAGCTCTGTGTATGCCTCGCGCATCTTACTACCGGGATGGCCGTAAGACTTCTTCTCCGGCGGTGAGCGCGTCGAGGCCTTCGCCGGCACGCGCACTCCGCCCGGCGGAACGGGATGCGGTTCTGGCTCGTCTACACGAAGAACGTTTCCAGGATCGTTCTCCAGCCGCTGTTTATGCGACGTTGCTCGATGAAGGTGAGTATCACTGCTCGATTCGCACCATGTATCGCTTGCTCGACGAGCACGGCGAGGTTCGCGAGCGCCGCGATCAGTTGACGCATCCGCCCTACCAGAAGCCCGAGCTCATGGCCACTGCCTGCAATCAATTGTGGAGCTGGGATATAACCAAGCTACTCGGCCCAGCGAAATGGACGTACTTCTACTTGTACGTGATCCTCGATGTCTTTAGCCGTTACGTCACCGGCTGGATGGTCGCTTATCGCGAAAGCGCGGAGTTGGCCAAACGGCTGATCGAGGAGGGCTGCAAGAAACAACACATCCAGCCCGGTCAACTTACGCTGCACGCCGATCGCGGCACCTCGATGAGTTCTAAACCGGTGGCATTTTTGCTGGGCGATCTGGGGGTGACCAAGACGCATAGTCGGCCGCACGTCTCGAACGACAATCCGTACTCGGAAAGTCAATTCCGCACCCTGAAGTATCGGCCGGAGTTCCCGGACCGTTTCGGGTGCATTCAGGATAGCCGTGCTTTCTGTCAGGGATTTTTTCGTTGGTACAACGAGGAACATCGCCACTCCAGCCTGGGCTTGCTTACGCCGGCGATGGTGCACTATGGCCAAGCGGAAAACATTCTGCGGCAACGCCAGGAAGTGCTCGGACATCGATCCGTTCGGCCGCATGCCGTTGGATAAGACAATCGGTCCACCAGAGGGATTTGATAAGGATGTAAAGGCGGAGCCAAATTCGATGTACATTCTGATCGAAGGCTGGATTAGGAATAGGGCTTCGGGATACTCCTTGGAACCTCGTGTTATATACCAAGATACAGAAGGTAAGCAGTACGTGCTCCAAGGCGCGCAGCATCCCCCAGCGGCATTTAGCAAGGAAACGCTCGAACACGCGGCCGGGCTCGTAGTGGATTGGGGTATTCAGACCGCGAAAGAGTACGCTGCTAAATAAGGTATGGAACGTGTCTCGGCAACGCCGACCTTCCCAGTTTGCTAGGTCCGTTCTTGCTTTGCTGTGCCTGTTTAACGCCGAAACTGGACAAGTGGAATCGTTCCAAAAGGATGTCCGGTTACGCGACAAATCAGGAGTTATGAATGCGAGCGGAAAAACTACAGAGCCAGAGTCATTGTGTGTGGACCGGCGATGGCTGCGAGTCCGTTACTCCCTCGACTTGGAATCCCAAATGCTTAGAGATGAAGTTGCAAGCAACGCCGCCAAGAAATCCAGACAACCACCCGCTCAACGCATACAGAAGGGTGAACGATAGTATTTGCCAGAGAATGCCTGCAATGCTGTGCGCCCGGTTATAGCCAAAGCTAAGTTTAGGGCTCAAGAATGGAATCAAAAAACCCAGGGAAGCCGTGAACTCCTTCGCATCTGCGAAAACGTAAATCAGCACTGAAAACAATCCGGCCAGCGCGTAATAAAGCCCAATAAGTTTGGCTAAAGACAGCGCAGAGACTGCGCCAATCGGGGACATCTTTGTCCTCATCGCATCGCCTCTCTCCCAGCGTTTCTGACCTCGGCAAAACAGTATAAGCCTACCGATATACGCGGACTGAAATTAAACAAAAAGAATGGACATTGGCATGTGCCTGGCAAACGCTAGCGCTTTACCAGATGGGCGTTAGGCACAATTCGACCAAACTTGCCTACGAATGTGTTGCGAAAGCAGTGTTTAGCTATTTCAGTTTATCGAGATTAAATTCCGCCACGACGGACTGCTGGTCAGGTGCGGTGGCCTCCACCCTTGCCATGCCCGACGCAAACTGCGAAGCGTCGAATTCGAGCCACACCTCGGCGCCGCTCAAACCTTTTCCTCGGCGACTGTAGATAGGCTTTCCTTCGAGTTTGTTGGGTTCGGTTACGTGTTCTTGAGTGACGCGGATTCGGAATTCGCGCCAAAAGTTTTCTCGGCGGTCAAGAAATCGCCCCTTGCTGTCGGAATAAAGGTCAGCTCGGCCTAGCCCACCACCGCTAACATAGAGAAACACTCGTACCGCGATTAAGCCGGGTTGTGCATCGTAATCGGTTTGAGCTTGCTGCGTACTGTAACCGATGGTTTGATTCTCTGAGGATCGCAGAACAACTTGCTCGAATGGCGTGCGTAGCTCAATGTAAACCCGGGGCTCATTATGGGTCGCTCATTGCGCGTCCAACTGGGGTTTCGGGTTTCCTGCGCCCCTTTGGAATTCAGGTCGCGAGAGGGGGCGCCGGGTCCACCACGCGCAGCAGGAGCAGACTTTGGTCATCCTGCGGCAGGCCATATTGTCGCACCTCTTGCATGATGAGATCCCAAATCTCCGGCAAGGCTCTGGCAGCGTGTCGCGTCAGCAGCTCTTGCAGTCGCGTCAGGCCAAATTCTTCATCTCTGGCATTGGCTACTTCCGTTATGCCGTCGGTAACCATCAAGAAGAGATCGCGCGGCGAATAGATGACGCGCTTACTAGCATAGGAACCGCCGGGGATGAGTCCCAAGGGAAGCTGCTCCATGGAGAGCCGGGCCGTGTCCCTGCTGCCGTGCCGATAGTGGAGGATCGGCAGATGTCCAGCCAATGCGTATTCGGCTTCCCTGGAGCCATCGAAGCGGAGCAGCGCCAAGGTGGCATACATCTCACGTTCTTTGAGATCTGGCAGCACGTGGTCCACACTTTCGAGCGCTGCTACCGGCATTTGGCGGAACTGCACGGCGAGTCGCATGGCAGTCTTCAACATCCCCATGAGCTGGCCGGCTGGCAGGCCGTGGCCGGAGATATCGGCGTACGGATGGGAGTAGCGCCGCTGCAGCAAGACATTCTCTTTGGTGCGTACGACGAAGAATGCCGAGCAGAGTGTGAACACGAATAGACGTTTAAAATCGATGTAGCCGCGGTCCATCACATAGAACGCACCGGCCTCGGGAAAGAACTCATCCAGAATGTTCACGTCATGCACTTTGCCGTCAGTGATGTGGATAAACGTGGGGATATTGCCATGCAGATCCAGCAGCGTGTGCATCTTCACCGCCGCTTTGTGTTGCCGAAATTTAGCCCAAGGAAAGAGCGAGAGGCAAAGATCGATAGTAGTAGAGTCCAAAGCATACAGACTCTGGTCCAGATCGACATCGATCGGATCGCGCGCATAGAGCGGGCGTGCGATAGCGATCAAGACTTGCGCAAAGTCGGCGTAGATCCGCCAGTCGCGTGATGCGTTTGCGTCGGCAAGAGTGGATCGTGCCACCTTGCTTCGGAACCCATGTGGTAGAGCTTCCGATGTAGGCCACCAAGCCACCGTCGCTCTCGATGACGTCGATCAGGTCGCCGCCCATTTCTGTGCTAGGGATCGATTTGCCGTACAGCTCGAAGCTCGCGTTCTGGAACGAGATGGTCGGAACCAGTGTCGCCTGAATGCCGTGGGCCAAAGAAAGCTCTGTTTGCATACGCACGCTGGCCACGCCCTCCGTACCAGCGAAGAACAGCAGAAATCGAACCCCGAAACCGATACCAACCAAGATCCCGATCGCATCGAATAGCACGCGCCGATGTACAGCGACGGGGACCGGGAGAGGCAGCGAAACGTGCGAGGCCCAGTAGCCCAGCCAGGCCGTCAAGACAACCAGCAGAAACAGGGGCGGGATAAGACGAAATCTTTTGATTCCGGCGGCCCTAAGCGCTGCCGCTCCCGTGCCCACTAAGACGGGCCAAAAGAAACCTCCGCCGACGCGCGAAGCATTGAGCTGCAATAGATCGAACGCGAAACCGCCGGCGGCGCCGACGAAGAAGTACCCTGCCAGGAACATCTTCATCCGCCCCAGCGGCAGCATGTGCCAGTAGGGACTGAAGGCGGTGGGAAAGGCCGAGAGCGCACCAGCCAACCACGTATGGAGCTTTTTTTTCATCGGTACTTCCCCTGGCGTCTTGGATTGCGCGTTAATCAGGTGGATTGCGCCGAGGGTACCTCGTCGTGTCGTGTTATTTCAAGCTTGTCAGGAACTCAATAAGAGCCAGTTGTAATCCGAGGGAGAGGTCAAGGCTTTTTCTGCCCGCCCTGCAGTTTTTTCCTCGCTAAATCATCACCGGCAGCGGCCCCTTTCTCGTACCACTGCCGCGCGAGTTGGAGATTCTTGGACACACCGAGACCCACCTCATACATCTCTCCCAGGTGCGTCATGGCTTGTGCATTTCCGGCCGCAGCCCCTTTTTCATACCACTGCCGCGCTTGCTGGTAGTCTTGCGGTACACCGAGGCCTTTCTGATACAAGTTTCCCAGATGGGTCATCGCGTGTGCTCCGCCTGCGGCTGCACCTTTGTCGAACCACTGCCGCGCCTGCTGGTAGTCTTTTGGCACTCCGAAGCCGTTAGTGTAAAGGATCCCTAAGTTATCAAACGCGCGTACATCTCCAGCCGCTGCCGCCTTTTCGTTCAGCTGTCGTGCCTGGTCATAGTCCTTCGCCACGCCCAGACCATCCGCATACAGCACGGCTAGGTTGCTCATGGCGTGAACATCGCCCGCGGCGATTGCCTTCTCGTACCATTGCCGCGCGACCTGGTAGTCTCTCGCTACACCCTCGCCGTTGTGGTAGAGAACTCCCATCCCGTCCATGGCGTGTCCATTGCCGGCGTTAGCTCCTTTCTTATACCATTGGCGCGCGAGTTGGTAGTCTTTCGCTACACCCAAGCCCTGCTCGTAGAGATGTCCCAGGTTAGCCATCGCCGCGCCGTTGCCCGCGTCGGCTCCTTTTTGATACCACGCCAGCGCCTGCCGATAGTCCTTTGCCACTCCCCGGCCGTCCATGTACAAATCTGCGAGGTTGTTCATCGCCCGTGCGTCGCCACCCGCGGCCGCGAGCTGGAACCCTTGCACTGCCTTATCGAACTGACCGGCCCGGAGCGCCAACTTGGCCTGCTCAAACGCGTCTGCCGGATTGTTTTTGGGCACGACCTTAGCGTCACTCTTCGGGATCTTTGGTTTCGTCGGCTCGACCGGTGAAGTATTGGCCGCTTGGACCTCAACTATGGTTTTCTGCGCTTCTGCAGGTTGTTGCTGGGTAGCGGGCGGTATAACGACCGGTTGTGCTTGGGGCTGGCTTTTCTGGGTTCCCTCGGATTGCTGAGTCGAGGCGGTTGGTCGGAATTTCCAAAACAAGAGAAAACCTAAAACCACTAGTGCGAACATGCCGGCCGCGATTCTTGCGGCCATCGGAAATTTCGAAACGGAAGCAGGTTTCGCCTCCGGCGCCATGATTTGTGCGCGCACATCCCGACGCGCCGCTTGAACGTCCGCTTGGCGGGCTTTGCTATCTGGGAAAATGGAGGAGACGTGCTCACGGACGGGCAAACGCGGTGGGATGCGCTGCTCGGCTTCTCGTTCCGGATGCAGAACCTTAAGAAGTTCCGTGAGTGCGTGGCCATAATCGTGTTGGAAATCCACATACTGGAGGCGTCGCAAGCGAAACGGAATCTCGCACCCTTTATAGACAATCGGGATAACCGTTTTCTGCTCCTCCAGCGCGAAGGAGACTTCGTCCATCACATTCGTGGATTGGACAGAGGTGGGAGAGAGAATCACCATCAAGCGCGGGCAGCTCTTCAACGCATCTTCGATGGCCCGGTCCCAGCGCTGCCCCGGAACGATGTCCAACTGGTCCAGCCAAACATTGGCGCCAGCGGCTTTGAGGTCCGCAGCAAGCCGGACGACAAAATCGGAATCGGCGCGGCTATAGCTGAAAAACCCCGCGATTTTCTCTGTCGCCATGGCCAACCCTCCGCTTAGAACTTTGTTGAAAGCGCACTCCGGAGGATCCGACGGGTTCCGACGACTACTTCCTTATAAGTGGCGACATTGTAATCGCAGATGGTCAGGAATGATAGGCCGTTTCTCGACCCACCCTTGCGACTAGCCGGCGACCGCGGCTATCCCTGTTAAGTTGGTTGCTCCATGCCCGTGAATTGCAATGCCTGTGACGAACGGCGGGCAAGGACAAGTGAAAGAACGTGGTCTCGGGTTAGCGGAGCGAGGGGCAGGTGGTCCGTATGAGAGGCTCGACCCAGAGCACCTCTTCGATTTCCGCTCCGGAATCAATTACACCGCGGATTTCGGCTCGAAAGAGTTCGGCCTGACGGTGCATAACGAAAACTCCATCCAGCGGTTTCCCGTCAAACGTCACATTGCGTTACTTCCCGGTCGCCTTCTTTACCCAGCCTCCAGTTCCCTTCCGCATGTCGCTGATTTCAATGGCATTCGTCACCGATGGGATTTGCGGGTCCACAGTCAGGCCGATGTGGAGAGGCGACCTGGGGAAAGGGCTTGCGTGTCCCACGCCCCCCGCGGAAGCCAGACCGGTTCGGTTTATCGAAAGTTTTCGACAAGAATGATGTCGCTCTTTAACGCATCCACCTGTGTGTAAAGGATTGTTTTTTTGTCCGAAGAGACTGCCAATCCCGGCGCTTCCCTGGCTGGGCGGTTCTCCAGATCGAACACTCGCGTAGTGCGATGGGTAGCAACGTCGAAGAAATTGATCCCAGGTTTCGCTGTCGTATCCGCGTAATAGATGCCGTTCTCGACCACTGCCCAATATCCCCAGTAACCTGCCTCCAGAGAGCTTATAAGCTCGGTCTCTTCGCCGCCGTCAGTGGGCATGCGCCATAATCCAGGAACGGTCAGGCCTTTTGCGTAATACAAAATCTTTCCATCAGGTGATTCGAACGCAGCAAATCCGCCGCGACGTGTCACCTGCACGGCGGACCCACCTGTCGAAGGCATTTTCCATACTTCCCAACCGCCACCGCGATCTGAAGCGAAATATATCCAACGCCCGTCTCGGGACCAACTTGGCACTTCTTCGCTCGAGGGAGCACTGGCGAGCCTACGAGGCGAACAGCCTTGAGAATCGACGACAAAAATGTGCGTATTGCCGGAAACGCGGGAATCGAAAACAATCTGTTGTCCGTTGGGTGACCAACGCGGAGTTCCAGTCACCGAGTCATAGTGGGTTAGCTGAATGAGGTTACTGCCGTCGCTCCGGCAAATCCAGATTTCATAAGCCCCGCTGCGGGTAGATTCGAAGGCAATCTTACTTCCGTCAGGCGAGAACTGAGGACCACTTTCTATTCGCGTGGAAGATATGAACCTGTCGGGAGGACCGGCCGAAAGTAATGAATCTAGTTTCCTCCTCCAGATGTTGAGATTCAACTCCTGGCGCGCATACACTAATCGATTCCCTCGTATCGAAAGCTCGACTCCCTCCTGACCGAACTGCAACCGTTCTGGCTCACCCCCACGAGCGGATATCCTCCAAAGCCAGCCGGCGTTTGCGAGCCAGCCAGCCTTGGCGAAAACAATGTCTCGACCGTCAGGGGTCCAGGCTAGACCCCAGCCGTATTGAGCACCCGAACTAAGGTATTGTTCCTCGCCTCCCGAAACCGGCACCGTGTAGATTGACAATCCTCTGTTAAGGCCAAGGTTCGACCATCGGGGGAGAATGCGGGATTGTAATCACCACCCGCACGCGACGGCGAAGTCAGCCTGCGAACCTCCAGTGAATCGAGCGTCAGCAGAAGAATTGAAGAACGTTCGTTACTCGATGCACGGTCAGAAAACGCGAGCAACTTCCCATCGGGCGACCACGAGAGGCGGCCTCCCAGCCACAAGACATCGTCGAAGTCTTGTTCCTCCCAATGAGCCTCGCGCACTCTACGCTCAGCGCCACCGATTGCGGGGATGATGTAAATGCCTGTTTCACCTTTTCGAATGCGACAGAATGCGATGTAGTGGCCGTCAGGTGACCAAGCTGGATTGAAGTCGATGGATGCCTGCTTCGTCAGTCGTAGCAATTCCTCAGTTCCGATGAGCTTCACATATATGCTGAAGTCCGGACCAGTTCCGCCGTTGCACGCGAAGGCTAGCTGCTGGCCGTCAGGCGAAAGACTCGGGCTGTATTTCTCACCAAGATTGGTGACGGCAGGGTTTACAGACGGCTGACCTGCCTTGGATCTGAGCGAGTGGCCGTAGTAGCGTTCTTTGAACCACCCCGCGGCTGCCAGTGACACCAGCAGGGCAACCGCAGCGATTCCAAAGCCGACCACCCGATTGAGCGACGGTGGCGGCGGCCCCGCACGAAGGGAAGCGATACCAAGGGCGCCCTGGTCTGACGGTCTTTCCAAGTTCGCCGCCGCGTCATGCGGGGACTGCCGCACCGCACCGACGAAGCGGTAGCCTCGCCGGGGAACCGTTTCAATGAACGCCGTGTCCTCACCCAAGGCCTTTCGCAACAAAAAGATGTGGTTGGATAGGCTGCCCTCTTCGACGAAGGTGTCGGGCCAAAGGACCCTGATCAGTTCGTCCTTCTCCAGAACGCGTCCGCCATTTCGGACTAGCAGATGCAGGGTGTCGAACGCTTTTGGGGTGACCGCCACTACCTCGTTGCCACGCAGCAACTTGCGCTCGGCCGGGTCCAAACGGAAGGGACCGAATTCGTAGAGCCGCGGTGTCTCATGGCTTGCGGTGCTAGCAACGGACGGCGAATCGCGGAGACCTCCTGAGGCAGCTCGCCGGCCTGTTTCGTCGCTCATGGATCTCTCCCAAATCTCTGTGAACTCTTGAGAATTTGTGAGCTCGCCCAGAGGACTTCCGGTACGGCCGCGGGCTACGTTATACGCGAAGAAACGGGCGGAAGGCCGGGTGCTTCGCGAAGCCTACTACCGATTTCCGCTTCGTTCAATATGCCGGGATGTAAGGAGCGTGAAAAATGTTGCGAAACTTAGGTTCGAGAAGAAACCTACTGTTAATTTCGCTGGGCCTGTCGGTACTGGCGGTTATGACTATTGTTTTGGCGCCCAAGGAGCCCGCGCCGATGAGGGAGTGCCCTTCAAGGGAACTTTCACCGCAGCGGCCTCGGTAACACCCAACATTGGTGAAGTGGCTTATTGCGGAGGAATGCCCCTCGGTCTTGCCGTGGAGGCTCACGGCGCCGGTTACTCCTCGCTCGGTGCCTTGTCCCTTTCGCTCCAGAAGACGATAGACGTGCCAGGACCCATGCACGGTTGTCTCATATTGACGGCTCCGAATGGAGACACCTTGAACGCCATCTACGATGGAACTGAGTGCGCTCCAAATGCTAATAATTTCAACACCGGCTCTGGCACGCTTACTTTGACAGGGGGAACCGGCCGATTCCGGGATGCGAGCGGGAGCGGACACTTTACGGCGGTTTTCGGTTCGATCTATCCCGCCAGCTCATTTATCGGCGGAACAGGCGCCCCACTCCAAGTAATGGCGTTTTATTCAGTCGACGGAACCGTATCACTACAAGACAGCAATCAATAATCACCATTGGGAGCCTTCCAAATTCTACGAGTAGGGTCATAGCACTGAGTACCGCCCAGGGCGGCTGAAGTCAGACACCCCCCGCGGAGCGGGTGGCTTGGTGAGTGGGGCCGCCTCAAAGGCGGTTGTCCCGTTGGTTGAGGCGTCGCGCTAGGGCGCGCCTTCGTGGATGAGTTTAGAAGCTGCCGCGGTTACCATCCGCGGACTCTTGTTCGCGGATGTATTTGCGCACTTGCTCCAACTCAAAGCCCACTGTGGACACTGCGTATCCACGGGCCCAGAAGTGCTCGCCCGTGAAATTCCGCTCTTCGCCACACAAGCGGGCCATCGCTATGGCGCTCTTCCCTTTCAGAAATCCGATCACTGAGGCCACCGGATACTTCGGACATTTCCGACATAACATCCTACTTCTTTCTGGCTCTCACCAAGCCACGGGGGATGTTATGCCCAAACGGAACGGTCAAAATGAAGAAATCGTCCTTAGACAAGTTCCTGGCACTAGGCTAGCGACGCGTCGAAGACGCAGTCGGGGCTTACCGGGACTTGACCCGACACTCTGCTGTGCAGGAACGATCTCGCATGTCTATTGCGTGCTGTCGGCCGGCGATGCAGTGCGAGAAACGACACTGAAGACGGGGACGAGGCGGACCGCAGCGTTTGATGCGAAGAAGACGGACGAAGCGGCACTGAATTCGATAGAAAGATGGATGACCTGTTCTGGAAGAACACGGAAAACGCTGTCAGCGCCGCGTTCCTGAGTGATGTGAAATTCCGCCACAGCACTGTCGAATTCCAAAGGCCGCACAGAGCGATCGGCGAAGACGATGCAGTTCCAGCCAAAATTGCCACAGTCGTTGCTTTCAGGGATGACGTCATCCGTGGATAGATGGAGAGGCATGAGCCGGAGTCGCAGCTGACGGTATTCACCTGCGGGAACCGTGGCTGGGACATTTGCCCTGGCAGGTAAACCCAGCGATCGAGAATCGCCGTTCACCGCCAAAAGGTCCAACTGCAGCGGATGCGCCGCCAAGTCAGGAGCGAGTTCCTCCCAGCCAGAAGAATCCTCGTCCGCCATCATGCTTGTATGAGCCTCAATGCCGCGGAGCGTGACAAAAATGTGATGTACGTCGTGCGGTGATACGAGCGCCGATGGAAAAGCTGCGGAGGCTGCCGGAAGCGCGGAAGCCGTACTCATCTGTGCGAAAACGGCACCAGTGGCTTTGGTGAAAGGGCAGGACGTGTTGCTGACCGCGACGCCGCTTCCATTCCCGTTCCAGAAGCCGGAATAGCAGGAGTTGCAACCAGAGTTGGCCAGGCAGAGGAGAAGCACAGCGAGAAAAGCTTTTCCAAGAACGTTCGCCGCGGATTCCATGGCGCCCGTGCGCTGCATACTGGGCCTCACTTCTGAGAACGAAATAAGGATACCACTTCCGGAATTCCTCGTGTAGTGAGCCTACTTTTCCTTGAGCATCAATTTGAGGTCGGCTTTGTTGGATTCGAGGAATTCGCGCCAACATAGCTGGCGAAAACAGTGCTTCCACCAGCCAATTGGCCCATTGAGCCCGCAGTAGTTACCGGACAAAAAATCGCTGAGCGGCACTTGTCCGGTAACCCGACTCGGGATTTACATTAGCAAGAGAGGGTAGAGTGCCAACGTCATAGTTCGACGAACTCTAACGAACTCTGGACTTCGCTCAAGACACTGCGCTCAAGACACTTGGCTAAAGTCGGAATCTATGCGAGGCTCTTTTCCGCGATGGATGTTGACAAAAACAGTTGGCGGGGAGACTCACTCATGAAACGCGTGACAGGCATTGGCGGAATCTTTTTTCAGTCTGAGAGCCCAGCGCATTTGTATGACTGGTATGAGAAGCATCTGGGCATTAAGCGCGAGCCGCACGGACAGGGCGCTACATTTGAGTGGCGCGAGTTGCAGGCGCCGGACGGAAGTGAGCCGGGTGCAAAGGGGGCGACGGCTTGGTCAATCTTTCCGCGAAGCACGAAGTATTTTGGGGCGAGCAAAGCCAGCTTCATGGTGAACTATCGTGTGGATGATCTGGACGGGTTGCTGGAGGAGTTGAAGAAGGCGGGAGTTGAGATTGATCCGCATCGCGAGAACGCCGATTACGGACGGTTTGCGTGGATCATGGATCCCGATGGAAACCGAATTGAATTGTGGGAACCGCCGAAGGAGGAATGAATCAGCGCTACGAGGTTGACTTTCCGCCTCGCTCACCTGCTTGCGGATCAGCGTAGAGGCCTATGCATGGCTGAACAAGCCTCCCTACCTTTAGCTAAGAAGTTAAGCGGCCGCGATGCGGCTCGCCCGCTAACATAATGCCCTCAAAATGATGTGACGACCGGCACGGGCAGAATTTGTGCCTTCTCACCGTTCCTGTGGCGCACTGCCCGATTAACGCTGCCGTTACCGTACATCAAGTGTTGGTCGCCGAGATTTTAGGTCTACAATCATTGCTTGGACCACCACACCGTCGCGGTCGTCAGTATTACGGGTACCTGTCTTGATGTGCTGGGTAGTCTCTATCTGGCCTACGACCTGTTGGGTGGACAACACGGTCCGTTGCGCCTGCTTACCCGTGCCGTGACGTACGCCGTTGTCTTCGGCATCGGCTATGGACTTGGCCTGGGTCTCTTCTTTGGGCTGGCTTCCGGTTTGGCCAGCGGTATTACCTTGTCGATTGAATTCAGCCGGGCATCTCGTGGGCTGGATCATTACTCATTGCCTTGGGAAGGACTGTTTGCCGCTGTTCGAGGGTTTGCTTTTGGAGCCGGACTGTATCCGATGGTGGGCTTCGGATTCGCCATTGCGTTTGCCATTCTGGTCATCAGCGGCCAAATCCTTGCCTACTCTCGCGGAATGCGTCCTGCGGCCGAATATGCGGCGTCTCGGCGTCCACGGCTTACGCGTCGTCAGTTTTGGGGAACGGTGCTGCGTACCGTCGGCTACACAGCCACAGCGTTAACCTGTAGCGCGTTCATCCATCACGTGGACCACGCCTGGCTATTTGCAATTCGCGTGGGCCTGGTGACAGGCATTGTCACCGGCGTGGGAATTACGGTGAATCCTTACATCGAATATTACGCCGACAATCTCCCGGAGCGACGACTAGGGGTATTCGGCATTGGGCTCATTCTTTGCGGTTTTACCCTGCAATCCCTTCAGTATTGGCTGTCACTATTTGATGTACGTCTGACTTAGGAAATCGTCCTTTCGCGCCTTATTCAAGAAGAGGGGTCAGCCGTTCGGGACTAATTTAATAGCCTAATATCTAGATGCGTGGGATATGGCAAGGCGGTTGCGTTTCGAGAAGCGCCGCATGGATTCTGCAGCGTGTAACCGGCCTTCGCAAACGCGGACTGCCGCAAGACTGCGAAGAGCCCATACGGTTCTCTGAGTTTCATACTGGGCCTTGGTCGACAATGAGGCTGTGAAGGCCGACCGTGGGCCAGAAATGGGCAGAGAAGAGACTCGACCGCGGCAGGATTCTGCCGGAACCCCTCGTCCTCCGATCGGAGCCAGTGAAGAAGGTCGAAACAATCACGATCTGGTCGAGCTAGTCCCCTGGGCCTGCTCGAGGATGCTTGCGGCGTTGCCGGGATGCAAAGTGTAGAATACGGTCGTGGCTACACCTGTCAGTTTGCCTATTTTCGAGCAAGGTGGCGTGAATCAGCGTTCACCCGCCCAGGCCAAAATTGCTCTCTTCCGCTCGCTGTTTCATGGACGAGAGGATGTTTATCCGCAACGCTTCGAAAGCCGTAAGACAGGCAGAGCTGGCTATTCGCCAGCTTGCGGCAATGAGTGGGTCCGGGGAATTTGCGAGAAACCGAGAATCAAGTGCTCCGAATGTCCGCACCAACGTTTTCTTCGCATAACCGACGAAATAATTCGTTGGCATCTCTGCGGTCACGACGACAAGGGTCGGGAATTCGTGATGGGCGTCTATCCGATGCTTCGGGATGAGACCTGTTTCTTGCTGGCCGCCGATTTTGACAAAGCAACGTGGCAGCAAGATGCGAGCGCATTCTTGGAAACATGTCAACAAATGAACGTGCCCGCTGCCCTGGAGCGGTCCCGGTCGGGCAACGGCGCGCACGTTTGGTTCTTTTTCAATGAAGCCGTTCCCGCCACATTGGCGCGCAAGCTGGGCACACACATACTCACGAAAACCATGGAACGCCGCCCCGAAGTCGGTCTGGATTCGTACGATCGGCTCTTTCCAAATCAAGACACACTACCGGTGGGCGGCTTCGGCAACCTGATCGCGTTGCCTCTTCAGCGGCGGTTCCGAGAATTAGGTAATAGCGTTTTCCTGGACGAGCGATTCGCTCCCCATACCGACCAATGGGAGTTTTTGTCCTCGATCCGCAGAATCAGCCGGCAAGGAGTTGAGGAAATAGTCCGGCGTGCTGACGTAAAGGGCCAGATAATTGGCGTACGTTTGGCCCCTGAGAGTGAAGAAGATGAAGATACACCTTGGAAGAGACCGCTATCACGGAGTCGGACAAAAGTTTCAATCGCTGGCCCATTACCGGAGAGCTTGGAACTCATCCTCGGCAATCAAATATACATTCCTAAAGATGCCTTGCCGCCTGCCCTCCGCAACCGGCTGATCCGGTTGGCGGCGTTCCAGAATCCCGAGTTTTACAAATTGCAGGCCATGCGGCTTCCGACTTACGACAAGCCTCGGATTATTGCCTGTGCCGAGGATCACCCCAAGTACGTAGGACTGCCGCGCGGTTGCCTGGATGAAGTCCGTCAAGCGTTGTCGGATCTGAACATCAAGGCGATGGTCCGGGACGAGCGCAACCCCGGCCTGCCACTGAAAGCGACATTTCAAGGTGAGCTGCGCCCCGAGCAAACCGTTGCCGGGCATGCCATGCTCGCCCATGATACGGGAGTGTTGGCAGCCACCACCGCGTTCGGAAAGACCGTGGTCGCCGCGTGGCTGATTGCGCAACGGGGAGTGAATACACTCGTATTGGTACATCGGCGGCAGTTGCAACTTCAATGGATCGAGCGCCTTTCCACCTTCCTCGGAATGTCAGCGCGCACTATTGGCCGGATCGGTGGCGGCCGCACAAAGGCAACCGGCTTGCTTGATGTAGCCGTGATACAAAGCATGGTACGAAACGGTCTCGTCGACGATCTCGTGAGCAATTATGGCCACCTGATTGTGGATGAGTGCCACCATCTCTCTGCCCAAAGCTTTGAGCAGGTTGCCCGCCAGGCTAAGGCGAAGTTTGTGACGGGCCTATCTGCGACCGTCACCCGGAAGAATGGCCAGCATCCGATCATCTTCATGGAGTGTGGTCCCATACGCTACCGGGGCAGTGTCCGGCAGGGTGTTGCAACGCATCCCTTTGAGCATAAGGTAGTGGTTCGTCCGACTGGTTTTCGTCCGCTACGACCAGCGGATCCTGATGTGCGGGTACAATTCCACAAACTCTATGAAGAACTAATTGCCGATAAGGAGCGCAATCGACTCATCTGTCAGGACGTCATCCATGCTCTTCGAGAGGGACGGTCGCCGCTGGTGTTGACCGAACGGAATGAGCATCTCGACTCTCTGACGAAGCAATTGACCTCTGAGGTGCCGCACCTGATTGTGCTCAGAGGAGGGATGCGCAAAAAGGAGCTTGACGCCATTCAAGCTCGCTTGGCTGCGATTCCTGGTGAGGAGGCTCGGCTGATCTTGGCAACTGGCCGGTTTGTGGGGGAAGGCTTTGATGACGCCCGACTCGACACCTTATTCCTGACGCTGCCCGTCTCGTGGCAAGGGACGATCACGCAGTACGTTGGTCGGTTGCATCGCCTCTTTCACAACAAGCGGGAGGTGCGCGTCTACGACTACGCGGATCTCAATGTACCGATGCTGGCGCGAATGTTCGACCGCCGCTGTCACCACTATGAAGGTATCGGCTACACGATTCAACTTCCAGGAAGCGCGGTGCCGGGCTGGCCGGCAGATGTGCCACTCCCCGTCGATCCCGACTGGAAAAGCCAATATGCCGCCAGCGTGCGCCGCTTGGTGCGAGATGGCGTAGATTCCCCTTTGGCGAAACTATTTGTCCATGCTGCCGTAATCCCGCCCTCCGCTGCCGATAGTTCCGATCGAGCGCGAAGTGCAACCGAGGCATTTCTCTATCGCCGATTGGAAACATTAGCCGAGACGGCCGGGAGGTTTCGCTTGAATGCACAGCTGCCGATTCCGTTCGATGGCTGGGGCCGCATGGAAGTCGACCTGCTTTGCGAGCCGTCGCACATTGCCGTCGAACTTGACGGCAGGCAGCACCTGGGCGACCCTGAAGCCTACCGGCGAGATCGTCGCAAGGATGCTTTGCTGCAGGAGAATGGCTATCGGGTCCTCCGCTTCCTCGCAGAAGACGTCGGCAAATGTCTAGATCAAGTTCTGGACGCTATCCTGCGAGCCTTAGCGCACCAAAACACCAGAATCTGAGCAGATGACTAACCTTGCTTTGCGTATAGCCTCTCAACCCAGTTTCGGCGGGCCGACAAGGTCACCAGCTTGAGGCGCTATACCCCCTTCCTGTAAATTTACTGAAAAGGTCCGAAAACTCACCGCTATCGAACCAAGTCCGCAAATCATCCCTGACGCCCTCCATTTGGGTAAACTCATTGGCAGTCGCGTCAATTGTGTGAGATAACGGTGCACCAGTTCCTTCAGGCTTTGTGGGCCGTGTTCACCGTGATAGACAGGGTTGAGATGACCAAGCCGCAGCAGCTCGGCCAACCGGCGCGCGTTGGCACCACCCACAGGAAATTGTACGGAAATTCAGCTTTAGTATGCTTCGCGCGAGTCCTGCACACGAAGCGAAAGAGTATGGATTTTTGGGGTCACACCGTGACACGGGATATGCCGTCCAGATTGACTGGCTGTTTGACTTCGGCGCTTTGCCTGTTGGTAATTGCGGCCGAAACCGGCTGCGGGACAGCGTCCTCGGCCACGAACGGGGCTGCCGGTGACGTCCTCAACTGGAAGGGGCGCACATGGAACGTTACGACGGGCGGCATGGCTGGCGTGGCCAAGGGTGATCCCGCCAATGTTTTCGTCGATCAGAATGGATATCTGCATCTGAGAATCATCAACCGTGGAGGAACCTACACGGCTTCGGAATTGTTTTCTACGGATAAGATCGGCTTCGGAACCTATCAATGGCAGGTCGAAGGTCACCCAGACAACATGGACAAATCCACGGTCCTTGGGCTTTTCCCCTATGGTCCGAAAGCTGGCATTGGGGTGGACGCCGAAAACGAGATTGATATCGAGTTTTCGAAATGGAACAACACGTGTAACGGGTGCAACGCGGATTTCACTTTTATCCGGCTACTGGAAATAAGCGCCTGGGTCCAAAGGAAGCAACTTCACTATTAGCTTGAGTGGAGGAACGCTAACGACGGCTCGCATCGAATGGAGTTCGACGCGAATTGTTGCAACGATTATGAGCGGCCTGCAGCCTCTCGGAAGCACTGCTAATGTTCTGCAGACGCTAACCTTCTCGCCATCCGACTACACTGCGCGAATCCCACAGTTTCCGTTGCCCCTGGGTATGAATTTCTGGTGCTTCAAGACTACGCCAGCAAGCGACCAGGAGATTGTGATTCGAGATTTTCAGTACGTGGCGGCATCAGGAACAACAAAGAATCATAAATGAGCCCTCGGTTTAGTCCGACTTTGTCCAAAGCGCACCAACGCTGCGACGGATCGACGGGAAGCCACGCAACAGCACCCAGAGCGCTCAGGGTCGCAGCGATCAGGAAGGGATACGTCCAGCCAAAATGCTGGGCGATGACGGGCGTAAGCAAAGCCGTCAGGCCGCCTCCCAGTTGCGCGCCCATATTCATGAACCCGGAAGCGGAACCAGCTCTGGGACCCGAGATATCGGCGGTCACGGACCAGTAGCTGCTCTGTGCGAGGTAGAGAGCCCGGCGCCACCAGCCAGGACGAGGCTGGCGGACGCGCGCTGGCCGCTTGTGAACCGATGACCAGCAGAGCGGCAGCGAGCGCAAGAGCAAATACGGCAATGCCGCAACGTCCCGCGCGCTTGCCGCGGGACTTGGTCAGTTTATCGTTGATCACGCCGCCCAGCAGGCTGCACGCCACCATAGCCAGCGGAGGAAACGTATGTAGAACGCGCTGGCTTTCAGATCGAGGCCGCGAACCTTGGCGAGGTAGATATAAAACCAGCTAAAGAAAATCCACGCGACATATCCGAAACAAAGATAACGCAGCGTAGCAAGCCAAACTCCTGGCTCGTGAGAATATCGCTCCAAGGAAGAAGGCGGGCATCGCGCAGGCATCGCCGCCCTCCTCCCGCGCCACGGCCCATTTGAGTGTGTAGCAGTTCGGGAGGGCGAACGCTTGGGTGAGTTTCGGGTGTGTCGCGCGCAGCGAGGAACCAGACCAGCCCCACGAGCAAGCCGATGAGCGCGCTCAGCCAGAAAGACCAGCGCCAGCCGTAGTGAACCATGATGTACGTAACGATGGCCGGAGCCCGACCCTGCGCCAGCGCCCACGCCAGCGAAGATCACGCCATTGGCAATGCCCCGCTCCTGCGTGGGAATCCACCGGGAAATAAATTGATTGGAGGCGGGAAAGATGATGGCCTCTCCCGCGCCCAACAAGAAACGCACCAGCACAAAAAGAAAAACGGCTCCGGCCATGGCTGGGGAAACAGCGGCCGTAAGTGCTGTGAAGATGCCCCACCAAACGACGCCAGCAGTGAGGACGCGGCGCGGCCCAAGGCGGTCTGCGAGCCAGCCACCCAGCGTCTGAAACAGCGCATAGCCCCAAAGAAAAGAGCTGAACACCCAGCCCAATTGAATCTGACTGAGATGATATTCCGCGGCGATGGAGCTGCCTGCGACCGAAATATTAACCAGGGTCCAGAAACGAAACAGCACTAAGTACGAAAAGCCAGAAAACAAGATACCAACGGACGTGACCGCGCCGTGCCTGCTCAGACATCGCGGCACCGCGCGTCGGAATCTAGCTCGCCACAGGTCATGCAGAGTGGGCTTTCGGCACTTCATAAAGCTTTTCCGCCAGGATATTTTCTTCTCCCGGCTGAAGCATGAAGGAATTCAGCGAAAGCGCGCCAGTTCTCTCCCCTGTGGAAACTGCCACCGAAGGACTTCCCTTTCGCAACGCCGCGCCGGCCTCGGGGTGGAGTAATTTTTATCCGCTGCGGATCCCACTTTATTTCCATGTGCGGAACGTGGTTAGCCACATCGGGAACGAAGTACGCAGTCGTTACCGAAGGAAGACTGATGAGTTTGCTGGAAATGAATTTCAGCCGGCGCTGCCATTCCTTGTTTAACGCTTCGTGGTCTTCGTTCAGATAGCATTCAAGCGCCTTGACCATACCAACGATTTCTTCCTTGCCCACTTTCTGGCTGCGCCCAATCGTGTCTTCGTGAGGGCTGTTGTTGCAGCGCGTAAGCGACCAGATCCTTGCGCCCAAGCAACAGTCCGGCGCACTGCGGACCGCGCATGGCCTTGCCACCGCTGAACGCGATCAGATCGTAGCCCATGTTGGCATAGTCCCACAGATGTGAGACCAGAGGAGTGTCGGCAGCGGCGTCGATGAAGGTGGGAATCCCGTTCTCCTTCCCCAATCTCACCCACTCATCGACCTTGATTTTGCCATCCTCATTCGCGAAATTGGAGAAATGCATCATCGCCGTTTTGGGATTGATGGCCTTGCGGAAATCATCTCGCGTTTCAATGACCACCAGTTTCGCGCCGGTGTTGCGGAGCTGGTGGTCGAAGGGATTGCGATGTGACTTCTGGATAATGACTTCGGACTTCATGCCCGTTAGATCGGGAATCTGTTCGATGAATTTAGGATTGTCTCCGGTAAGAATGCCGGCGAGTCCGGATTGCATGGCCGCGGCCGCGCCAGATGTAACGATGGCGGAATAGTTTGGCGGAAGTTTCAGCATCTCTGCGATCCGCTTTCCTGCAGCGACTTCCAGGTCGGGGATGCTGACAAAGTGCTGGCCCCCTAGCGCCATCACGGCTTCCACTTCCGGCCGCATCAGCGAGCCACCGAGAACGGTCATAGTTCCCTGCCCATTGATGATGGTGGTGACCCCGAGTTCCTCGTAGACATTTCCGGTCGAACCAAAGCCCGTGATCTTTGTATCGGGCGGTACAGGCGGACGCGGAGAGGAGAACAGCCTCCTGGAATTCAACAGGCTCGCGGTTAAACCACCGAGGCTGCCCACAAATGATCGGCGAGTCCATTTCAAGTTGAGTCCCATCAGGGTCCTCCTCGTCTCCGGTTCCCTTACTTCACTACCGCAGCGGTGCGAGTTGATTTCCACCAGAGACTTGCCGGGAAGAGCGGCAACCGCAACAGTCGTACGCGCGGGACCACCCTTCGGGAAGTACGTCTGTGAAGACACTGTTCATGCCATCGTAGTGGTCAATATTAGCCAGAAAGACGGTTAGCTGCAGGATGCTATCCATGGTTCCGCCGCCGGTGGTCACCAGGGTCTTAACGTTT